>NZ_CP036425.1:0-1430389 GCF_007747445.1 Poriferisphaera corsica
ATGGCGAAACTCGATAACACCCAGTGGCGCGAGATGATGACATACTTGCGCAAGAAACATCCCTCCATCTGCCGCCAGTGGTTCGAGGACCTTACTCCTATTACCCTCGATTCCGGCCTACTGCAGATCCAAACCACAACCCCACTCCAACAAAACTATCTCCAAAAACGCTGCCTCGATCAATTCACCGAAGCCGCTCAAGCCATCACCGGCAACCTCGTCGCCGTTCGCTTCGTCGATCGGCCCGCAACTCCCAAAACCCCACCGGCTCCAACCGGCCCAACCACCGTCAACACCGGCGTCCGACCCGTCCTGCAAAACGGCCAGACCTCCCTCGAAGCCGACCAAATGGTCATCAGCCCCGACTACTCCTTCGAAAACTTCATCACCGGCCCCAACAACCAGCTCGCTTACGCCGCTTCTGTCGCCGTCGCTAACCAGCCCGGCACAGCCTACAACCCACTCTTCATCCACGGCGGTGTCGGCCTCGGCAAAACCCACCTCCTCCAAGCCATCTGTCAGCAGATCCTCTCTGCAAACCCCGACACAAATATCCTCTACGTCTCATGCGACGCATTCATGAATCAGTTCCTCGAATGTGTCCAGTCCGGCCAGATGAACGAATTCCGTCATCGATACCGCCACGTGGACGTCCTCGTCATCGACGACATCCACTTCCTCGCCAAGCGCGACCGCACCCAGGAAGAGTTCTTCCATACCTTCAACGAACTCTACCAATCCAACAAACAAATCGTGCTCAGTTCCGACGCCGCACCATCCGAAATCCCCGACCTCGAAGACCGACTCGTCTCACGCTTCCAGTGGGGCCTCGTCACTCAGGTCACAAAGCCCGGCTTCGAAACCCGCGTCGCAATCCTCAAAGCAAAAGCACGTCTCCGTGGCATCGAACTCCCCGAAGACGTCATCAACTACATCGCTTCGAAGATCGACTCCAATGCCCGTGAACTCGAAGGTGCATTCACCACCGTTCAAGGCCACGCCGCCCTCCAAGACCAACCCATCACACTCAAACTCGCACAAACCGCCCTCGGCGACACCCTCGCCGCCTCCGGCCCCAAATCAAATCAGGTCACACTCCAAAACATCATCGACGTCGTCACCGAGTTCTACAACGTTCGCTTGTCCGACCTCCAGTCTCGCCGCCGTCACAAATCGGTCACCGAACCTCGTCAGGTCTGTATGTTCCTCGCCCGTAAGCGCACCCGCTTCTCTCTCGAAGAGATCGGCGGCTACTTCGGCGGCCGCGACCATACCACCGTCATGCACTCGATCCGCACGATCGACGACCGTATGAAGAAAGACGAAAACTTCGGCATCCAAGTCAACCAACTCGACGCCCAAATCGGCAACGCACCCGCTCACCCCACAACCCCCCCATTAGCCGAACGCGTCTAGCCCCCGGAAGTGCTGACCACTTCCAACTTGACCGTTCACTTGCCCCGATGAATCAACAAGTGACTGACCTAACAACTAAATAGACACCAAAAAAAGCTGACGCACAAACGTCAGTTTTTTTATTATTTATATTTCCAATGATCGCCAACTTCCCGATCACGTTCCCCAAAGAACGATCACACCTCAAACCCCCAACTCATCACACGTCTTATGTCCCGCATCAACCGATTCGATCCCCACTCCCAACTTCTGGGAAAGATATCGCCCCGCTGAATAACTCTTCCAACCTTCCTTCACCCATTTTCGAAGACTGTAATGATCCCACAACACCCAATACTCATATCCCCCCACCTCACGTTCAATTAAAAACCCCACCCAGCTCCGCCTCGTATCATGAGTCTCATTCCCCCGCCTCACATACGTATCACGGCTAACATCAATAAACTTCACAATCTCATCAGCCTCAAACCGCACCCCCACATTCTCCATCACCACCGACCTCTCCCTGAAATTAACAACAATTTTCGCCCCCCACCTTTTCATATGTCGATTATAAATATTAGCCGTAAGAATAATCACAAACATTGGGACAATGACAAAGATCAAAATAGCAGCACTGCTTGATCCAAACACATTTCCATTCAAATACATCACACGCGAACCAATCAACCCAAAAATAACCATAACCACATACAACAACACCATTGGTATCTGCCGCGCGCCAATAATCAACTGATCATGTTTAATCTGAAACCCCAGTCTCAGATCACTGACCCGCATCTTGAATTGCTTTAATACATCCCTCCGCTCTAGATCACTATCGTATAGCCGTACAATCCCAAATTTCTTTCCCGCCTGAATCCGATCATACGCACTCATCGGCCCAATCGATTTCTCAACCACCTTTTCGACATCATGACTTCTACCAATCTTCTTCTCATCAACATCTAATGCCTGATTCGTCTTCACACCCCGATCAAGCTTTGCTTCTACATTTTTATTCGTTTCAGCAAAAATATCTGTTTTTGTAGCTCCCTCTTTAACCTTCTTTTCAACCGCTTCCCCATACTTATGCTGCTTCAAATCTTGACTCGAAAACTTCGCCATCTATTTTGCTCCCGTTTCAACATCGTCATATCTCTACATTCCAGATGCCCACCCGCACAATCACCTCTATCTAACCATTAGACTTATTCCCCACAATCACCGTCAGCGCCTTCCCGCCATCCTTCCAACTCTTCTTTACAATCCCAACATCTTTCCCATCAACCTTCCCGTCCGCATTCAGATCCCCCATCCCCCACGCCTTCTCAACATCCTCTTCCCCCAGCGTCTCCTCCAACCAATTCCGCCGCATCATCATCAAATCTCCCTTCGTCAACATCCCATCAAAATTCAAATCCGGCAAACCCTTCTTCATCATGATCTCCTTATAAATCGCCTTCAAAAGCGACTTCTCACCCACCGCATCCTGCCCCAACTGCCAGATCATCACACCCTTAAGCCGCTTATCAATCGCCCACGCAACCCGCTCACGCATCGACTTGATATTCGTAAACGCAACCCCCTTCACCTCATCCACATCCTCACTAATCCCCGGATTCTCCTTCAAAATCGTCCCATACCCCTTCGCCTTGCTCCACGTCTTCAAATCCCTCCCATAAAACGGCACCCCCATCACCAACTTCTCTTCCGCATTCTTAATCCCATTCTTCTTCATCAAACTCAGCCAGTAATTCACCGATTCCTTCACCTTATCAATCGGACTATTCACCGGCTGAAAATCGTACGTCATCGTCATCACCGCATCCTGCGCAAACCCACGCTTGAGCAGCATCGGTATCTTCTGCATCACCGCCGTACCCACCGTCTTCTTCCCACCCTTCAGCGCCATCGTCAGCTCATATAAAAACTCCGAATACCCCTTCGTCTGCTCACCCGGATCCGGATACTCCCAGTCCAAATTAAAACCATCCAACCGGTGCTTCTTCACAAACAGCGAAATCTCTCTCACCAACTTCCGGCGCAACTTTAGCGTCGTCATCACCTTCACATACTTCTTCTGTATCTCAGCCGTCCGCCACCCACCAATCGCCACATGAACCTTGAGCCCCTTCCCTTTCGCCGCCCGGCTCATCCGCTTCAAAAAATCAACATTTCCCTGCCCCATCGAAACTTCAGCCTCAATATTCATGCCCGCCTTAAAAAAAATCACATCCGTCAGGTACTCCATCTTCACCTTCGGCCAGAAAGCCTTCACATAATCCGGCATGTATCCATACACGCGAAATTCCGCCGCTTCCAAACCCCTTACGGGCCGCACCCCACCCACTTTTAATTCATCCTTCACCGCCGCACGTTCTTGCATCGCCTTCTCGCGCGCAGCCTTCCGCTTCGCCTCCATCTCCTCTCGTTTCTTCCGCAGCGCCTCTTCTCGATCCTTCTCAGACCCCTCATCATCCGCAGCCTTTTCCTCCCCACTCTCCTCCTCTCCAACCTCTGCCTTTTCCTCCGTTTGCTCATCCACTTTCTCAATCTGCTCCGCGCGTTCACGATCCCGCATCCGCCGCCTGCGCGATCGACTCCGATCAGCCCCCCACCCATCCTCTACCACACAAAACAGCACCGCCCCCACCAACAACGCGCAGAAACACACCCGCCCCATTTCCGTTAACTTCTTACAATCATTGAACATACTCATATCATCCCAGATCCCCCCCCCATCCTGCAACCCTTTTTCATATCAGCCCAAAACCACTTTTTTCTTTCATTCATTGCGCCTCTCCAACACTTCACCTCTGCCATACCAAAATCGCTTTAATTCAAGCTTTTTTCACATATCCTCAATAAATACAGCACATTCACCTCCCTTGTTTCTGAGCAGAACCCATGAAAAAATCCAGCTTCCTCCTACCCATCTGCCTCACCACATTGCTCGCCCCCAACCTCTCCGCCCTCGATTCCCAATTCGGCTCACTCGGCCGCTGGACCGAAACCGCCACCAACCCCAACACCGGCGCAATCGGCGACCACGGTTCACCCATGACCGTCACATGGTCAATCGTCCCCGACGGCACACCCATGTCCGGTAGCCGTATCGAACCGGGCACGACCAGCTCCTTCATCTCTCTCCTCGACGGCCGATTCGACCCCACACACACCGGCGGCAGCGACCTCACCAAACGCGCATGGTTCCCCACCATCAGACAAGCATTCGACCGCTGGGACGAACTCTCAGGCCTAACCATGAAATACTCCGTCGATGACGGCGCAACACACAAACCATTCGGCGCTGAAGGTAAACTCGGCGTCCGCGGCGACATCCGCATCGCCTCTTCCGACTACTCACCCGGGTCACTCGCCTACAGCTACTACCCAAACCTCAGCGAAATGGTCATCAAATCATCCACTGCAAATTCCTGGCACCTCTTCAAACCCTCAAAACCCATCAACCACCTCAATAACCCATACCTCAACAACCTCATCGCACACGAATCCGGCCACGGACTCGGACTACCCCACCTACGCTCCGACAACACCAAACAACTCATGGAACCTAACCTCCAAACCTCATTCTTCGGCCCACAAATGGATGACATCCTCCGTATCCATCGACTCTACGGCGACAAATACGAAACCATCCGACGCAACGAATCCTTCCAGCACGCACTCAACATTGGCAACCTCAACCAAAACACAAACTTCGCCATCGGCCTCGATGCCGATCGTAACCACGACCAACTCGTCCAGTACAACGAAGCCGACTTCGTCTCAATCGACGATAACTCCGACCGCGATTTCTACAAATTCTCACTCGATTCTAACTCTCTATTAGACATCGCACTCAACCCCCAAGGCATCAACTTCCTACGCAACAACATGGAACCCTCCGGCGAACCTCGACTCCCTCAACTCAACTACGACATGACCGCCCTCTCAAACCTCGGCTTCGTCATCTACGATGACGCCGGCAATGCCATCCGTTGGCGTAACAGCAACTCCAAAGGCTTCAGCGAATCACTCAACGACTACTTCCTCGCCGCCGGCGATTACTTCCTCCGTGTCTACGGCCAGGACGACAACACACAATTCTACTCACTCGAAATCAACGCCGTCGCCATCCCCGAACCCGCATCACTCCTCATCCTCTCCTCACTACTCATCCCCTTAACGCGACGCCGACCGACCGCAAAAATAACGTCATAGCACCACAAAACAGCCCATGGAATCAGATTCTCCTGATCCTCCAAAACCGCTACGTATCTATCGGGACGTAGCGGTTTTTTCTTGCCCATGCCCATCCGCATCCCCCCAATCAAACACCCTGATCTCGTCCGCGATCATCCCATACACATGATTCATCCTTTTCGTAGCCTCGCTCTTCTTCAGCCGCTGACGAAGCCCGATCATATACCGCAAGCACAACAGACAAAACATATCCATCACGCGATCTCCCAATTGTCTATCATTCACCCGCTCACTCAATTCATCAATCCCGTCCAGAAAATCTAATTGAAGCTTCACATACCCATCCTCCCCGATGCATGCCCATGCCCGCGGGTGTTCTCGCTCAATCATCTCGATCAACAACATCCCATCCCGCCGCATCTGTTCGATACTCATAACCTCATCTATTTTTTGCCCAGCATTCGACATGATTTGCTCCTTCAGACATGATCTTGTCACCTCCCATCCCTTCTAAAGACGCATGCTCTGCTCCCATATTTCACCTCGCAATCATTTTCTACTCGTAACACACAGACAACGATGTGGTCGTCCAATCTCAAATAAATAGGGAAGTGAAATCACGGGACGATCAGGGCAATGGAGAAGGAAGAGGGCAGGGGATCAGAGGTGAGAAAAAGGAGGCAAAAGGAGAGGGGGAGAGATGAGGGGATGAGGTGGGGGGGATGAGGGGGGATGGGGGGATGGATCGCACGGAAATATTTTATGGCGCGCATCTGTGCGCAAATTCAGTCGTGATAAAGCTGTGTTTTTAACCATTCATTAGCTTCAAACGCACCAAACCTTAATCGTTTCACGACAAAACTCGCGATTTCGTAACTGTTTTGAGCCTTTACCAAATTCATCTCTAACAACTTATCAAACCAAGATTTAGCACTGAAAACACAGAAAATAGGCGCGTTTGTGCGCGCTGCAACCATTTTGAAAATTCGTTCAGCCAACCCTCATGCCGCGCGCACACACCGCGCCGACTGCTGTCATTTTCGTGCGCCCATCACACACTTTCCCCCCAACAAATAGCATTCCAAAGGAGCTCCGCATTCGTATCTCCGCACACCCAACCTATCGCCTATCTCTCACCTCAATTCATCGCTCGTATCACTCCCATCACCCCCCCCCATCGCCCCTCCATTTCTTACACCGTGTCAATAACGCCCGATAACTGCGCGAGCGCCCGGCGCGCGCGCATTATCGGACAGTACTGCAACCTATCCTCTCAACTCATCACTCCGATTCACCTCGAATGACACCGCGCTCACTTACCGACAACCGCACCTAATCCCTACAAACCTCACCACTTAACATCGCGCGCTATCGCCACGTTATCCACAGAAATTGTGCATAAGCGTCCCCCCACTGTCGTTAACAATGCGCAACCCTCAGTTACCGACAAGGCGGATCTCAAGTTACCGACAGTCGCGCCCGATAAAGCGCTGCCGTCTAACCATGTGTTTGTCAGTTAGCCTGCGGATAACCGGGGGGAAAACTGCCCTTTCGCGCCGCCCATATGTCTCGGAGCGCGCGCCGCGCGGTCCTATAACTGCGCGAGCGCGCGCCTCACCAGTACTGGCAAGCGAGTTATTATCGGCGCTTCGGCGCGTACCGGCGCCTAAATGACAAGTTTTCAAGCCCCTGGTAAGTAAAACGTAAATCATCGTAAATATTTAATTAATAAGATTTTATACCATGCTTAAGAGATCTGTTTCAGGCTTCCGGGGGAGCTTTCCACAAAGCGCCAGCATAACTACTAGGTAAGAAGAATATATATCTATATATCTCTTTAGAACTGTCATCTTTCGATTCAACCAACAACCGCACCTTTGATTCTTTCAACCCGATCTCATTCAGCCACTAGCAAGCTGTTATTCCACATCACACACACCAACTCACCTTCTTTCTAGGTACCACAGAATCCCCTCTCATGCTGCACTCTGGCACACAACACCCAACCACATCAATCACATCCACCTCGCCCGCAAACACCCCTTCACAAGCGTTCCTGACCCGCATCCCCACAAAGCCTAGCCTGCTGAGCGCCGCTATAGATTTTCATCTCACAAGCGTGATCATACCTCAGCATAACAAGCTTTATTTATCGGACGTTATGTCAGTAAGCCGGTGCAAAGCCCATGGAAATCATCCCTCCCTGTCATCCCCGATCCCCTCACTATCTCTACTCACCACCTCAAGCCGAACCGGGGGGAAAGAGGGGGGATCAGTGTTGGCAAGTGGTGCAGTAAACGGTGGTACGGCCGGCAAGGGTGGTTTGCTTTAGCGGATGGCCGCAGGTTGGGCAGGGGTGACCGGACGGTTTGCCGTAGACGAGATGATTGAGTTGATAGGAGCCAAAATCACCTTGGCCGTTGACGAAGTCGCGGAGCGTGGAACCGCCTGCATCAATCGCAGCTCGCAGAACAGTTTGGGTATGCTCAATGAGGATCTCAGATTGAGGTTTGGTAATTCGGTCAGCTCGGCGCTTGGGTGAGAGCTTGGAGAGATGGAGGATTTCATCGACATAGATGTTGCCGAGGCCGGCAACGAGGGATTGATCGAGCAGAGCGGCTTTGAGGTTGCGGCGGGTGCGTTTGAGGCTGGCATAGATTTGGGATGGGGTGATAATAAGCGCGTCGGGGCCGAGTGCTGCCCAGCGGGAGGAGAGGAGGGTATTGAAGTTGGGCAGGAGGTGGAGCGAGCCAAAGCGGCGCGGGTCACGGAAGATGAGCCGTTGCGGGGATGAGGTTTTTAGGTTGGGATTGGTGACAGTGAAGGAGAGGTGGGTGTGTTTGGGGAGTAAGGTGGGTGTGTTATGAGTCGTTAATTGACCGGTCATGCCGAGGTGGCAAACGAGGATGAGATTGCTTGAGGTTTGGATTGCGAACTGTTTGCCGCGGCGATGGAGGGCGGTGATGGTGGTGTTTTTAAGTTGGCTGATTTTTAGTGGTGGCGACTGAGGAAAGGTTTGGAGGAAGTCGGGTCGGTGGAGTGTGATGGATGAGATGCTGCTACCCATGAGGATGGGTGTGAGGGAGCGGACAACGTTTTCGACTTCGGGCAGTTCAGGCATGGCAATTTTGTAATTGTGAGATTTATGGTGATTAATTATTGTAGCTTGTGATGATATGAAGTGAATGGTTGCTAAAAGAAATGATACCGAGGGTTGGCGAAATGAGATCGAGTATTTTTGTTTTTATGATCGTGTTGATTGGGGCAACGGGTTGTGCGAAACAATATCGTTATTCAATACATGAGAACGATCTACATCATGAGATTGTGACTGGGGTGGAAACATTTAGTCGCTTGGAAGTCAGGACTGAAGCGTATCCCTGGACATGGCATACCTATGTGACGGGGTGTTACTGGTTGATCGATGGGATTGGTGATATTGATGTTTTTCGGGTAGCGAAGCGATGTGATTGGTATATTCTGGAACGTGGATTGTTGGAGGCGTTGGGGAAGAAGGTTGAGCCACGTGTTGATCCTTGGCCATTGGATTATTCGATTGAATATCATAGGCGATTGACGATTGTTTCTTATGATCCGGTGGTGGTGATTGTCAGTGAACAGAAGGATTTGCCGGTGTTGGATGAATGGGCGGCAATTTTTTATTGGCCGAATAAGGCAAGAGTTGGAAATAAGTGTATAGATGTTGGCTATGGTTTTGCGTACGGATCGCGGATTCGCTATTGGGGAGGTGATGTGTTTTGGTTTTCGCCAGATCTCGATTCGGGTTTGAGGCGGTTGTATTTTGATGAGGAAAGTGTGGCAGCAATTGGGGTTGATTGGGGGAAGTTGAAGATTACAAAGGGAAAAGAATTTCTTACCGTGGAAGGTTTGAATCGTGAAGATTTGTAGTTAATGACCTCTAAGTGATCGGCAAGTCATAGAAGAGGCGGTTTCGATTAAATATGATTTATCAATGGAAAACAAAAAGTTATTATTGGTTGTGATTGTTTCGGCAATAATTGTCGTGTTTATATTGATCAATATTGTTGAGTTGGATGTCACATATCAAGTGAATGGGTCAAGACATAATCCTTTGATTGGTGTATTGCTGGAAAGAGATTTGAATCAAAATGAAATTAAAGAGGATATGTACAAAGGGTATATTCCAGAATATGATGAGATGGGGTATGCGCCAATACATGTAGCTGTTGATCGGAATCGTCGTAAAGCCTTAGATTATCTATTAAAAAGTAGCGATGTTAATTGGGGGATTCGGATGTCTGACGGACGTAATAATTACACATCTTTGCACATTGCGGTAATACAAAACAATGCAGACATTGTGCAATTATTGATTGAGCATGGAGCGGATATTGATGCAAAAGGTGACGATGGGATGACACCAATTGATATGATTGATGTGTATGGTAGTGATAAAAGTTTAGAGAATGTAATAATTGGAAAAAGTAAAAAATAATTGAATGCAGGATAGATTTTTGGATTAGTGATTATATTTGAGGTTGGAGTGGTTATTGGGACGGTGGGGTGGGTTGGCAAAATAGGGAGAGTTGAGGGGGGAGAAGCCGATAAGGGGGTGGGGTCCAGTCATTTTTGATGTTTGTCTGTTGCTGTAGCTTTATCTGCTATTGAGTTGTGATATTACTGTGACTGGAGCGGTTATATGTCGAATGAACGTGATGATGTACGTGGTGATACTGATAGGGATGCTACTGATAATCAAGTGCCTGGTAAAGGATCTGAGCAGAGCGAGGGTGATGTCGAGAAGGTGATGGGGAAGGTTGAGGGGGTGGTGAATGGATTAAAGGCTGAGATCGGCAAGATTGTGGTGGGTCAGGATGAAGTGGTTGAACAGTTGTTGATTGCGCTGTTTACAAGAGGGCATGCGGTGTTGGTGGGTGTGCCGGGGCTGGCGAAAACGTTATTGGTGTCGACGGTGGCGAAGTCGTTGGGGTTGGGTTTTAGCCGGATTCAGTTTACGCCGGACCTGATGCCGAGCGATATTACGGGGACGGAAGTGATTGATGAACGGCGGAGTGGTGAAGGTGAGATGAGGCGTGAGCTTCGGTTTATTGAGGGGCCGGTGTTTTCGAATGTGATTTTGGCGGATGAGGTGAACAGGACGCCGCCGAAGACGCAGAGTGCGCTGCTGGAGGCGATGCAGGAAGGGCAGGTGACGGTGAGTGGTGTGAGGCATGTTTTGCCGGAGCCGTTTTTTGTGTTGGCGACGCAGAATCCGATTGAGCAGGAGGGTACGTATCCTTTGCCGGAGGCGCAGCTGGACCGGTTTATGTTCATGATCAAGGTGGGGTATCCGAGTGAGGCGGAGGAGTTAGAGATCATGAAACGAACGACAGGCGATGGTGGTGGTGTGGTGGGTGAGGTTGTGAGTGGGGAAGATGTGGCGATGTTGCAGCGGCTAGTTAGAGAGGTGCCGATATCTGATCATGTGATGGGTTATGCGGTGAGGCTTGTAAGGGCGACGCGCGATGAGGGAGGTGATGGTGGAGCGAGTCATAAGGGAGGGATTGAGGTGGTGAAAAGGTATTTGCAGTGGGGGGCTGGGCCGCGAGCGAGTCAGAATTTGATTTTGGCGGGGAAGGCGCGGGCGGTGCTGTATGGTCGGAATTGTGTGGGGGTTGAGGATATTGAAGCGGTGGCGAAGCCGGTGCTTAGGCATCGGTTGATTGTGAATTTTGCGGGTGAGGCAGAGGGTGTGAATTCTGATGATGTGGTGGATCGGTTGCTTGAGGTGGTGCGGCCTGAGGGTGTGATTGATGGGCGATTGGATCGTGTGATGAAGTCGGCGTGACCGAATGGGTTGCTTAGGGGCTGGCCAAGGAAGGCGATATGAGCGACGGCATGCAGGGACAGATGGGTTATTTGGATCCGCGCGTGATTGCGGAGATTGGGAGTCTTGAGCTGCGCGCTCGGATGGTGGTTGAGGGGTTGGTGACAGGGATGCATCGTTCGCCAGTACAAGGGTTTAGTGTGGAGTTTGCGCAGCACAGGCAGTATGCGGCGGGAGATGATGTGCGATTTTTGGATTGGAAGGTTTATGGGAAGACAGAACGGCTGTACCTGAAGCAGTATCACCAAGAGACGAATCTGGACCTGGTGGTGATGTTGGATGTTTCGGAGTCGATGGGGTATGCGGGTCGGGGTCAGAAAATCGAAGCTGTGGATGGTGGGAAATCGGGATTAAATAAAAGTGGAAAAAGTGTCGTTAATTATTTTACTGATAAGTTATCGGTCGCTATGGGCGGCGCTGATCGTGCTTTAACAGGGGATTCGGTGGGTGTTGGGTTGTCGACAGGCTCTGTGGAGGGGCGTGGAAAAGTGAATAGTGGGGCTTGGGGGAAATATGACTATGGCGCGACTTTAGCGTCGGCGGTGAGCTATCTGGCGCTAAGGCAGCAGGACCGGGTGGCGCTGAGTTTATTGGATGAAGATGGGGGGAAACAGGTGACACGGCTGTCGAATAAGCAGGGGCAATGGCGGACGATTGTCGAGCAGTTGGAGCAGGCAAGGGTGGGTGTTTGCGAGAAGGTGTCGGCAGGGGCGATGCGTAGTGAGGGGAAGAAGGGTGGTGATGTGAAGCAGGGAGAGGATGGAGAAGGCGGATTTTTTGATCGGGCGGTAAGGAATCTGACACGGCGATCGTTGGTGGTGCTGGTGAGTGATTTGTATATGGATGTGGAGCGTTTAAGGGAGGCGATGGCGCGGTTGTCGTTTGGTGGGCATGATTTGATTGTATTGCAAGTGGTAGATGGGGACGAGGTTGATTTTGGTTTGGCGGATGGTGTCGAATTGATTGGTTTGGAAGGTGAGGGGAAGTTGGGGGTTGATCCGAAGGGGTTGCGGAAGGCGTATATGGAGGCTGTGGCGAGGCATGATGCGGCGATTGATGATGTGGTGAGGGGGTTTGGGTATGAGGTTTTGCGGATGCGAACGGATGAGCGTTTTACAGGGGCGCTACGGAAGTTTTTGTCGCGGCGAGGCGCGATGGTTGGCGTAAGAGGGGGGCGATGAGATGGATGGTTTGATGCTGATGATGGGGGTTGGTTTTTTGGTGCCGGGGTTGGCGGTGGCGGGTGCTGTTGCAGTGGGGTTGCCGGTGTTGGTGCATTTGCTGAGCCGAATAAAAAGAAAGAAGTGGTATTGGGGGGCGATGCGGTTTTTAGATGAGGCGATCAGGCGACAGCGAAGGCGATTGTTGTTGGAGCAGTGGTTGCTGTTGATGATGCGATGTTTAATCGTGTTGTTATTGGGTTTTGCGATGGCGGGGATGTTGGTTGATCGTGCATGGTTGCGAGGTTTGATGGGGCAGGGAAAAGGACGGTTGGTGCATGTGGTTTTGGACACATCACTGAGTGGAGGGATTGTTGAGGGAACAAAGAGTCGGTTGGAATTAGGAAAAGATGCGGCTAATCGTGTGATAGACGGGTTGGATGGACGAGATGAGGTTGTGATATGGGGGATGGGTCGAGGGGCTGGTGGGGATGAGCTGTTGTGGGAGGGGATCAAGGGTAAGGATGTTGCGTGGCGAGAGGCTATGGATGGGATTGATGTGGGGCGTGGTGGGCATGATTGGGAGGGTGTTATGCGGGGGATGTCGGCGCGACGCGAGGCGATGGGTGAAGGTGTATATGATGAAGAAATAGTCTATGTATTTAGTGGATTTAGCGATTCAGATGGGTATTTAGATGGTGAAGTAGGCGATCGGATGTTGGGTGATGGGGTGAGGTATGTGGTGAGTGAGCCACGTGATGGGGTGGGGGAAAGTTGGGGGAATGTACAGGTACTGGATGTGGAGATGGAGTCGGAATGGGTGCTGCGCGAGATGGGACGTGAGGTGGTGGTGGGGCTGAGGGCGAAGTTGCGGCGGTTTAGTGATCAGGAAGGGCGAGGCAGGGTATTGGTTCAGGTTTACTCGCTGCGGGGGGATGTAATGGGTCATGCTGAGTTAGAGGTTGTGTGGGAGGATGCTGAGCGAGATAAAGCAGTGAATGTACCGGTTGTGATTGGAAATGGCGCAGGGGATGTGCGAGTCGAGGTGAAGTATGAGGCGGAACGTGGGGATGTGATTGCGGCTGATAGTATCGTGCAGCGGATGGTTAGGTTAGAAGAAGGTGTGAAGATTGGCGTATTTGGTGAGGCGTGGTCGGGTGATGGGAGTGAGTGGTTGGAGGTAGCGTTGTCGCCGAGCGTTATGGGTGATGATGGGGTGGGGGTTGTGAGGCTGGGTGATGTATCGCGTTTAGATGAGGTTGATGTGTTGGTGATTGTGGGAGAGGTATTGGGTGAGGCAGCAGAATGGATTGAGGTGAAGGATTGGGTGGAAGGTGGGGGACATGTTTGGGTGTGGCCGGGCAAGGTGGGTGAGAAGAAAGGGTGGATTGGCGAAGGGATGAGGGCTGTTAATAGTGATTGGGAGGTTGTGGGGTTTGCGTATGGTAATGGGTATAGTGCGCGGTTAGCTGATTCGGTGGAGCAAGCAGAGCGGCTAAAAGGTGTACGCGGTGAGTGGGGGGATTTGGTGAGAACGGTACAGGTGAATGGGTTGGTGCGCTACAACCGGGATGAGGATGCGGGTGATGAGGGTGTGCTGGTTAAGACGCGGAATGGTGAGGCGGTGGTGGTGAGTGATGTGGTTGGGAGAGGTGAGGTGGTGTGGTGGGGTGTTGGTTTGAGTGAAGGTTGGGGGAACATGGTTTCGAAGCCGATCTTTGTTGGGTTGGTGCATGAGATGTTGAAGGGTGTGATGAGTGGTGGGGTGAAGCGGGGTATTGCGCGGGTAGAGTATGGGGATGAGGTTGGAGGGGATATGTTGCGGGTGTGGGGAGAAGCTAATCAAGGGATAGGTCATGGTGTGTATGTGAATATCGATGATGGAGGGGAAGATGAAAAAGTTGTGATTGTGGAGACGGCGATGAGCGCGGGGGATGTGAGGGTTATTGATCGGGGTGATTTTGAACGTTATTGGGGACAGTTTGGTGATTGGATGATGGTTGGGTGGGATGAGCCGGAAGTTGGGTTAAGGGTTGATCAGGCGGGGATGAATGTGAGTTGGTATTTGTTATGGGCGGTTTTAGGTTTGGTTTTAGGAGAGATGCTGTTGGCGAGGAAGATGAGTTATGCGGTTGATGAGAGCAGGCGGACGGTATGGGGCCGGGCGCGTGGTGTGCTGATGAGATTGCGCGATCGGGAAGGAGGGACGAGTCATGGTTGAGTTTATGTACAGCGGGTGGTTAGATTGGATGCTGGGTTTGAGAGATGTGAGTGTGTTGCGGGAGGGAAGCCGAGTGATGGTTGGGTGGGAGATGCCTGGTTGGATGTGGGGTGTGGTTTTGTGTGTTGGATTTTTGGTGAGCGGGTTGAGTTATCAGCGGTTACACGGGAAGCGGTGGGTCAGGATTGGGCTAAGTTTAATGAGGGGGAGTGTGATTGGTTTATTGGTATGGCTGCTGCTTGAGCCGATGGTTGTGGAACGTGAAGAGCGGGTTGAAGAGGATGTTGTGGTTGTGATGTTGGACCGATCGGGCTCGATGGGGACGCGGGATATGGAGGGCGGGGAAAGCCGATTTGAAGCTGGGATGATGGGGGCGGAGATATTGTTGGACGGGATTGATGATGAGCGTGAGGTGAGTGGGGTGATGTTTGATGTGGCGGTTCATGGTTATGAGCGTGGGGAAGAAAAGGTGAGTGGTGAGGGAACGGATCTTGGG
Organism: Poriferisphaera corsica; assembly: GCF_007747445.1. Lineage (NCBI taxonomy): Bacteria > Pseudomonadati > Planctomycetota > Phycisphaerae > Phycisphaerales > Phycisphaeraceae > Poriferisphaera > Poriferisphaera corsica. The sequence continues at coordinate 15,351 of NZ_CP036425.1, forward strand.
GGGAGTTTGGTTGAAGCGGTGAAGCGGCAGGGTGATAGGCCGATTGGCGGGGTTGTGGTTTTGAGTGATGGGCGTGAAGTGGGTGGTATGGGTCGGGGCAACTTGCGATGGTTGAAGGAGCGAGGGGTCGCGATTTATCCGGTGGTATTGGGGCGGGGTGATGAGATGTTTGATGTCATGATTGAAAGAGTGGATGCGCCTAAGCGCGTGTTTGAGGGAGATCATATTCCGATGAGTGTGCGTTTGAAGGTTCGGGGTGATCAAGAGAACGCGCTTGGTGTTGGTGATATTGTGATTAAGGTGGTGGACGAGAAGGATGGGCGTGTTGTTGCAGAGAAGGCGATGGGGGGTGTGATGAATGGTGTGGTAGAGCTTGTCGTGAAAGAAGGGGCTGGTGGCGGGGGGTTGTATCGGGTTGTTGCGGAAGTCCAAGGAGATCAGGTTGAGCGTGAGATTGGGAACAATGAGCGTACGGTAAGGGTGGAGGTTGTGGATGAGCCGATGCGGGTGCTGTATGTGGAGGGGTATCCGAGATGGGAGCATCGGTATTTGAAGAATATGTTGGTGAGGGAGAAATCGATACGGTCGAGTATGTATTTGTTTAGTGCGGATCGTGATTTTGCGCAGGAGGGTGATGATCCGATCAAGCGTTTGCCGCGGGTGAGAGAGGAGATGGGTGTTTATGATTTGGTGGTGTTGGGAGATGTGTCGCCGGGACAGTATGAGACGGGTTTTTTGGAGGGGTTGAAGGATCTTGTTGCGGATGAGGGGATGGGTTTGGTGATGATTGGTGGGGAGCGTTTTATGCCTCGCGTTTATGCGGGTACGGTTTTGAATGATTTGATGCCGATGAAATCGGCGAGCGGTGTGCAGCGCATGGTTAGAGGTAGTGGTCGGTATCAGTTTGAGGTTACGGGTGAGGGGGTAGAGATGGGGATATTCAAGGTGGGAGAAGGTGAGCAGGATGTATTGGGTGGTGGTGGAAGGTTGCAGATGCCTGCGTTTTCGTATGCACAGGATTTGGGTGATTTGAAGGTATCGGCAGAGGTTTTAGGGCGGTTTGTTGATGCGGAGAGTAATGGACGTCAAGGGGAATTGGCTGGTGAATCGGGTGTGGTTTGGATGCGATATGGTGCGGGGCGGGTGTTGTATGTGGGTACGGATGAGTTTTGGCGGTGGCGGTATGGGAAGGGTGAACGGTATTTTGAGCAGGCATGGTTGGGGATGCTGCGCTTTGTGGGGCGCGGGCGTGTTGGGAAAATTGGTGAGGGGGATGCGCGGGTTGTGGTATCGCAAGATCAGGTGGAAATAGGTGATGGTGTGTTGATTGAGTTGGAGATACGGGGTGGCGGCGTTGGTAGCCATGAAGTGCTTGAGGTGGTACAGATCAATGATGATGGTAAGCGAGATGCGGGGAAGGTGCGGATGCAGCGGGTTATGGATGGTGGGCGTGGATTAGGTGGGTGGGCAAGGTATGTAGGTGAGTTTATGGGAGAGGGTGTGGGTCGGTTTGAGTTGCGGTATGGCGAGAGTACGGGACGGGTTGAGGTGTTAAGTGGTGAGGACGAGATGTTGGATGTGCGGGCGGATATTGCGGGGATGCGTCAGCTTGCGGAACAGACAGGGGGAGAGTTGATTGCGTTTGAGGATGTGGGAGATTTGAGGGGGCTAATACCGAGTCGAGCGCGTGTGGTGCCGATGGATCGGAAAGAGGGTTTGGGGAGGTCACCGGGCGTGTTTGGGTTGTTGTTGTTGCTTTTGGGGATTGAGTGGGTTGGCCGAAAGTTGGTGCGTTTAGCGTGAATCATGTTATTGCAGCGGAAGAATAGACGAGAAACGAATGGATCAGATTATTCGCCAATTGAAGCTGGTGAGGGAGACGGGTAAGTGGTTGCTGCTGACGCAGATGTTGTTGCGTTGGGGGATGGGTTTGGTTGGTGTGTTGTTGTTGTTGGTTTTACTGGATTACATGTTTGTTTTGCCGGGCTGGCTGAGATTGGGGATGGGTGTGGTTTTGGGGTGGGTGTTTGTGATGGGGGTTGGTGTGAGGGTGAAGCACTTAATGCGGTTCAATCCGGGGTTGGAAGAGGTGGCATTAAAAGCGGAGCAGGGGATTGGTGTGGTGAGGGGCGAGCTTGCGAATGCGGTGAGTTTGTGGATGAATCGTGTTGGTGAGAAGACAGAAGAGATGGGTCGTGTTTTTGCGAGGGGTGCGGCGCGGCGGGTGGTGAGAAAAATGGATGGCGTGAGTTTGATGGGGTTGCTAGATGTTGGGGGTGCGAGGCGGGCGATGTGGGGGATGATGTTTTGTGTTGGTGTGTTGGTGATATTGATGGTGAGTGCGCCGCGATGGCTGGAAACGGGGGTTGGACGATGGGTGTTGCCGTTAAGTGATGTTGTGTGGCCGCAGCGTGTTTATGTGCAAGATCTGACGGGGGAAAAGGTTGTTGCGCGCGGAGGTGGGGTGAGGTTTGTTGCGGGTGTTGAGAAAGGGTTTGAAGATGGGTTGCGGGTACGGGTGCATTACAGAGTGTTTGATGAGGTGGGGAAAGGCGTTGGTGATTGGGAAATAGGTTTGATGAATCTGCAGGGGTTTGCTCGTTTTGATGTTGCGCATGAGCAGGTGGCGGTTGAGCGCGGTATTGGTGTGGGCGAGGGGATTGTCGGTCCGCGTTATGAGAAGATTGTGGTGCTGGATGGAGAGAAGGCGGGGGCGGGTTGGATTCGATATTGGATGGCAAGTGGTGATGATCGGACGGAGGTTAGGGAGATGCGTTTGGCGGATCGGCCGGGTGTTGTACGGGGGGAAGTACGGGTCGAGATGCCTGGGTATGCGAAGGGTTTGGTAGAAGATTGGGAAGCGGTAGTTATTGGTGAGGAAGGTCATGATCAAGATGGGAAAAAAGAGGGCATGCGAAAAGTGCTTGAGCATGCTGAAGTTGAGTTGCGGCTATGGGGAAATAAGGAGATGGCTAATCAGCGGATAGAAGATCGGTATCCAGGATTAGTCCGGGGGCAGGTATTGCGTGATCATGAGGATCAGGGTGAGGAGATGGATGTGTTGAGGTGGAAGATGAGCGAGGATGTTGCGTCGATGGTGCGATTATTGGATGTGGATGGGATCGAAGGGGAAGAAGATGGTGTGCTGAATTTGAAAGTCAGGAAGGATGAGCTGCCGCGGGTTGAGATGGAATTATTGGGCGAGCGGGGAGAAGTGAAGATGTTGGGTAGTGGTGAATTGGAGGTAGTGATTGAAGGCCGAGATGATGTTGGGATGGAGGGGTTGTGGTTGATGATCGATGCGCCGATGCGGAGTGGCGAGAAGAATGATGGAAATGTTGGGACAAGAGAGGTGCTTGAGGTTAAGCGGGTTGCGGTGAGGCAGGCTGAGGCTGAGCTGAGGGCTGTGGTGCGGCTGAGTGATTATGAGCTTGATGCGGGTGATCGGGTTGAGGTGTTTGGTGTGGGGCAGGATGTTTATGAAGTAGGTGATGAACGGCATGAGAAGGTGAGGACGGGGCGAAGAGTGGTCCGGATTGTGGATGAAGTCGAGCTTGCGGAGGTTTTACGTGCGGATTTGGGATTGGTCCGGCAACATGCTGTGAGAGCTGAGCGGTTGGAGAGAGGATTGCTTGGCAGGGAAAATGCGGTGCGCACCGATGAGCAAGCGGGTGTGCGAAAGCGCGTGGAGAAGATGGGGGAGATGTTAGATGAAGTCGTAAAGCGAATTGAGCGAAACAAGGTTGCGGATGATTCGCTGATGAAGATTGTGGATCAGGCAAAAGCATTGGTAGATGAGGTAGAAGAACAAAGTAAAGAGATTGAAGAAAAGTTGGAGAACGGTCAGATGGACCGTGCTGCGATGGAGGGGATGGTCGCGAAGTTGGGTGAGATGATTGATGTGCTCAGTCAAGGGAAGGATGTGTCGGGGTTACAGATGCGGCTTAAGCAATTAGAAGCGATACAGTCGTCGATTAGAGAAGATACGCGGGAGTTGTTGCCGAGGACGATCGGAAGGAAGACTGAGGATTTGGATGAGCAGACGAAGCGGGAGTTGGGTGAGATTGCGAAGCGGCAGGCAGAGTTAAGTGAGCAGGCGGGAGCTATGGTGCAGCGGATGCAGCAGGTGGCTGAGCAGATGCGGCGGAGTGATGATGAAGCGGAGCGTGCGGCGGGTGAGGTGATGATGGCGGCGGCTGCGATTGCGAAACGCCAGGGGTTATCGGAGAAGATGGAAAAGGCAGGCGAGGAGGTTGAGCAAGGGCAGTTGTCGCAGGCGGGTCAATCGCAGAGTGATGCGATGAGCGTGATGGGGCAGATGATGGGGGCGATGCAGGATCAGAAGAAGGTGAAGGCGATGATGTTGAAGCGGCGGTTAAAAGATCTGAGCGATCAGTTGGAAGGATTGGTGGTTGATCAGGAGGCGGCGCTTGGGCATTTACGGAAGGCGGATGTGCTGGATGGGCTAGAGGATGAGCAGGTCATGTTGCGGCGGCGGACTATGTCGGTGGGTGAACTCGCTGGAAAGGAAAAGGTGACAGTGGAGGTTGTGGGTGTGATCGATGAAGCAGTGAGAAAACAGGGTGAAGCGATTTTGGGGATCAGAGCGCTGAGCAGGGACATGACTGAGCGAGCTGAGGAGCGGGCTGTGGCGTTGTTGTCGGAGGCGCTAAAGCGGGTTCGAGAGCAGGAACGTCAACAGGAACTTGAAGAGCTCATTGAGGAAAGAGCTGCATTGATTGAGCGGTATCGCGCATTAGCAAGTATGCAGCGGACGATTAGAGATAAGACTGGTGTATTGGGTCAATCTAATGAGAAAGGACGGAAGTTACGGGTGAAGTGGTTAGCTGTCGCTAAGGAAGAAGGTGAGGTTCGTGAGAAGGCGGCTGAGTTGGGTGAAGAAGTGAAGGAGCATGTGGTTTTTGTGTATGAGCATGGACGGGTAGATGATGATGCAGATCAAGTACAGCAGATGTTTAGACGGGGTGTACGTCGTGAGGATGAGCTGAGGGGTGCGATACGACTGCAAGAAAGGATTGTGCGGTCGTTGGAGATGATGGCTGATGTATTAGAACAGCAGAATGAAGAGAGTCAGTATGCGATGAATGAGAGCGGTGGGAATAGTGGGGGTGGGGATGGCGCGGGGGGGGAGGATGCGAAGATGATTCCGCCGATTGCGGAATTGCGGCTGCTTCGTGCGATGCAATTGGATGTGAACGAAAAGACGGTGGAGGAAGATGAGGTTCGTGATATGGCTGAGCTATCTCAGCGGCAGATGGATATTGCACAGTTAGGTGAACAGATGTTGAAAAAAATGAATGAAAAGAAAAACGCGGCAGATGCAACTAAGCAAGTTGTTGAGGAGGTGGGGTCATGAAGCGATGGCATTTAAATTTTGAGGTGTGTGTGTGGTCATTGATTTTGTTTGCGCTGCTTATAGGCGGCCTTGGGGGGATGGTGTGGGGCCAATCACTTGACGAACTTTTAGGTCTTGAGGGTGATGGGGAAAATGTGGAGCAGAAAGAGATTACTGAAGAAAAACCCAGTTTGGAATTGGAGCTAATGCAGGGGGAGGATGAGTTAGTAAGAATGTTGCGGGATGAGAATCCAGCGGATTTGTTTGAACAGGTGATTGTAGAGATGCGCGATGTGGGTGGTTGGTTGAAAGGTGGGGAATTCGGCGATCAGACGCAGCGCGGTCAACGTGAGATTGTTTTAAAACTCGATCAGATTATTGCTCAGGCGAAACAAAACCAGGGCGGAAAAGGTGGTGGGAAAGGCGGACAAAAACAGAAGCAGTCGAATCAGGATCGATCAGGGGAGCAACAAGCAGGTCAGAAGAAAGGGCAAGGGGGTCAGCAGGGTAAGGCGCAACGGAGTCGGGGTGAGAATAAGGGGCAGGCGGGTGTGAGTGAGGCGAGGAAGGCTGTGGGAGATGAGGGTAAGTTACGTGAATCAAGAAGTGAATGGGGACAGTTGCCGGAACGTGTTCGGAAGGAAATTGAAGAAGGTATGAATGAGCGGTATAGCGTGAAGTACCGGCGATTGACAGAGCTGTACTACAAACGTCTGGTTGAGTTGCAAAATGAAAAACAATCGCAAGGGGATCAGCAATGAGCTATTTTATGGTTAGACGATGGTTTTATCTGGCGGTGATGATTCTGTTGATGGTGTTGGTTTGCTCGAATGATGTCATGGGGATTAGTGGTGAAGGGCGGGGGGCTGAGGAGGTGGGGTTTGATGAGATTACGGTTGAGATGAGGGAGGCGGTTGATCGGGCGCTGGGGTATTTGGCTGGGGCGCAAGCTGCGGATGGGAGTTATGGTTCTGAAAGATATCCGAAGCATGTGGGGATGACGTCTTTGGCGGCGATGGCGTTTATGGCGGATGGTCATTTGCCGGGTCGGGGGAGGTATGGGCGGAATGTTGAAAAGGCGGTGGATTTTGTATTGCGTAGTGCGGCAGAGTCGGGGTTCATCTCGGCGGATACGTCGCATGGGCCGATGTATGGGCATGGGTTTGCGACGCTGATGTTGGGGGAGGTGTATGGGATGACGGGGGATTCGCGAGTGAGGGAGATTTTGATTAAGGCTGTGCGGTTGATTGTGAATACACAGAATCATGAGGGAGGGTGGCGGTATCATCCGATCCCGTTTGATGCAGATATTTCGGTGACGATCTGTCAGATTATGGCGTTAAGGAGTGCAAGGAATGCGGGATTGAGCGTGCCGAAGGAAACGATTGATCGGGCGGTGAAATATGTGAGGCAATGCCAAAACCCGGCGGATGGTGGGTTTCGGTATATGTTGTCGTCTGGTGGCTCTGCGTTTCCGCGGTCTGCGGCGGGGGTTGCGAGTTTGTTTTATGCGGGGGTGTATGAGGGAGAGGATATCAAACGCGGGGTGAATTATCTGATGACAGAGGGTGGGAATATCACGTTTCGCAGTGGTGGGCATTATTATTATGGGCATTATTACGCGGGGCAGGCGATGTATTTGGCGGGTGGACAGTATTGGGAGGTGTGGTATCCACGGATACGTGATGAGCTGGTGAGTAAGCAAAATGAGGATGGGAGTTGGGACTCATCACATGGGGGATCGTATGGAACTTCGATGGGTTTACTTATTTTGCAAATACCGAACCGTTTATTGCCGATATTTCAGAGGTAAGAGCGCCTGTATTTTTTATTAACTGATCAGGGCAGGGTGTTGGGTGAGAGTAGCCATTATGCGAAGAATGTGTACGGCATATTTGATGGGGGGGCTATTATCGGTTCTAATCGCTGGTTCGACAGCGTGGAGCGCTGTGCCGATGTTGGTGATGGATAAGCAACTGCGGGAGCAGCGGGTCTATTTGAAGGGGGTTAATGATGGTGAGATTGTTTATTTAGATGCGCAAAGACGGTTATACAAGCGATCGATCGATAAATTTGTACGTTTGGAAGAAGTCTCAGAGCGTGAGTTAGAAATACCGGTTGATGTGGGTGTGATCGAGTTTGTGGATGGTCAGCGGATTAGAGGGAAGATTAGTGTCGGGGATGCGACGGATGAGGGCGGTTTTTATTGGGAGTGTATGATTGGTGACCGCTGGGAGAAGCAGGCAGAGATCAGCGCTTTTGAGCAGGCGGTTGGTGTGAATCAGCGTGAGCAGGATGTTGAGGAGGGATATCGTGAACGGATCGCGGTTAATCTGGATGAGGTTAGACGGATTACGTTCGGTGGTGAGCCGAATGAGATTGTGGTCGGGGCTGAAGATGTTTTGGTGATGAAAAACGGGGAATTGATCAGAGGGTTTGTGATTGAAGCGAAGGGGGATGTGTTTCGGTTTCAGATGGAAGATGCGGAAGAGGCGATGGATGTTGGTATTGGGCAGGTGAGAGCAATAAGCTTGATGAATCAGGTGATGGAAGGGGATCGCGGTGAGTATGTGGTGAATATGAAGGATGGCGGGAGGTTCTATGCGAATTCGCTACGGATGTCGGACAAAGTTGTGGGTATGGAGATTAGTCTGACGGGGCAGGGTGAACGAAGTGTTGAGGTTCCGCTTGAGATGGTGGGTGAGATTGATGTTTTGAAGAGTGGGTTTCGGTTGGCGTACTTGAGTGAGATGGATGTGGTGGTTGAGGAGCCATCGGTTGTCTTTGGAAAATCATATCGGCATGAGATCAGTCAGCGGGTGATGAAGTTGCATGCTCCGTTGAGTTTGCGGTTTGACTTGCCACGGGGTGTGGTGAGGTTGGGCGGGATTGTTGAGTTGGATGAGGATGAGGATGTGCCACAGCTTGCGGGTTGGGCGGACATGAATGTGGTGTTTCGTGGGAATGGTTACGAGAAAAAATATCGGTTAAACGGCGAGGCGCGTCGGCATGATATTGAGGTGAATCTGGAGGGTAAGCGTGAGGTGTTTGTGGAGCTGGATGAGGGGTTGAATGGGCCGGTATTGGATCGGATGCGGTTGCTGGATGCAAAGCTGCTGATCAGGGTGAGGCGTGAGGATACGACACGGACGGGTATGATGGAATAAGCTGAATTTTGGCTGTGTTATTGGGGATAAGCAATTGTGGGCGAAAGATTAACAGAAAATTCATTGACATTTGAGGCGGGGTGGTGTGTATTCAATAGAATGAGAGGTGAGGAAGGGGCAAGGGTATTGCGTGTTGGTAGATGGGGCAATTTTGACAGATCGATTGAAGAGGAAGCGAGAATCGCGAGATGACGATGAATCAAGATGTGACGCCGATTTCGAAAACGGAGAGCAGTGTTCCGACGAAGGAGCAGGAAGCGGTTCGTGCGGAACGGGCGAAGTTTTTTAATCGAGAATCGTCGTGGCTTGAGTTTAATAAACGTGTGCTATATCAGGCGTTGGATCCGAGGACGCCTTTGTTGGAGCGGGTTGGTTTTTTGGCGATTTTTACTTCGAACTTGGATGAGTATTATCAGAAGCGTGTGGGTGGGTTGAAGCGACAAATTGGTTTGGGTATCACGACGCGTACGCCTGATGGTTTATCGTCAGAGGATTTGTTGGCGTTGATTCGTGAACGTGTGCTTCCGATGTTAAAAGAGCAGGCGGATTGTTATGAGAAGATTATCAGGCCGGCGCTTGCGAAACACGGGATCCATATGTTGGATTGGGAGGAGTTAACGGAACGTGGTAAGGCGCTGGCGGAGGAATATTTCAGACGGAATTTATTTCCGGTGCTGACGCCGATCGCGGTTGATCCGGGGCATCCGTTCCCGTTTATCAGTAATTTGAGTACATCGTTGGGTGTGATGTTGCGAGCGCCTGGTGAATCGGTTGCTGTCAACGAAGATGCGATTGATCCGGATGAGGTTGGTTTACAGTTTGCTAGAGTGAAGGTACCCGCGGTGTTGCCGGGATGGATTCCGTTAAAAGATCCAGATCAACCTCAGAATAAAGAGTTGCCAGACGATGAGTATCGATATATCAATCTGAACGATTTGATTACGCACAATCTTGATGATTTGTTTTATGGGATGGAGATTGTGGAGGTTGAGCCGTTTCGGATTACACGTAATGCGGATGTTGAGCGAGATGAGGAAGATGCGGAGGATTTGCTTGAATTGATTTCGCAGGAATTGCGAGATCGCCGGTTTGCAAAAACGGTTAGGTTGGAAGTATCGGATGATCCGTATCGGCCTATATATCAGGTGATCACGCAGCAGTTAGGTTTAGGTAAAGATGATGTGTATGAGATGCCGAGCCTGCTTGACTATACGGATTTATGGACGATTCATGGCTTGAATAAGCCGGAGTTGAAGTACAAGCCGTGGAAGCCGCAAACGCCGCCGCGATTAGCGGATGAAGATGCGGATATTTTTAGTGTCATCAAAGCTGGTGATATTCTTGTACATCATCCATATGAATCGTTTACATCAAGTGTTGAGCGGTTTATTAAAGCAGCGGCACAAGATCCGAATGTGGTGACCATTAAGTTAACGCTCTATAGGACGAGTAAAGATTCGCCATTCTTGCCTGAGCTGATACGTGCTGCGGAAATGGGCAAGCAGGTTGTGGTTTTGGTTGAGCTTAAAGCGCGGTTTGATGAAGAGCGGAATGTGCAGATTGCGCGGCAGCTTGAACAAGCGGGTGTGCATGTGGTGTATGGTGTGGTTGGTTTAAAGACGCATACGAAAACTGCGCTTGTCGTCAGGCATGAAGAAGATGGGATGCGGTGTTATGCTCACATCGGGACAGGGAACTACAACTCGAAAACAGCAAAGCTTTACACTGATTTGGGAATCTTTACATGTGATCCACGTCTAACCAATGATTTGGTTGAGATGTTCCACTTCTTGACAGGTCGAAGCTTAAAGAAAGATTTTAAACACTTACTCATTGCACCGGTCAATATGCGGCGGCGATTTATCGAGAAGATAGAACGAGAGATAGAGTATTGTGATGCTTGGCATGAACGGGGTGCGGATCCTGAGGATAAAAACAGACCTACCATTATTGCGAAGATGAATAGTCTTGAGGATCGGACGATTATTGAGAAGTTGTATGAAGCTTCGCAAGCAGGTGTAAGGATAAAGCTTATTGTTCGCGGGTTCTGCTGTTTGCGGCCGGGTGTTGAAGGTATGAGTGAGAATATCACGGTGACATCGATCATAGGCAGATTCTTGGAGCATTCTCGGATTTATTTTTTCCAGAACGATGGATCGCCTGAGTATTACATTGGTTCTGCAGACTGGATGTATCGCAACTTAAATAATCGTGTTGAGTGTATTGCGCCGGTATATGATCTGAATCTACAGAAACGTTTGAAACAGATTATTGATGTTTGTTTGGCGGATCAGCGGTCTGCATGGGATTTGCAGCCGGATGGGTCATATATTCATCGTCAGCCTGATCCGGATCGACCTGAAACAGCAATCGGTACGATGCAAACATTGATGGATGTTACGATGCAAGATGTCAATAAGACGTTATTGAAGTAACGAATGATTAGAATGTAAAAAGCCGCCTATTAAGGCGGCTTTTTTTGTTGGGTATATTTGTAAAGCTAATTGCTGTTGACACGCTCTTCCATGAGTAGTGCGTTTTGAATTTTTGAAATCATTTTGTCTTGCAGGTTTTTGATTTGGTATGCTTGCACGGGCGGCTTCACGTTATTGAAAAGGAAACTGAACGCAATGGTGCGTGATATTTCGGGATTTTGTGGTGAGGGATAAATGTAGTAACCGCTAACCGTGACAACGCCGGTGAGGTAGCCGGTTTTACCGAAGACCCAATGACCTTTGTTGAGATCACGGAAACGTTTGCGAAGTGTTCCGGCGGCTTGGCGTTCATTTAAGTTAGTTTTGCCAGCGTATGCGAGAGATTCGCGATACATGTCCATTTTTTCAGGGTCTTCGTACATTGAGCTGAGAAGCTGAACGATCATATTGCTTGATATGCGGTTGGAGCGTGAAAGTCCGCTGCCATCAGAGATTTGTGCGGTACTTGCGGTAGGGCCAACGAGGTTACGCAAGAAGTAACGCATTGCGGCAGCACCGTTATTCCAGCTACCGGGTTCGCCGGTGATTTTGTTGCCGATGCGCTTGAAGAGTGATTCCGCATACAAATTTACAGAATCCTGATTGGTTCTTGCGAGGACAAGTGGGAGTGTGGTGCGAATGACATGAAGGACCTTGCCAGTAGGAAGTGCATCAATAATATCAGGTCGTACGATTTGATCGACAGTGATATTTCTCTTTGTCAATTCACTGATTAGATAGCGTGAGAAGAAGATTGCTGGTTCATGAACGGTAATCTGAACGGGTTTGGTGAATGCGTTTTTAACGGTACCGTGAAAGGTCAGCTCATTACGATCAGGTGGGCGGCTAATCCAGAAACGATCGTGCTTACCGGTTTTTGCTCTGTTGCTGGTTGTTAGAAACGGCGCATCAGGAAAAATGAGAACGCGCGGTTCTTGCGCGAGATATCTGCTTGGGATGGGTGTAACATCGATGCAATTGAGGTAAAAATTAAGACCGCTGATTTCCGCACCGTAGTGGTTAAGGAGATCGTTTTTTTCCCAATCTGGGTGGGTAAGTTGGTAATCAAAGATGCGGTCATCAAGATACAGATTTTGAAAGTGTGTTTGGCCGGAATCAACGATGGCTTTGATCCACATATCGAGGATATCTTCGATGCCAAGATTGTGCTCTCGAAGGAGGATGGGATCACAAAATGCGGGGTCGCCATCACCTTTAATGATCAATGAGGGCAGATTGCCGTTTTCGTTTTCAATAAGACGTAGTTCGGTCCCAAAAACAAAGTCAGTGCCAAGGATATCAATTGAAGCGGCGGTGGTGAGGAGCTTCATATTGCTGGCGGGCATTAGGAGGAGTTCAGAATTAATCTGCGCAAGGTACTGATTGTAATCCAGATCCTTGACGGTGATGCTGTATTGTGTGTCGCCGAGGTTACTGGTTTGGATAAGGTTTCGGAGTGGGCTTTCGATATCGATTGCATGAGCGTTACTGCAAAAAAGTAGCACGGGAATCAACAAATACTGATAAGCACGCTTAAAATGAAGCATGAAAACCTCTTCGCTATATCGAGTCTCGAATCATCTGTAAACAACACAAACATTGCACGGGTTACGTTAAGAAAGCACTGCTTAATGGGATAAATCGTGCAATGATAAAGTTACACGAAATTGTGAGTTTTCGCATCTGTGAGCGTTGAAAAAGAAATGATGTTTCTCAGATCATGAAGAGTCAGGTAGTGGATAGGATAATAATGCCGCCGACGGTAAGCAGCATACCGATGACGATTTTTATGGTGATGGGGTCGCCGTCAATCGTAATCGCGAGAATTGCTCCGAAAAGTGGTGCGGTGAATGCGACAGGCATGACTCGGGGGAGTTGACCATTTTTGATTGCAGCATAGAAACAGAGCATGCCAATCGTACCTGCCAGAACACCGCCGCCCAGCACCATTAGAGACAATGATTTAAAGCCAGCTTGAGGAATTTCTTTCCACTGAGGATAGCTGAGAACCGAGAGAATCAATAATGCGACACCCGTACGGATAAATGAGCCAACCTGTGGTGTAAGGTTGCCTGCTTGTAAGCCTTTTTTCTCAAAATAGCCGCCGACACCCCATGCAATCGCAGTGAGGATGGCATAGATCATGGCAAGCATATCATATCCCTGGATTTTGGGTTTTAGAGCGTTTTGTGTAAATATCTGCCGCGTTGACCAGTGGGTCGTTGCGATAAAAAAGCATCCTCAATGTAACTGCTGCTGTTCGTGACATTGGTTTACACGGCAATTAATGATGCAAGCTGCTCTAGTTATATTACTATTCGTTGATTAGCTTATGAGGAGACCCAGACCCAAGCTTCATCCATTTCATCTGATGTAAAGTGTTTTACTTCGCCGTGCATAATGAGGTCGGTTAGTTTGGCCATATGCGCTTGCCATTTCTTGTCACCGACCATCGCAATACGCTTAAATTTTGACCAGTGTGATACGTCAAATTTCAGATCTTGAAACAACGCGGCAAAGCTAGCGCCTTCGTAATGCTTGAGATAGACAAGAATACGTAATTCACCAGTATCTTCGATGAGTTGCTCGCAGATTGGGATAATACGGCGGTAGTCATCTGCATGTAGTTTGCCATCTATACTGAAGCCAATGGCATTATCGACGCCATCACGTTGAATTGGATCAATCATGGTTTACTCGCTTTCTATCAATGGGCACGACGAATCGTAGGATCGAAAAGCGCATGAATCCTATTTTGCGATCGTTAATCCTATGGTGCTGATAATCTTATGATTAAGTTGTTTAGAAATGCGATTTTATTCAGACGGGTTAAGAGTGATATCGTAAACCGCTTCATATGCGCGGTGCATGGCTTGTTGTGTGAAGTTTTGGCGAAGATGTTCGTTGCCCGCTTGACCCATTCGAGATCGGAGCTTTTCAGATTGAAGTAATCTCAAGATGTGATTAGCCAATTGTTTGTGGTCTTGTCTGGGAGCAAGTAACCCGGTGGTATCGTGTTTGACGATTTCAGCGTTGCCGCCGACATCGGTCGCGGCGATTGGCTTATTTGCCGCACATGCTTCTAATAATGTGACACTGATGCCTTCACTTAGGCTCGATAGCGTGAATACATCCGCAGCAGCGAGCACTTGATCAACGTCTTCACGGACACCTTCGAATTGAATGCGGTGCTTAATGCCCAATTCTTCTGCAAGTTGCTCCATGCGGGGTTTAAGCTCACCATCTCCGATCAAGATAAGTTTGGCATTGGGTTCTTGTTCCAGAACCTGCTTGAATGCGCGTATGCTGGTCTCATGATCTTTGACTGGGTGGAAACGAGCCACTTGCATAATGACTAAGTCTTGAGGTTGCAGGTTCAGCTTATTACGTGCCTCAGATCGATTGCTGCCTGCGAATTGGTCGGGGTTTATGCCGTTATAGATCACATCAATGTGCTTGTAACGGATTCCCTCATTTTCGATCAAGGCGCGGCGAATGAATTGGCCTACTGCGGTGACCTGATCATGTTTTCTTAGCAAGAAACGATTGGCGATTAAGCGTTTGGTACTTGCGATATCTGGATAGTTCCTGCCGTGCTCGGTGAAGATAATGGGCGGGGTGCTGCGAAATAGTCCTCGTGAGGCAGAAGCATAGAAGAAGGGGGTGTATTGATGAGCGTGGAGAAGATCGATTTTATGTTCTAGTGTGAGCTTGCGGATTTTCTTTGCAACACGCATGTCGATGCCCGGTTTGCGGCCAAGCTCAATGACTTCAAACCCTTCGCTTTGTAATTGCTCACCAAGTTGGCCGATTCCGTCGAGGCAAATAAAAGTGAACGCCCAGCGGTGCTTTAACTCTCGCGCCAAGCCAGCAGCAAGCACCTCAGCTCCGGCAAATTGGAGCTGATGTAGCACGTGTCCGATTCTGGGTTTTCTCTCTCGCATGAATTAAATCATTGGGTTGTCTGCTCAGATGTTGTCACGAAAGTGACGTATCGCGTTTGAATGCAGGTAAATCCCACTAAGCAGTTGTATAAATAAACACGGATTCTTACATAAGACCTGCATGTTGCTAATGGTATTATCGGTTACTTGTATGCGCTGACAAGACATATCTCACCGTTATATATGTACTTATCGGTATCCACGGATTGTGCACAGCTTTTTAAGTATTAGAATAACTAATGTTATGTTTTATTGACATTAACAGAGCTAATGATATACTTCTACTCATGCAGACGTTGCGCTTGTTCTATGATGTAGCACGCTGCCACAGCTTTTCACAAGCTGCAGCGATGCACAGTATTACCCAGTCTGCAGCCAGCCAGCGTATCAGCCAGCTGGAGAAGCGACTGGGGGTAGTGCTGATCGACCGCTCGGTGAGGCCGTTAGCCTTGACCGAGGCGGGACAGACATTCCTTGAAGGGTGTGCGGGGATTATTGACAAGTACGACAAGCTGGCCGCTCAGGTGGCTCTAATTAAAGAGGACCCTGTCGGCACGGTGCGCGTTGCCTCGATTTACTCAGCAGGTATTGATCTGCTTGGGCGCATCGCAGATCAGTTTCATATTGAGCACCCACGGATCAACGTGGAGATTCAGTACACCAAGCCCGACGATGTTTATCGATTGGTTGAGGAGAATGAGGCTGACTTTGGCATATTGGCGTACCCGCAGAGCTGGCGAAAGCTAGGCATCATTCCGTTGCGTGACGAGATCATGGCTGTGGTTTGCAATCCGAAGCACCCGTTGGCTCAACTCAAAGAGGTTACCGCTGAGGTCTTAACGGCCTACAACATGGTGACATTCGATACTAATCTGCCCGTTGGACGTGCTCTGCACCGATACCTGCGAGAGCGGGGTGCGAGGCCTCGGATTGTTTCGACCTTTGATAACATTGATACGATAAAAAATGCGGTCGCGTTAACCGACGGCATTTCAATCCTACCAGGACGCACAGTTCTTCATGAAGTTGAAGCTGGCGTCCTCTCAACCATTCGCCTGCTGCCTCAAATGGTTCGACCGATGGGTGTGGTCTACCGGCGAAAACACAAAACGCAAAGCGCATCCTTTGCCCCAGCTGTTCAGCAGTTCGTTGATTATCTGCTCGAACAGGCAGGGCCCGACAGTGATCCCGCCCATGAATGGATCGCAGACAGCCAGCTTGCTGGCACATGACATTGTGATCGACGGACCGATTCATAGCTGACGTTTTGCCGCCCTAACCGAACACGATTCGGCAGGGCTTTATCTCCAACTGTCAGCAACGCAATCACTCAGCCAACTCATGATTCAATAATCGGCTCATAGATTTGCTTATTCAGTACCCCGTGCACGACTCGCACTAACGTATCTATATAGATGCAGGGATGGAACGATGAAGAAGGAATGGGACATGGAATATCTTGAACAACAGCCGATCGGCTTCCCAGAAAAGCAGGGTCTATACGACCCAGCCAATGAACAAGACTCATGTGGTGTGGGTTTCATTGCTCAGCTTAAAGGCAAAGCCTCGCACGATATCGTAATCGATGCCCTTGAAATGCTTCACCGCATGGACCACCGCGGTGCTTGTGGTTGCGAACCTAACACCGGTGACGGTGCTGGCATTCTCACTGCTATCCCACACGCACTATTCAATCGTGAATACAAGCAGGCGGCAGGCAAAGATCTCCCCGCACCCGGTCACTATGCAGTCGGTATGTTCTTCCTCCCACAAGACGAAGAAAACCGTGCGGCTTGTAAGAAGATCGTTGAGAAATATATCGCTGAGCATAACCAGACGCTTCTCGGCTGGCGTGCTGTACCCATTTCTGCAGACAACGCAGACATCGGCCCGTCCGCTCGCAAGACCGAGCCATTTGTCGAACAGGTTTTCATCGGCGCATCCACCGGTGAGTTCGGTGCTGACTGCGATCATGATCAAAATGCATTCGAGCGTGAACTCTACACCATCCGTAAACAAGCTTTCCACGACATCAAGAAAGCGGGCGTTGACGATGGCATGTTCTATGTCCCATCGCTCTCATCCAAGATCATCACCTACAAAGGTCAGCTCACCAGCTACCAGGTACCTCAATACTACGCAGACTTGCGTGACCCTGACTACACCTCGCATCTAGCGATGGTGCACTCACGTTTCTCAACCAATACTTTCCCATCATGGGATCGTGCTCAGCCGCTCCGCTGGATGAGTCACAACGGTGAAATTAATACGCTTCGTGGTAACTCCAATTGGACTAAAGCGCGTCAAGGTCTCATGAAGTCCGAACTCTTCGGCGAGAACCTCGACTTGCTTATGCCGGTCATCGACCCGACGACTTCTGACTCCGGCACATTTGATAACGTACTTGAGCTTTTGATCCTGTCTGGCCGTTCACTCCCAGAAGCGGTCATGATGATGATCCCTGAAGCTTGGGAAAATCACGAGTCGATGTCACCATCCAAGCGGGCCTTCTACGAGTTCCACGCCAACCTCATGGAAGCATGGGACGGCCCAGCCTCTGTCGTCTTTACAGACGGCACCTACATCGGCGCTACCCTCGACCGTAACGGTCTACGTCCTTCACGCTATTACGTCACCAAAGACGATCGCGTCGTCATGGCCTCCGAAGTCGGTGTTGTGCCAGATATCCCAACCGATCAAGTGGTTGCGAAAGGTCGTCTCCAGCCCGGTAAGATGTTCCTCGTGAACTTCAATGAAGGCCGCATTATTGCTGACGAAGAGCTTAAGTCTCAGATCGCAACCACTCGCCCTTATGGCCAGTGGCTTCAAGATCAGCGCATCGAGCTTTCATCTATCCCCGGCACAGATCGTGATCTCGACGTTAACCGTGTTGGACAAGATGAAATCCTTGAAAAACTTCAAGCCTTCGGCTACACAACCGAGCATCTCAACATGCTCCTTCGCCCCATGTGTCTCGATGGTAAAGACCCCATTGGCTCTATGGGTAACGACACCGCGCTTGCCGTTCTTTCCGACAAGCCGCGTCTATCCTATGAATACTTCAAGCAACTTTTCGCTCAGGTCACCAATCCGCCGATCGACTCGATCCGCGAAGAAATCATCATGTCCCTCCAGACCTTCGTAGGTCCGGAAGGCAATGTGCTTGATACGACTGAAAAGCAAGCTCATCGCATTCACCTTCCACAGCCGATCCTGTCTAATGCAGAGTTAGATGCGTTGAAAGATGTGGATCATCGTGGTTTCAAAGCGAAAACAATCGACATAACTTTCCACGTTGCTTCCAGCGACGAGGAAAACACCGCAAATATGGTTGCCGCAATTGATCGTATTTGTGAAGAAGCACGTCAAGCGATTGCAGACGGCTATCAACTTATTGTTCTCTCTGATCGTGCGACTAGCCATGACCGTGTGCCCATCAGCTCTCTGATCGCTGGCGGAGCGGTTCATCATCACTTGGTCAACCACCAACAACGTACACAGGTTGGCATCGTGCTCGAATCCGGTGAGGCTCGTGAAGTACACCACTTCTGTCTCCTCATCGGTTACGGTGTCGACGCCATCAACCCATACATGGCCTTCGAAGCCATCTTCAAAATGCGTGATGAAGGTTTCATCGATCCCGATGCACTCACTGCTGAAAAAGCGGTCGCCAACTACATCAAAGCAGTCGGCACCGGCATCCTCAAAGTCATGTCCAAGATGGGCATCTCCACCGTTGCTTCCTATAAAGGTGCTCAGATCTTCGAAGCCATCGGTCTACACGACGAAGTCATCACTCGCTGTTTCAACGGCACAGCCTCTCGCCTCCAAGGTGCAGGCTTTGACATTATCGCAGCCGAATCCAAACGTCGTCACGCACTCGGCTTCCCACGACAGAAAACCGTTAAGCTCCCCACTCTTCCTAACCCCGGTGACTACCACTGGCGGGCCGGCGGTGAGAAGCACCTCTTCAACCCACAATCAATCGCGAATCTTCAAGCAGCTGGGCGGACAAACTCGCGTAAGGCCTACGAAGATTACGCTGTCATGATGAACGATGATGCGAAGACCCGTTCAACCTTGCGTGGCCTCTTCAAGTTCAAGTTCGATCAATGCAACGAAATCCCTATCGACGAAGTGCAACCCGCACAGGAAATCGTCAAACGTTTCCGTACCGGCGCGATGTCCATGGGCTCACTTTCTAAAGAAGCTCACGAAACACTTGCTGTTGCTATGAACCGTATCGGCGCCCGATCAAATTCTGGCGAAGGCGGCGAGGATATCGCTCGCTTCAAGCCATCACCCGATGGTGACCTTCGTCGTTCTGCTATCAAGCAGATCGCCTCAGGCCGCTTCGGTGTCACTTCTCACTATCTCTCCAATGCGGATGTCCTTCAGATCAAAATCGCCCAAGGTGCTAAGCCCGGCGAAGGTGGTCAGCTCCCCGGCTTCAAAGTCGATCAAGCCATCGCCTCACTCCGCTACTCCACCCCAGGCGTCGGCCTCATCTCCCCACCACCTCACCACGACATCTACTCCATCGAAGACCTTGCGCAGCTCATCTACGACCTCAAAAACTCAAATCCATATGCTGACGTTTCCGTCAAGCTCGTCTCCGAAGTCGGTGTCGGCACAATCGCCGCTGGTGTTTCCAAAGCACACGCTGACCACATCCTCATTTCCGGCCACGACGGCGGTACCGGTGCTTCACCGCTTACCTCCATCAAACATGCCGGTCTCCCATGGGAACTTGGTCTCGCAGAAACTCATCAAACGCTCGTGCTCAACGACCTCCGCTCGCGTGTCCGTCTCGAAACTGACGGCGGCCTCAAGACCGGTCGTGATGTCATCATCGCTGCCATGCTCGGTGCTGAAGAGTACGGTTTCTCAACCGCACCACTCATCACACTCGGCTGCATCATGATGCGAAAGTGTCACCTCAACACCTGCCCTGTCGGTATCTGTACGCAAGACAAAACATTGCGTAAGAAATTCAAAGGCACACCCGAAAACGTCATCAACTTCCTCTTCCTCGTTGCCGAGGAAGCACGTGAAGTCATGGCCAAGCTCGGCATTCGCACCATCGATGAACTCATCGGCCAAGTCCAGCTTCTCGACACACGAGATGCCGTCGATCACTGGAAAGCAGATGGCCTCGATCTCACACCAATCCTCACACCCGCAAACAAGCCACACGACAACGTCGGGATCCGCAAACTTGTCCAACAAGATCACGCTCTTGAAGAAGTACTCGATCGTGAACTGATCAAGCAAGCCATGCCTGCGCTCAAGAAAGCTCAGTCCGTTACTTTCGATCTGCCAATCGAGAACATCAACCGTACCGCCGGTGCCATGCTCTCCAACCAGGTTTCTCGTAAGTACGAAGCAGCCGGCCTGCCAGCCGACACAATTACCGTGAACTTTAATGGTTCAGCCGGTCAGTCTTTCGGTGCGTTCCTCGCACCAGGCATCACCTTCAACCTCGAAGGCGACGCCAACGACTACGTCGGCAAGGGCCTCTCAGGCGGACGTGTTGCTATCTTCCCACCGAAGAATGCAACCTTCCAAGCTGAAGACAACATCATTGCCGGCAACGTCTGCCTTTATGGTGCAACCTCAGGTGAAGCATACTTCCGCGGCGTAGCCGCCGAACGTTTCTGTGTCCGTAACTCAGGCGCCAAAACCGTCATCGAAGGTGTCGGCGACCACGGTTGCGAATACATGACCGGTGGCCGCACCGTCATCCTCGGCCCAACAGGCCGTAACTTTGCCGCAGGCATGTCAGGCGGGATCGCATACATCTACGACCCCGAAAATAACTTCCTGCATAACTGCAATCTCGGCATGGTCGAGCTTGAAAAACTCGATCAACCCGAAGACCAGTCCGAAGTCCGAACCCTCATCGAAAATCATCTCAAGTACACCGGCTCACCGGTCGCTGAGAAGATCCTTAACGATTGGGACAACGCTACCGCAAACTTCGTCAAAGTCATGCCCATCGACTACAAGCGAGTTCTTAAAGAACAAAAACTCGCCGCAGTCGCCACAGCAGCCCACGACGATATGCCCAGTTACGGATAAGGCTAATCATCGATTAGCCCTCCCGTCAACACATGCTTTCAACTACGACCCGGACTGACGAATTAAAACAAAACTGCCTCCATCTGGGCATCAAATCAGATGGTAAATAAGAAGAGGTGAACAATGGGTAAGCCAACAGGATTCATGGAATACAAGCGTAAGCCGATGTCAAACCGCGCAGCCGATGTGCGCATTAAAGACTTCGACGAAATCCACGAACACGCGAACACCGACAAGCTCAAAACCCAAGGCGCTCGCTGCATGGACTGCGGCGTCCCCTTCTGCCAATCCGATACAGGTTGCCCAATCGATAACCTGATCCCCGAGTGGAACGACCTTGTCTACCACGAAGAATGGCGTGAAGCCCTTGACCGTCTACACAAAACCAACAACTTCCCCGAATTCACCGGCCGCGTCTGCCCCGCTCCTTGTGAAGGCTCCTGCTGCCTCGGTGTCATCGAACCACCCGTGACCATCAAGTCCATCGAGTGCGCTATCATCGATCGTGGCTACGAAGAAGGTTGGATCAAACCTCAACCCCCACAATCACGCACCGATAAAACCATTGCCATCATCGGCTCAGGCCCTGCGGGTCTCGCCGCAGCCGACCAACTCAACAAAGCCGGCCACACCGTCACCGTCTATGAACGCCATGACCGCCCAGGCGGCCTGCTCATGTATGGCATCCCTAACATGAAGTTAGACAAGAACTACGTTCAGCGACGCATCGATCTCATGATCGAAGAAGGTGTCACATTCATTACCAACGCATTTGTTGGCGGTTCACCCCAGCTCAAAGCCGGTGCTGTGGACAACGATGAAAATACACAGTTCATCGACATCAACGACCTTCGTGGTGATTTCGACGCAGTTCTCCTCGCAACCGGCTCAACCACCGCACGCGATCTCCCAGCTCCTGGCCGCGAACTCAACGGCGTACACTTTGCCATGGAGTTCCTACACCAAAACACAAAATCCCTCCTCGACTCAAACCTTGAGGACGGCAAATATATCTCCGCGAAAGATAAGGACGTGATCGTCATCGGTGGCGGCGACACAGGCACCGACTGTATCGGTACTTCCATCCGTCACGGTGCGACCTCAGTCGTGAACTTTGAACTGTTGCCCAAACCTCCTCAGGAACGTGCAGCCGACAACCCGTGGCCACAATGGCCCCGCATCCTCCGCACGGACTACGGCCACGAAGAAGCCATCGACACCTACGGCGACGATCCACGTGAATACCAGATCCTTACTAAAGAATTCGTTGGTGACGACGAAGGCAACCTCACCGGCGTTAAAACCGTTCGCGTCTACTGGCGTAAAGATCAAAACGGCCAATGGCAGATGACCGAAGTCACCGGCTCTGAGCAAATCTACAAAGCCGATCTCTGCTTCCTCGCTATGGGTTTCACCGGCCCCGAGAAAATCCTCGCCGAAAAGCTTGGCCTCGAAACCGACAACCGTTCAAACTTCAAAGCGGAGCACGGCGAATACGCCACCAACGTCGAAGGCCTCTTCGCCGCAGGTGACTGCCGTCGTGGTCAATCGCTTGTCGTCTGGGCTATCAATGAAGGCCGCGGCGCCGCCCGTAAGATCGACGAATACCTCACCGGTGCTTCCGAGCTTCCCGCTCCAGACGTCGAAACACAATTCGCCTCAACCGCAGGCTAATCACCCGTTAGCCACTAAACACAACCAAACAAAGGCCCATGCACTTCGCATGGGTCTTTTCATTATTTGAACCAGTTGTATGCATATTTATAAAACTAATATGTAAATGTAAACAAGCAGACCAGCTACATTTTTCATTCCATCTCATAATCATCCTGCTAATTAACCGGTTGGTATTTACAGAAAAGATTCTAGACCTGATCACCGTTTATTTATAGTATCCATCCATGGACTACGCCCGTTTGCATTCCTCATACACTTTCATCATTTTGTTCGCTGCCCTCTTTGGCTACTTCCTCCTCCCCATCGAAATCTACCAATCGACACGCGACTTCATTCCGCTCATGCTCGCACTTGTTATGCTTGGCATGGGCCTCACCATAACTCCTCACCAACTCAAAGCACTACGTTCAGCTGGCCTCTTTCTCATTCTCGGCATCATCCTTCAATACACCATCATGCCTCTTACCGCATTCGCCATTGCTAAAATCCTCAACCTTCCTCCACTTCTCATTCTTGGCATCATCCTTGTTGGTTCTTCACCCGGCGGCACAGCCTCAAATGTCATCACCTATCTTGCCCGTGGTGATGTCGCGCTCTCCATCACCCTCACCACAGCCTCCACACTCCTCGCCCCGCTACTCACACCTCTTTGGGTATATCTATTGGCATCTCAATGGATCCCCATCGCACCGGCGCCGTTGTTTATCACCATCACTAAAATTATCCTTGTCCCCGTCATTCTCGGCATCCTCATCAGAATTTATTGGCATCCATCTAAGCGAATATTAAATCAATTTCTTCCAGTTTTTTCTATGCTAATTATCGCGATCATCGTCGCCGTCGTTGTTGGCTTGAATCGCACGACGATCCTTTCCTCATATCTCATATTCATCGCTGTTGCCATTCAATTCACCATCGGCCTAACCGCTGGTTACTTCAGCTCAAACTTCATCCAATCCAAACAAAGCCGCGCAAAAAACAAACCGCGCTCTCGCGCCGTCGCTATCGAAGTAGCTATGCAAAACTCCGGCCTCGCCGTTGCTCTTGCCCTTGCACATTTCGACCCACTCGCCGCCGTACCCGGCGCAATTTATTCGATCTTCCACAACATTGCAGGCGTTATACTCGCCTCATATTGGCATAGCCAACCTTCCAAGACATAATTCACGAACCGAGTGGCTTACGTTTCACTATCTCCGGGTCTTCATCACCATAAATCCGATCAAGTTCTATTTGCTCGTTTCTTAATTGGCGAATCATTAACCGTGCATCCTTAGCTTGATTTGATTCTGGGAACAGCCGGAGCAACGTTTCAAGTTCCACAATCGCAGCTCGTCTGTTGCTTTTCTTTACAAATTTTCTTGCGTTATTAAAGAAGCGATTAACTTCTTCTTTCTCTAGTTGCTTCGCGATCACCTTACCGTACTGATCACCTTTGCGGATGGCTTCAATTTTATTAATCGCGACCTTACCAGATTCTGTTAAACGAGCATGTTCCTTCAACCAGATATATAAATGATATGCTTTGATAATGTCAGTTTTTTCCAGCGCCCGAGCTTCATTCAATTTACGTTCAAGCAGAACAGGCGATAATTTATTGCCTGATTGCTTACGCACATTTTTCAACCGCCTCATGTCCATCTTTCCTTTCGGCGGGTTTGTGATTAATGAATGTATAGCTTTTAATTTTGCGATAAAAAAATCCTCATCTTTTGTTTTCTGAATCAAAACCGGATCATTCAAAATATAACGATGAATGGTTTCAGCTAAATCAATCATACGATCACGTAGCCGTTCATCATAAATCGACATCATGTCTAAGCGATTAACCTTCTCCATCAACAAATCCAGATTCTCCATCTTTGCCGCACGTTTAGCGATCACAATCTCCCGTTTAACACGTTCAACTTCTTGATCATCCATTCGATACGTTTTAAATTTACCCACCTCTCGCATATCTGCGATTAAACCTTGCTCGCCTGTTGTGTATTCACCTTTTGTTTCCCCAAATTCAACATTCGCATATAGTCGTTCCAGCGCGCTTTTTAATACAATAGGATGCCCAATCCAGAGCAGCTTACTCTCTTTCGATAAGATACATACCTGTGGCACATCATCAATCTGTAATCGCTTTGCTAAGACTTCTGCATGACTTTGATCAGAAAAAAACTGAGGCCATTTCAACATAAACTTTTGTCGTGCTGCTCTAACAATTTTTGCATTTTTATCTAAACTCACACTGACCAGCATCGCATTGCGTTTTTCAATGTCCGGCCACAACTCCTTCAAATACAGCAAACTCTCACGACTACCCACATGCCAACTCGCCCAAAAATGTAACACCACATATTTTCCTCGCATCGATCGTCTTGATATCGGCTCACCCCCGATACATCGCAATTGATAATCAACTTGATCGCCAATATTCCACTTATCATTATTGGCTACAATTTTCCCTTTATGACTTTGGCCGGATATAAAGCCAATACAGATAAACAAAATGAATATCAAACAAGCATTGACAGGTAACCATTTCAGTCTCAGCAAACTTTTACAATTATAGATCATCAATATTCTCCACCAATATCTGTAGCATCACTTCATACTAAAAAATCCGTCTATATAACTAGACGGATTCATTCAGCTTATATTTCAAATGTCGTGATTTTCACTCTTTAGGCATATTCTTTAGCAAATCCTTTGCTTCATATATCTCTTTAGCCGCCTTTGGGCATTCTTCCAATACCTTTTCATACATCTCTCGAGCACTCTTGACTTCCCCTAATTTCTGCATGGTCTTGCCTGTTTTAAGTAGCTGCTCCGCTTTTTTACCCTGCGACCAAACCTCATAACCTGTCATGAATTTTTGGTTTTTACGCTTTGTAAGCACCCAATCAACCGCCTCACGACCAGCATCACTGTTTGGCGATTTTTCCATGAGCCACTCATAAACATCGTAAGCCTCATACTCACGGTCGCTTTTCGCATAAATCTTTGCTTGTTTTAGCTTCTTCGCCAACACCCGATCACTGATCTTCTTGTTGACAAGCCTGTTTGTTTTCTTACTGGTAGGTTTTTGTTGGACGACAACTTTCTTTTCAGTAACTTCTTTCACAGATTTTATTTGATCCTGAATCCCCATTAACTGTTTTTGTAAATCAGGATTCTGAACCAACATCATCACAGCTTCCGGGTTATTCAGAACATCACGCTGCAATTTTTCTAGTATCTGCTCCGCCTCTTTTCTAACCCGAGCATCCATACCCGCCTGTGGATCTACTTGTGATAACACTTCAAAAATCTTCGCGAAATCACCTTTCTCAAGCAATTTCCTCGCCTCACCCATCTGTGCAATCGCCGCTTTAATCGTTTCCTCATCTACTTCTTTAACAACCTCTTCGCTCGCGCTTCCTTCTAGCTGATCTTGAAACTTCAAATAGACATCTCGCAACGGCGCATCCATATTCGCCGGATGTCCCACCCATGCAACCTCACCATTCGGATCTATGATATAGATAGACGGGATACCATTGACCCCGAAAAAGGCCGCTTCCCGTGAACTTCTCCCACCAAATACATGTGTCCAATCCATTCCTTTCTGTTTCACGAACCTCGCCATCTTCCCACGGTCACTATCCAGGCTCACCCCCATCAGCACAACCTTCTTGCCCTGTGCTGCTTTATTCACAGCCTTCATGTGTGGTATCGCTTCAATACAAGGCGGGCACCATGTTGCCCAAAAATCAATAATCACAATGTTCCCACGCAAACTCTCCAACGAAACTTTCTTTCGCTGCAACGTCGTGAACGTGAACGTGGGCTTGTCCCCCTTCTTGACCGCTGCTTCGCTCTTAACCCCAACCCCCAGCATCAGCGCTACCACGCACACCATCACAATTACCCGCTTTATAGCCATGCTCATCACCTTATTTACTGTCATCAAATATTGATCGATACATCAAAGATCCCCATCTCCCACCACTATTATCATCAAATATCGCCCCATACTTTGCAACGATCTTCTGATAATTACCCCATATTCGCATATAAATCCCCGTTTTATCCCGCTCACGCGCGATCCATCAACCGATTTACCGCATCACGCATCGCCTCAGCAGTCACCACCTCTTCGACTACAACCTCATTCGCCCCCGCCTCGCCCGCCATCAACCCGCGGCTCAGGAAATTGGTTCTCGCCACAATCTTCAAATCCCCTCGCATCTTCCTCGCAATGCGGCACGCTTCAATCGCATCCCCCTCATCCGGGATCGCAATCACCAGAACATCAGCCTCCATAATCCCCGCATTCCGCAAGACCCCCTCATCCAGAATATTTCCAAATTTCGCTCCCTTATTCCGCTCCAATCGCATCAATACCGTATCCGGATTCGTATCCACCACCGTGACCGCATATCCGCTCGCCTCTAAATGCTCGCCAACAATCCGACCCGCCGGGCCATACCCCGCAACAATCGCGCTGCCCTGCGTTCCTGCTTGATGTCCTTTCGCTTCTTTCACACGCTTAGTCTCCTCTAGAGCAGTTTGTATCATTATGCCGTATAAGCATTCAATACGTAACGACCAACTGGTCAACCCGGAAGGTCATAACGCAAGACGCTCAAAAATGACTGATAACCAAACAAATACCCTGCCATTCTCTCAACTCCACACCAACTGTCTAGCCTTTCTCATCCATATCAACATACAATATCGCATCTCATAGAGCAGTTTGCGTGATTATTCACAGGTCTTGCCTAAGTAAGTAAACAGCAATATAGCTTACCACGCCTCATTAAATCGTCATCGACCTTCTGCTCAACAAGTGAGTATTGACGCCAAACGCTCTAGAAAGGTTCCCATTATGCCTAACTCGCTAACATCGCTTCCTCTCTATCAAGTCGATGCTTTTACCCAGACTCCATTCGCCGGTAATCCTGCCGCTGTATGCGTGCTCCCCGAAAAGGAACGCTCACCCTCACATATCAATGATGCATGGATGCAAAACCTTGCCGCTGAGATGAACCTATCTGAAACCGCGTTTCTTCAGCCACTCTCAAGAGATTCTCAAAACCAGTTTCTCATTCGCTGGTTCACCCCCGCTGCCGAAGTCGAACTCTGTGGCCACGCCACCCTCGCATCTGCCCATATTCTCTACCAAACCGAGCGTCATCCTGAACATCAACCGCTGCATTTCCAAACCTTGCACGCCGGTCAGCTTACCTGTTCACTGACGACCCACAACCAAATCCTGATGGATTTCCCCGCAGATACTCCCCAACCACTCCCCATTGACCAATTACCCTCCGAACTCATCACACATCTCAATATCACCTCAGCCGAGATCGTCAACGCATTCAAAAATTCATGGGATATCCTCCTTGAACTCAAATCCGAATCACTTGTACGAAATCTCACTCCAAATTTCCACGCACTCGCTCAGTTCGCATCCCGTGGTATCGCCGTAACCGCTGCAGCTGATCCCAACACTGATTACGATTTTGTCTCACGTTTCTTCGCCCCCGCCTTGCGTATTAATGAAGACCCCGTCACCGGCTCACTTCATTGTGTACTCGCTCCATACTGGGCAAAGAAACTAAATAAAAATCCGCTCGTCGCTTATCAAGCCTCATCACGCGGCGGCCTGCTCAACCTTCATTGCAAATCACATGACAATAAACACCGCATCGAAATTGCAGGTCATGCAACAACCATCTTCAATGCCAATCTCATCCTCTAATTCGACAACATTTCAGTGCCCAACCAAACCATCGGGTCGATAGTGATTCTTCAGCTACAGTTAAGTTATTTCTTATGTAAACGTTTTCTCAATACCAGCCCAATTTTATTGAGCAATAACTTATTAATAACGGCAATTGTTTCTCGTTAGAGATAAAAACAAATCCCGTAATTTCATATATAATTTTAATGCGCCCTTATTAATCATCATTCGTTCTCATCAGCGCTATCAAATCGCTATTTAAATGTTGCCTAAACATGTACTAATTAATGCGAATCAAATAGCGTTTGTTCTATAGTTCTGCATGTTGATGAAACAAAAAAAAGCGCCTTACTGAACGATGCCAGTAAAGCGCCTTCCGGGGGCAAAATGCTGTTATTCTCCTGCCGTTTGGCTTCCCATCACCAATCAACAGGCTTATTTTCTTCGATTAGTATACTTGATTCAATCGGTACTTACCAGCCTAAATGATAGGTTTTATACTCTCAATCATCATGATACCTATTGAACAACCTTGGTTACAAGCAAACTATTCCCAGGCAAACGCAAACCCTCAACTTTTATCTTTTGGCCATGCGTTCCCTGTTTACCTTGAATTAAATCAGCAGACTTTGCGGTCGGAATATAGTTAAATATTCTTCCCTTTTCATCCTGCAAATGATGCAGGTGACCAAGCTTGCAGTTATGTGGTAATTCATCAACATCGAGTTGGCATTGGCAACCATTCACACCTTCCAAAACTACTTTTATGCCATCAATTGATTCATACTTAGAAGTATCAATCTTCTGCTTCTTAGCTTCCTTTTGACTTAACACATTCACATCATCGAGATACACCAAACCACCATGGTTGTATGCTTTACCTTTTGCCGCAACCATGCTGCCAATCTCTACACTAGACAATGCCGCTTTATTATCCGGCGTCTCAATAAAGTGATAAACACCCTTCTCAGTAACCAAAACCATATCCGTCAGCTTGTCTAACTTGCGCATAGCTGGTGTTTCATTATCCGCCGCATCAAAAAAACCTGTCAACTGTTTGACCACACCCACCTGATCAAACCCGCTTACCTTCGGCATGCACTTCGTGCAGGTCGCGCCACTGCATTCCTTACCGCAAGCAACCTTCGCATCACCATCTTCATCATGATGTTCCTTCTCAGCAGCTTTCAGTGGACATTTCTTAATCTCACAATCTTCGTTTTTTTCCGCCTTCTTAGCTTCGCACTTCGCACACGTGCATCCAGCCTTACACTTGCTCTTCTCGGTGTGGCCGCTCTCAGCATGTCCATCGTCATGATCCCCACTCTCAGCATGCCCGTGTTCATCATGCTCATCGTGACTTTCCCGGTCACCTTTGCCGTCATTCTCATGCAGCCCGCCGTGATGCATTTCCACCGCAGCTTCCTTACCATCACACGATCCGCAATGCGCCATCGCCACACCACTGATCGCAAAAAGTCCTACAAACATAAACATACCGACAACCAGCAATTTTAAGCTGGGCTTCAATTGACAACACATACGTTGTTCTCCTGTTACTTAACCCTGGCCCGCGAACGCAGCCGTTATTGAAAACTACTCATTGATAGAATCACCGGACATACAACACCCTTCGTACGCATCATATTCCCATACTGCAATATTTTTTTTCTTTTAAAATCTTTGAGTCACTATCTTTAGCGATTCTAATTTGCCCAACCCGCTCACTACTGAGACAATACCCATATGCCGGGAATCAAAAACAAATCCAATCAACCTCTCCAGCCACCCGCGAACTGCATCACTTGTGATTACAATCTCGCTTACCTCACCACCACCTCTTGCCCCGAATGTGGCCGACCTTTTGATCCTTCCGATCCACAAACCTATATCAATCCCAAACAAGTCAAAATTCAGCCACCCCCATTTACACCCTATTTCCTATCCATCATCCTCATCACAACCTTCCTCACCCTCATCCCTTACGTTCAGTTGCTCAACTTCTTCATCCTCATCCCAACCCTCTTCATCTCCATCGTCGCGCTGACAGATCAAGATTACCAACGCAAACCTCTTGCTCTTTTTACCTGCTTATACATTATCACCATGTTCTTTTTCTCAATTCTACTTCTCAACTTTTACCTTACCCTTCCTCTTTAAGAACTAACGATTAAAAAGTTTCGCACACCGGCCATCATCAGTTGTGCCGCTAACACGCAAAACACCAAACCTGTAAGTTTGCTAAAAATCGTTAAACCCCGTTGACCAATGACTCGCTCCACAACACTTGCTCCAAACAGCAGCAATCCCACGGTCAATATCGCACCAAGCAGCCCCCCATATCCCACCGCTTGTTCCTGTAATGTATCCAGTTCAGAACCAATCACAAGCATCGCGCCAATCGTCGCCGGTCCAACAATAATCGGTATCGCCAACGGCACCACCCACTCCCCCTCATCATGCCCACTCTTGCCCATTCTCGTCTCCTCCATCCCTTCAGTCTCAACACCAACCTGCCCAGCCCGATGACTGCTTTTAACTAGCTCAATTCCCGACAAAAATAAAAGTACCCCTGCGCCAATCCGGAAAGCATCGATCGTGATCCCAAACAATCCAAAAATCCACGTACCGAAAAAATACAAAGTCGTTGATAACACGATCACCGCCGCCGTAACCTTCAGCGCCGTTCGATGCCGCTTCGATACGCCTTGATCTTTCGTCATCGCCAAAAAAATCGACACCCCCGCAAACGGCGTCAACAAAAAGAAAAACTTAATATAGTTGTTTACGAACAAATTTAAATACTCACCAACACTCATCACAATCTCCATTCTCTCATCACAATTGCACGAGGCCTAAACTAACCCGAAGTTAGATCTGGTCATACATTATCTCCTCTCCTCATCTTACATGCAATATTGTCTCCCAACCCACGTTCTTCCCTTTAAGGAGATCTCTATGAAGCATATTCTCATTACCCTATTCACGGTTTTACTGCTCCTTCACACCACCCATGCTCAACCCGCCGCAATACTCACCTATCCCATCGTCGACACCAACCAGATCCGCTCTTTCGATAACCACAGCCGTATCTCCATCCCATCACCCAATCAGCCATTCTTCGGCCAAGACGCCAACTATACCGGCCTCACCCCTGCTTACCGCAATAACAAAGACGGCACCATCACCGACCTAAACACCGGCCTCATGTGGCAACAATCCTATCAACGCGCTACCTACCAGCAAGCCCTTTCCGGGGCTGCCAAATGCCGTACTGCCAGTCATTCCGATTGGCGTCTCCCAACGATCAAAGAACTCTACTCCCTCATTCTTTTCTCCGGCACAGATCCCGATCCACAAGCCTCATCCTCATCATCTATCCCATTCATAGACGACCAATTTTTTGATTTCTCTTTCGGCAACACCTCGCGCAACGAGCGCATCATCGACGTACAATTCTGGTCTTCGACTCAATACACCTCCACTACCATGCATGGCAACAAAACCGTTTTCGGCCTCAACCTCGCCGATGGACGCATCAAAGGTTATCCAAAAACCTCCCCTCACAACCCCAACCAAAAACGCCTCGTCCGCTACGTCCGCAGCAACCCCGACTACGGCAAAAATCATTTCATCGATAACAACGACGGCACCATTACCGACCTTGCGACCGGCCTAACCTGGGCTAAAAATGATTCTGACAAACCTATGACTTGGCAGCAAGCCCTCGAATATTGCAACAAGCTCAATCTTGCAGATCAAAAAGATTGGCGCCTCCCCAACGCCAAAGAACTACAATCCATCGTTGACTACACCCGCTCACCCGATGCGACTCATTCGCCCGCCATCAATCCCATCTTCAACACAACCGCGATTAAAAACGAAGGCAACAAAACCGACTACCCACAATTCTGGACCTCAACCACACATCAATCCCAACGAGGCGGGCAAGCCGCCGTTTATATCGCTTTCGGCCGCGCTCTCGGTTACATGACTAGCGGCCCACCCAACCAAAATCGGCGTTCCACTTCAAAAACCAAACTCATGGATGTTCACGGCGCAGGGGCTCAGCGTTCTGATCTCAAATCCGGCAACCCTAAAGACTACCCGCATGGCCTTGGTCCGCAAGGCGATGTCATCCGCATCTACAACTACGTACGTCCTGTTCGCAGTGGAGCTGCAAACATCACAACCACTGAGCCGCCACTCACCAAGCAAGAAAAACAACAATATAAACAATCTAATCCAGCATTAGACAATTTTATCAATCGTCTTGATCATAACGGCGACAATAAAGTCTCGCGTTCCGAATTCGACGGCCCATCTCAGCATTTCAAATATCTTGATCGCAATAACGACAACTACATCACACTAGATGAAGCCCCTTCTGGCCCACCAAACCAACAAGCTCCCCCTCCACGCAAAAGACGCTAACTCACTTCCGCCTCAACAAACCCAATCCCCCCAGCAGCATCAGTATCCCAACGCTCGGCTCCGGTATCCGTGATTCCACTCGACTAATCAATTCTTCCCAAGGAAACATCGCTCCCGGATCTCGTCTATTCCATGGCTGCACCTGACCATGACCTACCAATCCCGCTTGATTAAAATCAATATCCCTAACAACTTCCCCATTCTCTTTATGCCAAGCCGCCTCGCCCTCCGGATGTATCAGCGGAATATCATATCGTTGTACATAATACGCAACCACATCTGCTAACGTATCAAGATTCGACCGATACCCATCCCCCGGCGTAGGATCATGTACATCCTCGGGCTCTCCTACCTCATACCGCCATGTATCCACCCTGTCATCATTCGGATCAACGTGACCACGCGAAAATCCCGACATCTCAATCCCAATCGATCGCCGGTTGTAATACGTCCCATGCCACGCCCTTCTCGTCGAGTCCACCATCTGTGTCACACGACCATCACGCGCAATCACAAAATGCGCAGAATTACTATTATTACCTGAGTTTCGAAACCACCTCACTGTATTCTCATACACACCCGACCCTTCAGTTGTATGCATCACAATCGAATCAACCTTTGTTCCCCATCGATTGCTCGCATTCTTTGCCCCCTTAAATTCAAATTCCTGCCACCCCTTATTCAGGATTTGCTGCAAATCCGCAAAATCACTCCCCGCTTCCTCGAATCCTCTCGCTTGCTCCATTCCAAAGACGATCGAAACACACAATAACAATACACATCTCATCAAAGTTATGCGCATCATGTACTCCTAAATAATAACAAATAAAAATATCTCTCATTCATCAGTAAGATTATGTAACATATCACACAATCTCATATATCAATACAAAAATCACTCAGTATTATCCATATCTCAATTTTGAGATATTCGCATAAAATTTCATATAAAACACAATTACGCGATCATCTCATTCACATAGATATCGCATACAGTAATGATGATCGGGATCACAATCATGAACCTCCATTCCATTGGCCTCCAGTCAGATCTGCTTTTTTTCAATCAAAATTCAATCATCACCCATCAGCCCGATCACCTCATCATTAAAACCCCACAAAACCCCACTTTTTTTCAAGGCAACCTTCTCATCTACAACCATCCACCTTCATCAACCCATCTCACAAACTGGGAAGATGCAGCCAATCAAGCATTCAGCGATCAACCCCTCACTGCTCACCGCTGTTTCGCGTGGGATATTAATCCCGCCGATCCACTCACTGACCCCATCACTTCCAAAGCCGTCGCTACTTTCGAATCTGCAAACTACGAATACGAGCAATCCATCATTCTCACAACCAACACCATTAACTCGCCAAAGCATCCAAACTCCGACATCCATATCAAACCCATCACCGCTCCCGCGCATTGGCAAGCCGTTACCGAACTCCAAATCGACATCGGTTCAAAAACCTACAACGAAAAACTGTACCGCCCTTTTATGCTTCAGCGCATCAAAGATTGGCAACACATGATCAACAACAATCAAGGTATTTGGCTCGGTGCTTTCCTGGGCAACACGCTCGCCGCCGATCTCGGCTTCTTTTGGAACCAATCTCTTTCACGCTTCCAACACGTCGAAACCCACCCCGACCATCGCAACCAAGGCATCTGCGCCACCCTCGTCCATCATGCATGTCAGCTCGCCTTAAACCAAAACCCGCAAACCACACTTGTCATGGAAGCCGATGAATCCTACCACGCCGCCCGCATCTACCAATCCCTCGGCTTCGCCCCCACTGAACGCATCAGCTATCTCACTAAATACAACAAACAAATCTGGAACGCTTAATAACCTACCCACAAATTCGAACAAGCATAAGCACCCGATCCAAATCAAGCCCACGACCACCGGTCGTGGGGTGTCCTGCAATTTCCATTCATTTGCCTGCAATCAAAAAACCATCTCCCACCTCCAATCGAATTCTCTCTTACAATTCAAGTAGCGGCTTCGCTCCTTCATTAGTAACGCCAACACCAATAGCCGGCGATCCGTGATCGCCGGAAACTCTCACTCATCAAGTCCCTTTCTCTCCCTCAATTATGAATCGTGCAACATCTCAAAAGTAGCCGCGGAGCCACGCTCCGCGCGCCCTCACCTTCTCACATCCCCTCATAACCCTTCTTCCTACAACAAAAAAAGCTCACCATTAAAATGATGAGCTTCAATCCTAATTTTAATCGTAAATGAAAAACGATTTGCGATAGAGCAGTTCGCATGAATATCCACAGGTCTAACCAAAGTAAGTAAACATCAGAATAACTTACGAAACCTCATCAAATCGTAAACGAACCTTTGGTCAACCAGTGAGTATTTACGCAATACGCTCTATGTGATAATAAAATCTCTCAGTTCTATCAATACTTACGCAACATATCACATAATCTCATATATCAATACACGATTTACTCAGGATTATCCTTATCCGAAAATTGGGACATCGCTCCATTAAAGACGACGACAAAACAAACTTCTTCACAAAAAAAGCATGCCGAGCCAACGTCCGACATGCTTCTAATCATTCATTTCATGAACAACTTTAATTTAACGTGATCTCAAATACACGCTGCTCATTATCAAAGAAATCAACAATGCAGCGTAATTTCCCATCAATCCCCTTAAAAAATCCAGGCGCATAGTTATACATCTCTTTGATAGGCCGAGTATTTAGGCTCCCAAGACTAGCAATATAGTACCGATCATCAACATCGATTATTCCGTCAATAAACCGATGCATCATGTTCTGCTGATGAGTGATACGATTAACACCATCTATAATACTGAACTTAACCGATGAAACACGTAACTCTGGAATTGCACTCGAATCTCGTGGTTTCATGCTGTACTCAAACAAATCTTCATCCGTGCAATAGGCAACAAAAATTGTCTGATCATGCTTAAATACATATGGCACATACGCATTATAACTCCTCCCATCAATGTCACGTAACAAAGATTCGTAAACAATCTGACGATCTTCATGAACCCAGTCACTCACCGACTTGCCACCATTATTCGCAGTAACCGACCTGATAACATTGTAATAATTCTCCTTGTTATCTGTGCCATAGACCTGCTTTTTAACCCCTTCCATCACGACCATGATCTTGTCATTGCCATCCGCATTCGCGTTTGGCTCAACCATCACGACCGACGCCATGCCATCTCGACTTAATTTTCCATTACCCGCAGGCTCCCGCGCCACAATAATTCGCGGTGACGATAAAGTAGATATCATTCCATTGTTATACGTAGCATTCTTCATCGCAATCCACTGATGCCCAAGATATGACGGATCCGTGGTCTCATAGTCATAATAAATCTGTAACTCACCATTAGAACGTCGAAACAAATATGGCGCACCAACAAAGCTGTATTTTGTCTGACCATCCGCAGTGAGATACGTACCACCTACTTCAACGACATGCAACCCCCCAGTACTAGGTATTGTTGTGTTATTAGGTAAAACACTATTTGTTGCGTTATGAATTTCATTAATACTAATGACATGCTTATTGGGGTTCACCGTGTTGTTGTGCTTCTTCATGCCATAAGAAACAAACATCTTATCGACCAACCCGCCATTGCCATTTTTTACACTCCCAGCCCAAATCATCGGGTCATGAATCGCTCCCAAATTAGTCGCCAAAAGATCCCTCATTCGCTGCCATGTCACACCATTATCTGTGCTTCGAAACAAATGAATCGAACTTTTGCCATCACCCAAAGGCTTCACCACATACTCACCGTTCTCCAAAACGACCTCTTCATGTGGCCCCGGACGAACACCCCACAAACAACCATCAAATTCCGCGACAGATCGAATCGGGCCCGGGTTACTTGCCTTATGAACCGCAACAGCGGATCCATATCTTTTCATCAGTAACGCCGATTCTGGAAGTGCTGAATTACAAATCCGAACCTCATCAATCTTCCCGTCAGTCCGGTACTGCTCAACGCCGCTATACGTGCCATTACCAATACGCCAATAATAAGAATCGCCTCCCCCCGAACCGAGTATTTTCTTATTACTGCTGCTGTTGTAATTTGCCGTCCATAATCCTGGCTGATTATTCGATATATTATTGGCCTTGATATATAGTCTGAGCGTCTGACCATCACCAGTCACCGCGATGTCATACCAGAACGATGTCGCATTCTGTGACGGCGGCGTGATATGACCAGCTGGCGTTTGAACACTATGACTAATACCGTTTTCGTCCTTGACATACGCCAAAACGCTGCCATCCATCATATGCGCAACAAAGAAACTTGCTGGACCACTTGAACTGCCTGATCCCCCGATTTCAACATCATCACGGGATACTAAGACTCGGTGATCTGCCAAAGCCGCCGTATTTGGCTTATAGCTAACCTCAACCGTAAATTCCTTAAACTCAGCCTTCTCAACATCTGTATGTATCGGATGGTTTGGAAAATGCGTCGTCGTTACCTGAGCGTTGGTCTGTAGCACATGTGAATCACTATTGATTTCCAGATAGGTTAAATTGCTTTCTTGAGTCTGGTAAACCGTAAGAAATCTACCCCCAGCATCATTCGCTGTGGTTCGATTAGGAATCACAGAAGTTGCGTACAGCAAATTCCCATTGCCCGAAAAATCATAACCCGACCATGTATTACTGTATTCAGTCGAGTCTTCAAACCGCCAGTACGCAATCATCGAATTCGGGTGCCTGGAATTATCAACGACATAATCATCCGCCACGATTACCCCAGACGATAAACCACTTGCAAATATCGCGAGTAATAAGAAATAAAGTTTTTTTATCGATCTCATCAGATTACCTTATTAGTAAGCATATGTAAGTATTAACAACAATTAAACATCTGTAAAATAATAAATATGAAGCGCATCACGTACGAATAGCGAAATAAGCTATTAATTGAGCTATTATGCACAATTTTAGAGCTTGACCATATCTATAAACAAACAAACCATACCAGAAGCATGATTTGTGGCATGGAAATACAAACTTTTGTACCCACCACCAAAAATATCGCTTTGCTCATACCCCGCATCCAGTTACACAAATGATTGAATAAGCCGTTTTTGGCGGCTCGAAAATAGACTCAAACACGACCTAGAGTAAGTTGCACCATTATTTGCCGTATTTCTCATCCCAACGATCGACAGCCAAACCA
Source organism: Poriferisphaera corsica (assembly GCF_007747445.1). NCBI lineage: Bacteria > Pseudomonadati > Planctomycetota > Phycisphaerae > Phycisphaerales > Phycisphaeraceae > Poriferisphaera > Poriferisphaera corsica. Next base: position 53,428 of record NZ_CP036425.1, read on the forward strand.
TGTGTTCTGTGATTTTGATGAAACGACCGACTGGTCAACGCGGCAGGTATTTCTGCAAGACGCTCTAGAAAAGATCATCGCTCCTCCAGCAATATAGATTCCCTATCCTCCGCCAACACCTTCAAAGGCCCACCGGAAAGTGCCAACAAACAAAAAATCAATCATAAAAAAAGCTCACCATAAACATGGCAAGCTTTGTGAATCTTCATCTATCAACAACAGTCAATCACAACCAGTCATATAGATAGTCAAACTATCTAATAATTAGTTCGACGCCTTCACCAGCGGCCCGAGCGCCTTCGTCTTGATCTCTTCCACGATGTTTGCAACAAACTCATCCGTAGGCACCGCACCAAGATCACCTTCGCTGCGATGACGAACACTCACCGTGCCCGCTTCCTTATCCTTCCTGCCCACAACCAGCATGTAGCAAACGCGATCTTCCTGCGCGACCTTGATCTTACCATTCAAGCGATCATTACCCTTATCGATCGTCACACGCACACCTTCAGCAAACAGTTTGTCCTTCACCTCTTCAGCATAATCAACAAACTTATCACTGATCGGCAGCACCCTCACCTGTTCAGGATTCAACCACAGCGGGAACGAACCATTAAAGTGTTCAATCAACACGCCAACAAAACGTTCCATCGAACCAAACGGCGCCCTGTGGATCATGATCGGCGTATGTTCCGCGTTATCGCTGCCCACATAAGACAATTCAAAACGTTGCGGTAACTGATAATCAACCTGAACCGTACCGAGTTGCCACTCGCGCCCGATCACATCCTTTACGACAAAGTCGATCTTCGGACCATAAAACGCCGCTTCGCCAGGCTCCATGCTGAACGGCACGCCTAGGCTTTCCGCAGCCTTGATACATGCAGATTCCGCGCGATCCCAGTCCTCAGGATTACCAACATACTTCGTGCCGTCCGGATCACGTAAACTGACGCGAACTCTAAAGTCTTTCAAACCAAGAGTTTCAAAGATTACTTTCACCAAATCCAAGCAACCCTGTACTTCCTCATCCAATTGTTCAGGCATCACAAACAAATGAGCATCATCCTGAGTGAAACCGCGCACGCGGGTCATGCCGTTCAACTCACCCGACTGTTCCCAGCGGTAAACCGTGCCAAACTCCGCCAAGCGGATCGGCAGATCACGGTATGAACGCTTCTCAGATGCGTAAATCTGGATGTGATGCGGGCAGTTCATCGGTTTGAGCATGTATCCGTCAACGTCGCCATCTTCAAGCATATTCGCGAGTTGTGAACATGAGCAGCCCTCATCTGCGAGCGATTTAATCTGCTCGCGGCTAATGATCGGCGGGAACTGCGAATCCTGGTAATACGGGAAGTGACCCGAGGTTCTATATAGATCCAGTTTCCCGATATGCGGCGTGAACACTTGGAAGTAGCCTTGTTTGGTTAGATGCTCGCCGATGAATTTTTGGAGTTCATCACGGATGATTCCGCCCTTAGGTTTCCATAACACAAGGCCTTGGCCGACTTTATCGTCGATCGCAAACAAACCGAGCTTTTGGCCGATCACACGGTGATCGCGAGCTTTGGCTTCTTCGAGTTTTCCGAGATAGGTTTCGAGATCTTTTTCGGAGAAGAAAGCGGTGCCGTAAACGCGTTGGAAGCGATCGGAATTCACGTCGCCGTGCCAGTTGGAACTGGCAATCGACATCACCTTAGAAGCGCCGATCAATGATGTATTGGGGACGTGCGGCCCTTGGCAAAGGTCTTCCCAGTAACCTTCGGAAGTATTTGCAGAATCATCAGTTGCGCATGCAGTATCGAGTGATGGATCGCCGGTGACGTACCATGAGAGTGATTGGGCGCCGCCTTCGATGGCGCGCTCGGCGTTGTCGATTTTGTATTTGTTGTTTTCGGCTTTGAGTTTGTCCATGCCTTCGGCGATGGGGAGATCGTAACGCTTGAATGGACGGTTACTTGCGATGATTTTGGCCATCTCGGCTTCGATCTTGGCGAAGTCGTCTGAGGAGATGGGTGTGTCGAGTTTGATGTCGTAGTAGAAGCCGGTCTCGAGAGGCGGTCCGTATGCTAACTCTGTGTCTGGCCAGAGGTTAGCGATGGCTTCGGCCATGACGTGTGCGGTCGAGTGGCGGAGGAGGTAGAGAGCGTCGTCCTGGTGAGCGGTGTCGCGGAACTTGGAGTTACCTTTTTTGTCCTGGCGAGGCGCGGTGATGATGGAAATATCGCAATCACTTGTGATAGGGGAAGTTACGTCGACGAGTGTGCCATTGACGCGGGCGCCAATGGCGGCTTTGGCGAGGCCAGCACCGATCGAGGCGGCGACATCGTAGGGTGTTGAGTTCTGAGGGAGCTCAACGGAGTTGCCGTCGGGTAGTTTGACATTGATGTTCATGATTGCGGTCTCCGAATCTTTTAGGTTGCGCTGTATGTGCTGTGCTGGGCATGAGTTGTGTGAGGTGGTGCGGTTTGGGAAGTTGGTTTTGCCGATGTGGCGTTGTCCAACTTCCGAGGGGGATGGGGCGCACGGTTTGTATGGTAAACGGGCGCTGGAGTACGCACAAAAGCGCGTTTTGGGCCTGTTTTTCAGGCTAAGTGTTTTATTGTCAGTATTTTACTGCTGCAAGACCGTTTTTGCTTAAAAACGGCTAAAAACAACGGGTTTTGATCTTAAACAGGCTAGGTTTGGTGAGTTTTGGTGCGTTTTAGGTAAGAAATCTGAGTATTGAAATTTCTGTGTGCGGTTTGATGCGCGCTTTGCGAAAATTTCGTGCGATCCCCCCCCCGGAAATTGGGTCATGAAATAATGGGAGTAAGCCGTTTAGGTTGAGCGGGTTGCGTGATTGGGGGCGATCAGTTGCGGCGCGGCGTGCGGTTTGGGAAGCACGGTGTTTGGGGTTAATTTTCAAGGATTTCTGGGAGTTTTTGAGTTTGGAATGAGGGGCAATTAAAAAAGCCTCGCGATTGGTAGGCGAGGCTTTTGATGATTGCTGTGATTTTGGAATCAATCAGTGAGTCACCTGCCTCGTGCCGCGCGTGGTTGCGGTCGTGGTCGTTGTGGTGGTTTCCGCGGTGGTTGTGGTGACACGCTTGGTCATGCTCGGTTCCTGAATGATTATCTATATCAAGGTATCGGTTTGTGGGGGTGGGTGCAAATAGAAGGGAAGGGTGCGGTGATGGGCATACGCGTGAGGAATGGGGTAGGGGGGCGGATTGATTTTCATTGGTGATAGGGGGAATGGGTTGGTTGTGTGGGTGATAAGTACAAAAGTGTGATTGAAATGGGATATTTTAGTGTGTTTGGGCTATTGACTTGTGCGTCTTGACTATGGCGGTGCTGGGTTCGTTTGATAGATAATAGTCAATTGACATCAGCACGAATATTGATGGCCGATCGTTCGATGGGTTGCGATATCTTTAACAGGCTCGGTTCTTTTCGTAGAGCATTGTGAAGCATGTGTTGTTTGGTGCTGCTGTATGTTACGGGCAATATTTAAGGGGTAGTGGGTCGGCTGCTATGTGGTAAGTCGAGCGAGGTTATCGTATGCGATGAGCCAAGAGAATCATGTAGAAGTTCATCGTTCATTTTGTTGCAGGCAAATTGAGATTGTGGTGGTGTGTTTGTCTACAAACCTAAATTTTGTTGTTATATGAAAACAAACTTTATTGATAAGGCGAGAACATGACGAATAGAGCATTTTGTTATTTATGTACCCTTATATCGTTCTGGTACATTACAGGATTAGCGTATAGTAGTATTCCGGCAACATATGAGAATGAAAAATATGGGGTGCAGGCGTATTGGGCGTTTGATGACGATATTGATGAATACAATTCAAGTGGTAATTATTATAAGGATCACTCGGGGCATAATCGAAATTTGATAACAGCGGTCATGCCTACTTTATCAAGCCCGAATTTCCAATCTCATCCACTCATAAACAGTCATTATCCCAAAGTACCAAATACTGGCCGGGTTAATGACGCGTATGTAAAGGTGAGTAAAGATCGTCGACCACTTATTTATATTTTTCCGGCAAATGAGCCTTTATGGCGAAGTTATACCATCGAGGGCAGCTTTCGACTTCGGGCGGATATAGATCAGATTACTGAGTTTAATAGATTTTTGTTTTCATTTGACCGTTCTGATTTTTTACCAAACCCAAATGATATTGATATATTTGTGAAGGATGATGGGCATCTAAAATTCTTAAGCGATCATCCGTACGTTAGTCTTACGATGACAAACCATCAGATTCAACACGACAAGTGGTACCATTTTGCAGTAGTTAGTGACGGTAAGACGCTGAGTTTAATACTTGGTTACAAGGACACTAATGGGGAATTTGTAACCGATGAGATCGTGCACACCTATACGAATACTGCCGAACCATCTATCGTGGTAAGCGAAGCCCAAATAAGTGTAGGTGGTGTAGGAATCGATAGGGGATGGGGCGATTCAAATGCACTCGGTAATGGCGATATGGATGAGGTTCGTTTATCAAATATTGCAATTGCGCCTGCTGGCTTGTTGATGAATCAGAATATGAACAATGCGAGTTCACAGGTGGCTGTCGAATTTCCTATGAATAGTAGCAATGATGATTCTATTGAGGAGATAGCGGAGCCTGGCCCGATCAGGAGTATTACAAAATGGGGAGATTATCTGTTAGGTGTGCGGGTCGGACCAAATGAGAATATCGCTTCATTTTTAGGTAAAAATGTCCACGTTACATCACCGTATTTTTCCGGTGCTACTGAGGTGCAAAATCTGGTCATTCATGTTTTTATGAGTCGTGATCAGGGTAGTACATGGGAGCGAATCAAAAATATTGATGTTCAAGGGGGGCAACCGTCAGGTCAAACTTACGCTAATCTGATTGTGCCAACAGATATCACGATCAGTGCGCAGGATGGTTTTGTCGTTGTGGCGTATCGCGCGGAAAAATATGATCTAAAAGAGTCGAATAATTGGAAAAATGAGATCAAAGATTTCGACAAGATGGGTTTGCATGTTGTCAATCAGATACATGATCGCGTACCTTTAGAAGGCTATTATGGGGTGCGTGACTCAAATTATGGCAACAAGATTATTGCTAGTAGTTTTACGGTTACACATAGAATTGAAACGACTCTGACGAGTAGGATTTATGAGCCAATCGAGTTGGTGCATGTTGATTCGAAAGATATTTCTACTCAGGCTTATAATTCGAGTTTAGAAACATCATATTTTGTGGGGGCCCCGCATATTTATCGCGCTTCTGATAGTTCTTGTATCGTTTTTTACGACAATGAAGTCGCAGATAATGACCCGACCAATGGTCACAATCAGTTGATTGCTTATAGGCGAATAACGTTTGGTAGTAACCATCACATAGCAGTTTTATCAAATGAGTATCAGTTAACAAAGACAGATAATCGGATTCTTAAACGGGATGGAATGGCGACGGTAGCGCGTGTTAAAGCAAAGTCGGGTGGCCGCGATAAGGTGTTTGTTGTATTTGAGGGTATTGAGGATAAGACGGGTGCCAATCGTAATGTTGTGTGGGGGTTAATCGGTGAATTGCCGCAGCATAATGCGGGGAGCTCGCATGCGTTTCAGAATGACGAGCCGTTTGAGGTCTATAAATCGCCTACGAAGCCGAATGGTCAGAAATATAATGCGTATGCGCCTTATATCGTGCGTTTGTATGATGGCGATGAGATTTTGAATGATTATCCCAATTATGCGATCGCATTTTGTACGGATGAGGATGTGTATTTGATCAATGATAGGGCTCCGGCTGATTCACCGAGTGAGGATGTCATGAAGCGAAGATCAACGATCAAGGTTGTTTTTGGTAAGTATGCAGAAACGCCGTTATATCAACGTATTTTTAGTTCGCCCAAGACAGTATGGCCTGGGTATATGGTGGATGTAAGAGATCCGAATGAATTTCATAGCTATATGCCGGGTCTTGTGAGGCTGTCAGAAAATAGTCTTTACATCATTGTTGACTACTTTAATAACCATCAAGCAGGCTTCGGTTTCAGGCGTGCGGCTAATTAATAAGAATAGGCGAATTGGAATAAATATAAATCACTCAATGTGAAGGAATATAAAGATGAGATCATACAGTATGATCAGTTGTATCGTTGTGTTATTGATGAGTTGGTGTGGGGTTGTGCATGGGGAGTCGTGGCAGCGAGGTGTGAAGGCATATTGGCGGTTTGAGAAGAATCTTGCGGGGGATGGGATTCATCAGTTTGATGATAGCATGAAGAATGGAACTGGTTTGTGGGGGTCGGCGTGGCCGGGCGAGAGTACGGATGTTCCGTTTAGTGGGGTGGTGTCTAACAATGGATATGCGACAGCGCATTCGTTATTTGTAGATGATGATCTTCATTTGATGACGAACACAGAAGCGCATATTAATGGTGGTCGGTTGGTGAAGGTTGATATTGAGACTCTCAGTTTTCGTCAGTTTACGGTAGAGGCGAGTTACAAGCCGGACTTTACGAATTATTCGAATAGTGGCTGGCGATCGGTGATTGCGTGTCAGGTTTGGAATAAGTATGAGGCGGGTCATGCGGTACGTGACGGGTCGTTTGTGAATGAAGTATTCCGAATATTGTGTAAGAGTGATGGTAGTATTGAGTTGCGAGTGGTTGGGCCAGACGATACTTATGTGATCTCGACTCCAGCAGGTTACATGCCGACGAATGCTGGGAGTGAGCAGTGGTACAACATGGTGGCGGTCGGTGATGGTAAGACGGTCAAGTTTGTGATCAATGGAGAGTTGATCGGTACGGCTATGATTGATCCGGCCCATAAGTTGAATTTCAGGATAGCGAATGATATTGCCAACAATGATACGATTGCTCGCTGGGCTGTTGGTTCTTCGCGGCATTGGAATAGTTCGAGTCAGGGTTTATTTGCACGGGGAAAGATTGATGAGGTTCGGCTGTCTAATATTGCATTAGATGAGTCGGCGTGGTTGCAGAACGACATGCCGACAATCGAGAATATGGTGTGGGAACAGGTTTATGGTCATGAGAAGGAGGACGATGGTGATCCTGCGACGGGGGCGGATGATAATCCCGGGCCGTTCCGTCACATTACATCATGGGCGGGGCAGCTGTGGGGTATGACGGTAGAGCAACATGATGAAGATGGCAACGGGGTGGATGAGAATTATCTGGTTTTGTATTGGAGTGTCGATGAGGGGGATACGTGGACTCAACTGCAAAAAAGAGGCGAGACGGAAACACATGAATATAAAGATCCGATGTTCTTCTACGGGGATGTGAAAGATAGCTCGGGTAATATTGAGCAGCAGCTGCTTATTGCTTATCTCAAGAGGTATTCGGGGGCAAGTACAGGGCCTTGGTTTATGCATGTTGAAGAATATCTAAAAATACCGGAGAACGCGGCTTCAACTTCGAGTGCAGTGATAGGGTATTCGGATTCGCCGTATTTGCATGCATTGTCGGATGGGACGTTACAGTTGTATTACGTTTTTGAACCGAATTGGTCGCCGCATAATAATCGTACAAGTGGACGACAGGATCGGTATGTTGTGATGCGTCATCTTACGTTCGATTCGGTAGCAGGGGTGGCGTTGGGTGATACAAATCATCAATCGGTTTGGGTGAGTGATTTGAGTAATTACATGACGAATGGGCGTCAGGATGGGATGCCGAGCGTTGTGACGTTGAAGGAGGGGAGTTCGGGTAATGATGAGCTGTTAGTTGTGATGGATGGTGTTGATGAGTTGGAGAGTACGACGGAGCAGCCGCACAATATTGTGCATGGTGTGCGAGTGAGTAATGGCGGGAAGCTACAGGCGGATTGGGACAGTGGAGTGAGAAGTGTTTTATATGAGAGTACGAAGCATGGATATCACGGGCGAAAGTTTAATGCGTATTCGCCGTATGCGGTAATGCCGATGAGTAATCTTTATAACAATAGCTTGATGGATGGTGATGGGGAAGACCGTGTTTGGGTAGCGTTCTCGACGGATGAGGATTTTGAAGAGCATAGTGCGGACAGCCCGTTTACGCCTGAGGTTTTCAGACGATCATCGGTGAAGCTGATTGAGGTGAATACGGAGAATGGGGGGCTAAGTGTGCAGTCGGGCGGGCCAGCGGTTCTGTATACAGGGGATGAGAGTGATGATGTTGGCGATGTTCATCATTACGGGATTGGTCTACTCCGCATTGCTGATAATGAGGTCTATGGTGTTTTGGATTTCTTTAATGGAGATGTGAAGGGATTCAAATTGAGAGTGAATGATGAATAGTTTGATGTGAATATGACATGTTAATTGAACTGAAGAGCGGAGCTTTTAGCTTCGCTCTTTTTATGTGGTGATATCGTAATGAAGTGATGGTGAATTGATATTCATGTGGTTTGCGTGTGGGATTTTGGCTGGTGTGGGCGTTATAGATAAAAGTTTGATTGAAATGAGATAATTTAGTGTATTTGGGCTATTGACTTGTGGTTTTAGGTTATGGCTTTAAAGAGCTGTTATTAGGGATAATGGAGCTTGTACCGCGAAGGCTAGTACGAAGGAATGGATGAGTGGCGAGGTGGGTGGATGTAGATTGTGGCGCGAGTTCTTTGCTGGTGCAATTTCGGGAACAATGTGATTGAGGAAAGCATGATCGGCTTGCTATGTGGTAAGCCGAGAAGTGTTGTTTTGAGGAGAGATTAGTACGGATTGGAATGTTGTTTGTTTATTAATTTGATGCACTGAAGATAGAGGAAAATGAGATGAAAAAATTATTATGTCTGTGTTTATTTTTGTTATCAATAATGGGGGGGACGTTGTTTGCGGATGCAAGTGATAGTGTGTTGGCGTATTGGCGGTATGATGGGCTTACACAAAGCGTTTCGGGTGTTCCGTATTATCAAAATGATCATTCGGGAAGTGGAAACCATCTACGTAATTCAAATGGCCAGCAAGTTTATTACTCAAGTTCTGTGCCTTTTGATATTGTCCCAGAAACTTTATGGGAAAATTATCTAAGTTATTGGTTAGTTGAAACTGATATCACGCAATTGGCAAAATTTAATACTGACTATGTTAATTATCCTTTGCCAAGTTCGCCTTCCCCAGATATTACGACAGCCAATTATGATTTAATGACAGTGGAACTAAATTATTATCCACAATTTACCGATTCATCTGGAAATCCGAATCTAAACGTTGGTGATATACGTAGTCTTTTATCATGCTATCTAAAGGATGGTAGTGGTTATGTCAGTCAACCCTTTGCGGTTGCAATGTTTGCCATTCAGGACCCGGTCAGTAGCGATGTACTGGGGAAATTCGTGACGGCTTATATTGATAACAGCAACAATATGCATTTTATTGAAGTGCCGGTTAACGATTGTATTGTGGCGAACGCTGCTAATGAAAAGTGGTATAGCATTCGTGTTGTTAAAAGTAATACAGCTTTTGAATTATGGGTCGATGGTGAACTAAAAGCATCGGAGGCCATCTCAGGCGCGCAAACCACATTTAAGGCGCGTGGATCAGGTGAGATTTATCAGTGGAATTTAGGATATGGGCGAGATCATATCAATGGTATTGATGGTTATACAGCTTATGGCAGATTAGATGAGATCAGAATTTCTAACAAGGTCGTTGATCAAAGTAATCTTTTGGAAACATACACTTGGAATGTTAAAGAAGAATTTAACGGGTCGGGCCCGTTTCGTAGTGTTGTGAATTTTAATGGTGCGCTGTGGGGCGTTCGAAATGGCCCGCATGAGATCGTTGAGTTGATTAATGGTGAGTATGTTGTCAAAAATCTGAACGATGGTAATAATGCAATCCATCTGTTTCGAAGTACGGATAACGGCAAGACATGGCAGCGTATGAGAGATCTGTATTATACAGATACTGACTTACGTGATCCTTCGCTATGGGCGGGTACTGTCACGGAAAGTGGTGGCACAGCGACAGCTAAGCTGCTGTTAGCTTACGGGATTGTTAATAAAACGACAAAAAATTTCTCAGTCAAGGTTGGTATTGTGGATGGCGCATCGGCCACTACGTTGCCGAACAATTTGTCGTCGCCAAATCTGAATAGCTCTTCAATCAAAACGATTGCAACTGGTGCTAATATTACGATCAACAAAGTGCCGAATGATCCCAATCAAGGTACCATGCCGTACCATACGTTTGTGGGGGCGCCATTTATTCTTCAAACGGGGGACAATTCTTTTCAAGTGTATTATGACAACGAGACAATAACACCATCAGACTATAATAGCGGCAATGGGTATCAGCAGATTACATGGCGAAAATTAGAATTTAACAATGGGTCGATTGTATTGCCTAGTGCTTCGCCAATATTTAATGATATTCCTATCGGAGCAACTGGTTTGACTCGTGATGGTATGGCGACTGCGGTATCCCTTGGTAGTAATAAAATTATAGCGGTGATGGAAGGGATTAAAACAGAGACTTATCGAAGTGATAACCAGGATAAGCCTAATGATTTTAATGTCGTGCGTTCGGTGGTATCGAATGATGGCGGTGTAACTTGGACGAATCGATCGATTATTTATGAATCTTCTAAGAAGGGGCCGGATGGTCGTACGTATAATGCGTATTGTCCTTACGCGACAAAAGTTGGTAGAGATGGCATTGCGGTGGTTTTCTGTACGGATGAGGATAAGAAATTATTGGAGATTCGGCCGGATGAATCATTTATGTCACCGAGTATGCGATCTTCATCCATTAAATTTGGTTTGCTCAATGATAATCATGATGGTTTTGCGCATGTAGAAACTGTACACTCCATGTTCCCGGAGGGTGTGGTTGATCCATCTTCGCCGGTTTGGCGGCGATATAAAGAGGGTCTAGCAATCGAAACGATTGAAGATTCTCATAATTATCACCCCGTACTATTTGATGGGAAGCAAAATAAACAGCTGCATTGTCTTGTTGACTTTTTTGGGGGCAAGCAACGCGGGTATTTGATTGGTAGTCCTGAAAAATAAAAATTAGTTGCATAGATCTATAAAATGATGAAACGCGCAGCAAAGGGCTGCGCGTTTTTTTTATGTTTGGACGTTGTAGATGGTGTGGCAGAGTGGAGTTGGATAAAAAGGGGTAGGGGGTTATGCGTTGGCGTAGCGGGCGCGGAGGATAATGCGGGCGGTAGCGAAGAAGAGGAAAAGGAAGAAGATGATCGGAGCGGCGATGCCGACAAAGAGCTGTAAGGTTTGGGGGTCGGCATAGAAGGAATACTGGCCGACCTTGAAATCGAGGTGACGATAGATGGGTTTGAAGAAGTTAGCTTGCGTGATGAGGATGGTGATGTTGATGAGGATGGGGTAGAAGAAGAGGAAGAGGAGGACGGGTGCGGCGGCGAGGTTGGCGATATGCATGGCGAGGTGTGGGCGGAGGCGGCGGGCGGTGATGAGGATGGAAGCTGTGTTTAGGAGTGCGATGATTTGGATGAGTGAGTAGAGGATGAGCAGGGGTAGAAAAAGAAGGGGTAGGAGTGAGATGAGGCTTTCGATGTAGTTGATAAAGGTGTTGGGGAAATTGTAGGGATTGGTGTTTGCGAGAATTGGAAAGCAGAGAAGGGTGATGAGAGGGGTCATGAGGAGCGTTGCGAGGAGGATGACGCGGGCGGTGTGGTGGTGTGTCTGTGGAGGGGTTAGTGTTTGGAGGGATCGGCCAAGGGATGAAGGGGTGAGTAGGAATTGATAGGCGAGAGCGGGGATCGTGAGGATTTTTTTAAGAAGGGTGGGAGCGCGGTGGATGGGATCGCCTATGCGATGGTTAGATGGTATGGATAAAGAGATAGGCTGGCCACATTCTGGGCACCCCCGGAAGTTGTCTTCCTGTGTGTTTACGGTCGCTGGAGCGGTGAGGGTTGCGGTGGCTACCGATTGGGGTTGTGTGGTGAGTGATGTTGATTCGGATATCGATTGTTGATCGGTGTGGAAGCTGTCCAACTTTCGGGGATTCTGGGGGGGGCTGGGGGGCTGGGGGGAGAAGATGGGGTAGTTGCAGGATTCGCATGAGGCGGGCCAAGAAGAACGGGGGGGGGCCGGACGGCGGTGGGTGAAGATGCGGAGGAGGGTGAGGAGGATCATGGAAAACAGAAGAGGCGTGAACCAATACGAGGTGGAATTGATGAAGTGGATGCGATGGCGATATGGGGAATCATTTATTTGTTGTTCGTGAGCGACGTATCGGGATTCCCAATCAGCGTAGATATTCCGCTCTTCATCGCTAAGATCGCCAATTATGTTGTAGCCGTATGATTCACTTGGGTCGGGGTTTTGCGTGAGCCAGTTGCTTCGTTGTTGTGTGATGTAGCTGTTTTCAAGCTGGCTTGGGGTGACGAGGGCGGTGAGGGCGAGAGTGAGGATAAAGAGTATGAGTGGGATGAAATAGGCGGTGCGCTTGTAGGCGGAGATGTAGGCAAAGCGGAAGGGGAGATGGGGGGCTGCTGTGCGCGGGGTGAAGAAGAGGGCGATGATGGGGAGGATCAAGGTGAGTGCTATGAGCATGATGAGGAAAGGAGGGAGATAAAGATCCGAGGCAGCAAGGTAAGCGTTGGTGAATGAAGAGATGAAATAGGCGTTGGTCTGATAGGTTGAGTAATCGAAGTAGATGTAGCTGAGAATGATGATGAGTGGTGCGAGGATGAAGGAGGCTAAGAGGGTCAGGATTGTGGGGAGGGAGAGGAAAAGGAAAAGTAGAGAAAGGTGTGTGGTACGTTTCATGGTGGGCCCGGAATGTTGGTGTTGATGCTGGTCGTTGAGGTTATTTTAAGAGATTGGCGGATGGGTTGTCATGAAAAAACCTCGCGATTGAGCGAGGTTTATGGATGGCGGATTGATATTGATTATTAGTTGGATGAGTTTACTGAGTGGGGATGAGTTTTTGTAGGGTTGTGGCGATGTTCGGGCCGAAGAGGTCGGTGTCTTTCGCAATGATTTGGCCTGTTGGGGAGATGAGGTAGATGCATGCAAAATCGGATGCGCCGAGTGTTTGGGTTGCAGCATCGTCGGCGGCGTTGGGGAGTAGAACGACGGGCCAATCGGTTTTGTTTTCGTAGGTTTTTGGATCGTAAGGGTCGAAGTCGGGTGAATCTTTGAATAGGAATGAGAAGAATTTGACGTTGGGATTGGATTTGAATTGTTGGTAGGCGGTGTTGACGTCGGCGATTTGAGAGAAGGCGAAGCCGTTGAAAGCAGGGGAGAAGTCAAGGAGGACGTACTTGCCGCGGTAGTCGTTGAGGTTGAATGATTGGTTATCGTTTAGATATTTGGCTGTAATTTGTGGGGCGGCATTGCCAGTGTCTAACGATGCGTTAGGCGCGCTGAGGGGAATAGTGCCAAGGTTGAGGACGAGTGGCGGGTTTTCTGTGGGGATATTGATGGTTTTGCGGAGAGTTTTGTTGTCAGAGTTATCGAGGACGTTTTCAAGTTTGTTGACAAAGGAGATATTGGCTGAGAGTGAGAGTTCAGCTGGGATGATAGATTGGAAGGTGAAAGAGCCATCGGGAAAGAGGGTTGATGAGTAATTCTTGAGAGGTTGTTTGGAGGAGAGCTCAATCGTTGCGGAGTAGAACTTGGGAAGTGGTGTGTGGTCGTAGTTGATGATTTTGCCGGTGATGATGGTATTGTCGAAGTCAAACTTAAGGACAGGGAATTTGTCCGACTGGACTTTGATGAGGTTGTTTTGGATGACAGTATCAGGACGGTATGGGTCGTCTTGGATGATGTTTGCGTTGATGAATTGGAAGGGCATGTAATCGAAGAGGAACGAACCATCGGTCTTGGTGCGGGTTTTGAACGAGAGAAGGATATTAGTGGGTTTGAAAGTGTCTTCTATGGCGCCGGGGGCGTAGAGTGGGCCGTTGATTTTGATGAGCTGGCCGGCGATGGGTTTGTCTTTGAGTTTGATTGAGCCGGTGAGAGGTTGCCATTCACCGAGCGTAATGCTGTTGGGTTGATCGGTATCGAGATCTTTTTGTTCGAGTAGTTGGTAGCCTTGTGGCGAGAGGATGAGGAGGCGGAACTTTTCGTTGTGAGGTGGGAGCGTGAAGGAGCCGTCGAGGTTGGAGTTGTAGATGAGGAGTGGCTTTTTGTTTGTGTGAGAAGCTTCGATATCGGCAGAGGGGTTGAATTGTTCGAAGATTGGGCCGGAGATTGTGACGCGAGTATCGTCGATGACAGGGATGAGTTGTGCGTTGTAGACAGGGTTGCCAGACGGGGAGAGGATCGTGCCGGTGATGTTGGCGGCAGGTTTGAGTTTGATCGACCAGGTTGAGTTGAGGGTATCAAGTTCCCATTCGTGAGAGTACTGGGGGAGATAGCCGGGTGCGGTGATGTAGAAGGCGTAATGAGCGAGTGGCTCAGTGGTACGGATCTTGAATGTGTTTTCAGTGATACGGACGTTGAATGGGGCGAAGGATTTGAGGGGGTACCAAGTGGTGTCGAGTTTGGAGGGATCACGGTAGCCAATGGTGATGTCGAAGTTATAGATTGGGGAGCCGGTATCGGCATCGGTGACAGTTGCGGCGATTGCAGTTGTTTGTTTTTTGGTGGGCGCTTTGAATGCGGCGGAGAGGTCGAGCTGGGCTGCGGCGGGTGCGCAGAGTAGCGTGAGTGTGAGAAGGAATGAAAGGGTGTGGCGGATGGTCATGCTGGATCTCCGGATGATTCGTTGTTGTGGGTTGCGGGTGGCGTGGTTGCTGGTATCTGTAAGTTGTTGATATGCAGGTAGATGCTGTGGCTGTCTATTTGTTTGGTCATAAGCAGGTCCGTGAATCGGCCTGGTTGGTTATCTGAGCCGTCCATCATAAAAGAGGAGGGCGGTTGATCGCAAGATTGGTACGTGGATTTGGGGGTAAGGGTTCGGTTTCTGATTATGTGAGGAAGGTTTTAAGGGGTGTTGATTTAGTTTTTCGAATAGTTAGAATATCTAACTAAAATAGTCTCTGGCAGTGCATATCGGTGTTGGGACCGAAGGCGTGTTGGATAAGAAAGATTGTGATGCGACAGGCGCATTTGGGTGGATTGGGTGGCAGTAAAATGAATCTATCTTTTTAATGAGGAAGATGTGATGGAGCAGCGGCTTAAAGAGATCATTGACGTGAGTGAGGAACTGGGTGATTGCTTGGTTTTCAATGCGATTAGTCGTGTTGATCGAGCGGGGAAGGACGCATTGTCGGGGTTAACGGGACGGCAGATTCATGTGGTGGTGGGTTTGTCGAAGATCGAGCCATGCAGTTTGAAAGCTGCGGCAAAGCGGATGGGTGTAAGCGATGCGAGTGCGAGTGTGATGGTGGACACATTAGTGGGGAAGGGGATGCTCAGGCGGGTGAGGGATGAGCATGATCGACGAAAGGTGTTGATTAGCCTGACGGATGAGGTGAGGCAGAGTATGGAGGAGATTGATGAGGAGATTTGGGCGACGTATGTGAGATTTACAAAGAAGTTAGATGATGATGTGCTGGACAGGTGGCATGCGGTGATGGGGGAATTAAAGGAGGTTCTCGATGAGTGCCGAGACGAGTTTGAATGAGCAAGCCGAAATGGCAGTGGGGAAGATGGCACATTTAGGTGAGAAGCCGGTGCTGGGTTTGTTGATGGGTTTCTTTGCGCCGGCGATGGTGGGGATGATGACGCACGCGCTTTATAACTTGGTGGACAAGATTTATGTGGGACAGGGTGTAGGCGCGATAGGTTTGGGAGCATTGACGGTGGTGTTTCCGGTCATGATGGTGGGGTTTGGTGTGTCGTTGTTGTATGGGGCGGGGGGTGCTGCGCTGATTAGTTTACGGATGGGCGAGGGGAAGGTGAGGGAAGCGGAGAAGTATTTGAGTGGTGCGATTGGGATGTCGTTGTTGATGGGGGTGGTGTTGGTGGGTGTGGTGATGTGGTGGCAGGAGGATGTGTTGCGATTGTTCGGGGCGAACGATGAGTTGATGGGCGATGCGAAGGCATATTTATTTTGGATATTGGTTGGATTTCCGATGTTGTCGGCAGGTTTTGTGATGAATTTCGCGATAAGAGCGGAGGGGCGCCCGACGGTTTCGGTGGTGATTATGATGATTTCGACCGTGGTGAACATCGTTCTGGATCCGATTTTGATTTTTGGGTTGGAGATGGGTGTTGCGGGTGCGGCGCTGGCGACGTGTTTATCACAGACGGTAACGTTGATGTTGGGGGTGGTTTATTATGCGGGTGGTTGGAGTGTGTTGAAGGTGAAGATGAGGTTGTTGTTGCCACGTTGGGGGGTATTGCGGCCGATGTTGCTGTTAGGTTTGCCGGCCTGTTTGGCTGATGCGCTTTTTGCGGTGCAGCAGCTGTTTATGAATCAGAAGTTGGTTGAGCATGGTGGGACGATGGGTGTTGCGGCGATGGGTGTTA
Source organism: Poriferisphaera corsica (assembly GCF_007747445.1). NCBI lineage: Bacteria > Pseudomonadati > Planctomycetota > Phycisphaerae > Phycisphaerales > Phycisphaeraceae > Poriferisphaera > Poriferisphaera corsica. The sequence continues at coordinate 69,826 of NZ_CP036425.1, forward strand.
TTTTTGGGGTGATGACAGTGGCGGTGATGCCGATGTTTGCGATGGGGGATGGGCTGCAGCCGGTGGTTGGGTTTAACTACGGGGCGAAGTTGTACGGGCGGGTGAGGGAAGCATTGCTTTGGACGAGTGGATTGGTGTGGTTATTGGGTGGTGTGATGATTTTGCCGGTGGTGGTTTGGCCAGAATTGTTTGTGTGGATGTTTACGGGTGGTGATGAAGCTTTGATGGTGGAATCAGTGCGGGGATTGAGGGTGTTTAGCTTAGGGGTACCGTTGTTTGGGATGTGTTTTGTGATGACGCGATACTACCAGGCGATCGGTCGTGGGGGGATTGCGATGGTGTTGTCGACATTGAAGCCGTTGGTGATGTTTGTGCCGCCGCTGTATGTGATGGCGTGGTTGTGGGGGATGAAGGGCGTGTGGGCTAGTGAACCTGTTAGCGGTGTATTGAGTATGGTTGTGGTGGGTTGGGTGATGCTGTTGGAGCTGCGATCTGGTCGCGGTGAAGCGGCTGCGGTGGAGGCGTGAGTGTCAGGTGAGGGCGCAGTGTGAGATGGCGGGGAGGGGTACAGTTTGAGTTTTTTTTGATTGAAGGGGAGCAATTAAATCAGGATGATCTGGTACTGATTTGTAAGTTATTTCTATAAATGATGTTATTGTGGGAAATGGTCTGTGTTTTCAAGGGGTATGTGGGATGATTATTTTTGTTTATGTCACAAAACGGGGGTATGATGAGGGGACGGGTTGATTGTGAGATGGTGTATGAGGGGCGGATTTTGGGGTGTGCGGTTATGTTGCATTGGTATTGGTGGGGAGGTTGACGCGTTGAGATGTAAGCAGCGTGTCATGAGATCATGGAATTATGGAAGGTCGTGGAAGATGAGCGAGCAGCCGTCAAAGAAGTTTGGGTTTTCGAGTCGAGGTCGTCGTAGTGTGGATCAGCCGATCAGTTATCTGATTGCGAAGGCGGTTGAGAATCCTGATTTGATTTCATTGGCTGCGGGGCTGGTGGATTATGAGACACTTCCGGGTGAGGAAAGTTTGGAAATCCTGAAGGATATTTTGGGCGATAAGAAGCGTAGCGAAGCGGCGTTGCAGTATGGTATGACTGAGGGATCGGGCGAGCTTCGTGATGAGCTATATAAGCATTTCTGCGAGTTGGAGGGGATGAGCGAAGCTGAGTTTACGGGCAGTGCGAAGGATATTGTTGTGAGCACAGGCTCGCAGCAGTTGTTGCATATGTTGGCGGACTTGGTTTTGGATGAAGGGGATGTGGTGATCAGTAGTTGGCCGAGCTATTTTGTGTTTACCGGTGTGCTGTCGGCAATGGGTTCGACGGTACGCAGTGTGGACATTGATGAAGGTGGGATGAAGCCAGAAGAGTTGGACAAGATGCTGGCGAGCTATGAAGCAACGGGGCAGTTGGATCGCGTGAAGATGGTGTACCTTGTGAGTTACCATCAAAATCCAACGGGTATCACGTTGGCTGAAGAGCGGAAGCCTGAGATTTTGGAGATCGTTAAGAAGTACTCGAAGAATCATAAGATTTTGATTATTGAGGATGCTGCTTATCGTGAGTTGACGTATGGGGGGAAGGCGCCGGCGTCGATGAAGGTTTGGGATAAGGACAATGAGTATGTGGCATTGCTGCAGACGTTCAGCAAGCCGTTTGCGCCGGGGTACAAGACGGGCTATGGTTTGATACCAACGGACTTGATTGACGGTTTGATATTAAACAAGGGTGGGCGTGACTTTGGTTCGAGCAATTTGGCTCAGCACGTTTTGGCGGAGGCGATGAGGCGGGGTGTGTTTAAGAAGCATGTGGAGAAGCTTTGTGCGAAGTATGCTGAGAAGCGTGACGCGATGTTAGAAGCGCTTGAGAAGTACGTTGGGCCGCTTGCGCCAAATGAGATTGAATGGACAAATCCGAGTGGCGGTTTGTATGTTTGGCTGACGCTTCCAGAGGGTATTGATACGGGTAAGGATGGAAAGCTATTTGCGAAGAAATTGGAGAAGGGTGTGATTGGTGTGCCGGGTGTTTACTGTTATCCGGATGACCCGGCGAGAGAGATTCCGGTGAATAAGATTCGCTTGAGTTTCGGTACGCCGACGAAGGAACAGGTTGTTGAAGGTATCAAACGCTTAGGCGAGGCGATCGCTCACGTTCTTGAAGAAGAAGGTGTGGCGAAGAAATAATTCCTTGTTATCCAGATGAAATAATGAACGCTGGCCGAGTGGCCGGCGTTTTTTTGTATGGGGTGATGCGTGTAGATGAGTTAGAATATCGGGCATGATGGAATGGAAAGCATTATTGAATGGTGAACGGTTTTATGACGCGAGTCGAGGGGCAGGTGATGTACGTTCAGAATTGCAACGTGATTATGATCGGGCGCTATTTTCGAGTGCGGTAAGGCGATTGCAGCATAAAGCGCAGGTATTTCCGCTTGAGCCGAATGATAAGGTGAGGAATAGGTTGACGCATTCGCATGAGGTGAGTTGTATTGCGCGGAGTTTGGCGGAGAGATGGGTTAGTGGATATGGGGCTAACCGAGGGTTAGACGAGGAGGTTCGATTGGGGGTGCCTGTGGTGTGTGCGACGGTGGGGTTGTTGCATGATTTGGGGAACCCGCCGTTTGGCCATGCTGGCGAGATGGCGATTGCGGAGTGGTTTGAAAGGCATGACGAAGAGGTATTTGGGGGTGTATTAGATGAGGATGATAAGGAAGCGATATGGGTGAGAGAAGATTTTTTGAAGTTTGAAGGTAATGCGCAGACGATGCGGATCATCTTAAAATTGCAAAGTATTTTGGGGGATAGTGGCTTGAATTTGACGTATGGGACGTTGAGTGCATGTCGTAAGTATGTCGGGCGGTCGATCGATGTCTGCAAGGATGATCAGGGGTATAAGAAGCCGGGCTTTTTTTGGTATGAGCGGGAGCGTGTTCGCAAAGTGGAAATACGGACGGATTGTGTTGGTGATGATGGGCGCGGGGTAAGGCATCCGTTGACGTACTTAGTCGAGGCTGCGGATGATATTGTCTATAGCACAGTTGATTTGGAAGACGCTTTAAGTAAAGGGGTTTTGAATTGGGAGATGTTAAAAAAAGAGCTGTTAAGGCGAGTGAAAGATGCGGGACAGAAAAATGTTTTAGCTGAGATTATTGAGCAGATTGATGAGCGTCTTGAAAAATATATTGTTGTGGATGTTGCCACGGAAAGAAATACGGTTGCAGGGCAATTATTGCGAACGATGTTGATTGGCCGATTTATCGAATCGATGGTTAGAGCGTTTGATGAACACTATGATGCGATTATGAAAGGTGAGTTTGGCGATGAGTTGGTTGCGGTTAGTGATGTGTGTGAGATCGTTAAAGCATGTAAAGGGGTTGGGTTTGATCATATATATGTGATTGTGGCTAACTCAAAGTTAGAGGTCATGGGTCGAAAAGTGATTCATGATTTGATGGATCTTTTTTGGGATGCAGTAAAGGATTATGAAGGTCGTGATAGTCTAAAGGGGAGTGGGTATGGTGAAAAAGTTTGGCGTATTATGTCGGCTAATTATCGGGGGTTATTTGAGACGTGGTATGAACAAGCGGATAGTGAGCTGGAGCGTCAAATCTTGAAGCTGCATCTGGTAACAGATTATGTTTGTGGCATGACGGATCATTATGCAAGGGAGTTGCATCGCGAATTGCTTGGGTGGTAAGACGTGAAGGTTGTGTAAGCAACATGTTATCAGTGGTGAGTAAGTGTATCACCTGATTCCTAGGATCAGGTTGCATTTGCGCGCATTAACATAGGACGGGTTAGATCATTTTTATTAATTTGGTTGTTGGTCATGAAATTTAGGTGTTGATACTGAGTAGGGGTACTGTTGAGGGTGTGGGTGGTCGTACATGTTTACCCAATAAAAGTAAAAAAAGTCTTGAAAATAAGGGTTATTGAACGATTTCTTGGCAAGGTAGGTGGAAAGTTCGTGTTGTGGCTCAAAGATCTATGAGACGCAGACAACAATCCGAGTGGATTTACGGTGTCTGTCGAGAAATCTTGTGAAAGGTGAATGTTATGAAGTCGATTGATGTGATAGCAGCAATTCTGCTGGTGATCGGTGGTTTGAACTGGGCGTTGGTTGGTTTGTTCCAGTTTGATCTGGTTGCCGCAATCTTTGGTGGCGTGGACACGTTCCTCGCACGTCTGGTGTATATCGTTGTTGGTGCTGCTGCTGTATGGCAGATTGCACAATTCAAAGCGATCCAGATCCGCTGGAGCCAGACAAGCATGAACTAAAAGGTCATGCGAGTAAAGGATTGAAAGTTGATAACGGATTAGGCTGATGCGCACGGAAGTGTGTATCAGCTTTTCATGTTTAAGGGGTGAGTGTTGGTAATAAGGTGGTCATGCAATGGCTAATGGGTTAAGAAAAAAATACAACGCCATGATTGATGCACGCTACTTTTGGTTTGTCGTGTTGATGATGTTATGTATGTTTTTGGGTTTTGGTGTTGTGTTGTTTATCAGTGAACGTGCGTTTGGTGAGTCTGTATTTGAAGAGGATGGGCCATTCTTGCTTAGAGAGAGAAGCAATGTGTATGAGGTTGTTGAGGAGCACGATCGGTTTTCGGTTTTTGAAACGTTGGTGAAGCACGCGAAATTGGTAGATGAATTAGAGGGGGAGGGGCCGATGACATTATTTGCGCCGACAGATGATGCGTTTGAGGATATGGAGAAGGGGATGCTTAATGCATTGTTTATGGAAAAGAATCGTGGATTATTGGTGAAAGTGATTGTTTATCACTTGTCGCCGCGGATTTTCCTGGCTGCGGATGTTGTGAATGAAGAAGAGTTGCCAACAATCGAGGGCGAGAAGTTGGTGGTGGAGATACGTGGTGATGATGTTTATTTGAATGGAAAAGAATTGGTCGGAACAGATGTTGTCACGGGGAATGGTGTTGTTCACGCAATCGATGGGGTGCTTATTCCTAGAACAGTATTAGAAAAGTTGAATGAGAATGATGATCGAGAAAAGGACGAGTCGTAGGTGAACTGAGCTATATAGAAGCGATAGCGTGGCTAATACGTTGAGGTTGCGCGTCGTTGAATGATTAGTGACAGATAGCACTGATAGGAGAAAAGTCATGTTTAAGATTGAAAAGTTGAAAACAATAGGGTTAATGTTAGCGATGACGTTGCCGTTGGGTTTGGTCGCGTGTAGTGGTGAGACTCAGCAGAGTAGCCGTGATTCGGTTGAGATGGATGATCAATCGATGATGAATCGACGCGACGCAGATAGAAATGCGTCAATGGGAATGGATGAGCCAAGCACGATTGTGAATGTAGTTATTGATCGTCCTCAGTTCGAAACATTGGCAACAGCGGTGAGTGAAGCGCAGTTGAAGAGTGCTTTGGAAGCCTCAGGGCCATATACGTTATTTGCACCAACCAATGATGCGTTTAATGCATTGCCTAGCGGTGTGCTTCAGAAGCTTCTCAAGCCTGAGAACCGTGGCAAACTGCAGATGGTTTTGAAGTTCCACGTGGTACGTGGTTACTTCCCAGCTGACAAGGTGATGAAGACTTCACGTATGTTGACGTTGGAAGGTCAATCGTTGAGCGTGGATGTGCGTGGTAATGAGGTTTATATTGATGGCGCGCGCGTAACGCAGACGAATCTGGATGCGAAAAATGGTGTCGTTCATCAGATCGATAAGGTTTTATTACCTACCGGTTTTGATGTGAATTCTCTGAACTAACAAAGTTTGGAAGAGAAAATTGATATTAAAGAGGCTCCCCTGGAAATGCTGGGGGAGCTTTTTTATTTTGATCTGTTGGTGTGCTATGCTTTGCATCATGAGCAGTAACATGACTTCAAGCCATAAGCAGGACGTTGGTAAGCACGGATTCGAAGCTTCGGATTTACCGCCATTTGAGGATGGCGCGTTAGATGTGTTGAAATATTTCGGTTTTATCGACATATCTTTGCCTCTTGAGATCGAGATTGGGTCTGGTAAAGGCACATTCTTAATACAGCAGGCTCCCCAAGCACCTGAGATCAATTATTTGGGAATCGAATACGCGAAAGCGTATTGGCGTCATGCGGCTGATCGGATGAGAAGGCACAATCTGCCGAATGTAAGGATGCTGCATGCCGAGGCGGGGTTCTTTTTGCGGAATTATGTGGCAGATGATTCTGTACAGCAGTTTCATATCTATTTCCCAGATCCTTGGCCGAAAGCGAGGCATAACAAGCGACGGCTGGTACAAGAGGGGTTCTTGCGGGAAGTGTGGAGTAAGTTGAAGGTGGGTGGGCAGATCAGCTTAGCGACAGATCACCTAGACTATTTTGCATGGATGGAAGAACATGCTGCGAAGGTGACAGATCTCTTTGAGCGGCATGAGTTTGTGTCGCCAGAGAGTGCGGGTGAGGGGGAATTGGTGGGGACGAACTTTGAACGGAAGTATCGTGAAGAGGGCAGGGAGTTTAATGGGATGATCCTCAAACGGATTGGATAGCTATAAGTTTGAAGCTGATAGGGGATTATGTGAGCAAAGATTAGAAAAAAGAGGGTGGAGAGGTGGGATGGATGTTTACGTTTTGGGTGGAGTTGGAGTATGATGTGTGGCGCCTGTCGAAGGACGAATACTTAGGCAAATAGACGCAGTCTTTATCTATCTGGAGATTTTGATCATGTTGAAACGAATTGCGAGTGTGCTGGTTGTGGCAATTGTGGCAGGCGGCTTTGTCGCTGGTTGTGCCAATAGCCCGAAGGCTGCAGAAGGCCCCGAGCACAGCATGTCTGAACCTGTCGCAATCAAGAAGGCTCAGGCCGGTTCTGACGAAGCGTTGAACACGGCTGGTGTTCAGGTTGTGAACAGTGATGTTGAACTAAATGAGTTGGGTGCAGATCTTGATCTTCAGCCTAACTTTGATGAAGAGTCGGTTGTGATCGTCTCTTTGGGTGAGCAGAACACCGGTGGTTACTGGGTTGAGATTACCGGCGTTCAACAAGTCGGCGATACACTCTATGTTCAGGGTGTTGCTAATCAACCAGCTGAAGACGAGATGACGACTCAAGTTATTGAGTACCCATACGCTGCGGTTGTAGTCGACAAGGTTGATGCTGTGAACGTGATTCCTGACCTTGACCAGGTTTCTGGCAAGAAAAAATAATCGGGACGCATCATTGCGAAAACTGAATATTAAAGACGCCGCTCGTTGAGCGGCGTCTTTTTTTAGTGGTAGTTGATCGGGGAGAGCAAGTTGCGATAGGCCGATAACTTGAGTGGAACAGCGTTGGTGAGCTGGGAAGATAGCGTAGTCCGGTAAAAATCGCGCGTGAACGTGGGTGCGACTGATTGGGCCGATATTGTTGGTGTATGGCAGACAATGCAAAACAACGGAAAACGCAACGTAACAGGACAGAACCTGTTGCACGTTTGGGTGCTTATAAAGAGCGGCCAAACGTGTTGATGTTGACGCATCGTGTGCCTTATCCGCCGGATCGCGGTGATCGAATCCGCAGTTATCATTTATTGAAAGAGCTAAGCCGTCATTTCAATGTTTCGCTTGCATCATTCACAGAAGAAGATGTTACGGTTGAGCAAAAGACGAAATTGGATCGTTTAACCAGACGGTTTGCGATACAGCGTCTCAATAGAAATCAGAAATATTTTAGAGCAGGCATGAGCTTGCTAAAGGGGAAACCGATCACGACATCGGTGTTTTACGATGCAAATTTGGCGAAACAACTTCGCCAATGGCATACAGAGGTACGGTTTGATGCGGTGGTGACATTTTGCTCGGGTATGGTCCAGCATGCTCGGGATATTGTTGGTGGTCGATTGCAAGCAGGATGCAATATTCATGGCGGGGGATTGCATCTGCTTGATTTAGTGGATGTGGATTCGGTGAAGTGGGCGAATTTGGCTCGGCAATCCAGTTTCTTGAAACGCATTATTTTTCAGCGTGAGTCCAAATTGTTACGAGAAGTTGAGCTGGGTTTACATGACCGAATTGATGTGTTGAGCGTGGTAAGCAAGGCTGAGCTTGAGGTCTATGAGCAGATTAGAGAGCATCATTGTTCAGTTTCTCCGTCGGTGGATAGTGTTGTGGCGAGCCATCTTCATGGCTTTGATCAAAAAGGCTTGCGGGCGTTTGCGGTAACTAACGGTGTCGATCTTGATTACTTTAAAGCAAGGTTTGATAAAGGGGCTGCATGCTACAACATCGTTTTTGTGGGTGTATTGGATTATCAGCCTAATATTGAGGCTGTTCAGTGGTTTGCTACGCAGGTGATGCCACGGATTCGTGATCGTGTACCTGATGCGAAATTTATAGTGGTGGGTAAGCGGCCAGCAGAAGCGGTAAGAGTGCTAGATGGATACATGGGAACGAAAGTCGTGGGTGAGGTTCCAGATGTGCGACCCCATGTATATGATGCGGCCGTGGTCGTTGCTCCGCTGAAAATTGCGCCAGGCGTGCAGAATAAAGTTTTAGAAGCGATGGCAATGCAGCGTGTGGTGGTCTGTTCACCCGAGGCCGCGAAGGGCATTGATGCGATGGTTGGGCGGGATCTGCTCACTGCGGATACTGTTGCTCAGTATGCAGATACGATCACAGGGCTTTTAAGAAATCCAGCTGCACGCGAAGCGATCAGTCAAGCCGCTCGATATCGTGTTGAGATCGGGTACGATTGGCATGCTGTTCTCAATCCGCTCTCACAATATCTAATGCGAAGTGTGCGCCCGAAGGCCAAAAAATCACAGTCTAAACAGGCGATCTCCAAGGTGACGCAAGCAACTCGATTGGCAGCCTAGTTGCGTAGTGCTCTCGTTTATCGGGGGTGTGTAAAACATAAATCTAGAAAAAATATAAGCTTGTGGAAAAAGAGCAGCTTGTCACAATCGTCATATCTTTCCTAGGAATCAGCCAAAACTATCTTTATATATAGGTTATGGCGATTTATATACGTGTTATATATTTATCGTTTCGCCGTTAATCGTTCTCAAGATGCAAAAATATACGTTTATCGTCCATTTAGTGCGTCTAGTTGCTGTATTTCGAATGGATACGGGATTGAAACATGCTGATTTCAGGTATTAATCCTACTAATTTTACGGTTTTAGAGCATATTTGGCGTGTAATCTGATTTTGTTAGGCGAGCAAAACGCTCTTGTGGAAAGGGCAGCCCAAGTATGTAAGTTCCGTTAAATGGAACCTCGTTCGCTAGAACAGAATTTGAAACATACTACAATCTCGGCCATGCATTGGCGCGAGAACCCATTTTTACTGACGAAGATACTGGCCACAGTTGGCCCTGCTTGTAATACTCCCGAGAAATTCGCGGAGATGATCAAGTCAGGCGTTCGTGTGGCACGGATTAACTTTTCACATGGTAGCTTTGAGGATTTTGAACAATCACTCAATGTGGTCCGTGAGGCTTCCAAACAGACCGGCATTCCAATCGGTGTGCTGGGCGATCTGTGTGGCCCCAAAATCCGAACCAAAGAATTCGAGCATGGCGGCATCGTTCTTAATTCCGATGACTCCGTCCGGATCGTCGCAGATGAGTCCGTGATCGGTAACAGATGCGAAGAATCAGGCGTCTCTACCATATCAACCAATTACGGCTTGATGGTTGACGAGATTAAACCCAACGAACGCATCTTTATTAATGATGGTGCGGTCAGGCTTCGGGTCAATTCGATATGCGGCGAAGGCAAAGAGAAATATCTTGATTGCCAGTGTATCGTTGGCGGCTTGGTTTCAAATAAAAAGGGAATCAACCTCCCCGATTCAGACATCTCAACGCCATCTGTTACGGATTGGGATAAAGAGTGTGTTACATGGGCGGTTAAACATGATCTTGATTACCTGGCGCTTAGCTTCGTCCGTACTGCTGTTGATATCAGTACGCTGAATGCGTTACTGAGACAGCATGGTTGCGATAACAATGGTCGTGGTGGCCGAAAGCATTTACCGATTATTGCAAAGATTGAGAAGCCACAAGCGATTGACGATCTAGATCGCATTTGCGAGAAAGCGAATGCTGTGATGGTTGCACGCGGTGATCTTGGTGTGGAAATGGATATGGCCGAAGTGCCCGTGATCCAGAAGAAAATTATCGCTAGGGCACACGACTGGGGTAAGCCAGTAATCGTGGCAACTCAAATGCTTCAGAGCATGATCAATGAAGCAACGCCGACACGTGCCGAAGTGAGTGATGTTGCCGGCGCGATCATGGAAGGTGCTGATGCTGTCATGCTCAGCGGCGAAACCGCAGTTGGTCGTTATCCACTTGAGGCAACAGCCGTGATGGCGCGCACCGCTCGTATCACTGAAAAAGAAGCAAGCAGGGAACGCAGTCATCAGCATTCGAAACCACCCAAGAAGCTTCAGGAAAATAAACGCCGCACACCAGCACTTGCACACGGTGTTAGTGTAATTGTCAGAGACTTACAAGCGAAGTATGTTGTCGTCTGGACGGAATTAGGCGGTACAGCACAATACATGTCTCAAAATCGTTTGTGTGTGCCAATCATCGCGCTTAGTGCCGATCAACGAACACTTCGGCAGATGGCATTGTTTTTTGGCGTCTTCCCGATGTATATGGATCGACCCAATGATAGTCAGGAGCTGACTGCAGCGCTTGATAAGCTCATGCTCTTGTATGCATGGAGTGATGTCGGTGAGCCAGTTGTCGTCTGTCAGGGGGAACCACTCGGAACTCCCGGTATCACCAATACGATTCGCATTCATTATGTTGGTGATGTGCAACGCATGGATTGGCATGACGAGGAAGAGGAATCAAAACAGATATCCTCTGACACGATTGCTCAAAAAATACTTGATCAATAATCAGCTCAGTTGATCGGGATTGCGAAGTCCATAAGATTTAATTTTTCGATAAATCGTTGCCTCTGATATTTCTAGATGCTTTGCAGCTTTACCCGGTGAGCCTTGGCACAATTGAATCGCGTGTTCAATCGCTCGTCGTTCTAACTCTGCAATAGGGACAATATCTTCTGGTTTTTTAGCGTGATCAGGGTTGTAGGGTAGCGCGGGCGTTGTCGGACTTGGGAATGTATCTGTATGCTCTTTGATGGATTGTAGAGATTCAGAATTATTGGATTCAGATTTAACAGACGGCTGCTCCATCGGATGCAAAATATCGTGTGGCAGCATATCCAGTTCCAATGTCGTCGCATCATTTAAAACAACCACACGTTCAATCGTATTCAACAACTCACGCACATTGCCTGGCCATCGATAATGTTCAATTGCGGCTAATGCAGCAGATGAAATCTCATTAAACGATTTACCGTATTTTTCAGAGTAATCATATAGAGCATGCATTGCGATTAATGGGATATCACCATCACGATTACGCAGCGGCGGGACTTCTATAGGTATCACAGATAATCGGTAATACAAATCTTCACGAAATCGATGATTTAGAACTTCTTCTAGTGGGTGTCGATTGGTCGCACTAATCAATCTGACATCTGCAGTATGGACAACCGTAGAACCAAGTCGATTGAATTTATGTTCTTGAGCAAACCGTAATATTTTTGGCTGCAACTCAAGCGGCATTTCTGTTACTTCATCCAAAAACAACGTCCCAGTGTCAGCATCTTCGCATGCGCCTGTACGCATTCGATCCGCACCCGTAAATGCCCCCTTCTCATGGCCAAACAGCATCGACTCAATTAAGGTGGCGGGTAAAGCTGCCGTATTCAGCGCAATCATTGGGTTAGGTACACGATGTGAACGGTTATGAATCGCATGAGCAATGAGTTCCTTGCCCGTTCCAGATTCTCCATGAATCAAAACTGCTACATCAGTTGGTGCGACCTTGCTGATCATATGAAACAACTTTTGCATTTGTTCTGATCTGCCGAGGATTCCTTCATATCTCGCATTTGTATGTGTAGCAGCTGAAATATGATCAGGATCTTTTACCGTTTCGATTAAATGGTAATGTTCAATTGCACGGCTGATCGTTTGAATCAAAATATGTTCTTTGATCGGTTTACTCAAAAAATCGAAAGCGCCACTTCTCATCGCATTCACAATTAAATCAGGTGTATCATGCGCAGTTAATAAAATGACAGGTGCGTCAGGGTTGGCCGCATGTAATGGAGCGATCAAATCCAGCGAAGTTTCATCGCCCAACCGATAATCTAATAAAACAACATTTGCTGACGGATTATTGGATGGAAAAGCTTTTTGTGCCTGCTCAAATGAATAAGCGCAAGTTAACTGTACCGGTATTTTCCGTAGCATGAACCGTACCAAACGATGAATCTGTACATCATCATCAATCAAAAGCACATTAATTATTGGCGTTTGACTCATAACCTGATTATTGACCCAACCTTATTGCGAATACCCATTCTACTCACACCTTTAGTATCGGAATGATAGGCATTGCTCTCAATATGCGCTTATGTCATAATTAACCCGGACGTCGATCAGTTCCAAAGAACAACCATTGATACGACTGATATGATGCCTCAATCAGTCTGCGGTCAATTGATGACAAACTTATGTAACCGATACAAAGCATAACCAGCATTTTGGTTATTGCTTTATTTGTGTGTTAGCCTGCTATTCAAGAGATAGTGTGTGAAAAATATGGCAGATCAAAATCACAAAGCAACAACAGGCGACCAAATCGAGTTGATGGATCCAACGGGTTTCATCGTTCCCGCTCGCCTGATTATTCTGGGATTACCCATTATCGCCTCAATGATATCGCGCACCATTATGGGGTTTGTCGATTTCATTATGGTTTCACAGCTCGGAACAGATGCACAAGCCGCCATTATCCCTGCAGGCATCCTACTGTTTTGTGTTCTTGCATTTGGTATGGGGTTACTTAGCGTCGTAAATACATTTGTCGCACAAAACTACGGCCGAGGTGAAAAAGCATCTTGCAGTGCATATACATGGCAAGGTGTTTATATTTCAATTGTTATCGGTTTCTTTGTGCTGCCTGGCTGGTACCTCGCAAATCCATTTTTCGCATGGGTTGGCCATGAATTTGAAGTTGCCAAAATGGAGGCGATCTATGTTCAGATAGGAGTTCTCGGTGTCGCCCCAACACTGATCTGTGTGGCTGTCTCAAATTTTTTTAACGGAATTCATAAACCTGTTATTGGATTCTGGGCAGCCGTCATCGGTAATATCATTAATGTGATCGCAAACTATGCCCTAATCTTTGGAAAGTTTGGATTGCCCACTATGGGTATCGCAGGGGCAGCTTGGGGCACTTTTGGCGCCGCTATCATACAAATGCTTATCTTGCTTGGTTGGTTTTTGCTCCCACGCTTTCAACGTGAATACGCAACGGCAGTTGAATCTCGCATCAATCTTGCACGCTTATATGACATTATCCGCATAGGTTTTCCTGCAGGTGTCCAATTCATGATGGATGTTTTGTCCTTCACCGTCTTTACACTTTTCCTCATCGGGCGATTTGGTACGGAGCAGCTAGCAGCAAATAACCTGACATTTAAATGCCTTGAAATTAGCTTTATGCCTGTTGTCGGCATGGGAGTTGCTCTTACTGCTGCAATCGGTAAATCCATTGGTGAAGGTCGACTTCGATTAGCACGTATTCAGGCACGTTGGGTATGCGGTATGAGTGTTGCCTATATGGGCTGCATTGCAGCGTCTTTAATTTTGTTTAACCACCAATTTGCTGGCCTACTCAGTGATGATCCCGAAGTCATACTATGGGCGAGTCGGATGCTCATAATCTGCGCAGTTTTTCAAGTTTTCGATGCTGTTGGCATTACATACAGCAGCGCTTTACGTGGTGCTGGAGATACTTTTGTGCCCGCAATAATGATGGTGACAAATGCATTCATTGTTTTTATGGGAGGTGGCTTCATCATGGTTTACTATTTCCCGCAACTTCAAAGCATGGGACCGTGGTATGCCGCAACCGCCTACATCTGTATTCTGGGAATCGCCTATAGCATTCGATTTGCATTTGGCGCTTGGGAAAGGATCACCATCACCTCACGTTAATCATCCGTTTAGCGTTTTATAGGATCAGAAGGTATTTCTACTACTAGTGCAGATCTGCCACGTTTTTTTGTCTTTCTCGTTTGGCCAGTATCTTCATTCATGCGCTTTAACATCAATGTTGCCACGTCAGGCGCAATGTCTTCTGGTATCTGCCCCAATATTATCTGCTGCACAACTCTATCCTGATCACAAAACCAACCAAGCACACGAGAAACCATTTCCTTCTGTGTCATACCATTCCAATTACGTAATTTCTCTAAGCGATCCTTGTTAGTAGCAGTTAATTCAATATTCAAATTTTGGCGGGGTTCATTCATTATAGAATCCCTCATATGCTTTTAGTATGGAAATGAAACACAATATGTAGTGTACTTCTGGCGAGATAATATGCAATTGCGTATAAATGCGTATTAATGTGTTTTTGTTGTATGTGGTCAATTATACTTCATATCATTCAACAAAAAACCTCACTATTCATATAAGTGAGGTTATCCTTTTGAGCTGGAGTGTACATTTATTTACTTTGTACTGATGCTTCCTTTGATTTGGCTTCCTCATAAATTTGAATCAATGACGAGCACAGATCGGTTATCGTTACAAGTAAGTATATTTGTGAACAGTTTAACTGTACTGAATGATCTATAGTCAAAGTAAGTGATGCAAAAGAATTTTGATACTTAAAGCTTTCATCTGCCCATAAACATGTACTAGGCATGATGTTCAAAATCGATTTACCTGTACATGTATTATTTAGTACATCTGGGTTTTGATAGTTTATTAATACTTTCGGTTGTTTAATCTTTGGATGGTACTCGAAACAACACGATTCAAGATGCAGTAAAGCCAACAACTGTTTTTCAATCTCATTAATAAAATTACGAATCTCAATTTGATCAATAATTTCCAAATTTGTAGCGATCCAATTCATAAAACAATCAATTTTACCCGCATCATCAGCCACTATTTGTCTAGAATTACGTTCTAAATGCATATTAAGATTAGTAATTCTTGAAATATATAAGTGCTTGCTAGACTCAATATGCTTCTGATATTTCTGAATAATTTGATATGCCAAAAAAGCAATAATTTGTCTTATCTGTCTTTCACTAGTAAGCATGTTAATGTCAATACGGCAAATGTCATGTCTGCAAATACATGCTATTTCCTGCCGATTAAAAAACAGCGCTTCTTCAGTAATATTCAAATCATATCCTATATCATCAATGCAAATTCTCATCTTCAGGTCCAGCCATATCAAGTTGTGTATACTCGATCCATCAAGCAACACAACGGCTTCCTTTCGATACAGTCCTGGTATCGAATACCATGCCTTGAGACTTTTGCCCTATGACTACCAATCAAAATTAAGATGAAACAACCCCGCCTGAGATATAATTGATTTGAATGATTGCTTCTAAAGTAATCTGATATCCTTCACGCAGCAAGAAGATATTATCCTCATAGGATCAACCGTTATCGCACATATGGATACACATATCCCGCCAATATATACCATAGACAAAAATCATATAACTATGATGAAGCAGACGCCTGCTAATAGTATTGATGCCTATCACCGCACAAATAATTACTAACAAGCCTAAGAGTATATTAGTGTATACAAATGTATTGACGTGGGCTTATGTGTTTTTTACTTTAGAGATAGATCAACAAGTGATAGCGAAATTTACTCCAAATCGCTTGTTGTAATCTAACACATCATTCGGAAAACAAAGCATGAGCTCGGATGGTGATGAATCATATCTGAAAATGAATAATTAATAATAACTAGAATCTCCCAATTATTTGAAGGATAGCGCGGCGCAGCAAACCAAGTTATGGAAGATTAATCTGAAATGGCCAAGGACGGCCCGCGTCGCTCATCAATTGACGTGGTGCAATTCACCATAGCCATACAGAATGAATTAATGACTGATAATGTTTAGTTCGATAAATATCGTCCTAATTACGCCATAACGATTATGCCAACGCAGCCTCCCGATGCGACCTGTCATCGACCCACCCCAGCGACAACCATCGGGAGGTATTTTTATAGTCATAAGTTGTTTTGACACGAAAATATCATAACGATCATAATTGGTTGTGGCAGCATAACCCAATGGTCAGAAATATGCTCATGACGAGTGTTGCAGTCAACTTTTCAGTTATATTTTTATCGTATGCATACGACTCGTCCGAATGAAGCAATGTCAAGCGAATCTATTTGTTATCTATGAAATTTCTTGATTGCGGTTAGTTAGTTCTTGGTCTCGTAAAAAAAATAAAAACCAAATTCATCCCTCTAGCATCAGCAAAGGAGTGCATCGTTATGAATTGGCAGGGAATGCGTCATATCTTACGCAGTATTAAAGGTGGTGGTCTGATCCTCGTAGTGTGCGGTAGCGTCACACTCGCCGGCTGCAGCATGCTTTCAACTCGTTCCGCAAAAGTCAGCAACGATAGCAAGGCATTTAGCCAAAGCCTCGTTGCCTGTACTCAAGCAATACAACGTGGCAATCTCGAGAAAGCTGAAATGCTTCTCTCTGAAGCCCGTCCATCAGCAAAGAGTTCCAAGCAGCGCATGAAAATTAGAAGCCTTCAAGCACTCATCGAAGGGGCAGAAGCGCTTATGAACGGCAACGGTGAGCTCGCAGAAACACACTTTTCACGTATCGAAGATCCATATCTTCGCCGTGAAGTTCGTGTAAAAGCACGACAGGTCGACCTCAAAGTTCCAATCACGCCTCTCGCAGCATACGGAGGTGGCCGATGAGAAAAATTACTTTTAGTAAAATCTCTCTTTTGGCGGTCGTCGGTGTTCTCGGCAGCATGACGCTTATAAGCGATATCAATGCAGCTGAAGTAATCGATATCCGTTCGAAAAAGAGTAAAAGTACACTAGATCTTGAAGGGTACGACTTCGGCCATGTTGTCGAAAAGCTCGCAACATCTATTGATCCATTAGAACGCGAAATGGAAACCAGCTTCACCACTTTTGTTGAGGCAGTCAATGATGCAGAACAGCTGCTTGCTGAAGGCAATACACGTAAT
Source organism: Poriferisphaera corsica (assembly GCF_007747445.1). Taxonomy (NCBI): domain Bacteria; kingdom Pseudomonadati; phylum Planctomycetota; class Phycisphaerae; order Phycisphaerales; family Phycisphaeraceae; genus Poriferisphaera; species Poriferisphaera corsica. The sequence continues at coordinate 86,914 of NZ_CP036425.1, forward strand.
GCACTAGAAAAATGTGAAGTTGCAGTCGAGAGTGTTCTCAAGGCACGTGAAAACGTTTTAAATCCCATGTGGGACGGCCAAACTTATCTTACCGAACAGATCGGTTGGGTTCGTATGCGTCTTGCCCGAGCACTAGAAGCAGAAGGCAAAGCAAGTGATCTAAACCCAGATGCTCGGTCAGAGAAACTTCTCGATAATATAGCCAAGCGAATTCCAGAGGAAAAGGATCCTGTTCGCAAGAAATGGCTTGTCGCACATTATCGCACCGTTCGTGATCTTGCCAAGATCAAACGGATGACTGATCGTCTCTCTCCCGATCAGCGTAAACTCTGGGTGAACGTGCTCAGCGTTCTCGATGAAGCTTCGCTTGCTCATCAACAAGTCCTTATGGGTACGGAAGTTCTTTTTGCTCAGTTCGAATCGACTGCAGTACGTTTAGATGAATATCTCACCTTGCTTGATACCGTTGATGGTGCCTCTGAGCTCCTTGATATGGTGCGTGGTATCGGTGGTTCATCAGGCGAAATCAGCGCATTCACGTCAAGTATGACTCAGCTTCAGGATCAACTTAGCGGCTTCAACACCGCTGTTGAAAATGCGCTGCAGGAAAGTATGTTCGAACTCGAATCGACCATCGATTCCATTCAGCCTAGCGATGACGGTATGTACTCCTCAAATGGTAACCGGACCGGTTTTGGTAGCACTAACGAAGATGAAGAGCTTTCAGCTCGCATCATGAAGCTCCAGGAAACCGAAGGACGTTAAAGGGAATAAGAGGGCGCAGGCCGGCCACCCCATGGGGATGGCTGGCTTTTTCCTCTCTTCTACGACAAAAGCAATCCATCCTTAAGGACATTGTGATGAATAATCTCAACTTACTAAAAATCTCCTCAGCCGGCTGGTTGGTTGCAATGTTAGTCATTACAGCAATGCTAGCATTAACGACAAATCTGCAAGCTGAACCTAAGAATGTCGCGAAAGAGCGAGCTACCTATTACAAGCTTATCAATGAGCGTCAAGTAATTCGTCAACGCCTCGCGCAACTTGATCGTCGAGCCGCCCAACTTATGCAGCAAGGCCAGGACCCCGTTGTCCTCCATGCTGAGCAGGTTGGCTTACAAGACAAGCTTGATTTAATCGAACTCCGTTTGGAAATCGTTGCCGCACGACTGGGCTTCGATGTTCCACTCAACGACCCTGTACAGCCAGAAGCTGAAGTTGTTGAAGAAGATCCTATCAGAGCAAAAGCGAACCGCGCATTTGAACGTGGACGTGATCGCACCATGATCCGTCTCCGTGAAGACGCGAAACGCCTGCTTTCTTCTATTAACTTTTCACGTTTCCTTGCAGAACCGGTTGTTGACAAAAACAACTATTGAGCCGGTGTTGCCACAGATTGTAGACATATAGTCTGTGGCATTCCTCTCAATCCGCAACAACACACAAGCCCTCGAAAGGGTTTAGAGAACCTACGCACGCTTGCAGAGCCTTGAAAGGATAGCCAATGATCCGTATCTGGGATTACTTTGAACTTGGTGGCTTCATGATGTGGCCATTGCTCGTGTGCTCCATTCTCTTAGGAGCAGTACTGATCGAACGTGTCATCGTCGTAGGCCTTTGGGGTGTTGTTTTCAAACGCCCGCTCACTAAACGTGTTTGGTGGGGGCATGGCCACATTCTTCGATTCTTCGAGGAAGTTCCGCCCGGCCTCGGCCTTCTCGGCACTATTATCGGCATCGTTCAAAGCTTTCATCTTGCTGACGGACAAGTCGCAGGTAGTGAAGTTGGTGCCGGACTCGCCGTTGCATGCATGACTACAATCTTTGGCCTCTCCATCGCGATCGTCGCAACCGTAGTTCGATATATGCTCGATGCCGCAGCCAATCGCGCTATCCACTTCGGCCAAGTTAAAGCGTAAATACGAATACATAAACACTCTCACGGTACCAAACCATGCTTCAAAAAGGCTTCATCGACATGCTCTTTATACTCCTCTGTGCCACGATTGTTTTGCTCAGCGAATCAGTCCGAATCGGTACAGTGGATGCAAAGCCCGCAAAAGTCGGTGGTGGCGCCGTGACCGATATCTCAGTAAACCAAGTCAGGATCGTTATCGTCAGACCCGACGAACTGATCTTTGAAGAGCAACCGTATGGAAATATGACCGATATAGCGAAAGCTAATCAATGGTTAGGTGATGAATGTGCCGTCCTCATTCCCTCAATAGAGAATGTTACACATCACCGCATGATGGATGTATGGTCCAGCTTTCAGGAAGCGGGCTATCAGGTTAAATTCGGCGCCAAAGCTGTCAACGATGAGCAATCTGTCCCCACTAGGACCGTTGCCTCGACTGGTAGTGAGCAGTGATTGGGGGTGACGCTTGTCCCGTACTGTGTTGATATTAGGATTTTTTGTTTCGTTTCTTTTGCATGCGATCTTGATCGAACTCCCCTTGTTCAATAAACAGGACCGTTCGATCGATATGCAGCAACTCGCAGCAGTCGTTGAACTCGCAAAAGTGATGAAGGAAATTGAACAGATCGAAGAGCCTCCTCAAGAGCAGGCCCCAGATCCCGAACCGGAACCGGAAATCAAGCCTGAACCCGAGCCTGAACCAGAACCTGTTCAGCCGGAGCCCGAACCCGAGCCAGAGCCGCTCCAGGAACCCGAACCGGAACCGGAGCCTGTTCAACCTCCACAGCCACAGCCTGAACCCGAACCGCTTAAGATGGACAAGATTTTTGAAACACAGAAAGCTGAAGCTCCCGAAACCCCCGGCGACTTCGCAACAGGTAGCCAGGAAACTAAGCATAACCCCGAGCTTCGTATCGATTGGGGCTCTGCTCAAACCGCTCTCAATATCATCAAAAGCGGCGGAATGCGCCTCGTTGTCTATTCAGGTGCAGCAAGTTCGATTCACTATGAATACGTTAATCGAAGCGGACAATGGCGACGACAACGCCTAGCCGTCAATCGCAGACTCCGTTTTTCTAATCGAATCCGTATCGTTCAGGATGTCCCCGCATTCAGCAAAATCATCCAAGGCGACGATTGGAAAGAAAAGGACCGTCTCGCAATTATGGTCCCCCGTGATATCGAACAAATGCTTCAATCCGCACAGCTCACGGCCGCATCCACTCAGGGACTCACCATGAGAGATATCCATAGTTTCGCTGGCAGATTCCAACTCGTAAACAGCAATCAATTAAATTTTGATGTGACAGCAATTCGTGTACGCATGCAGTAAGCGTGAGAAAGGCAAGGAACATGAGCGGCAATAAAGACGACAAAAAAATCAACCAAACCCTGTTTGGCGTCAACCTGCTCCTAATCATTATGCTCGTCGTTGGTATGATCGTCTATTTTAATATTAGACAGCAACGTAAGTCCGAATTTGAACAATTCAGACCAACCGATCAATCCGTCGCTGAGCAAAAGCAGTCAGATACCCAAACTCCACAAGTCGTTTCGACCGATAAGCTTGGGAAAGAACTGCCCAGTAGAAAAGCGAATCGATCCGGCGAATCGAACGCCTCCGCTTCCGGCAGCGCAACAAATGCTGACGGGATTCATGCGGCAGCGAAAGATTCTAAGGAAGAAATCAAAATGACCATGGCCGAAGATATCAAAGATATCATGGACCAGGACAGCAATGATGATCAAAACGTCATTGATGAAATGTCCATCGACTATGACAACGGCTCCGACCTTCTCTCCGGAACAGATCGAGCCCGCCTCATACTCCTTGAAACCAAGGACATGAAGCTCGTTGATCAGCTTGTCGGCCAAGATGAACAAGATAAGAAAAATAAATCAGCGTCAAGATCCAAAAAATCAGCGCTTGAGCAAGCCGCTGAAAACTCTTCCGGCCGACGTCCCAACTACGGCAAGGTACGCAAGGGACTTATCGGCGTCGCCGAAGCGCTCGTTAGACTCAATTCCAGAATCGTTGAAGTCGAACCTCTAAAGGAAGACGACGAAGAAGCCGTCACCTCTTTAGAGTATGGACCATAAAACGTGTATGTTCCTGCCTGAAACTATGCACGAACATGGTTTGGGATGGGTCGGAGTCCACGAGTTGCTCCGACTCATTTTTTATTTCCTCATCCCCAGTTTCCGCAATATCCCCAATGATATCGGCAATATCGTTCCAGCATTCTCTTCCACAAACTGCTCAATCTCATTCAACCCCACCACATTAAACTCCCTATATTCATCGTTCTGCGCTTCATCTAGCCTTGCCACCATCGCCCTATAATCTAGTTTTGATCGAATCCGCGCACACACTTCGAAGCTCGCTTCCTTCATATCTCTACCAAATCCGATCACGTCTACACCATCCATCTCCGCGACTTGCAGCCCTGTCTCTTCATGTAACTCTTTCATGAGCAGTCGTTCATAATCCACCATCAATTTATCCGTATTCAAACATGTCGGATCAACCGCTCCTGACGGTGCAAGCTCCCACGCACCCGGATAACACATCACCCGATCACTCCGCCGACCAAAAACCACATAATCTTCATGCGCAATAATCCCGCTAACACCCAATGGAATCAAGAACGTATTCTCAAACAGATACGGATCATAACGGTGCGCGACATAATATTTATATTCAAACCATCGCCCCATGACCCGCCGTCGATCATAATCAATCACGCCAAATAATCGCCCGTTAAACAGCCCATCGCCTCGCTTTAGCTTCTCTTGCTCCCATATTTCATCCACAACCTTCGCAACCTTATCGTCTGGTTGCCACATCGCATTATCCACCACATTCACCTCAAATCCATCATCAATATCATTAATCCAATGTGTCTCATCCATCCGTCTATCCTACATCTACTCACATTAAAATCCCAACTTCAATTTTAACCGTGTCTCAATCGCTCTGCATGTTAAAATAGACACGACATATTTTTTAACGAATCATTTCTACTTTATCCCATTGGGAGCAAACGTTTGAACACGTGCATCGTACACGACTGGATCGCCACATATGCGGGCTCAGAGAAAGTTGTTCAATCCATCTATAACACATTCCCTCAATCACATCTCGCCACGCTTTTCGCAAAACCCGGTCCACTAAACCAGATGCACATGTCTAACTTACCGCTGCAAACAACCTTTTTGCAGAAACTTCCTTTGGCAAGCCGCTCCCACCGCTACCTTCTCCCGCTCATGCCCTTCGCAGTCGAGCAACTCGATCTTACTCCCTACGATCTTATCATCTCATCCGCCCACGCCGTCGCCAAAGGTATTATCACCTCACCTGATCAGCTTCACATCTGCTACATGCATACCCCCACACGCTACGCATGGGATCTACAAAACCAATACCTTTCGTCTAAGTCTCTCAAAACGAAACTACTAAACCCATTAATGCGCCTTGCGCTTCATCGTTTCCGCATCTGGGATCAACTTGCCGGCCAGCGTCCTGACCTTATCATCGCCAACTCTCATTACATCGCACGTCGTATTCAAAAAATCTACAAACGCGCCGCACACGTGATCTATCCGCCCGTTGACGTCGATCGCTTCAAACCGCAAACCAATCGAGACAGCTTCTTCCTGACGGTCACACGCGCCGTTCCTTATAAACGCTTAGATCTTATCGTGCGTGCTTTCAATCAAACCAACCACACCCTCAAGATTGTCGGCTCGGGACCGCAACTCTCATACCTTAAAAAAATCGCTAAACCCAACATTCAATTCCTCGAGCATCAACCCGACAAGACAGTGACAGAACTCATGCAAACTTGCCGCGCGTTTGTTTTTACTGCTCTAGAAGATTTTGGGATCTCTCCCGTCGAGGCCATGGCCGCTGGCGCTCCTGTCATTGCACTCGGCCAAGCAGGCACAGCCGAAACAGTTATCCATCAATCCACTGGCCTCCTCTTCCCCGAACAAACCCCTCAACACCTCCTCGCCGCCATCAATCAGTTCACAGATACCTCAACAAATTTCGACCCAAACTATATCGCCAACCACGCGCAGCAATTCTCTATTCAACGCTTTGAGTCACAAATTAAAACATATATCCAAGAACAATATCATCTCTTCCAGGAGCGTAAAAATGAACATCTTCAAGCCCAGCCTCACCTCCTCTCCGCCGCATCCCAAAATTAAATATATCACTGATCTTTTACTGATCCTTGTGACTTCCCCAGTCCTTATCCCCCTCTACTTTTTCATCACTCTACTAATCCGTCTTCAATCCCCCGGCTCCATTCACTACACCACCACAAAAATGAATCATCGCGGGCAACCCATACGCACAACACAATTCCGAACATTTCATTCCTCCGCCGATCACCTCGTCCATGAATTCCATCAGCGCTACGCTCACCTCCATCACACACTCACACCCGACCAACAAGCCTACCAACCGCGCTACACCCGCATCGGCCGTCTCCTCACTCGTACAAACCTCCACAACCTTCCTCTGCTGTTAAACGTCATCACCGGCCAAATGTCTCTTGTCGGTCTCACTCCCCGCTTTCGTGAACAACCTACGACGCAGAGCATTATTACTCCAAAAACAACCACCGGCATCCTCAGCCTGTGGCACCTCGCACAACATCGAGGCTCCCCTTCGCATCATCGTTATCGATACGACAACCTCTACCTCCAAAACCAATCTCTCGCACTTGATCTCAAAATTCTTTTCCGCACAATTACGCAATCTCTTCATCTATTTTACGGTTAGTAATAAAAAAAATGAGCGTCCAACTTTGGACACTCATTTCAATAAACCGTATCTAACGCCCTCTCCCCCCACAATTCATAATTACCCAGCCGGCAGCGTCAGCAGTGGCGCCATCAGACCCGTGTCCCTTGATTGTAGATTAAACAAATAAGTTAGTAGTGCAAACGTCCGTTTCGATTCCTTATCATCATCCGAGATGTAATAGTATCGCTCTCTGAACCAAATCTTTACAAACGCTTCTTGCGGGTCACTATTCGTTGAATATATAGCCAGTAAATGGTCTTCCACTTCTTCCGACATACTCATCAGCATCTCTTCAACCACATACCCCTTCTCGATATCTTCTTGCGATGCCATCACTGTCCTGCTCAGCCCCATCAAAATTGTTAAGATCGACTTAGTTTGCACCGCAAGCTCCATCCCATTCCGCTGTACCGGGCTTGTCACCAGTGTAAACTTTGTCGCTGTTTGGCTCAGACCCAATAACTGCTTCGCTCGCTTCGCCAGATCCTTCTCATCATCCGACATCCCAGCAGGCGGCACGAACAACACAACCGTCGATCCTTCTTGTTCAACACGGATATCCAGCATCCCCCGTTCTTGCATCGCCTTCAACATGATCAACAGTTCATGAAACTCATCCAGCCCAGATTCGCTCGCTTGATTTTTGGTTGTCCCCGTGATTGCTCTGTTCTTTATCCCATTCACCTGGTCCACACACATCTCAAATAAGTGGTCCACCGGCCAGCCCGATTGTGAAATATATATCAACGTGATCGGATCAATCGGCTTCAACAGCCTTTCCGTAAACTCCTCACCAACCAAAGGCGAATATGTGATCGTCGGCGCTTCTCGGAACATGCCTTCCAACTGGAACGGAACTTCCCACAACCCGCTCACGCCATCACCATTGGCGATGAACCCGCCAAACGATGAAATCTCCAACTGATACTGCTGCAAGATCGAGTTCACTTCCACAAAATGTGGCGTTCCTCCGTACCGCATCCTCACCAAATTTTGCAATAGTTGTGTATTCCACGACTGTGCGATCGACTCGTTGTAATCAAACCGGTCAGGCCCAATCGTTGTTGGCCCATACGCCCGACAACCCACCATTCCCCCCGTTATCACCAATAGACAACCAACTGCCAGCAGTCCGATCAGCAACCTTTTCATGAGCCATCCTTTGCTCTTTATTCACTTATTTACTGCATTACCAATAAGATATGATCCGTGATCCAAAACGTAACGCTCAATGCCTACCTTCCCAATGACCCCCATTAGCAAGATCACCACTGAGTTTCAGCATCATCCCCAGCATAATCCTCATAAATCTTTTGTATATAGCGAATAACACTTACTTTGCACCCGATTTCGTTAATACCCCGGCCAAGGACCACCGATTTTGCCTCTCAGCCCCCTTCTCATAAAATACCTTACTCAATTTCACACAGTCATTACCCACGGAGCTTCTCATGGCCGGTCACAGTAAATGGGCGAATATCAAACACCGCAAGGGCCGTCAGGACGCTAAGCGTTCCAAAATCTGGTCCAAGTGTTCAAAAGCCATCATGGTCGCTGCCAAAAACGGTGGCGGCAACCCTGAAATGAACCTCGCCCTCCGATATGCCATCGACGAGGCCAAAGCTCAGAACATGCCCAAAGACACCATCGCCAATGCCATCAAAAAAGGCACCGGCGAAATGGATGGCGTGGTCTTCGAAACTATCGTCTACGAAGGCTACGGCCCCGCAGGTGTCGCCGTCATGGTCGATATCCTCACCGACAACCGTAACCGCACCGCAGCCGAACTACGCAAAATCTTCGAGCGAAGCGGCGGCAACCTCGGCGCAACCGGCTGCGTTGCCTACAACTTCGAACAAAAAGGCCAAATCTTTGTCGCCAAACAAGGCGCAGACGAAGAAGAGCTCATGATGGCCGCGCTCGAAGCCGGTGCAGACGATGTCTCCGGTGCCGATGAATCATTCGAAGTCCTCACTGAGCCCGCCGCATACACCGATGTCCGATCTGCTCTCGACACCGATTACACCATCGAGTCTGGCTCCGTCGCCATGATCCCTCAACAAACCGTCGAGGTCACAGGCAAGGATGTCAATAAAGTCATGAACTTCATCGACGCTTTGGAAGACAACGATGACGTCCAAAAAGTTCATGCAAACTTCGATATATCCGACGAAGACCTCGCCGCACTCGAAGACTAAGCCGCGCCAACTCATAACCCACTGGTCAACGAAGCGAGTAATTTCGCAAGACACACTAAAACATAAAGACAAATATGATTCGTTACACAGTCCACTACATCGGCCGCGTTCAGGGGGTTGGATTCCGTTACACCTGCGTTAATATCGCACACCGTTTCCACGTCGCCGGTTACGCTCAAAATCTTCCCGATGGCTCCGTTAAACTCGTCGCAGAAGGTGAAAAATCCGAAGTTCTCACTTTCATCGACACCATCACTGAACGCATGTCCCGCAATATCGATACCGAAGATCGCACCACCACAGAACCCACCAATGAGTTCGGCGACCCCGCAAGCCCCGATACTTTTACCATCCGCTATTAAGTCACCCCCAAAAAGATACAACCACAAACAAACCAAACTTTTCAAGCCCACGACCGCTGGTCGTGGGGTGTCTTACAACCCAACATTTATTCGCCTGCAACTCCTTATTCTCCCACAATTAAATCCACCGCCCGTTTCACACCATCTTCGCCTGCAATCTGCCCCGCCATATTCTCACAATTCGACTTCATCTCCGCATCCCCAACCATCTCCTCTAACCGCGCCGCTACGCGCTCAACCGTAAACTTCTTCGGCGCAATCCAATCCCCCGCCCCCAGCTCCTTCACCCGCTGCCCATTGTCCGGCTGATCATGCGCCAATGGCATAATTATTTGCGGTACTCCGCTCCCCAAACACCGCGCTGTCGTTCCCACGCCCCCATGATGCATCACCACACTCACCCTTTTAAACAACACGTCAAACGGCGCATACTCGCACCACATCTCCCGCCCTTCTTTTAATTCGCATATCTGCTCCGGGTATCCCGTCATTACCAACGCCCGTCTTCCGATCTTTCGACAAGCCTCAACACCCACCTCAATAAATTTCCCACCAAACACATTCGCACTCCCCGGTGTAATCACCACCGGCCTATCCCCCCCACTTCCCCCCTCATCTCCCCCATTCAAAAAAGCTTCCAATTCAGCGCTTAGACCCGCCTTTTCCTCATCATCCCAAACGGGAAACCCCACCACCTCACTCACCCGTGGCCACTCCTCTCCCTTCTCCGCAAACCACTCCGGAAACATTCCCAAAACCAAATCCGGCGAATGCCCCCAATCTCTAAAAATGCCTTTTTTAACAGGCTCAATCCCATGCTCAACCTGCCATTCATTCAGCGGCTTTCTCACCACACCATCCAACAATAAATCCGCGACACCATAAAACCCCCGGTTTACCCATCGTGGCAATTTCCGCATGTCCGGCCCATACACACTAAAACGAGGTGGCTTGCGGGTGTCCCGGAAAACCAATGGCTGCAAATGCACCGTCACCAACCTAAACCCCCATTGCTCCCGCGCCAACCTTGCGCCAAATACAAGCATAGACGCAATCACGACCAAATCTTCTCCATGTTTCTCATACTCATTCCTAACCACTGCATAGCTCGGATCGATCAACTCCCCAATCTTCTCAGCCACCATAAACGATGCCTTCCACGGATGCCAGATATCCGGATTCCGCACACTCTCCTCATATAGTGCATCATCCCCCGCACCAATAAATTCAATCCCAATCCTTTCCGCCATCTCCCTCGTCCCCGGCCGAGAGCAGAACGCAACATCCTCACCCCGTCGTTTCAATTCCTCACACAACCCAAGCATCGGAAAGACATCCCCATAACTCCCAAACGTCATCACAACATAGCGCTTTTTTCTGTTCATCTCCCTATTCTAGCATTAGAACAACTTGCGTGACTATTCGCAGGTTTTTCCTAAGTAAGCAAACAGCACAACAGCTTACGATGCCTCATCAAATCGTAAACCACTTTCTGGTCAATAAGTGAGTATTTACGAATAACGCTCTAGATGCGCCTCGTGATATCCCACATATTTCCCAATCCTATAATCAATACATCACACCCACATCAACGCGCATTAAAAACGCGGCCAAGCATCTCGCTTAGCCGCGTTCATCCATCATTTAATTTTATTTAGGTGATCTAAACGAGCGAGCCGCCGCACGGATACGCTTCGTTCGCTTATCCGTCTTTACTGCAGCACGATCTAACTTTACGTTATCCGTAAACCGCATCTCCCCGCGGTATGCTGCCTGACGCTTCTTAATAATCTTTTCAACCGCAGCGCTGACCTTGCTATGTGCCTGATCGCCAGCATAAGCTTTCGATGCAAACCCACCGCCCAACACACCAATGCTCAGCGTAGCTGCAATCACAGTATGCTTAACAAACAAACCCAAACCCGATCGTGTTTCCCGTTTTTCTTGCAATCTCATCATGATCTCCATTTCTACAATTCAGCCTGTGAAAGCCCTCCAATGGTGCTCCCACGTGTTATCGCGTTTCCCGAGTTACTATGCATAGCCCATTGGGGCCAGTTTTTATTTCATCGTCAATTCAGAAATTTTGCGCAGCGCCTATAAAAAGCAATTGCAAGATTCTGAGTACAGATGGGTCACCAACCCCCCGCTTCATTCCAAACAACCCGCTAAACAGTTGAGATCAACACACTTAAGTAAAATAAAAAAAACGTCGATGCCCAGCCCAGCATCGACGCTCACAATGCAGTGATTTGCTCAATCAGTTTTTATAGTCGCCGATCACTTTCACTAATCTTGACATCATTCGCGCTCATGTCGCGCCGTCTCATCAGCCCTTCCTCATCAAACTCCCAATGTTCATTCCCATGTGTCCGGTACCACTGCCCCGCCGCATCTCGCCACTCATACTCAAACCGAACACTGATCCGGTTACCCGTATAACACCACAACTCCTTCATCAGCTTATAGTCCAGTTCTTTCTCCCATTTGTGAGTCAAAAACGTGACGATCGCCTCACGTCCTTGAAAAAACTCACCTCGATTCCTCCAATCACTATCCACGGTATAAGCCTTCGATACACGCTCAGGATCGCGTGAGTTCCACGCATCTTCCGCTAACTTCACTTTCAGCCGCGCCGTCTCCTCCGTGAATGGTGGTTTGATGCTCATCTTTTTATCCATCTTTATGACCTTTATTTCATAGTTAGAAAATATACGCAGCCGTGCAACACACCAATAGCCACGCAGAACGCTCCTAACGGTTGTTTCTGTCCATAAACGCCCGGATCCGTTCCGCGATAAAATCGCCATCCTCCTCTAGCGCAAAGTGACCCGTGTCTAACAAATGAAATTCCAAATCCTTGATGTCGTCTTTGTACGGATACGCGCCTTCAGCAGGAAATATGACATCATTCTTCCCCCACATCAGCAGCATCGGCGGCTGATGCTCTCGGAAATATCGCTGCCATTTCGGATACTCCTTCACATTGCTCCCATAGCTATAGAACATGGCTAGTTGAATCTCCTGATTCCCTGGCCGATCCAAACGCGCCTGATCCAAAACCCATACATCAGGATTAATCATTTCCGCATTTCGCGCACCTTCCACGTACTGCCACTTCGTTGCTTCGAGTGTTAATAAGCTCCGAAGGGCATCCCCGTTTTCTTTGCTCCGATCCGCCCAATAAGCTTTCAGTGGTTTCCAGAAATCGCTTAATCCTTCTTCATAAGCATTACCGTTTTGAACAATAATCCCATCCACCCGATCCGGATGCTTGGATGCGAGGCGGTAGCCGATCGGTGCGCCGTAATCCATCACATAAAGTGTGTATGAATTCAAATCCATTTTTTCCGTGAATTTCTCAACCATATCCGCCATGTGCGCGAACGTGTACTCAAATTCATCAACACGAGGCATGCTACTGTTGCCATAACCCACATAGTCCGGCGCAATCACGTGATACTTATCTGCCAGTGCAGGGATCAGATTTCTGAACATCTGTGAGCTGGTCGGAAAGCCGTGCAGCAAAAGCACAATCGGCTTGCCGCGTTTCCCCGCTTCACGATAAAAAATCTCCTGCCCCATTATCTCAACGGTTTTGTATTGAATTTCCGGTACGAGCATTTTTTCTGTTTCCATCATGGTCTCCTTTATTTTTTAAGAGGTAGCCTTTGTATTTTGCCGCCAAGAGGCGGCTCCCAGATATCAATCGTTAAAGTGTGCGATCTCAAAGCGAGTGTGATATTTAGTATGGCGGTGGATAATGGTTTGCTGAACCGCGTTATTTGCTTTGAGGTGGGCTCCATCCGCAGCATGCGATTCAGATGCGAGTGCGCCGCCGGTGATTGTGGCGAAAACGGCTGCGCCGCCGAGGAATAGTTTTGCTCTGGGTCTTGTGCTGCGGTTTTGCGCACATTTTTGAAACTTAAGCAATTTCATGATGGTCTCCAAATTGATTGTGAAAATTGAAAAACGTGGTTTTTGGATGGCTTTTCAATAAGGTTTTTATGTATACTGTACAGTCTATATGTTATAGGTTTTATTTCAGGTTGGGGAACTATTTTTATTGTCATTATTCAAAATATTATGAAAATAAGAATAAAATGGCTGTTTAAGGCGTGTGGCAAGGAATATTTGGGTTGGTTTGGACATGTATTATATGTATACTAATTAGTATAATTAATCGCGATGATGAGGTGAGTGAGGATGCGCATGTTTGTGTGAGCAGGAAGCAGGGGGTGTTGGGTTAAGTTGGTGCTGATTCGTGGGGGGGGTGTGGGTATAGGGGGGACGTGTAGGTGTTTGTAGGTGTGTATGATGGGGGGATAAGGAGTTTTGATATGCCGCCGAGTCGTCGAGATGATCTTGTGAATGCTGCTGTGGACGTGTTTTACAGACACGGGTTCCATAAAACGAATATTGATCAGGTGTTGGAGGTGGGGGGGATTAGTCGGATGACGTTATATAACCATTTTGAGTCGAAGGAGGCGTTGGTGGTTGCGGCGCTTCGGCAGCGTGATGAGCAGTTTCGTGAGTTGATGTTGAAGGGAGCAGATGAGGCGATTGATCGATATGAAGGCGCACTTGCGCGCGCGGTTGAGGCGCGGGCGAAGGGTGGGGAAAACGGGGCTGTTGGGCTTGAGAGCGTGATGGATTGTGAGGGGGGCGAGTGTGGGGCGGATGAATGGGTGAGGGAAATGTCGCTTGGCCGGCGCAAAGGGGTGTGGCGGATTATTGGGTTGTTTGATTTTCATTGTGGGTGGTTTGAAGAAGAACAGTTTTCGGGGTGCATGTTTATTAATGCGTCGGCGGCGTATGAGGATGCGGGCTGCGAGGTGCGCGGGGTGGCGAGTGAGCATAAACGAACGGTCGTTCGATTCCTGCGTAACCAGTGTGAAGAGGCGGGGTTAAGGAATCCATCAAGGTTGTCTGAGCAGTTGAATATTCTGTTGGACGGCGCGATTGTTGCGGCGCAGGTGGAGGGACAGGTCAGTGGAAATGAGATTGGTATGGGTGACTCAGGTGAGTGGGCGAAGCGGGCGGCGTTGGTGTTGATGCGGGAGGCGGCGCGCGATTGAGGTGATGTGCTGGTGTGATGATGAGTCGTTCGATAGGCTTTGGGCTTGGATGGCTATCCATTTTGTGCGCACAGATGGCGCGCACGTTTTGTACAGATTTAGGTGGGTGGTTGTGGCAAGTGATGACAGCTTAGATGATTAAAGCAATTGACGGGCTGGCTTGTTGCGCGCACAGAAATGGAAGGGCGGTGCACACAAATGCGCTTGTTTTTAAGGGTTTTTAGGTTGCAAATGGTTGTGGTGGGTGAGGTTAGGCTTTGAAGTTGGGGGAAACCATTGGTTTTAAGAAATGGCGTGTTTGGGCCAAACTTTGGTGAGCTTTGGTGAGAAAAGGTTAAGGTTTTGAGAGTTTTGATGCGTTTTTTGAGCACATGCGCAGAACGTGCGCGCTGAGCGGTTTAGTTTGTGCGCGCGTCTAGTTGAGGTGTGTCTCGCAAGTGAAAATTTGGAACGATTGCAGATTTGAGGGGTTTATGTCGGGGCGGCTAATGGTGTTTTGGCTGGGCTTGTCGTGTACAACGAAGTGGGTATTTAGTGTTGCAGGCGATTGATGGTTGATTATTAAAAACACCCCATAACCGGCGGTCATGGCTTGAAGAAGTTTGGATGAGCGTTTTCTTTTGGGCTGATGACGAGTTGGAGGTTTGGGAGTCATGCGTGAAAGAAATAAAAATGATCGGTAGGAGCGAAGAAGTAAAAGATACAAAGGGAGGAAACAGAGATGAAACAGGGGGGAGATGAGGGGGGAGATGAGGGGGGATGGGGTGGGGTATAAGAAATGGTGGTGTGGTATGCGGCAAGGTGGTATGTTGTTTGGTGGTTGAATTAACTCTGTTGTTTATTAATAACTAACTCCTGATTAGAGGTGAGGTGTGATGATGAGTCAGATGAAGCTGATTGCGTTGTTTGTGTTAATGGTCTTGGCTGGTGGTGCTGGGAGTTGGGGGGCTGAGGCTGATGGTGGTGATCCGTTGGGGTTGGGCGAGTTGAAAGCGCGGGGGGAGAAATTGGAGGTGAGTTGGGTGGTGTTAGCGGGTTTGCCGAATGAGCTGTTGGGGGGTGGGGTGAGAGCGGATGGTACGGATGCGGCGGGTTTGGATCGGGATTATTTGAAAGGCCTTGATGGGGTCGGGGGTGAGGCGGAAGTGGTGCTGCGTGATGGGATGGTGGTGAGGTATCAGGATGATAAGACGGGTCGACTATGGGAGGCGAAGGCGGCGCGGATGAATCGTAAGCTGGGTGAGGTGGTGAATTTTCAGGATTTGGTGACGGCGAGTGATCGGCGAGTGGGGTATGCATATGGTGAGATTGCGGCGAAGGAGGCGGGGCAGGTTTATGCGGTGTTTGGTTCGGATGACCGAGCAGTGGTTTGGGTGAATGGTGAGCAGGTGCATGCGTTTCGCAAGCATGGCCGATCGATGGCGCTGGGGGATGATGCGTTTGCGTTTGAGGTGAAGCGAGGCGTGAACCGGGTGATGGTCAAGGTTGAGAATGGGACAGGGGATTGGGGATTTGTGTGGGATTTGATGACCCGGGGTGAGCAGGAGGCGATGCACCGGCGGCAGCAGTTGAAGGTGAAGGTTGAGCGGCTGGCGGGGATGCGTGTGGTGGGTTTGGGGGATGAAGGTGCGTATCAGTTTCATGTGGGTGATGGCGCGTTTCCTGAGTTAGGTTTTGAAAACGAGACGATGGCTGCGGAGGTGCTGGGTGACTATGCGCTGCGTGTGAGGTGGTTTGATGGTGAGGCAAATGAGGTTGAGAAGCCTGTAGGCGTGGGGCGATATGGTGCGGTGATTGAGGTGTTGAGTGATGAGGTCAGTGTTACGCGGGGTTATCCATTTTATGGTTTGCCTGATGGGTATGAGAAGGCGGGTTTGCTGGGCGAAATAGATGGTGATTATTTAGAGATGGTTGGGATCGATCGCGCGGTATTGACGGATGGGGAGGCGATGATGGGAGTTGAGCAGGTCTGGCGGCAGGAAGATCTGGTGGCGAAGCAGCAGCGGCGAGCTCGCGTGCTGGGCGCGCTGCATGCTTGGGGTGAACAGAGGAAGGCGGGGGCTGAGTGGGAGGAATGGTTGAATACGCGGATCATGAGTAGTGATTATCTGTTGAAGGTTAAATTGAAGGCTGATGGGATTGAGGCTAAGCCTAACCGAAGGATAGAGGGGCCGCGTGTGATAGGTGCGGATGAGGAGCGTGGGATGATGGTGCATGAGGGGGGATTGTCTGAGGCTGGTTTTAAAGAGGGGTTTAAGGAAGCGATTGCGGAGGTGTGTCAGACGTGGAGTGATGAGGGGGGCGAGCCGTTTACGGTGATGGTGGTGAGGAAGGGTGTGATTGGTTATCGAGGGGCGCACTATCCGAAGGATAGTCGGGTGATTGATGAGAAGACGCGGTTTCATGTGGCGTCGATCTCGAAGTTGCTGTTTAGCTCGGTGTTATCGATGGCGCGATATGAGGGGTTGATCGATGTGGAAGATGCGTTGGGGCTGTATTTAAAGGGGTTTGCAAGGGAGGGAGAGAAGATGATGTCGGTACGGATGTGTATGATGCATTCGGCGGGGACGGAAGGGCATGGGAATTATGGTGGGATGGGGAATTTATGGTTTGAGGAGAATGTGAAGGGAATGTTGCCGAGTTTGGAGCCTGGGGTGAGGGTGAAGTATAACGGGCTGAGTTTGAATTTGGTGGGACGCACGCTAGAGGTGATGGGGGGTGTAAGTTTTGAGCGATATATGCAGAAGAAGCTGTATGGGCCGTTGGGGTGTGTGGATACGGATGTGTATGACACGTCGTTTGGTACGAATACGACGGCGCGAGATATGGCGGTGGTGGGACAGATGTTGTTGAATGGTGGGAAGTATGGGGCGTTGAAGTTTTTTGATGAGAAAACGCGGGACGAGATGTTGCCAGTACGGAGGGGTGATGTGTTTGAGAAGATGAGCGAATATGATGATGAGTATGGTTTGGGATCGAATTGGTATCGCGATGTGCATGAGGATGAAGCGCGAACGAAGTTACGGTTTGGCAAGCGGATGTTTGGACATGGGTCTGCGACGTCGTCGATTTTTCGGGTTGATTTAGATCATGGGCTGGTTATAACGATGGCGCGGCCGGGGGGCGGGAAGGATTATGAGGAGCATTACCAAGCGTTTTTCCATACGATCGCGGACTACATGGAGTGAGATGAGAGATGAAGATGAAACAATGACACCCCACGGCTGACGATCGTGGGGTTGTTGTGCGCAGGTTTATGAGCGTATCCACAGTTAGATGAAACGAAAAAGGGGGGGATGGTTAGAGGTCGAGCTTGGTTTGGATTGATTTGACCATGCGGAAGAGAGATGCGTTTTTTTTGCAAAGATCGCGGAGCTGGTAGATGAGGGAGATGGGGAAGAGGCGGATGATGAGGAATGATAGATGGTCACGTTTGTAGCGGATCCAGCTGCGGCGGATGACGTTGTAGAGCTTGGTGAGGGACTCGTTGTGCTGGGACGCTTTTTCTTTGAAGACGAGGAGGGAGGAGAATGAGATTTCGTTACGGGTGACACGTTTGGCGGCGCGGTGGATGGGTGAGTTTTTGCCCCAGAAGTGTTGTGCGATGGCGGGGAATTTATCGAGTGCGAGTTCGACGCGGCCGGCGATGCCGAGGTAGAGGAATGAATCGTTCTCGCCACGCTTGAGGAAGACGGGGTCGGGGTAGTACCAGAGTGTGAGATTGTTTTTGGCGATGGCGTAAGCTTTGGCCTGAATGATCCAGCAGGAGTCGTGGAATTCGGTGCATGGATCAGCGGCGAGCCAATCGTTGCGGTTGACGATGATGGAGGAGATGAAGCTGAAGAGGGCGGTGGAAGTGAGCGAGCGGGAGAGGTAGTCGTTGAGTTCGGCAGGGTCTGACCAGTTATAGGTTTTGTGTTTGTCGGCTGAGTTTAAGATGTCGTGCGAGGTGATGGGGTTGAGGTTGTAGTCGCAGAGCATGAAGTTGAGGATGGCGATATTCCACTGGCCGGTGAGGTTTTGGAAGATGAGATCGATGGCACCTGGTGAGAGGACGTCGTCGGCGGAGAAGAGCCAACAGTAGTCGCTTTGCGCGAGTTCGACGGATTTGAGGATATCTCGATCGACGCCGCAACGTTTGTCGCGCTTGAAGAAGGTGAGTCGGGGGAAGCGTTGTTGATACTCGTGGATGATCTGGTCGGTGTTGTCGGTGGAGTTGCCGTCGACAATGACGATTTCGATGTGGCCGTTGTCTTGAGAGATGATGGAGTCAAGTGTTTGTGGAAGGAACTGGCCGAAGTTGTAGGTGGGGATACAGAAAGAGAGACGGGGCTTGTTGGGTTCTGGTTTAGGATTCAAAGTGCAGGCTTTCGTGGTGTGATACTCGCTAAAGTGTTAAGGTTCTTAGTAAGAATAAAAGAAAGATTGCGACGTTAGTGTTTGAGGGTAAGCTATGTGTGGATGCGTGTTATCGAGCAGGTGGTCATTTACAGATGGAAAAATGTGATTTCAGCTTTGGAATAAGAAAAGGGGTGATTGAATGATTCAGGGATTCAAGCGGAAAGTCTGGGGCTTGATGGGACGCGTGCAGCGTAGTTGGTGCTATTTTAAGATACTTCTGAGGGATGTCTATGATAGTTATGTTGGTGGGAAATGTGAGGCGGCAACGACGAAGTGGGGATTTAAGATGGTGGGGTCGCGGTCGCAGCATCATGTGGCGATGCAGCGGGGAGAGTTTGAATTAGATGAGATTGCAGTGTTGGGTAAATTGCTTGACGATGTTGATGTATTTGTTGATGTGGGAGCAAATATTGGATATTTCAGTTGTTTTGCGAGAAATCGAGGTGTGAAGGTGGTAGCGATTGAGCCGCTTCAGAAGAATTTTCAGCATCTGTGTGAAAATATGTATTTGAATGGTTGGGATGATATTGACCTGTTTTCATTTGGTTTGTCGGACAGACGAGGAGTCGAAGTGATGTATGGCGCTTCAAGTACGGGTGCTTCGTTCATTGAGAAATGGGCTGGGGCTTCGTCAAAATTTAAACGCTTTGCTGCGATGACGACGTTAGATAGGTTAATCGAGGAAGAATACCTAGGTAGTAAACATTTGATCAAAATGGATATCGAAGGTTACGAATATCACGCGTTACGTGGGGCTAATCGAGTGATAGAAGGTGATCAAGAAAGCGGAGAGAAGCCGATCTGGCTGATTGAGATAACGATGAATGAATATCATCCAGATGGTGTAAATCCCTGTTTTTTAAGGACATTTGAATTATTTTTTGAATCTGGTTATCGATGCTTACTTCTTGATGAGAATGCTGAAGAGGTGGATGAAGAGATGGTTAAAACTTGGGTTAAAGAAAGAAGTACGGGGAGATTGGCGGTTAATTATTTGTTTGTTGCGGTGGGTCGATTTGAAGAAGTTGTGGGCAAGATTAAAAGTATTGAGTATCAACTTGGATAGGGTTATATTCTGAGTGTGGTTTGTGGTGGTGTATGTTTTTAAAGTGTGTTGCGAAATTACTGACATGATGATTAATGATTTGATGTTGAATGATTAGTAGATATCAATGATCTGCTGATGAACATAGACTAGATCATGTGTTAAGTGTATACGTTTATTGCTTTAAAAAAGAAGTGTGGTTGTTCTATTTGTTTGATTCATATTTGTTTAAAGCTTCTTGCGTAGTATGCACATGTTAACCTTAGGGTTGATGTGATGGCATGTGGCGATTTAATTTGTTTGTCATGTGTTTGTTTATGTTTTGTGTCTATGCATGTAGTTGGTTTCTTTAGTTCATGCGATGATCAAACGATTGTTTGATTGTGTTTGTTGATGGCATATCGAAGCACGTTGATGCGTGTTGTTTGATGGGACATTCTGCGAAGGACGCAGTGTGTTGTGTGATGTGCTATTACGTTGATTCACCTGATGAGTTCATCATAAAGGATTGTTATGCGCGCGTACGACTTGCCGAAAGCGGAAGGCATTGGGACGAAAGTTGATGAGCGTGTTGCGGCGGGAGAGATATACCGAGAACGCGAGAATTGCAGGGTTTGTGGGACGCGGTTAGAGAAGGGCGTGGTTGATTTAGGGATGCAGGCGATGACGGGGATATTTCCGAAGGATGCGGCGAGTGATCCGCCGTTCGGGCCGTTGAGTCTGGGTTTCTGTACAGGGTGTACGTTAGTGCAGTTGTGTCATGATTATGATTCGGGGCTGATGTATGGTGAGAACTATGGGTATCGATCGGGGCTGAATAAAAGTATGGTTGTGCACCTTGAAAAGAAGGTGTCGTATTTGAAGCGATTAGTCGGACTCGAGGCGGGCGATTGGGTATTGGATATTGGGAGCAATGACGGTACATCGTTGAATGCATACGGGGGGATGGGTTTGAATCGGGTTGGGATTGATCCGACGAGTGAAAAGTTTTTGAAGTACTACGAGCAAGATATACAGGTGGTGCATGATTTTTTCTCGGCTGAAAATTACTGGGGGGTGAGTGGGGGTGAGAAGGCGAAGTTGGTGACATCGATCGCGATGTTTTATGACTTGCCTGATCCGGTGAAGTTTGCACGTGATATTTGTGAGGTGCTGGATGATGAGGGGGTATGGCATTTTGAGCAGAGTTATTTGCCGGCAATGTTGCGGACGAGTTCGTATGACACGATCTGTCAGGAGCATTTGTTGTATTACAGTGTGCATAGCATTGAACGGATATTAGATCGTGCGGGGATGAAGATTTTGGATTTGTCGTTTAATGATGTGAATGGTGGAAGTTTTGCGGTGAGCGCGGTGAAGAAGGGTAGTGAGCGTTCGTGTAATCATGCGGTGATTGAGTGGGCGATGCGGTCAGAGATGATGTTGGGTGTGACGGGAGTTGGGGTGTTTGAACGGTTCCAGAAGAAGATTGATTTACAAAGGGATTTGCTGCTGGATTTGTTGATGCGG
Source organism: Poriferisphaera corsica (assembly GCF_007747445.1). Lineage (NCBI taxonomy): Bacteria > Pseudomonadati > Planctomycetota > Phycisphaerae > Phycisphaerales > Phycisphaeraceae > Poriferisphaera > Poriferisphaera corsica. The sequence goes on from NZ_CP036425.1 coordinate 108,243, forward strand.
ATAAAGCGGGCGGGTCAGGTTGTTGTGGGGTATGGGGCATCGACGAAGGGGAATGTGTTGTTGCAGTATTCGGGGATTGATGAGGAATTGGTGAGGGCAGTTGGTGAGATTAATCCGGACAAGTTTGGGTGCGTGACGCCGGGGAGTCATATACCGATTATGTCGGACGGTGATGTGAGAGCGATGAAGCCGGATTACTTTTTGGTTTTGCCGTGGCATTTTCGCCATGACATATTGAATCGAGAGCAGGGTTACATGAATGATGGTGGGCATTTCATCTTCCCATTGCCGGAGGTCGAGGTTGTCTGAGAAGATTCATTTAATTGTGGGGCATGAGGGACAAGATGGAAGGTTATTACGTGAGTATTTTGATGAGCAGGGGAAACTATGGATCGGGGTCGGGCGGCGTGGTGTTGCGTGCTCGGCGGGGCTGAACGTTGGGTTTGAGCGGATAGATGTGCGTGATGAAAAAGAAGTGGGATGGTTGATGCGCGAGGTCGGGCCACGAGAGGTTTATTATTTAGCGGCGCATCATCATGCATCTGTAGGGAAGGGGAGTCGTGATAGAGAGGTTGATGATTTAAGAGAGGGGTTGGAATGTGGGTTTGATGTGAATGTGCGGGGGGTGGTGAATTTCCTGGATGCGATTGAGCGGTATGTGAAGGGGGCGAGGTTGTTTTATGCGAGTAGTTCGTTGGTGTATGGGGCGCCTCGTGGTGGGGTGAGGATTAGTGAATCGACGGTGAGGGAGCCGAGCGAGGTTTATGGGGTTGAGAAGCTGTATGCGATGCAGATGTGTGAGGCGTATCGGAAACGCGGTGTTTATGCGGCAGTGGGGATGTTGTTTAACCATGAGTCGATCTATCGGAAGCCGATGTTTTTTACACGGAAGGTTGTGGATGGTGTTGCGCGGATCAAGCTGGGTTTGAGTGATGAATTGGTGGTGGGGGATATGAATGCGGTTGTTGATTGGTTGTATGCGGGAGATGTTGTAAAAGCGATGGTCAAGGTTTTGGGGCAGTGTGACGAGCCACGAGAGTATGTGATCGCGTCGGGAGTTGGGCATTGTACGGGTGATTTTGTGCGGCATGCTTTTGAGTGTGTGGGCTTGGAGATGGAGAAATATGTGCGTAGTGAAGGGTTGGCGATGAGGCGGCGGAACAGTGGTCGGGTGGGTGATGCGAGTCGGATTATGAGTGTGACGGATTGGCGGCCGGGGGTGTGTTTCGAGGAGTTGGTGGAGACGATGACGGCACAGGCGATTGTGCTGCAGGAAAGGGCTCATGGATCAATCATTGGTTAAAGAGAAAAATGCTGAGGCTGTGGGTGGGTCGTTGCGTCGGCTGAGCGTAAATATTTTTGCGGGCAGTACGGCGACGGTGTTGCAAACGTGTGCAAATATTTTGTTGTTACCTATATATATCAAGTATTTGGGGATGATGGGGATTGGAGTATTGGGTGTTTTTCAGGTGATCGCGAATGTACTGCGATTATTTGATATGGGATTGTCTGCATCGCTGAGTAAGCAAGTTGCAGAGGAAAGAAGCGGGGTGTGGGATGGGGTGTCTTTTATTCATGTGGTGAGAACCTATGAGGTGGTGTTTTATTTGTTGGCGGTGTTGATGTTTGTGCTGGGTAGTCTTGGGGTATGGATGATTGGTGGGACATGGTTGGGGGTAGAGCGGTTTGGAGGTATGCGGATTGAGGTTTTGTTGTTGATTGCGTGTGGTGTTGCGACGCTTCGATGGTGCGCAGGGATTTATCATGCGGCGCTGGTTGGAAGAGAACGGATTGTAACGAGTAATGTAATTCGATTGATTGATGTTATGGTCTATCATACGGTTAGCTTGAGTTTGCTGGTTGGGTTTGAAGGTGATGTTGGGGTGAAGGCGTTCTTTGTGGGTGTTTTGGTGTGTGCTGGGCTGTATTGGGTGTTGTCGTTTGCGAGTATTTGGGCGGGGCGATTGAGGGAAATGATGAGGGCGAATTTTGATTTGCAGGTTTTATTAGGGACGTGGGATTTTGCGGCGGCGATGCTGGGGATTATGTTGGTGAGTACGGTGTTGACGCAGATGGATCGTGTGTTGGTGAGTGGGGTGATGGGTCTTGAAGTGTTTGGTTATTACACTTTGGCGATGACTATTGGTAGTGGGATTATTAGTGTGTTGTCGTTGCCGATATATAATGCGATGTTTCCACGGTTTGTGGGGATGTTAAAGAAGGGGCATTTGGGGGCATGTCGAAGGCAATATATTTATACGATGTGTTTGTTGACGGTGGTGTTGCTGCCGATGTTGGGGTTCGTCTATTTATATAGTGGTGAATTCATCTATGTTTGGACGGCGGAGTTGGAGGTAGCGCGATTTTTGAAGCCGGTGCTATTTGTGTTGGTGTTGGGGCCGGCGCTCAATGTGTTTGTTGTGCCGGCATATACGGTACTGTTGGCGGGCGGGTACGAGAAACATGCTTTGGTTGTGGGGATTGCGCTTACGATATATGCGTTTGTGGCATACTGGGTTGGGCTACATTGGTGGGGTTTGTATGGTCTGGGTATCGCGGCGGCGGTGTTGTATTTTTTGAATGTGATTTTACTGTCAGGGATTATGTCACGTAAGTTGTTAGGTGGCGTGGTCGGACGGTATTTGGTAATGGGGATGCTGCCAGGATGCGCATTGATTGTGTTGAGCGGGTACGTTGTTGAATTGTTTAATGTTGGTGACGGAGTAGGACGGTTTGAGCTGCTTATGGTGTTGGTGGGTAAAGGCGTATTTATGTTGTTGGTTGTAGGTGGTGGGATGATGTTCTTTTGGCGTTTAATGGATGCTCGCAGGAATGCCGAGCTGGGTGATAATGAGGGTGGGGTCATGGAGGGTGTTGCGCATGATTACGTTGCTAAAGAATCAGTCTGAGGTTGAGTCAGCAGTTACGTTTTTGAATGAACGTAAGATCCCGTTGCATTTCACACGGCAGAAAAATTGGGATCATGTTTGTGTGGTGAATGAACTCAATCGAGTGAAGCGAGATGTGAAGGTTTTAGATATGGGTTCTGGGGATGGTTATACGCTGCGGTTATTGCGTAAATTGGGGTATCGAAAAATTCAAGGGATAGATTTTAGTAAGCCAATTTTGAGACGACGTCAGAGATGGTTGCGGAAGTTTTGGCCGTTTGGTTATACGGGGGAACATGATATTGTGGTTGGAGATTTGTGTGATACGCCGTTTGAGGATGAGGGGTTTGACGTACTGACGTGCGTGTCGGTGATAGAGCATGGGGTTGATTTGGAGCGGTTTTTTAGAGAATGTGGGAGGCTATTAAAGAATGAGGGGAAGTTGATTGTCACGTTTGATTACTGGCATGATTTTGATCAAGGGTTATTGGTTGAGGAGCGGATTTTCGATTTGCCGTGGTGTGTGTTTAATACAGAGATGGTTGATGAAATGATTGGTATGGCGGCCCAATACGGATTAGTGGTTGCTGGAGAGCGTGAGATGCCACGGTGTGAGGAAACGACGGTTCGGTATCGCGGTTTTGATTACACGTTTATGTGCGTCATATTTGAAAAGATGAATACGACATGAGATTGCTGATCTTGACAGGTCGGATAGAGGGATGTGGGATTGGGATGTACGCCAAGCATTTAGCTGCGCATTTGAGTCGTGTCGGTGTGGATGTGGTGTTGGGATGCGTAGGGGATGGCAAGGGAGGTTGGGTGAGTGATGAAGATGGTGTGCGTGTTGTGCGGATAGATGTGCGGCGAGGAGTAGGGATGTGGGATGTGTTGGATAGGTGGAAGCCAGAGGTTGTTCATATACAGTATCCATCGAGTGAATCGTTGGCGTTGTATCTGTTTTATAAGGCGCTTAAACGGTTTTATCGGCGTGTGCCGATTGTGACGACGTTACATGAACGGCCTAATAGTTGGCGTGTTTGGCCGATTGTATGGGGGGCGAAGGTGGTGATTAGTCCGAGATGGGCGAAGCTGATGTGGGGATGGAAAATCGCCACAATGAAGCGGATGGTACATATTGCGAATGCCAGTATGTTGCCGAGTGCGAAGGTTGGGCGGGGTGGACGTGAGAAGCTGAGAGAGAAATGGGGTGTAGGAAAGAAGAAATTGGTGTTGTCGTTTGGCTTTTTGACGCCTGCGAATGAAACTGAACTATTGTTCCAGATTTGTGATGTGCGAAAACATCGGCTGGTCGTGTCGGGACGGGCGTTTGAGCAGACAGAAGCTTACCACGCGGCGTTGCGAGATCGGTGCGGTGAATATGGTTGGGATGCTGCTGAGGTGTTTTGTGGTTATCTGGATGGTCAACGGCTATCGGATTTGATGGAGGTGAGTGATGCGATTGTGTTGCCATATCGGGATGGTGGAGATGATTGGAATACGTCTTTGCTGGCGGCGATGGAGCATGAAACGTTTAAGCTGACGACATCGAAGAAAAGGCGGGGGTATGAATCAGAGACGAATACGTATTATGCGCGGATAGGTGATTTGGATGAGATGAAGAAAGCGCTGGAGAGGTATATTGGGGTGCGAGGTGGGGATGTGAGGCAAGGCCGGCAATGGGAGGATGTGGCGTCGGAGCATATGGAGGTATATGGGCGGTATATGAATGTTATTGAATGGTGTGAGGCTGTGGAGAGATCGTGAAAAAGCCAACATCACTGTGATGTTGGCTTTGAATTTACCTTGAATATAAGTCACGGAGTATGCCGTCAAAATCTACCTGATTTGAGGCAGCACTTTTTGAAAGCGTTTGTTTGAGCCGCAGGGGCAGGGGTCGTTTCGACCAAGTTTTTCTTCGAGGATTTTGTTAGCGTGAACGATGCGTATGCCGCGTTTGACGTTGGTTTCGGATGGGAAACCACGTTTGCGTTTACTCATCGGCCAGTTAAAAATTGTCCTTGTGGTATTTATTTGCCATGGTGCACCTCCGTGGTTGGGTGGCAAGAGAACATTGAAAAAGCCAGCATCGTGAAGATACTGGCTTTGAAGTTTTAAGCTCCCCCGGCTGGACTCGAACCAGCAACCTGCGGATTAACAGTCCGACGCTCTACCAATTGAGCTACAGGGGATCGCTAAGGCTTGGAATTTTAAGCATAAACAGGATTTGAAGCAAATTGTGGGGAGGTATACCCGTGGTACAGTTTAGAGGTGAGGGGAGATCGGGATGTGCTTGGGCAAGGTGCCGTCGCATGATGGTTATAAGTTATTTTAGAATAGGAATTTAAAGGTCAATGATTTTGGGCTGTTGAGGTGAGGTTTTGGCGAGAATCTCAGTCTCGATTGAATGGTTGAGGGGTCTTGATAACGTGTGGAAAGGGGGGTATGTGTGCGTTGTGTCATCAAGTTGAACTTGAAGAAAAAGAGCTTTAAATGACTGCCGTATATTGGGTTGTGTAAGTTTATGTTATATAAGGGTTTGCGGGTTTATGGGTGATGCGACTTTTACGTACTCGTAGATGGTAAGGCTGATTGATATACTTGGAGTATGGGTTCAAGAGGGGAATATGTGGGATCTGGGGAAGATTTATAAGATATGACGTTGTGTGTGGGTGCTGTGAATGACCCGTGTGGTAAAAGATGCGGAGAAATTGTCTGCATCGGAATGAAGGGTTTAGACAATGGCTACAAGCTTTGGTGCTTTATGCACTGATTTTTATATTAATCAGAAATTGGCGATGAAACTCGAGCTGCCGCGAGATCGGGAGACCGTGTTGCACTTTTTTGATCGCATGAAGCGGTCGATGCCTGAGATGCGGAAGTTTCGTCATTATGAAGGTGAGCTGGCGCTTGAGAGTGCGCGGCTTGATGCACGTTACAAATGGTTGGCGCTGTGCAAGAATCAAATCCGTGCGGGGCAAGTGAATCCTGAGACGATGAAGGAAGCGTATGACTACCATAAATTGATTATGGAGTTGAGCCCGCATTTTCTGACACTCAGTCCACTGGATATTGATTATGTGGAGGTGCTTTTTGGGTTTGATCTAGAGTGCGAACGGAATCACGATGATGTGATTTATGAGGCTTTGTATACCGGTTCGCCGCTTGCAGAGTTGTTGTATAGTGAGCATGGGAAGGTGATGGATGTGCAGCCGTCGTTGGGTGGTACGTTAACTGAGCGAGGGGATCTGCAGGTTTATTATGAGATTAAGAGTCGGCAGAAGAGTCGAAGGGGTTCGAGTCAAGCGTTTCGAGATCAGCCGTTGAGCGTGTTTTTGACGATGCGGAAGTATGAGCCGGTGGGTGATGTTCGGGATCTGGGGAAGGTGTTTAGTGAGTTGTGTGGTTATGGTGAGCAGTTGGCGATGGATAAATTGGTGCCGCATGTGATTCAGCCTATTAGTCAGTATATAACGACGGGTGGGCATGATTCGGGGCCTGATCATGGCGGTGGGATGTATCAATAAATTTAAGAAAAGACAGTGTTTTATAGACCCGCTGAGATGAGGCGGGTTTTTTTGTTGGCGTGTGGGTAAAGGCAAAAAGGCAGATAAAAAAAACTGGGCGGAGAATAAAAGTCTTGCCCTCGAACCATGGGTGTGCAACAATTGCTCAAAACATACGTGACCACGTGTGTCAATAGATGGAACAATGAAGAGGCCAGAGGCTAGCCGGGCGTGACGAATGAGTCGGGTATCAGGTTGATAAACCGGCTTAGCTGATGGTCGAAAATGGTGTATGGAACAACGATGCGTCGGTTGTGACCGGTGCGGTGTTGTCAGTAGGTATGGTGTGTGTTTCGCTACTCTTTGACAGGACGCTATCTATGAGCAGGTTCACAAAATTGTTTGTAACAGGTTGTGCGGGGCTTTTGTCGTTATCACTGTGCAGCGGATTGCTAGCTGTTGACGAGGGAGTGGAAAAGCAGAAGCCGATGACGAGTGAGTTTATTGGGGTGAATGATCATGCGATCCGATTCAAGCCCAAGCTTAATGCGCCGTTGATCAAAGATTTTATGGGGATCAATGGCCATACGTTTCAAATGAATGCGTCGATCTATAGTCCACTAGTCAAGAATGCTCGAGATTTTCATGGGATTAATTGGGATCTGGCGGATGACTCAAGTAGAAAAACAACATTTCCTATCGCAGCAAACGGGACTGATTGGAATATTATTTATGGTAGTTGGCTCGGTTCCGGCATGACGGTTGATGTGTCATTAATGATTCATCGTTTTACGGAAAAAGATTGGAAGAATGTCGAAGTTGATGCACCTGCGTACGCAAAGGCTTTTGCTGAATTTTTTGGGCCAACTAAAGGCAATGGGCTTGTGTCTTCGATCGAGATTGGTAACGAAACGAAAACATACAACGACGAGTTTTACTTGAAGGTTTTCAAGTTGATGGCTAAGGCAATTCGTGATGCGGATCCAGCGATTCGGATTTTACCTGCTTCAGTACAGTATCGTGAAAGCTCTAAATACCATCGTAATGTTGAGGTATTGCGCAATGATATTGATTTGTTTGATGTATTAAATGTTCACACTTATCCCTTCTTAAAGAAGTGGCCCAGCTATGAAATGACTTATCCTGAGCATCAAGAAATTGAATACCTCAAATCGGTTAAAGGTATTATTGAGTGGCGTGACAAGTATGCGAAGGATAAAGAGATTTGGATTACTGAATTTGGTTGGGATTCATCTACTCAAAAGCCGAATCCAAATGGTAATTGGAAAGATTGGGTTTGTGTAACTGATCGTCAGCAAGCTCAGTACATTGCTCGTTCGTACCTTATTTTTGCGGGTATGAAGGTTGATCGTGCGTATCTGTTTTGGTTTGATGATAATGATGTGCCCCAGTTGTTTGGTTCATCGGGTGTGACGCGCATGGGTAAGCCGAAAGAATCATACTGGAGTATGGAGCAAATCCAGCGTTTATTGGGTGAATATCGGTTTGATCGTAAGATCAAAGAGACAGAAAATGTATACGCATACGCTTATGTTAATGGGTCGGATGCGAATGAAGAGATATGGGCGATTTGGTCACCTACTGGTGAGGATCGTGTTGCTGAGGTTGTATTAAACGGCTTTGAGGGACAGGTCGAATGGGTTAAGCCAATGGCTGTGGGGCGTACAGGTGATTGGCACGGCGATGTTGTTTACGATGATCATATTAGTGATAAGCCAAATGGTGGATGCAAAGTCGTTAATCGTAGCCAACTAAAAGTGACCATTAGTGAATCGCCGATCTATGTGAAAATTAATAAATAATAATCTCCAATGTATTTGATGTTCGTGTTTATAAGCAACTCAATTGAGTTGCTTTTTTATACGGATATAAATAAGTATGCTTGCTGTAGTCAACGAGGCATGTATAGATTCATGCTGTAAAAATAGTGTTAAACATATTTTTTTAGCTGATACAGGTAGGCAAATTGACAATGTTTTTTAGTAAATATTGTTAATAGTATTTCGTTTAGCAAAACTAACTTAGTAGAATTAAATTATTATAAATAACAAAACAGAATATGTTGTGAAGTATTTCTAACTTCATTTATAGTTAGAAACATTGAAATTTCATTTAAATGAGTTCACATTGTTCTTTTGTGGAACAGTGAGGTTGTTATACCTATTTGGAGAGCTGAGATGCAAAAAAATTGGAGTCGTGTGGGTCGTGAAATCGTCGTTTTGGTGATCGCATATGTGTCAATGATGTCGACACTATATGCTTCGGAACCTTTGATGAAGGATTTTGTTGGTATTAATGGTCATACGGTATTATTCAAGCCAGAGGTCTATAGTCCCGTTTCAAAATTGGCTCGTGATTATCATAGTTTTTCTTGGGATGTGGGTAATGATTCTGCAAATGCGACCAGTTTCCCTTTTGCACAAAATGGTGTGAATTGGGAGTCGTTATATAGTAAGTGGAATGCACAGGGAATTGATTCACATGTCAGCATCATGTTTAATCATTTTCAAAAAGCATCTGATTGGACAAATATTGCCGCGGATGCAAAGGCATATGGTCGTGCCATTGCACAGTATTTTGGCCCGACGGTTGGCAATGGACTGATTAAAACAATTGAGATCGGTAATGAGCCACACGATATGGATGATGAGCTTTATGTGAAGATATTTCGAAATATGGCGATGGGTATTCGTGAGGTCGATTCAAATCTGAAAATTTCGACAGCCGCTGTTGGAATTAATCCGCAGAGCAAATACATCAAAGATATTGAAATAATGAAAAGTGTGATTGATTATGTTGATATTATCAGTGTGCACACTTATCCGAATCTTACGAGATGGCCTTATTACGATGTTAGTCATCCTGAAGATGATCGGATGAGCTATCTTGAAAATGTACGTGATGTCATCGATTGGCGAAATAATTTTGCAGAAGGTAGAGAAGTTTGGGTGACTGAATTTGGCTACGATGCGCCATCATCCAATGCGAGTACGCCAAACGGCTGGGAAAAGTGGCGGGGTGATGTAACAGAACGTCAACAAGCGCAGTATCTCGTACGATCCTACATGGCTTTTGCTGAGATGGATGTTGAGCGTGCGTATATGTTTTGGTTTGATGATGATGATAAGGCGATGCTGCATGGTTCGAAGGGGATTACTCGTCATGGCGTACCCAAAGAATCATATTGGGCAATGAAGCAAATGCAGGAAAAATTGGGTGACTATCGTTTTGAAGGTATCATCGAATCAGATACTGATGCTTATATCTATTCATTTGTTAGTGGGGAAAATGAACACGATAAAATATGGGTGATGTGGTCGCCAACGGGAGATGGTTTGGAAATAGATTTGGATGTAAGCCTTTTGGGTGCTCAAGTTGAATGGGTTGAATCGATGGCGTATAGCCAATTTGGTGATTGGTCTTCGGATTTTGAATTGCTTAATGACAATATTCAGATCATAGTTGGCGAATCACCTGTCTATGTGAAATTGCTTGTAGTACCTGAGCCCGGTGTTTTGATAGTGATTCTAGGAATTATTGGTGTGCTTAGTATGAAACGCTGTCGATTTACGTTGGCTTAATTAATAAAACGTCAAACCACGCCATTTATTCGCTTTTGTGTCGTAGGGCATGAGGCAGGATAGGTGGCGTTTTTTATTGCGATGGTAATTTTATAATCATGTTGATATTGAATGTATTTCAGATTTATGATGTTTACGAGAGATATATTGTGGATAGCCGATGAATATTCAGGCGGTATTACGCGTTAGATATATAAACATGAGTAAATCAAGCGATCACAACGACTGGAATGAAGAAGATGATGCTAAGCATTTGTCAGCGAGTTCTGGCGATGAGGATGTACCTTCAAAGTTACCGGACGCAGGTACGCTGAAATCGGGTAACAAAAACCAGCCAAGCAGAATGGCTTTACGTGCGGCTGAATTGCGTGATGCTAACATTCGGGTTTTGACACTTTTGTGGTGCTTATGGCTGTTGGGTGCATGGTTGGTCGTTGCGTTGCTAGGTGGTGGTAATGAGGGCGTTCGGTGGATGGTTTTTGGCGCAGCGATTGGATTGTTTGGTGTATGGCCAGCATTTCGGCTGAGTAGTATTGGGAGCCGCTGGCTTGTTCGGAAAAAGAAGTATTTAATGGTGGGCGAGGTCTTTATGGAGTGGTTGAGCTTAATTGTCGTTTTGCAGGCCGTTATTTGGCCGCTACAAATTACTGGTGGCTGGTATATTGAACAAACTATTTTGATTAATGGGCTATTGATCGGTTGGAGTTTGCTTACTGGCATTGTCGTTGCTTGTGGTGCAATGTCGGTTCATGGTTCACGAAGAATTATTGCGATGTTGATTTGTATGGTGTTGGTTTTTGGTTTGGCTTTACTTGAGTTCACACCCTTGCAACGGCTGCTAACTGTTGAGGTTACAGGAACTAATTACACATTCAGTGTGGTTAATTCCTTGGAACAGCTTTGGCTTCTCAGTGCTGGCGACGGTGGGCTCGGGCTTGATGTTTATGACAAAGAAATCTGGTGGATAACGATTGGTGCGGTGATGGGATTGGGGATATGCGGCTGGGTTGTTCTGAAGATGATCGTATCGACCAAAGCAAAATAATGTTCGTGGTAAAAAGATTGTGATATCTATTGTCGTTAATTACGACGCTTGCGGATGTCGTGGAATAAAGATGGCTTGATGGGGATGGTGGGATCTGTAAAAATGTCATGGTATGTTGTGATACACTACAGTTCTGGTTGCATATAATCGCAGTGCAGAATCGTGGTTAGGGAGATTTGGGGGCTTGGATTGTGTGGTCAATCTTGGGGTAATGGGCTTGTATACCCGTGAGGTGAGGTCCGGTAAGGAACCGCCGCAAAACAGTGGTCAACCGAACGTGATTTCGGTTACGATATTGATTTGAAAGAAACATGTAAAAATACCGGCTGGGAAGTCGCCAGACCCCAGAATAGCCGATGAAGGGAGTAGTGATCGTGGAATTCGTGACTGCAGAAGAAAAAGAAACGCTGGAAAAGCGTTTGGGAGAATTGAAGAGTAGACGACCAGAGATCACAGCACGCATCGCGGAAGCGCGAGCTGATGGCGATCTCAAGGAAAACGCTGACTATCACGCTGCACGTGATGATCAGGGTATGAACGAAGCCGAAATTCGTCGTTTGGAAGAGCGTCTCACCAACGTTTCGGTTGCCGCTGCAGAAGATATTCCCGATGACATGGTTTTCCTCGGTGCCGTCGTGAAGCTCCGTGATCTCGATGACGACGACGAAGATCTTTATAAGCTGGTCGGCGAAGCCTCAGGTAATTTTGATGCAGACGAAATCGAAGTTACCGCTAGCAGCCCAATGGGTGAAGCCTTGATGAAAGCTCGCGTTGGTGAAACCGTTAAGGTTGATCTGCCTCGTGGTGAAAAGCGTTTTGAGATCATTGAAATTCTCTGATCGATATGCAGGATGATTTTCACGATTTAATCAGGTCACGTTCAGACGTTTGGGCAGCCAGATTACCTTAGAAAGATCTGGTTTCCCCTCATCCCAATCAGCAGGATTGATACACCCTGCCTTAGTTTTTGAGCTACTATTCAATGTGTAGCTCAGTGATTTGGATGATGACTCATCACGCACCCCGCACTGGGCTTCGTATGTCAAAGGATCTTGTATCCTGACAGGTCAAACAATCACACGTCTATACCCTAATGGGGCATGACATGAACAGACACCGAATCATCAAATTACTTGGCGTTGCTGGCATCCTTATCATAGGAATGGATCAGCTTCACGCGCAGCAAGCAGTTAACCAATCGGGCCAAGCCCTTGATGCCAATCAACAGATTGGTACCGGCGGTCTCAACGAACCGAGATTCCAAGAGGACTATCGTCTCCGTAACGACCTCGTCACTGACAATGTTCCCGGTCTTCGCGGCTTCCGGGGTGTTGTCGGCTACACCGCACCCGGTGTTTTTGGTTTCACAAACGAAGACACCGACCCACTCTTCCGATTCCGCGCTCAAAGCCTCGCATCCAGCCCCTCCAGACTCGATGCCGTACAGATCGGCCGCTCCGGCGCAGAAGACTACCAAGGCATCAGTATCTACGGCACATTCACCGATATCCCACCCTTCCGAACCGGCGATAAAGTGCTCTCCGCTGTCGACCTCAAACCCGGTGTAGGCTACCAGGTCATCGCGCCAACGCGCACTGCGCGTGGCGTTGTAATCGAGACTGATGAAGGTGTTATTTCATATCGCCCACAAGCGAGCACGATCGGTATTTCTGAACTCCCACAAAGTGCGGGGCAACTTGAAGTACAGGCATCGCCTCTGCTCGGTGTCCGCCAATACCTCCGGTTGACCAACCCCACATTAGATACCACAAACCCAGAGTTCCCGACGCTCGCACAAGAAGAGCAAACAACACCAGAAGGCATCACCAGTGTCGATTACCGTGTCGAAGGCACACCAAATGCCGGCGTCGGCACGCTCGAAGCATTCACCGAACGCCCCGCGCAGATCGCACCTGGCTTAAGAATCGGCCAACAACTGCAAACGCAAATCACGCAACAAGGTGATGAAACAGAAGCTGAGCGGATTGAACGTCTGGAAGACAACCTATTTAATCCACCGCTTAGTGATCGTCAGGCGAAGCCCGGTGACGATGTCTACGCCGATTTACTCAATGCAGCCAGAGAACAGAATAGCGACAAGACCAATCAGCTCCCAGAAAACACGTTTGGCACGCCGCCAACGCTTCCTGATGATGAGTCACAGCAGCAGGAGCAGGGGAATAATCCATACCAACCTCAGCTCCCAGAGCAAACGACAACAGAAAAACAACTCAGCCCACTCGAACAAGCTATGTACGATGCCATCAACAAGCCTTCTGAAGAGGAAGTTGAGGCGGAAGAAGAAAAGGCCGCGCAGCAGCGTCGCCGCTTGAATATACCATCCAATACGGTTTACAGGCCTCGCACCACGCGTCCGACACAAGAGCAATATCAAAAGAGCTTGGACGAGTTGATGAATCAGCTCGATTACAATTTACCGCGTATCGAAACCTTAGCTGGCACGAAGAATGATCGTTTTAACCGAGAACTTCGAACAGCTGAAAAAGAGCTTTCTGCGGGTCGATACTTTGCCGCTGAGGATGCTTATAGACGAGCAGTTCGCGAAAGACCAGAAAACCCACTCGCTCGCATCGGACTCATCCATGCGCAGCTTGGAGCGGGCTTGGTTCGCAGCTCTGCACACAATCTCCGCCTGCTCTTTGAGCAAAAACCCCAGCTCATTGCTGCACGGTACAACCCGAAGCTCCTCCCCACGCCACAGCGTGTTAAATGGGTGCAGGGTGAACTCGAAAACATGATCAGGGAAGGGCAGGGTGGAGCCGATCCCGGCCTGATGCTTGCCTATCTCGGTTACCAAATCGAATCCAAGCCTCTCGTTCGATACGGCCTTGCCGTCATTGAACGTATCACGCCCACAGATCCGCTTGTTCCCGTTCTGCGACGCATTTGGCTCGATGAAAAGCCACAACTGTCACCTGCAGAACCGACCAAGTAACAAACCCAAACAGCTATTTCAAAACACGGCCCATACGGTCGTGTTTTTTTTACATACCCTTAATTGGGTACTGTCATTCCCCCTTAATGCCACCATGCTGTCTCTCAAGTACGTCATTTCTGTTAATTTTTACTGTCACAGACCCCCTTATATTGCAATTCACGCCTGAGGCTGTAACTTGGCCATAATGAATGACTTTGAGTCACAAAACATCACTGGGGATTCGCTATCCACTGCCTCCCTCTTGGAGACTGTTACAGAGGGTGCGGTCGAGCGCGCAGGCGGCCTCCTCTCTCTACGTGACTTTCTTGACCTCAATTTACTCCAAGAAATCCAAGATAGCTTTACCGCAGTCACCCGCCTTTCAGCTCGTGTCGTTGATGAGGACGGTGATCCTGTCACTGCTGAAACCAAACGTGATGAGCGTGATGCATCAAACATCGCTCTCGCTCATCTCATCGGCCCGGAAGACATGGAAGAGGGTTTTCTACGCGCACCCATCATCGTGGAAGGTAAAGCGCTTGGCTCGATCATGGTTGAGCCCGAAACAACCGATTGCCAGCGTGATCCTAAATGCATTGAAAAATTCCGTTCCCTTGCATGCCGACTTGGTGTTGAACACAACAAGCTCGATGGTCTGATGAACGCTTTCGATCAATCATTCGGCGCCTCCAGAGCCGCATCCATACAGCTCCTCTATCTGCTAGCTAATGCGATCGCGCGACTCTGCTACGAAGAATATCAATCTCGGCTTCGCGCCGAAGAGCTTTCTGTCCTCTATGAAGTTTCGCGTTCGCTTGCTGTAAGCCGTGATCTTCAACAAGTCCTTGATAAAGCAGCCAAGCTCATCGCTGAGGTGATGAAGGTTAAAGCTGTCGGTATCCGTCTACTTGAGAAGAACAAGGATGCGAGCGAGGATCTTGTTCCAAAAGCCATCTACAACCTTTCTCCGCATTACCTTCAGCGTGGCACCATCCGACTCGATACCTGCAATATGTTTGGCGAGGTGATTGAAGGTGATGACATCTACGTGCGTGATATGCTCGATGATGATCGTGTTATGTACCCTGGCGATGCCGCTGCCGAAGGCCTTCGCTCAATGCTCTGTGTTGGCCTCGTCTATCAGAACAAAGCTGTTGGTACACTTCAGCTTTTCACAGGCAACCTCCGCGAGTTTTCTCAATATGAGATCCGCCTCGCCCGCGCGATTGCTCAGCTGCTCGCCACCTCGGTCGAAACCGCCCGTCTTGAAGAGCAACGCAAAAAAGGCAAAGAAATGATGCGGCAAGTTCAACTCGCCGCTAGCGTTCAACGCCGCATGCTCCCCAAACGTGAACCCGACGTTGATCCATTCGACGTTGCTGCACGTTATGTTCCGTCGATGGAACTTGCCGGCGATTTCTACGACTACATCTTGCTCGATAACAACCTCGGCATCTCGATCGGTGATGTGGTCGGTAAAGGTGTTGCAGCCGCGCTTCTCATGGCCTCTGCCAAAGCCAGTATTCGTGCATACGCACAAGACCTCTACGATATCGATGAGATCATGCAACGTGTTAACGAAGCACTCATCCGTGACACACTCACTAGTGAGTTTGCCACCATTTGGTACGGCGTCCTCGACCCTAAACACATGCGCCTGACTTACTGCAACGGTGGTCATGAGCCACCTATTCTCATCCGAAAAGGTGCTATCCATCAGTTAGATGTCGGTGGCATGCTTGTTGGTGTTATGCCCGGACATCCTTACGAGAAAGGCCTTTGGGATCTTGAGTCTGGTGACATAATCATGCTCTACACCGATGGCCTGCTCGATGCCTTCAACACCGATGGCGAAAAGTTTGGACGTCAGCGTGCGATGAACGCATTGCTTACAGCTTCAAGAGAAAAGCAGAACGCTTCAGAAATGCTGAACCACGTCCTCTGGGAGATGCGCCAGTTTACAGGGATTCACCGCGCAACAGACGACACTACAGTCGTCGTTGTCCGTGTGAAATAAGACCTTCACATAATCCATTGAATTAAAAAAAGCCGTGATGTCGCATCACGGCTTTTTCTAAGTTTATATTTAATCAATTATTTTATTGCTTCGCAGCAATCTTTCGAGTTGACCGGATCAGCCTTAGCGACTGCAAGGTTCCACTCTTTAAACTCGTTATAAATATCTTCACCCGCATAACGTTTTGACAGGAAGTTACCAAACTCCCAAGTAATCGTTCGCGTGACATATTCTTCACCCAGCTCATACTGCTTGTCGTAGCGGGATTTCGGTGCCGAGTAGAAACGTAAATCATTACTCACCAAGGTCGTGATGTCTTCTTGCGTTGTGTAAGTGTGATCATCGAACGACGGGTTCTTGATAAATGTTTCAACGTTATTCCAGAACACCATGTCATGCTTGTCCATGACTTCTTTGAAGCCCGGATAGTAATCGACCACATGCTCAGGCCGCAGGTTACGCGTGCAGCCCACACCGTCTTGCATGGCCACCACATCAAACATACGTTCAGTCAGGAATGAGTCCCACCAACTCGCTAATTCCGCAGGCGGGAAACGTAAGCTAAAGAATGGCGAAGTCAATACCGGCAGATCCGGAGCAATCGCTTTCAAATTCTTATACGTATTCGTACAGAAGTGCTTCAGCGAATCTTCGCGGCTTGTGTTTCGGCAATTGTCCTGGTCCGGCTCATATGAAACATAAAAACCAGCAATCGGAGCCACATCACCATATTGTTCATACAGCTCGTTGAACAGCACCTTTGAGATGTTTGTATCACGCTTGCACAAACGATCAAAATTCTTGTCATCAACATTCCAGAACTGATTGTTAATCTGGCCCGAAAGATAAATCGGCATCTTCGTGTCGCGACAAGCTTCCATCAACGGCGTCAACGTGTCACGTTCATGCCATGTCTCAAAATGATCTGAGAAATGGTACGTACAGCCGTAAATCATCGTACGTGCCGGAATCACAGTTGTGATGCCTGCTGCCTGCATATCCGTCAACTCTTCACACCACTGATCATAATTCAGATCAAGCAGATACTTGTCCAAATGCGTACGTCGGGACAAGTCAATGAAGGTTGCCGAAATCTTGCCCCGCTTCGACGGTTCTGGGACATTTCTGAAACTCATGAGCGCTGAATCCTGTAATGAGGGTACACATAAACACACCGGGTGCCGGCCTGCATCATACTTCACAAAACCCTCTCAGTCTAGAATGATAGTGTAAGAGTGGAAGAGATCATGAAAAAGTGTGGCGATTATAACAGTTATTTCGTGACTATCATTAAGTAATCGTATGAACGAAAGAGATATTAAAATTTTAAATATTTATAAAATATAGATTTATAATCATGAAACAGTGTGGTATTTCAAGCTGTGTTTTGCGGCGTAACGAGTTAAACTGTGTCAAAATCGACTCACTTGTCTACTTAATATTTCCTCTGTCAAACTCAGAATGACAAGTTTCATCGTTAAAATGTAACGGTGAGTATAAGACCTCCTCCTAGTTCGCAATAACCTCATCTCAGTTTTACTGAGACACATCGACAAACTTAGGCAACCGCTTTGGGGTGTCCTTACGCATGAAGTACGACGACATCTCCAGCCGCTTCATTCCCTTCGGCAACGGCACATAATCCCTGTTCATCACATAATTAAACTCATCATCCAGCTTTTCCATGACGCCCTTGCCATATTTCCCTTCTAATGCTGCGATCACCACATCGTTGTAACCGTAAATCGACTTGTCAGGGTCCTTTGGCAGCTTCCCTCTATAAATATGTACTCTCACCCCAACCTTATCCCATAAAAATCGACTATAAACGCGAGGCGGATACGCGATCCCAGATGAACGGAGTTCCCACTTCCCCTTTGACAGATCTTTATGCGCTTGCATCGGCCCGCCTCGATGTGGCCCTACGCATCCACCAGCTACTAGCACAAACAAAATAGCCAACAACAACACGGCTGTGCTCGTTACTCGATTCATCTTGATGTTCTCGTCTTTTCACTTCAGGAAGGTATGATCCGCAGCCGCGTTCACTGCATAATCGCGACCATCATCAATTTCGTCATAAACGGGCCCCCAATCCACCCCACCCCATCAAGCACTTTCCCCTTGTTATCACGACCGTACTCATCAGGTATTAAAAAAGCTCGGCACATTTACCGAGCTTTCGTATTTAGATTTATTGTTGGCCTCAATCTTTAAACTTCACCTTGTCAAACTTCCCGGCCAGCATATCCTCACAAAGCTTCCAACACATCAGTTGCATCCGCGGTAAGTGGAACGGGCCCTTAAAGATATTTCCCTTCGATGGTTGCGATATCTGTCCATCTCTTCTTAAATAGCCAAACCAGTCGCCGTGCTCTGCATCCGGGAAGAATTTATATGCCCAGTCATGCACTTGCTGATGCATCTCCGCATACTTCTTTTCACCCGTCATCGCATAGGCATACAGCGTTGCAATGATTGCTTCATTGTGGGGCCACCAGAACTTCATATCCTGCCAGTATTCTTGCACAGGCTTACCATTTAGCCCGACAAAATACATCAGCCCGCCAAATTCCTTGTCAATACCGCGTGCCCACATCCAATTGAGAATATTCAACCCCAAATCAATGAGTCGTTTGTCATTGTTGCGGTAGCGTGCTTCATGCAGAATAAACCATGACGCCTCGATCGCATGACCAGGATTCAGTGTTTGTCCGTCAATATGTTCAATAATCTCACCCTCTGGCGAGACCTGTTCCATACAAACTTCCAACTCAGGCTTCACAAAATCCTTCTCTATTTCATCAATGCAGCGCATGATGAGGTCGTCCCACTCATCCGTATCTAACGCCGCACGTAACTCTTGACACGTCGCCATCATAATCATTGGCGTGCCAATCCCCTTCGCCGGACGTACACCCGTAAATTTCGGCTCAACCAATCCCGGCGTGTTGTTGTATTTCAAGATCAGATCAATCAGATTGCGTGCGCGATCTGCATAAAAATCGTTGCCTGTTGCCCGAGCAAATGATGCTGAAGCGATCGCACCAAAAGTTTCTGTAAACGTATATCGGCGTTTACGGATTGGCTTGCCATCTTTCGTTAACTGAAAGAACATGCGCCCATCACTATCAAACATGTTCTCATCCATGAACCGCATGGACAGCTTTGCCGCGTCCAAATACTCCGGTTTCTGCTCATGGAAGTTCCACATGTTCGCATACGTCCAGATCGCACGTCCCTGCTGCCAGCCACCCTTGTCCGTATCAAGCAGCGAACCATCACGATCCACGCACGTCATAAATCCGCCGTACTCGTGATCCAAACTGTGCTTCAGCCAGAACGGCAGCACATCATCTATCAAACCACCCTTATAGATACCCAGCAGCGACTCCAAACGACTTTTTTCCATCTTTCAATCCGATCATAAAACGACATCCAGCAATTATAGATAATTGCCCATTCTTCTTGAACACGACAGACCCACTGCTTGTCCCTTTAGCATAGCACAACCATCCCCCCCCTTCTAACCAGCCGCTTCATAAAAAAAGCCGAGCATAATGCTCGGCTTCTTAATTTCAATCAAATTGCGATCGATTAAGCTTTAACCGCCTTCGTCTTGCGAACCTTCAATGTCGAACCACAGAACAACATCTCTGCAGCTTTCAACTCAAGCTCCACACCGTTGAAGACCACGGATTTCGCACCAGGTGCATGCAAAACAGGGCGAATTTTCAAGCCGCCACCCGACAGATCACGGTCGACAACATCAATCTTCACGACACCACGAAGTTGGCGAACCTTCAACGTGACACGCGTACGCTCGCCTTCCTGATAAGCAAACGTTTGACCATCATCGTAGCGATACACGTACTCAGCAGCTTTCGTATTGTCCTTGCTCAAGAAGATATGCAGCTCGATATCATCAAGCGTATTCTCATGGGTCTTACGCTCGCCAACCTGCATCGGGACAATCGCTCCGTCGCGAATATACATCGGCGTCGTTTCATCTTCCTTCTTCGCCATGACTTTCTTGCCACCATCAACCCATTGACGCTTCATCACGTCAAGCCACTTGCCCTTAGGCAACGCAACTTCTCGTTTCGCTTCATCTTCTTCCATGCACGGAGCCTGCATCAACGAATCACCAATCATGAACTGATCATCAATCTTATCCAGCGGCACACGGTTCGTGTGCTTAAAGTGATACATCAGCGGACGCAAGATCGGATCACCATCTTTCTCCTGGTCCATAAACAGATTGTAAAGATATGGCAGCATCTTATAACGCAGTTGAATATAGTGCTTAAGCACCTTGCGGATCTTCGGCCCAAACGCCCATGGCTCTTGGTCTAATGTACCAATAGATGAGTGGTTACGCAGGAATGGGAACATGAAACATGTCTTATACCAATCAATCGCTAACTCAGGGTTAGAGTCAAACCCAAAGCCCGGAACATCCGGCCCGTTAAACGGAATACCCGACAATGACAAGTTTAGCGTACATGGAATCGAACACTTCAGATAATGTCTATTCGACGCATTGTCACCCGTCCAGATCGCAGCATAACGTGAACTTGAGATAAACCCACTACGACTCAGCAAGAACGGACGCAATTCAGGATTCGCCATCAGGAACCCGTCACGTGACGCCTGCTGCATACCCATCGCGTACTGCGAGTGATACGTCGTGTGCTTATCTTTACCATCATTAAACAGCATGTAATGGCATTCAGACGAACCTGTTGATGGGTCGTTCATATCCAACCATGCGCCGATGATACCTGTATCGCTGACAAACTTGCTGACCCAAGCCGCCCACCATGAACGCGCCTTCTCCATCGAAAAGTCTGGGAACACCGTTGCGCCCGGCCAAACAAATCCAATGAAATCACCACCCTCAGGGTTCTTACAATAAACACCCTTTTTCAGACCGTCCTTATAAACTTCGTAGTTCTCATCCACCTTCACACCCGGATCAATGATCGGCACGACTGGATGGCCCTTCTTCTGAATCTTGCCAATCTCTTTGCCCGGATTTTTGAACAGCTTGTTGTCGAACGTGAATACGCGGAAGCCGTCCATATAGTCAATGTCGATCCAAAGACCATCGTTCGGAATCTTATACTGCGTGAATTTCTTTTCGAGGTTGTCCAAATCCTTATACGACTTATAACCCCAGCGGCATTGCTGATGGCCAAACGCCCATACCGGTGGCAATGGCGTTGTGCCTACGAGTTTCTGCAACTTGCGCGTAAGATCCGCTAAGCTTTCGCCCTGAATAAAGTAAACCTCAGGTAGCCCATCAGCAGATCCAATGCAGAATCGTGTACCCAAAATATCATCCGCATCGTTCTGATTTGCAATGATCACATTCGGGTTCATATGCATGAACACCGCATCAGGGTTGTTCACCAAAATGCCAACATAATTCTCACCGTTCTTCACGATCAGGTAAGGCACAGATACGTAATACGGATCGGGACGACCTTCTGCCAAAGATTCAAACGGGAAGTCCGCCCAAGCATCCGTATTCCAAAATTTCGTTGAGCGCCCCGTGTGCTCAAAACCAAACATCTTTTCACCCAGCCCATAAAACCGCAGATCTTTTTCATAGTCGAACTGCATAATCCATGCATTACCCGACACACCAAAGAACCGCCCTTCACGTGAGCCAAGCACCGTCTCGCCGTCTTCATTACTGATCTGCAAACCTTTACGCTTGCTCAAACTCGCACGACCAAGCTTCTCTGCCCCTTCAGGCTCACTCAGTTCCGCTTGCGAATACTGCTTCGGCCACACCTTATTCTTCACGACCAGCTGATAAACATCATCACCACAATCTTTGAAAGCAAACTTGAATGAACGTTCCGAAATCGACATCGAGCCATTTTCAACGTCCAGCCCCGTCGGCTTCACAAACGAAAAATTCTCTGGCTGTGGGTACTTATTGAAATACATCTAAACAAACTCCGATCTGCATGGGGACCGTATACAACCAAACCGACAAGCCTCGTCAATCCTTCTCACGACACTTGCTCAGCCCAGTTCACGCAATCCATATGAAATTGATCAACCGACAAATAAACCCAGCCATCTATCACAGCCTAAATCCATCTGTCACGATCGTCTTGGATCGTTAAAGCAAATTGCGCATTTACCTGGTGTATCTGAAAAGAGTAAAAATTCAGCAGCAGACCAGTACGATGACCGCTATTTACGAGACGGCTCACTGGTCAATGCTCCAAGTGTTTGGCAAAACGCTCTAAACCCATCATCCTCAAGACGATCCACCCTTGCTCATCTCCCGGCCTAAATACCCGATTTAGTGCAACTAAAACGTTGTAGCAGCCCTGGTATGAGCCCCCAGATTGTAAACGCATTGAGCATTTGAGCCAAACCAATAACCTCTATTCTGATAAACTTTCTTTCTTCCCCACATGACATTCACCCCATGCCCTATGACCACTAGAGCAATCCAATCTCAGCATTCTTGTACATTTCCCTCACGCGCCGATAATACTTCTGTGACAACCCCTGCTCCCAATCAAAATAGTCTCAAAATCATCGTCCTCGCAGGCGGCCCCGACGCCGAACGCGAAGTCTCTCTCCAATCCGGCTCTCAGGTCGCTGCCGCCCTCCAAACCGCCGGCCACCACGTCACTACCCTCGACATCTCACCCGACAACCTCACCGCCATCGACATCTTCCATCAACAGCAAGCCGACCTCATCTTCCCCGTCCTCCACGGCAAGTTCGGCGAAGGCGGACAGCTCCAGCAAATCCTCGAATCACACAACCTCCCCTTCGTCGGCTCGCACTCCCTCGCATCACGCATCTGCATCGACAAGCAGCAAACCAAACTCATCCTCCAGCAGCACAACCTCCCCACCCCCGCATTCGAAGTCCTCACCCCAGACCAATCCCCCACCATCCCCGCACCCGTTGTCGTCAAACCCGTCGACGAAGGCTCCTCCATCGACCTGCTCATCTGCAAAACCCAAACCCAACTCACCGACGCACTCGCCCAGCTCCACACCAAGCACCACCGCCTCATGGTCGAGCAATTCATCCCCGGCCGCGAACTCACCGTCGGCATCATCCCATCCCCCCCCTGTTCGTCGGATGTATATTGCAATTCCGCCCTTGAATCGGCGCGTAAAAACAACACAAAAGAGCAGGGTGGTTACCTTCCTCTGCCCATCCTCGAAATCATCCCCGCCACCGACTTCTACGATTACCAAGCTAAGTACATCCGCGACGACACCACATACACCTTCGACGTTGGCCTCACACCCGAGCAAACAACCCATATCCAATCACTCGCCCTCCGTGCGCATCACGAACTCGGCGCTCGCCATCTTTCGCGCGTCGACTTCATCCTCGCTGATGACGGCACCCCCCATATCCTCGAAATCAACACCATGCCCGGCTTCACCTCTCACTCACTCCTACCCATGGCCGCCAACCATATCGGCCTCTCGCTCCCACATCTCACCTCCCTCATCGCTCACACCACACTTCAAACCCATCACACCATCGACACGTCTTCAGAATACGTCGATAAAAACTAAAAACATCGACACACTCTCACGGCATGTCGATCCCATCAACCAATCCCCCATCTTTGAATCACCTGAGCAACGCGCTTGCTCTCGCCATCATCGCCTATCAATCCTAATGGTGCGCCCATCCACTTTTCACATAACCCCAGCTCCGCCATGCCCGCTTTAACCGTACGCACTGCTTCGTTCACACCCCCACCTTCCAAAAACAAATCGCGTGCAAAACCATCAAGCTTTTCCCACAACACCGCAGCCACATCATCATTCCCACGCAACACCGCTTCACAGTACCCACCATAAACCCCCGGCCACAAATTCGCTCCACCACACACACCACCATCACCACCCATACACATCACTTCCTTCAGCAGCACATCCGGCCCAACCAATACCACTGCCTCTCCCTCATCGCGTAATCCAATCACTTCTTTCACATACCCCAGATCCCCCGACGAATCTTTCATCCCCACCACGCCCTCGTGTTTCATCAGCTCACCCATCAAACCCGCACTCAAGCGATGCCCCGTCACCGCAGGAAAGTGATACACCATCGTTGGCATGCCGCCTTTCTCAACCAGCCTCACCAAACTTTCCGCCACAACCCCTTCACTCACCTTAAAATAAAACGGCCCACCACACAGCACACCATCCGCGCCACACGCACCACTCCACTCAATCAATTTCAGCGCATCCACTTCCGAACACGACATCACCCCAATCAACACTTCTCCCTCCCAATTGCTGCTCCCTTTGCACACCTCAACGCCCCGTTCCACAACTTCACGCTTCATGCCTTCGCTCAACGATGCCCCCTCGCCCGTTGAGCCCATCAATAAGATCCCATCCACGCCACCATCACCACTCCCCTCCATCACATAATCCAGTACATCACTCAACCCCGCCACATCCAGCCCCCCGTCCTCATCCACAGGTGTTACCACCGGCGCAATCATGCCACTAAATCTTCGCCGTTTGTGCTGTCCCATAATCACCCTTTCAAGCAAGTACACCCACCAACATTCCTATCGCCCATCCCACCACAGCACCCACAATTACCACACAATATTATTAGCCGCCGATCCATGATCCACGAAAGTCTTTCCCCTCCCCCATCAAAGTCAGCCATCCAATCACCACCCTCACGCACTTCCGATCCTTCGCATTTCTAGCAAAGCACGAACCACTAGCACTAAAAAAAAGAAACGCGTCCCTGATCGGTAACGCGTTTCCCATCTTCTCGTTTGTACCAGCCATCTATTTGATGGTTAGTACAATCGGCATCTTTTATTATCGACTAGAGCATGTTGCCTCATTACGTACCACATGTCCTGCGAAACAATCGGATGCAGGCTTATGTGAAAAGCGTTTTTAACGTAACGACCCATTGCTCAACGAGGCAAGTCATTTCGCAAAACGTTCTAATACGTGTTATTCACCCGCCGAAATCCCCCTTGTTGCTCCCCCTTGGCCGGTGCACCCAAACCCTTTCCTCTTGTAATCCGTGGCCCAGTAATCTCAACATACTGACCATCAAAATCAATCAACCCGCCTGTTTGAACATTATTCGCAAGCTCAACAAGCCGCTGCAATTTCACATCACTCGCCACCTCAATCCCCTGATCATCCCGTGGCGACCTTCCCCAAACAACTTCACCACCATTCACCGTCTCCAGCACAACCTTTACCCGCCCATACATATCCGCACCACTCACATCCACGCTCGCGATTTGCTTCGCCACACCCACCTCAAAACGTAAACGATCCGCCACCGCAATCCCAGCCATCACCTTCGCATCTTCCCAGCGATCGCCTGCTCTCACATTCGACCAACTCACACCTGAAATCACTGGCAACCATTCCCGATATAAATCCACCTGCTCCGACTGCATGATCATTGGCAGCAAATAACCTTCTTTGTCCACCGCCTGATAACCATCCGCCCGCGCGACCAACGCCACCGGCTCACGGTAATCAGCCTCAACCACAATCGTCCCGCCCTTCACTCTTCGAATCTGTTTCAAATCCCTCACCCACGCAATATCCGAGATCAGTCCCGCTGCTTCCTGCAATCGACCCCCATCAAACGGCCCCGGCACCGGCAATCCTTCTGGACAAATCGCCGTTGCAACCAACTCCTTCACTTCTTCCGCCACCCAGTTCGGCTTACCACGCTCATCCAGCATCCATCCCGGCACACCCGCCAGATAAACATCACCCGCCAAAATCTCGTGACTCCAATTCCGCTCCGCATAATCCATCACCCCCTTCTCCATATACCGCCATCCCACCACGAGCGCCACCACCAGCGCGATCCAACCACACACCTGCACACCTACCACCGTCTGCGCAGGATCCCACTTCGGCGAGGCACTCTTCGCACCACGCTTCGCTGTTGCTTTCTTCTTCTTACCCCCGTTAAAACTCTCACGTGTTAAAAACCAGCCCATGCCTACTCCATGTAAACCGTGTTGTTTTCAATTCAGTACCCGTCCCCAGTCCAAAACGGCAAGCTTACAGCTCGCACTTTTTTGACCCGCCCTCTCACATCCTTTCATCGGCAATACCTTCCCATAACCAACACCCATGACCCCACTCCCAATACTGCCGCCCCCACAATTATCAGCTCCCCTCTTTTATCAGACCTTCCTCGTCTCGCCCACCCCCTCGCCCCACTTCCCCAACCTTTCACCACCCACTTCACAATCCCCATCTTCATCATCACTTAAGCAAAACTTGATCTCATCATCACGCTCCAATAAAAAACGCTACCCGATTGAGCAGCGTTGATTATGGCCCTTTATTTTTCCCCTCTCTATCACCCCACACTCATAGCTTTCTCTTTCTCAACTTCTTCACCACGATTTCTAGGGGTGAATGCTTTCGCAATCCGCGCCTCCTCAACTCCCGGCGTCACCCACGATACCACCGGTACCACAAACAACGGCACGATCATCGCCACGCTCGCACCCACCGGCAAACCCAATCCCCCATATTCATACCCAAACCAGCCGCAAATCATCGGCAAGTTAAACACCACACCCGCACACAACAGCCCACTCACCATCCCCGCATACGCGCCCCACTTCGTCGTTCCCTTCCAGAAAAACGCATATAACATCACACCCATAAACGCCCCCGCCGTCGTTCCCCAACTATACGAAATCAACTGCACAATATACGTAAAATCATTCAACGCAATCACGCAGCTAATCGCCACGAACACCGCGCTCATCACCCGCATCAATCCCAACCCGCCCTTCTTCTCGCACTTCTTCATCGCCCCCACAATATCCACCGACACCGCGCTCGCACTCGTCATCACCAGCGCCGCCAGCGTCGACATGCTGGCACTGAACATCAACAACAAAATCACCGCCAACAACCACTCCGGCAACTCGTTCTGCAAAAGCTGAGGCACCATCGCGTCCCATTTCGGGATCGTCTTCTCAACACCATCCACCACCTTCGTCACCGCCAGCGGCTTCTCAAAAAACATATGCAGCATACTCCCCATAAAATACGCCACACCACCAATCACACCCGCAAACAAACACGTCGCAATCCCGCCCTTCACAAACATCCCCTCATCCTTCACCGCAAAAAACTTCTGCGACATCTGCGGCAATCCCCACGTCCCAAAGCTCGTCATAAACACCAACCCGCCCAACAACAACCATCCCGGCCGCCTACCCACCGGCATATGCGCCTCATACGCATTCTGTATCGCATCAAACACACCGCCCAAACCAACCTTCATACTCACATTTTCACCACCAATCATGTACATCTGACCTGCCGGCATCCCCGCCACTTTCATCACCAACACCCCAATCATCAGCGTCGAACCCACAAGCATCACCATCCCCAAAATAAAATCGATCAACGACACCGCAAAGTACCCGCCCAACACCAAATAAAACGCTGTCACAACCGCCATCCCGATTACCGCATATTCATACTCAAGCCCGAACACCAACCGGAACATTTCGCCCAATCCTTTATAAACACTCGCGCTGTACGGGATCAAAAAGATAAACACCACAATCGCCGCCAGGATCCGTAACCCCTGACTCCCAAACCGCTCCGCCAAAAAGCCGGGCACCGTTACCACACCAAGGTTATGACTCATCCGCCTCGCTCGCGCACCCAATACAAGCCACGCCCCCAACGAACCGATCACCGCATTACCCACCGCAATCCAAAGCCCGCTCAGCCCAAACCCCCAACCAATCTTCCCCGCAAACCCAATAAACAGCACTGCCGAAAAGTACGCCGTCCCAAACGAGAGCGCACTCATCCAAGGCCCGATCCCTCTCCCCCCCAACACATAATCATCAACGCTCCGCGTCTTCTTCATCCCCCAGATCCCGATCCCAAACATCAAACACAGAAACACGCAAAATAGAGCAATCGCAAACACGTTCACGTTTCAGCTTCCCTTCATTCCCCCCATCCTCTCAGACAGTCATTCGTACCTAAAATGCCCACCACTCACATCTAAAATCCCACTCAATCAAGTGTAACGCAGTATAACAGCTATCAATAAACCAATATATCTTTATATAGCCCCCCCCGTCCCCACCCCCCCCACCTCACACCAATCACTTCATCCCTCCAACCTTCAAGCCCCGCACCGCCGGTGCGGGGGTGTCATTCCGTCCATCGTCATATTTCAACACAGCATTCTTCCCCAAAAAAAGCGCTTTCCCCTTCTTCATCAATGAAACCAGCACGACCCGCTCGCACTCGTACAACTAAAAATTTAAACTACCCTTCGAGATCGTCATTCTCACTTTCCATCAATAAGGGCAAAGCATGCAATTCATCCAAATCGAAGGCAAAACCTCTCTCGAAAAAACAATTCAATCGCATCAATCCGATACGAAATTATTCATTTGCGGCTTACCTGAGGAACAAGACAATTTCCAAGATCTAGCATGCATAAATCCAGAATCCCCATCCAATATTCTGAAAAGTGCAGATGAAATCGACGTTCAAGAATGGTTCGCTAGTCGTAGACGCGAACTAGAAGACGAGCATGGCGAACTGGATTTTTACGAAGGTACTTGGCCAGGCGAATCTGAAAACTCTCACGGTATCCAGCTCAATGAATTTGGTACCATTAAAACAGACGTAACCTGCATTACATTACCGATTACTTCCATTTGGAAAGTTTTCGCCCATTTGAAATATGGCAACTGGAACGATTGCCCATCACCTGAAACGCACTGTGCCATCTGGAAATACTGGGAAGAAAAATACGGCGCTAAAGTAGTCGCAGTCAGCAATGATATTGTCGAAGCTTATGTCACAAAACCGCCAACAACCCAGGAAGAAGCCATGAAACTTGCGTGGGAGCAGTTCATCTATTGCCAGGATATTGTCTTGCAGGGGGTTGAACGGGTTGCCAATCTCGCTTCGGCAATGAAAAACAATCAGTACTGGTACTTCTGGTGGGATTAACCGCTCTCTAAAACTTCCTCCTCCACTGCTCACCTATTAAACTACCCCTCATGGCCATCATCCACACCACCCAAACCCGTGTCCGCTACGGCGAAACCGACCAGATGAACACCTTCTACAATGCTGTCGCTCTTGACTGGTTCGAAGTCGGCCGCAACGAAGCCCTCCGATCCACCGGCCGCCCCTACACCCAATGGGAAACCGATGGCATCTTCCTCCCCGTCATCGAAGCACGCATCTTCTATAAAGGCCGCGCCAACTACGACGACCTCCTCGACATTACCGCCACCCTCACTCTCGAAGGTCGCGCCCGTCTCCGCGCCGCCGTCACCATTACACGACCCGACCACGACGGCGCATCCGTCGCCGAAGGCTACACCATTCACGCACTCGCCAACCCCGCCGGCCGCCCCGTCCGACCTCCTCAATGGGTCACCGACCTTTTTACAAATTGATCATCGATCTAAGTAAAATCCGATTAATACAACTTTTCATTACAGAATTACCCAAGCACACCCATCAATCCTGTTGTTTTCTCTTGTTCATGAACGATAATTTCACCATGTTCACATCCGCCTGTGAACATTGTTCGTCGCCAGATGCCTGTGTTCCCGTCACATCTCTCGACATATAAAACCAAAAGCATCAAACGGGCCTTACCGTCCCCAAACCCGATTGCTGTAGCACATAAAGCATCTAGCACAATGACATGCAGCAATGAATAGCCGCCGCGACACTTCGCGGCGCGCCAATATAAGTTTTCAGCAAATCCATTAACACGCAAACGCTCAACTCGACCTATTTTCTGAGATGTTGCAAACAGTCACCCAAGACGTATTAAGCAGTTGCGTCATTCAACACCCAAAGGGAGGAATAGATGTCATTCACGAAACCATCCGTTATTTGCACGATTCTGCTCGCAATTTTCACCATCATCACAACCACCCACGCCGCACCCATCAACTTCGGCAACGACACCGTTAATTCTGCCGATACCCACATCTTCGGCGGCGATGCACTCCTCGGCCTTCAAATCAACGTAACACACAACACCGTCGCAACACACATCGGTTCAATCTACCAAGGTACCGGCAACCAGGTTCAATTCGGCATCTACTCCGACTTCAACAACGCCCCCGATCAACTTATCGCATCAACTAATCCGCATAACATCATCTACAACTCACACAACCACATCCCACTGATATCCAACACACCCATTAACGCCGGAACCTACTGGCTCCTCTCCCTCTACGACGTGCAAGCCACTGGCACGATGCGCGCTGAATCAACCACGAACCCATACATCCTCACATCCTTCACTGGTTCCATGCCCCCAGTATTCCCCGCAAGCCACCTCACCTATGTCGGCAGATCATTCAATTACTACCTCATTACCGACATCAATGCTCCCATCCCCGAACCCGCATCCCTCGCCCTACTCTCATTCACTATCGCCCCGATTTTTCTTCGCCGCAAAAAAATAGGCGTATAATTTTGCCTAAACTGCCTAATTCCCCTTGTTTTATAGACTATTACAAAAGAATAAAATTCTTTTTTTAAAACGTGCTCATTTATTTGTAAAGCGATTTTCTCGGATTAAACTGAATTGAGTACGTAAAACATGCACCACGTTTTCGCGTTGTAAGTTGTCGTTTACAAGGGTGGGAGCATTTCCTTTATACGCATATTGTGTATCAGGTAATCAAACCAAGGTTTCGCCGTTTTGTTTGTAACTAATCAACGGTTAGAGCCGATTGAGGGAGATCGCAAATCATGAAGACCCAATGGCTAAACGCTTTTTTAAGCGTCCTGACTATTTTTACCTTATCACTCACCGCTACCGCCGCGCCTGTTAACTTTGGCAACGATCAACCCCTAAGCGGTACAACCACATATGTTGCAGATTACCTGCTCGGCATCCCCGTCACCATCACCCAAGACACATTCATCACACACTTCGGCTCAACTTATAACCAAGCCGGCTCACAGGTTCAATTCGCACTTTACGCCGACAACAGCAATGCGCCTGGTGACCTCATCGCAACATCTGTTTCGCACACCACATCCCTCGGCATCAATGAAATAGCCGTCGATACACCCACGCAAACCTTTACCCTCGGCACAAGTACATACGAAATGGATCTCCCCATCTCACTTTCCGCAGGCAATTACTGGATCATGGCCATCTACGACCAAGATACACTCGCAACCATCGGCGTCGGTCAAGGCTCAAGCAACATACACTACATCAGCCAATCATTCGACAGCCCACTTCCCGCAACCTTCCCCCCATCTCACAACAGTTATGACACTGGCGGCCTCATCAACTACTTCGTCGTCACCGACGACGACATCTGTGTAAAACCTCGCCTCGTCGTCCCAGAACCCGCCTCACTCTCACTCATCGCACTCTCATCCCTTCTCCTACTCCGCCGCGAACGCAATCGCGCATAATCTCAACGCAGTCCATGCTCACAACAAGAACAACAAACATCATCAGCCCGACCACCGCGTCGGGCTTTTTTTATAGCATCTCATCGACATATATCTAAAACATGTCGATAAAAACGAATAATATCGACACATAATGCAAGCATGTCGATCATATAATGCGCCAATACCATCCTTTCACTCTTTCAGCCTGTCTCGATTTCATTAAATGCGAACCACCCCATCTGTCCCATCTATCACATCCCATATCCTCGGTTTCCCCACCCTCTCCCCACTCAATTGAGACTCTTTCTCATTTCAAAATAGTTAAAGATCCTTTTATAATGTTCCTGTAGCTCTAATGGTCTTCCCTCTCGTCCGCACCTTGCCTGTGCCCCGACCCATTGAGCTTCTAAACGTCCGACGCCTGTGGTTCGACTCCCTATTCGAGCGCTGCAGTCTACGGAGGTGGCCAACAAGCACGCCTGCCACGCTTGTTGTCTCACCGCTTTGCTTCGCCTGTGACCCGATCAGTGTTCGCGATCGATGTCTTTGTTGTGTCTCGCTTGTGTTGTCTGTGTTGTGCGTGTTCTGTGTTTTCATCAACTACGCCTTCTTCCGAGACGCCATCATGACCGCCGCCTTAGATCAAATCGCCCTCTTTCATCCGACTTCATCTCCGGATTACTTGCCCGTTGATCAGTTGCGCCAGCTCCAACTTCAACGCCTCCAGCAAATCGTCCAGCATTCCTACGACAACGTCCCACTCTTCCGTAAACGCATGGACGAACGTTCGCTCACGCCTACAGACATCCACACACTCGAAGACATGAAGCTTCTCCCTTTCACCGTCAAAACAGACCTCCGCGACGAGTACCCACTCGGCCTGCTCGCCGTCCCCATGAAAGACGTTGTTCGGCTCCACGCCTCCTCCGGCACAACCGGCAAACCTATCGTCGTTGCCTACAACCAAGACGACCTCACCACCTGGGCCGAAGTCATGACACGCACCTTCGCAGCCTGCGGCATGCACGCCGGCGACGTCGTACAAAACGCCTACGGCTACGGCCTCTTCACCGGCGGTCTCGGCGTCCACTACGGCATCGAATCACTCGGCGCAACCGTCGTCCCCATCTCCGGCGGTAACACCACGCGCCAAGTCATGCTCATGAAAGATTTCGGCACAACCGTCATCTGCTGCACCCCCTCATACTTCCTCCGCATCATCGACAAAGCCAACGAAATGGGACTCGACCTCAAAGACTTCCCCATCCGTGCAGGCATCTTCGGCGCCGAACCATGGACCGACTCCATGCGTAAACGCATCGAACAACTCACCGACATCAAAGCCTACGACATCTACGGCCTCTCCGAAATCATCGGCCCCGGTGTCGGCTGCCAATGCTCCGCTCAAGAAGGGCTTCACATCTTCGAAGACCACTTCTACCCCGAAATCATCGATCCCGAAACCTGCCAACCGCTCCCCGATGGTACCGAAGGCGAACTCGTCCTCACCACCCTCTCCAAGCAAGCGATGCCCATGCTTCGCTACCGCACACGCGACATCACCACCATCTACAACGAACAATGCTCCTGCGGCCGCACCATCCGGCGCATCGAACGTATCGGCCGACGCTCCGATGACATGTTCATCATCCGCGGCGTCAACGTCTTCCCCTCACAAATCGAAACCGCACTTCTCAACGTTGAAGGCACACTCCCTCACTACCAAATCATCCTCACCAAACACAACGACCTAGACCAGATCGAAGTCCAGGTCGAAGTCACCGCCGAGCACTTCTCCGACACCATCGGCTCACTCGAACGCCTCCGCAAAAAACTCTCCGCCGCCATCGCCGAAATCATCGGCATCCGCGTCAACCTCCGACTCGTCGAACCCCACACCCTCCAACGTTCAGAAGGTAAAGCTAAGCGCGTCATAGATAATCGCAACGAAGCCAACACATAAGCCGAACATCAAGCCCACACGTTACACGTATGGGATCACTCGCCTGTTAAAACAAAAAACCAACCTAACTAACAGTTAGAAACTTAAAGAGACCAGACATGAAAATCCAGCAACTCTCAGTCTTTCTCGAAAACAAGCCCGGACAAATGGCCGCCGTCTTCGACATCCTCGGCAAGAGCAGCGTCAACATCATCACCATGTCTACCGCTGACACCGAACAGTTCGGCATCCTCCGCATCATCACACCCGAATGGGAAAAAGCAAAAACCGTCCTCGAAAAAGGCCAGTTCGTCGTCAATCTCACACCCGTCATCGCCATCCAAGTCCCCCACAAGCCCGGCGGCCTCTCCTCCATCCTCGCACTCTTCCAAAACCAAGGCATCAACATCGAATACATGTACGCCTTCCCTTGCGCCCACACCACCGAAGCCGTCCTCATCGCCCGCTTCGAAGACCCCTGCAACGTGGCCGACGTCATCAACGCAACCAGCGATTTTAAAATCCTCTCAGAAGCCGATGTCTTCAAAGAAAAGAAATCCTGTGAAATCCAGTCCTAATTACAAGTTAGATTGATACTCAAGCCCACCACCGCCGGTGGTGGGGTGTTTGGAAGAGCCGCCTGCATTTGTTCAATCTCGTCACGGATGAAACCCTGAAAAATGACACAATTAGCAACCGAACAAACGATCTGGGATAAAAACGAATCCCTGCCTCGCGAAGAACTCCAAGCCCTTCAAGCAAAACGCTTGAAGCAAGCCGTTGCCCGTGTCTATCAAAACGTTCCCTTCTATACCGCAAATCTGAACGCCCTTGGCCTCACCGCCGATGACATCAACGCCATCGACGATGTTCGCAAACTTCCCTTCACCGTCAAGACTGACCTCCGCGATAACTATCCCCTCGACCTCCTTGCCGTTCCACGTGACCAACTCGCCCGTCTTCACGCATCATCAGGCACCACCGGCAAACCAACCTTCGCAGTCTTCACACAAGAAGACCTCGACACTTGGTCAGACCTCTGCGCCCGCTTCCTCTACGCAGGCGGGTTACGCAAAAACCAATTCGCTCACGTCGCTTTCGGCTACGGCCTCTTCACCGGCGGATTCGGCCTTCACTACGGCATCGAACGCGTCGGCGCCGGTGTCATCCCCGCCGCCTCCGGCAACACCCGCCGGCAAATCGCACTCCTCCGCGACCTCAACACCGAAACCCTCATCTGCACACCATCCTATGCATTGAATATAGCCGAGGTTGCTCGAGAAGAAGGACTCGATCCCGCAACCGACCTGCCAATCAAATTCGGCCACTTCGGCGGCGAACCTTGGACAGAAGACATGCGCGTCGCTATCGAAGCTGAACTCGGCATCACCGCATTCAACAACTACGGACTCTCCGAAGTCCTCGGCCCCGGCGTCGCCGGCGAATGCCCTTGTCGCAACGGCATGCACCTTCAGGAAGATCACTTCCTCTTCGAACTCGTCGATCCGCAAACAGATGAGCCTGTAAAACCCGGCGAAATCGGCGAACTCATCATCACAAATCTCACCAAACAAGCCACCACCCTCCTCCGCTACCGCACCCGCGATCTCTGCGTCATCCACGAAGAGCCTTGCGATTGTGGCCGAACCACTCGCCGCATGGGCCGCGTCATCGGCCGCTCCGACGACATGATGATCATCCGTGGCGTCAACGTCTTCCCTTCCCAAATCGAAGAAGCCCTCCTCTCCGTCGAAGGCACAACCCCGCACTACATGATCGAACTCGACCGTCCCGGCAACCTCGACCAAGTCACCGTCTCAGTTGAAATCCAACCTCACATGTTCTCCGACAAGATGACCGAGATGAACATGCTCAAACGCGCCATCGACAAAGAAATCCGCACCATCACCGGCATCGGTGTCACACTTAATCTCGTACAACCACAAACCCTCGCCCGCTTCGAAGGTAAAGCTAAGCGCGTCATAGACAACCGCTTTGCTCCCGGAAGCATGGAAAAATAAAACAAACACCCCCACAACTCCTCAAGCCCGCCACCGCCGGTGGCGGGGTGTCTGAGCAAATAACTCCAAGTTTGCCCAACTCAAAACAAGCCCCACGCTCCGTGTATGGGGCAACACCCCTCAACCCACACAACCTAATCAACGATTAGCCGTATTTTCCTCACGCATAAACTCACCGCCTGTTCGACATGCCGTGCATGTCAACGCAAGTAATTAGACCCAACCCCGTTCAACGATGTATTGACGGAAGACAACCATGAGCGAATTAAAACAAGACCTCCTCTCCGGCAACGACGCCTATGCACGCGGTGCATGGGAAGCCGGTGTTACCGTGGCCGCCGGATACCCCGGCACGCCTTCGACTGAAATCCTCGAAGCGCTCGCTGCATACAAACAACAAGACCTTCACTGCGAATGGTCACCCAACGAGAAAGTCGCCCTCGAAGTCGGCGCCGGCGCCGCACTCACCGGTGCCCGCGTTCTCGTGACCATGAAGCACGTCGGCCTCAACGTCGCCGCTGACCCCTTCATGACACTCGCATACACCGGATGTGTCGGCGGGATCGTGATCCTCGTCGCCGACGACCCCGGCATGCACTCGTCTCAAAACGAGCAGGACACCCGTCACTTCGCCCGGTTCGGCAAGGTTCCAATCCTCGAACCCTCCGATGCCACCGAAGCCAAAGATATGATGAAACGTGGTTTTGAAATCTCAGAACAATTCAAAACACCCGTCATCGTCCGTTCAACCACCCGCGTCTCCCACTCCCGCGGCCTAGTCGATCTCGAAGACCGCCAACTCCCCGAGACCAAAATCGGCTTCCAGAAAAACCCACGCCAATTCGTACCCGTCCCCGCATTTGCTCGTCAGATGCGCGTCGATCTCGAAAAACGCCTCCACGATATCAAAGACTTCGCCGAGACCGACTCTATTAATCGAATAGAGTACAACGACAAATCTCTCGGCATCATCACCTCATCAACCTCATACCTCTACGTCAAAGAAGTTTGGCCTGAGGCTTCCGTCCTCAAACTCGGCATGGCCTATCCATTCGCCGACAAACTCTTCAAAGAGTTCTCAGAGAACGTCGACAATGTCCTCGTCATTGAAGAACTCGACGACTTCTACGAGGAGCACATTAAAGCACTTGGCATCAAGTGCGATGGTAAAAACTTCGTACCAAACATCGGCGAATTTACCCAATCAAAACTCGCCGTCATTCGCGCCAAGTACGAAGGTAAAGAAGCGCCGAATCTTTCACCCGTGGAAGAAGCAGCCGACCTGCCCATGCGACCGCCGACACTTTGTCCCGGTTGCCCGCACCGCGGCATGTTCACAGCACTACGTTACTTCGATTGCATCGTCACCGGCGACATCGGCTGTTACGCTCTCGGCGTCGCGCCACCCCTATCCCGTATCGACACCATCCTCTGCATGGGCGGCGGATTCACCATGGCTCACGGCATGGATCGCTCACCCGAACCGAAGAAAGTGGTCGGCATCCTCGGCGACTCCACCTTCTTCCACTCTGGCATCACCGGCCTTTGCAACATCGCCTACAACAAGGGCACCTCAATCATCATCGTCCTCGACAACCGCACCACGGCCATGACTGGTCATCAAGACCACCCCGGTACGGGTAAAACGCTCATGGGCGATCCAACACAAACACTGTCTATCGAGAAGATAGGCGAAGCTTGTGGCATTAAACGCATCTTCTCGGTCGACCCGCGTGATATCGACAGCAACGTTCAATTGCTTAAACAAGAGTTTGAAGTGGATGAGCCGACGTTGATCGTAGCGAAATACCCTTGTGTTCTGAATGATAAATCGGTCTGGGAAACGCCGCGTGAGATCGATCAAGATCTCTGTGTTTCCTGTGGTAACTGTGTGCAGCTCGGTTGCCCGGCGATTGAGTACAACGGTGAAATTCCGAAAATTGAACCATTGATGTGTACGGGTTGCTCGCTGTGTGAAAATGTTTGCGAGCTTGACCTGATTAATGCTCAAGGTACGGAGAAGTAAACGCTGCGGATCGGTTGAATAATCGAGCAAACGCTTGCAGTTAAGATACTTTGTGCAAGCCAAAAGATAGCGTTAATCAGTAGTAAAAACCTCGAAATGATAACGAGTGATGATAAAATGAATCAAGTAAATGCTAGCGAAGATAAAGTCACAAGCGTCGTTTTGCTCGGCGTGGGCGGTCAGGGCATCTTGCTCGCCAGTGAGATTATGGCCCGTGCGGCAATGCACGCCGGGTTTGATGTGAAGACCAATGAAGTGCACGGTATGGCCCAGCGCGGCGGCTCCGTGATTGCGCAAGTACGTTATGGACAAAAGGTTTACAGCCCTTTGATTGCAGAGCGTACGGCGGATGTTTTGGCTTCTTTTGAGAAGGTCGAAGCGGTGCGTGGTGCGCACTATGTGAAGTCGGGCGGTCTAGCGGTGATTGCGAATACGCAGATTATCCCAACGACAGTCTCTTCGGGCCTTTGTGATTATCCGGCTGATATTGATGATCGGCTGAAGAATGCGTTCAGTAATCTGAGCCTGATTGATGCACAGCAAAAAGCGGTTGAATTGGGGAACGTGAAAGCTGCTAACGTCGTGCTGATGGGTGGTTTAAGTGTTGGTTTGGACTTACCGTTAGATGTATGGCATGAGGGTGTGAAGACGTCGGTGAAACCCAAATTTTTGGAGTTGAACCTCAAGGCGTTTGATGAGGGTAGGGCGATGACGATTGCATCACAGAGCGCGAATGCGTGATGTAAGCTAACTATTTGATGATGTTATGAGGCTCGCAGTCTTTGGCTGCGAGCCTTTGTTATGCGCACGTTTCGCTCAGTGTTTGGTAGTGAGTGTGCTCGCGTTTGATTCAAAAAAGGGGGTGTTCAATTGCGTTAACTGCGCGCACAAACATAGAGAAAACAGGGGGGAAACGCGCGTTTGTGCGCACGAAATCTCCAAATCAGTGACTTACCCGTAGTTAAAATTGGTCTGTTTTGGTGAGAAATGGCTAAAGAATAGCAAAATTTGGGTGATAACCGCGCGCTAACTGAATTTACCACACGAGTGCGAATAGGGGCAAAGGCGCGTTTGTGCGCTTTCTAAAAGATTTTTAGTCTCAAGATGAGGGGCTATTCGTGATTTTTACGCGTGCGTCGTGTGCTCATGTTTATGCTGCAGCTTGATGATTGGGTGGCGGCTTTTGGATAGGTGCGTGCGGTATTTGCTGTGTGCCGTGACGTGTTGAGGAATGGATCGAGTTGATATCCACACGGAGCTAAATGAGCTATCTGCGTTGTGAGATTTTGGGGAGTCAGTGCGTGGAGAGAGACAAAGATTTTTTAGGTGGGGGGGATTGGGGTTGTGTTCGATATGATTGCGATAACGAGGCGTATTTAGATGCTGTAAAAAGGTATGACTTGATGCGAGGCTAGAAATATGCTTGCGATAAATTGGGTTGTATAACCTTTGATTAGATTAATTCGTCTAACGTGAAACGCCTAAAATAATCTAACATTTGAATAGAGTGCTAAATGCTTGTCTTTATAACGTGGCAGCAAACATCTAATTGTAGATCCCTGTCATCTTTTGTGATCCTAGCTGGCAAACACTGTTTTCTGATGGCAACTGCGTTTGATGATGAGACCTATGGCCAACGTTGGCAAGTTGAAACCGTGACGAGCATGTTGAAACGAAATCTTGGCACCGCGCTAACTGCTCATAGTGATGCACGTCGCAATCAGGAAATGATGCTGATGGTACTCACACACAACCTCGCCATCATCTACATCCGCGGAGGGTTTCTACAGAGCATACCTGGCACCTTTTATTCCCAATGGCGGGTAGGTGTGAACCTTCCAGCTCGCATTGCTCTCAGATTATGTAAGTTTGTTTGAAAAACTAACAATTGATTAGCCAAATTAATATTCCCGAAATCCTCTATTTCTTCGATTAGTCAACCTGAGTTATTGCATACACAAGAGGATCTCCATACTCCGTACCAAACAAGTACAGAGCATTACCCAAAAATAGGGAATAAAAATCGAATGGTGATGGCGATTGTTCACCCATAATATTCAGTTCAACTTGCGGTGGAGCGGCCTCATGCACATGAAACTCTATTCCAGAACACAGTTGCATAAGAAAATGCATTGGTATATCTCCATCATAAGAAGCTGGTGACTCATTTTCCGACATCCATTGTGGCGTACCCCCCAACATTCCAAAGTTGCCAAGCTCATTGGATTCAATCAATTCAATCGCACGAAATTTCACTTTCTCCTGATAAGATTCCATCAGGAAGCCATTATTGGTTTCAAAGACTAAAAACTCGAAGTTCCTTTGGTAATTCGATAAAAACTCTCCAGGGATATCGGCTTGGTGCAAAATCGTTTTAAGCATCTGTGGAACAATAAAGCTTTCATCCATACAAGATGTACAACAAAACAGTGCAATTGTTTTATCAGCCCAAAACATTCCCGTGGGTAAGGCAATCTGATAGTAAAAGCATTGCTCATTGCCGCATAATTTACATTTTGGAACAGTATACCCTCTTGGAATACAGGGTTTTCCTCCCAAGAAAGAAATCTGTTTATTCTGAATGATGTCATTCGTAATATTTAGTGACCAACTCATATCAGTTTGAAAATATCCTTGTGTATGTAGTACCATCAATTTTCACTTGATATACAACAGAATGTGGCCGTGTTGCCCTAGGTGCATATTAAAACATAATTTTGGCGCCATATTAACGACTCATAGTGATGCCCTTTGTAATCTGAGAATGAGGCTGATAGCGTTCACATATAGCCTCGTAATCATCGATCACTGCACAGAGTTACTACAGAGCATTCCTATTACCTATTATCCCTTGCTTCAAATTTATGAGCCAATCCCCTCTCGATAAGCTCCATGTACTGACCAAACTCAGGATATTGTGCATAGTATCCAGAGACATCGACATGAGAATGTAAAATTTTTGTTTCGGGCGAATTATATGCTGATTGCCGAATACACAAGTCGCCTGACGTTTTATAGATATAAGAACGACCATCCAAGACATTGTCAGTATTTTGTTCATAAGATCGTCGTATAGCCATCCTCATAAAAAGTCGACTTGTGTGTACCTCTTCATAGTGAAATTCTAAATAAATGCGTAACAAATGATCTAAAACACAAACACAAACAAACGTATCTTTTACAATAATTACATACTTAGGAATCTCATCTTTGCTGATAAGAACAGTGTACATTTGCCTTGCATTATGATCATATTGTGCAGTTTTTTGATCTATTATATTTAGTGCTTTTTTCTTAGCGTTAAACCACGATCTACAATAAATATAACTTATCATACTCAGTACACCTTTCCATTCACATCCCTTATTAGTACACCATGCTTATCCGCATAATCTAATACCTTCTGTGGAATTGGCCTATTTTGTACAGGTACTTCAAGTATATATTGTCCCTGCAAATTGAGTCCAACTAATCCATTGCTCGTAGGCACATCCGCTATCTTAGCACCAACTGGATACTTTTTGGTATTTCTCTGATATAAGATTTTGCTGTGTTCAATTTTATTTGATTGGATTGCGTATATTTTCTTGATACTATCTCGCCCAAATCTGGGTTGTATGAATCTAACCTAACATGATTTTTACCAGATCTTTCAATATACACTTCATTATATGGATAAGAAGCACGTCTATCTCGATTAAACTGATTGCCTTCTATGATATTTTGTTTCCATTTCGGCAACTCATCAAATGACGTTATGGTTTTGGGTGATTTAGGTAGCTTCGTAAGCGGTACGAGTACCATAGCAGTATCATAAGCCACACTACCTGCGTATGTTAGATTGCTTTCATGATCAACATCATTATATACAAATTCTCTTACTTGATTTCGCATCCCTAGCGGATTTAAATCTTTACGAACTGGTACCCTTAAGCCTAATTTTTTATACATTGAATCAAGCAATCTCATGACGTAAAATATATAATCATTGAGTACCGCAATTTCTTCAGCAAGCGCTCCAGCAGTCCCTGCCGTATAGTTACCTAAAATATGTGTATTACTCCCACTAGAAATGCGTTCTCCATTAACAAGATGAATCGTAGTGGGTTGTTTCTAACATATGCATAGAGGTTGTAGCCATCGACGTAGCCGGCGGGGTCGCGTTGGAGGAAGCGGCCTAACTCTGGGCTGTAGGCGCGGCGACGGTAGTGATACAGTTTGGATTCTGAATCGTAACGTCGGCCGGTGAAGCCGTATGGGTTGTTATATGCAGATGTAGCGAGGGGGTTGCCGGTGGCGTCGAAGACGGAGGTGCGGCCGAAGGAGGTGTGGGTGTATTGTTCGAGGATTGTTGCGTTGGATGCATCTGCCATGGCGACAACGCTGTAGCGACGATTTTGTATCAGCAAGCGAACATCGGTGAGCGCAGGGTTGGTTTGCGTCATGATGGCTAACGGCTGATCGACGTATGAGCCGTAGAGGTATGACTGCTTGAAGACTGCGTTTGCGATGGTGGTATCGGGGCTGTGGTGCTCTTCGATGACCTGTGAACTGTTGTAGATATAGAGTTGAAAAGTTTCGGCGAGGTTGTTGGCGTAGCGGGTTTTGGTGATGCGGCGATCATTGATTTGCTAGAACGGGCGAAGCGGCGAAGTGAGGGGCATGATGGTTTGGCTGAGTGATTCTTTGAGATGGGGTTGACAGGTGTTTGGGTGCTTATTAGACTTAAAGAAATTGAGATTCAATCTCAATAAAACAAACAGGCTTCGGTATTCCTTCCACTCCCTGATTGCTGATGCCACGGTTGTTGCCATGTGCCATGTTGTAAATGCATGTTTGGCAGTAGCTTGTGATTTCGGTGACAAAGCCGAGCCTGTGGTGCTGGCTGTGTTGGCTGGCAGTATGGTGCGTTAAACGTGTTCGCGTTCGATTGGTGAATTGTTCGCTATGAAGGACGGAACATGAGGCGCAGGTCTGCTGCGAATTGTCTTGTTGTTGAAAGCAACGAGTCGTGAGGCGGGCAGTTTATATGAACCCTCGTTTCTGGAAGGAGAGACGATGAAGAATTCAGGTCATTTAGGAGCGGCATTGGTCGCTGGGATGGTGTTTGTTGGTGTTGTAGGTGGTGTTGCGGAGGCGACGCCTGTGAATTTTGTAGATCCGGGTGAATGGTCGGTGGGATCATCGGGGTCGACGTATCAGGCTTGGGATGTATTTACGGGGACAACGGGGAACGGGCCGGATGTTGGCTATAACCGTGAGGGAGATTTGGTGGCGTCTTCTGGCGTGCAGGTTAGCGGGCCATATGTTGCGAGCTCGGGGAATTTTTATGGGTTGTTTGGTGAGTTTGATGTGACGGCGGATGTTGTGAATGCGTCTGGTGGTAGTGGCACAGGTACGCATGTCGTGGTGCAGATGGCATCGACGTCGAGTGCAGATGAGGTGAAGGTTTTCAATGGAGCTGGTGAGGAGATTGCGGGTGCGGTGCAGTTGCGATCGGATGAACTAGGGAAGGTGTTTTTGTACAACATGACACCTCCGGGTAGTTCTACGCCGGTTCCGATTTACAGCTATGAAGATATTTATGAGTTTTATCTGCCTGACTATGTCGGTGATTACCAGATTGTTGCATCGTATGCGGGGCATTCGAGTTTTGATGGGTTACGGATTGATAGCTATCTGACGGATAGTGCGATGTCGGTGACGGTTGTGCCAGAGCCGGCGGCGGTTGCGCTGCTTGGTTTGGGTGGGTTGATGATACTACAGAGACGTAGGAAAGTTTAAGGGAGTGGAAGGGGCGGCTGCGTTAGTGGCCGCCTCTCCTTTTTCTGTTTTGGTAATCTTCGGGTATTGATCATGATTGGAAAGAAGATGAAGAGGGCATGGCCCGGGTTTACATTAATAGAGTTACTTGTTGTTATAAGCATAATCGCGATGCTTATAGGGATGCTATTGCCAGCGCTTAGCAATGCTCGGGTCGCGGCGATGTCGGTGAGGAATCGGAGTAATTTAAAACAGGTTTTAGTGGCTGGCGAGTTGTATGCAAATGAGTATGACGGGGAGTTGTTGTATGGGTATGCGCCGCCGACGTTAGGGGGTGTGGGTTTTGATGTTGAGGCGAATGGATTGAAGTTGTCATTTCCGGTGACATCGCGGTATGCGTGGCGGTTGTCGCCGTATTTTTCGGGGATATGGGAGGTGATGTATGACCACACGGCGTTGCCAGAGGTTCCGCGGGTGGGCGAGGATGCATCGACGGCTTTTGAAAAAGCGTATGCGATTAGTGTGACGACGGGGTTTGCGCCGAATTCTGTGTTTGTGGGTGGTCATCATTCGGTAGCTTTTTTTAAGGGGTTTAGGCCGGCAGGCTGGTCGTATGAACGGAATGTGGGTGAGCATGTGGTGTTTAAGCGATCGGAGATCCGGAACGCATCGGGGTTGATTTGGTTTACAGAAGTGCAGCAAGTGTTGACTGGTGATCTGGTTGAGGGGAATGGGTTTTACTGGGCTACGCCACCGGTTGCGAATGGGCGGAAGTGGGATGTTGAGGATGGTGAGATGGTTGTATCTAACCAAGGGATAGGGATGGGTTTGCCGAAGGGGCGATATGGGGAGGTGACATCAAGCGGGTTTTTGGATGGGCATGTGGAGGGGCTTCGAGCGGAGGAGCTGTTGGATATGCGGTTGTGGTATCAGGGTGCGAAGTGGGCGGATGATGATTTTGTGGATTAATTGATTATATGTAGGCAGAAATCAAAGGAGATTTTGATATGTCGATAAATGGTATGCGAAAGCAGATGAAGTATATGTTGCCGATGGTTGTGATTGTTGGCGCTTTGGTTATGACTGCGGTTTTGCCGTTGGTTGTGTCGGGGGCTGTGGGTGATAAGCAAGCTGATGTAAAGCAGGTTGTTAAGGATGATGTGGCGGTTGTGTTGGTTGGGCATGGGGTGCCGCCGAGTGATTTCCCGAGGAATGAATTGCGTGCAGCGATCAAGGCGCTGAATGAGATGACGGGTCATGATCATGGTGATGGGGGAGAGGATCATGAGCATGATGCGGAGGGGGAAGTGCTTGCGAAAAAGCTGCTGAATTGGCCGATGACGCGAGAGAACAATGCGTATTATTTTGGTGTGAAGGATATTGCAGATGTTCTGCGATCGAGGTCGGGATTGCCGGTTTTTATAGGTTTTAATGAGTTTTGCGGGCCGACGACG
This sequence comes from Poriferisphaera corsica, assembly GCF_007747445.1. Classification (NCBI taxonomy): domain Bacteria; kingdom Pseudomonadati; phylum Planctomycetota; class Phycisphaerae; order Phycisphaerales; family Phycisphaeraceae; genus Poriferisphaera; species Poriferisphaera corsica. Next base: position 152,912 of record NZ_CP036425.1, read on the forward strand.
GGCGATGCGATTGATACGGCGGTGAAGCAGGGTTATACGCATGTGATTGTGACGACGGTGATGATGACGCCGGGGGGTGGCCATTCGGAGCGGGATATTTTGAATTCGATGAAACGTGTCGAGGAGAATTATCCGCATGTTAAGTTGACGTATGCGTGGCCGTTTCCGGTTGAGCGTGTGGCGGGGGTGTTGCATGAACAGGTGATGGATTCAATGAATTGAGGATTGTGAGGAGATTGATGCTGAGAGAAAAAGGACAGGCTTTTGGGCCTGTCCTTTTCTAATTGGTGAATCGATTGATGTGTGATTGGGGGGGGAAGTTAAGCTGCTTCACGGATTTTGAATTGGCTGACGAGCTGCTTGAGCTGATCGGCTTTTTCAGAGAGGTGATTGGCGGCTTGGGCGGCTTGGTCGGTGCCTTCGCGTGATTGGGCAGTGACGGCTGAGATGCTTTGGATGTTTGAGGAGATTTCTTCGGCGGCGGCGGATTGTTGTTCGGCTGCTGCTGCGATGGTTTGGATGAGGGATGAGACGTTGTCGGCGCCGTCGATGATTTCGGAGAGTGAGGAGCCGGCGTCGGTTGCGGTTTGTACGCCGCGTTCGACGTTGCCTTTGCTTGCGTCCATTTGTGTGATGGCATCGTTTGTGCCTTGCTGGATGTTGCCGATGAGTTCGGTGATGTCGTCGGTGGCTTTGGTGGTGCGGTCGGCGAGTTTGCGGACTTCGTCGGCGACAACGGCGAAGCCTCGGCCATGCTCACCGGCGCGGGCGGCTTCGATGGCGGCGTTGAGGGCGAGGAGGTTGGTTTGATCGGAGATGTCATTGATGACGACGATGATTTCGCCGATGCGCTGAGCTTGTGAGCCGAGGTTGCCGATGAGTGAGCCGACTTGTGATGCGTCGGAAGCGATCTGCTCGATGCCTTGAATAGTTTGAGAGACGATGTCGGAGCCTGTAACGGCGGTGGATTTTGCTTTGTTTGAGTTTTCGTGGGCATCGTTACTGCGGGTGGCGACTTCGGTGATTGAGGCGGACATTTCTTCGATTGCGGAGGAGACTTCGGTGACCTGAGCGGATTGCTCGGACATGCCTTGGGCGATTTCTTCGCTTGAGGATGCGATTTGGGTTGCTGCGGAGGCGACTTGCTGAGTTGTTTCGGTGACTTGAGCGATGATATCGTGGACTTTTTCGGCGAATGTGTTGAAAGCGTCTGCGAGGTCGCCGACTTCGTCGTCGGTTTGTCGGGCGAGACGTTTGGTGAGGTCGCCGTCACCTTGGGAGATGTCGTTCATGCCATCAACGACTTGTTTGATTGGGTTGGCGATTTTGCCGCCGAGGTAGTAGAGGAGGAATGAGGCGGCGATGAGGCAGAGGAGGCCGAGGCCGATCATTTTGAGGAGTGCGGCTTTGGCGGGTGCGAGAATGACGGATTCGGGTACGGCGATGATGGTGGTTGAGAATTGGCCGCCACGTCCGAAGGATGTGGGTGCGTAGACTTGGAGTAGGCCTTTGGCTTGCCAGTTCATGGATTCGCCTGCGAGGATGCGGTCTTTATTGAGCTTGAATTCTTCGTTGATATCGGCGGCGTTGGTGTTGAGCAGGTCGGGCTGATCTTTGTAGCCAACGATGTGACCACCGGGGCTGAGGATGACCATTTTGGCTGAGCCGTCGAAGGCGTCACAGGCGCTTGCGAGCTGTTGTAGATTATCGAGTGGGATGTCGATGCCGATGACGCCGACGGTTTTGTTGTTTTTGATGATGGGAGTGGCGAATGAGGCCATGAGGACGGTTTTGCCGCCGACTTCGTATTCGTAGGGTTCGGTGGCTGCGTCTTTGCCGGCTTTATAGGGTTGTTGGTAGTAATCGGCTGTTGCGGGTTCATTGGTTGCGATGTCGGTGTAGATGAGTTTGCCGGTGTCGTCGCGCGACCAGTAGAAGTTTGCGTAGGTGTCGGGCGCTTTTTCGGTTTGGTTGGTGGGTAAGAAGTTGGGTTCGTAGTTGAGCCAGACGCCGACGTAGCCGGGGTTGGTTTCGAGTGTTGATTTGAGGGTTTGTTTGATGAGTTCGGGGCTATCAATGCGATTGGTTTGTGTGTTGACGGCGCTGGCTGCGAAATCTGCAAGTGTGCGGACGGTGCCCATGTCGTTATCGAGTGCGCCTTTGATGGTGTTTGAGGTGGTGAGGGCGATTTTGATGGCTTTTTCAGTGGCAGAGGATTGTGCATCACTCCATGCTTTCCAGCCTGCGAAGGTGGTGGCGACGGTGAGTGAGGCAACGAGCGCGAGGCTGGACCAGGCGACGAATTTGGTTCGGACAGATTTGAACTTCATTGGTTGGCTCTTTCTATATAGATAGAGAACTGGTGGAGAACAGTTGTGCGCGCAGCGATCGCGCATTTTGTTGTTGGGATAGATGAATAAGGTTTTATGTGGCCGGCGTATTGAGACCGGGTGAGCGTTAAGGGGGTTTTGTGTTGTTATTTGCTCATTGAGCAGCGTGTCGTTTTGTGAGAGTGGCTTACAGCATTGATTTGCTGAGGCCGCACATCTGGAATACTGGGTGGTTCATAATGCGAACGATTCTTGGCTTCTAAACAATGAATTCAGTAATCCTGTTTCTGTTATCGTTGTTTAAGCTACCCTTGTTTAGTATTAATATTTAGTAATCGTTATTACTTTTAGGGGTATTGCCTTGGTGCTATATTTGAAATGACGTTAAATAGTCATGAATGAGGGGTTGTCGGCAGGTAATAGATGATTTGTGTAAGAGTAGAAGTCTGTAAGATAAAAATTCTGTAAAACACTGTTAAATCTTGTATAATGGCCGCATCTCTGAAGTCCACGATTCAGTGGCGAGCGTGATTAAAAAGGTATCGGAATTGTCTGATAAAAAGGCGATTTTGAGTCAATAGAGCAGCTTTTGGGCGAGGGATTTGGCTGCGAGCGAAACAAGTGGGTCTTGTTACGCGAATGAAAGTTTGTGGCGGCTATATGGAGGAGAGAGATAGCTGCGACGGGCTTTGAAGGTCTTCGGTTGAAAGCGTGGCGGCGATGAGCTGCGGCGAGCAAGACTGAGAAAGAGATGACACGGTGTGCGGGCGCGCGATTGGCGTGAGCGTTTGCTGTGGATATTGAGAATGTGGCTGCACTGCAGATGAGTATGTCGTGCGGTTGAGAGAAAATGAGACCCCGAATCCTGTAACTTCCGGACATTGAGGCTGAGGAATGAAGCCGAGGTGAGGTTAGTGAAGCGTCGCGAAGGTGTAGCCAGAGTGGTTATGCCGGGTGTAGGTGAGCGATGCTGAGTACAAGGGTTCATAACGAAATCAGGTGATTGCCCGTGAATATGCATGCATTGGACTGGACGCTGGTCGGAATCCTGTTGGTCGGGATTATTGGTTTGGCGTACTACACGAAGCGGTACACGCAGAGTGTGGCGGACTTTTTGGCGGCGAACCGTTGTGCGGGTCGTTATCTGCTGGCGATCTCGGAAGGGATGGCGGGGCTGGGTGCGATCTCGGTGGTGGCCCAATTCCAGATGTTTTACAACGCTGGTTTTACGGCGACGTATTGGTCGCTGGCTTCGCAGCCGATGCTGATTTTGATTACGTTGTCGGGATATGTGATATACCGATACCGTGAGACGCGTGCGATGACGTTGGCGCAGTATTTTGAGATGCGGTACAGCAAGGGCGTGCGTATCTATGCGGGGATACTGGGTTGGATCTCGGGGATTGTGAACTTTGGTATTTTCCCATCGGTGGGTGCACGATTCTTCATGTACTTCTGCGGGATTCCAAGATATATCCTGGGGAGTGTTGAGTCGGGCGGTGGTCACATTGTTGCAACGAGCAGTAAGGTGACGCATTACCTGGCGAATGGTGAGACGAATGTTTATGCGGGTGATGCGTTATCGAAGCTGGATTTGTCGAGCTTGACGTACACGTTTTGCTGGGCACAGATTGACTTGACGTATATTGCGCTCATGTTGGGTTTGCTGGCGGTGTCGCTGTTCTTCGTGTTTATGGGTGGCCAGATTGCGGTGATGGTGACGGACTTTGTTCAGGGTATTTTCACGTTTATCGTGATGCTTGTGATTGTTGCGTTCATTTTCTGGAAGCTTGACTGGGTGGATATTTCGACGACGCTGGCGAGCAAAACGGGTGAGGGGAAGAGTATGCTGAACCCGTTTGATACGGGGAATATTGACGGGTTTAATCCGTGGTTCTTCTTTATCAGTATTTTTGGGATGTTCATTACGTATATGGCGTGGCAGGGTGCTTCGGCGTACAACTCGAGTGCGAAGAATGCACACGAGGCGAGGATGTCGAAGATTTTGGGGTCATGGCGTGGGATGGTGTTTATCATGGCAACGATGTTGCTTCCGATTGGCGCATGGGTGCTGATGAATCAGGGCGGTGATGGTGCTGAATCGGCGGCTGCATTGACGGGTCAGGTTGATGGGGCGCTTGCGATGATTGGTAATGAGAGTGTTCAGAATCAGATGCGTGTGCCGATTGCGCTGACGAAGATGTTGCCGGTGGGGATTACGGGCGCGTTCTGTGCGGTGATGTTGTTTGCGTTTATCTCGACGCACGATACGTATTTGCACAGTTGGGGTAGTATTTTTGTGCAGGATGTGATTTTGCCGTTCAAGAAGAAGCCGTTTACGCCGAAGCAGCATATTTGGATGTTGCGATTCTCGATTATGTTCGTGGCGTTGTTCATCTTTATGTTCAGTTTGTTCTTCCAACAGAGTCAGTACATCTTGATGTTCTTTGCGATTACGGGTGCGATTTATGCGGGCGGGGCAGGGCCGGTGATTGTGTTTGGTTTGTACTGGAAACGCGGTACGACGAAGGCTGCGTTGACGTCGTTGACGCTGGGTTGGGCGGTCGCGCTGTCGGGCATGGTGTTGCAGAATGGTTGGAAGAGTGTGTGGTATCCGAAGATGGAGGCGTATGCACCGTGGATGCTGGATGTTTGGGCTGGTTTATTTGAGATGTGCCGTCAGTTGCCGGGGATCAACTGGGCGCTGGATCCTGAAAAGTTTCCGATTGACGGGCAGTGGTTCTTCTTCTTTGCGATCGTGCTTTCGCTGACGGCTTATATTACGATTTCATTGATAGAGTCATATGTGCTTGGCAAGCCTACCCATAATATGGATCAGCTGTTGCATCGTGGTGATTATCGAATCAATGATGACCATGCGGAAGCAGAGAAGCCGCCGGTTGGCATTAAGGCGATCTTGCCTAGCTCTGAGTTTACGTTCAGAGACAAGCTGGTTTACTGGGGTAACTTTGCGTGGGTTGCGGTCTGGTTTGTGGTGTTTGTGGTGGCAACGACGATGAACTGGTTGTTGCCAAGCATGGGGTATGACACGTCATTTGGTAATGATGGCTGGGCGAAATTCTGGCAGGTTCAGGTGTTTGCATCGATCGTGTTGTGTATATTTACGGTGATTTGGTTTATTGTGGGTGGTTTGGGTGATATGAAATCTATGTTCAGGACGCTATCGACTGCGAAGCGCGATGTGCGAGATAATGGTATGGTTCATGATGGACATAGCATTGTGGATGATGAACTGGTTGAGGATGCAGAAGAGAAAGAAGCTGAAACAGAGACTGTTGAGGCTTGATAATTAGAGGCAAATCGCTTGCTGGCAGTTAACGCTGCTGGCAAGTATTTTAGGGTGGGATTACAGTGTGGGCGGATGAATGGGGGGAGGGAAAGGGATTGAGGCTAACTGACGATTAGGAGTCATAAGATGAAATTGATGAATATGATGAGCGTGGGGCTGGTCGCTGGTGGTGTGATGATGGGTGTTGGTTGTGCTGGTCAGGAGTTGGTGAAGGAAGGGGGGCCGATTGCTGGGGTATCGGGTCGGGATGTGTTGGTGGATGGTTTTTACGCGTTCTATACAAGTGAAGAAATGACGATGGATGGGGTGTTGGATGAAGAAGTGTGGGCGAATGCGGACGAGGTGCCAATCAAGTATGTGTTTGCTCCAGAAGGTTTTGAGGGTGAGGTGAGTCAGACGACCGCGAAGCTGATTTGGAATGATGAGTATTTGATTGTGGGGATAGAGTGTGCAGATAAGGATGTGAGGTCACATAGCGAGAAGCATGATGACACGTTGTGGGATGGTGATGTGGCGGAATTTTTTGTGAAGCCAAGTGAGGATGGGCCGCGATATACGGAGATCGTGATAGCGCCGAACGGTGCGTATTATGATGGTGCCTATAACAAGCGTTGGAAAGATAATGGGGCAGGTGGGCCGGGCTGGGAGAGTGAAGCAGAGATCGGTACGGTTGTGAAGGGGACGGATGGGGATGCGAGTGATGATGATGAGGGGTATGTGGTTGAGTTTAAGGTGAAGCTATCGAAGTTCACGGATGGTGAGCCAGCGAAGGCTGGTGATGTGTGGCGGTTTGGTGCGTTTCGATATGATTTTGCGAAGCAGTGGGAGAAACCGTTATTGCTGATGAACTTTGAGAAATCGGAGAAGGGGTTCCATTATTACGAGGGATACTTGCCGATCCGGTTTGTGAAATAAGTATAGAGTGATGAATGAGCAACATGACAACGCTTGCGGCTAAGGCTGTGAGCGTTTTTTTATATGGCTTCGGGTTTGTGCATGAGCCGGGGATAAGCAGAGTGCGGATAGGATTTTAGAAAAGAGACAAAAAAGATTTTTATTAGTTACTGAGATGAACGTCTGGTCATTAATAAAGACTTGAAAATCTTATGATCATGATTTTATGAAAATGAATTGATATGAGTGGGAAGTAGGCGTTGCGGGCGTTGTTAAATGGTACTGAATGGATGCGAATAAACACGTAACAGGATTCATGTAAACCCTAGAAAGCGGCGTGTGATTGTAGTATCTTGGGGCAGGGTGAGGCTTGTTTTATGGTTGAATGGAAGCCATAAGACATTATCATCTTGAGATTAACGGATCTGGTGACTGAATTTTGTATTGAGCATCAGATTTGTAAGGTGTTGTCGAACATGTAGGCTGAGAGATCAGCTGGGCCTTGTTGATGTGTTGAGCGTGTAGCAAAGAGGAGTATTGCTGCGAGACATGTGAACGAGAATGAGAAACGCTGCTTGTGTTGGCAATTTCATGTTTAGGATTCAGCTTCGAAATGATTGATGAGAATACGTATGCCGCTGCAGAGAGGTAGTCGGTGAGTGATCTGCTGCTGAGTGTAGTGGATGGATGTGATTGAGCGTTAATGAAGCGAATCTAATTAGTTTGAGCAGTCTGCCCGTAAGCATGTTTGTGATGTAAAAGAAGAAGCGTTGTGTGCTGATGTTTTATGGAATGTTAGTACGCATGAAATTCGAGTGAAGTGTGGCGAGCTGATATCGGGAGATATGGGTGTCGTTGGATTTCCTTTAAGTGAATGAGCAGGGACTGTTGTTATGGCGAATGACTCGGCAGTGACAAAAAAAGCATCGATAGCGGTAAGCGGGGAGAGCTTGGAAGAGTTCAGTTACGATGACGCGATTGTGCGTAAGTTTCTGACGGCGATGCTGATTTGGGGGATCGTAGCATTTTTGGTGGGTTTGATCATTGCGATTGAGCTGTTTTTGCCAAGCTTGAAAGAATCACTTCTCAATGGTGTGTTGGCGAGTCTATTGCCGGCGGCGATCGCAGAGCTTTGTGTGAACGCGATTGATTCGTTTTTTGGTATTCAGTATTTGACGTTTGCGAGGCTGCGGCCGTTGCATACGAATGCGGCGATCTTTGCGTTTGCGGGGAATGCGATATTTGCGGCGGTGTATTATTCGACGCAGCGTTTATGTAAAGCGCGGATGTGGTCGGATAAATTAAGCATCGCACACTTCTGGGGTTGGCAATTGATTATTGTGAGTGCGGCGTTGACGCTGCCTTTGGGGATTACGCAGGGTAAAGAATATGCGGAGTTGGAGTGGCCGATTGACATTGCGATTGCAGTAGTTTGGCTAGTGATTTTTGGTGGTAACTTCCTGATGACGGTTTTGAAGCGTCGGGAAAGGCATATGTATGTGTCGTTGTGGTTTTATATTGCGACGATTGTGACGGTGGCGTTGCTGCATGTGTTTAACAACTTGGTTGTGCCGAGCGGGCTTTTTAAGAGTTACTCGATGTATGCGGGTGTGCAGGATGCGTTCATGCAGTGGTGGTATGGGCATAATGCTGTTGCATTCTTTTTGACGACGCCGTTCTTGGGGTTGATGTATTACTTTTTGCCGAAGGCTGCGGATCGTCCGGTGTTCAGTTACCGATTGTCGATCATTCACTTTTGGAGCTTGGTGTTTATTTACATTTGGGCGGGGCCGCACCATTTGCATTACACGGCGCTGCCTGACTGGGCGAGTAGCTTGGGGATGTTGTTTAGCTTGATGTTGTGGATGCCGTCATGGGGTGGCATGATTAATGGTTTGTTGACGCTGCGTGGTGCTTGGCACAAGGTACTGACTGATCCGGTTTTGAAGTTCTTTGTGGTGGCGATCACGTTCTATGGGATGTCAACGTTTGAAGGTCCGTTGTTGTCGATCAAAGCAGTGAATGCGTTGTCGCATTACACGGACTGGACGATTGCACATGTGCATGCGGGTGCGCTGGGTTGGAATGGCTTTATGGCGTTTGGCATGTTGTACTGGTTGGCGCCACGTATTTTCCAGACAAAGTTGTGGAGCCAAAAGATGGCGAACGCACACTTCTGGATGGGTACGATTGGTATTTTGCTGTATATCCTGGCGATTTATGTCGCTGGTTTGGCGCAGGGTTTGATGTGGCGTGCGATTGATGACAATGGTCAGCTTCAGTTTGCGGATTTCATCGTGACGATCGATTCGATTATTCCGATGTACTATGTGCGTGCTGTGGGTGGAGCGTTGTTCTTGTTTGGTGGTTTGATGTGTGCGGTGAACTATTTTATGACTTGGAGGAGTCGCCCATCGACCTATGAAGAGCCAGTCTATGCAGCGGCGCCGCTGAAGAAGGTTTACGAAGGATCGGAATCTAAGGCTGAGGCACGCATTGATGGTGTGCTTGATTCGGCGAAGGCGATTGATCGGTTTAATCAGTTTAAGTGGCATAGACGTTGGGAGCGTTTGCCGGTTCGATTTACTGTCTTTGTTGTGGTGAGTGTGACGGTTGCGAGTTTGTTTGAAATTATTCCGACCTTCTTAATTCGTTCGAATGTACCGACGATTGCAAGTGTGAAGCCGTATACGCCGTTGGAGTTGGCGGGCCGTGATGTTTATATCGCGGAGGGTTGCTACAACTGTCACTCGCAGATGATTCGTCCAATTTTTGCGGAAGAGTTGCGATACGGTGAGTACAGTAAGCCGGGCGAGTTTGTTTATGACCATCCGTTCCAGTGGGGATCTAGACGAATCGGGCCAGACCTGGCTCGTGAGGGTGTGACACGTCCACAGGCGCTGTGGCATTATCGTCACTTCCTGAATCCGCCAGATACTTCGCCTCGCTCGTTGATGCCTCCATATCCGTGGTTATTTGAGCAGGATTTGGACTGGAGTTCGATCAAAACGCGCGTATGGGCGATGCGTGCATTAGGTGTTCCGTATAGCGATGAAGAGTATGCGAATGCTCGTGAGTTGGCTGAGAAGCAGGCACAGGAAGTTGTTGCGAAGTTGATCGAAGATGCGCCGTCACTTAAATCAAAGGCGGCATCGCTTGAGAAGAGTGAGGGGATTGCATTGATCGCGTATTTGCAGCGAATGGGTACGGACATCACGAAGGAAGCTGAGCCTGAGGCAGATGCGAAGTGATTCGGACTTTTGTTGCGTGCTGATTGATTGTGGACAATGAAGAAGGAATGAATGATGTTTAAAGATGTGCTGAACAGTTTTGGGAACTACACGTTCTACGCTGAGATAGCGCTGATTATTTTTTTCGTGGTGTTTGTTGCGGTCGGCATTCGTGTGATGATGAAGCCGAAGGGGGAGATGGATCATATGGCTGACTTGCCGAATGAAAAGGATGATGGGCCGGTTGGGGAGGAGATGCGAGAAGAAGAAGAGGATGAGGGTACGGATAAGTAATTAGTCGAAAAGACTATCTGCTGATTAGGAGCAGTTTGCGATGGCTGAAGATAAGAAGAAAGAAATCGATAACCTGACGGATCATAATTACGATGGGATTATGGAATATGATAATCCTTTGCCGGGATGGTGGGTATGGCTGTTTTGGGGGACGATTGTGTTTTCGATTATCTATTTCTTTATTGTGACGATGGCGCAAGGGGAGCTGAGCCCATTGGGTGAATTGCGTCGTGAGAAGGCGATGTGGCAAGAGAGAAAGTTGGCGGTGTTGGGTGAGATGGCGCCAAGTGAGGAGACGATGTTGCGGTTGATGAGTGAGCCGGCGATGTTGGAGCAGGGGCGGAGTTTGTATGTGGGCAAGTGTGCGGTGTGTCATGGTCAGAATGGCGAGGGGATTGTTGGGCCAAATCTGACGGATGACCGGTATCGTAATGTGAAGACATTAATGGATGTGTTTAAGGTTGTGAAGGATGGTGCGGGCGGTGGATCAATGCCAGCTTGGAAGACGCAGATGATGGAGAGTGATATGCTGCTGGTTTCGGCTTATACAGCTTCGTTACGTGGGGAAGATTTACCGGGTAAGACACCGGAGGCGGCGGATGTTGAGATTGCGCCGTGGCCGAAAGCAGAAGAGAAATAAAAATGGTTTTGGCGAGGTTGGTTGAGTGGGGGATGTGTCGCTTGTGTTGTGATGGGCAGGCGCATGATGGGGGAACAGGAAGGATCATGGGTCTTGGGAGCTAGAATGAGTATTGTTTGTCCGAATTGTATTGACGGATAAGCAAGAAGCGTGGACGACTGAGGGAAGGGAATGAATGGCTTGGTTGCCACGCGGCTTGTTCGGTAGAGATGCGTGCGAGAGACATGAGACTAACTGTAGAATAGAGGAAGAAAAACATATGTCTGAGGCAGAGCGGAATGATGGGCCTATGCCCATGGAATCGCCTGAGCAGGTATTGACGACGCTGACAAAGGAGGGGAAGCGTGCGTGGATGTATCCGCGGTTGTCAAAGGGGAAGTATCTGTCGATGCGTCGGTGGGTTGCTTATTTATTGATTGGTGTGTTCACGCTGTTGCCGTACATTAAGCTGAATGGCAAGCCGTTTGTTTTATTGGATATTGTACACCGTAAGTTTACGATTTTTTTCTACACGTTTTTGCCTACAGATAGTATTTTATTAGCGATGTTGGCGGTAAGTTTCTTTGTGGGGATTTTTTTGGTGACGGCGGTTTTTGGTCGGGTGTGGTGTGGGTGGGCTTGTCCGCAAACGGTGTATATGGAGTTTTTGTATAGGCCGATTGAAAGATTGGTGATGGGGACAGGTGGGAAAGGTGGGAAGCCGAGAGATGTTGGTGGGGGAAGATATGTTTTGTTATACATGATGTATTTTCTTGCATCATGCTTTTTGGCGCATACATTTCTTGCATACTTTGTTGGAGTGGATGCGTTGTGGATGTGGATATGGGGTTCGCCGTTTAATCACCCGATGGCGTTTTTGGTGATGGCGGCGGTGACGGGTTTGATGATGTTTGATTTCGCGTTCTTTCGGGAGCAGCTTTGTATTATTGCTTGTCCTTACGGGCGTTTTCAATCTGTATTGCTTGATAAGAACAGTTTGATTGTGAGTTATGATCCTAATCGTGGGGAGCCTCGAGGCAAAAAGAAACGGGCTAAGAAGGGTGAGGATGTGTCACTAAAGGTGGTGGATGAGCAAGGGGATTGTATTGATTGCAAAATGTGTGTGACGACGTGTCCGACTGGGATAGATATTCGTGATGGCTTACAGTTAGAGTGTATTTCGTGTACGCAGTGTATTGATGCGTGTAATACAGTGATGGATAAGATTGGTAAGCCACATGGATTGATACGCTATAGTTCTCGTGCAAGAATCGATGGAGAATCTACACGGTTTTTACGGCCGCGTGTGATTATTTATCCACTAATCATTTGTTTACTATTAAGTATATTTGTTTTGTTCTTTATTAGTAAGCAGCATGCGTATGTGAAGGAATTACGACAGATCGGTAGCCCGTTTACATTGGTAGAAGGCGGGAATGTTGTGAATATCAAGCGATTTAAGTTGATTAACCGTGATGATGTTGAGCACGTGTATTCGTTTATGGTCGTGGATGATGATCGTGTTGAGTTAATGATGGGAGATGAGATGATTCGCTTGGGGCCGGGAGAGGCGACGGAGGTGAGTTTGAGAATGATCGTGCCACGAGATATGTTTGAGAATGGGCATCATCGTTGCAAGATCAGGATTTCTGATGATGGTTCGTTCAGCAAGATATATACATCGAGGTTGTTAGGCCCGCTGTGATTCGACTGTGTTTTAGTTTATAGGGGCTGCGGAAGCAGCTTGGGAGATACGTGATGAGTGATTTTACGAAAGAACGCAAAGCAAAGTGGTTGTGGGGTGGAATTATTGTGCTGTTGTTGGGTGGTCATGCAACGATCATGATTGGAGCCGCCTATTTAGCGCTTAGTGATCGATCTCATGCGGTTACACCGAATTATTATGAGAGGGCGGTTAAATGGGACGAGACACGTGCCGAACAAGTGAAGAGTGATGCTTTGGGTTGGGACATTGAGTACGCGTTTGGTGAGCCGGACCTAACAGGTGAGCGGGAGCTTGTTGTGCGCGTAAAGGATGCGGCTGGGCAGTTGTCAGATGGGATGAGTGGATGGGTCGAAATGTTTAGTCATAAGGTGGCAGGGAAGGTGATTGGGATGGAAGTAAGTGTTGGCGAAACGGTTAAGGTTAAAATGCGTGAGAGCGGAATATGGACGATTCGTTTTCGAGGTATTGGAAAGTCAGCGGATGATCTGTGTTTAGATGAAAGGCAGGTTGTGTTGGAGGATTGGCGGGCGGGGAAAGTGAAGCCATTCTAATCGAAGGATAGGATCAGCAAATGGATATGACAGTATTGTGGGCGGTATTGTTGGCAAGTTTGGCGGGATCGCTGCACTGCGCTGGTATGTGCGGGGTGTTTGTGATGTTCGCAGTTGGAATGCCGGATGAAGAGCGTGCAGGGTTCTGGCGGAATCGACATTTGTTGAATGGCGTTTATCATTCGGGGCGATTACTAACGTATACCTTGTTGGGTGTGGTCAGTGGTGCGCTTGGGCAGATGATTGATATGGGAGGGACCATGGCTGGGGTGCAGAACACAGCAGCGGGGTTGGCCGGTGGGATGATGGTGATTTTGGGATTGGTGATGATTTTGAGATGGCGCGGTGTAAAGATTGGCGAGATGAAGGCGCCCGGATTCATGCAGAAATTGGTGGTTAGTGGGCAACGGCTTGCAATGGGATGGCATCCTTTTGTAAGAGCGGGTGTGATTGGGATGTTGACGACACTTCTTCCTTGTGGATGGTTATATCTGTTTGCAGTGTTTGCGGCTGGAACAGGGAGCGCGGTGATGGGGGGGGCAGTGATGGCAGCGTTTTGGTTGGGAACGGTACCGGTTTTGGCGACGCTGGGGATAGGTACGGGTTTTGTAACAAATAAGTTGGGTGCGAAGATGCCGTTGGTTTCTGCGGTGATCATTATTGGGGTTGGTTTATTTACAGTCGTCAATCGGATTGGGATTGATACGAGCGCTTTTGCAGAGAATGCTAATCAAAAATTAGATTTGGTTGAAGAACAATCGGACCAGACGAAAGGGTTGACGACATCGGATTTGCCGTGTTGTTTTGAAGGTGAGTAATGGTGGCAGCTAATCAAGACAGTGTCGATGCACGTGATGCGGATCACGTGAAGGAAAAAGTTGGTGGCCCGTGCGATCATTGTGGGCTTCCGGTACCACGCGGTTTGTGGGTTGATGATGCGGATCTACAGTTTTGTTGTAATGGATGTAAAACGGTTTATGAGGTGATCCATTCTTGTGGTTTGGATCCCTATTATACGATTAGAGAACGGGCTGAATCGGGGGGTGGAGTTGATAAGCAGAAAGCAGCGACGAGCGGCAGAAAGTACCGAGAGTTTGATGATGAAACGTTTTATGAGCTTTATTGTCAACGGTTAGGTGAAGAAGGTAGTGAGCGTTTTGCGATCGATTTGTATTTAGAAGGTGTTCATTGTGCAGCATGTGTGTGGCTGATTGAGAAGTTGCCATTGGTATGTGATGGTGTGTTGGAAGCGAGGCTTCATCTAGGTAAGTCATTGGTTCGTGTGACATGGGATCGGAGCGTGGTGGCTTTATCGAAAATTGCAAGGATGTTGGATTCATTGGGGTATGCGGCACATCCGGCGCAGGGGAGTGAAACGCAGTTGCTTCGTACGCGTGAGGATCATAAGTTTTTGATTCGTATTGGGGCTGCAGCGGTTTGTGCGGGGAATACGATGCTGATTGCGTTTGCATTGTATGCGGGGATGTTTAGTTGGATGGCGGATGAGCATCGTGAATTGTTTCGATGGCTAAGTATGTTTATTGGGGTGGTGGCATTGTTGTGGCCGGGCCAGATTTTTCTGAAAGGGGCGTGGGCTGCAATCAGAATGAGGACGCCACATTTGGATTTACCGATTGCGGTTGCATTGGTTGCGGGTACCGTTACAGGGATAATCCATACGATGTTGGGGCAGGGCGAGATATATTTCGATTCTTTGAGTGTGTTGATTTTGTTACTGCTGGTTGGGCGATGGTTTCAACATCGTCAGCAACGGCAAGCTGATGATGCTGTGCAGCTTTTGTTTTCATTAACGCCACGTCGTGCGCGACTGGTGATGACAGAAAATGAAAGTGATTTGGAACGGGTGTTTGATTCCGGACACGGTGTTGTGCGTGAGGTTCCGATTGAAGGTATCAATGCTGGGGATGTTGTTGAGGTGCTGGCGGGAGAAGTGTTTAGCGTGGATGGCGATGTGTGTGCGGGTCGATCGAGCGTCAATGAAGCAATCTTAACCGGTGAGTCACGGATGCGTGATTTGCTGGTGGATGATCATGTGTGCGCGGGGACAGTGAATGAGTCCGCGAAGGTGTGGGTGAAAGTACGACAGGCAGGAGAGGGAACTCGTTTAGGTAAGTTAATGCAATTTGTTGAACGATTTGCTCGAGAAAAATCGCCAAGTGTGGCGATGGCGGATCGTATTGCGGGGTGGTTTGTTGTCGTTGTGATTATATTAGCGTCTATGACATGGTTAGGTTGGTTCTTAATTGATCGTGGGATGGCGACTGAGCATGCGATTGCACTTTTGATTGTGGCGTGCCCGTGTGCGTTGGGATTAGCGACACCTTTGACAATTGCATCGAGTATTGGGAAGGCGGCACGATCTGATATTTTGGTTAAGGGCGGTAGTGCGCTGGAGAATTTGTCGAAGCCTGGCCGTATTTACTTGGACAAGACCGGTACGATTACGAAGGGGCAGACGACTCTAAGGGAATGTTATGTAGATTCTGTGTGTGACGATCCTGTTTGGCTAAAGGCTGCGGTACTTGTTATTGAAGAACGGTCGTCTCATCATGTGGCTAAAGCATTTGTTGAGGCTTTTAATGGGCATGAATCTTTGGTTGATCGAAGTTATGACTTGCGTGTTGGTGACGTTGAGCAGATGGCGAATGGAGGGATTGTTGCTGAGATTGATGGCAGAGAGATAGTGATAGGCTCATTGCGGTTTTCAAATGACAGGAGAATAAATCTTGGCAAAAAAGTTCTTAGTGAGGCGGAGACGGTTGTTTCTGATGGATTGACTTGTGTGGTGATATCACTTGATGGACAGGGAGTCGGCGTGGCGGGGTTTGGTGATGCGGTCCGTGATGATTCGCACAAGGCGATTAAAGCTTTGGAAAAATTGGGTTGGCAGATTGGTATTTTGTCTGGCGATAGTCAGGAGATTGCCGAGGAGGTCGCGGTACATGTTGGGTTACAAGGTCGAGATATTTATGGAGGGATGAGCCCTGAAGAAAAGCTGGCGGTCATTAATGAGACGAAAGAGTTGGGTCAAATGACCGTGATGGTTGGAGATGGTGTGAATGATGCTGCTGCTTTGGCTGCGGCTGATATTGGTATCGCAGTAAATGGTGGCGCTGAGGCGTCATTAAGTGCTGCAGATGTGTATTTAGCAAGGCCTGGGCTTGGAGGGATTGTCGAGTTAATGGGACTATCACGGCGTACTGTGCGTGTGATTCGACGTAATCTTGGTTTCTCATTGAGCTATAATGTGATTACGGTTATGTTGGCTATGTTGGGTTTGATTAATCCGTTGATTGCAGCAGTATTGATGCCGATCAGTTCGTTGACGGTAATTACGATGGCTGTTGGGGGAGTGTGGGTTGGGAAGAATAAACACGGACTTTGAAAGGGGACATGATGTCAGTGATCTATATTGTTTTGCCATTGGCGTTGGTGCTCGCATTAATTGCATTGGTGGCGTTTATATGGTCGGTTAGAGGGGGTCAGTTTGATGATCTAAGTACACCCTCGCTAAGGATGCTGCATGACGATGAGCAGCTGCGGCAGACTGGTGATACTGACGAAGTTGAGAGCGAAGATGATTGAGGGGTTACCTGTGGGTGGGATGCTAAAAAATGATGGATAGCGCTTAGTACGATGGATATTGCGATGAATGCGATCAATGATTCATTGGACGGTTATGTTATGTTCAATGGCAAGCATTGTGACCATACAGATAATTGGAGCAATCCAGATGATACGAAAGCAGAAAGATAAGCAAGATCAGTTGTTAACCACAGCGAGCGGGATACCAGTCGGTGATAATCAGAACAGTCTGACGGCGGGCGAACGTGGTCCTGTTTTGATTCAAGATTACCACATGATGGAAAAGTTGGCTCATTTTAATCGTGAGCGGATTCCGGAGAGAATCGTTCATGCTAAAGGGTCAGGCGCATATGGTCATCTAACAGTGAAGCATGATATCTCGAAGTATACATGCGCCAAATTGTTTGATGAGATTAATAAAAAAACCGAATGCTTTGTTCGGTTTTCGACAGTGGGGGGTGAGCAAGGCAGCGCGGATGCTGAACGTGATCCACGTGGTTTTGCGGTGAAGTTGTATACAGAGGAAGGTAATTGGGATCTAGTCGGAAACAATACCCCCATTTTTTTTATACGAGATGGCGTTAAGTTTCCGGATTTCATTCATACACAAAAGCGATGTCCGATGCGTCATGTGAAGGATCCAAACATGATGTGGGATTTTTGGTCTTTGAGCCCAGAGAGTCTGCACCAAGTTACGATCTTGTTTAGTGATCGTGGTATACCGGCTACCTATAGGCATATGAATGGCTACGGTTCACATACCTTTAGTATGATCAATGACAAAGGGAAGCGGGTGTGGTGTAAGTTTCACTTTAAAACAAATCAGGGAATTATGAACCTGAGTGCTAATCAGGCAGAGCGTATGAAGGGTGAGGATCCAGATCATGCTCAGCGTGATTTGTTTGATGCGATTGAGCGGGGTGAGTATCCAAGTTGGCGTTTTTGTATACAGGTGATGAGTGAAGAACAGGCAGAAAAAGTTGAGTTTAATCCTTTTGATTTGACTAAGGTGTGGTCACATAAGATGTGGCCTTTGATTGATGTTGGTGTGCTGGAACTCAATCGAAATCCTGTTAATTATTTTGCGGAAGTTGAACAATCTGCATTTAGTCCCAGTGATGTTGTTCCCGGGATTGGCTTTAGTCCGGATAAGATGTTGCAAGCGAGAATCATGAGCTATCCAGATGCGCAACGCTATCGTTTAGGCACGAACTATCAGCAGCTGGATGTCAATCGGCCACGTTGTCCATACGAAAATTATCAACGTGACGGTCAAATGAGCCAAGGCTTCGGTGGCGACCAACCTAATTACGATCCGAATTCAATACAAGGGACTCCAAAGGAAAATAGAGAGTATAACGAGCCTGCTCTAGATATTGGTCATGCAATCGTAGATCGATACGATCATCGTAAGGGCAATGATGATTTCACACAGGCAGGCGACTTGTATCGTTTAATGACCGATGATGAACAACAACGACTAGTTGAAAATATTGTCAATTCATTAAAAAATGCAAATAAGGTAATTCAGGAACGTCAGATTGTTCATTTCTATAATGCTGATCATGAGTATGGAGAGCGTATTGCAAAGCATTTAAAATTGACATTGCCTAAGAAACAAGGTGTGAAGACAACTTGATGCTTAGTATGGGAGAAATAGAAAACCAGCCGCACATTGTGCGGCTGGGCGTCTCGATGTTCCCGTGTTCGAGATTGTATGTTAGCGTTAGCTTGATTTGATTTTGAGTTTTATACTTGTACTTTTTAATAGTGCTTTAAGTTGATCAAGATTTTCGGAGCTTAAACGAACCATTCTTGATCGGGTAGAGCCTTTAAAGAGCGACAGTGTATAAGAGCCAGTATCCAATTTCGCATTGATGGTAGCATCTGCATCATCAAACGAAATATGACCATTGTGGTGGTATTTTCGGTAAATAAGTCGATGATTGGTGAAGATAATTCCTGCGGATCCTGATTCAGCAGGAGTAATGTCCGTGTCAATCAAATACTCTCTGACGCTTTCGTCAGTTTTCAGATTTGCCCAAATGCATATTTGATTTAAACATTTCTCTGGAATGCGTGAGCTGTGAACGGGTTGCTGTTGTCGCAACTGATGCTTTTTGAATCTTGCATCACGTCTTTTCTTACGTTCAGCTTCCTCATCAATCACTGTTATTTCAATATCATCAATATTCGTATTTTCTAATAGCGAAGTTGATTGTGGTGGCGCTTTAGTTGATGCTGTTGAGGTGCTTTTGAATTTTATATACCGTTTTTTTGTAGATTTAGAATCAGCGTCAGTTTTTGAATCTTTTTTGAGCGATTTCATATCGAGTAGCTTTTTCTCATGTTCTTCATGAAAAGCTACTTCTTCGCGTACGGTCTCTTCGTAATCTTCTTCAAGCCATGATGAAAAAGTATCAT
Source organism: Poriferisphaera corsica (assembly GCF_007747445.1). Classification (NCBI taxonomy): domain Bacteria; kingdom Pseudomonadati; phylum Planctomycetota; class Phycisphaerae; order Phycisphaerales; family Phycisphaeraceae; genus Poriferisphaera; species Poriferisphaera corsica. Next base: position 171,896 of record NZ_CP036425.1, read on the forward strand.
CATTTAAATCGTTTACTGGGGAGGGGGCGATGAAGACATGTTCACATAACGTGCACTTTACTTTGCAGCCAACGACTTCAGGAGGAGCAATGAGTGTGTTATCACAATTTGGACAAGGAACGTTCATGGTGAAACTTTCAAATCGTAATGCAGAAGCTAATTCAGAGAGATTGTGCGCAAGTGTTGAGTGAGACAAATTACAGTGTTAGATACTAATGATAAAGGTTCGACGTAATAGTAATAATGAAACCAAGCAAAAGTAAAACAATTGATACAGTTAATGGATGTGAAGTAAAAACAAACATTCGAATATAAAACTGTAACGTTAAATGAAACTCAATGATATAAACACATCATAGCGTATTTTGATCGAAATGCCGAAAGAATTTTTAGATTTATATTCGGTTGGAAACAGATGAGTTGTCTAATGATTTTGATGTAAGATGATCAATAATTAGAGGTTATGAATTTGCTTGATAAGCCACGATGCAAACTCTGCTTTTCGCAATTCGCCGGGAGAGCTTGTTTGGCCACTGGGGGTGATTAATGTCGGTGTTATAACGTCTGCCTCCATCGTGCCAAGTGGATTTGCTACGATCGCATCAACTTTTTTCCGTTTCATTTTAGCGGTTGCTCTTTCAATTAATACGTCAGCTTCCTCGAGTGCGAACGCAATAATCTGCTGATTCGGTTTTTTTTGCGGTGCAAGTGCAGCGGCCAAATCAGGGGTTGGTGTCAATTCAATAATCATGCTATCCCCTTGATCGTGTGAGCGAGGTAATTTCCCGTCATGTTTTTCAAGTGGGGTATAATCAGCCACAGCGGCTGCCATGATAAGTATGTCACAATTGGGGAAATGAACAGAAAGTAGTGATTGCAGATCTGCAGTCGATTCAAAACGTAATATGCTGATCTGGCTTGGCATCTCAGGTAATTGAATCCCAGGACCCATCAGCAAAGTTACATTGTGCTCATTTTTATAAGCTGCTAATGCTAGCGATATGCCAACTTTGCCACTCGAGCGATTGCCGATGTAACGTACCGCGTCAATGGGTTCACGTGTAGGACCCGCAGTGATCAGAATATTCATATATCTTCTCCAAATCAATCGCTTACATTTTAACTAATCGCGAACTGCATGTAGGGTTACTCGATTCTAATGTGGTTTATGATGATTAGGCAAGATAAAGAGATTGCGCAATCTGAGGAAGTCGAATTGTGTAGAAACTCGTTGAGTGCCTGTAGTCGAGAATCATAACGAATGCGATTCTACATGATCGAATAATGTATCATTAGAAAATAAACCATATTTATACGGCAGATTGATTATGCGCCTTACCGCCAATCTGATAGTTATTTCAATTATTAGCCTCTTGGTGGGCTTTAGTGTCCGCTATTACTACCATGCTCAAGTGCTTACGCAGCAAAGCACACAAGTTATGAATGCGCTAAATATGCTCAAAGATGAGGTGGTCTACCGATCGCATCTTGCTAAAGTAGAGCAAAAAAAGAATATTGTCATACGGTACATTGAAGCTGGTTGGTTTCGAGAAGGCCTGCCCTATAACCAGCTTGTGGGGCATGTTCGTCCATGGATTGATCTTGCTCCTCCCAATGATTATTCAACCGAACCTCCAGACCCAATTATCGTTTCAGATTTACAGGCCGGTATTTGGTACAACCCAAGTAATCAGATTTTTAGAGCTCGCATCAAACCGCAATCAACGAAAAAGAAAACTCTTGCGCTTTATAATAAAATTAATCAAGTGACATTGGTTAGTTTGAACAACACATTTAATGTTTCTCGTATGCCGATTGCAATGAATAGGCCAGTTGATGATGTTATTGCGGCGTCCGCTAATATGACTCTTATCCAAGAACAAAATGTGATAATGCCAGATGTTATTTATGGTTCTAATGTGCAAATGTCACATCAAGATTGGCAGGTTGCTCAGGAAGTTGAAGCACTTCAAGGTGATGTTTCTGCTCCACAACGGATTAAGTTAGATGATCTGAGGTTGAATAGAAAGACGCAAAAGACCGAATAATACAGGTTGAAATTTATAGGCATTGGATGCTTAGATGATCTAAAGCGGTTTTTGATGACAGTCGATTCAATATATATAAAAAGCTAAAACCCGTTGCCTAAACTGCAGATAGCTAGCGGGTTGTTTGTATGTATCGAGTTAGCCGAAATTAAGGTGTTAAATTGACTGACCAGGCAGATAAAGACATTAATATTCTTAAGTCAGACAGCGATGATAATGATCATTCGTCAATTTACTCTACGCTTCCTGTGAATCGTGAGAGTTATGATCTGATTGTGTTTTTTATAGGAGAATTGCAGCAACACATTGAGAAAATGAGCGTAAGTTTACATTCGAATAACTTGCGAGATCTGTCGCATCATTTGCATCAGATTAAAGGGGCTGGTGGAAGTTTTGGGTTTCAGATACTAACAGATGCTGCAGAGCGAGCGGAGCAGGTTTTAGAAGAAAAATCAGCACGGGATTCAGATCGGGTTAAAGCGGTTGATTCTTTGATTTGTCTTTGTAAGCGTGTGAAAGCGCCACCAGTTTCGGAGTAATCGTTTGTGGAACGTTTCGCGAAAATATTCGTGATTGATGATTCAAGAATGACTCAACAGCTTGTGATGAGTCACTTGCAGACATTGCGTGTAGAGATCATTCAAGTTTATAGCAGTATTGATGCTCTGGATAAGGTGAAAAGACAGAAGCCGGATGTTATTTTATTAGATGTAAATATGCCTGAAATGAGTGGATTCGATCTTTGCCGAAGGATTAAATCAGAGCCTGAGCTACATGATATACCCATCATTTTTTTAACAGCAAAAGATGAGATTATTGATAAAGTTAAAGGGTTTGATTTGGGTGCTGCAGATTATATTACTAAGCCGTTTGAGCCTGTAGAGTTGCGGATGAGAGTGAATGTACATTTAAAGACAAAGCATCTTATAGACCTTCTCGCAAAAGAAGCTCGATTAGATAATCTGACAGGACTCTACAACCGCTTGTATTTCGATGAACGTATCGAGCAAGAAATACACAGATCAATTCGTGAATTTAAGATAGCAGCAATCATGTTCATTGATGTTGATGATTTCAAGCACATTAATGATACTCTAGGTCATCCAGTTGGGGATCAAGTGCTACAGAGGATTAGCGAACTTATCTTGTCCGTAAGTCGTATTACCGATGTGGTATGCAGATATGGGGGCGATGAATTTTGTATGATTTTGTGCAATACCGATAAAAATGAAGCTGCTCTTGTCGCGAAGCGGATCATAACGACAATTGAAAATGATCACGAATTGAAAAAAACAGTTCAGCAACTCGTCACGGTTAGTATTGGTATTGCTACAACAGGTCTAGATACAGGCATTGATATTCAGCAGATTGTCGTTTCTGCTGATCAAGCGCTATACGACTCGAAAAGGATTGGTAAAAACTGCGTTAGCATCGCCAAGTGATTGATGTGATTCACTGCGAGGTAGCTATTTGTGGGTAATGTGCCACATTACCATGCATGCGATACAATGTCTGGCTATGGATCAGATTTATCAAAAGCAACTTGCAAACGGGCTAATCCTTTTAGGCGAACCAGTGCTAGGATCGGGTTCACTTGCGATGACAATGATGGTACCTGGCGGGCTTGCTGCGCAACCAGCGGATCAAGAGGGTGTTGCCTCGTTACTATCTGAGATCATTTGTCGTGGCGCAGGCGATCTTAATGCACGTGATCATAGCGACGCACTTGACATGCTTGGTGTTGAACGTTCGACCCATGTAGATACGCACCACACAAAATTAGCAGCAACCATGATCGGTTCAAAATTGTCGCAGGCTTTTCCGTTGCTAATGGATATGATACTCAAACCGCATTTTGAACTTGCAGTATTGGAGCCCACGAAACTTCTCGCTTTGCAAGCACTTGAGGCTTTAAAAGATGATCCGCAACAATATGTATTCAAAGAGCTTCGCAATAATCATAACCGGCTTCCATTCGGTCGTTCTTCGCTCGGTAATGCATCACATATCGAGTCTATCACAATAGAGAATGTGAGACAGTTTTGGGCGGCGCGATTTAAACCCAAAGGCACCATACTGGCGTTTGCCGGTTCTTTTGATTGGCATGAACTAGTCGCTTTAGTTGAGCAGAATTTAGAAGCTTGGAGCGGTTCTGCAGATACGGTAGATGCGATCTCCGAAGGCGATCGCGGCTATCAACACCTTCAAGCCGATACATCTCAAACACACATCGCATTGGCGTATGATACGATTGCGGATCGCGAACCTGATTCAATATTACAAAAAGCAGCGATACAAGTTCTTTCGGGCGGAATGTCTGGCCGTTTGTTTACTGAAGTGCGAGAAAAGCGTGGCCTATGTTATTCCGTTTACGCGACATATGGCTCGCAACGTGATCGGGGTATGGTGTTTGCATATGCAGGAACAACAACCGCACGTGCTCAAGAAACGATTGATGTGATGATTCAAGAACTCAATCGTCTGTCTCAGGGTATTGATGAAAGCGAATTTGCACGTGCAATCGTTGGTATGAAATCGCGCCTTGTTATGCAAGGAGAGTCAACAGCAGCCCGAGCCGCCGCGATAGCCAATGAATTATTTATACGTGGCCAATTTATGACGCTAGATGAGTGGGCTACATATACTGATCAAATTACGATTGATAATCTAAATCGTTTTTTAAAAGAAAATCCACCAAACAAAATGACTGTGGTAACGATGGGCGAGAATCAGTTAACTATTTAATCGATGGAAATGCTAGTTTTTTGATAACTTGTGGTCTTTGTTTTTGAACTGAACTGCATAAGCTGCACTTTTTAAGATTTGTAAATAATTGCCTCGCTCATAAGCTCGTTTATCTTCAGCGTGCGATAAATTCATGCAGCCTCGAATTTCGCCAAGTGTGTCAATCTGATGTGATTCACACCATTGTTCTAGCTGCTTTACCATTTGGCTTAATAGGCCGACGCCTTCAGAAATAAATGGCGTGACAACTTGGCATGTACTGGCACCGCACATAACAGCTTTAATAACGTCTTCAGATGACTTCACTCCACCAGTGATACCAATCGGCAATCTGCCATGGCTCGATAGAATTGCGGCCCATCGCAGTCTCAATCGCAGTTCATCTTCATGAGTAGCATTTAGTCGGTAGGTCATGGTGCGTGTTTCAATATCAATATCTGGCTGCATAAAACGATTGAAAATGACAAGCGCTTGAGCGCCAGCGTCACGTATTGCATCAGAATAATGCGATAAACTCGTGTAATTTTGAGAGATTTTAACTGCCAAAGGTACATTGATACGTTTTGTCAGTTCGCTGACAATTTGCACATCCTCAGCTTCAATATCCTCGCTGGATAAATCTCGTTCAGTTGCCACGCGATATAAATTCAATTCAATAGCATCCGCGCCTGCATTAATTGCCTGTATTGCATATTTAGTCCAGCCACCCGGGGTCGCACCATTGATAGACGCGACGATCGGCACATGGACTTCACGTTTCAAATGTTCGATTTGTTTTAAATAGGTGGAAGGATCAACAATCGGTTCTCTTGTTAATGAAGCTGAATCGTGATTCGATTCTTGTTGGCGCATTTGAATGAGCCTGATGTCTTCTTCGAACAGAGAACGCATGACAATCATCGGTGCGCCTGCATCGACTAATTCACGAACGAATTCAATGTCGTAACATAGCGGTGATGCCCCAGGAATGATGGGGTGATCAAGTTCGAAACCCAGATAGTTGGTTCTTAAGTCCATTTAGCATAGTGTAACCGATCATAAACCTCGAATCATCAGATTCTTTTCGATCACTGCTATCACAGTATGCATTGCAGAATTGCTAAATGAAGTGATATACGTATTTACATAATAGAGCACTGCCCGGGGTTCCCAGCCAGGCAGTGCTTGCACGCAACTTCATGCTCTAAAAATGAAATCGGTCGTTTATGATGCACTTAGTAGCGTGTATTCTTCAATATTAAAGCTAACCTCACGTGGATTGATATCAGCAACAGATCCAACGACTAAATCAGGTTGAAAAGCATAATCACCCAATTCATCGCATCGTGTTCCTCCTGAGAGAACCAAGATCGTTCGATACCCCATCTGCACGCCACCCATGATGTCAGTGCTCATCGTATCGCCGATCATCACGGTCTCATTGGAGGACAAGCCAAGCTCCTTTCTCGCAGCCCGCATCATAATCGGCGATGGCTTACCTAATGAAAACGCTTTTGTTCCGGTTGCTTCTTCCAAGAGCGCAACAATCGCGCCACATCCCGGTCGTGTACCGCTTTGTGTCGGACAGTTAGGGTCAAGGTTGGTTGCAATCAATTTCGCACCGTCTAATATCATGTTAGTTGCCGCTTCGAGCATCTCAAAACTAAAAGTACGCGTTTCGCCCACCACAACATAATCTGGCTTTTTATCAACGATCGAATACCCATTGCGATGTAGTGCTGTTGTTAAGCCTGAATCGCCAACCACATACGCGGTACCGCCAGCTTTCTGTTCTGCTAAAAATCTTGCCGTGGCCATCGCACAGGTGAAGATGTGTTTCTCGCCAACATTAATCCCCATTTGCCTCAGCTTCATCACAATATCTCGACGCGAGCGCTGTGAGTTATTAGTAAGAAACAAAAACGGAATGTCATGCTCCAGCAGCGTTTTGATAAAATTATCTGCGCCCTCGATTAGTTCCGTTCCCCGATAAATAACACCATCCATATCAATCAGATAACCATACATATTGCATCTCCTCTAATGTCCAGCCGTGTACCAGACCAATGATTGTTTGCCTGGTTGCTGCTCATTTAAGCAGCAACCATTCAGTTCACCTTTCATTAATGCAAACACCATGCCAACTCAGTTTTGTTTGCAATTGATTAGTACAAATGGGTCTTAGAACGCTAGGAATCGAGATCAACTCGTATTACTCGCTATGTCAGCCCGATCTCGCACTAAGGGTTCTGCCTAAATCTCGTGCAGACCACCTTTGTCTGCCTGATAATGCGTCATATCCAAGACGGTCAATAGATATCCGGGGCTTATAATTGTCCGTCGATTTCAAAAACCGGATTCCAGATTCCACTAAACGAACCCATTGATTGTTATCTTTGCTAAGAACCGTCCAGACTCCCCCAGAGGGGATTTTTCAATCATAATTTGCTACCATGTTGGCACTTGGATCTAGCTCAAAAACAGGATCCAGCCCCTCATAGGCCTCGTCAGCAGTATTTTGCCGACACTATCATTAACAGGCCTTCGCAGCCTTACCGCTGAAATTCGGGGCTGTTGTGACGCATATCACAACACCATCAAGATGTATTCAAAAAGCACAGGAGCCCAAACCTATGGCTATCGAAATCACGATGCCTCGCCTCTCAGACACCATGGAAGAAGGTACTCTCGTCAAGTGGCACGTCAGTGTTGGCGATAAAGTCGCATCCGGCGATCACCTTGCAGATGTCGAAACAGACAAAGCCACCATGGAGCTCCAAGCTTTTGACGACGGCACACTTGCCAAACTCGCACTAGAAGCTGGCAACACCGTCCCAGTGGGTTCACTCATCGCAGTACTTGCAGAAGATGGTGAATCCGTCGAAGACGCCGCCGCTTCTGCTGGCTCCGGTTCTTCAACCGCATCTACTGCTCCTGCACCCGCCGCCGAAGCAGCACCAGTTGCCACAGCGACCGCAACAGCAGCCCCAGCCGCTCCTGCCGGCACACGCGTCTCACCACTTGCCCGCAAGCTTGCTGCCGAGCACAACGTTGATATTTCAACCGTTCAAGGCACAGGCCCTGATGGTCGTATTATCAAACGCGACATCCTCGCCGCCGCCCAAGGTGGCGCCTCAGCCGCATCAGTTACCGCGACTCCTGTCCCGGCAACACCTGCAGCAACCATTGCTTCGGTCGCATCCGAGTTAAAAGCCGAAGAAATCCAGCTCAACGGCATGCGTAAGACCATTGCAAAGCGTCTTGTCGAATCGAAAACAACCATCCCTCATTTCCAGGTCACCGTTGCCGTCGACATGGACCCAATCCTCGAACTCCGCAAAACCCTCAACAGCCAGCTCGAAAACCAAGGCGTCAAGCTGTCTGTCAACGACTTCATCGTCCGCGCATCAGCACTCGCTCTCGTTCAGCACCCAACCGCCAACTCTTCATGGGCTGGTGACAAAATTATCCAGCACGGCACCGTCAACATTGGCATCGCCGTGGCTCTCCCAGCCGAACGTGGCGGCGGACTCATCGTTCCAACACTCCGCGATGTGCACGTTAAAGGCATGCGTCAGATCAGCACCGAAACCAAAACACTCGCAACCAAAGCGCGTGAGGTTGGTCTCACCCCCGAAGAAATGTCTGATGGCACATTCACCATCTCAAACCTCGGCATGTACGGCGTCGAAGCCTTCACCGCCATCATCTCACCACCTCAATCCGCCATTCTCGCGATCGGCGGCGCTGTCCAAAAACCAGTTGTCAAGAACGGCGAGATCGTCATTGGCCATGTCATGAACGCAACCATCTCCGCCGACCACCGCGTCCTTGACGGCGCAGTAGCCGCAGAGTTCATGAACACACTCAAGTCCCTCCTCGAAAACCCAGCCGGCTTGCTCGTGTAACACACGCAACAGAACCTTAAAACCAATCAAGCCCGAAGCGATTCACGTTTCGGGCTTTTTTACTGAACTAGGTAGATTCCCGTGCAGTTTGTATGGTTAATGTTGACGCTTTAAGATACGTCTACCGCGTCCACGCCGCCGCGCTTCTGGGAGCTTCCAAGGCAACGATCTCTAGGCAAATCATGTCTTACTCGAGATGCCGAATCACCGCTAAATAAGCTCAGATGATGAATTAACAAGAATACCACGAGTTTATTATGCGCAAATACTTATCAAATTTGAATAAATCAATAACCGCGTTTTTTGCAACGATCGCGTTATCGGCAATGCCAGCTACTCATGCGATTGGAGGTAGTATTTCTTCTTCGTCATTACATGGGAATGGTGAGATTTGGATAAATAACGGCAATCCCATCGACGGATCATTGACACTAAACGGTGATTCCGCCGCGATCATTCGTATAGATCCAGTAGGCACTGGAGCTGGGTCATTGATACTCTCCGGCACAATCACAGTAGATGGCCAAGAAATCCCGATTGGCGATGGCGGTGGTGAAATCACAGTGGCTGCTCCTAGTTACCGTGTCATTGCAGTATCACAGCAATTTTATCAAATGACTCAAATGCTCGAGGCAGATTTAGTCAGCGATGGTCCACTCGAGAATATTGCCGTTGAACTTCAGCATTTAAGTACATCCGATTACATGCGATCTGTTGGAAGCCTCCTCCAAAATAGCCTCGCAAGTCAGACTGCGATGGCCACTAAAGTGGCCGCGAATAATGCATCAATCATTCATCATCGTTCAAATGCGCCGACCGCAGGTTTTACTTTAAATACCGCCTCCTCATCTGATCAATTAGCGATTCATGAAGCGAATGATCCTAGTCAATACGCTTCATTTTTGCAGAATGAAGAGGCAGCGATAAACGACCGAAGTCTTGATGCGTTTACCGGTTCCGCCATCTTTGATTGGCTGCCCGACAACGAGATCGGCGTCTATCTCCTCACCAGCTACACACAATCCGATATCGACGCGACCGCTAACCAGCTCGGATCTGAATCCAAGCAATTCGATATCCACTTCGGCTCTGATTTCGAAATCGTTGAAAATCTTCGCGTTGGTGGCGCAATCGGCTACGCCAATATCGATAGTGATGCCGACCAAAATCTTGGCAACACAACCGTCGACGCGATCAGCCTTCTCTCTTACGCCAACTATTTCCTCACGCCTAATCTTCGCATAGACACATCCGCCGGCATCACCTACAGCAATTACGACATCGAACGCAACATCTTCGTCGGTGCATCCAAAACCACCGCCACCGCCGCCACCGACGCGCGTCAATACAGCTTCGAAATTGGTGCTAACTACCTCATCGACGACCTGCCTGTCGAAAATCTCACCCTCACTCCGTTCGCTTATCTTCAGTACACCAAAACCGAGATCGACGGCTACACCGAATCCGGAGCCGGAACTGCCAGCCAAAAAGTCAAAGATCAGGAAGACATTTCTCTCGTCTCTTCACTCGGCGCCCTCGTTTCTTACAAAATTGAACGTGGCGCCAGCGTATTCGAGCCGTTTATCTCTGCCAGCTATCAGCACGAATTCAAAAACGATAGCCGCAATGTTTCCTTCTCATTTGTCGGCAACCCTGCGAATCCATTCACAGCGATCATCGACAGCACAGACGAAAACTACTACGCCTTCTCCACCGGATTCCTCTACGCCTCACCCGAAGATTTTTCGATCCGCCTCAACTACGACACCAACTTCGAAAACGATAACATTGAATCACACCGCATTTCCGCTGCCATCCGCTTTAACTTCTAAACCGCAACGTGCAATTTCTTTCTGCACTTAACTAATACAAGCCCATAGCTTCATGCTACGGGCTTTTTTCATGTCCTTTCTTCCCGTTTTTCATTCCCCAATCCGCGCCTTCAACGCCGTTTTGAATTACAATTGCCCTGCAATGGCCTAATCCTATTCAAGATCCGGCCACATCATCCCAAAGCCTTACCACAAGCGAGCTTATCATCATGATGGATCCGAAATCTCTCGAGCAGCTCATCCGAAACATCCCCGACTACCCAAAGCCCGGCGTCCAGTTCAAGGACATCACTCCGCTACTCGCCGACCCCGCTGGCCTCGCTATGGCTGTTGAACTCATGGCCTCTCCCTTCCGTGGTAAAGGCATCGAACTTGTCTGCGGCGCAGAATCTCGCGGCTTCATCTTCGGCACAGCCATCGCTCAAGCACTCTCCGCCGGCTTCATCCCCATCCGCAAACCCAACAAGCTCCCATCTGATACCGCCGCCATTACTTACGACCTCGAATACGGCACCGATACACTCGAAATCCATAAAGATGCCATCAAACCTAAGCAAAAAGTACTCATGGTCGATGACCTTCTCGCAACCGGCGGCACCATGAAAGCCTGTTGTGATCTCGTCGACGGACTCGGCGGCAACATCGCTGGCGTCACCGTTCTCATCGAACTCAACTTCCTCAATGGACGCAACGTCCTCGCCCCATACGACAACGTTCACCCCGTCCTCCAGTACTAATCAGTCATTAGATAAACTGCTCTTCAAGACCGCACAACACAGGATCACTCCCGCATGTCAAAAACTGGACGACAAGCCCAAGGCGAACTCGGCGCCATGACTTCCTACTGGGAACGCTCACATTGGCCACTTCAAGCCCTCATCTTTTTACTCCCCCTCATACTCCTCTACGAACTCGGCACATACCTCTACGTACGCGCCTACAACACGCAGCTCCCCAACCTTCAAGCTGAAGTCCTCCTCTCCAAATTCCTCAACCTCTTCGGCGAAGCCTCCGGCGTATACCTCCCCGGCCTCATCCTCATCATCGTTCTTTTCTGTTGGCATATCGTTCGGCGTGATCCATGGAAGCCCGAGCCCAAACTCTACCTCCTCATGTACATCGAGTCCTTTCTCCTCACCATCCCACTCCTCGTCTTCGCCGCCATCTTCATGCGCGAACACGCCGCCTCCGTGACCTCAATCCTTCAGCAAGCAACGATCCCCGTTGAGACAATTCAAGGTGACACGCTTTCGATCGAAACCAACGTTGCCGTATCCAGTGCCCAATCCTGGCAAGCCGGCCTGCTTCTATCAATTGGTGCAGGCATATACGAAGAACTCGTCTACCGGCTCATCCTCATCGCCATCATCCACACCATCCTCGTCGACCTCATCTCACTCCCCCCATATATCGGTGCGATCGGCGCCGTCCTCGGATCCTCCCTCGCTTTCGGCTACATCCATCCCGAAGCGATCTCGCTCGGAATGCTCCTGTTCTATACAACCGCAGGCATCTATTTCGCCGTCATCTACCTCGCCCGAGGCTTCGGCATCGTCGTTGCCACCCACGTCCTCTACGATATCATCGCCGTCTCCTCCACCTTCCTCTACTCGCTCATGTCCGATTGACCTCCCTCTACCCGTCTCATCATTTTATTTCAAGCCCATGATCTTCCGGGGAGACCGGTAACTCGACACCCCCCATCCCCTTCCGCTACCATGTCAGCGGAGATACGCAATGACCGATTCACAAGACAAAACGACCTCTAATTCCGACCCAAAAGCCACCAATATCACCTGGCATAAGGGTGCGATCACACCCGCAGATCGCCACAAAAATCTTGGACAGAAAGGCTGCACGCTCTGGTTCACCGGCCTCTCAGGTTCCGGCAAATCCACCGTCGCGGTCGCACTCGAAAAAGCGCTCATCAAAGAAGGCCATCACGCCTACTGCCTCGACGGCGACAACATCCGTCACGGACTCAATGCCAATCTTGGCTTTTCCCCTGAAGACCGCGAAGAAAACCTCCGACGTATCGGCGAAGTCGCCAAACTCTTCGCAGACTCCGGCCTCATCACCATCACCTCTTTCATCTCGCCTTATCGTTCATCACGTGATCAAATCCGCCAACTCCACGAGCAAGTCGGCATCCCTTTTTTCGAAATACACATCCACGTCCCTCTCGGCATCGCCGAATCGCGTGACCCAAAAGGTCTCTACAAAAAAGCCCGTGCCGGCGAGATCAAAGACTTCACAGGCATTCATCAACAGTTCGAAGCACCCGAATCCCCAGACCTTTTCCTTCCCACTCACGAACTCAAACTCCACCAATCCATCACTAAACTCATCGACCTCCTCAAACAAAACAATATTCTTACTCCATAACCACACACATTAGAGCAAGTTGCGTGATTATCTGGAACATCCGATGACTCAGAATTCATCAGCCTACGCTTGTCATAGCTACCTTTTACGAAACGACCCTTTGGTCAACGATCCAGGTTATTTCGCAAAACGCTCTAAATAAAACGTGCAATAAAAATGGGCAAGACGCTTTCGCCTCTCACCCATAAACGTGGATCTTCATGCTCCCATTACTTTTGACGTCTTCTGCCAATAGCTGCTAATCCGCCCAATCCAAGCAAGGCTAGACTTGCAGGTTCAGGCACCATCGCGCCTTCAATAAACGCAACAGCCGCTTCGTGAAGCGCTTCACCGTGTTCACCCACAGCAAAAACCAACACACCCGGATCACTTGCCGTTAAACCTTCTTGGCTAAACGACATCGCAACAGCATAGATACCATCTTTGATGTTATCCGTGCCATTCGCCTCATCCAGCATGTAGAAGCCGATGTGTTGATGTAGTCCACTATCAGCACCTGTCTGCCCAATGACAAAACCATCGACATCATCAGTACCACCATTAACCGTAGCAGTGTACGTTTCAAACGGGCTTATCTGCCTAGCAGCAGTAAACATCGTCCCATCGTTCACCGCATCAAATGCGATATCATTAACATCCGACGCATCCCAGTAAAACAGATTAGAGACTGTTCCGCCAAGCTCAAATGCATTGAAATCAAACGACACATCCGTACTTGCCAGTGGTGCAGTGATCCCGTCATCATACTCGTCCGCCTCAACGCCGAACCCCGGATTAGTTGCGTAATAAGATTCCGGCATCTCTGCGCCCATCGCAACTAACTTCTCAATCACACCACCATGCTCAACCATCGCAATCATCTGACCATCCTTAATACCCAGCAGGATATCTGAATGGCCATGATGATGATCTTCAGCAAACGCCTGTGATCCCATAATGCCTGTCGCCATAACAACCCCGCCAATCATCAAACTTTTCTTTAAAGTATTCTTTAAAGTATTCATACGAAAATCTCCCTGTTAATAAAATTGTTTTTGAATAAGAACGAAAATTTTTCAACCACTATTTTCCCACCACCATCGGATCAAAACGATTCTCCGTCGGGCTCACATACACAGTCTCAAACGTAGATGTCTCTGCATGCCCATCCAGATATCCCCAGTTACTGATACTCCCCTTCTCATCTTTCGGCCCCCCATGCGCGCCAATCGCATACTGCTTCGCAGCATTCTTCGGAGCAAGATGCGCCGTCGCGCTCGTGGCCCACGCAGAAACGTGCCCATGATCTGACCCCGCATACTCACCCTCAAACGTCATCATCACAAAATGCACCACCCCAGTTGGCTGCCGCACGTTATCCATCGTGTAATGCCCATCCACACTCCCCATCCCCCAAGGCCCCCACGCCACCAACTCACTATCTAAAAAGTCATTAATCCCATAACTCGTCATGCGACGCCGATCATTCGATGAACCCGGTATCGGATCGCCCTCTGGATGCGGCCCCCAATGCGGGCTATCATCCACCGGCGACCGCAAGACCACATCCACCCCATAATCTTTTGCCAGCGTTTCTGTCCACGGCTCATGCGAACCGTGCGCCGCACCACCATGCGCCAAATTCGCCTGAATCAATTCACCATCGTTATCAATCACATACGCATAATGCGCGATCTCCAACTGACGTATTTGGCTCAAGCACTTGATCGTCATCGCAGTCCGCCTAGCGCTTGATAGCGCTGGCAACAAGATACCAATTAGTAATGCGATGATCGATATCACTACAAGCAATTCAATCAATGTAAATCCACGTTTCATCAGGAACATCTCCCGGTTATCAAATAACCATTAATCACAAGCGACCCGCGATACGCACGCAGCATATCACCCAGATCATTCACTATTGATAGATAAGGGAGTCTCAGATAGTCAGGCTACGTACAATTAATCACCGCACCTTATGCGCAATGTTTGCACGATATCTTACGAATCAATCTGAAACACAACTAGATATGTACTTCAACCCATCGGTGGCCCGCGCCCACGCAACTCACCATCCACCTCCATCGTCCAATTCTCACCTTCCGCAACCAGTGTCTCCACCAGCCCCAAAACATCATGCACACCCACCGCCGAATCTTCAAACATCTGTTGCCGCAGCAGCGTCAACTGTTCGCACACCCCGCATCGATGCTCAGTATTCTTCTCCTCAGCCCCCTCAATCCCACATGTCCCCAGCTCCCCTGCCGTCACATGGGTGACGATCGCCTTAACTCCATGCTCATGCCCCATCGTCAAGTGCACGCCACGCAATAACCCCGAATACTGCATCAGCAGCATCAACACGCACAACCAGACTGCGGCACGTTTGGCGAACATGCCCATAATGATAATAGATTATTACGAAGATGCAATAACCAATTGCAGTTTAATATACTTTTTATTCAAAAACGACTTACCTGCGCGCCCGACGTGTTCCCAGCGTTGGGTTCATCGCCGCGAAATTGAACACCACACCCGCTTTCAAGCCCGCCACTTCCAGATATGCCGTCAGCTTATCCGCCAACTCATCTAGATCCGCATTCATATCCGACAGCACCAACAGCGCAATCTCATCATCCACGTGATAAACCAATTGGCCCTGTACTTCCCCGCCATCCACCAATTCAAATCGCTTCTCAACCATCACACTCCGCACGATCCCCTCATAAACCTTCCCCGGCATACCCGGTCCAGTCGAATAATGTATCGTGTGGATCGCGTCCACAATCTGATTTTCTTTCGCTTCTAATGACATCTATATCTGCTCGCAATCTTTGCGAAGCACTCAGACAGGAAACCATACCTTGCATGAGCCTGCACGCTCACGCAATTCATCAACCATATCGATACCCACCTCACATGCTTTACGCGCCTTCTTCCGCTTCCTCTCTAACGGCCCACCCCAAGCGCACAACCCCTCCCATCTTCTTTTCTATGCCTTCCTAATCCTGACTTCTTTTTCTATGCAATAAAATACGCAGGGAACAAAACCATTATCAACAATCTCTTTGCTTCTGTAAACGTCTTATCACAAGAACACTTAACCCCGCTTGAGCAAGTTGCATCATGACATGCCACATGTCCTGCGAAACAATCGGAAGCAGGCTCGTATGAGAAGCGTTTTTAACGTAACGACCCACTGGTTAATGAGGCAAGTAATTTTACAAAACGCTCTAAAATCCCACTTTTTGTGGTTTATTCCTTGATAACTTCTCCCCCGCACCCCACTGTCCACCGCTAACCACCCATTCATCACTCACCCAACCTTCACTCTTGCAAGCTCTGCAAACTTCTGCGACCATCCTCCCTATGGATGCATTCGTAATTCAAGGCGGAAAACGGCTCACCGGCACAGTCAGAATTCACGGCTCTAAAAACGCCGCGCTACCCCTCATGGCTGCTGCCCTTCTTACTGACCAACCTCTCACCCTCAAAGATGTCCCCGATCTCTCCGACATCCGCAACATGGTCAAACTCCTCAAATCTCTCGGTTGCACCATCGACTCCACCCCCGACCTCGGCACGACCTCCGATGGCCTCGGCGTCGATATCAAACTCCACGCAACCGATCCTTCCAAATCCCTCGCGCATTACGACATTGTCCGCACCATGCGTGCCGGCATCTGTGCCCTCGGCCCACTCCTCGCCAAACGTGGTTACGCCAAAGTCTCTATGCCCGGCGGATGCGCGATCGGCGACCGACCTGTCGATCTCCACATCCGAGGCCTCCAGCAACTCGGCGCCAAAATCCATCTTGCCGAAGGATACATCATTGCCGAAGGCCCCAACGGCCCCGGCTCAAAACTCCAAGGCGCACACGTCTTCCTCGGCGGGCCCAACGGCTCAACCGTCCTTGGCACAGCAAACGTTCTTTCCGCCGCCGCACTCGCCGAAGGCACAACCATTATCGAGTGCGCCGCTTGTGAACCTGAAATCGAAGACCTCGCCAACCTGCTCAACAGCATGGGCGCCAAGATCACCGGCGCAGGCTCGCCCGTCGTCACCGTCGAAGGCGTCGACGAACTCACCGCCGCAACGCACACCATCATGCCCGACCGCATCGAAGCCGGCACATACGTCATCGCTTCCGCCATCACCAACGGCGACGTCATCCTCGAAAACTTTCCAACCCGCACACTCACCGCCGCGCTCGACCGTCTCCGCGTCATCGGCGTCGACGTCACACCCATTCCCCCTCATTCTTCATCAACACAATCACTCGAACCGATTACCACGCCCGATTCCGGCACCCCTATCGCCACATTAGAACCCAAAACCACAACCCTTCCCGGCCTCCGCGACACCGTTCGCATCGCAACCTCTCGCCGCCTCGAACCCGCCCACGTCGTCACCCAACCCCACCCCGGCTTCCCCACAGACCTTCAAGCCCAACTCATGGCTCTCCTCACCCTCGCCGACGGCAACTCCGTCATCACCGAAAAAATCTTCCCCGACCGATTCCTCCACGTCCCCGAACTCCTCCGCATGGGCGCTTCCCTCACACGCATCGGCCCCTCCGTCATGGTCACCGGCGTCCGCGAACTCATCGGCGCCCCCGTCATGGCCTCCGATCTACGCGCCTCCGCAGGCCTCGTTCTCGCAGGCCTCGCCGCACGCGGCACCACCACCATCAACCGCGTCTATCACCTCGATAGAGGTTATCAGCGCATGGAACTCACTCTCCAAAAACTCGGCGCCGACATCCAGCGCGTCAAAGGCGCTTCCGTCTAACAAAAAAGCCTCACTCTTCACGAGCAAGGCTCTAAAACCGTTCATGTTTATTATCGTTTAGAGCAGTTTGCATGTTGACTTGCCGTGTGAATCAATGTTGCAATCGACAGTCATTTAATCTGAAAACTGTTTTTACGTAACGACCAATTGGTCAACGCGGCAAGTGTTTACGCAAAACGCTCTAATACACCTCATCAATTTTTCGCCGCTCACGATCTTTTTCTCTCACCTCAATATCAACCCGAAACGATTTACCCAGACGCGTACGTTCCCATGGCCGGCGGTAATCTATAACCAGTCTCACTTCGCCTGACTTCTTTGCCTTAAACCGCCATACACTTTCCCCGCCTGTTCCCACCATCCCTTCTTCTCTTTCATCCTTCTCATACTCACCCAATCCTTCTTGTTCTAGCACACCATCCCCACTCCAGCCACGCGGCAACATCCACATATACCCTGTCGTCCGATTACTCTCAAGTTCTACCACAACCTCATCACCTTCCCATACCGTCACCGTTTTTCCATCATCCTTCTCAGTGATCCGGACAACCGTAAATAGTCGCGGCGCCTCTTCACCATCCACATGATCCTTCCCATCAACCCGCGTATCGCCCGAGCAGGCACCTACCAGCATCAACAATGTCATCACTAATATTAAAATAACGCCCTTTAGCATTTGTCTATCCTTCGGTTAGTGTCCGAAAACCCATTCCCTTTATCCATGCCTCGATTCTCTGGGAATTCAATAATACCGCCCTCTGCCATGCTCACTCCCCTCACCGTCCTCCTGTACGACCGGGTAATTCGCCGTCTCGCCTTTCACTACATTCACCGTTACCCGAAACACCTTCATCGGTTCTTCATCCTTCTCATAAGGCCGGTGATAAATAAACTTCAAATTGACCAGCCCCGTTTTATTTGCCAAAAAGATCCACGTCCTGATGCCCCCCGTCCCCACAGCTTTCCCTTCCTCATCCTCGTCAGGCTCAAACAACGGCCTGCCCACCGGTGCCAAAATCTCTCGACGGTCCTGCGACAACGTCCACAAAAACCCCGTCGTCGGATCCGCTCTCAGCCGCACATGCAAACTCTCTCCCGTCTTGATATACACCAGCGCCCCATTGTCTTCACCACTCACAACCTCAACCTTCTTACCACGCCCATCCAGCGTCTTCATCGTCTTCGCCGTTGGATAGTATGGCTCCTGGCAGCCGACCATTGCCGATGCCCACAGTACCACACCAATAGCTACCAATATAATCCGCAGATCGCTTATTGCCATCCGTTTTTCTCCCGACACGCATTCATTTCCAACCCTCTTTTACCCTCGTATCTCCGCTATCGTCAACATTCATCCGCCAAATAACCGCCTATCTATGTAATAGGGGATTGACACCATAACTTTGAAAATCAATAACAAAAAAAGACGTACCAGCCTGCGCCAGCACGTCCATATAATCATCTATTCATCAGTTAATGATTCAGCTAATCATCCATCTCGCTGAAATCATCAATAATCACATCAGGATGATCCGGCGTATCAACCCCTTCAACAAACCGATATCCCCTCGGCAACAACCGCTCCCCTTCCTTCTTTGCACGAATCCGTTCTTCTGCGGTGATCTTCTGCTTCCCTCGGATCACAAATTTAATCGGCACCTCACTATACGGCACCACATCACGCAACCGATTCATCATGAATCGCTGATAATTATTATCAAACAATTCCGGGTGATTTACGTTCAACGCAATCGTCGGCGGATTCACCGAAATCTGCGCCGCATAATAAACCTTCGCACGCTTGCCGCTCTTACCGCCGCTCGGCCCCCTAAGCTGCATCAACGCCCCAATAAACGTATTCACTTCGCTCGTCGACAAACGCAAACTCGTCTGGTTATACAACGCCATAACAATATCCATTGCCTCATGGATACCCTTCTTGTCCTTCGCGCTCGTAAACACAATCGGAGCATACGACATCGCGCCCAGCGCCTTGTCCATATACTCAACATACTGTTCTTTCGTGTATGTCTTTTCAGCCAAGTCCCACTTGTTGATCACAAACACAGTCGCTCGGAAATGCTTCCGGATTTCATTCACCAACTGCTTGTCCACCTGAGACACAGGCACACTCGCATCAATCAACATCACACAAACATCCGCACGCCTCACAGACCTGAGAGATCTATGATGCGAATAGAACTCAATGTCGTCCGCCAAACTTTTTCGCTTACGCATCCCCGCCGTGTCAATCGCCGTAAACTTTCGGCCATCCCGCTTAAACGGCACATCCACCGAGTCACGCGTCGTTCCCAATTCGTCCGACACAATCACACGATCATCGCCAACCAACGCATTCACAAACGTACTTTTGCCCGCATTACGTTTCCCAACAAACGCAACCTTAATCCCCTCGTCCGGCTTCGTCACCGCATCACCCATCGATGCCAAATGATCAAAATCAATTTTCTCTCTAATCGCACGATAGAGTGCGTACTCATTATTCTTGTTCTTTGCGCTCATCATCAGCGGATCGCCAAACCCCAGCCCCGACGTCTCATATGCGCCCGCTTCATGCGTCGACCCATCAACCTTATTCGCGATCAGCAGCACCGGCGTCTTTAAATCCGATTTCCTAAGCACACTCGCAACCGTATAGTCCAGCGGCACCAAGCCCTGCTGTGCATCAACCATAAACAGCACAAGATCAGCATCCGCAATCCCAATCTCGATCTGCCGTTCAACATCAGCCGTTAAATTTTGCGTATCCTCAATCCCATACCCGCCCGTATCCACCAACTCCGCATAATTCGGTTCCAATCCCCGCTCCAAATTCGGAATCTCCACCGGCGTGCTCACACGGTCACGCGTCACACCCGCTGTCGGATCCACAATACTGATCCGTCTGCCCGCCATCATGTTCATCAGCGAACTCTTACCAACATTCGGCCGACCCACAATCACAATCTTCGGCAAATAACCGCCGTCGGGTACGCTCATCGCACACCTGCCTTTCATCTCATTCTTCCGCTCAGCCACGCTTCACAGCCATCCAAGCGGAATATCCGGATTCTTTACCCTATCCAGTTCGGGCCTCAGCACTCGCCAAGGAGCCACACATTCTAGCCCATCCCCACCCCTCATCCAAATCAAACCACCCATTAATCAATCCCAAGCCCCTAACCGCCGGTCAGGGGGTATCGTTCAGCACCAGCATCGTTTACCTGCTAGTTACTCCTCCTCACCCAATGTATCAAGTGTTTCTGGGAGCCGATACGGATAGAACACTTCCGCCGTCCGATCACGATTCACCTGAATAATCGTGAATCTATCCGGTGCAGCAGGCAATGGCGTATACGTCACCCACCAATAACCTTCATCCACGATGTAATCCGCTTCAACCGATACACCCAAATAATCATAATCCCAATCATATGGCTCAAACCCCATGTCCTCCTGAGGTAAGAACAACATAGGCTGATAAAACGCATTCGCAATCTGCACCGCCTCATACCCACTCATCGATTTAGGCGACTGTTTGTCTTCTTCAAAAACAACCTCATTACGCACACACCCCACCATCAACATGCACAAACACATCAATCCTATTATGGACGTTCGTTGCTTTAACATCACATGCTTCCCTAGTAATTCATTAGAATCATCGATCACTATCATTCTAATAGACCCAGCATTAAAATAGCGATTGATTATTCGGTATTATCCTTCTTCCGAGGCCTTTCATGCCCATCCCCCCCCCCCACACAACCTCCGAGGTTAATCTCTCCTCAACTCTTCTTCTGCTTCGCCTGCAGTTACAACCTCCCCCACCATTGCCCGCCTAATCATCCCATACGTTTCCTCCGGCCGCTCCATCCCTATACCTTCCGAAAAATCTTCTAATTATCTATCCACCGAATAGGCATTAATTTCCCACCGCCCAACCTTCTCGTTCGCATACAACTCACGCCAGCCCACAAACCCCAGCCCAAAAGCCAATACCAAAACCGTAAACAATCGCATCATGATGTGCCCCATCGGAAATCAAAAATCGGAATCAAAAACAAGGATAGATCTACCTGATAGACGAACCTAAACATGATCTGTTTCAGATTCTCAACCAGCATCAAACACCAAAACATCGCAGGCAAGCGGGCACGTAAACCCGTACTAGCAAACCATCCCGCTCGCGTTTTCTTACCTATTTCTCAGGTAATTCTTATATTCTTCTAGAAGTGAATTTTATCGCACATATTTAGGGCTAAATTTTGAAAATACCAATTTGAAAAACCAATTTTTGAGTTAATATTGCTTTCGACTTTCAATTCATAATTCAACACACGTAACATGGGGAGCAAACATGTTCACGCGCCACCAATTCGCCCAATCTCTCGCCCTGTCCACAATCGCTGCACTACCCCTCACCTCAACCACCCACGCCAAAATCCTCACCCCCGACGACCTCGTCGGCAAGACCCACCTCACAGAACTCTCACTCTCCAGCAAAAAAATCACCGACATCTCAGGCAGCCCCTTCGTCGATATGACCAACCTCGAAGACCTCACCTTCTACTCCAACAAACTCACCACACTCGACGCCGGCGACTTCACCGGACTCATCAACCTCAAAGAACTCGACTTCACATCAAACACCATCAACACCATAAACGCCAACGCCTTCGCCGGACTGCAAAGCCTTGAAAAACTAGAACTTAATATCAACCAAATCTCCCAACTCCAAAACGGCGCCTTCACCGGCCTCACCAGCCTCCAACACCTCAACCTCAGCAGCAATCAACTCACCTCATTCAACGTCGGCCCCGATCACGACCTCACCGCACTCAAATCAATCAATCTATTCAGCAACAAAATCACCGACTTCAAAAACATCAACATCATCGGCATGTCCCAACTCGAAGAACTCCGCCTATCCGCCAACCCCCTTGTCCAACTAAAACAAGACTCTCTCTCCCATCTCAGCCAACTCAAATACCTCAGCTTCGAGCTCACCACCTCTTTCATCAACGCCCATGCCTTCCTCCCCATGACCAACCTCCAGCATCTCGGCCTCGAAAACCATGCCATCAATGACCTGCGCAACATCTCCTTCCAAGGCCTAAATAACCTCAAAAGCCTCTACTTCGAATCCAGCACGCTCACCGAACTCTACCAAGAGTCCTTCACCCACCTAAACAGCATCGAAGAACTCCACTTCTACACACCAGAAATAGATACCCTTCGCGCCAACACATTCAGCCAACTCACCACCCTCAAGAAACTCATCTTCTCAAACTACAACCCCAGCTCCATTTCCGAAATCGAACTCGGCGCATTCAACAACCTCTCAAATCTCGAAGAAATTTCAATCAATTACCACAACCTCCAAGCCATACATGATGGTCTGTTCGAAAATCTCTCATCACTCAAAACACTATCCCTACGCAACAACAACATCACAGAAATCACCGCTGATACCTTCAAAGGGCTAAGCAACCTCAAAGAACTCGACATCCGAAACAACCCATTCACCTCCATCGAACACAAAGCCTTCTCGCATTTCGACAGCCTCGAAACCTTCATCCTCGGCTCCGCCTCCCCAACACTCAAACTCTCCCATGCGAACTTCAAAAACCTCATCAAAGCCGACATCAACTATGGTGTCCAACACCTCGACCTCCAATACTCACAACTTTCCCAACTTGCTTTCGACGCCATCCTCCTCAACAACGCCTCCAACTTCGCATCAGGCATCATGAACTTCTCAAACATCAGATCAATCAATTTCTCAGGTATCGACTTCATCGACATCACCGACTTCGCCGCCCTCACCGACGAGAACGGCACCGACAACATCGAATCACTCTCCTTCGCTTACGCACAAAACCTCTCCGATACTTTCATCATGCAACTGCTCGATGAAACCACCTTCAAGAGCCTCACGCATCTCGACCTCACCGGCGTTTGGGGTTCACTTTCAACCGACACAAAATCCGCGATCAACACTTGGCAGGACAATGCCGCTCATACCGTCGTCATTCCCGAGCCTTCAACCGCGCTGCTCTTACTACCTGTCCTCGTCTGTGTACGTCGGCGACATGCCGTTTAGTTTGATACTGAAAAACTAGCCTAAAACGCAGATTAGCCAGTCGCCCATATGCCTGCGCCTTTTTTGCGCACAATAATTTTCTGAAGCGCGCATCTGTGCGCAAAATCGCTTGTGGATAAGCCTCTGTTTTTAATAATTTCTTTTCAAAACGCACATTTTTTGATTCGTTTTTGGTTAAAACCAGCGATTTTAAACGTTTTTTGACGATTTTTAGTTTTGCTTGCAACTATCTATTGATGAGTTAGTTACGTCAACAATAACCTTCCGGGAGCGCTTTTGTGCGCTCCCGGAAGGTTTTGTATTTGCGTTCAGGTGCAAGACAAACTGCGCGCACACGCCCTGCCAACTGTTGAACATTCCACGCGCACAAAAGCATATTTTTCAGCCGCGTCTAATCAACGATTAGTGCTGTGAAATAAGTTGGGTAGACAAAGAAGTGAGACGCGAAATCGCATCCGGAGGGAAGACAGAAAAGAGGGGAAGGGGTGGCGGGGGAACAAGGGGAACCACTTCCGGGGGCGGCTCGGGGGTGGCTTCCGGGGGGTAGCTTCCGGGGGTAGGGGGGATTACTTCCGGGTGCGGGAGCTTCCGGGGGCAGGGGGGTGGTTCATGTTCCAGAGGGTGACGGCTTCCGGCTCACGGATATAAGCAGCCTGTAAATCCTTGGCTTCAATATACTTGCCAGCCTTTGAAAGCGAACGCCCGATCAGCCAGGTATGGGACGCATCCGCTAAGGCTGCTGGCCCGCTGATGATCTTCACGTTCTGTTTCCGCGTCCAACTGTCTTCGTTCTTCAACGCTTCCGGCAAGACTTCGCCCACAACCACTCTTAGTTGATCGCCCGCCTCGTCACGTAACTCATCACTGCTACGCAGCTTGGGTTCGCTCACAGCGATCATCTCGCCCTCAGCGTTCTGCTGCCAGATGCCAGAGTAGACGGTGTCGCGCTTGAGGTTCAGGCAGGCCGCGATGCAGTCACCTTCTGAAAGATCATCGCTAACACCTTGGTTCATAACAACTTGAAGGGTTGGCACTTCAATAATTTTGCAGCCTAAAACCATGGCGAGCATTTTCGCGGTGGTGATCGCAATGCGGAGGCCCGTGAAACTTCCCGGGCCGGTTGAAATGTAAACCTCTTTGAGATCAGATTTTGCAATGCCTTGTTCTGTAAAAATCTCGTCCACAGTTTGCATGAGATCAAGGTTATGGCGGCGTGAGGCGGGAAGATCGCGGACGGCAAGGATCTGATCACCACGGCCAATTGCAATACGCCCGACTCGGCCGGAAGCCTCGATCGCTAAGCTCACGACAGAAGGGGGTGTAGACTCGCAACCACTTGATTGGCAATTGGTTAAGTTGTGGGATGGGTTCTCACTCATATTGGAAGATATTCTAACACCGAGAAGAGCAGCATCCCAATCCGACATCTCGCAATCAATGACTCAGCACAAAAGCATGTACGAAGTTTGAGTATTCACATGCCTGAGTTGTGTGGGTTTTAGGGTATTCAGAAAAGACTGAAAAACATCAGCTGTTTCTGTTTAATTCTCCACCGCCAATCCACTCTTAATGCCTTTATAGGCTGCGTTTAGAAGGGTTAGGAAATTTCAGGTTAGCCCATTTTGTCTAAATCTACAGATCGAGCGTTTAACGGGGTAGTTATTCGCTAGTATGGTTCGGCTCGTGTAACATAATCGATCCAGCCTGAGCTTTTAAACCATGACTATTTTAAGGGATAGAACATTGCAGCAGCATCACGTGAGTATCAATGGGCTCTCATCGAATCAATATATTGAGGGGGTTTATGCGGTCCAAAATTGTCAGTTGGGGATGACGAAGAATGGCAAGCCGTTCTTGAAGTGTTTGATTGCTGACAAGACGGGCCGGACACCGGGTCGGATGTGGAATGCCTCGGAAGAGTTGTACGCAACGCTGCCAACGGATGGTTTTGTCTACATACAGGCGCAAACTCAGCCGTATCAGGGTGAGATACAGTTGATCATTCAGAATATTAAGCCGCATGTCCCAACGGATACTGAGCTGCGTGAGTTGGTGCCAACCACGAAGTTTAGTATTGACGAGATGTTCAGCGAGGTATTGCGTATGTTGGGTTCGATCGAGAATCCGGTGATCGCAGCCATTGCGAACGAGTACTTGTCTGACGGTCAGTTGATGGATCGTTTCTGCAATGCACCTGCGGCTCAGGTGTTACATCATGCATACTTGGGTGGGTTGTTGGAGCACACGTTGTCGGTGATGAAGTTGGCGGAATCGATCTTGCCGCACTATCCGGGCGTGAACCGTGATGTGGTGGTTTTTGGTTTGTTCCTGCACGACTTGGGCAAGTGTGAGGAACTGTCGTGGGAGGCTGGCTTCTCGTATACGGATGTGGGGCAGCTGATTGGTCATATTGGCCAAGGTGTGCTGATGTTGGAGAAGAAGATTGAGGCGGTTGAACGTGAGCCAGAGCATGCAGACGATCCTGCTGCGGTGAAGGTGCCGAAGGCGATTAAGCACATGCTGCATCACATCATTTTGTCGCATCATGGTGAGCCTGAGTTTGGGGCGCTTAAGATACCGGCGTCTGCTGAGGCGATTCTGATTTCGCATATTGATAATTTGGATGCGAAGATGAATATGGCGATCAGTGAGACGCGTAATGAGGAAAGTAAGCCGGCGCCTGGTGCGGGGAACTTTACGGAAAAGATTTGGGCGCTGAATACGAAGCTGTATCGTCCTGACCCGACGACAGTTGAAGACTAATACTTGATTAGAGTGTTAGGATTGTGAAATCAAAAGGCTGCGAGTTTATAAAGCTCGCGGCCTTTATCTATTTTAACAGGCGTGCGATTGGTATTAAGAATTTGGGGGAGTGTGTTTAATGTGTGTTGGATTGATGGTATGATTTTGCGTCTAAGATTATTGAATTATTGCTTTGGATTAAATCATAAACGGAGAGACGAGATGAAATTCGGGAGCCTAAAGTGTTGTGTGCTGGGTGTATTGATGTGTGGGGGGTTGGGTATGCAGGTCAGTGGCGCAGAGTTTGAGACGGTTATTTTGAGTGGTGAGGCGGCGGGGGTTGTAGGTAAGACGTTACGGGCGTTTGATCGAG
Source organism: Poriferisphaera corsica (assembly GCF_007747445.1). Classification (NCBI taxonomy): domain Bacteria; kingdom Pseudomonadati; phylum Planctomycetota; class Phycisphaerae; order Phycisphaerales; family Phycisphaeraceae; genus Poriferisphaera; species Poriferisphaera corsica. The sequence continues at coordinate 198,787 of NZ_CP036425.1, forward strand.
TTGATCTGAACAATCATGGGCAGTTGGTGTTTCAGGCGATTGCGGATGATGACGCGGTTGATGAATTGAAGACGTATGCGAATTATTATGTGGATGTGAGTGGTGGGCATCAACTGATTGACAGCCAGACGAATGATCATGACTGGTCAATGAAAGGTGGGCAGGGGGTTGCTTTTTCGACGCATGCGTATCCGCTATACCGGACGCAACTGAATGATCATGGTGATATCGCATATTTGAAGCTGACGGATGTGTGGAGTGATAATGAACTTCACACTGAAGTCGATGCGCCATTTGAGCTTAGACGAACATCAATTAACGGTTCATTAAATGAAGTGTTAGCGAGCAATCAAACGGAGGTTCCAAGTGCAGGTGGTATGCAGTTGGATCATTATTTGGTGAGTGGTAATTTTCAGCTTCTGAATGATGGCGATGTTACGTTGACGACAAAGGCTGAAGGCTTGAGTGCTGCTGCCTCGGGGCTTGGGATTTATAAAATTGATAGTGAGGGTATTGAAAAATTGATTATGACGGGTGATCCGACTGCAACGAACGGGTTGCCGGGGGAGTTTGGCAGTTTTGTGCTTGCACCTTTGTCTCCACGGTTGGTTTCACTGAATAGAAATGGTGATGTGCTGGTTGCGCATGATGGTTTGACTAATCCGAATGGTCATTTTGGTTGGAATGCGAATGTGACGAAATATGATGCATCAACAGGAGAGTTGGATGCGATTACACGTGTTGGTGATCCTGCGCCGGGGTATGAGGATGGTGCGTATTTATATACAGGTTTTAGAGCGCCGGCGGGGCCTGTCATCAATGATAATGGGACGATGTTTTTAGAGTTTGTGGTTCGAGATCCATCTAATGCGAGTGTGTTTCAAAAGGCGTTGTATATATATGATGAGGATGGGATGACGCGGGTTGCCAATTCGGGTGCATCGGGTGGTGTTGTGGTCGATGATTATGATTTTGAAACATTGACATCCCCTTTTGCGTACAACAATCGTGATCAGTTTATGTTTATGGCGATGCCGGCGATCACGGACCCGGCACTTAGTTTGTATATGGGGAGTAAGTCTGGTTGGGAAGCCGTTGCTGTGATTGGTGAAGCGGCGGCGGGATTTGAATCAGAAGGATATGTTTATCGACAGATTCTTGCGGATCGCGCTTGGCGGGATCAGGAATCAGTGCAGTTAAATGACAATGGTGCGGCGGCGTTTTTGGCTGTGGTTGGCGAGGGGTTTGATAATTTAGAGGTGTTGTATGGCCGGGGAGCTGAGGGTGAGCTTGAAGTGATTGCGTATGAGGGGATGGGATTCGAAGTGATGGCAAATGGTGTGTTAGAAATGCGGGTGATTGAGTCGTTTAATGTGGATCTGTTTGATTTGAACAATCAGAACATGCTGGCGTTTGGGTTGGAGTTTGAGGATGGTAGCTCGGGGATTTTTACGACGATGGTGCCTGAGCCGATGAGTGGGGCGGTGATGGGGATGATGGCATTGGGTGTTTTGGCTAAGCGGCGCCGTGTGGGCTGATTGGTTGTTAGGTGGGTTGATAAAATAGGAAAGTTAGAGCCATGAGTCGATGACTTGTGGCTTTTTTTGTTAGTAAATCGTAAAGCATTCAGTAATGATTTAGATTTGCGGAGACATTGAGTTATAATTGCATCACGATTTAGCCTAATAATTGACAGGAGAGATGCTATGTCCGGGAGTAAGTTTGTTGGTGCAGTTGGTGTGTTGGCGTTATTGACAACAGGTATTGCGAGTGGTGGGGTTTTCGAGACCGTTGTTTTATCAGGTGAGCAATCAACGATTGGCGAGAAAACGCTTAGATCATTCGATGATGTTGATTTGAATAACAATGGGCAGTTGTTGTTTCAAGCGTTGGTTGATGATGAAGAAGCGGATGAGTCGTGGGTGCATGCAAATATATATGTTGATGCGATGGGTGGGCGTAAGCTGATTGATTCGGTGGAGCGGGAAGGGGATCTATACATGATGGCTGGTCAGCACTATACACGTGGCGGTTGGGCGAACGGAGATAAATTTATGGGCGGTTTACATCGCAGTCAGTTGAATGATCGCGGTGATATTGCTTACATCAAGGTTGATGGTGAATGGGAGCTTAATGGTGGCAGTGCATCGCAGCTATCACATGAGGTTACAGGTAAAGGGATGATGACGCGTGTTGAGGGCGGGCAATCATCGGTGTTGTTTGGGACGGGGCTTGATATTAATGGGCAGGTGGTCGGTGATAAAGATGCATATCGATATCGTGACTTGCTTGCGCATTCACTTTTTCAGTTGAATGAATCAGGGCAGGTGATTACGTTTGCCCGTGAGGAGAATGATCCGGGGTTTAATGGTGAGTACAAGAGCCGCGAATCGGTTTTATCGGGTGGTTTGGATGGGACGCAGGTGTTGTTTGACTCTCAATCGGTGGATGAAGCTTGGGAGTTTAACTTTGCTGATTCGTCTTATCGTGAAGCTATATATGCGAATGAACATGGTGATGTGATTGCATTCAGTGATGGTTTTGGTTTTACTGATCCAATTTTTTATAGCGGCTCTGATCAAAGTATTGTGTCATTTGTTAATCAAGGTGAGGCCATGCCGGGCTATGGTGAGGGGTCTTATCTACAAGGTCTGATGAAGCCGATGCGGAGTGGCGTGATCAATGATAACGGGACGGTACATTGTGTACTGCGTGTAAAAGATCCAGATAGTCCAGGCACAGTAAATCTTGGTTTATTTGAGTATAAGAATGATCAGTTACGACTAATTGAAAAATCTGGGAATGGTGGAGAGCATCGTTATACATGGAGTATGACGATCATCGATTCCAATAATAATGATACGCTTGTGTATGCGGGGCAAAGTAATTCGATCGTTGGGTATGAGTTTAATATGATGCGGGGTGGTGAGGTGAAGAGCATGTACATGACAAATGATCATGCTGCGGGGATGAGTGAGGATTGGAAGTATGGCGTGAATGGCCCTGATTTTTTTACTGATGAACAGGATCATTTTCGATTGAATGAGAACGATATTGCTGCGATGGTCATACAGATTCGTGAGAATGAAGATGATCCGATCAATGCGATCTATACATACTTTGAAGATGAGATGCAGTTGGTGGTGCATGAGGGGATGGATTTTGAAGTGATGACGGACGAGGGATTGGAAACGCGAGTGATTGAGCGGATTAATGCGTCGGTGTTTGATTTGAACAATCAGAATATGCTGGCGTTTGGGTTGGAGTTTGAGGATGGTAGCTCGGGGATTTTTACGACGATGGTGCCTGAGCCGATGAGTGGGGCGATTGTGCTGGGGGCTGGGTTAATGGGGTTGGTAAGACGTAAACGTGTTGGGTAATTATTTTAGAAATGTAAGAAATGTTAGGGATAAGGCTGCTCGTAAGGGGCGGCCTTATCTATTTTAACTTTTGAGGTTATGTGTATTTTATGATCGTTTAGGCGAGGCTGATCTCGTAGAATGGTGGCTCATGAATCATTGATCAATTTTAAATATAGAGATTCACCGGGAGTGAGCAGATGCTTATTAATATGAGAATGAAGATGGCGGGCTTGGCGATGGTTGCGGGTGTTGGGATGGTTAGTTTGGCTAATGGGAGCGTGTTTGATACGGTTGTGATGAGTGGTGAGGTTGGTGTTGGTGATAAAACATATGAGAGTTTTAATCGGGTTGATATTAATAATCATGGCCAAATCGTGTTTCAAACGGTGATGGACGATGATAATCAATCTGATGATTTGAAGACATATGCCAATTATTATGTGGGTGCGGATCGTAATTGTGCTGTGATTGACTCGCTTGTGTCGGGTGATGTGTGGGAGGTGGGTAGTTATAAATATGGATATGCGTTGGCTTCGCCGATGTATCGTACGCAGATCAATGATCGTGGTGATATTGCGTATGTGAAGATGTTGGAGCCGTGGCCGTCTCATACTATTTATGAAGAAGAACGAGGTGATTTTGAGCTTGTTCGTGTTGGTGTCGGTGATGTGAACCAAAAGGAGGTGTTGGCGAAGAGTGGTGAGGCGACGGGTGGTGTGATGCCAGACCCATTTAATCAGGGGGCCGCAGCGGCGCACTATTACAAGTTTTCTGCTGCGGATTATTTTGAATTGAAAGAAAGCGGGTTGATCGGTTTTTCAAGTGGCGTGAGTAAGCAGGGGGAAGGAGATACAGAGGATCTGGTTGCGCTGTTTACGATTCAGGGAGGCGGTGTGAATGAAGTGTTTATGGAGGGTAAAGAAGGGATTGGGGGGCCGTTCTGGGCGAATATATATGATCAATATAAGTTTAATGTGAACGGGGCTGGGGATGCGATGTTTGTCCATGATTCAGGGGTGCCAGGAACATACAACGGGTCGTTAGCGTTTTACGATTCGGCAACGGGCATGACGACGGAGCTAACAAAGGGTGAAGCGCTTGCGCCTGGGCATGATGATGGGTCGTATTATTCCTCGATCGGTAAGATTGCAACGGGGATGTTGATGAATGATAACGGGGTGGGGGTTTTTGAGGCGTATTTGAAGGTTGATGGAAAATCATCTCGTCAAGCGTTGTATCGTTTGGAAGAAGGCGAAGTGACACTGATTGCAACGTCTGATTTTAATTTTGATGATGAGGGAGAAGAGTTTGGTTTGGTCTATTCGCCGGATGCATTGAACAATCGGAATGAGTATTTGTTTAGGGCGTGGGAGAGTATGGATAAGCCGTTTCATCAGTTGTATTTTGGGAGTGATGATGGGATCGAGGCGGTTTACAGGTCGGGCGATTTGGCGGTAGGTTTTGAATCAGAAGATTATCGTTATGTTGGCACAGCATTTGATTTGATATGGCGTGATCAAGAGCAAATACAGTTGAATGAGCAGGGGGTTGCAACGTTTATTGTTGCATTAGATAAAGAGGGTGTTGGTGGAAAAACTGCGTTGTATTCACGTGGTATAGATGGGGCTCTGGATTTGATTGCCCATACAGGTGAGGAAATTGAGGTGATGGTGGATGGACAGTTAGTCATGAAAACAATCAAAGCATTTGATCATGATTTATTTGATCTGAATGATGAGAATGTACTGGCATTTGGGTTGGAGTTTATGGATGGCAGTTCGGGGCTGTTTACGACGATGGTACCTGAGCCGATGAGCGGTGTGGTGCTGAGTGTGATGGGGATGTGTGGTTTGATGCGGCGGCGAATTGGATGATGGGTGACGCTGGGTAGATATGATTGATATTGAGACTGCAAGCGTTAGGTTTGCAGTCTTTTTTTGCGCCTAACATGAAATGAAACTGATTAGGTGGCAGTTGAGACTATGAGGTTGAGGAGGGGGTCTAAGGAGTGGGTTGTCGGTTGATGCCATTGTGAAGTTGGGACGTGTTATACGTATAGGGGGAAAGTGGCTAAAATGTATGGTGATGGTTGGGTGTTTAGCGGGATTGATACAAAAGACATGCTGCGGCAGTAAGAGCTGATTGCAGTGGATGAATAGAGGAGTTTTGATATGCATATGAAGGCGTCGGATCACGATCATGGGCCGAAGACGGTGAAGGTGAAATTTTTGCTTGAAGATCCTGAAGGGTTGACAGGAGATGGTGGTAAAGAAGAGGTCGAGTGCAAGGGAGCGATTGGCGAGAATATCTTGGAGATCGCGTTGGAGAACGGCATTAACATTGAACATGCTTGTGGAGGTGTGTGTGCGTGCTCGACGTGTCACATCTATTTGGAGGAGGGGGAGAACGCATGTAACGAGCCAGAGGATGATGAGCTTGATCGAGTTGAAGAAGCTCCGGGAATTCAGATGAACTCGCGATTATCGTGTCAGACGGTGATTGAGAGTGAGGAGCCGATTGTTGTGAAGATACCGGCGTGGAATCGTAATGCGGTGAAGGAAGTGCCGCATTAGGTTTTATGAATAGAAAATTATGCTGAAATAACCTGCGTAAAGCAGGTTTTTTTATTGAAAAGGTGATGAGCATCGAGGCAAAATTAGACTGATTAAGCTTTCATTTGGTGAAATATAACTAACAATAAAAGCATGTACTTAGCTGAAAAATCGAGGCAATATGACCAGATGCCTAGCGATTCGTAAGTACGAAAAATCTATCGAATATGCATTGACTTGATTGTTAGGTGTTTTTAGAATTCATGATTGCAATAGTTGCTCAAAATGTGCCTTATTAAAAGGCAAAAGTGTATTTAGCAACAAGGCAAATTTAGTGATTAAGAAAACTATATTATTTCTACTTGTCATTTAGATCTAGGGTGCATGTTTCACCTCTTCTCAATATTCGATTTTGTTCAATAAAGGAATTGTCATGTCAAGGGAATCAAGAAATGGTGTCTGGGATGGTTTCACGTTAATTGAATTGCTTGTTGTAATTTCAATTATAGCATTGCTGATTGGTATACTGCTGCCTGCTTTGGGGGCGGCGAGAAAAACGGCGATGGCGGTAAAATGCAACAGCATGTTACGGCAATTTAATACGGGGAATTATATGTATGCGACAGATAGTGATGGATGGAAAGTGCCTACGCATGCGCCATGGGATACATCTAATCAGTTGCGATGGATTATCAACAAATCCTTTTCGTCATATGTTGCATCTGCGGCTGATTATAAGTCGACGGGTAGTGAAGGTTGGACTGCAGAGTATTTTTGTCCGGAAGCAACCTCGGCGATTGAGGGCGATAATTACTGGGATGAGCCATCTATCTATTTTTCATATACGATGAATGCATCAGACTGGCATTGGTATAACGCGTTAGGAAAAATGGATGAATATCCGCATTCGAGTGGTAGTTGGAAAGGTGCATTTAGGATGTCAAGTGTGAAAGTGCCGACGGAAGTCATTTTTATGGCAGATGGTTTCTCGGATGCTTTTGTTTCGCCTGCGGAGGATCGATATGTTAGTGAAACGTATCATAGTTGGTCATCTAGTAAGGGGGCGCAGTTGGCGGATCAGGCTAAGGGTTCAGGAACGATTGGGTATCGGCACCCAGGTAACTCGGCTAATCTCGCGTTTTTAGATGGGCATAATGAAAGCATGTCGGTCGAGGTGTTGGCAGAAGATTATAAGAAATATTTTTATGATATTGATCAGCGTAAGACAGCCCCGGATTCGATTGGGCGTAATGTTCCACATCCGAGGCCATAGCTTATGGTATGGAAAAGGCCGAGCTATGCTCGGCCTTTTAAAGCACTTGTTATGTAGATGATTTAATAGTTAAGTGGGTCGGGCAAAATTTTATTGTATTTACCATCGATGTAATATTTTGTCCATTCATTTTGCTCTCCAGCCGACTCGTAACCGTTCATTTGATCTTGCTTTATTGATTCGGTGTGCCCGTCCATGAAGACTGAGTTTGCGGATTTTGAGGGGTGACGAAATGCGATATTACCGTTATAACGCCAACCATTTTCAGGATGTTCGTCGGTGCCTTTGTAATTACGATGAGCGCCAAAATTGTAGTTATCTTGTAAGCCATCAGCAAAATGTGAAACATCTGTTGGTGTTGTAAGCGAAGATAAGCGATACATCCCGCGAATAAGGTTGCTATGAGCATAAGGTTCTGTTACCCAGCTTTGATTATATAAAACCCAATCAGACGAGTTTGCAGAATATGATCTGGGCATACCATTGAGATTGCCGCTGGAATTACGTTCAAAAGCAAGTGATGCGTCGGGGCAAAAGAATTCGGGTGTCCATGCATGCCAACCGTTTACATCCTTAACTTCATTCGCGACATATTGAGCAAAGGGGATGTTGTCCCACCATGGATCGGTTTCCGCAGCAGATGTAGCCCCAGCGGCCCAAGCTGGAACGACGTAATCATCGAAGTCATTCGCATAAAGGTATACGGCTAAGCCAAATTGTTTGAGCATACTGCTGCATTTGATTGATTTGGCTGTTGAGCGAGCGGCGCCTAGAGCTGGGAGTAGGATGCCGATAAGGAGGGCAATAATAGATATGACGACGAGAAGTTCGATGAGCGTGAAAGCGAAACGATTTCTATAATCAACTGATCTTGGAAACATTGGAATTTGTCCTCATGAAAGAAGTGATTTTCAATCAAAATCAACTTTGATAAGACCGGAAGTTTGCTTTGAAGAAGAAAATGCTTTTTTTAATTTGATATCTAAACAGTGAGCAAATGTTGCTCTAGATTATCTTGCCATGTTTCACAAGTAGTGTCAATGGGTATTGGTTATGAAAACACATCGTTTTTGGCCGTAAAAGATGCTCTTTTGCCTATTAGGCATCTATAAAATGTTTGTAATGAAAAGTGTTATATAGTGTGTTGTATTGAATATGCTTAGTTGGAAATTTATGAAGAAATTCTAACAAGACGTTTATTTTGCGAAACGCGGCTTTTGGATTTGTAGATCGCTGAGGTAGGTACGGAAATTTACGACATAATCGCCGCGCGTGATGTTGCCAACATATTCGTCGTAGAAAACAGCGTAGAGTGATTCATTGGCGTGACGATATGCGACAGCAGTGCTGTGCGTTGCGTGATCTGATTCATCCCCTTCAGGTTGAAATTTATCGGTAAAAGTCAAAATAAAGCAATAATTGCACGATTGTGCGCCAGAAGGCATATATCTAGCGATATTTAAAGAACTTAAAATATATCTTTGTTGGGCGATTGTTCATTTGATGGGGTGTCGCCTGTAATATGCACAAGTAGCTGGGCAAAGAGAGGGTTGATGGCCGGAGGTTTCTCGCTCCTCACTCCCCCCTCTCTATGTTTGATTACTTGTATATTGCTGAAGATGTGGGCGAGACCATGCTTTGATTGTTTACGCTAGAATGAGCGGTTATTGATGTTGAGTTATGAATGAAGAGAAATGGAGCGAAGCAGATGACTGTTGAGTTGCCGTATAAAATTGCGACCTTGTGCTATATGTTTGATGCTGAGGGGCGGGTTTTGTTATTGCATCGACGGCGGCCGCCGAATCAGGATTTGTATTCGCCGCCAGGGGGGAAATTGGAGAAGGCTGTCGGGGAGTCGCCAACGGCTTGTGCGCTACGAGAGATTCGGGAAGAGGTGGGGCTCGTATTAAAAGAGGACGATTTGCATCTGACGGGGATTGTTTCGGAAGCGGGTTTTGACGATCGGATGCACTGGTTGATGTTTTTATATGAGGTTAAAGGGGTGGTTGAGGTGGAGAGGACGACCTTTGATGAGGGAACGTTAGACTGGGTAAAATCTGATGAAATTGAGGGGTTGCCAATACCTTCGACTGATCGTGATGTGATTTGGCCACTTTTTTGGCAACATCGAGGTGGGTTTTTTATGGCACATATCAATTGCTATAAAGGTCGTACGGATTGGAGTTTAGAGCAATCAATAGTCGTCGGCTAGAAAAAAAGACATCTGGAATGTGGCAAGATTAAGCATTTCTTAATTGCAAAATTGCATAATGAGGTTAACCTGATTTTTTGATCAGCCCGTCCGGGCAATTAGGCAGATCATTTAAATAGTTGTGTATCGTCGCTAATAATATTAGTATAAACCCTAATTCCTTGGGGTCATTGCTAGATTATTGTGTTTTTATTGCTGGTCCGGTTTAAGTGATCTTGCTGGATATGGCGTGTTTTCCCTGATGGGATGGTCATGTAATTGGAGCGTCAACGTGTTTTCAAAGATTGGTGACGTAGCAAACGGGTGGGTTGTACCCTGGTTGACATCGCCGGTCGATTTTCTCGATCAGGTGAAAGAGCATCTGACTTGGGACTCGGTGGTGTTGGGGATTGTTGATGTCCGGACGGTGAAGCCAGACGCGATATTAGTTGCGGATGGTGTTTCAGGAGAAGCTTTAGCTAAGTGGAGTGAAGGCGCTCTGGTTGGTGATGAACTTTTCCGTGAAGCGAAGAAGAAGGGTGATGCGAGTGGAGAGATGGGTGAAGGCGGCGTGTTGCCGGTTGGTATGCACACGACAGTACAGATGTTGCCGGGCTCATTAGATGGGCAGGTGATGTGGTACCTAGCTGTTGGCCGCAAGGATCGTGCTTATGACGATGCTGAGGTGCAGGTTGCTGGGTTGTTGTTGCAGTTGATGAAGGTTGAATTTGCTCATGTTGCAGAATCAGAGATGGGGCGTCTGGTTTTGGATGGTGATAATCGGTTGTTGTTGGCGGATCCTCGTAGTGAGGTGAAGTTCAGGCAGCGGCCCGAATTACTTGAGCAGATTTGTGAGAAGTTGCCAGCGGTGATCAAGCAGCGGTGGGATGTGTTGGATGATGATCTGATGCATGACATTGTGCTTGATATGGAAGGCGTGGCGACTTGGATGCGTATCCGTAAGGGTGGTGTTGCGGGTAGCGGCCGAGGTCACTTGTATATTGAGACAAGGCCGGTTGGTGAAGGCGATGTGCCGGCGGTTGGTGTGCTGGAAGATGAGCGAATCGCGCAAGCGGTGGCTTACCTGTCAGACAACTTTGCGAAGAGTCCAAGTTTGAGTGAAGTGGCGGAGAGCGTTTATACGAGCCCGTTCCATTTTCATCGGTTGTTCTCACGCCAGGTTGGTTTAAGTCCGAAGCATTACTTGCTGCGTATGCAGTTGCAGATTGCGAAGTGGATGCTTCGTGCGACGCGCGTGCCAGTGGGTGAAGTGGCAACGGCGGCTGGATTTAGCAGTCACGGCCATTTTACAGCGACGTTCCACCGGTTGGTTGGGGTGAGCCCAACGCATTACCGTAGTGAAGCGTAAAGATTTTAATTAAGCGATAAAAAAGCCCGGCCAAATGGTCGGGCTTTTTATTTTGCTTATTCGGGTGCGATTGACTCTTTGTTCTACTCTTGCCCGTCGGGTTGATCGTTTTCGTGCTCAGCTTTGAGGTTGTCGAGGTGAGCTTGTGTGGTTTTGAGGAACAGTTGGAGGAGGATGGGTTGATTTGCATTTGAGTATGAAATGGCGGCGGTGATATCGGTTTGGTTCAGGCCATGTTGTTCGTTGCCTTGCGGGTTGTATGGATTGCCAAGGTTGTCAGTGTTGTCGGGGCCAGGATGATAGACGAGCAGGCCGTTGCTGGTGGTTCGGAGTTTGTAGTCGTTGGTTATCTGTTCGTCGATTTCGCCCGCAGCGTTTAATAGGTTGATTGACAAATGATTTGAGGTCAGGTTGGCCAAGTTTTGAGGTGGTTGTCTATTTGAGAGATAGAATCGGTATGAGGCAATTGCGAGCTGCGTTGTGGTTAGTTCGTATTCGATTTGATGGAAGGTTTTGATTGTTGCTTTATGAGCGGGGAGTAATGTGTTTGTGGCGATGTAGACGAAGGGTGCTTGCTGTATCAGTTTGCTGGCGTTGGGCAGGGTGTTTTTAGATGCAATGATGTCCTTCTTGATTGCGTCATAATATTGAATTGCGAAGAGTTTTTCTTTTTTGTTTAAGCCAAGGTGGTGCATGATCGGGTTGTTGGCATAGAAATTAATGCCCGCAAAGAGTGCTGATCGTTCACCCTGAAGCGTTTTAATCAATGTACTGTCGGCATTAATGGGTGTGAGGATCGTTTGTAGTTGTACGAGTTGCTGGTCATTAAAGAGGTGGGCGTTGATCGCACGTTGCGCTTCTTTGTTGAGCAGGCTGAGCAATGAAGTGCGTACGAGCTGGCCGATGAGGAAGGGCTCGTTTTCAAGTGTGTTTGCGAGTGAACGAATGGTAGTCAGTGTTTGCAGCGCATCGTTAGGTTGTTTTTCATGAACGGCGAGCCAGTGTGCAAGCTGGAGATGACGGGAAGTGTTTCTGATTTGCTGGAGATGATCTGCGGGCCCTAAGAGTGGGAATTGGAACTGAGTATCGCGGTAAAAGCAGCCGGTGAAGATGGGCGGGTTTAGTAGCTCGCTGAGATCTTCCTGAATAGAAGCGAGATATGTTTTTGTGTCATTGAGGACGATGAGAGGCGGGGTGAGGTTGAGGCGTGTGTACTCTGAAGGGGTTTCGGTGAAAAAGGGGATTTGAGGTGTGTCAGCTGAGGGCAGGCTGGGCATCATCATTTGTGTTGCTGCGGGGTTGAGTGGGCTGGTCGTGTCGAAGATTTCTGAGGCTACGGTGAGGGCGTCGAAGCGGGGTGTGTAGTAATCGGCGGCGTTGAGGCCGTTGATGGGCTTGGTGTATTGAGCTTGAATGTCTTGTAAGGTGATGAGCTCGCCATTGGCGCGGAGGCGAACGAATTCGGCAGTGAGTTTGTTATCGAGATGACGGTGCCAAAGGAAATAAGAGATGGTGAGGGTGATTAGGCTGAGCAGTATGGTGGTGGCGAGTATGACGAGAATGATTTTGAGGATACTGCGGCGAGGCCTTGGAGTGTTGAAGTGTTTATTAGATGAAGTGTTTTGCGGTATGGTTTGCGATGACATGCTCAGACTCCGGAAGGGTATGGCTTTAAAGGTATTGATATGATACTGCAGGTAGAAAAGGCTGTCGTGACAATTTAGCACTGGATTTATGCATGTTTGGGGGATGATTGGTGAAAAGTCTGGTGGAAGTAAGACGATTGGTTGAGGGTGCTGGGGCGCGTTAAGATATGGGTCTGTCCTGCAACGGGGCGGCGTTGCCTGTCTGCTTGTTTGTATTGATATGAATGATGAATGTCGCGGCTGATACTTTAAAGATTAAGGTAGAAGGCGGCGATGCTGTTGCATTGGGTTATTGATCCGGTGTGATAGTTCTAATCAGGTATTAGTAGGTCGAAAATATGCAGCAGTCAATCAAACCGAAGTTGTTTACGGTGATCCGTGAGTACAATCGTGAGCAATTTGCGAAGGATGTTGTGGCGGGTGTGCTGGTGGGGATCATTGCGATACCACTATCGATTGCGTTGGCGATTGCCTCGGGGGTTGGGCCGGAGATGGGGCTGTATACGGCTGCTGTTGCGGGATTTTTGATTTCGTTTTTTGGTGGAAGTCGGGTGCAGATTGGTGGGCCGACAGCGGCGTTTGTGCCGGTGGTTTATGGGGTGGTGCAGCAGTATGGTGTGGAGGGGTTGGCGGTGGCGGCGATCATGGCGGGAGGTTTATTGATCTTGATGGGGGTGCTGCGGTTAGGGGGGATGATCAAATATATTCCGTATCCTGTGGTGACCGGGTTTACAGCTGGGATTGCGGTGGCGATTGGTGTGAAGCAATTGAGGGATTTGATGGGGATGGAGATTGATCGATTGCCGGGCGATTTTGTGGGGATGTGTGAGGTGTATTGGGCGAATATGGATGGCGTTGATTGGGGGACGATTTTGGTGGGGTTGCTGTCTTTGATCGTGATTGTGTGCTGGGGCAGGTTGCCTTGGGGGTGGGTGAAGTACTTGCCGGGATCGCTCATTGCGATTGTGATGGCGACGGTTGGGGTAATGTTATTTAAGCTTGAAGGTGTGGCAACGATTGGGAGCCGGTTTAGCGGATTAGAAGGCGGGTTACCGCGATTGACTGTGCCGAGTGGGGTGGATTGGGTGATGGTGAAAGATCTGATCGGGCCGGCGGTGACGATTGCGGTTTTGGCGGGGGTTGAGAGTTTGCTGTCAGCGGTGGTGTCGGATGGGATGATCGGTGGGCATCACCGGTCTAATGCAGAGTTAGTTGGGCAGGGGTTGGCAAACATTGGCTCTGCGATGTTTGGTGGGATACCGGCTACGGGTGCGATCGCGAGGACGGCAGCGAATGTGCGAAGCGGAGGGCGGACGCCGATGGCGGGGTTGGTGCATGCGGGGGTTGTGATGTTGGTTGTGGTGGTGCTGATGCCTTATGCGAAGATGATTCCGCTGACAACGTTGGCGGCGGTGCTTTTGGTAGTGGCGTACAACATGGGGGATTGGGTTGCGTTCCGTGATTTGGGGAAAGGGCCAAAGAGTGACGGTGTTGTGTTTTTGCTGACGTTTGGCTTGACGGTCGTATTTGATTTGGTCGTTGCGATTGAAATCGGTCTTATTTTAGCAGTGTTTTTGTTTATGAAACGCATGGCGGATGTATCGGAAGTTAAGATATTAGATGAGGGAGCTGGTGTGTGTGATGAATTGGATGATGATGCGGTGCGCGGCGATATGTTGAGTAAGTATCAGGGTGAATTGGTTTTGTATGAAATAAAAGGCCCGTTCTTTTTTGGGGCAGCAGATAAGTTTGTAGATGTTACGCGAAAGCTGGGCGCGTCGACAAAGGGGATTATTTTGAAGATGGAAAATGTACCTGCTATGGATGGGACGGGGCTTCATCATCTTGAAACGTTTGTTGGTGTGTGTGAGCGTTCGGGTATACGCTTGTATCTTGTGGACGTGCAAAAGCAGCCTAAGCGTGTATTAGATAAACGTGGTTTGATGCAGCGTTATAGTTTTATTGCATTTTGTGCTGATATTAGAGAAGCAGTTGAGCGATATGGACGTGATCGTCAGGGCATGGCTGAGGCATTGCCTGATCGTGAAGTGCTGCTTGGAAATTGATTGTTTGGTAAATAAAAAAAACACCTTACGTTTTTGCGCAAGGTGTTTTTGGGTTGTGATGTTTGTGGGTGCGTGGGTGGATTTATTGAGCAGCGTGTTGTTCGGCCCATTCGGGGAGTTGATCGCCTGAGGGGCCGTAGGCTGAGGGGACGGTGGCGCCGATGAGGCGGAGGAAGACGCCGAGTTGACCGCGGTGGTGATAGAGGTGATTGAAAAGTAGAGAGCGGATTGCTGCGTAACGGGGCAGGGCGAGCATGTCTTGATCGTCTGCGGTGACGATGGTCCAGGTTGAACTGAGGTATTCGTCGGAGAGAGTTGCGGCGGCTGCCTTGAAATCGGCCACGCTTTGTTCGAAGGCATCTTGGATGTGTTGGAGAGATTCGGGGTTTTCGCGGGGGCCTTTATTGAAATCAGGTACCTCGAAGCGGTCTTCGCTGAGCATGTTGAGGATGGCGGATGGGGCGGAGGCGATGTGGAGGCCTAGTTGGCCGATGGTGAGTGATTTGGGGTGTGGTTGCCAATCGAGCTGATCGGCGGGGATGTTGGCGAGAAATTGCCTTGTGGCGATGGCTTCTTGTTCTAGTTCAGCGAGAAAATGGTCGTACAGGCTCATGATTTGCTCCTTGGTTTAAGGTGTGGTGCTTGCAAAATGCAAGTGGTTTGAAGTCTATAGGAATAACTTGCAAAACACAAGTGGATTGAGCTAAAATATGGCATCATGAAAGAAGTTGATTCGCAAAGTACCGAGAATAAGCAGTTTACATCACGTCAAAAAGACGTGATTGAGGAGGCAGGTGTACGTTCGAAGTGTCCGATCAGCATCGCATTGGATCTTTTAGGCGATAAATGGACGATTTTGATTCTGCGTGACATGTTGATTTTCGGGAAGCAGTATTACGGCGATTTTTTGAAATCTGGAGAGCATATCTCGACCAATCTTTTAGCGGATCGCCTCAAACGCTTGGAGCGATGGAAGATGGTCACACGAGAAGTGGACGCAGAGAATGCTGCCAAGGTTCGATATCAACTGACGGAGAAAGGGAGGCAGTTCGCACCGGTTCTGGTGAAGCTGCTGCTTTGGAGTGGTGAGTATCATGAGGCGTGGTTGCCAGAGGGGATGGAGGAGCGATTGGAAAAAGATCCAATGGGATTGGAGCGTGATTTGCTGCAAATCATGATGGGGCAGGCCGACTCAAGGGATGATGAAGAATAAATCCTGTAAGTAATTAAGTAAAAATGAGTTAGAAATGGTATATGGTGAGGGGTGTTTGGTGGGGAAATGCGGATAATATTCGTTTTGTTGGGTTGTTACGGTTGAGCAGCAAGTGGTGGGAGCCGATAATTAGAGTGCTGGATCGAACAGATTGGCTTGTCTGTCGTATTGATGGTGGATGAGGATCCGGTTAGCTGCTTAAAAAAACTTTGCGCAGTTTGACATCGGGACTGGCTCATAGGGTGGTTTGAACGTATCTTGTGAGCAGGTCACATGACAGAAGTTTAGGAATCTAAAGGATTTGAATGTGGAGATATCGAGGATGAAACTGACTTCGTTGCTGTCACTTTTGATGATGGTCGTTTTCTTTGTGGGCTGTTCGTCGCTTGATCGTCATGTGTATGAAAGTACGCCGACGAGTCTGAAAACGATCACGGTCGTGAAAAAGCCGAGTGGCGAGCCGATTTGGAGCTATGACGTCCCGTCTGGCTACCGTTTGGTGATGGATTTCAATACCGACGAGCAGGTCAGTAACAAAGCGAATTCGCATTCAGTTATTCCAACTCAGATGAGCTGGAAGCTGATCAAGGGTGATGAGGATGACCTCACGGGCTTGTACATGATGACTCACGCTGAGGAAAGCGATGTCGTCGCCCTGCCGGGCACACCGATACAAATGGTTGTCTCGCTCCGTTCAGCGAGCGGCGAAGAGGAACTCATGCGTAAGTATGAGATTGACTCCAGCCAGGAAGTCTTGACGGGTAGTGGTGAGATTGAGTCATTGGAGAAGGCAAACGAAGACGTCGAAGGTGAGCATAACGAGTCCAACGATGTGGATTTTGCAGAATAATTAACGATCCGATGCAATAATAGATATTAATTAAACGTCTGTCTCAATGGCAGACGTTTTTTTATTGGTCAGATGCCAACACATACGATTGATATATTAGAGATGGATTGCTGGATCTGATTGCGTGTGGGAACGACTTGAACAATCAGCTTAGGAATCGAGATGCTTATGGATAGACGTACCCGTCATGCGTTCACACTTATCGAATTACTGGTCGTGATCAGCATTATTTCAATCTTGATCGGTCTGCTGCTGCCAGCACTCGGGGCTGCCCGAAATGCTGCGCTTGGCTCTGTCTGTAGCAACAATATTAGACAGATTTTGATCGCCAATACGATCTTTACGAATGACCATAAAGGCCGGGTGCCCGCGAACCGGATTGAACTGAAAACCGGTGTCCATGTGACTTGGCGCGCATTCATGGCGAGAAAGGGCTATTTGCCCGAAACTGATGCATGGCTATGCCCCGCCTCACCCTCTGAGGCGCTGACTGAAGAGGGCAAAACCATCAGCAACTCCAACTGCATCAGTGACCCCAATGCTAACTATGCACTTAATGGTGAGTTGGTCTGGGAGTATAAGAATGAGCGTGAGCCAATGGGCAAACTGCTCGCTGAAAATGTGAGGCGGAATTCAGAGGTCGTCCTGGTGCTTGAAACACGGTCATATTGGCCTGACTTGCGTTATAACTCTGTGGATGGTCGCGGTACTTCGCCGAGCGCATCTGATGATGATGGTGGTGGCTATTTTGCATATTGGCACGGCGGCAAAGGCGCTAACTGGGGTATGTTCGATGGGCATGTTGAATCAATGACATTAAGTGAAATTGCTCAGCCGGATTGCCACTGGCATGATGCAAACGAGCCTGAAGGCTATCACAGCGATTGGAAAGATCGCCTTGCCAGCGCATATCAATAATTTGCAGCAAAAGAGGTAAAAATGAACACACGATGGGTCGTCGTGTGTTTTTTATTGGGGTCGTTGCCGGTAGAATGTTCGGCATGAATACCAAGACCGCCCCTGAATTGGATCAATTACCTCGCACTCGATTTGCTGACCTACCCACCGCGATTGAGCGCATGGATAAGCTTGAAGCGGCGCTCAGTGCTGAGCTTGAAAGGCCTGTCCCCGAATTGTGGGTGAAGCGAGATGATCAGACCGGTCTTGCGTTTGGTGGTAACAAAACGCGGAAACTCGAATTCCTCATCGCTGATGCGGTTGCTCAGGGTGCTAGATGTGTGATCACTGCCGGTGCTGCTCAATCGAATCACTGCAGGCAAACAGCTGCAGCAGCAGTCAAAGTGGGCCTTGATTGTCACCTCGTGCTTGTCGGCCAAAAGCCAGAAAAATCGAACGGTAATCTGCTGTTAGATGAGTTGCTTGGTGCGAAAGTCCATTGGTGTACCCGTGAGGAGCGACCAGCCCTGATGGAGTCACTCAATAAGCAGCTCGAAGAAGCTGGTGAGAATCCATACCTCATCCCCGTGGGCGGTAGCAATGAAATCGGTAGCGTTGGCTACGTCGTTGCGATGCAGGAAATGATGGGTAAGCTTGGCGTTTTTGGCGAACGCCCAACACATATTGTCTTTCCTACAGGCAGTGGTGGCACGCAAGTTGGTCTGGTTGTTGGCGCAAAACTATGTGGTTATGAAGGCAAGATCATCGGAGTGAATGTTTCGAAAGGTAGCGGTGAGGGCCCGACCTTCGAAGAGCAGATGGCAGAGATCGCTCTGAAGACTGCGAAGCGTATTGGCTCAGAAGATACATTCACTGCTGACGATTTTATTGTGAATCAGAATTATCTCGGCGTTGGTTACGGTGTCGTCACGGATGCTGAACGCGAGGCGATTTCATTATTAGCCAAAACCGAAGGGCTTTTTGTATGTCCTGTTTACACAGGTCGCGCCATGGCAGGTTTGCTCGACATGGTACGGTCAGGCGAGTTGACCGCAGATGACAAAGTCGTTTTCTGGCATACCGGCGGCGGCCCCGCGCTCTTCGCTTATCGTGACGAACTGAATGTATAGAGTGTTATGTATAAATACCTGCCAGGTTGATCGGTAGATCGTTGCGAACAAAACAGTGATAGCACGCATCGGCAGCTTAGTGATGTGTTTGTAGGTCCTGCAGATGATCACATAATTGGCTCCGTTCTGCCTATGAAAAAAATCGAATCACACAACGTCGCTTCGTGCGGCGTTTTTTTATGAACCTGTCGTTTGATTTTCGAAACCGTCTGTTTTCGGTATTTGAGTGTCAATTCCCATTTTTTTTAATGAGAAAGACTTGAATTATCGATAATAACAAAGTACTCTGTAATGCAGAGTCAAAATGACCTATTAATTGGGAAAGGCAAATATATGGATGTTCCAGCTGACGAAGCAAGGCGTGCTCTTGAGCAAATCAACCGTGTGACTGAGCAGGCCAAAATGCGCATAGGCATGGGGCCAGCCGGTTGGGTTATTATGCTCTGGGGTGTGATCTGGATGGTTTGTTTTGGCGTCCCATATTGGAACCTCAGTATCAGTGGTTCAATCTGGTTGTATGGAAATGCAATCGGCTTCATCGCTACCGGTCTCATGTTTTGGCGAGACTACATCAAACGAGAGGTTGTCAGCCAAGAACTTAATCAACTCGGTAAACGTATTGGTTTGGCTTGGATGACGCTAAGTTTTTTCACCTTCGGCGGTTTTATGGTGATGAACTCATTCACTGGTGCACAACTTGGCACCATAATCGTTATCTTGATCATGTTTATGTATGTCATCATAGGCTTGTGGTTGAATGCTAAATCACTCGTCGTGACTGGCTGGGTTGTTTCTGCTTTTGCGGTCTCCGGTTACCTATTCGCGAAATGGGGTTGGCTTGGAGAGTTTCGGGTCTTGATGTTATGGCTATCTGTTTTCTGTGGTGGCCCACTTTTCCTGTGTGGTCTATACATCAAGCTTAGGTGGAAATAACGATGCCCGATTTAAATAAAATCATTCACCAGCCCGCTCGCCTGAAGATCATGGCGATGCTCAATGCCATGCCCATTGACGCAGACGTCGATTTTGTTTACCTGCGAGATGAATTGAAGATGACGGATGGTAATCTCGGTTCGCATCTTACTAAGCTGGAAGATGCTAACTATCTGAAACAAAAAAAAACTTTCGTCGGTAAAAAACCACGTACTTATATTAGACTCACCAGCAAAGGCCGCTCGCATTTTGAAACGCATGTCACGCTACTCAAAGAGATTTTGGGCTAGGTGAACATGACAAACGCCCCTTGCGTATCAAGTTCATATGACCATTATCATCTTCCAGGCAGTCAATTATCACTGCTTAACCATTCAAAACTGTTTGGCTGGGATCAAATAACCGATAAAATGGGCAACATGAGCATGAAATGGGGACAACCAGTTAACGTCAGACACTTCGCGGGCGGCCTTGCATTTTGTTTCACGGCCCTAATCGCCGGGCAACTCCTTCATGGCCAAGCCGCGCTCAACGACAATACTGTGGGCAATGACCGCCGCGGCTACGTCCCTGAGAACGTCGTGCAAGGCGGTTGGCGGCCAGTCGATCAAACCGTGAGCGATCTCAGCTCCAACTCGGCAAGTCAACGCCGACTCAACCACGGCAACGCATTGTTTAACAACAACATCACGATGTACACACGTGACGACAACGGCCAACTCCTCACACGCGGGCTTCCAACTGTAGATTTCCGCACAAGCCTTCACGTACCGACCGAATATCAGTTTCGCGCACCGGGTGTAACTGCACTCGTTCAGCGGCCCGAATACGTCTCACTCGTCGGTCCGGATCCTCGTTGGCATACACGTAAAAACAAACAGCCTTTCCGCGATGGTCTCTTTGCCGACATTGGTTCTGCAGGGATGGTCTATAACTTGGATGTTAGATTGCTCAACCCGGTTGTAAATGCGGATCGCACTTCACTCGAACCTGCGCGCGTTCATTACAGCAATCCGATTGTTGATCCTGTTACCATTCCTCAACCGCTTGTTCGCATTAACGCAGCGATTGTGAATGGTCGTATTGATGGCCGCCTTCAAACACAGCAAGTCTTTGGTAACGCCGAACATGTCACGCAAAATTATGATCCAACAGTCGATGGCCGCTTCTTTAATCCAGCCGACAAATCACCAAGACAAGCAGATCAGCAATAGCATTATTATCAATTCTCGAAACTGCCTGTTCGGTTACGTATCCGAGTCTTGACCCGGTACGTCAAATACAACCGTATCATCCCATTGTGTGGCTGTTTTTCTAGCTTATACTTTCGGTTATTGTACTTAATCTTATTCGTGTCTATCCGATGTGCTTCTACCAGAACAATCGGCTTTTCTGCGGGTAAAGTTCCCTCAATTTTCAAGCTGCCATCAAAACTGAAATCAGAATCCACACGAAGAATTGGTTCTGCGTAATATTTGTGTGCTTCTTTCATCATCTCAAAATCAACTGTCAATCGGCTTCCCGGCAAAAACTTCATACCATTGTGTGATCGAACGCCGCCAGACAAGTAGAAATGAACGCCACGAAAAATAAGCTCTTGTAAGCTCTCCAAACTCCTGATCTCACCATCACGCATTCGAATCATACCTTGATTTACACCCAATGATTCGCTGGTTACCAGCGTAATTTTATTGCAGTTAAGAATGCCGTCCTGTGTGATTTTTAGATCCGTCGTATGAAGCGATCCAAGTGTTGCTTCCCCACCAATGATCTCAAGTGGATTTCGATGTTCATACCGTGGAGCAATCAATTTGCCGCCTCGCCCAACAGAAATGCGATTGTTGACACGAAACAGCAAATCATCTTCCGCGGTGAATGAGCCATATATTTTCATGGGATCAGTCAGCACCCCATGTGATTTCATCACACGATCTTTTGTGATCGTTAACGCGCCGCCCAACTGGTGATTGATCCCAAGGTTATTAAATGATGCAAACTGTCTAGGTTTAAATGCTCTGGAATGGATCACAATTGAATTCTTGCCAAGCTTTACCTGAACGCGATGAGCATTCTTAATCTCACCAAGATGCATAAAAAAAGATTCAGATCGCAGGTTAAATCGGCCATTCGAAAAATCTAAACCATCTTCAGAAACCAGCGTTTTTCTAACATGTAATTCCCCATTTTTAAAACGAAATGTATCACGTGATGTAATAAGTTCATCCACACTAAACGTACCATGATCAATTATGATAACTGGGTACTTATCATTGTTTTCAATTGTGGAGAATCGTTTGGTTTGCAGTGTTCCCCCATTAACTATTTTCATCATAGGCGGGATGTAGTTACTGTCTGCAGTTTTTTCACCAAGAATGAAATTCCCTGTATTTATCCACTCAGATTGCTTTCCCAGTACAATCGTTGGCTGCTCTACCGCATACGCTCTGATCCCACCTGAAAACTGAACATTGTCGGTCATTATCTCAGAATTTTGATCTATGAGTACATTAGAAAAATCGCCGCGCAGCAAATCGATGTTAACCTTGCTATCCGATATATCTAGCGTTGGTACCAAAGTACTGCTGAAAGAATCACGTTCTGTTGTTAAATCCAACTGCAATGTATGAAGTTCTGAATTGTTTGTTAATTGTATTTTCCCACCGCATGATATAAGCGATGCTCGCTTGCTAAGTATCTCCGGCCCATCCTTGCAATCTTCGACTTGAGCAATGGATTGATTGAGAGATAATACAGACGTGTTATCTAACAACAGTTCATGCGACTCAAACGTTGAGCCGTTGTACAACTTCATCTCACTTTTTAGAAGATGAATACACTTGTTGCCCAGCAAGAACGGTTGTTTTTCCTTCTGTATCTTACGACCAATAAACCGCTCAGTTGCGCGCTTTAGGGCTCGCTTTTCTTGCGCCGTGTTCCCTAAAACTTGTGCATTCAAAAATAGGCTCAACGCAACGGCAGCCATCGCGACGATGCTTTTCAGTATTCTGTATTTCATCCAATACCCCGGTGGTTAAAGGAAGGATCACCCGCTCATCTTAACACACACCTATCGCGCGAATCAATCAATTTTCATCAACGATGACCGACTTGGCTGTGATTGAATGGGTAGTAGTTTGTTGCTATTGATTAGATCCAAAGATCATATTATCGATTAGCCGTGTTTTGCCCATGTGAGCAGCAATAAGACCGACAACACCGCCGCTGAGTTTAGGTTCAATACAATCAATCGGTTGCAAAGTACGTGGGTGTCTAATCGTTGCATAGTCAATCGAGTCAAAATGATGCGTAGAAATAATATCATTCATAGCTGATTCGACCACCTCAGGATCTGTCTCTCCCCCCACCTCAATCATGTGTTTAGCCTGTTGTAATGCCTTGAAAATCCCAGTCGATTGCCGACGTTCCTTGTCATTCAGATAAACATTCCTCGATGACATCGCCAACCCATCATCTTCTCGTTTTGTCGGTGCAGCGATCACGCGCATGGGCATGCACATATCCTCGACCATTGCCGTGACAATCTGTAACTGCTGATAATCTTTTTGTCCCATCACCGCAAAATGAGGCTGTACGATATTAAACATCTTAGTCAGCACGCGACATACCCCACCAAAAAAATGCGGCCGAAATTCTCCCTCTAGAATCCCATTTAAATTTGCGACATCAACCTCACACGGTATCCCATCAGCCGGATAAATCTCATCTATGTTTGGCAAAAAAATATGTTTTACACCAACCTTCTTCAGTTTCGCTAAATCATCATCAATCGATCGAGGATAAGCATCAAAATCTTCATGTGGAGCAAACTGGGTTGGATTCACGAATATATACACAATCACATGATCCGCATGTTTATACCCCTCTTCCACCAGAGAAAGATGCCCTTCATGCAGCGCGCCCATCGTCGGTACAAGCGCAATCTTACCCGGCGTTGAGTAACGCATCTTACGAACTTCTTCGATTGTTTTCGCTATATCCATCGCTCAATTGTAGACAACCCAGCTCACCGAAACAAAGCCGCATCACTTCGACGATGGAAAACGAATGTTCTGTGTCTGCGGCGCCAGCATCTTGTATATCGCAGACAGTCTCGTAATCTGCTGTGATGCCAATCGATTTGTCGTGACCCAATTTCTTGCAGATTCCCCAAGCTCCAGCGTTGCATCCGGTTGTTCCATGACACGTAACAACAAATTTCGCCATGTTCGCGAAGAAATCGAATCGCCCGACACCACCCACGCCGTCTTATCCGGCAACAAATAATCCAACCACGCATCCTCATGCGCCAAAATCGGTATCTTCCTCGCCATAGCCTGCAGTGTGATCGACCTTGCTCTGCCCAAAGGTTGAGGATGAATCAATACATCAGCTCGAAGCAAAATCTCCCGATGCCCAACCTGCCTCGGAATAATCGAAATGTTTGGCAACAGATTCAATCGCTCCGCCATTTGCCAAATATTATGTTGGTCTACTCCTTGCCCATCAAAGAAAAATTGAATGTTCGGATGGATCTTCACCACCTCACTCATCCCCTGTAATAATGCCTGATAATGACCATCCAATCGCCCATTACCAGAAATGATCGCTGACAATGATGTTCCCACAGCTTCATCATGCACATAACGTGATGCCCGGTAAATCCCAGTCGGGACCAACTGTACTGGCACCTTATTATGTACCGCTCGTTCAATCGCCGCCGCCAATGGTTGTGTCGCCGCCGTAATCACTGTCCGCTCAGAATCCAGTCGTCCCCGTATCGATCGCGCTGTTTCCAAGTCGAAAAATGATGACGCACTCAAAACCACAGGTAAATCCAACTTCCGCGCAATATGCACCCCGCCATGCCACATCCGCCCATCTAACGCATGCACTAAATCAAGCCCCAGCGATTTCATCTCCATCGCCTTCAGTCCTAACCGATGGCGATTCATGTAGCGCGAGATCAATCGCGATTTCATTCGCACTTCTTTCCATCGGACATGATTCACAAACGGTGCAAAGTCCGTTTCCTGAATCGTCTCTGGCACGACCTGCGTCACGCGCACACGCTCATCAATCAAACCCACGATCAAGTGTTTCAAGATCGCGAGTTCTTCATCAATCCACGCCGTATTCGTCAGCAGTGCAACATGCATATGCTAATGGTAATCCCACCACCCTCTCCGGTCTAGTATTCACTCCCCAGCATCCTTGAGCATTCGCCACGTCTGATCAATCACCACCGGCTCCTTGCTCAGTTTGAGCACTCTGCGTTTCAATCCCTCCTTAAAATCCACTTTGCTTAAATCAACCATATACAAGCTAATCGATGAATAGGTCCTGTAATACAGACGCTTCTCATTTAATGCCTTGATCACAATCCATTGCGTGTAATCAAAATCGTCCTGTCGATCCTCTTTCGCAGGCCGGACCATTCCCTTCGCAATGTCCACGGTGTTCAATAGATGCACAGCTAGCCCAACCCCGCTCTCGGTGTTTGCCACATCCACAGCAGCCTCTCTTAACACTAAGATGCGGGCAAATCGTGATGGTGGCGAATAATCTCCAGGCAAACCCAGCAGCCCAAATCCCTGCCCCGCGGGTTTTACAACCATATCCCCCATTCGTTCTGGCTCAGGATTCCAAGCCTTTAACCCCAAGAAATTCTGAAGATTCTCTAATTGCCAATCAAACGGCGGCGAATTCGTCAACACCCCAACACGATTCTCAAACACCTGCAACTGCCCGTCTGTATACTCAATCACAATCCCTTTCCCTCGCCGATCATAAACCGAATAATGCAACGGCAGAATAGACCCAACCCAATCCACAACCCGTCCATACACCACGACATCTGATATTGCCTCCTTAATCTCGTCGACATCCGAAAAATTTCCCAATAACCAATGCCCTAACAGATCATTAGGGATTGAGCGTTTCGCATCACCACCACGAGCCTCTTGATACTTCGCATACCCCGGCAAATACAAACAACCCACCGATAGCCCCCGCTCATTCATCCCATCTGCGACCACCTCACTCTCCCGCCCATTCAGATACGCATATCCAAACTCATTTTTCCAGCTCATCCCCACTTTCCCCTCAACTCGCGGCATCTCAAACACATCACCCCGTGATTGAATCACCAACTCACTCTCCAAATCAATCCCAAACTCCATCGACCGCCCCACTACATGCCCCCCATCCACCGAGCTTACTAAAAACTCCGTACACGCATTTGTTGATGTTCCCAGTAAAGCCAGTACGATCAACAACATCACCACGACACCAAACGTAAATACTTCTCGATTCATCTGTCTAAACTCCCGATAACCCCCACTCCTAAGCAGCGAAATGAATCAACCCCACACCTCATCGGACGAGGCTCCCATCCCCCTTCTATTTTGCCCCTCACCTGTACGATAACTCACCATCTCCCCCCCCCCTTTTTTATAGCGATCCATTTTTCAGCGACTTCTTCCACGAACTCAATAGACTTTTCATACATTGATGAGCGAGCCTCCCTTTGCGGGTATCATATCCCTCGTATGAACACCGTAAGCACATGGACAACCTCAGCCCTGCTTCGCTGGACGACCCAGCACTTCGAGAAGAAAAGCATCGATCATCCTCGCCTCTCTGCAGAGATGCTCCTCGCCTATGTGATTGGCTGTGAACGCCTCCGTCTCTACATGGATCCTGATCGCCCCGCTTCTGAGCTGGAACGTGCAACCTTACGCACGTTGGTCGAGCGCGCTTCAGAGCATGAACCTGTTGACTATCTCGTCGGACATGCCCCTTTCTTCTCCATGATGTTCGATGTGACACGCGACACACTCATCCCTCGCCCATCCACCGAAACCCTTGTCGAACACGTCATTCAGCACGCCCGCGTCACTCCCGGCTTCACAACGCCACTTATCGCCGACATCTGCACCGGTTCCGGCATCATCGCCATCTGTCTCGCTAAACACATCAAGGACGCTCGCGTCATCGCCACTGATATTTCCGCTCCTGCGCTCGAAGTTGCCAAACGTAATGCTGAAAAACATGATGTCGCAGACCGCATCGATTTTCGCCTTGGCAACCTCCTCGAACCGTTGCAAGGTGAACGCTTCCACTACCTATGCTCTAACCCACCGTACATCCCAGATAATGAGTGGGATGTTCTCGATCGCAACGTCAAAGAGTACGAACCCGAGATCGCACTGCGAGGTGGCCCAGACGGCCTCGATTTCCTCACACCCCTCATCACTCAAGGCCGTGATCTCCTCTACACCCCCGGCCAGATCGTCCTTGAAATCGCTGCTGCACACAATCGATCTATTCAACAGTTAGCTGATGGCACGAACCGCTATGCGAATACCCGCGTCCTCCCCGATCACGAAGCTCTCCCTCGCATCCTCATCGCCGATACGATCTAAGTCGCCCTTCTTATCATCCCAAAAGTCCTATTTTTCACGTTAAATCGACCTTCGTCCGATACAACCGAGGGATCCTTTATCGCAGGATTTTCTTATACCGCGTCATCAACTAACGGGTCAACGTGATCAATGATCCAATCGGCGTATTTATAGTTATCGGCTCAGCACTATGCTTGAGGGACACCACTACATCATCGGCAAGCCCAACATGAACGGCTGCCCCTTCGGCGATAAACTTCAACACCAGTGGATCCGTCGACACCAACTCTTTGAACGTTTCGACCAAGGCATCATCATTGACCGCTCCGGACTATCTTGCGCTAAGCCCGAAATCGCCGCCCACCGACTCGCCGCGCAGCTCCGTGGCAATCGTATCTTCATCGCCCATCCCAACCTCGGCATCACCGCCATCGCCTGCGCCATTGCCGGTAAGCAAGTGCTCACCGCCACCACCGATCATCATCACGTCCATATCGCCAAGCACAACGCATCCATCTACAACATTGATCATCAAATCACTTTCCTGGAAGCCGATCCTCGTCAAATCATGCGCGATGCCAAGCCTCGCGACTTCGACGCAATCATTCTTGATCCCCCATTCCCTCCCGCTTCGAAAACCTCCTCCAATCAAGCATTACATCTCCATGATTTCGACCCACCCCTCACCCCGCTCCTTCAGCACGCCGCCTCATGCTCATCCCAAATCGCACTCCTCACACCATCCAGTCTGGATCTAAACCCGCTCTCTCAATACGCCAGCAATATCCATATCCACAATTTTGCCATAGACAATAACACCTCTCATCGCACCATCCTGCTCTGGAACTGATCCCCCCTCACTTCCCCCCACCCCACTCCCTTCTTTCTCACGCTCCACTCATCATCTCTATATAATAAATACTCATGGGTTCGTTACTGCGCACATCACTCAACCTGATGCGCTGTTTACCAAGCATTCCGATACCACGACCCCATGCCACCTCTAAGCCCACCGAGGAGCAAGACGATGGCCAAAGGAAATCTCGAAATGAAATTGCCCGCCGACCTCACTGTTGACTACAAGTTCACTGAATACCTCGAAAAACGTTGCAGCGAGCTCGACCTACTCCACTCCTACGATGTTGGCGAAGACGGCACAGAAGAAATCTCACTCGCCGTCATTAACCTTAACCCATCACCCACCGCCAGTACGCCCACTTTTGCAGGCGTGAACGCTGACAACTTTATCTACCCCTGCAGCATCTACAAAATGTACGTCGCAGGTGCGCTCCTCTCTCTCATCGATCAAGGCAAATATGATCTCTATCAACAAGTAACCGTTGAGTCTCCCAATGACGTTGATCGCTCGAAAGAAATCCCAACAGATCCTCGCCCGCTTCTCGCCGCCGGTGATCTTGTCACAATCAATTACCTTCTGGATCTCATGATCACGCGATCCGACAATACCGCCGCTAATTGTTGCATCGACCTCGCAACACGGCCTGCGATCAACAAGATCCTCGCCAAATACAACTACGCAGGCTCCGAAGTGACACGTAAATACCTTTCGCGCTCAAAAGAAGACGAAGGCTATGCCGATGTCCCCTCGACCATGACCTGTGCCCTCCATACCTCAGACTTCCTTTACCGCGTTGCCACCAATCAATTCGAATCGCCCTGGGTTTCAAAGCAGCTCATGACCCTTCTCGGCCGCCAACTCGATAAATCCAAACTCGCCCTCGGCCTCCCCGCCTCTGCCATGACCTATCACAAGACCGGCTGGTTCTCCTATTGGTCCGGCGATTGCATGATTGTCTCCGACAACACCGCCAACTACGTCATCTCGCTCATTCTTCCTATCCCTGACGAAGACGCCAAACCCATCTACAAGCAGCTCGCCGCCGACATCCACGACTACATCATCAATCTCTAATCATCGATTAGTATATTGCTTTCAATCACCCCACGTTCAAGCCTGCCACCGCCGGTGGCAGGGTGTTTCGCAACCAACCTCAATCGCCTGCAACCAACGACACTAACCAACCCAACCAACAAAAAACGCTGCCTTTTAGAGCAGCGTTTTTCAATTTCATTTTATAGTAATGCTTATCGCATAACTTCCGCATCAGCCTGCAGAACCACAGGTTGATTCTTGATATTCCCAACCAGATTGCCCGGTGTCGAGAACGTCAACATCTTCACACGGCGAAGTAAGACTCTTTCCTTCGTCAATGCATTCTCAGCATAGGCCGATTCGCCCGACAAGCCCGCCACAAAGACACGCATCTCATCAACATCGTGATCAAACGCAGGCCAGATCGCCACGGTTTCCTTCGAGTAGTCAGAACCAACAAGCAGTTCATCCACGACCAGCAACGGATCAATCAAATATGGATTGCCTTCCGCCGCCTGCACAGCATTGAACACATTAGAAGGTACATTCCGGCCTGCCGTAATGATCTTCCCGCTGTCAGTCGCAACCGTCACCTCTGGTGACAAAAATCGCTTCTTCGCGCTGTTGTTCTCAACTGAGTACAGCATGTACCAGTACCACTTAACATTGCCAAACGCATCCTCAACCGCAATCGGCTTCGGTGTCTGGAAATCAAAATCAAGCTGCCATGACCGGCTTACAATCTGTGGCTGCGGATATGCCTGGACGCTGCCCACAAAGTCGCTAGATAGCAAACAAAGTGTCGCGGCCAGCACCGTTACGAGTCCAAAAGTTCTCTTCATCATTACCTCGAACTTATGATGCTGAAGCTTCGGTACGTATACCAAGGCCAAATTCTTTACCTAGTCACATTGACCCAAACACAGCCTCTCCGCTGCGACTACGCACAACGACAGCACTTCCTCGTTCGGATCAATATGTCCCCATTGTACGACCACCATCCCTACGGTCAATCGTTTAATCCCAACTTCACCCACCCATTTTCCATCACCCAACTTATCCCCCCTTTTTCCCCCTCCTCTTTCAGCATCATCTTACCATATAACAACTTAAATCCCATCCAAATCCCTCCCCCCATACCCCCTCTCATCCCCTCACAACACCCTTCCTGGGCAAAAAGCACTCGCAAATCATCAGAATCACATTTAAGATGGTTTTACCTCAAGGTTTCAGCAAAATCCGACCAATCCTTCCATCACCCCATATCCGCGATTCCAACCCAAATGACCTCCGTAAATTCAACTAAATCAACAACTAACGACCAGCCCTCATTCTCATGCGCCCGCGCACAGTCGCATGAGTCGCGTGCCGCCATCGCTACCCTTATCCTTGGCGAGCCGCTCCCCGAAGATCCCCGCGTCGATCAGATGATCGCCTACGCAACTGCCGCCAACTACTCGCTAAAAAATCTCTGGATCGCCAAAGACCCGCAAAATGCCATCCTCTCCGCATTGCTCATGATCCCCACCCCCGGCGGCGCTGGCATGATCTTCCTCTCCCCCACCGCTTCCGCTGACCAAACCCCCATCCTCCAGGCTCTCACACAAGCCATGCTCGCCGCTCAGCCTCGCGCCTCCGCTAACACCCTCTACCAGTCGCTCATTGAACTCAATCAAACTCATCAGCAAACCGCGCTTCTCGCCGCAGGCTTCTCCCACCTCGCCCTACTCAACTACATGCAAATACGTCTCGGCTACGCATCGCCCCCATCCACCTCCCAGTTCACCCAGCAAAACATTCAGACCCACACCTATTCCGACCAGTCCCACCCCCTCTTTGAACGCGCCATTCAAGACTCTTACATCGACACCCTCGACTGTCCCGGCCTCCTCGGCAAACGTTCGATACAAAACGTTATCGCCGGCCATAAAGCCACCGGAGACTTCGACCCCAACCTCTGGCACGTCTTCACCCAAGACCAATCCCCCATCGCCGTGATGCTCATCTCCAAACTCGGTAAGAACCAGACCGCCGAACTTGTCTACCTCGGCATCGCCCCATCGCATCGCAATAAAGGCTTAGCGAAACAATTCCTGTCCTTTGGCATGCAGCTCGCCTCTTACGAAGCGCAACGTAAACTCATTACCGCAGTCGACAACAACAACGTCCCAGCGGTCAAACTATATAAGTCATTAGGATTTATTCAGACTGGCGCGAAGAATGCGCTGATTTATACTGAAAAAACAGATTAAAAATGAAAGTTGTTCACTTTTTTATCCCCATTTCCACACGCGACTTTCTTGTGCATAACACCGTGGATAAAAAAACTTTTTTCTTCTAAACCCCTATCAAACACTGTGATGAAAAAATCAAGACCAAACTAAAGTTCTCTTTCGGTTGATGTGAGACTAGCGCCCACGTAAATTCTTCTTCGGTAGTCAGGACGACTACTCCGCTGCAGAGCGACTTGCTTCCCGTTCTGCTTCGCGTTGGAAATCCGTCGGTGAGTTAAGTAACCATCCTTTCTTTTGGTTCCTCCACCCATCGACTTCCTCTGCTTAGCATAACGCCGCAACACGCTCTCGTGCCTTCCAGTTTGGTGATGCACGCCCTTCTCGGCGTAACGGTCCAAACACGCGACCTCTCTTTACAAGTCGCATCACCTTAGGCACTCTCGATCAGGCGGTCGTTGGATGGAGCCACACCTAATAACTTGATTTCATTGACAGCCGCGCTTCCGTGTCTGTTCACCTTGTAACATACGGTCACCTCATGCCTGTGACCCGTTACCTAGCTGCAAAGGGTGATCGGTGCCTTCCACCATCTCCACATCCTACGCGATCACTACGCGCATCGCCGAACGCCTCGCCGAATCACTCGGCCAGCGCAAGTTCGCCATGTGGTTCGATCACTCCGCTCGTTTCAACTACGAGCCCGCTGACCGCCGTCTTACCGTCAACGTACCCAATCGCTTCGTCGCCGATTGGATCGGCCGCAACTTCGAACAAGACCTTCACCAAGCCGCCTCCTCAGAAATCGGCTCCGACGTCGAACTCAACGTCTGCGTCGACCCCGAATGCTTCAACCAACCCGCATCAAATCAACAACAAGACGCTCAGCAAACTCAAAACCCAGATTTCAACGCTCCCGCAACACCACCATCACCACAATTCCAAACCCCAACCACACACACTGCACATCCCACAAACGCCGCAGGCCCCGCCACGCTCGCTCCCAACACCGTCGTCATGCCTCGCCCCACCTCCTCAGCCCCTGCTTACTCACGCAAGCTCCGCCACGCTCTCGACACCTTTGTCGTCGGCCCAGCCAACGAACTCGCATACTCCGCCGCCACACGCGTTGCCGAAGACGATGCCACCATCGCCGGAACGCCTCTCTTCATCCACGGCGGATGTGGCCTCGGCAAAACACACCTCCTCCAAGGCATATGCAATCGTTATCGCACACGCAACCCACAAGCCAGAGTCCACTACTGCACCGGCGAGCAATTCACCAACGAATACATCACCGCTGTTCGCACCAACAAACTCGACCAGTTCCGTCGCCGCATGCGTCAGATGGATCTTCTCGCCGTTGACGACATCCACTTCATCGCCAACAAATCCTCTACTCAACAAGAATTCCTCCACTGCTTCGACCACATCGAGCTTTCCGGCTCAAACGTCGTGCTCGCCTCCGACTCACACCCCAAACTCATTAAGCAATTCACCGAAGCGCTCGTCTCCCGTTGTGTTCGCGGCATGGTCGTTCAGATCCACGAACCTGACGAAGAAACACGCATCCGCATCGTCCGCGCTCTCGCCGATCGTCGGCAAATGATCCTTCAACCCTCCGCTGCTCGCGAGCTCGCACTTCGTGCCGATGGCTCTGTCCGCGAGATCGAAGGACTCCTCACCAAGCTCCACGCCTTCGCCTCACTCGGCGGCTCCCGCTCAGGCGGCCTCCTCGAGCCCGTCGGCCACACCCTCATCAATCGCCTCTTCGAAGCCGAAGAAAAGACCGGCCGTCGCGCAAAGCCCGTCCGCTTCAACGACATCGTCGACACCGTCTCCTCCGAACTCCAAATCGAGCAAGCCAAGATCCTCGGCACATCACGCAACAAACACATCGTCCTCGCACGATCCATCGCCATCTACCTCACCCGCAACATGACCTCTATGTCATACCCCGAGATCGCCACCGCCATGGGACGCAAAACCCATTCAACCGTCATCACCGCCGCCCAGCGTATGCAGCGCCAAATCGACGAAAACGCCCCCATCCTCCTCCCCTCCGAAGCCTCATCCACCACCCCCAAAGAACTCGTCGATCGCATCAAACGCACCATCAAACGCGCCCCCATCTCATAATCCCCCCCTGTTCGTAAAGTCAAACTTCCAATCTCGCCCCGACATGCAGCGTAATCACCTGCAACTCAACGAGTCACAGATTCTTCCCCCCCCCATCAAAGCCAATCCCTCTCAACATCCAAACCGCGCTCTCACGCACTTCCGATCCCAAGCGTTTCTAGCACTCGCACTAGCCACTAGCACATCTTCCCCGCCCCATCTTGCAACATCTCGCATTTGGTCACGTCTGTATTACAGACACCCAATTTCCGGAGATCTGCTATGTCAACCAACCAATCTGATGCAACGTCGCAATATTGCCCATTTAAACTCCGCCGCTTCTGCCTAAAAGCCTTCTTCCTCTACCTCCCCTTCCTCATCATTTTCATCCTCTTCCCCATCTACCTCCTCTGGCACGCCTACCTCGACTACCGCATCGACTCCGAAATCCAAGCCGTCCGCGATCGGCAAGGCCACAACCTCATCACCGCCCAAGACCTCACCGAAAAATATGAAGTCATCGACGAACCCAACCTCGCCGACTATCTCAACTTCCATATCAGCGTCTTAGCCAAGTCCGACGACAAATACACAGCCGACAACAACCCCAAAGACCCCGAAACCGCAACCCCCGCCCAGCTCGCCGCCACCCTTTTTCCCGGCATGACCCCATACGAACTCGATGAATGGACTTCAATCAACCAAACCCCACCAGACATCCTCATTAGCGCAACCGAAAACTACCTCAAAGCCCAGCAACCCGTCCTCGACCCACTCCTCAACCTCCCCCCATACCAGACCGCCGTCTGGACGAAAAACTACAACGATGGCATCGCCGTCCTCCTTCCCCATCTCGGCAATCTTCGCCGCGCAGCCCGCACACTCAAAATCTACAATTGGCTCGCCGTTCACCAGAACCGCTCCCAAGATTCACTTCGCGCCCTCACTTCCCTCAAACACTTCGCCGATTCGCTCAACAACGAACCTATCCTCATTACCTACCTCGTCAACATCTCCATCCGTTCACTCCTCTACGAACAGATCGAGCTCGGCCTAAACCATCACATCTACAACGACTCACAACTCCAGCAACTCGCCGCCCTCGCCGAACCCATCAACGTCAAAGACTCATTCCTCCATTCAATGCTCGGCGAACGTGCCGCACTCCTGCACTACCTCGATAACATCTACAAAAACCCCAAATTTACCATGGATTTTGCCGGCGACCCCATCCCATACCCCGTCGTTTTTCTTCAACATCATCTCGGCCTCCTCAAAACCGATACCCTCGCCGCCATCAAACTGCACAACAAAGTCTACGACGAATTCCAAAAACCAATCCCCGATATATCCAGCCTTGATGATCAGATCGTTGATCTCAACCGTCTCACCACCATGCACACCCGTTACATCTTCCCCGCCCTCGGTGCAGCCGACCAATCTTTCGAAAAAGTACACCACAAAGCAGTCACCCTCCAGATCGCTCTCGCCATCGAACGTTTCTATCTTGCTAATAGAGACGAAGTTTCCTCACTTCACGAAGCCCTCCCTAACGATCTTCATGAACTCGTCCCCGACTATCTTGCCGCTGTACCCGTCGACATGACTCTCGGCAAATCAGGCCGCGGTAAAATCGCCGCCCCCGAATACCAATACATTCACGACGACCACGGCTACATCATCTACACACTCGGCCGTGACAAAACCGACAACCTCGGCTGCCCCTTCAATTCAAACGGCAATATCACCAACGGCAACCCCAACGATCCCTCCGACATCACCACTGCCGTCACCTTCCCGGGCTCCCAACAAAACATCCTCCAATCCCAGTACCCCCAGGCATACCAAAAATTCGCAGACAACATCACCACCGCCCACGAAGAATATTTCAGCTTTATCAATACCAAAGACCCCGACGACCAATCCAACTAATCCCCCTCTCCTCAAAAAAACTGACCTCAATACCCCAAACTGCGAGCAAGCCGCTCGTAGTTTTTTTATACAACCCCATCATTTTCTCGATCAAGCCCGCCACCGCCGGTGGCGGGGTGTCTTACAACCCATCACCATTTGCCTACAACCATCCCCATCTCCAATGCCGCACAATTCTTTGCTATCATGGCCGTGATAAATAATATTTAGATTTCATTCTGCGGAGAAACCTGTGGCAACAACAAAAAAACCTTCAAAGATCAAAAAGGTCTTCCGTGTCATCGCTTATCTCGTACTCAGCCTCATCCTCTTAGCCACCGCATCTCTCATCACCATCTACACCGCCTGGCATTACTATCTCAACACGCAGGTCGAACAAGCATTCGCCCCAATCAAAAATCAAGATCGGCCGCTCACCCTCACAGAAATCCAAACCGCATACACCACCGACAACAACACCGCCGCCGCCGACTACTACCTCCCCATCATGCAGTCATACGTTGAATCCTTCGAACGATACAACACCGCTTACGACGAAGCTCCAGAAGATCAGTGCGCACTTCTTGAAATCCCTTTCATTCTCGATGCTCCCGACACATGGCATCACTCCAAACAATCTCCCCCAGAGCAGCTTCTGACCGCAACGCGTAAATACCTCGCACAAAACGACGCAACCATTCAGGAGCTCATCAACGCGCCCACATTTAGTAATGCCCACTTCCCCCCAGATTACACCAAAGGCTTCGAGACCGACATGCCTCACCTCGGTCAATTCAGACAATCCGCCCGCCTGCTCCGCCTCTATCATTGGCTAGCAATCTATGAAAACCGTCCCAAAGATGCCCTCAAAGCAATCACCGCCATCAAAAAACTTTCTGATATCTTACACACGGAACCCACACTCATCGGCAGCCTCGTCCGACTCTCTATCCACCGCTTAGTTGCGGACGAATCAGTCCGCGTTCTCAACCTTCATCTCTACAACGATCAACAACTGCAAGCCCTCTATCATCTCAATCAACCACTCAACTCAAAAGACATTGTCCTCAAGGCTCTCGAATACGAACGCGTGATGGCGATGGACGGTATCGACCGTATGGAAAATCAAGATACCACCGCCATCACCTCGAAAAACGTCCCATACGTCAGTTTCCTCTACAGCCATCTTGGTCTCGGCGACCTCGATCGCGTCAAAATCACCGAACTGCACCAACAAATGAGAGATCGTCTCAACCAAGATGATTGGTATCTTTATGATATCGAAGATCAAATCGATGACCTACCGCTCATTTACGCCATGACCAAAGTGTTCATGCCCGCACTCTCAGCCGCTACCAACACCTTCGCTCAGGCTCACGAAGAAGCCGTCGCTATCCAACTCGCTATCGCCACGCAACGCTATTATCTCGCAAACAAGCAATTGCCCAAAACATTCGATGCACTCGTACCAACCTATATCACCAAAGTCCCTGTCGACGAAATTTACTACAACCAGCCTTATCAACTCATCACCCATACCGCCGGCTACATCGTCTATACACCCGGCTATGATGAAGTCGACAACAAAGGCCAACGCACCAGCGAAGGCGAAGTCGGCCGAGGTGACGATGAATTTACGGACATCTCAATCGCCGTCTCATTCAAAGGTCAAGATATCCTTCTCGAACTGTTCCCCGAAGAAGAACAACTCATCATCGACGAACTCGAATTTGATATCACGAACTACTTCCATCGACTCAACGGTGAACCGGAAGAATATCCAACCATGAATTTCGACAACATGCTCCCGTTCCTTGGCGGCATGATGATCGATGAGTTTGACCCCGAACTCGAAGAAGAACACGATTTTGACGAAACACTATTTGAAGAAGTCGAGTAACGCGCGCACAAAATGAATCGCGATCAGTTTTGTGTGCAAAATTGTTTGGCCAAAACCATTTGTTTATCGCGCTAAACTTGATCGTTTTGAACCAAAACGCGCCAAAACCACATCAAAACAGCCAATTTTCGCATTTTTCTGAAATACGCTGTGCGCATATTTGGCGCACTTCTTATCTCATGCTTTGAAACTTAACCGTCCTTCTAATCGTGAGTTAGGATGGCCTGTGCGCACACGTGGCTTGTGGGTGCGACAAAACGCGCGCATAAACACGTTTTCAGATGCCCCTGAAACCCATGAAAAAAGGCTCCATTTGGAGCCTCATTAAACGTTTAACTTGCAACCGATTCTCAAGAATTGTACGTCACGCTGCGCACTGCTTCAGCGATCTTGCGAGCGTTTGGCAGCATCTCTTGTTCCATCGTACGGTTGTACGGAGCCGGCACATCATCGTTGTTCACGCGGATGATCGAGTTGTCTAGATCATCAAAGCAGCGCTCGTAAACCTGTGACGCAATCTCTGATGCGACACTCGCGAACGGCCACGACTGATCAACCACAACACAGTAATTCGTCTTACGCACTGAGTTTACAATCGTCTCGATATCCAGCGGACGGTAAGTACGCACATCAATCACTTCAACGTCAATGCCTTCTTTTTCCAGCTCTTCCGCCGCATCAAGCGCGAAGTGAACCGGACGGCCAGCCGTGACGATCGTGCAATCCGCACCCGGCTTCTTGATGTCTGCTTTGCCAAACTCGATGACAAAGTTGTCATCTTCCTCATAACTCGGCGGCGCCCATTTCCCATTCGCCAAATAACGTGAGAAGTCTTTGTCACCACGAGCACCCAAGCCGAGCATGCGTTCTGACTCAAGATAGAAGACTGGGTCTTCATCTCTAATTGCTGCTTTGAGCATACCTTTAGCGTCGCGTGGTGTTGAGGGAACAGCGAGCTTGAGGCCGGGGACGGAGGAGAACATGGATTCGACACACCATGAATGGGTTGAGCCGAGCTGTCCGCCTGCGCCGTTGTTACCGCGGAAAACTGCGGGGCAGCCGAATTGTCCGCCGGACATGTAGAGCATTTTGGGCGCGTTGTTGATGATCTGGTCGGCTGCGACGAGGCAGAATGACCAAGACATAAACTCGATGATGGGGCGGAGGCCGTACATGGCGGCGCCGACGCCGAGGCCGGCGAAGCCGGTTTCGGAGATGGGCGAGTCGACGATGCGGCGAGCGCCGAACTCTTCGACCATGCCTTGTGAGACTTTATAGGCGCCGTTGTATTCGGCGACTTCTTCACCCATGAGGAAGATGCGATCATCTGTGCGCATTTCTTCCTGCATTGCTTCGCGTAAAGCTTCTCTGTATTGAATGTTTCGCATGATTGCGTCCATTATTGGTTGCGATGCTGATTGTCACATTAGTGACGAGGTCGCAATTTGTTTTGTTGTTCAGTGGGGTGGTATTTAGTAGGGTTGTGATCAATCTTGTGGATGCGTGGGCGTGTGTGTTAGTGACCGTGTGGTAGGGTGTGAGGTTTTGAGGTATGAGCTAGCGGTTAGGTTTGTGCCGCGGCTGTGTGGTGGGGTTGTTGATCGTTGGCCCTTGACGCTGAAACTACTCGAGGTCTTTGCCTTGGAGCATTTGAGGGAGGCCGCCTTTTTTGTAGGGGCCGTAGGGGTTGACGTAGATGTCGGTGAAGAGTTCCTCGATCGGCATTTCAGGAGATTCGTTGGCGAATTTGACGGCGGCCTGGGCTTCAGCTTTGGCGGCTTTGTCGAATTCGTCGATCTGATCCTGAGTGGCGATGTTATTGTCGATGAGGTGATTGACGAGGCGGTTGATAGGGTCTAACTCCTGCTTAGCCTCGACTTCTTCTTTGGCGCGATACTTTTGGGGGTCACTCATGGAGTGGCCTTTGTATCGGTAGGTTTTGACGTTCATGAAGCATGGGCCGACGGGAGCGCCTTCGCGTTTGTAGTCGGGGATGATGCCACGTTCCCATTGCGGGTTGGCTGCGTTGCGTGTTCTGTCGATTTCGCGTTTGAAGGTTGTGTAGACGTCGAGTACGTCGAGTCCGTCACATTCGGCGTAGCGCATGCCGTAGGCTTCGGCTTTGGCACGGAGGTCGTTTGCCATGGCGGTGCCGCGGTTGATGTGGGTGCCCATGGAGTATGAGTTGTTTTCGAGTACGAAGATGACGGGGAGGTTCCAGATGGAAGCGAGGTTGAACGCTTCATGGAAGGCACCCTGATTGACGGCACCGTCGCCGAAGTAGCAGAGTACGACGTTGTCTTTCTTTTCGTACTGGATGGCGAAGGCTAGGCCTGCGCCGAGAGGGCATTGCCCGCCGACGATGGCGTGTCCGCCGTACATGTGGTGTTCTTTGTCGAAGAAGTGCATGGATCCGCCTTTGCCTTTGGCGCATCCGGTGATTTTGCCGAACATTTCGGCCATGGCGTATTTGGGATCCATGCCGCGAGCGAGGGCGAGGCCGTGGTCGCGGTAGGCACCGACGATGGGATCGTCTGGCTTGGTGGCTCCGATGGAGCCGACGGCGACGGCTTCCTGTCCGATGTAGATATGGCAGAAGCCACCGATTTTTTGCTGCATGTACGATTGCATGGTCCGCTCTTCGAAGCGGCGGATTTGCATCATCGATTTGAGCATTTCGATCAGCTTATCGTTGGAGAGCTGAGAAGATGTTGTATCCACTTCTGCTTTATCCTGTGCTGCTGAACCCATAAACGTGGTCTCA
The DNA here is from genome assembly GCF_007747445.1 of Poriferisphaera corsica. Classification (NCBI taxonomy): domain Bacteria; kingdom Pseudomonadati; phylum Planctomycetota; class Phycisphaerae; order Phycisphaerales; family Phycisphaeraceae; genus Poriferisphaera; species Poriferisphaera corsica. The sequence continues at coordinate 238,490 of NZ_CP036425.1, forward strand.
CTATTAGTTTCGACGAGATTCGTTTCGGTCATTCCAAAACATCCATTTTTGTAACACAGGCATGTTGGCGGGGCGTTAACGGGCGAAGGTTGTAACGGCCACGCGTCATAAAGTCTTTATCGGGCATGTCAGGGGCGGTTGTGCGTTTTTGAGGTCGACGAAGCACGAACCATGGGGAGGCCTGCGTGGAAATCAGGTTGGTCGACTGCCTTAAGTTTAGGGAGTGGGGGAAATCCCAGCAAGCGAGTGTTTTTGCTGTAAGGAGTTGTAAAATAAGCAATTCCGTTGAGTGGGATGATGATTTCAATGACTGGGAGAAGAGTTTTTGGTGTTTTTAGTGTGCTTGAATGCTGCAAATCAGTTGTGGTTCATTGGTTATAGTTGATGGAGTTTGTTTTTAGGAAACGATTATCGTTTTGTAAAAGGGCTGATTAAAAAGTGAGTGTTCTGAGGATCGGATTGTGTGAGATTGCCTATCTTGAAGTGAATGAGGCATTGGGGTGAGTCGAGGGGATGATGGGGGCGAAGCGGGAGGGATGAAAAAAAGCCCCTGAGTATGACAGGGGCTTTGGGGGTCATTGGTTTGAGTGGATGTGTTTTACGCTTTACGTCGGATGATCAGGGGGAGTGCGGTGAGTGAGAGGAGGGCGAGAGAGGCAGGCTCGGGGACGGGAGTGAAGATCGTCCAGACATATGGGGTTAGGATGCCTTGGCCTACGACGGAAGTTTTGAGTAACCCGGGGGCGGCGGAGGAAAAGTCGCTTGCAGGGCTGTGGCTACCATCGATGCGAGCGAAGAACGTACTTGTGTCTGGGCCGACACTTGCCATGAAATAACTGTCGCTGTAGTAATTTGGATTGACAATATAGGTGTCGCCGAGCGCGGTTCGGAGTTGGCTACTGGCGGAGAAGGCGGCTGCGAAATCATCCCAGAAGGCTGGGGCTGCGCCAGTGGTTGAGTCGGAGAAATCGTTGTCTTGGTTGGGGTCGTAGAGATCGTAGAAGCTGTGGGGTGTGGTGATGAATGAGACGTTATAGGTGATGCTATTGACGACGATGCCTTCAACGGCGATGGCGAGGTTGGGGTTGTTGACGGTGTCGGGGTCTAATATGACGATAGGGGCGGCTTGAGAAGCGGCGGTGAGGGTGAGTGCGGTGAGGGCGGTGGTGAAGATTGTTTTGATGTTGTACATGTTGAGGCATCTTTCTCTTGTTGTGTAGGAGCAAGTTGTGAATCGGTATGAGTTAATGTGAAAGAAGAAGGCTGCTTGGATTTAATCAAGCATTATTTTGTCTGTTATTTTGTTTTATGCGTTGCGTTTACGGCGGGTGATGAGGGGTAGGGCAGTGAGGGAGAGGAGGGCGAAGGAAGTGGGTTCTGGGACTGGGGTGAAGGTAACCCAGACGTGTTGGGTGTCGAGGCTTCCGGTTTTGCCGAGGTTGAATAGCTGGACGTCGTCAGTGATGAGGTTGTCTGGGTCTGTATCGAATAGGACTCGAACGTGTGCGTCACTCGTGCGGTGAGCGAAGGGGATGATGAAGCTATCGGTGACGATTTCGTCGTGTGTCATGAGGAAGTTGCTGAGGGCTGTTTCGATTTGATCTGCAGCGGTGTATGCGCCTTGTTCGTTGTCGAAGAAGACGGGGGCGAGTCCGGTGATGCCGTCGGAGTAGTCGGTGTCGCCGTTGGGGTCCCAGATGTTGTTGAATTTGTTGACGAATGAGCTGGAGCGGGGGTTGAAGTTTGCGGTGTATGTGATGCCATCAACTTCGATGCCTTGGATTGCGACAGCGACATTTGGATGTTGGGCTGCATCTGGGTGGAGGATGACGAGTGGTGCGGCGTGGGAAGTTGCGGTGAGGGCGAGCGCGGTGATGGCGCAGGGCAAGATTGTCTTGATCAATTTCATGGTCTCTTTCTCTCTCTCTAAAATTGAGAATGCTTGTGAATGTAGACGTGCAGGGTGATGTACCAAAAAGACATGACAGCACAGGCACGGCTGTAGGATGCTGGTAGGGAGCATCGGGCCGTGACAGTGTAAGGCTAAAAAGAAGGTTTCAAATAGGGGCAAGCCCTTGTCGTTGTGGTGTATGGCGTATTTGGTGCGGAGAGCTAAATGGGATTTTGTTTTAACTGCATATTTAATTGATGGTTATGGATGAAAAGACGAGAGGTTAGGTATTTGTCAATAAATAATCACGAGTCAGTATATTGTGGTAATGGGGTTTGAGTCTTGCGGATGTGGGGTGTTGGGAGGTCTGAGGGGATTAGGGAAACAAATTCTGAAATCCGTGAAGCTGGTCATACGCAAACGGGGCCGATTTCAGGTAAACTGCGTTGATCGTGGGAGGGGTGTGCGCGGTTATTGGGAGTGTGTGGTCCATGAGTGGATTCCGTGAGCAGGACGCGACGGAGTTTGCGATTAGCTTGTATTGCGCGGAGAACAAAAGTTTGAAGGCATCCCGTCTCTTTGTATTGGTTGTTGTTTTATTGTTAGCTCCGCTTGCGGTGTTGGTGATCGGTGGTGGTGTGCTGCATGCTCAGGGCATTGAGATGGAGCATCGGCCGATTGCAGAGATTGATGTAAATGGTTTGCGGCTGGTACCGAAGCAGTTGATATTGAATTCGATTCGTAGTGCGCCGGGCGAGCCGTATTCGGGTGAGCTGGTGGATGAGGATATCAAGCGGATTGTTCACTTGGGTCGGTTTTCAAATGTTGTGGCAGAGGTGTCGTTGACGGATCGTGGTGCGGTGCGTTTGGTGTTTAATGTGGTGGAGGAGCCGCTGCTTGCGGATGTGCAGGTGGTGGGGAATAAGGCGATTGGTGATGCGGAGTTGTTGATGTTGGTGGGATTGATGCCGGGTGATCCTGCGGATCAGTTTTTGATTGACCGTGGTCAGCAGCAGATTATGAAGGCGTATGAGGACAAGGGATTTTTTGTTGCTCATGTTGAGGTGGATGATGAACAGTTGGAAGATTCGGGGATATTGATTTTCAAGGTGAGGGAGGGGCCACACGTTCGGATTCGCGGGTTTAAGTTTGAGGGGAATACGGTTTATCCGGATAGGTTGGTGAGTACGAAGATTAAGTCGAAGGCATACTTCCCGATTTTCAGGAAGGGTGAATTGAATCGTTCGCAGTTGGAGATTGACGCGAAAGAGATTCAGCAGTTTTATAAGAATGGTGGATATTTGGATGCTGAGGTTGGCAGGCGGATTGACTTGTCGCCGAACGAACAGGACGCGGTAGTTGTGTTTGTGATTAAGGAGGGGCGTCAGTATCTGGTGAAGAATATTGAGGTGCAGGGTGTGACGTTGTTTGTGAAGCGTCAGGTGATGAGTTCGATCGATTTAGTTTCGGGTGAGGTTTATACGGAACGTCGTCGTGAAAACTCGCAGAAGTGGTTGGAAGAGTTGTTTGGTAAGTTGGGATATTTGAATACGCGTGTTGATGTTGAGGCTTTATTTAACGATGACACGCCGGATGTTGATGTGTTGGTGAATGTGTATGAAGGGAAGCCAACGAAGGTGGGTAAGGTGATTGTGACGGGGAATGATACGACGCAGAGTCGTGTGATTTTGCGGCAATTGCGTGGGATGGATCCGGGCAAGCCGTTTGATCGTGGTGGTGTTGAATTGACACAGAAGCGATTGGAGGGGTCGCCGCTGTTTAGTGAAGGCGTGGTTTCGATTCTGGGTGATGTTGATGATGAGTATCGTGATGTGTTGGTTGAAGTGAAAGAAGGGGAGACGGGGTCGTTTGGATTTGGTGCGGGTATTTCGTCGAACAACGGTGTGTTGGGTCAGGTGAATCTGACGCAGCGTAATTTTGATATTACGGATATACCGGACTCGATGGGTGAGTTTTTGTCGGGGCGTGCATTCCGCGGTGCGGGTCAGTATTTTTCGCTGAACTTGCAGCCGGGTAATGAGACGAGTGAATATTCGGTTGACTTTAGAGAGCCGTATTTCTTTGAGACGGATTACTTTTTCAATATCAATGGCCGGTTCTTTACACGTGAGCGTGAGGATTGGAACGAGCAACGCTTGGGTGGAACGATTGGGATTGGTCAGCGGTTTGGTGATGTGTGGTCAGGTCAGGTGACAGCAAGAGCAGAGCAGGTACAGATCACGGATATTTCAGCGGGATCGCCTGTGGATGTGTTTGATGTTGAGGGAGAGAACTTTATCGATACGTTGGGCTTCACATTGAGTCGGAGCACGACGGATTCATATATTTTCCCATCGAGGGGCTCGAGCTTTAATTTGACGTTTGATCAGTTTGGTACGTTTGGTGGTGATTTCAACTTTACACGTGTTAGAGCTAGGTTCTCGACGTACTTCACATTGGATGAGGACTTCTTGGGAAGGAAGTCGGTGTTGAGCTTCCGTACGGATATTGGCAACATTTTTGGTGGCGAAGATATCGCGCCGACGTTTGAACGGTTTTATGCGGGTGGGTTTAGAAGCTTTAGAGGGTTTAGATTCCGTGGTGTTGGGCCGCGTGGTCGAAGACGAGCTGTTGATGGTGGTGGTATGACGAATGACCCGGTGGGCGGGAACTTTATCTGGTTGGTGAGTGCTCAGTACCAGGTGCCGGTTTGGGACAAGTTCTTGTCGGCTGTTGTGTTTACTGACCAGGGAACTGTGCAGCAGACAGCGGGGATCGATCAGTGGCGAGCATCGGTGGGTGCGGGGATTCGGTTTAGTGTGCCGTTCCTGTCACAAGCGCCATTTGCGGTGGATTTTGGGATACCGTTGCTGAAACAGGATGGGGATGAGACGCAATTGGTGGCGTTTGATATCGCGATCCCATTGCAATGATTCTGTTAGTGAGAACAGGGTGGGGAGATTGATCGTATATTGTGGGAAGGGTGTGTGTTGATGGTTTTTTTAGGGGGTGAGTGGAGGGGATGGCCGATAAGGCGAAGACGGGAGTTGGGGTCGTCGGGAAGGGGGTCCGGAGGGCAGAGTCGCTTTTTGGACTAGACATATAGAACGGTTTGAAAGAAATCGGAGAATACAACATGACCAAACGTAAGCTGATTGTATTGAGTGCTGCTTTTACCCTGTTGTTTGTGGCGTTTGCTGGCGCGGGTGCTGCGAGCAAGATGCTGGCGCAGCCAACGGCTGTGGCAGTCGTGGACATTTCGAAGGTGATGCAGGGGCTGAAAGCACGCTTGCAGCTTGAAGCGGACATGAAGAAGGCTCAAGAAGACTTCATGAAGGAAATGGAAGGCATGAAGCAAGAGTTGATCGAGCTTCGTGATGAGCTTGAGCTGCTTGAAGGAACGCAGGGGTATGATGCGAAGCGTGCATCGGCTGAAGAAAAGGCTTTTAATATGCAGGCGAAGGATCAGTTCAAGCGTCAGATGCTTGAGCGTGAAGCGATTGTGAGCATGGAAATGCTGTATCGCAAGGTTGTGACAGCGGTTGACCGCGTTGCGACAGCGAACGGTTATGAGATTGTGGTTGCGAGAGAATCAATGGATACGATGGGTACGCCGAAGAATCTGCAGGAGCTTCAGGGCCAGATGATGACCCGTAAAGTGCTTTATGCTGCGGATACGGTTGACCTGACGACGTCGGTGATTCAGACGATGAACAACGACTTTGACGTGGCCCGCTAAACGTTGAATCTGGGGTCATTGTTGTCTAAGGACACAAACTGTATTAATCTCTTAGCCCGCGAATGTGATTCGCGGGTTTTTTTTATGGACCCGGCGTGTTGATTCTGCGGATTTCTGTTCCAAACACCCTGCCACTGGCGGTGGCAGGCTTGAGGGAATGTGACGGACTGAAACATGAATCGATAAATTGCGTGATTTGCGGATTTTTATGGACGATATGCGTCGTGGCTACTTAGGATAGCGGCGTGCGGCGAGGTCGCTGAATCCGAGATTTCATATAGATAAGGAAGTAAGCTTTGACACTGACGGTAAACGAGATAGCGACGATGGTGGGCGGGGAACTTGTGGGTGATGGTGAGATTGTGGTTGAGTCGCTGGAAGAGTTGGAGATTGCGGGAGCGGGGCAGATGACGTTTATCGGTAGCGATGAGTATGCGAAGAAATGGGCCAGCTCGGGTGCGAGTGCGGCGCTTGTGAATGAGAGTTTAGAGGTTGAGGTCGGCGAAGGTCGGGCGCTGGTGTTTGTAGAGAATGCGGACTTGGCGATGGGTCAGGTGCTGGGGGAGTATGCACCGAAGCCGGTGGTTGTGAAGCGGGGTGTACATGCGACGGCGGTGGTGGATGAGACTGCAAAAATAGGTCAAAACGTGGCCATTGGTGCGCAATGTTATGTTGGGCCGAATGTTGTTGTTGGTGATAATACGATGCTGCACCCAAGGGTTACGGTGTTGGATGATGTGGTGGTGGGACAGGATTGTGAGCTGTGGAGCGGCGCGGTTATTCGCGAACGCTGCACGGTTGGTGATCGATGCATCATTCATCCCAATGCGGTGATCGGTGGTGATGGGTTTGGTTACCGAGTAGGGCAAGGCGAGCGCGGGCCTGAATTGGTGAAGATCCCGCAGATTGGGATCGTTGAGATTCAGGATGACTGTGAGATTGGTTGTAACGCGACGATCGACCGAGCGAAGTTCAGCAAGACCGTGGTCGGTGCTGGGACGAAGATTGATAACCAGGTGCAGATCGGTCACAACGTGCGGATTGGTCAGATGTGTGCGATTTCAGGGGCGACGGGGATTGCAGGGTCGGTGGATATCGGCAATGGCGTGACGATGGGCGGGATGTGTGCGATTAAGGATCACATCAGCATTGGGGATGGGGTGACGCTGGGGGGCGGTTCGCAGGTGATTGGGAACGTGCCGACGGGGGCAACATGGGTGGGAGCGCCGGCTCGAGATTACAGGGATGCGGTGAAGGAATACACGATGATTCGCAAGATGCCGGACCTGTATAAGCAGTTCCGTAAGTTGCTGAAGTAGTCCCGAGTTGATGTGATTGGAAGGGTGTTAAAAGCTGTGGGTGGTTGTTTGGGGGTGATTGGGAAAAACGGCTGTGCGGGATATAATCATGTAAATCGCTAAATGCGAGAGAGTTATGATTATTTAGATCTTCCACAACGGGTTCACAAGTATGAATAAGGTGTGAAGAAGTGGTCGGCAGACGCTAAAATCAGCTTCGAAGCCGAGTTGTGTCGATTGAAGGCATGTGGCTTTGGGTTGTTGATTGGTTGGATTGGTGTATTGTGGGGGGGGAGATAAGGGAGTACGGGGGGTGTTTTTGTAGAGGTGTGGAGGATGGCAGCAGGTGATGATGTGAAAGCGGGGGAGTTGCGAATTTACCCGCGGTGAAATCCAGAAAACAGACGAGCGGCTGAAAAGTTGCTCTGAGCTACGGCGAGAACGAGGCCACGTGAAAGCCCAACAGACGATCGCAAAAGAAATCACGCTTGACGGTAATGGACTCTTTGGGGGCCAACCGGTGAGTATGACGATGAAGCCTGCCCCAGCGAATCACGGGGTAGTTTTTGTACGTACGGATTTGGGGGGTGCGGAGATTGCGGCATTGGTGAGCAATGTCGTGAAGCGTCCGCGTCGTACGGCGCTGAGGAGTGGTGAGGCGTCGGTTGAGGTGACGGAGCATTGCTTGAGTGCGGTTGCTGCGGCGGGGGTTGATAACTTACGGATAGAGATCGATGCGATTGAGTTGCCTGCGATGGACGGGAGTTCACTTCCGTTTTATGAGGCGATCATGGAAGCGGGGGTTGTGGGGCAGGATGTTGGGCGGCGGATGTTGAAGGTGTATGAGCCGATTGTGGTGAGACAGGGTGAGGCGACGATCGCGGCGTTGCCGGCGGATGAGGGTGAATCGCATCTGACATATCAGTTGGATTACGCAAACGTGCCGATTATTGGGGCGCAGGTATCGACGTTTGAGATGCATGGTGAAAATTATGGCGAGTTGATTGCACCGGCGAGGACGTTTGTGCTGGAGCATGAGGCGCAGTTGATGCGGTCGCAGGGGATTGGATCACACTTGTCTGAGGATGAGGTGTTGGTGATTGGGAATGAGGGGCCGTTGGGGACGAACGAATTTCGATTTACTGATGAGCCGGTGCGTCACAAGATGCTGGATCTGATAGGTGACCTGTTTTTGACGGGTGCTCAGATTGAGGGTCGGATTGTTGCGCATAAGTCGGGTCATGCATTGAATCAGCTCATGGCTAAGCGCCTATTAGAGCAGTATCGTGCGAATGAGCACAGGCAGATTGCGTTGAAGAATACGGCGATGGATATTCGCCAGATAAACCGTATGTTGCCGCATCGTTATCCGATGCTGATGGTTGATCGGATATTGGAGATGGATTCGGATCGTCGTGTTGTTGGTGTGAAGAATGTGACGATTAATGAGCCGTTTTTCCAGGGTCATTTTCCTGGGACGCCGATGATGCCGGGTGTGTTGATCGTGGAAGCGTTGGCGCAGCTGTCGGGTGTGTTGGTTGGCCAATCGCTTGAACATGCAGGTAAGTTGGCGGTTTTGCTGTCGTTGGATCGCGTGAAGATCAGGCGGCCGGTCACGCCAGGTGATCAGTTGATATTGGAAGCTGAAGCTGTGAAGATCCGAGCACGGGTTGCGCATATGCGTTGTCGCGCGTATGTGAGTGAGGATTTGGCTGCTGAGGCTGAATTGAAATTCATGTTGGTCGATGATGACCAGGATTAAATAGGGAAATGGGCCTTTGTTGAGCGAGGAGAAGGGGCGGCTTGTGAAAAGGCTTTTTTAATCATTATGTCAAAGATTCATCCTACAAGTATTGTTGAGAGGGGAGCGGAGCTAGCGGACGACGTTGAAGTTGGTCCGTTTTGTCATGTGGGCAGTAAGGTGGTGATTGGATCGGGGACGAAGTTGTTGAGCCATGTGAGTGTGCAGAATTGCACATCGATTGGTGAAGGGAATCTGATTTTTCCAAACGCGGTATTGGGCGGGATTCCACAGGATTTGAAGTACAAGGGTGAGGATGCGGAGTTGGTGATCGGTGATAACAATCAGATTCGTGAGCACGTGACGATGCATATCGGTACGGCGAACGATCGAGGATTGACGCGGGTTGGCGATCACAATTTGATCATGGTGGGTACGCATGTGGGGCATGATTGCATGATTGGTGATCATGTTGTGATTGCGAATGCGGTGCAGATGGCGGGTCATGTTCGGGTGGAGGATAATGCGGCGATTGGTGGTGCGGCTGCGATTCATCACTTTGTGAACATTGGCAAGTATGCGTATGTGGGTGGGATGAGTCGGATTGTTGCGGATGTGCCTCCGTTTATGTTGATTGAGGGGAATCCGGCGCGTGTGCGAAAAGTGAATTCGATTTTGCTGAAGCGTCATGGGTTGGAGGACACGGATATTGAGCCGCTGAAGATCGCGTGCCGCATGTTGTTCTTGAGGAATGACGAGAACGGTGGGGTGGGTCGCACGCAAGAGCATGTGAAGGTGTTGGAAGAGCGGTATGCAGGGCATCAATGGATAGAGGCATTGTTGACTGCGGTGCGTGCTTCGATGAATGGCATTCATGGGCGGGCGCGTGAGGCGCAGCGTCGTGATAATCCGTTTAAGAATCCAGTGAAGTAAAACAAGGTTGTGAGTGGATTGATCACGAATCAGAGTGAGGTGAGCGTATGTCCTCGACGTTTATTGTGACGGGTGTAGCGGGATTGGTTGGTTCTCATGTTGCTGAGCAATTGCTGCGTGAAGGACATACTGTGGTGGGGATCGACAATATAAATGATTATTACAGTGTTCCGCAGAAGTTGCAGAATCTGGAAGCTGTGAAGCAGCATGTCAATTTCACGTTTTATGATGACGACATCCGTGAGGGGGAAAAGATGTTGTCTATTTTTGAGAAACATCAGCCGGATGGGGTCGCGCATCTGGCGGCGATGGCGAATGTGCGGTATTCGATTGGTCGATCGCAGTTGTATTCGGATGTGAACATCATGGGGTCGGTGAATTTACTTGAAGCAGCGCGTGTGACGCATACAAATACGTTTGTGTTTGCATCAACGAGTTCAGTGTATGGTCACACGAAGCAGTTGCCGTTTGTTGAGACGGATACGTGTAATGAGCCGTTGTCGGCGTACCCTGCGTCGAAGAAGGCGATTGAGTTGATGGGGTATACGTATCATAATTTGCATGAGATGAATTTTACGGCTTTGCGATTTTTCTCGGTTTATGGGAAGCGGGCGAGGCCTGACATGATGCCGTTTATGGTGACGGACAAGCTGGTGAGAGGGGAGACAATTACGCTGTTCAATGCTGGACAGATGAAACGCGACTGGACGTATGTGGGTGATATCGCGGCGGGTGTTGTTGCGGCATTAAAAAAACCGTTGGGTTATGAGGTGATCAATATTGGTCGGGGTGAACCGGTGTTGATGGCTGATTTTGTGGGGATGTTGGAAGAATTGACTGGGAAGAAAGCGAAATTGGAGACGCCGCCAGCTCCGGCGTCCGAGCCAGCGATTACGTTTGCTAATATCGGCAAGGCGCGTGAGCTACTGGGATACGATCCGACGACACCTGTTGAGATTGGATTGAAACATATGTGGGAATGGTACCGAGATATGTATATTGACTAACAGTCAGTTAGATAAATGAATGAGATACAGGTCAAGTGAATGCTTGGCCTGTTTTTTATGGATTGAGTGGTGTATGGCTTGGTGTTTACAGGGTGTTATCTGGTCTTGATGGTGTGGGCTGAATTGTCGATAACATAAGCAATTGAAGGGGTAATGATTATGTGGGAAGCATTAAAAACAGATGTGCATGCGGTGTGGCTGTTTTTAAGCAACTTGTACATGGTTTTCTCGCACCTGTATTGGCTGTTGATCTTGTTTATGCTGTGCATATTGATGTGCGGGGTGTTATTGTCAATCTTTGATCAGAAATCTTTGGGGAAATCAATTTACCTGGCGTTTATAACTGCGTTAACAATAGGTTATGGTGACGTGACGCCACATACGCATCGCGCAAAGGTTGTTTCGATTGCTGTTGGATTGATTGGATTGGTTGTAACGGGAGTCGTGGTGGCGGCAGCAATCAAGGCAGCAGAGTCTACGATTGAAGAGATAGAGATGCGTCCGTTACTTGAAGATATGGAACAAGAGTCAGAGGGTTATATTACAGAACGCAGTTCCGAAAGATGAGGATGATGGCGAGAGGTCTTTGTTGTGAGATTGGAGAGGTAAGCCCATCATTCGTGCGTCTTCATCATGACTCACGCGCTGGCCAGTGGGTCGATATCGTACAATCGAGATGTCTTCGTGAATGGGCCGTTCAATTTTTACAAGTCCTGTGAATCATTACGCAACTCACTCTAGTCGTGAATGAGATACGTTAACGTATAGGGATACGCTATAAACCTTAGTAAACCTAATGGTATTCTCTAATTACAACTCCTAGGTACTTTCGTTATTTTGTACGAACTAAGCATCATTAGTGAAAGGTTTGTCGATGCGTCTGTTAGGTCATGTCCTTCTTTGTTTTATTCTGCTTCTATTAACATTGTCGATGGGTTACACCGCTGATCGTGAGATCATGATGGGGATGGTTTCGTTCAATGAAGAAGAGGTGGTGGACGACTCATTGCAATGGACGGATTACAGTGATCGAATGATTTCTTTTTCGGGGTATAGTTGGCGTGTGAAGGGGCGTCATGACAATGAACGTTATGAGCCGGGCGGGAATTACTATTCAAATGACTCACGTGATGTTTATGTGGATGACAAGGGTTTTTTGCACCTGAGTGTGGTTTATCGTGACGGGAAATGGTGGTCGTCAGAAATTGTTGCAGAAGAAGTGTTGGGATATGGCCAGTATATCTTTCAGTTAGATAGTCGTGTGGACAAGCTTGATAAGAACTTGGTGATGGATTTACATTTGTATGAGTATCAAGCGAGCAATGAACATAAAGATCGACAAAATGTTCATAATGCTTTTTATCTGCAATTTAGCAGATGGCAGGATGACATTAATAAACCAGCAAGATATGTGTGTCCGCCGAAGAGGCTTGAGAATCGCCATTGTTTCGATTTTAATTTGAGTAATGATGCCGCGTCGACACATTCATTCCGATGGGCTAGTAACCGAATTGAATGTAAAAGTTGGTATGGGTTGCGTAAGCATCCAACAGAAAGTGATATGATTACATATTGGTCATATTCGGGTAGTGAAGTGCCTCGGGGCAAGCCGCGTGTGCATATGGCATTTTGGTTGAATGGTGATAAGCCACATGATAATGAGTCACATGAGATTGTGATTAGATCGTTTCGATTTGAGCCCTTACGACGCGACTCAAAGCCGATGGGGCATTGATTGAGATAAAACACGCCCTATTTGATGAATAGGGCGTGTTAAATATTGTTTGTCGTTGTGAATGCTATGCGGCTTCGCTGTCTTGTTCTGGGGCAAGCTGAATGAATGATGGGGCGTCTGGTTGTTCAGTCCAATCTTCGACACCTGCGATATCCAGCTCCATGTCAGTCGTTTTGCGGTAGCCGAGCTTGCGGATGACTTCGAGGACTTCGGTCCATGTTGGGTATGGACGATTGTTGACGCGTTTGTATGCGTCAATCGCTTTGATGAAGAGGAACTGTTCGTTAGTCATTTCACCCTCTTCGGCGGCCTTCATGAAATCACTGCGTCTACGGCCAGGGCCGCGTCTTCTTTCAAGACCGGTGTATGGGTCATCGGTGGAACGGGTATCGACCACGTTATTGCGGCGGTCTTCACCGGTGCGCATGTAACGAAAATCGCCAGATTGGCTTGAATTGGACATGGTTGGCTCCTCTCCTGCGATGCGGCAGGATCAGGTAAGCCGCGAACGCATATTAGAAATCATCGTCATCATCGTCGTCGCTGAAGATTTCCTCGTCGTCTTCGTCATCGTCTTCGAGGAAGATTTCATCATCGTCCTCGTCGTCTTCGAAGAAGTCGTCTTCGTCGTCTTCGTACAACTCGTCATCCTCTTCATCGTCATAAAAGGTGCCTTCATCAAACTCACCATCGTCATCGAGGTAGTTGATGATGAAGTTCTCATCAGTCTGTGTGGGTTGTTCTGATTGTGCCGTTGTTTGAGACCACCCGTGGATGGGTTTGGTCAGCAAGCTTGTAGGTCTTTCGAGAGGCCCGATCATCTCGTCCGTCTCCACAAAAGAAAGTTATACTTAATCGTCGGCCAATGGAACGACAATTCATTGGCTCGATGTGTTCTGGCGGTTACACTATCGGTCTGATTGTAATTGTCAATCGTATAAAAGCATGTGAAAAAGTAATTTTTTTCCTGTCTGACATTTTCAGGCAAATGATTGGATATCGCAATGGAAAATCACGCAGCAGAAGAGAGAGAATTTCCGCAGTGGCACATTGTGCCGGCGATTGCTGGTTGGCTGCTACCGGGGTTAGGCCATCTGTTGATTGGTGAGAAAAAGCGGGGTTTGATACTGTTGGTAGCGATTTCAGGGCTATGGTTCGGAGGGTTGTTGATTGGTGGTGTGGGGACATTTGACCGGTCGGCACATCCTGCTTGGTTTATGGGTCAGTCGCTGAATGGTGGGAGTATTGTGGCATGGCAGGTTCAGGAATACCTGAAGAATAGTGGGCCGGGCGCAACGGATCCTGGGCCGCAGAACAGGTATCAGCCACCGTATGGGCATGTTGAGTCGCAGGCGATCCTGTATACAGCGTTGGCAGGGCTTTTGAATCTGTTGGCGATGATTGATGTGGTCTATCGTGACCCGAAGCATCACAGGCAGGAAAATATGGGTGATGAGACTGATGAGGGGGCGGAAAAGCCAAATGAGGATGAGGTCGCGTAAATGTGGTTGAATTGAGGTGTGTGGTAATCTGAGAATGAGGTGAGCCTTATGAGCATGATCATGATGAATATAACACTGGCGTATCGATTGTTTTTAGATCCGCTTCCGATTGAGAATAGTTGGATGGTATTTTTGCTGCCGTTGGTGTTTGCGGTGGCGTTGGTATATAAAACGATACGTTTGCCGGATTTATCGAAATTGTGGACTGCGACTTTGTTGCTGGCGACTCAGATTGTTGTGTTCATGGTGATTACGGCAGCGGTGCTTTGGGTGATTACCGCCATATTTTAGTGATGGCATGTCAGTGGTATTGGTGGGTTTGGTTGAAGGCAGAGAATGGGCTACCACTGACCAGAATGAGCGACTAAACTATCGTAACGCGAGAACCCGGATCAGACGTTATTGTGCAAGCCGATGAAGCCCGCTTCTGGATGGAAGATTAGGGCAGGGGGCGGCTTACGGTGAGTGCGATTAAGATGTTGGTTTGATCCCAAAATAGAACGGTATTCATGAAAGACTTACAGGAAATATTGTCGCATATCGTGTCAGGGGGGACGTTGACGGTGGCGCAAACGAAAGCGGCACTGGATTTGATTATGGAGGGTGAGGCGGATCCGGTACAGACAGGTGCGTTTTTAGCAATGGTGGCGCAGCGGCAGGCGACGGCTGAGGAGATTACAGGTGCAGTTTTGGCGATGCGTGAACGCGTCTTGCCAGTGGAAGTACCTGAGGGGTTGACGGCGATTGATACTTGCGGGATGGGGGGAACCAAATCACGGTTTTTCAATATTTCGACCTCAGCAGCGATTGTGGCGGCAGGGGCTGGGCGACCTAAAGGGCTGTGTGTCGCGAAGCATGGTAATCGTGCGATCACATCACGGACGGGTTCATCACAGGTGTTGGAGATTTTGGGTGTGAATTTGGTGGCGCCGCCGGAGACGATCACGCAGTGTTTGGATGAGGCAGGGATTGGTTTTTGCTTCGCTCCAGCACATCATTCGGCGATGCGGCATGCGATGCCGGTGCGGCAGTCGTTGGGATTCAGAACGTTGTTGAATCTAATTGGTCCTTTGACGAACCCAGCTATGGTGACGCGGCAATTAGTCGGTGTACCGAGTCCACAGCTTTTGGAAACGATTGCAACGGTGCTAGACAACTTGGGTGCGAAGCATGCGATGATTGTGCACTCCGAGTTGCCAGATGGCTCGCGATTGGGTGAGATGACAGCATTTGCGCCGACACAGATTGCAGAACTGCACAATGGGATGGTGAAGCATCATAATCTAGACCCGCAGCAGTTTGGTTTGCCATTTGCGGTGCCCGAATCGATTGAGGTGGATTCTCCGCAGCAGTCAGCTGAGCTGATCCGAGATGTGTTGGCAGGTAAGCATGGACCTGCGAGAGATATTGTTCTGCTCAATGCGGCGGCGGCACTGATCATCGGCGGTGTGGCGAAAGATTTTCCAACGGGGCTTGAGATGTCAGCAGAATCGATTGATTCAGGGGCGGCTACGATTGCTTTGGAGAAGCTGGTGCAGATAACTTCGGCGGTGGCTGCGTCATAGTTATCGCTTATGTGAAAGATTAGAGCGTCGGTTTCGTCAGTATGTTAGTGAATGCTTGGATATTGCTGGGAGTTGATGATGGATGAGCAGATGACGACGCAGCAAGTTGGTTCAGATGATCCCAATGTGCTGCCGTTCAAAACAATCTTGACGGGTTTAGTTGGCATCGTGCTGGCGATTGGTTTTCAAATCGGCTGGGTGGCGATGGTGAATCAGTATCTTGCCCCGTTTTTGTTAGCTGGCGTGATTGCGACATTGCCAATGAGATTGTTGAATTCGCCTGCCATTCAAATGCGGAAAGCATATCAAGTTCTGGCTGTAGTAATACCTGCGATCGGTGCGCCAGTTGGATTTGTCCTGGCATACGTCCATTTTATGGAATGGGCGAGTATCCCAGAGGGTTTTACGCTTGCGGACGATTATCGAGAAGCAATGCAAAACCTTCTTTCTTTATCAGGTTTATTAATCGGTGGTTTATCGATTTATCTTGGCTACATTGTTGCGGGTGTTAAGCGATAAACAGCGAATGATACGAATATAAAAAAGCTCGGCTGAAAGTAGCCGAGCTTTTTAAATGGAGAGGAACCTTCTATCTGCGTTTTCTTGAGAGTAAGCCAAGGGAGCCGAATCCGAGTAATAGCATGGCGCTTGGTTCGGGGACACTTGGGAAGACGGGTAGTGTGCCGTCGAGGTAGTCGTCTACCATTCCCATGAAATCATCCCAAGGGAAGTACTGGCCGGGGTCAGTTTTTTGATCGGCTTGAACTTGATCGTGGCCAACGATACCTTTGACGGATGATGGAAGGCGAGGTCCGTTGCTTGCGTAGTAGTAACCGACATCGGTTGGGTGTTGATTTGGAATGTTGTATGTGATGCCGTTACCTGAAGTTTTCTCGATAAAGTAAGCAACGATATTAGCCAACTTATAAAGATTTGGTTTATAGTTTTTCGCGCCTGCAACATATTCAGCATCATGATCGCAATAGACCCATGTGTTGGGGTCGTTTGCATAGCCAGCCATCTCGAAGCTAAGAGCGCGACTGTTGACGTAAGTTTGAGTCCAGGCAGTATTCCAACTGTCTACCATCTGCGTGGCGCTACCATCCTGGTCGATGACATAGTGTGCACTTACGTTGGCGGCGGGATTGTTGAACCAAGATACAGCGCTTGAATAGGATCCTTCTGTTGTATGGATGACGACGAGATCAAGTACGCCGCCGGAACGTCCGGTACTGAAATTAGATGTGTGAGCTTGATCCCATACAACGCCGCTCGGATAGCTGACTGCGGCTTGCGAAGTTGTTGTGATAAAGCTGGTTGTGAGCAAAATTGCGATGATAACACAGGATAAGTATGAAGTTATGTTGAGCATAAATAACTCCTCTCGGTAGTGAAAAATGTGAATGTATGAGTCAGTGGGTCGTACGAAAACAATCAAAACGAAAGCGTAAAGATTAATCAAAGATTCGCTGTGTAATATATCGTCGAAGAATAATATGAGACTCCGCCTCTGGTGATACTAAGAATATCATTTTTATATAAGACGTAAAGTTAGTATTATAAGTAATACTATCAGGGATATAATCTCAAGTATGCGCTAGGTTGGCATTAAGTAATGATGCGAGTTTTATACACACGCAAATGAAATTTCATCGTCTAATCAAGAGATATATATAATTGAATAGGTAAAGCTAATCGGTGAATAAAAAAACGAGCTTTTTCAAGCCCGTTTTTAGTGGTAATGGAATCTGATTATCTACGTCTAATCAGCGCTAAGCTGCCGAGAGAAAGAAGTAAAATAGAGGCGGGTTCGGGGACTTGAACTGGCCAATAGATGTTCTCGTTATTTTCAAGGTAGCTATCAACGAAGAGCATGAGGTCATCCCAAGGGAAATAGATACCGGGATCGGTTTTATTTCCAGGGGTGACTTGATAGTGTCCGCCGATACCAGGCATGTTCAGGGTATTGTTTGGATAGTCGTATGCATCGCCTTGGATTCGCTGGAATGGGATGTCGTATTTCGCGCCTTGTTTCCAAGTTGGGTGGTCGATGAAGTAGGCACATATGTTTGCGAGCTTGTCGACATTAGGACGTAGGTTGTTGTAGGTTGTGCCGTACTTTGATTCCCAAGGTTGGTAGTACCACGTGCTGGCTTGGCCAGCATAGCCAACCATTTCGAAACCGATAGACCGAGAGTTATAGTAATTTTGTGTCCAGGCTGTATCCCATGAATCAACCATTTGGACAACATCCCCATTTTTATCAATAACATAATGAACGGAAATATTGCGGTCTGTATTTTTGAAATAGTTGACCGTGCCGTCGAGTGTTCCGCCTTCGACCGTATGCACGATGAGTGAGTCGATCGTTCTGCTGCGGCCGCTGGTGTATTTATTGGTTGGGGCAGAAACTTCTTCGACGCCAGACGGGTATGTTACAGCGGATGCATAGCTTGTCGTAAGAAATGATACCGTAGCAATTAAGCAGCATAAGGCTGCGACTCTTCTCAGATGTATAGAAAACATTGAAGCTCCCTCGCTCTCTCTAAGTTTTTTGATGAAATCTCTCTAGTTGAAAATTTACATCATCAGCGCGCATAAACATCGCCATACTGGCTAGCCACTGATATTGAAGTAGTTGGGAAACAACTGAGAATGCGGATTGTGTAGGAGCACCGCATGATGTGATGATGATGTTTTGTTTAAATAGTATATAACAATAATGGAAACATCGAAGTATTTTTTGTTTTTTCGTCATTTGTAGCTGGCAAAACTGGTAATTTGGGCAATTCGCGTTGTTTTTTATATAACCTTGTATAAATAAAAAGGGCAGCATATTCTGCTACCCTTAGTCGTTTCTGATTATTGGGATTAATTAGCGGCGACGGCGAAGCAAGAGAGCGGCGCCAGTGATGCCAAGTAAGCTGAGCGATGCAGGCTCGGGGATTGCGCTCAAGTCGTAGTATCGGTTTTCATCATGGTCGACATAGCTTTGGACCATGAGCATAAAGTCATCCCAGGGGAAGTAAATACCTGGATCAGATTTTCGATTTGGATTGATTTGATTATGGCCAACGAAGCCCGGTGTATCCAGTTCCTCTTCCATAATGTATGTCCACTTGCCATTAATCTTTTCGTAATGAGCATCCGCTTGTGCAAGTGAGTGTACGATAGGAATTTGATAGCTGTAGCCGTTAACGTAGTCGTCATCGACTGAGCAGAAGAATGCTGCAATATTGGCGAGCGTGTCTAGGTTTGGGCGGTAGTTTTTGTAAGTTGTGCCGTAGCCTTCTTCGCCTTGTTTATATTTCCACTGATATGGATCGGCGGCTTCACCAGCCATTTCGAAGCCAATAGATCGTTTGTTGTAGTAGTTTGAAGTGATTGCTGTATTTTTTGATGAAACCATCTGTGTCGCATAGCCATCTTTACCGATGACGTAGTGAGCGCTGACACCTGAGGAGCCATTCTGGAACCAGTTGATTGCGCTACCGTAGCTGCCTTCTGTGGTGTGAATGACGATCGAGTCAATCACGTTGTCGGGTGAGCCGATCGAGCTGTAGCCTGTGCGTCCGACACGGTAGTTGTTCTTGTGGGCAGCCTTATATGTGGTCATTTCATCTGGATAGGTGACCGCATTTACGGAAGTTGACAGTGTTGAGACCAATGCTACGCCAAGCGCTGCTGTAATAAGGTGCTTATTAATGCTGAATATGCTCATGCTAACTCTCCTTGGCCCGCGGGTATGATTCTGAAACTAGCTATGTCGTAATACTCATTGCGAGTAGGCGGGGCTCAAGTTAAGTATAAATCAAGATATGATTGGGCGAAATATAAATATATAACAATCAAGAGAAAACTTATGGTTTTTGCAGCTTCGGTAAGGCAGGTAATATAGTGTGTTAAATTAGGTATTATAAATGATTTATATCTTATTGTTTCGTTGAGATTAAAAAATGCTTATGCAAGTGACGGGCGCATTTGTTGGCTAGTTTGCATGAAGATCAAATGATTTTTGGGATGATGCTGTTGTTTTTAGCCTTGAAATCATCAAGGGATTTGTACTCAGCAGGCATGACCGCCTGTTCCGCCAATAGAATCGGTATGCCGTCTCGGATTGGGTACTTGAGGCCTCCGGCCTGCGAAATAAGATGATTATTTTCCATTGTGAGCTTGCTGCGGGTGATGGGGCAGACGAGGATATCGAGAAATTTGGGGTCCAGGGTTTTTTTCATGATCGCATTTTAACATGAAGCGATTGTGTTACTAGCATTCGAATGGCTGCTGCAATGAATTTGTAATGGGCGTTATGCGAGATATTTTGGGGGCGATTTGAGGCCATAAGCTAACTAGAAGATATTTATTGGCTGCTCGAAATGACTCGATTGGTAAGTCTCAATGTTGATCTTGGCGTCGTCTATGCCCATTCTTCAATTTTGAATACCGTTTCGGGTAAGAAAAGTAGTTCTGGCAATCTCATTTCGACGTACTGAAAAACAGCTTTCTGTTTTCACAAGAAGCTGTTAAGAGGGCGAAATAGGATTCGAGGCAACGTACCCAACCATCATTATTTCAATGGTTTATATGATTTCGAGAGACTTGGTGCTGCAATATCCAGTGCATTATCAAGAAAGACGCTTCAGGTCGCTCAAATCGTTGAGTTTCTGCTCCTGCAGAGCGAGAAATGGTTCTGAAACGGCTTCAGAGGTTTGTAGAAAATTTGCTATGAAGAGCAGTTGAGTGTTCTTAAATCATTGCAAGGCTTTAATAATTACACGGCATGATTATGTAGCTTTCGCAGAGTGTCATCGCTTCGCAGGGCGGTTGCGTCTTGGAGGTTCCGCGTCATATGATCGAGATCTTAATGGTTAAGATAAGAAACGCCATTTCGCAAGATGTATCTGGTAGAAGGCAAGCAAAGCAAGGTAATTAAAAGCAGTTTTATTTGTCGATATTTGTAAGCGTTGTTGAATTGAACAGTTCTTTTGCGAAAGACCAAACCGGCTCTTTGTAGTAGCGATGTCCGCCTTGTCCAATGTGTAACTGACAATTATTGGGGACGCCAGCGAGAGTGTAGATGTCTTTTAATTTCTTAAATGATGAGCGAACTGCATGGATTGGGAAAATGGGGTCGTGTAAGCCGGCTACGATCAAAAGTGGGCGAGGCGCAATTAAGCCTGCGATATCCGACATTTCGGCTAAATTCAATATCCCAGGGATGTAGTTGCACGCGCAGTGCTCCATCGCGCCAATCGAGTCCGCGAAAGTGCAAAAGTAGCACGATGGCACAGCTGAAGTTACCCGTTTGTCGATGGCGGCTGTAAATAGACTTGTGGTTCCGCCGCCGGAGTTTCCAGTGAGCATGATATGCTGCGGATCGATCATTTCGTTGGTAAGTGCGAAATCGATTAACTTTATCGTATCCCATACACGTTCGCCGATTAGTGTGCGGCCAAACATTAATGATCGGTGTTGCCATTCGGCACAAGAGCTAACGCTGTTGTTTTTCTGGTTTTTGTCGCTTCGGCTATCGCCGAAGGCGCGGGCTTGAGGGGCGATTGCGATATAACCTTCGCGCACGGCTTGCCGGGCTATATCGCGTTCTCCGTCGATGACCTCGGGGTCGTTTGGGATCGCACCAGCATAGGTGTGGCGGTGGTTGCGGCCATGGCCGTGGGGGGTAATGACCAGTGGACGAGTTTCTGAAGGCCCGAGTGGGCGTAGTAGATAAAAGGGAATGACGATGCCCGGTTCGCTTTCAATTCGCCAATCCTCGCGAATATGATCGTCAAGCGTAACAGCCTCAAGCCGTTCGGTTCGCGGTGTTGTGTGGCATCGTGAAGCGATTGAATGGATCCCCAGTGTTTCTCGTAGCGTCTTGCGTAAGGTCTGTTGCCACGACCGTAGTGCGGGTAAGTCGGTTGCGCAGAAGCGAAATTGCTGGCGTCCATTGTCTCGCATCATGATTTGTGTGTATTGGTCTGTGTTCACAATCGATCCTTAGATTTTCTAATGTTGAGGTAAATGGGTTGTGATAGAGGATGGTTGGATTGTATCAAGTAAACTAGTGTTATATGGAAATAATGCAGATTTCGAAAAATAAATCAAATTTTACGGTGTAATTTGGCAATAAATGTATGTTTAAAATATTTAATACAAGTGCTTTATGAGATAAAAATGTTTATTGGTTAAGTTCACAAGTGAACTTGACATAAGGGTTGTTTTGGGGTAAACTATCCACTTATGGATGAAGTTGCTGGACAAGTAGGTAGTCAAGTCGGGAGGCGGCCGCCGTTGTTTACTCAGGTCGCTGAGAAGCTTCGCCAGAAGATCCGTGATGGGGTGGTGGTGGAAGGGGAGCGGCTGCCGACGGAGCGAGATTTGGCTAGCCGCATGGGGGTGAGTGCGGTGACGGTGCAGAAAGCAATAAAAGAGCTTCAGCGAGAAGGTCTTGTTAAGGGCAAACGCGGTAGCGGTCGATTCGTCGCGTTACGCACAGAGCGTAAAACCTGGACAGTGGCTGTCTTGCTTTATGACTCAATTCATTTCGCTAATCCAGTGATGAGTCATCGTTTGTCGGGGATTCAATCGCCGCTTGAAGCCGCAGGTTATCATGTTCATTACATTGCAATGAATCGGCGTCGTGCTGATGAGGCTGATGCGTCGTGGCTCGCGTCAATTGATCTGTCAAGATATGACGGGGTGGTGGTGCTAGCTCATCAGGCTGAGACATCGCAGGTTCATTCGCTGTCTCAGCAGCTTCCGGTTGTGTGGATGGATCAACATTGTGCTGGCGATCAGTTGATGGGAGTGCGCGTTGATATGATCGGCGGCGGCCTGTTAGCTGCGGAACATCTTGCGTCATTGGGGCATCGTCGTGTTGCATTGTTAAATGCAGGGCGACATGTTGCTGCCTGTCAAGAGCAGCACGAAGGCATGCAGCTTTATGCTCGTCGGCACACGGGGTTTGAAGTGTGCTGGCTTAACGTAACGCATTCCCGGGATCATGAGCAGGTTCGTCAAGCCCTGGATCAGGTGTTTATTGGTGACGAGCGTCCCACAGCATTGGTTTGTGGTGCGCATGATTTTGTTCCCTTGGTAATGAATTATTTCGATTGTTTGGGATTGGCGATACCCCGAGATGTGTCGTTAGTATCTTGGGATGATGTGCTGATGCCGCCGACAGTAAGGCTGCCTTTAACCGTAGTTGATATTGATTCTGCCCACGCCGGTGGCATTGCGTCGGAAGTTCTTTGCAAGCTAATTGATCAAAAGCCGATTGCGCCGGAGATTCTTGAGTCGCAAGTGAAGCCGGCGGGTTTGATTGTTCGTGAATCGACTGCTGTTGCGCCATCACGCTGATGTCACGATAGTAGTTGTTTTTTTTACTTTATATCATTTCTTTAAGGAGACGTGGCATGATTTATGCTCGGGAAAAAGTATTTGGTGTTATATCTGCAATCATGATGTGTACATTATTGGGGGCAGAGACTACGGCTTCAGCCGATGTGGTTTTATTTGATTTTGGCCGTGGTGATACGGGTATCAGCGATCTTCGCACGGAGGGTAATTGGAATAACGTTCATAGTATTCAGGAAGCGGCTGGCGGCGGTACCGGCGGCGTTGGTGTTCGTGTTGCGGATGCCATTACGGATGCTGGTGTTGTAACTACGGTTGACTTGAATGTGACCAATGATTTTTCAGCAGTGAATGCAGGCGGTGTTGTGGCGAGCGATGTGTATGCTTCCTCGGCTCAGCGTGATTCATTCTTTGTTACGGGTAGTGATGGTGCGCAGATTCGTCTCGAAGGTTTAGTGCCGGGAGAAGCTTATGACTTGACGTTCTTTGGTTCGCGTGCAGCAGGCTCCCCTCCCGGGCGTGCGTTTCAGGTTGATATTGCTGAGCACGAGGCCGTAACACTTGATGCAGCTAACAATGCTGACCAGACGGTTTCAATCGATGCTGTCTTGGCCGACAGTAATGGGTTTATTGTGCTCGATATTACAGCAGTGAAAGATTTTGGTTACTTCGGTGTTTTAGAGATTGAAGGTAAGTTCGACGCCGTGCCGGAGCCCAGCAGCCTGGGGCTTACTGTTGCAGCTTTAACTTGCTTAATGATGCGCCGTTTTTAGTTTTGTTTTGTACTGTTGAATTGCGCGTTCTATAACTTTGTTGTAGCTATCAAGACCCATGGAGATTTATGATGAGCACATCATTCTGTAGTGAGCGACATAAAGCGGATCGTGGGAACTGTCATTCGATTTGGATCATTCCATGGAAGGATGATTCAAATCGATATGGTTTTACTTTAATCGAACTCCTTGTCGTGATCAGTATTATTGCATTATTGATTGGCATACTACTTCCGGCATTGCAAAGTGTTCGCGAGCAAGCTAAGCGTATTCGCTGCGCTGCCAACATGCGCCAAACGGTTTTAGCACAGTTGATGTATGCTGGTGACGAAAAGGGATGGTTCCCAATGACAGATTGGGGGACCTGTTCAGCTTTTTACGATCGGATTGATGGCGAGTCGGTTTGGGGAAAAGCTTCGATTCGTCAGTATTTTGGTCAGGGTGGGGAACCCAATACCGGTAGTGAAAGTGCGGGGGCATTGGAAGTGTTGCTATGCCCATCGCAGGGAGAAATCGAATTTGGTTATGTCAATTATAATGACTACACCATCGGTACCACATATCGATTGCCGGCTTCCTTAGGAAATCGTTTAAATAGTCCAGGGAATTGGTATGGGTGGCCGAGTTATTCTCATCGTTGGCCGCGATCTAGTTATCCCGATTCGCCTGGAACTATGGTTCCGCGGCTGGATATGCCGATTGACGAAGCCGATGTCCCAAGCCGACAAGCGGCAGTGATTGATGGTTGGGAAGAGGCAGGGGATTGGCATACCTTTGGTTCACGATGGTTTTCTGATTATGTTGGTGCGGTTAATTTTCTACCAAACAATCATGTTGATGGCATGAATGTCGCTTACGTCGATGGTCACGTTGCGTGGAAAATAGCAGACGAGTCAGAGTTCAGTGTGACACTGTGGGGTGCCCATACGATGCAATGGTAGGAGTATGCTCTATACAAAGTTGTGTGATTATTCACTGGTCTTGCAAAGTGAGTAAACAGCAAATATAGCGGCCAATACCTTATCAAATCGTAAACGACCTTCTGGTCAACAAGTGAGTATTTACGCAAGACGTTCTAAAGGTTTTGATATGAAACAATTGTTAGTATTTACTGTTTCTTTATTTGTGTTGTTAATTGCGACGCCAATTGATGCATCGGATGATCTTCAGGTTCGCTGGTGGGATGGCACAGTCACGTCACGTCCTGTTGGGCAATTGCTTTCAGATAATGATGGTTTTTGGGGAAAACGTATCGTGACAGGTGTTACATACACCTATGAATCGGAGCCGAACGCGCCTGCAGATTTATGGCGTAATGAGTCTGGCTCATTCGGGCGCCGTTTGCTAAACGGGGTTGGTATGCGTCCGCCGATGCCATCAAGTTGGGAAACAACTCAAAGCGGATGGATCGATCGTTTTTTATCTGTTGGTACTTCTGAGGGACCGTTGGTGGTCGTGTTTGATTTCCAGAAGATGTGTCGTTTTAACGAAATTGATTTGTTGTCGCAAAGCAAACATATTTCGGTAGAGGTCGCCATGCGTCAGCAAGATGGTAAACTGTGGCAGGTCGTCGCAGACTATCCTATGGAAAAGGCGGAAGCTTCTGTATGGTCATTGCGGCGCATCGTTTTTAATGAGGCTGTCGAAGCTCGGTATCTGCGTATTAAAATTAAGGCGGCTGTAGGCCCAGCTCAACTGAATCAGTTTTTTGCCTGGGGAGATTCTGCGATTGAACCAGCGGTTGTGCCGCCATCATATCATCCGGTTGTTTTGTCATCTGTTGCAGAGACACCGTCAGCGATATCAATCCCGGGTGTTGAGTCGACGGCGTTTCCGATTACCGAATTTTGGGCGTGGCGCCGCGGATTGGGAGAGAGTGGTCAAGCAGCGGCGGTGTGGGGTGAATTAGCGACTTGGGATCGACTGACGCATGAGCCGATCTTGCCTGATCCGTTGTCAGAGGTAGAGATATCGATGGCGCGTAACGAAATTGAACCGCGGGCATTGGCTCTGGTCAATACGAATGATCAGCAGCCGTTGCATACGAAAGTTGTGCTCTCAGGATTTACACGTCAAGTAGACAATCAGCCAGTGGATGAGGTTTATGGTGTGATCAGGGTTGGGGGTGCCATTGCATCCCAAAAATATGGTGTGGGGATTGGGCCATTGTTTGCTCGTGAAGACCTGCTTGATGCAGATTTGATGCATCAGTATCTGACCAATGGATACGGTATTGCACATTTTCCTGATTTGATACTAAATCCGGCAGGCGCCGCTGTGATCTGGCTTGAAGTGCATACTCAAGGTGCGAAGCCGGGTGTATATCAAGCTACGCTTAAAACTGATGAGGGCGTTAGCCTACCGATTCAGGTTAACGTACGCGATGTGACATTACCCGAAGCGCAGGCGTGGGTGCATAGTTGGAGTGAGACGACCAAGTCGTTCCCATTTAGTGCGATGGACCGGCAAGTAAAGGAAGTGGATTACAAGCAATCGCTTGGAATCAGCGTCTGGAAGGGGCTCCCCGAGCCAGGAACAATCAATGCACTTGCTCGTGAACGAGGGCATGCGATTTTTTATGATTATATTTTGCCGTGGAGTCATATTGATCGTGGTTTTACAAACAAACTCGATCCCAGCAATATTACAGATGAAGATGAAGCTGCTGTACGAACACGGCTTACATCATTTGTTGAGCGGGCTAAGTCACTTGGCTTGAATTACAATCAATGGTTTGGGGAACTCTGGGATGAGCCTGATAAAGATAACATTGCGGCATTCGCTGCCTATGCGAAGTTAGCCAAGCAGATAGATCCAAATTTTCAGTTGTATTGCAATCCGATTTTTTGGATTGGTGGTGGACAAGGGACGGCAAAAGACCCTGTGGTCTACGACGGATTGGAAGGGTGGTATGACCAATATGTCGATGTGTCTGCGCCGAGTTTGTTGTTAATCGATTATCCGAAAAGTGGAAAGTTGTTCGACATCGATTTGTCGGTTAATGCATTTTATCAGGTGGCTTCTCAGCATGCTAAGAGTGAACGCGCGAAAAATGTACTATTTTACCGTCGTTTGCCATGGATAGCGATGCGTCGAGGTTGGGATGGCTGGGGTTTCTATTCTTATTCTCGGCCTCGTGGCAGTGCTTGGATTGACGATGATCGCGATCTGGCAACGAATAGTAATGCTGCGGATTATCAGATTGTATATCCCGGTCCTGCGGGTCCGATCCCCACGCGCGCTTCGGAAGCGGCTCGTGAAGGTTGGGAGGATTATCGATTGGTTCAATATTTACAGAAAATGGGGAGTGGTAGTGAGGCAACTCGTTTGATTGAAGCATCCAAAGGTCGTAATGTTGACCTAACGGACTTGTACCAACAAGGTTTGATGATTATTGATCATGATTAGATTTGTGTTCGCTTGAATAGATGAATATGTCGCAAACTATGATGATAGTTAACACATGGTCGTCTAATAAGTGGTTGGTTCAGTTGCGATATTATCAAATCAATCTTTTTGGCGTGTGTTGAATGTATAACCTCTTTATTGCTGCTCACGAAGATCAGAGGGTGAGCTGCCAGTCATTTGTTTGATGGCTCTTGAGAAGGCGGATAGCGAAGCAAAGCCGCTTAAGTATGCGATACGTGATAGTGATTCATCTGTGCTATTTAGCAGGTACTTTGCACGTTCTAGTTGAATGAGATGCATCGCTTTAAAAGGTGATGAAACGCCGGACTTTACAAATAATCGTCTGAGTTGACTTGCAGAATAGCCATGTGCTTCGGCCATCTCATGGACTGTTGGGCGATCGGTGATGTTAGCGGCATACCAGCCCATGCAGCGCTGTACGAGTGTCTTTGCTTGATCCGTATGAGCTTTATCTGTAATTTTCAAATCGTCAAGCACGAGAAGTGTTAGTTCAAGTAGTAAATGTTGGGCACGCAGGTCTAGATGTTCATGACGTTTTGATGTGTGCTCTTCGAGTTCTGAAAACGATCTTATTAAATGGTTCGCCAAAGATACGGACAGTGGAATGGACACACCATTGCTGTCATTCAATGCGCTGTGAAGTACATTTGGTACATGATCGAAATGGGCAACACCCACACATGCTTCTTCTTTGGGGATGCCTGTCCAGCCATGGATATGGTTTGGTGGAAAGACCCAAAGGCGGCGGGATGAAGCCGACATCTTACGGTCGGGAATTACCGGGCAAATCTGACCTTCTGCGACCGCTTGAAACTCCCATGTATGCCTTGGATGGGGAATAACCGGCTGCTGATGATAGCGTCTTGTACCGTGCGCAATGTAGATAAGCATATCTTTGTATAATCTCAAGAATGCGCGAAATTGTCAAGCGTCTGCGTGGCTTTGTGATAGCTTAAATGATCTATTTTACTAACATCTAAGATTGAGGCTTTCTCCTCAAACAAAATTGTAGTTTATGGATCAAATGTAAAATGGAGCGTGTGATATTATGGATCGTCATCGGTATGCATTAGTCGGAGCAGGCGGCCGCTGTAGAATGTTTGTTGATGCAATTTACGGCAGTTATGCAGAACAGGCTGAGTTGGTCGGTTTATGTGATATTAGTGCCCAGCGGATGGCAACCTGGAATAAATTTCTCGCTGAGACTTATGAGGCGCCGCCGGTACAAACCTTCATGGCAGATCAATTTGATGCCATGATTGCTCAGACAAAGCCAAAAACCGTTATCGTTACTTCAACGGATGTTACGCACCACGAATACATTATCCGGGCGCTTGAATTGGGATGTGATGTCATCACTGAAAAGCCGATGACCATTGATGAAGACAAGGCTCAGCAGATTATTGATGCGGTTGATCGCACTGGTGGGAATGTTCGTGTGACATTTAACTATCGCTATATGCCTACGTTTTCCAAGCTAAGAGAGGTGGTTGCTTCCGGCGAAATCGGGGAGCCGACACTGGTTAATTTCCAGTGGTACCTTGATACCAGTCACGGTGCGGATTACTTCCGCCGATGGCACAGGGAAAAGCGTTACAGTGGTGGGTTGCTTGTACACAAATCCACGCATCATTTTGATTTGGTAAACTTCATTATTGGTGCGCAGCCAGAAACTGTTTTTGCGATGGGTGATTTGTCATTCTATGGTGAGAAGAATGCGAAGGCGCGTGGTGAGCAATATGATTTTGAGCGTTATCAAGACCTTGAAAATCCAATGTCGGATCGTTTTGGCCTTGATCTTCGCGATGACATGCTTAAAGCGATCTATCTGGATGCTGAGGGAGACTCGGGTTACATCCGTGACCGTAATGTGTTCGGCGGCGAGAAAAAATGGCCTATCACCTCGGAAGACACCATGGCTGTTAGCGCGCGTTATACCAACGGCACGCTGCTTAACTACACGCTTGTGGCGTACTGTCCGTGGGAAGGAGAACGTATCACGATCACTGGAACCAAGGGGCAGATTGAATATTTCGGGCGCGGGGCAGGCCATTTAATTGCGGGTCAGTCTGAAGAAGAGCTCGCTGCTCAGCAGTATCAAGGCGAACAGTACATACGTCTTCAAAAAATGTTCGAGCCTGCACAAGAGCTTGAGATACCGGAGGGCAAAGGTGCGCATGGCGGCGGCGATGCTATTTTGTTAGATCGTATTTTCAATCAAAACGCGAAAAATGACCCGCTTGAACGTGATGCAAACCATCATGATGGAGCTTCATCGATTTTGCTTGGAGTGGCTGCAAATAAAGCGATCGAAACAGGTAAGCCTGTTCAGATTGCGGATCTTACTCGTGAATGTGTTCGATAATTACTTCATTTAAAGGACTATTCAATTGCACTGGATTGACTGGGCTATTTGTATTGTGCCGTTGCTTGTTGTCGGTTTTATTGGCTTGCGAGTTAATAAGTACGTCAAAGGAGTTAGCGACTTCCTCGTAGGCGGACGTGTGGCAGGGCGGTATGTTGTCGCCGTTGCTTCTGGAGAAGCTGGACTAGGTCTTATTACGGTTGTCGCGCTATGTGAAATGTACTACAAGTCCGGCTTCGCAATCGGATTCTGGGGCATGCTCAACAAGCCCATCATCATTCTCATCGCGCTAACCGGTTTTGCGGTTTACCGTTACCGAGAAACACGCGCCATGACGATGGCTCAGTATTTTGAAGTCCGTTATTCAAAAAGATTCCGCATTTTCGCGGGCATTCTTGCATGGATCAGCGGCGTCATAAATTATGCACTCTTTCCTGCTGTAGGCGGGCGATTCCTGATCTACTTCTGTGAACTCCCTGAAACTATTTCCATCTTAGGCCTGCAGTTCCCGACATTCGGATTAGTGATGGCCTGTTTCTTATCGCTGGCTGTCACCATTGTCCTCATCGGCGGTCAGATCATGACCATGGTCACAGACTGCGTTGCTGGCATTTTCAGCTATGTCCTTTATGCCGCCATCACCATCACTATTCTTATGTACTTCAGTTGGGATCAAATGCAGGATGCGATGTTAGCACGCCCACCTGGCGAAAGCATGTTCGATCCCTTTGACACGGGCAAGCTCAAAGAATTCAACGTCTTCTATGTCATCGTTGGTCTCATGGGTAGTATCTACAACATGCTCTCATGGCAAGGCGGACAGGGCTACAAAGCTGCTGCGGCATCACCTCACGAACAGAAAATGGGCAACGTCCTCAGTACGTGGCGTACCGGCTTCTCCGTGCTCATGGTCATCCTCCTTGCAGTTGCCGCCTTCACCTACATGAACCACCCCGACTTCGCCACAGGCGCCGAAGCGGTGCAGCAGGAACTGCATCAAAAGATCAACCTTGCCACCGAGGCATCCACCAGCCAAATCCGTGAACAGATGCTTGTACCTGTTGCACTCCGGCACATCCTCCCAGTTGGTATTGTTGGCGCGTTCTGCGCAGTCATGGTCTTCCTACTCATCAGCACCGATACAACCTACCTGCATTCCTGGGGCACCATCTTTGTGCAGGATGTTGTTTTGCCCCTCCGTAAAAAACCGTTTACACCAAAACAGCAGATGTGGTTGCTCCGTTTAAGTATTGCTGGGGTGGCGTTCTTCGCATTCTTCTGGTCGCTCTACTTCAATCAAGTTACCTATATATTGATGTTCTTCGCACTCACCGGCAGCGTTTATCTTGGTGGTGCAGGCGCGGTCATCCTAGGTGGGCTTTATTGGAAACGTGGTACCTCCGCCGGTGCATGGGCCGCCATGGTTTCTGGCTCATCGCTCGCGGTCCTCGGCTTCATACTCACTCAATCTTGGGCAGGTTACATCTACCCATTCCTCAGTACAGAGATGCCCGGAGTCCTCACCTCTCTCACCGCCACACTCGAATCGTTCGGCAGCATCCTACCGTTTGTCGAATGGGAAGTAACACCCGACAAGTGCCCCATATCAGGACAAGAAATTTACTTTACCACCATGTGTTCAGCTGTTTTCTTGTACATCACGGTCTCGCTGCTAACCAGCAAAAAGCCGTTCAACCTCGACCGCATGCTCCACCGCGGTAAGTACATGCGTGAAGAAGATCGTAAAGCACGTCCGGAATACGAACGTGGCGGTAAGAAGAACTGGAAAACGATCCTGTTTGGTTTCGACGACCAATTTACTCGCGGTGATAAAATCCTTTCGGTCAGTGTCTTCGTCTATAGTATAGTGCTGTTCGCCGTTTGGATTTTTGCGGTTCTATGCAATACTCTCTTGGTTAAATATTTTGCATTCGGTCCTGTCGGTTGGGCGAATTACTTTTGGTATACAAACATCGGTCTCACCCTTGTCATCGGCACAGTCACGAGTATCTGGTTCTCTATCGGAGGCGCATGGGATTTGCGCCGACTCTTCCAACGCCTTGCGACACTCAAACGTAATGTTAATGACGATGGACGCGTCCTCGGCCACATTAATGCTGAAGATCTCGCATTCAAAGAGGTTGAGGGCGACGAGGACGTTGAAGAGCTAGTTGCTATAGATTCAGATCAATCGGAGAGTACCCGTTTATGAATCTGTATAAAAAAATAGGTAAACAGGGAATTGTTAATATTTGTCACCTTAACTTGCGAAGACTTGATAGGAAATTCATATGAGTGAATCAATTTCATCGGTAGGTATAGACGTGCCCAAAGTTTTGGGATTGACGCCGAGTATTGGCTTTGGTGACCGTTTGGGAATGGCGACGCAGGGTCATGTGGCAGCTTTAAAAGAGGCAGGCGCGGGGATTAAGGGAATTTTTGCACAGCAGTCGATTCGTGAAATGGCGCGGACGAGTAGAAGCGCCGAGACAGTGATGAGAGATGCCCAGGTTGGATTAAAGAAAGAGGGGTTTGTGGACGTGTGGGGGGCAGATGCGGATCACCTGAAGACAAAAGAAGATGTTGACTTAACGGTGGCCGCGGGTTTTGTGTTTTTTACGATTGATCCATCAGATCATGTCGATCAAAAAGCGGATCACTATGTTGAAGAAGAATTAACATCACGTTTTGAGATTATCCGTGATGAGGTGCCATGGATTGAGGCTTATGTTGATAAATCCATTGAGATATGTGAAGGAATGGATATCACATTTGATGATGAAAGTGTGATGCGTGCAGCAGTAAAATATGGTCGTGCGATCAATGTGGCGCTTGAACTTGGCCAGTATATTGTTGAGCAAAATAAGAAGATAGGACGAGCGTGTGAGCTAGAGATCAGCGTGGATGAAACGGATCAACCGACAACTTGGGTTGAACACTATATTGTTGCTGAGCAGCTGATGAATTCAGGCTTGCCTGTGGTGAGTTTGGCTCCACGCTTTATCGGAGAGTTAGAAAAAGGTGTCGATTACAAGGGGGATTTGGCGGCTTTGGAAGAGAGTATGCGCGGGCACGCCGCGATAGCGAAGCGGCTTGGACCATATAAGCTGTCGCTTCATTCGGGTTCGGACAAGATTTCGATTTATCCGTTGTTGAATCGCGCAACAGAGGGCGTGTTTCATGTGAAGACTGCGGGGACGAGTTTTTTGGAGGCATTACGGGTGGTGGCGATTCACTCGCCGAGTGATTTTCGTCGGATTGTGAGGTTTGCTCGTGATCATTATGAGCGTGATCGTGCGACGTATCATGTATCTGCGACGTTGAGGGGCGTGCGGCCAGCGGATGAGATTAGCGATAATCATGAGCTGGTGAGTGAATATTTGGAACACTGGGAGAATGTGCCAGAATTAAAGGGGTTTACGAAGCCGGGACGTCAGATTTTGCATTGCACGTTTGGTTCAATTTTGACAGATTCAGATTTGGGAAGTGTGGTGAAACAGTTATTGGCTGAGCACCAGGGAACTTATCGTGAGGTTTTGCGCGAGCATTTTGTGCGACATTTAGAAGCGCTTAACCAAAGTTAATAATTACAAGCAGAACATATAGAAGGTGTTTGAGTTATGGCGTTTATACATGACGCATTCTTATTGAGCTGTGAAGAGTCAGTGGCGTTGTATGAACAGTATGCAGCGAACGAGCCGATTCTGGATTACCATTGTCACTTGCCGCCTGCGGATTTAGCGTGCAACAGACGGTTTGGCAATCTATACGATATCTGGCTGGAGGGGGATCATTATAAATGGCGGGCGATGCGAAGTAATGGGGTAGAGGAGCGTTTTTGCACTGGGGATGCGGAGCCGTTTGAGAAGTTTATGGCCTGGGCAAAGACGGTTCCATATACATTGCGGAATCCTTTGTATCACTGGTCGCATCTAGAACTGAAGCGCTATTTTGATATTGATGAATTACTTGATGAAAGGTCTGCAAAGAGGATTTGGGATCAAGCAAATGAGAAATTGGCTGGAGAGGAGATGAGCGCGTGGGGGATTTTAGATCGTTTTGATGTGAGGTGCGTGTGTACGACGGATGATCCGGTAGATGATCTTGTGCATCACAAAGCGCTTGCAAACTCAGACTTGAAGGCAAAGGTGTATCCGACATTCCGTCCGGACAAGGCGCTAACGGTTTGTGATGGGAAGGTATTTAATGATTGGGTCGATCGACTTGGTGAGGCAGCGGATATTGATATTGTAGCGTTTAATAGCTTTTTAAACGCGATTGATGCGCGGCATGCAGCATTTCATGAGTTGGGTTGTCGATTGTCGGATCATGGG
The DNA here is from genome assembly GCF_007747445.1 of Poriferisphaera corsica. NCBI lineage: Bacteria > Pseudomonadati > Planctomycetota > Phycisphaerae > Phycisphaerales > Phycisphaeraceae > Poriferisphaera > Poriferisphaera corsica. Next base: position 272,161 of record NZ_CP036425.1, read on the forward strand.
CTTGAGGTATGTTTTGTAAATTTCTGTGATGAAGCGAAAGCGCGGCAAATATTTAACAAAGCTCGAGGCGGAGAATTCATCACAGCAGAGGAGGGGGACTGTTTTTGCAGTTACATGATGTTGTACTTTGGTCAGCTTGATGCGAAACGTGGCTGGACGAAGCAGTTGCATCTTGGTGCGATGAGGAACAATAATAGCAGGGCTTTCGGGCAATTAGGGGCGGATTCAGGTTTTGATTCGATTGGCGATTTTTCACAAGCGAAGAAGTTGTCGATGTATTTGGATCGGTTGAATCTTGAGGGGGCTTTACCGAAAACGATTTTGTATAATTTGAACCCATCGGACAATTATGCGTTTGCAACGATGCTGGGAAATTTTCAAGATGGCAGTACGGCGGGAAAGATTCAATTGGGATCGGGTTGGTGGTTTTTGGATCAAAGGCAGGGGATGACATGGCAGATTGATGCGCTGTCGAATTTAGGTTTGTTAAGCCGATTTGTTGGGATGCTGACAGATTCGCGATCGTTTATGTCGTATCCGCGGCATGAGTATTTCCGGCGACTGTTATGTGACATGCTCGGAAAAGACATGCGTGCAGGCGAGTTGCCGATGGATATGGATCTGGTGGGCGGAATGATTCGAAATATTTGTTTCAACAACGCGAAACAGTATCTCGAATTAAGTTTGGATTAGCGGCTGCGTTAAGAAGTATTGTGCGGGCATTGTGCTGATTCGCTTATAAGTCATCAATATTTACAAGCGAAGTATTGGGGTGGAGGGTTTTTATACCAATAAAGGGGTTGCTTATGGTTTCTTTTGAATCTGTAAAGGAAGCTCGTGATCGGATATATGATCATGTTCAATTTACACCGTGTTGTGAATCGTATTATTTGAGCGAACTCACGGGTTGTAAGGTGTTTTGCAAGAGAGAGTACTTGCAGCGTACAGGAAGTTTTAAGGAGCGTGGTGCCGCCAATGCACTGGCGAGGTTGGGTGAAGTTGAAAAGGAAAGGGGGGTTGTTGCAGCATCAGCTGGTAACCACGCGCTTGCATTAGCGTATCATGGAAAGCGTCTGGGTATACCAGTAACAGTGGTTATGCCGAAGTTTGCGCCGTTGATAAAAGTGTCAACGTGCAGGCGATTTGGTGCGACCGTGATATTGGCAGGCGAGTCGTTTGGGGAGGCGAGAGAACAGGCGGATGCCTTAGTTGAGCAGAAGGGAATGGTGTATGTTCATGGTTATGATGATCCAGATGTGATTGCTGGGCAGGGGACGATCGGCTTGGAATTGCTTGAACAGGTGTCCGATGTTGATGCTGTGGTTGTACCGATTGGGGGGGCAGGTTTAATTGCTGGTATCGGGTTGGTTGTGAAGGCTTTGAAGCCTGAGGTTGAGGTGATTGGTGTTGAGCCCGAACGTGTTGCGAGTTATCGAGCAGCGATGAAAGCGGGTGGGCCGATTATGGTTGAAGCGGAGCCGACACTTGCGGACGGTTTGGCTGTTGGGCGTGTTGGTGATTGTGCATTTGAGATTGCACAGAAATGCGTTGATCGAGTTGTTACAGTGACTGAAGGTGAATTGTCGCTTGCAGTATTGCGATTGCTTGAGTTGGAGAAGGCTGTTGTTGAGGGATCGGGGGCGGCAGGTTTGGCGGCTTTGCTTGGGCCTTTGAAGGGTGAGTTGGAAGGGAAGAATGTGGTGTTGCCGTTATGTGGTGGTAATCTTGATCCGTTTACACTGCATCGTGTGATTGAACATGGAATGACGGCTGATGGCAGATTACATGCGTTGGAGATACGTATCAGTGATCGACCGGGCGGACTGGCGAGGTTGACGGAGTTACTTGGTGAGGGGGGTGTTTCGATACAGTGCATTGATCATGATCGTATGTTCGCTGGGCCCGATGTGGCGTGTGTGTGTGTACGCGTGGTATTAGAGACACGTGATATGTCGCATTACCAGGATGTGCTTTCAATGTTGGACGATTGTGGTTTAGAGGTGAATAAATCTATATAAAAGCATAGCATTGATATTTAAAGTGGAATCTTGGCGAGGGAAATCTGAAATATTGAACAAAGCGATGGCGTTTTTATCCTTGATACAAGCTGGATCGAGCTGTGGAACTCGTTATGGCCTAATTAATCACTTACTTTCCGCAGACTAGCGAGTGTACTGACGAACTCAGATATCTGCTTGTGGTCTATGATCATACTGTCACGGAAAGTCATGATGTCGATAACGTGGAAGGAAACTTTTTTCCCCGTTGGAGGAATGTCCAGCCAGGGACCGCTGTGGGTTCCTTCAAACAGCTTATACGTCCAAACCTTGTCACCATCTGCTGCAATGTCTAGGATCGTGACTTTGATATCCGGAAAAGCTCTAAAAAGTATTTCGTGTAGGACTTTGTCGCCTTCAACGTCGTTGGAATAGCTATAGTCATTCTCACTATCTTGATCGGTTGCTAACATCTCGCGCAGATCAGGATTCTTAAAATCTGACGCAAAAAAGCGATGAATAGCATCTACATCCTGATCATTTTGGACGACTTGCACGAATTTTCGCATTCGGGCTTTATTGCTTTCTTGAATGGTCGGCATAGTGTTACTCATGATGCTTAAACATATGGTGGGTGTCTAGTTTGAATAGAAAACTAAAATTCCATTATTAGAATTTTATCTGAAGTGTTGTTGCTCGATTTACCGTCAAGGAGCGGGTGAAGGTTCTTGGCGACTTCAAAAAAGCAGTAAACCGCATATCCAATCTCACTCAAAAAATTCAAGTGCAGCTCATTGTAATATCCGTTGCAGAGCCTGCCTCTATGTGGTGGATTTAAGCAGAATCAAGAGAAAGCGGAAGATGAAGAATTCCCCTCTATTCCGCCAGAAACCCATAAAAATAACTCCTTGCTTTCACAAGGAGTTACAAAAAGTGGGCGAAGTTGGATTCGACTCTAGTGAGTCTGAATCGGTTTTAAGTGATGAATCAGAAAGTGTTTATAGATCTAGTGGTGATCTGTCGGTTAGTAGATTGACCGACACAGTGACCGACAAACCTTCAAAACAGGAACTTCAGCTTGCAATCAATCTCCTGAAGAGGCTGGAAAGCTTATCCGCTGATCAGGAGCAAGAACTACTTAAGTTGCTAAACCAGAATATTGACTGACTGGCTAACCGCAAGCAGTTTGTGATTTTATTGTTGTTGTCTAAATCTTCTTCTTGTGGTGTATCTGTCTTTTTTGCCGGAGTTAGTACTGCCAATCTTCATAGGCTAAGGGTGCAGTGTTCAGCTCATCACGATACTTCTTCCATTGTGGCATCAGTGTGCTCATGTGATGATGGAAGGTTTTGTTGTGGTGGCGTTCAAGCAGGTGAACCATCTCATGAACGAGAATGTACTCTAAGCAGCAGAGGGGCTTCTTGGCTAGTTCAAGATTTAGCCAGATGCGTCTCGCTCCAATGTTGCAAGTTCCCCACTTAGTTTTCATCCGTTTGATTCGGCACTCAGCTATCTCGACTCCCACCTTCGGTTGCCATTTTTCAATCAGTTCGGGTAGTTGCTTGTACATTTCTGCTCTTAGCCAACGGTTGAGGATCTCTTCTCGTTTGCTTCGATCCGTACCTTCAGCGACACGCAGCTCCAGCATGTTGTTCTGGCGAATGCTTACAGATGATCGGCCTTTGGCTTCCACCACGTCTAGTCTGTACTGATGCCCCCAGAGAAAGTGACTTTCCCCGTTAACCATCTCTCGCTGTGATTGGCGTTCTTGATTGCAAAAAGCTGATTGTTGACGTTTGATCCATGCCCAGCGTGAGATCACTGCAAGTCTGACCGCTTCATCGTCAATATGTATAGGTGTAGCGACACGCACCTTCCCATTGGGAGGGTACACCGCAAGGTGGAGGTTCTTGATGTCCTTTCGAATGATCTCGATAGGCGTATCACGAACGAGGATTTTGTGGCGTTTAGTAGTCACGTTGGCTTAGTACCAGTTGGAAGATCTTCTCAGCTAATGCCTTGTCATGTTCTAAAACTTTATGAACAGCTGCTTGGACACGTTTACGTTTTACTGGATTGTTTCTGAAATCAGCCTTTATTTTCTTGCGAACAGCACAATCAACCTTGATAGCTAGTTCCTCATCCTGACCGAGGTTGTCATACAGATTACGCAGTGCTGAAGTTTTCAAACTTTTCGGGTAGTTCTTTTTACCATCTGGCTTCACAACTTTTTTCGTAAGATCCACGATTTGCTTCAGATACTTCTCGTATGAGATCGCTTGTTGTTTACGCTTTAAGATCAGTTCATCCAGTAGCTTAGACATTCTCTCATAGTAAGCTGGGTTTACTTCTGCTTCATCGATGATGACCCTTCGGACATTGTTCTCAATCGTTTCAGCCATCGCCTTTTCGCTAGATTGTGTCCCCTTAGGCATGTCATCGACGAATGCCTCGCCCCTTTCAACAATCAAATCAACCAGCGTCATATCGTCTAGTGTTGAGAGAACCTTGCTCTCACTGGCACTCACATAGCTGTCCAGTAGATGCCGCATTGCTGGTTCATAGATCTTCATGTCGATGTAGTCACAGCTGGCAAGCTTTACTTCTTTTCTGACTTGCTCGTAGTGTGCGATCTCTTGCTTGATCTGCTCAACTTCTTCAGGTGTGTAGCCTGCTTGATCCATGTCATTGGCAAGCTCTGCGTAAGCTCTCAGCAGTTTTCCTGTGAGTTGATACAACAACACACGTTTCTGCTCGCAGTGTTTAATCGCATGTACACGATCTGGCACATCGCTGTCTTCATCAAAACAGAAGTAAGCAAGATACGCTTCCGTATCTTTCGGTGGCAGTACAGGTTCACACAACGCCTTAATGCTCTCACGTGCTTCTTCAAGCTTACGATTGCCTTCCACGATACGATCGTTCAGCAACCCCTTCACATCCTCAGCATCAAAATCTCCAAATGCTTCCCCCGTATAGTCCGTGATAGCAGTCTGCAATGACTTGAACAGGTCTTTGTAGTCCACCACATACCCATATTCTTTATCATCACTGTCCAGCCTATTGACTCGGCAGATTGCCTGAAACAACCCGTGATCCTGCATCTTCTTATCGATATAAAGATAAGTTGCTGGTGGGGCATCAAACCCTGTAAGCAGCTTGTCTACCACAATCAATAGCTTCATCTGTGCAGGCTGTTCGATGAACTTCTTCTTCACATCCTTTTCAAACTCTGAAACCTTACTCGCTACTTTGTTTTCTTTGATCTCGTAGTAGTTTGCGATCATCTTGCGATAAACATCATACTTAAGCTGCTGCTCGGTCTTCCCTTCCCCTGTCTCTTCCTTGTTGATGTCAGAGACATTCGGATCATAAGAAGAAACAATCGCACACTTATCCTTCAGCTCCGTCTCTTGGAACATCTGATACACACGGCAAGCCTGATAGATACTGTCCACTACAAGTAAAGCATTCCCATGCCCGCTCTTGAGCCGATCCTTCGTTTCCATATCAAACAGAATGTCCAACACGATCTGCTGTAAACGCTCCTTAGAGCTGAGCAGCTTTTGCATCGTTCCCCATCGCTGTTTCAGTTGAGCCTTTGCCCAGTCTGACAAACCCTTTGTCTTGGACTTGAACCAGATATCAATCTTGTCTTTAGATCCCAGATTCTGATCGATGTTTCTTGCTTCATACCTTAGATCAAGCACAACCTTATCTTCCACCGCTTGGTCGTACTTATAAGTATGGATGTGCGAGCCAAAGACCTCAATACTCTTTGCCTTGTCCTTCTTAAGCAGTGGCGTGCCTGTGAAGCCAATGATCATCGCATTCGGCAACAGCTCTTTGAGTGCTCCGTGTAGCTTCCCTGATTGTGTACGGTGACACTCATCGACGAACACGAACATCTCACCCTTAGGCGAGAAGTCTTTAGGCAGATATCGCTTAATGTCCCCGATGAACCCCTCAACATCATCATCCTTGCGTACCTTCCCAAACTTATGAATGAGCGTACACATGAGCCACTCATCAGTGCTGTTGAGCTTATTAATCAGATCCTTCGCACTGTCTGTTCGGTAGATATGCTCGTTGACCCCATTAAAAACCTTCTCGATTTGTTCATCTAGCTCTGTTCGGTCGGTGATAATCAAAACGCGATTACCCTTTGAACCCGTTCTCTGCGGATCACGCAACCACTTCGCAAGCCATACCATCGTCAAGCTTTTACCGCTACCCTGCGTGTGCCAAATGATCCCGCCCTCACGTTGCTTCACCCGTTCCTGAGCAGCCTTCACCCCAAAGTACTGATTAGGGCGGCAAGTCTTCTTGATCCCCGCATCAAACACAACAAAATCATGAATGATCTCAAGCAGCTTCTGCTTCGAACAGACCCATGAAAGCTCTTGAAGCAGGTTTCTGTTCTTCCGATCAAACAGCTCCCCCTCTTCCTTCCAGTCCAAAAAGTACTTAGCTGGTGTTTGGATCACCCCGTAACGCATCCCCTCGCTCCAGTTCCCTGCCATGACAAGCTGGATCGTTGAGAAGAAGTTTTCAATGAACTCTTTTTTTTGATTGCTCAGGTTTTGGCGTATCCCTTCATCCACCGACACCGTCGAGCGTTTGAGTTCGATCACCCCTAAAGCGATCCCGTTCACATACATCACCAGATCCGGCCGCTTCGTGTGCTCCTGCCCCTTGATCGTCACTTCCTCAGCAATCGCAAAGTCGTTGTTCTCTGGGTTCTTCCAGTCAATGAGGTAGACGTTTTCGTGTTTCTCACCAGCCGCCGGCGATATCTGAGCGCTATACCGAAGCAGGTTATAAACCCGTTGATTCGCATCGTACAACTTCACCGACCCGCCGATTGCACTTTCCTGTACGATCGCCTGAACCGCTCTCTCGATCAGCGTGTCACTGTGTCCCTGCTTCTTCAGCCAACCCTTGAGCAGCTCTTCTTCGATGTTGCTGTTGTTCTCACGATCCTTCCAGTTGCCGAGGTATTGATAACCCAGCTCACCGACGAAGTAATCGATCACCTGCTGTTGTGTTTGTTTTTCATACTGCCCGACACTGTGCGTTTGCCCAATCGTTGTCATGTTCGCCTCTTCTTCCGGATTCTCGGATACGCACAAACTGATCCGCTTATTGTTCTGTTTTTTCGTTCGCTTAATCGTCTTCGTACATTACTAAATCAATCGTGTTTTGCCCGTGAGTAACTGCTGCATCATCCCCTGCTTGATCGCCTTGGTTTTCTCTAGCCGTTTTTCAAGCTGTTCGATTTCTTCATCCATCTCCGTAAGGATCTCGGCGATGGCTTGTTGTTCTTTTGGAGAAATAATGGGGAATGGTAAACTTCTTAAATCAGGGATTGAGATTCCTTTTACAGTACTTCCGCTTCCAAGATCATCAATCATCTTTGCATTGTTCTCAAACCAATAATAGAGAAAATGAGCACAATGCTCTGGTTTTGTATAAATCGCCTTAAGGTCTTGGTTGATTGCTACGTCAATCTTATAAATAACCGCTTTACCGAGTGCCATGCGGGTAGATATTATAAGTGTTCCTACTGGGATAAGATTAGCCGCACTATTGCGCAATCCGTTCTGAGTTATTGATTCTTGGGTTTGATATGGATTAAAAGATGTAAAATCTTTTACCGTTACCCAAGGTATTCCTTCTCCCCAGAATGCAGGATTCGCACGACTTGGTGTTCCGCCCCCTAATAGTTTCTCAATGGCTCCCTCTAATACCCCATGTTTCCACTCGTCTTCAAATCCGGGCAGGCGTTTTTTGCCGGTGAGGAGTTGTTGCATCGTGGCCTGTTTGATGTCGCGTTTCTTGGCGATCAGCTTCGCCAACGAACACACCAACCCATCCACATCCGACAACGCCTCCGCAATATTCTGTTGTTCGATTACTGTGGGAGGAATCACAAGAGGTATGTCTCGTACAGTCTGGAGATTGATGCCTGCTTTAGCACCTTGATCGGTTGTTGATTTGAAGCGTTGTTGACTGGGGCCATATGCTAAAAAATATGCAGTGAACTTAGTATTTATAGTTGCGTTTTTTGGCATCCGTACCAAGGCGATGTGTTGATTGATATATGCAGGCTTTGAAACAGAGCTATCGATATAGGAAATGATACCAATATCAGCAGTCACTGATATCAACAGGTCACCTAAATGAAGTTGGGTTCTTGCACCTTCGTGATCATTATCTGGTAGTGATATAAACCGCACATTGCTTAGGTCAAGATGAATGTTGTTGCGGCACATATTTGTTATGCGTACAAACAAGCTACCGTATTGGCTATAGAACTTAGCCCAACCACGTGATCCACTTGTAATGAATGGCATAAAGCTGTTAATAGTTGTTTCAACCCAATCCTCAGGAAATGATCCCAAAGTAGTCTTCCTAAACCGAGTAGTTTGCTTCGATTTAGTTACAGCATCTAGAACAGCAGAGTTAGCCATGGATCGCCACTCCCATCTTCTCAAGATGTGCGGTGACCTTGTCGGCAAGGGTATCGACTTCGCTGCTCAGTTCGGGCAGTGTCGCGGCATAACGCTCTTCAAGCAGTTTGACCCGCTTCACTAACCCTTGAATGATCCGCTGCACTTCACTCTCCGCTGCTGCGGTCATCGTGGCAAACCATTTATCCTCGATCACAATCTCCTTGATCGTCTTCTCGGCCAGCTTCTCATACTTGTGTAGCGTGAGCAGATCGAGTTCTTCCTGCTTATCCTTGGCGAGTTTCTTGGCTGTCGCTTCCGCTTCAAGCAGATGTTTACAGCGTTTAAGAATGTCGATCTCTTCGGAGGAGCCACTTCCCTTAATGTCCTTAAGCCGCTTGGTAACGCTTGCCTTGCTGATTGCCCCCTTGTCGGTCTTGGCATCTTCAAGCCAGTTATCTTCCGTGGCTGACTGCTCTTCGATGAAGGCTTCAGTTTTCTGCTTCACTTCTTCATAGATTGCTTCAAGGTTCTCAACTTGGGTTTTCTCTTTGCCAAAATAACGAGCCACAAGTAACGCAGGCGGCACAAGATCCATGATGTACTTATCCCGCTTGATCGTCAGATGCGGAACCTCTTTGATCTTTTTCTTCTTATCATCAATCGCTTGCCGTGGCTTCGCCGCTTCCAGCCAATCATCTTCATTGATCAGGTACGCATCGTCCTGCATCTCCTGTTCCCAGTAGTCCATGAGCTGCTGATAAATGTCATACGAGCTAAGTAGCGGCACATCCGCAAACCGCACCAAGAGATCCTCAGCCAAATCCACGATAAGCTGCTTAGGATGAACTTTGTCTGCTTTAAGGTTTGTCAGACGCTTACGATGAGCATCCTGCCACCCGATCATCAGATCTTTGATTTGCTCAGCATAAGCTTTGTACTTCTTATTGTTGAGGATGGTTGCTTTTACTTCGCTCGGTTCAACCTTGGCAGCAAAGTAACCATCACGCTCCCCATTCTCAAAGAGCTGATTCTTGAGTGAGCCAAACACTTTCCAGTAGGGTTGCAAGGCTTTGATGTCACGTTCAGGGATGCCACCGTTGAGATGGGCATCAAGATCATGCAGATCCTCCGGTTCGGATGAATCAATGTAGCGAGGAATGTTCAGGTTGTAATCGTTCTGCTCAATCTCAGAGTTCAGCACCATACGCGCGTAGCGATCTTCAGGTTTCTGGTTGTTGAACACATCAACGATGCGGTGGATGTCCTGTTCACGTAGACGGTTCTTGTTGCCATCCTTGATGAAGCCCTTGCTCGCATCGATCATGAAGATGCCGGTTCGAGCTTGAGCGTTTTCTTTATCGATCAGGATGATACAAGCAGGGATACCCGTGCCATAGAAAAGGTTGGCGGGGAGGCCGATGATGCCTTTGATGAGTCCGCGCTTGATCAGGTTCTCACGGATCTCAGATTCAGCATTGCCACGGAACAGCACACCATGCGGCAAAATGATCGCAGCCTTACCCTTGCTCTTAAGTGACTTAACGATATGCAAGAGGAAGGCATAGTCGCCATTCTTGGCAGGAGGAGTGCCATAGCCATCAAAACGCTCGAAACTGTCCTTAACGGTTTTGTCCGTGTTCGATTCAAACCCACTCGACCATGCTTTAAGAGAGAACGGTGGATTGGCGACAGCAAAGTCGAAGGTTCTTAGCTTGTTCGCACTCTCGGTCATTTGAGGTGAAGCGAGTGTGTTGCCTTTGTGGATTCCAGCATCGGCGTTGTCGTGCAGGATCATGTTCATCTTACAGAGAGCGTAAGTGGCGTTGTCGTTCTCTTGGCCGTAGATAGAGATCTTGTTGTTGGTTTCGTGTGCAACTTTTAGGAGCAGAGAACCTGAGCCGCAAGTAGGGTCGTAAACTTCTTTACGGCTGCTAGTCTTGGCATCAACACCCACAACTTTGGAGATGATATGAGAGACTTCAGCAGGCGTGTAGAACTGCCCTTTGCTCTTGCCTGATTCGGTCGCAAAGTGGCGCATGAGATACTCATAGGCATCACCAAGCAGGTCATCACCATCAGCTCGATTGCTTGAGAAGTCTAGGCCACCAAAGATGTTGACCAGCTTGGAAAGCTTGTCCATCATCTCCTTGCCACTGCCAAGATGATCGGCATTGTTGAAGTTCACCAGACGGATCACATCGCTAAGATCAGCATTTGCTTTAGCGATCTTGCCAAGGATTTTATTGAGTTTGTCCCCGATCTCCTTGTCGCCAGATAGAGCCACAACATCGTCGAAGGATGCTCCCTTGGGAACTTCGATATCTGCCCATTCATTGTTGGCATACTTGTCTGAGATGTACTTCATGAAGAGGAGGGTAAGGATGTAGTCCTTGTACTGGGATGCATCCATGCCGCCGCGAAGTTCATCGCAGCAACTCCATAGGGAACTGTAAAGTTGTGACTTTTTTAAAGCCATGTGAGTTTAATCCTCATCATCGTTGTCTTGGTTGGCAACCGCCCAGACCCGTTTCAGTGGGATATCTGCTTTGATATCCTCATCGAGATCATTGTACACCTTTAGAAACTCATCGATCAGATCACTGCGATCCCACATCCTGACCTTGAAAAAGAGCCTCGGTAGTTCGTGCTTGATTGTTTTCTTAAATCCACCCCAACACACGAGTAGACCTTGATCTGCTCCTACGTGCTGCATTGTTCCGACAAGTTGGTCGAGAACCGGCCTTTCAAGCGGTGAGTCCTGACTCTTGACCTGAACACAGATTCGAGGCTGGCCAAAGCCTAGAGTGTCAGGAGCGGCCAGTATGTCGATGCCACCGTCTGCACCCTTATCTGATCTGTGTGTTGTAAAACCTTTGGCTTTTAGGATTGCTTCAACCAATGCTTCAAGGCCATGCCCCTTGAACTTAGCTTGTATAGTTCGTGCGATATGGTCGTTGGCAATCTCCTCGATATCGATTTCTTGCTCATTGCCGTTCACGATATCCTGATCATCGTCACCATTTGTAACAGGTGTTTTGATGGATACCCCAACCGATTTCCATCCGTTTGCCTGCATTGCTCTGATGCGTTCCTCTGAATCGTTCCGCTTGATCTGACAGATCGTTGATATAGAACCCAATGAGTACAGTAAGTCCTGATCAAAATTAGTTCGAGGTACATCTGTTTCTATCCAATTGATCGTGCGATGGTGGTAGTACGGATTTTCTGCATCATCGCTGTACACGTAGTTGCCTGTGATCTCTCCTATGTGGATCGTCTTGCGTTTGCTAGGCATACATACCCAATCACCAGCTTTCATGCGCTTGGTGAAAGCCCATATCTGTCCTGAGTTTTGGCTGCGGTGTGCTTTGGTGAAATCTGGATAGAACTTCTCAAGATACTCATGCAGCTCTTTGCGATCTTTAAGCTTGCTAAGGTTTTGCTTAAATCCACTCCATGTCAAGTAAATGCGATTTTCATTTAGAAACTTGCTTTCGTGTTCACAGTGTCGTCCAGATCTAAGTAGCCAAAGTGCCATTGGATGCCCCGTTTGGTTTTGCGGATAGTTTTGCAGATTGTTGCTGCCAATGCTCTATCAAGCAGTGGATTTTTGATTATATCACTACGCCAATGTTCATATAACCCTTTGTTTAATGATGCTTTGGTGTTGTTTGTAGGTGTGGTAATGATTGGTGTGGTGTGTGTTGTTTTAAAGCTTGTGAATGCCCATGTTTACGTTTTGTGTGGCTATTTGTTCTGCACTTTAGAAGAAGAAATGCGAGGCAGATTGTTATGCCCTCTTCTTCATTTTGTAAACATTTTTATGGAGGTATATCCTTGGAACAAGAAAGCACTAAAAGTAAACGTAGTAAAAAAACAGAGTACTCACTGATGATGGCTAGAGTGTTACAAGCTACTGATGAGTTTCGGTATTTGAGCAAAACAATGTCGGTAGCATCGCTACAGGCCTTCTACTTCATCGCTTCAAGAGCACCTGAAAGCGTATCGTTTACTGAGGTAGCAGATATGATCGGATCGCAGCAATCATCAGTACACAGAGCAATCTACGTCTTGGCTTGCGATGGTGTAGGGAAAGTTAAAGGGCCTAGGTGTGGTTTGGTTGATATCGCAGACGATCCTTACGACAGTCGTAGACGGCAAATCAGTCTCACTAGGAAGGGGGATGAGTTGGCAAAGAAACATAACTTCATCCTTCAACGCAGGTGGTTTTAGGGAGCGATGAACCACAGAAGAACTTGGAGACAAAGGTAGTGCTTCTACCCCCTGCCTGAGTACCCATTCCTATTAGTCCGTACTTAGGAGAGAAGGGGGAGGTATTTACTATATATTTAATATATAAGAAGTATATGAAGTGTAGTAGATTAAGTTAAGATACCTCCCCCTCCTTATCCAAGGATAGTAAAGATTAAATATTGAATACAGTATCTCCTGTGCTACTAATCTTATTGAGAAACAGATAATCAACCTACTTCATTGATGAACCGGAGAAAAACTTGGAGACAAAGGTAGTGCTTCTACCCCCACCTGAGTTCGCATTTCTATTAGTTCGTACTTAGGAGAGAAGGGGGAAATATTTACTATATATTAAATGTATTAGATATATATGAACTGTAGTAGATTAAGTTAAGATACCCTCCCCTCTCTATCCAAGAATAGTAAAGATTAAATATTGAATACAGTAACTCCTGTGTTACTACTCCTCTTTGATGTAAGTCTTACTACTTCATTGAGGTAGTGTGTATATATATCAACACTCTTACTTGATTGTGAGGGTGTTGCTTTCCCTGTGGTTGGGGATTGTTGTGTTGTAGTCTTGTCTCATTGAAAGATGAGAGAAGGCTTTCCTTAAATCTTGGAGTGTAGAGGGAGAAGATGTTTCAGGTACAAAACATCTGAGAGGTCTTTTCCTACCTACCCCAAAACCCAGTCCCCCCTGTACCCCCGTCAACTTCGGTTAGGTTTAATCAATCAAGGTACAGGGGAGAAAAAGCTAATAGATCAAGACAATGCTTCCATGTTTCATTCGTTATGAATGTTGTGTGGTGGTGTTGTCTCTTTTACTTCCGATGTAGACATGATTCTTCTTCAAATTAAACACATAAAACAAAGTTAATCTTGTACGTTCCATCTAGATTTGGTTTGTGGCCGCATAAAGGCTTTGTGTGTTGTTGGTGGCCAATCTCATTGGTTGAGTTTAAGAACTGTTCTGTAGGGTGTGTATGGCTCTTTGTAGCTATTTGAAGGGTTATGTTTCATCAAGTTAATTAATCCGATGTTTGCCTCACTCGTTGTTGGGTGGGGTTTTATTTTATTTTTATTCAACGAAAGGTTTTGAAATGGTTGTTCAGCAACAACAATCTAAACAAAAGCGCATGATGCCACTGCATTATGTCAACAACAAATCAATGTCTGAGTATCTCGGTGTTAGTACTCGTACGCTCTATCAGCTTAGAAGGCGTGGAAAAGATCCAATGCCATCATTCATGCTTGGTTCTAGGGTGTTTTACATCCTTCATGATGTGGATGAGTGGATAAAAAGGCAGCGTGAAAACACAGCAACAATAACCAAAAATAAGAAAGTTCAGGAGGTATAAACAATGAATACAAATATTCAAGCAAGTAATGAGCAGGACATGAATGATCAAAAGCCTGCAGAGTACACTCAAAAATATTTTACAGTTAAACAGATTGCTGAAAGAGCTGGTTTAACTGAGACAACGATCAGAAGTTACGTTAAGAATAAAGGGCTTCCTGTTATAAAAATAGGCAAGGGTTCTAGGTGTACTTCAAGAATCGCTGTAGATGTATTCGACAAATGGTTTTTGTCGTTTTCTCAATCATATAACAACTAACAAACAAATATTTTGTGCGTATGTCATGCTAAGAGCTTGACACCGTTACTTCATCACAGGATCATTTTTAACATGAGTTCAATACGACCTAGAGTTTCACTTCGAATCAATGGCTGCAAAACGGTAGATATCTATCTTGGGGCAAAGTTTAAAACGAAGACTTCAATCCTTGACGCTAAAAGGCATATCTTGAATCTGAGAGATGCTAAGGCTTCCGGTTCTTCTGTCTCACGAGTTACTTCTGAGTGGGTTTCAAGCATAGACGACAAGCTTCATGATCGGCTTGTACGTTATGGGCTTGTGAGTCCTCGAGAAGTTTCTCAGAGGATGACATTGGGTGATCTTTTGAAAGACTATATCACTCAGAGATCAAAGGATCGTAAGCTTGGGAAGACAACAGAAGCTAAAGACAATCAAACCAAGTTGGATCTTGTTGAATGCTTTAGTATCACAAAGCTACTATCATCGTTTACTGTTGCAGATGGAAAGAGATACCGCACACATCTAGAGAATCGCAGTAGCAGACGTAGCAACAAACACGTGCGGCTCGCAGAGAACACGGTTAATCGTAAGTGTGGGTATGCCAAGGCTGTGTTTAAGTGGGCGGTGGACAATGACTGGATGGATTTTAACCCCATTCACCAAAAGGGTATCTCAACCGCTACTCGTGGCAACAAGGAAACTAAGTTCTATGTTGATCATAATCTCTCCTCTAGGGTTTTAAATGCTCTAGATAGAGAGTGGTCATTGTTGTTTCTCTTTGGCCGGTATCTAGGTCTAAGGCTTCCAAGTGAGATTCAGAAGCTGAAATGGGAGCATTTCGACTGGGTAAAGTGTCAGATACTTATCCATGCGCAGAAAACTTCCACCAAGCGATACCCTCCTCTGATGCCAGAACTGAAAGCTCATCTCGAAACTTTCTATCCTCGAGCTGCAGAGATGAAGGGGTATGTGTTCTCATCCAAGATGAGAAGCTACAAAGGCCTTGCTGTTATGTTCCGTAAGGAGCTAAAGAAGCATGATATCGAGTGCTGGGATAAACCCATGCAGAACCTGAGAGCTTCTTGTGCTCGAGACATTATCAGAGAGTTTGGAGCTAAGGCAGAGTCCGAGTGGCTCGGACATGGTGAAGATGTCGCCATGGAGCACTATGACATGCTCACCGATGAAGAGTACCAACAAGCAGTCTCTCGTCCTGCTCAGGTAATCAAGCAAGCTGTACCCGTTGGCGTACCACCCGTTGTAACTGATCAAACCGCAAAAGTGACCGACATATTGACCGACACTTATAGCAACACATGGGATCAGACAAAAACAGCAACCCCCTCTAAACATAAGAAAACCCCACTTTTCAGTGAGGTTTGGTCTTATTTGAGGGACATTGCTGTCCTATCAATGGGCGAAGTAGGATTCGAACCTACGAAGACGTAAGTCAACGGGTTTACAGCCCGTCCCATTTGGCCGCTCTGGCATTCGCCCTGAATGTCATTTTAGAGCCTGCAACAGAACATTCCGTTAGATTGCAGACCAACAATTTAATCCATCCTGTCGCCAGAATCAAACCACATCGGTTTCTTGGGGAGATCATGGGTAAAACCGGTGTTATTCAGTCCAGAGAATTCATTTCACGGAATTCCCGCCTGTAGGTTCTCAATTCATCTTATCGATAAATATATTAGCCCATTCAATCTTCGTTCAAGTTCTCACAAAGAGCGTATGGGACTTAAATTTGTGTCATAGCAGACTTTATGGAATCTTTGTTTTGCGGAATGCTAACTTCTCGTTTACGATGAATACATCATTTCACATTAATGTTTAGTTTTAGTAGCAGTTTGTTTTGAATCATGACATAGTTTTTTGAAAGTTTAGCATGGATGGACAAGTTTCAGCTCTGAATAGTCACGTTTTGGTTCTTAACAAGCTATGGATGGCAGTCCGTGTGATTGATGCCCGTCGAGCTTTCTCGCTCGTTGTTCGCGATCTTGCCGAAGTCATTCGCGTCGATAACAACACATACACAGGCCACGATTTTGATTCATGGACCGAAATCGCCCAGCTCCGTGATGAATACGATGACTTTGCTACGCATTATTATGAATGGGTTCGCACTGTTCGTATGGAAATTGCGGTACCTAAAGTGATCCGTCTGCTTGGTTATGACCGTGTTCCTAAGCAAGACGTCAAGCTTAACCGTCGTAATATCTTTGCCCGCGATCACAATCGTTGCCAATACTGTGGCTACCAATTCCCAACCTCCGAACTCTCACTCGACCACATACTTCCGCGTTCACAAGGCGGCGGCTCCTCATGGACTAATCTTGTTTGTTGTTGTGTTGCATGTAACACCAAAAAAGGTGGGCGTACGCCGCAACAAGCGCATATGAAACTCATCACCAAACCCATCAAGCCCAAGAATCATCCGGTCATTTCAGTCAGACTTGGGCATGAAAAATATCAATCGTGGAAGCAATTCCTTGATCACGCATACTGGTCTGTTGAACTTAAGTAGTGCATGGTTTAATAGTCATACATCAACAAAGATAAAAATCTTCAAGACAATCATTGTGTTTTTAGCCATTGGTGCGCCTTTTGCGGCTAGTGATATCACATTAAGCCATACAGATGTTTCTTTGACGATTAAGCAATGGCTTTGATCGTTCAGAAAGTTTCATGAATATCTGATACGGCTGAAGGTTAGGTGATTCAACAATTGATCAATGTGATCACCGCCTGCTTCGAAACGATCTATTGGCCAACGATTCGGGTGCTTTCGCAAGGCACTCTAGAATGTACGATGCTGTTCGTATAATACAAAACAGCATTCCAAATCTCGCAACGTCCTCATAACCTTACTTCAGTGCCCATTTTCCTGTTATCCCCTATTTCTCAGTCTCTATTCATCCTCTCTTGACCAGCTAGACGATACCTTTTTCAGTTTCATGAACTGCTTTATTGCACAGGTATAACGTCATGTCCGATGCCCCGTCTGCACCAGAAAAACAACCTCACCCGCTACATCCCAAGCCAACTTCGCGCTCATGCTTTATGACCCTTGGTATCCTCATGCTCATCCTTGGCACCGCCGCCATTATTCTGCCTGGGTTCGGCACGATTGGGGCCACGATACTCATTGGTTGGCTCCTTCTTTTTTCTGGCCTGACCCAGATGATTCATGCCTACAAATCTCAGCATGGCTCACATCGAACATGGCACATGATCATCGGCCTACTCGGCATCATCGCTGGTTTACTCCTCCTCCTTGAGCCCATCCAAGGCGCATACGCAGTCACGCTTGTTCTTGCCTTTTATTTTCTTTTCATTGGCATCACACGCATCGGTATCTATAACAAAGTAAAACGTGCGCGTCGTGCAAAATGGATCGTCGCATCAGGCTTCGTCGATATCATCCTCGCCGCACTGATTATCCTGTTCTATCCATCTGATGTGCTATGGGTCCCAGCCCTCATCGTCGGCATCGACCTCATCTTCGCAGGCTGGTCTATGATCATGTTAGGTTCAATCCCGTTCGGCCTCATCGCTGATCTTACCGACCATAAACACTAAATAAACAACAGCTCGGCAACATCCGGGGACGCCGGGAGACGTGAAAAGGGTCAGCATAAGCTGACCCTTATTTTACGCATATTTATGAGTTCAAAGCGATTTTTTCCTCAATCGCCCCATCGCCATTAATGGGAAATAATGCCGGTACATATTGTAGTTAATCATAAAACCGCGCGCCAGTTCCCTTCCCTGATCCAACGTCCCGCCCTGCTTCTGAACATCTGTACGTTCACCAATTCCATAGCCTGGGAACCCTGTCCCCGTATAGTAAGGCTCGTCCCATGTTCCAGCCTCCTGCGTTCGTAGCAAATAGTCAACGCCAAGTTGAATGCTATTCCTGTACTGCGCCGCAGTTTCTAAGTTAGGTGTGATCGATTCCAGACACATCAATGCCCAGCCTGTCTGCGAAGCTGTGCTTGGCCCTGTCCCCCTCAGGCTGTCATCCATATACGATGCGCATGATTCGCCCCATCCTCCGTCTTCATTTTGATGTTCAATAATCCAACTCCCTGCTTTAAGTACATACTCGCTACCCATATCTTCACCTGCCGCCCTAAGCGCTGGTAAGACTGCCGCGGTTCCATAAATATGGTTAACGCCCCATCTCCCAAACCATGATCCCTCCGCCTCTTGTTCCGACTTGACGTAATCCATTGCCGCTTTTAATGCCGGATCATTTTCTTGCGTGTGTCCCAGCTCCGTCAACGCCTCAATGACATGGCATGTCACGTCAACCGATGGCGGATCTAACACTTCGCCAAAATCACAGAATGGGATCTTTGTAACCAGAGGCTTGCAATTATCCTTATCAAAAGCGCCCCAGCCCCCGTTCTTGCATTGCATCGCCCGTACCCATACCTCCGCTCGAGCAACCGCATCTTCTATTCGTCGATTAGTTTCCTTGTCTACAGATCCCTTCATCTTGGTCAAAACCAGCATCACTACAGCCGTATCATCAATATCCGGATAAAGCTGATTCGCCCGCTCAAACGCCCATCCCCCCGGCTCAACATCTTTTAATACCACCGACCAATCGCCCTTCACCCTGATTTCTTTCGATAAAATCCATTCCATAGCCCGTTGTATTGATTCACTGTCGCTTGGTTTTATTTCGCAATCAAGCATCGCCAGCATCGATAATACTGTATCCCAAATAATCGAATCTGATGCTTGTAAAAATACACCGTCCTCTCGTTCGATCTTCCAGTGTGTATTAAATGCTTCAAGACCTAACTTAACATTAGGCTGATCAAGGGAATAACCTTCACATCTCATCGCCATTAATGAATAAATCCAAGGCGGTTGAATACCGCCCCAGGCACCATCCCAATCTTGGTGCTTTAAAATCCATTCCATGCATGTTTTTATCGCTAGTTCACGGAACGGCTTAATCGGGCTTTTGATATATAAATTTAATACCTTATCCGCATAAATAAAGAAACGCTCTACAGATAGTAATTCTGTTTCTACGGTTAATCGGTAATCAAAATTTTCTCTTCCTTCCGGAAAAAGCTCGTCTAATCTAGCATTAGCCGGAAGCGGTACGACGTATCGCCGTGCAGATAGAATACACAGAGGCACAATCGTCGCTCTTCCCCACTGTGCAAATTGATAAATATTCATCGGAGCCCAGTTTGGTATGAATATTAGTTCCGGCGGTAGTGCCGGACAATATTCCCACTTCCACTCACCAATCAAAGACAACCAAAAACGTGTAAATACCCTCAGCCGCTGCATTGCGTGATTAGAAAAAATCCACTCTCTTGCTTTGACTAGCAATGGATTGTCTGCCTTATACCCAGCTAATCTAAGCGCCGCATAGCACTCTACTGTTGTATTCACATCCCCGTGTGGCGCATCATAGTAAATTTCCCATGATCCATCTGCTCGCTGCATCGACAGAATAGACTTAATCACCCCCTCATACTTATCATCCTTCGGAATACCCATCACATGCTGTGATAGCACCCACTGCGCCTCCATGCATGAATTCGATTCCAATTGGCCCGCCCAGAATCCCGTCTCATCCTGATTCTCCTCTAGCCATGCAATAGCACGCCTGATCCCTTCGTCTAAATCGATTTCAGGGCAAGGCGGCTCCGCCGATAGCGGCTCGGGTGTTTGCGTTGGCTTCAGTGCTTCTGAGTCAGATTGGGTCATCACTCAAACTCCTTCTGGAGATTATTCATATTATTCAAATCAATCCCCGCAGCCGCCATCCGGATCATCTGATCCAAATAAGCATCATCCACCGCCTCTTTGCTCTGTTCGTTTTCACCACTCAGTAGCTCACGAAACATCCCCTGATACTCGTGATAAAAATAGACCATTCCTCCCAACATCAACATCATCGCCGCTGGCGGGATATCTTTACGCACAATGCCCGCATCCTGCGCTTCCCGAATCCGCTCTGTTACCAAGCTAAATATCAACGTCTGTTCGATCGTCAATCCCTCACCATCACCTCCTTCCAGATGTGCCCACGCCGTGATCCGGATTAATCTGTGATGAGCTTTCAAAAACGCTGTCAATGTCCGAAGCCCATTACCCACCAGCGCCTCGGCTGTCCCTTCATTATCTCCCTTTTCACCCACCTCAAAGCTTGGTAACTGCCCCACTAGCCGCTCTCTCGCCGCATCGTACAGTCCACGTTTTGATCCAAAATGATGGTGGATCAAAGGTTTACTTGTCCCTGATTCTTTAGCAATATTTGCCATGGAAGTCGCGCTAAATCCTTTTTCAGCAAATAGTTGCTCTGCTGCGTCCAATATCGTCTCGCGTGCGCCACCAGTAGGCGATCCATCTTGATTTATGTTGATGTTTTGTGGTTTTGTAGACATATACAAGAATTAGGCTCGTGGTTGATAATACTAACCGATCGATCGGTCAGCCGGTTAGTAATCATCGTCCAATTACACTGATTTGTCAAAGCAGGGTTTCCCCGTTGCCCGGCCTGCTACCAAAAAAACAACAGCGACGATCTTTCGATCGTCGCTGCAATTGGTCGCCGCTCTTGGTCATCTATAAGCGTTTACGCGTTCATGTTGATAGACCTTCAGGCCGGACGTTTCAGGTTACATCAAGTTTCCTTCATGCGGTCTGATGAACGTCTGCGATTTAAGTGATTCACACGTAATCGCTCTGAATTACGTACCTTTGGGTACGCATTTTGAATCGGGCGTTCCACCGGGATCAGCGGTGATTTGCCCTGATCATATCTTCGCTGCACAGTTTTTATGAAAGAGCTGTGCGCTCTTTGACTCATTCAAGGGTCTAACTTAAGGTTAGATAGCTTCAATCAGACAGTATTATTTTCGACGACGAAGCATTGCAAGGCCACCAAGACCCAACAAAGCCAATGACGCTGGTTCTGGAACAGCACTGATATCGCCAACGAGCTGAATCGAATCAGTACCGCCTGGCCATGTCACTGTCTCAAGGTCAAATGAACCTGTGCTTGCTTCCGAGTTGAATGCTGCGAGTACAAATTCAACCGAATCGCCCTGTGTCAGCGCGCCGATACCAGAAAGATCGATACCAGTAGTGGTGACACCATTTTTCCCATCATTGTAGTCATAAGTGAACAAACTCACACCAGCCGTGCTACCGTTGACGTAGGCACGAATCTCAACGTCATCCGGACCTGTGCCCGAACGGTCAAGACGAATGTTCATCTCAGTCAAATCAATCTTGACTGCATCACTGACATCAAAGCCCCATGACCAGTAATCATTAGCAGCAACAGCAGCTTCAAAAGTTGTGCTAGCTGGATCCCAGTCAGTGTGGTTGAATGTGCTGAAGAACTGTGCGGTCAAGCCAGAGCCAGCCACCAAGTCGTCGGCCGAAACTTCAGCAGCAGTGTTTGAGTTTGCGGAAATGCTTGTGCCTGCAACCGTTGAATATTCAACAATGGTCGCAGCCGAGGCGCTACCTGCTACGCATGCAATCGCAGCGCCAGCAAAAAAAGTCTTTGCAAAATTCATCTTTTCTTCTCCTGATGAAAATACTAAATGTGTCCAAGTTTGAGAACACACGTTCTCTTTTCCTCCTCAGACGCCAGAAGAATACGCCTCATTTGTTAGCAAATGATTCAAACAAAACGAATAAACGCAGAGCATTAGGTCATCAATGTCAATACACAATCATGCCATCGTCATGATTGTGTTAAAAACCAGTGAGTTAAACTGGCTAATCTATGTATCTTTTTACTAATTATGAATTTGCGCCATTTATAATGTGAATAATATTCACATACCTATATTTGTTAGCATCGTTAGTTCTAGAAAAATAATCAAAAAAAGCATGCGTATTTGCATGCTTTTCTTTCAGTAAAACTATATTTTTATGTAATTAGGAAAGGTGAACACCAACTTCATCCAACAGCGATTTTGCCGTACGAACAGCAAGCTCAAACGTCTCTGTTGGCGTTAACGAAGCTAAAGACAAATCTCCTGTTCCCGTCGAATGTGTCGATAAGACCGCTTCTGAATGCGTAAGATGCGGCTCCACAATAATCGGCCCGTTAAATCCATGCTCCACCGCATCAGCCAAAATCTCTTTCGCCTTCGTGTCGCCCAGACCAATCGGCGTATGCTCATTATTCCAACGCTGATCCTTCAAGTGAAAGCAATCCGTCACATCTCTCAGTTTGCCCCACGACTCCATCGGCTTCTCGCCCGTACGCAAATAATTCGCAAAGTCGTAAATCAATCTAAATTGCTCGCACTGAAGCTCAGCCAATTCCAAAACCTGATCAGGATGATCGCCATAAATGTCCGATTCATTCTCATGATACAAAATCAAATCATGTTTCTTCGCAAGACCAATCAGTAACTCTAATCGACGAATTGATTCGCATCGCCACTCATTTTTCGATTGACCCTGTGCATTGTAATACGAAAAAATCCTCACTATTTTCGTTCCAAGTATCGGCGATAACTCAGCTAACCGCTCCATCTTCTCGACATCAATCGCAAAATCATCTGCAATATCAATTTTCCCGATCGGCGAGCCAAACATACAAACCTTCAGCCCTGCAGAGGATAACTTCGCATGTACTTCTTTTGCGATATACGTTGGCAAATTCGTGATGTTGTAATCGTCAATTGAACGTAAATCCAAATGCGTTAAACCGCACTGCATTGCCGCCAATATTTGCGCCTCAATTGTGGGAGCCGCCTCATCTGTAAACGCTGACAATATCGATGCCATCGATTCTATACCTTCCAATTTGTTCGTTGTTATCACTTGTATTGCGCGCAATGCCTAACCACACAATCATATCGACAGCATCACACTCACAGAACATCAAATCAAACAATCCGCACGCGATAAGCTCAGTTTTTTGCCTCAGCCGGTTCATTCTCTTCGCAAAGTAAATCAAACCTCGCTTGGAATGCTTCTGCATCCAAAGGTAAATCTACAGCCTGATTAATTAAGGTCGAATATAACATTGCATTTGCCATCTCCACCGACTTCATGCCTTCTTCCGCAACTGCTAGCGGCTCACCTTCGCCCAATACCGCCTTGGCGAATGCACTTAAATTCAACCGCAATGCTCTTCCGAATAGATCATCAAACGACCCTACCGGGATCTCGCACTTCCAAGGCCACGGATTGTCCCACATCCCGCCTGTCTCAATCACATCCTTACACGTACTTTCATTTCGAAGCAGCGTTAATTCTGTCAGATTATTGATCGTCAATAACCCTTTTTGTGTCGAGATCTCTATTCGGTTTCGACCCGGGCACTCACCCGTCGATGTCGTAAATATGCCCACAGCTCCATTCGCATATTCGAACGTTGCCACCACATCATCTTCAACCTCAATATCATGATGCTGCCCAAATTTACACACCGCAAATATACGTGTTGGCACACCCGTCAGCCATTGAATCAAATCGATATGGTGTGGGCACTGGTTCACTAACACCCCGCCACCTTCGGTCGCCCATTTTGCCCGCCATGTACCCGACTCGTAATACGCATTCGTCCGAAGCCAATCCGTAGCCGTGACATTCACACGAATAATCTCACCTAATTCGCCACTATCCAGTAGCTCCTTCGCCTTCGCTAGCGCAGGATAAGTTCTGAAATTAAAGACGACCGCAAACACTTTCGATTGATCCGTATGCGCCGCCAGCATCCGCTCGCAGTCGCGCTTCGTGACCGCCATCGGCTTCTCAGACAGGACATGCAATCCTGCACGCAGCGCATCAATCGCAATGTCTGTATGGAAGTAGTGCGGCGTTGCAATCAGCACAGCCTCCGCCATGTTCGATTTAATCAGCGCCTTGTGATCATAAAATGCTTTAACCCCATATTCATCCGCCACCTTGTCAGCAGCCTCAGAATTTACGTCACACACCGCAACCAGCTCAACATGATTCAGCTTTTCAACCGACTTTAAATGTTGCTGTGCAATGTTGCCCGTGCCAATAATGGCCAACTTCATTCTTTCTTTTGATGTCATCTTCATCAACCTTTTTTAGTAACCCGAGTCTGTGGAATCCATGCAATACCCATCATTGCGCAAGCAGTATCTATAACCTCTCAACCCGCCGTCATCTCAAACAGCAACTCTGAGCAGCCAATACCTACATGATGCAACGAAATCGATGAGTCTCTCGCAAGATCCTCCACAACTCATTTTGTTTATCTATACAAGAACCAAATCGCCGGTAAACGATTTGTAATTTATTTTCTTCTGAATCAGCGGCGTCTCCTGCGGCAACGCCCATTCAGCCGTCGTATCCGCCATCGAATCCCAATCACGCTCCAGCATATAAACACCACTTGAGTGTTGCAGGTTGTCTTCAAAATCAGTTAACACCATATGAAGATCCTGGCCTAAGCGAATCTTTCGCTCGTACGTCAAAGAATATAACTGCGAAGCCAGTTGGATTTCAGGACAGAACATAATCTGTGGACGCTTCATCTTCTCTAAAAACTCAGATGAAGCCTGCCAATACGCATGAGGTGTCGTCCCCTTAGCTCTGACCACCAAATTCGGAATCTTATTCAGGCCGTGTAATGCAGTATACGCACCAATCTCTCGCTCATACCAATACGGCAAATCAGGCACAAATGGCGGCAATAATAAACCCCAATCCAAATCCGGATAAATCGCATGGACCCGATCAATCGCACTTTTCACACCAACGATCTCGTCCGTATCGACAAAAGACGTGCGATGATGATGTCGGCTAATTAATATCTGAGGCACACTCGCATTCGCTAGCATATAGATAAAGTGAAACGAATTCTCATGCGGAATATACCAAACCACCCTCGATCCCGGCTTCGAAATCCGCGGCAGCTGAGCATTCACCTCACTCAACGACAATAACTCATATGGAATCCGATTTTGTAACTGCGAACACACGCGTTGCGCAAAATGCAACGAGGCATTTACAAAGAACAGCCGTGGCTCAGCCTTTTCCGGTATCGAGGCAAATGTACCCGATCCCTTCCTTGAATAAGCCCATGATTCAGATATCAGATCATTAATCGCCCTGTCTGCTGTCGCTCTCGCGACATTAAACTGAGCCATCAACTGATGGCGGGTTGGCAATGGTGTTCCCGGTGGAAACTTCCCATTACGAATTGATTGAATCAGCCAATTTTTAATATTCGCAGAAGGTGTATTCATATTTGCCTATCCTTCCCCTTAAAATACCCTTTAGAAGCAAAAAAACAAGGGTTTATAAAAATAATTATGTGCCTCTATGCCTAGTAAATTGTTGCTCAATGAGCGATATTGTATAAAAAATGAACACTCATTACACACCTCCCTTGTACAGTTCACTACCTCACCCCCTCTGCGTTACAATACCTCCAGATTGGGCTCGTGGCAGTGGTCTTCAGTGACTTCAACTACATAAGATACACCCCTGCAAGGGCGACAAGACCGATGACAACTGAGCAAATTGACCGCTTCAAACGCGAACTCAAACAAAATATCCAAGGCGATGTCACCTTCGATCAAATGACCCGTGGCATCTATGCCACCGATGCATCTCACTACCAAATGATGCCATCCTGCATCGTCGTCCCTAAAGACAATGCCGACACCATCCACGCCATCAAAATTGCCCATAAACACAACATCCCCCTCACTTCACGCGGCGGCGGCACCTCCCTCTCCGGTCAAACCTTCGGTCCCGGTATCGTCCTCGACTTCTCCAAATACATGGACAAAGTCCTCGAAGTCAACGAAGCCGAACAATGGGCTCGCGTTCAACCCGGCGCAGTCCGTGACCGCATCAACGCCCAATTCGCAAAACTAAACACCCCGACAGGGACAGGTCTGCACTTCTCACCCGACCCCGCCACCGGCTCACGCGCAACCATCGGCGGTATGATCGGCAACAACACTTCCGGCACACGCTCCATCGTCTACGGCAAAGCCATCGACAACGTCATCTCATGCACCTTCGCGCTCGATGACGGCACCATACTCGAATGCGAATCGCTTAACCAAACCGATTGGCAACACAAAGAAGAGCTCACAGATCGTGAGGGCGATGTCTATCGACAAGTTAGGCAAGTCATTGAACAAAACGCCGATGAAATCAAATCACGCTACCCCAAAGTCATGCGCCGTGTCTCAGGCTACAACCTCGACGAATTCGTCGACGGCGCTGGCTACACCGGCCCGATTGGCGGCCGCGACAACGCCGGTCATCGCCTCTGGAATCTCTCCAACCTCCTCGTCGGCTCCGAAGGAACCATCGGCATCCTCCTCGAAGCAAAAATCAAACTCACACCGCTCCCCAAAGCCACTGCCATCTGTGCCGTCCACTTCGATGACGATATCGAATCCCTTCGCGCTGTCCCAGAAATTAATAAGCACGATCCTTCTGCCGTCGAGCTTCTCGATAAAGTTGTCCTCGACGAAGCCATGCGTAATCCTGCCACCAAACACATGGCCACCTTCATTGATCCGCATCCCGATGACCCTGAAAACACAACACGAACACCTGCCGCCATCCAGGTCGTCGAAGTCTTCGCAGAAACCCCCGAAGAAGCATCTAACCGCATGTTAGCCTTCGCCGAAGCCATGAAATCCAAAGGCATAGGCTACGCACATCACGTCCGTACCGATCCCAAGCGCATCAATGACGTCTGGGAAGTCCGCAAGCTTGGCCTCGGCCTCATCTCCAACGTCAAAGGCCCTATCAAAGGCCAAGCCTTCGTCGAAGACGCCTGCGTCCCCGTCGAAGTTCTCGGCGACTACATCGCCTACCTCAAACAAATTTGCACCGACAAAAACGTTCCCACTTCAATGTACGCTCACTCTTCTGTTGGCGTCATCCACTTCCGGCCTATGATCGATCTGCACGACCCCGAGCAACGCCAGAAAATGGTCGAGATCGCCGAAGCCGCTTTCCATAAAGTCTGCGAATACGGCGGCACCTTCGCCGGTGAACACGGCGACGGTATCGTACGCGGTCAATTCATTCCCACCTACTACGGCCAGCAAATCTACGACGCTTTCAAACAAATCAAAAATATCTTTGATCCCAAAAACCTCATGAACCCCGGCAAGATCATCGATACGCCATCCATGATCTCTAACCTGCGCTATGGCGATCAATACCGCGTCGCCGAAATCCCATCAAATTACAACTACCACGATCAAGGCGGCTTTCAACTCGCCGTCGAACAATGCAACGGTGTCGGCGCTTGCCGCAAAGTCGGATCTGGCACCATGTGTCCTTCCTACATGGCAACACGCGACGAAGAAGCCACGACCCGCGGCCGCGCAAACGCCCTCCGTCTTGCCATGTCCAATCAACTCGGCAAACTCGGCCTCTCCTCCACTCGACTCAAAAAAGTCCTCGACCTCTGCCTCGCATGTAAGGCATGCAAGTCCGAATGCCCCAACGCCGTCGACATGGCCAAGCTCAAATCCGATACCCTCCAAATGCACCACGACGCGCACGGCACACCCCTCGGTTACAAACTCATGGGCCGTGTACCACAAACCGCTAAACTCATCGCAGGCCCACTCGCCCACATCAATAACGCCATGATGAAACTTCCCGGCGTAAACATTCTCATGGAAAAATTCCTCGGCATAGACCGCCGCCGACCCATGCCGCCCTTCGCAACCACAACCCTCAAAAAAGAACTCGCAAAACGTAACCATCGCGCGCCTTCTCAACAGTCAACTCCTGCAACCAACGTGACGAACATGGGGGGGAAGAAAGTCGTTCTCTTTGACGATACCTACGCTAACTACTTCGAACCACACGTCGGCCTCGCCGCCGTCGACCTTCTCGAAGCCGCCGGCTACGAAGTCATCATCGCCAACGCAGGCTGCTGCCAACGCACACGCATGTCCAAAGGCCTCGTCCGAGAAGCCAAAAAGCTCGGCACCAAAACAATTCAAAATCTAGACAAAATCGGTCGTGACGCCAATAACCCAAATTCAGGGGGGGCACCTATCTTATGCTTAGAGCCATCCTGTGCTTCCTCGCTTGTTGACGATCTCCCTGACCTCATCGACGATACTGAAATGTGTAAGCGTGTTGCCGCTCGCGTCAAGATGATCGACATCTTCCTCCAAGAAGAAGGCATCTCTCTCGAATCAACCGTCGGCGACATCCTTCTACACGGCCACTGCCACCAGAAAGCTATGTTTGGCACAACCGCCATCGAAACACTCTACGAAAATATGTCAGATGCTTCCTGCGAAGAAGCCGGCGCAGGTTGTTGCGGCATGGCCGGATCCTTCGGCTACGAACAATTCGACGTCTCCAAACTCGTCGGCGAAGAACGACTCTTCCCCGCCGTCCGCAAAGCCGTCTCCGAAGGCAAGACCATCGTCGCTTGCGGTATCTCCTGTCGCCATCAACTCCACGACTTCCTCGACGTCAAAGCCAAGCACTTCGTTGAAGTCGTCAAAGTCGCCGCTACCAATCACGCCCAGAAAGAATCTTTCGGGGGTGTGGGGGATGGTTGTTGCGGCAACTGCACCTGCGACAAAGACAAACCCACTTCCTAACCAATATAATTCCTGCAACTCAAAATAGCCGGCGACTTCCGGAGGCCACGTTCGCCGAGCTCATGCCTCAATCCCTCCACCACCCCACAACGACTTTCTGCCTCATCTCTGAGCGAGCATCTTTCCGCTCCTCAGCCATTTACCTCACTGCCACCTAACCATAAAATAGCCGCATGGCCCCTAAGCATCTCAAAACCAAACGTCTTTATCTTCGCGATATCGCTCAATCTGATGCCGATCAGATTGAGCAGTTGATGACAGACGGCTCCGTCGCCCACGCCGCACCCGGAACACCGCACCCATATACTTGCGATGAAATCCTTCAGCGAATCACCGACAACCTGAAAGACATCGAAAAGAAAACAGGCTCCCATCTCGCCATCTGCCTCCAATCCACTGACCAACTGATTGGGCTCGCCAATCTAACCGTCACAGCACATCACCGTCATGCCGAAATCGGTTTCTGGCTCGGCTCAGACTACCGTAACCAAGGCTACATGACCGAAGCGCTCAACGCCGCAATTGACCACTGGTTCAACGCATACAACCTCAACCGCATTACCGCTCATCATCTCGCCCTCAATACCGCCTCCAGCCATGTCATGCAAAAACTCGGTATGACTCAAGAAGGCATCTTTCGCAATCACATCTTTCACAACAACCAGTACCACGACATTGTCTGGTACGGCTTACTAAAATCCGAATGGGGTAAACATGGCCGCAATCAACCAAACCAACCAAACTAACACACAGTTAAAAACCGATCGTCTGATCCTCCGCCACTTCACTGCCGACGACGCGCCCCGCGTCTACGACCTGCTCAAAGACAACATCATCAGCAAATACATCAACTTTCTCCCCAGTCCGTATGAGCTGCAGCACGCAACTGACTGGATCGCCACACATGAAAAGATGCGAGAAAATCAGACCGGCATCAATTTCGCCATCATCATCAAAGACACCAACCAGCCCATCGGCGTCGTCTCACTCGGCATGATGAGTATGCATCATCGCCACGCCGAACTCGGCTACTGGATCGGGCAACCCTATTGGAGCAATGGTTACGTGACCGAGGCTGCAAAAGCGATACTCGATTATGGCTTTAACGTTTGCAACCTCAACCGTATTTACTCGTATCACGTTCCCGAAAACACAGCCTCCGGCCGCATCATGGAAAAACTCAACATGGCCCATGAAGGCACACTCCGCCAGCACCTCAACCACAACGGTAAACTAACCGACTCGATCGTCCGTGCCATCCTAAAACAAGATTTTTTGTCTTCACAATTCCCGTAACCCTAATAGCCGCTGTTTCAGAGAGCTGTTATGACCAGATGCATGTCTCGTCCTCTCAATTTTCAAGAGCGATAATCAGGAATAAGCTTTAATTAAACTTTTTGATTGTTATCCCAGAAGACTTTTGTTTGAATATCAAAACGGGTTGAGATAAGAACGGCTTTAAATCCTTCAATATATATTTCAATGAGTGACGACTGCGTGCAATATTAATACGCCTTCGCTTGCCGTTATCATCGTAAACAAGATTGATTTCGTTTGCCATAAAGCCCTTTGTATCCACCTCGTCTTCGCGAACACACTTTGTGTTTTTCACAATGTATGCCGTTGTGAGCGTGATGTATTGGATGTATGCAACATCCTGAATTGATATGGTTTTTTTATATTGAATGAGTTCAATAGTCTCGGATTGTGGATGGATAACCAATGTTTGACGGTTACTTCTCGTGTAATACGTGATAGCTAACGGAAAAGCAATCATCCACAGGATTGTGATACATGTCATGATGATAGCAGTAAGACGGAGAGAAACGACCATCGGCGTGATAAATGAAGGAGGAACAAAATAACCAATACCAATGTAGAACGCAATGAAAAGTATAAGGGTGATAAATGCGTTTCGTATGATTTGTATGACCGGAAATCGCATCGGTATAAGCGTGATTTTCTCCGATGTTATATCCAGGATTGGTTTGACAGAAATCGTATGACCAATTCGACCCATCGGTTTTTGTTCATCCGAAAAAATATCCGGCATGTCGGCGCAACGAATGTCTGTATCATCATGCATGATGGGTGTTTCCATGATCAATACATGATAAAGAAACCGTGACCCTAAGTCACGGTTTAGTATGCTGCTTCTATTTCAAGATCATTTAGCTGATCGATGTTTCCGCCGCTGCTTCCGGCAAATTATTCAATGCCGTGTCGATGTTTTCTTGTGGCAATGAATAATCTTCAAGATCACCTGCAAGATATTTGTCGTAAGAAAGCATATCGAAGTGGCCATGGCCAGAAAGATTGAAGACGATACATTTTTCTTCGCCAGTCTCTTTGCATTTTAGCGCTTCGTCAATGGCACCCTTAACCGCATGTGTAGATTCAGGTGCCGGGCAAATGCCTTCAACGCGTGCAAAAGTGACGCCTGCTTCAAAGCATTCGTTCTGGTGATACGAAACCGCATCAAGCAAGCCGAGCTTACGAACCATAGAAATGGTCGGCCCCATGCCGTGATACCTGAGTCCGCCAGCATGAATGCCGGACGGAACGAATGTGTGGCCAAGGGTATACATCGGTGCCATCGGTGCGAGGCCGATGGAGTCACCGTAGTCATAAGCGTATTTACCGCGTGTGAGTGTTGGACACGCAGAAGGTTCAACTGCGAGTAATTGCGGGCCTTTGCCTTCCATACGCTCTTTTACGTATGGGAAGATCATGCCAGCAAGGTTCGACCCGCCGCCCGCACAACCGATCAGGATGTCCGGCGTATCTTCCGCCATCGCCAATTGTTTCTTCAGTTCAAGGCCGATGACTGTTTGATGCAGACATACGTGATTTAAAACAGACCCTAACGCATAGTTAGTGTCCTCACGCCCTGCCGCATCTTCAATCGCTTCTGTAATCGCAATGCCCAACGCACCTGTACAGTTCGGATCTTTGGCAAGCAAGGCACGACCCGCTTCGGTTTCGTTTGAAGGTGATGGGATACAGGAGGCGCCGAAAAGTTCCATCATCGAGCGACGGAATGGTTTTTGCTCATAAGAAACTTTGACCATGTAGACTTTGCATTCGATGTCGAACAGGTCGCATGCAAATGCAAGGGAGCAACCCCACTGGCCGGCACCGGTTTCAGTGGCGATGCGCTTAATGCCTTCCTGTTTGTTGTAGTAGGCTTGCGCGACCGCAGAGTTGGGTTTATGTGACCCAGTCGGCGAAACACCTTCGTATTTGTAATAGATACGCGCGGGTGTTTTGAGATGTTTTTCGAGTTGAATAGCGCGAACCAGTGGGGAAGGCCGCCAGATGGCGAGTTTTTCACGGACAGGTTCGGGAATCTCAATCCATCGCTCGGTTGAAACTTCCTGCTTGATGATTTCCTGCGGGAAGATGGCGCCCATTTCTTGTGGGGTTGCCGGTTGGCCGGTTTGCGGGTTGAGATGTGGGGGGATGGCTTCTGGGAGGTCGGCGGCGATGTTGTACCAAGCCGTTGGGATGTCCCGCGCGGGGAGTACATAGCGGTGTTGATCGAGATTCATCGGTATTCAATCCTAAAAAATGGCTGGGAAATCGACTTAGAAGCCTATGAGGAAAATTTAGTGTGATTTACAGCCAGGTGGAGCCTGAATTTATAACATGTTGATTTTACTGTATTACGGCGAGTTGTCACGGAGCGTTCGGGGAGAAAGATGGGGCAGCGGGGCATGGAGCGCGATTTTGTGGATGAGGTGGTGTAGGGCGTGCGTGAGTCGGAGCTGCGAGTGGGATTAGAAGGGGGGGAGTGTGGGGTAAGAGTGGATTGTGCGCACAAAATGTCGCGAAAAAGGATTTTGTGCGGTCGATTTAAGGCGGATTTTGAAAAGGCAATATGGTTGAGTATGTTAAATTGATGGGCGAAAATGTTAAATAATGCATGTTTTGTGAGCTAAGTGGGGCAGAAAATGAGGGTGAAGAGCGGTTTTGTGCGCGCGATTTGAGGAGTTTGGGGGCGGCGCGTACGAGAATCGTTGAGTAATGGGACGAAATGGGGAGAAAACGGTGAATTTTGGTGTAAAACAGGCCAGAATAAGATCAGAAATGAGTGGTATTCAGGCTGTGATGCTGGGTTTGTGCGCGCATTCTGTTTGCTTGATTGTTTTGTATGAGTGATCGTCTGATGTCGCCTGATATCGTTTTATGTAGTTGATCGTTTTGCTTGGTGATGGATGTTTGATGGTGAAAAGAGGTAATAAGAGGTGATGGCGAGGGTATTGGGTATGTTTTTGTTTTTTGTCCGAATTTGAAGGGTTGCGGTAATGCGTGAAGGGGAGCTTGAAGAGTGGTAACGTGGAAATTGTTAAGTAAGAGGAAATGGATTTTTGCAATTGAAGTGCTGTGTGTTTGTGTAGACAGGTCTATATACAGGTAGGCATACGGTTGGTTAAGTCTAGTGAAACAGAATGAGGGCTTAGATCTTGTGATCTTCGGTGAATCAATTCTCAATACTCGGAAATGAGAATTTGTTGTTTTTATAAGTGTGTGCGTGTGTGTGCGTGCGTGTGCGTGTGTGTGCGTGTGTGTGTGTGCGTGTGTGTGCGTGTGTGTGCGTGTGTGTGCGTGTGTGTGCGTGTGTGTGTGCGTGTGTGTGCGTGTGTGTGCGTGTGTGTGCGTGTGTGTGCGTGTGCGTGCGTGTGTGAGTGCGTGTGTGAGTGCGTGTGTGAGTGTGAGTGTGGGGGGGATGAGTGTGTTCGCTATGAGTAAAATGATAGATGGTGTGGTTGATGAAATGTATGGTGAAGTGTGGTGGTATTTTGGATGTGATAGGTGACGTGGCTGATGAAATGAGTGTGGGAAATATAAGAAGATGGGGTGAAAGAAATGAATGAGGGTCTCGTCTAATTCAATGTAGGATTGATGAAATTGTTTGGTGAGCGTGGTTGGGTTTATTGAGGTTTTAAGGGGGACTTCTCGAGGGAGCTGATGATGGGCAATCGATATTACTTTGTGATTTTTATTTTTCAGACATTGGGGGTGCTGAGTTTGACGGCGTTGCCGGTGGTTTGTTTGTTGTTGGCGGCGTGGAAGGGGCGGATGGTGTGGAGTGGGCCGCGGTGTGAGGGGAAAGTGGGGAGGATGATCGGGGGGGGAAGGCGGTGTGGGTATGAATTGCGCGGGATGAAGGATTTTAAGAGCAAGCAATGCCCGGAGTGCGGACAGTATTTGGGGGAGGTTGGAGCGGTGAGGTATGTGCAGGGGCGGTTTAGCTGGCGGGTTTTGATTTTAACATTGAGTTTGATTGGAGTTACTGGGGTTGTAGGCGGGGGTGTTGCGGTGTATCAGGATTATCAATGGCAGCGGATGTTGGAGACAGGTGAGGGGATGAGTTTATATTCGATGCGGTTTGATGTGTTTTTGAAGTATTTGGAGAAGCATCCGGAGGAGGTAATGGATGGTAAGGAGTGGTTGTGGGCGATGGATCATCATTTGGGGATGAAGGGAAAACAGATTACGCGAGAAGAGATGGGAAAGGTGTGTGAGGTTATGAAGGTGGCGATGCGGAGTGAGGTGGGTTTGGATTTTCTGAGTGATTATGGAGATCGGTTATATCAGTCGATGGCGCAGTCGGGGATGATGGATGAGGGGATGTGGGTTGAGCTTGCGCGTGAGTGGCATGGTGGGGAGATGAGGTTGAATGAGACGAAGCGACAGTTTGGGGGGAGCTGGATGAGGTTGCTGGTGAGCGGCGAGGAGAAGGCGGATTGGTTTAAGAAGGATGAGATGGCGGGGATACGGCCGCTGTGGTGGGTGAAGGAAGTGACGTTGAATGGTGAGGTGTTTGATGGGGTCGTGGATCAGGTAAAGCGATCGGACTATGGGCGACGGGAGTTTGAGTTGCGGGGGAAGGGAAACAAGCGTTTTAAGGCGGGGGCGTATGAGATTGAGGTGGTGATTGAGCGAGGGTTTGTGCGGGTTGATGATGGTGTTGCGTTTGAGGAGCCAACGAAACGGGAGGATTGGCCGACGGATGTGATGGGGCTGGAGGAACAGCGGGTGAGCTACCGGTGCGAATTGTTTGAGGATGTTGATGCGGCGGTGGGGTTAGTGAAGGATGAGACGTTTGCGGCGAAGATGGAGCGCGAGTATTCGGTGAAGCGGTGTGTTGCGCGGAAGTTTCGGGGGAAGGTGAGGCTGGTGTTGGAGATGAGGCGGATGATGCGGGTTGAGATTGGGGAGGGGGACAAGGTATTGTTGGCGGCGATGTATGACGAGGGGCCGATGGTTGCGGATCGGCTGAAGGTGAATCTTGTTGGGGAGGTTAGGTTTGGTGATCAGGTGTTTGAGCTAAGCGAAGCTGGGCATTCTGTTGATTGGGGAGGCTTTCCGGACGATCCGGTGATCGAGATTGTTGAGACTTATGTGGGGGATGTGGATGAGCTTGGGGAGGATGTGAGGGAGGTTGATGTGGTGCTTCGCGGTGAGCGAGATGAATGGTTGAGCCGAGACTGGGATGTTGAAGGATTTTGGGATGGTGAGATTGAGGTGAAGGGAGTGAAAGTGGAGCGATGGGATTTAGGTGAGTGGGGCGGTGAGTGAGTTGGTTGATAGATTGTGTGAGATGCTTGAAAGGGCGGCATGATGAATTTGATTGAGTTTGTTGGTGAGCAGATGGATGGCGAGTGGGTGTGGGTTTTGGCTTTTTATCTGCCGACGGTTCTGGTGTCGCTGATGTTGCTGGGGATGTGGTATTGGGGGAGGAGTCGGGGGGTTGGTGTGCGATGCAATCGGTGCGGGGAAGCGTTGGATGGGTTGGTGCCTGAAGAGTTGGTGAGGGGGGATGGGTGTCCGGGTTGTAGGGCAGCGGTGAGTGAGAAGAAAGGGGTGCGGTATGTGCGGGTGAATGGGAGAAGGCGGGGGTTGTTGTTGGTGATGGCGGGTTGCTTGTTGGTGTTGCCGATTTTGAGTGGAGGGGTGTTGATGTATGTTGATTATGCGTATCGTGGGTATTACGACGTGCGGAGTTGGGATGATTATGACTTGATTGGTGTACTGCTTAAGCCGCAGGGGAATGTGATGGGGAAGTTGGCGTGGCAGGTGATTGATGATCGCGATGTGTGGGAGGAATTGGTGGAGCGGATTGAGGGGGGCGCGTTTGATGAAAAGGAGCGAGCGTTTTTTGAGCAGACGTTTATGCGGTATTTAAAGTTGCCTATGGGTGGGGTGAATGGGCGGCTTGATTGGGATTCGAATTCGAAGATATTGCAGGTGATGTTGAATGAGGAGGTTGTGAGCCGGGAGCAGTTTGGGGAGGTAATCGATTTGTTTTATAGAAAGCCGAAGTTGATTGACGGGAAAGTTGTGCTGAGTGGAGATGAGGGTGAAGGGGTGGCGGTGATGGGTTGGAATGAGCCGGGTTGGAAGGAGTCTGTGAGAGGTATGCCGGTGTATTGGTTTGTGAGGCATGTTGAGTTAGATGGTGAGGCGGTTGAGCGGAATTGGAAGGAAGCTTTGTCGTTGTATCAGGATTTGAGAGTTGAGGTGGGGGAAGTGGATCAGGGTGAACATGTGTTGCGATTTGAGCTGGTGGGGAAGTTTGTGGAGCCGGATGGTGATTTGGGGGTGAGGAAGCCGTATGAAGAGGATTTGGTGGGGGCGTATTATGAAATGGTTGCGGCGATGGAGGTGAAGGTGGTGCGGGAGTGAGGGGCGTCGGTGTATGAATCAAATTGGAATTGATTACGTCATAAACAGTGACGAGACTTTTGGTGTAAGTGTAAGTGTAAGTGATGTTTTTGAGCTAGAAGGTTGATTACTTTGATGTATGAATGGTTATTGGGATTGTTGACCTGGCGATTTTGGGTTGTGATGAGTGGTAGTGGGGTTGGTTTTGTGTTGTTGATGCTGGTTGCGTGGCGAGGGAGGGTGGTGTGGAGCGGGCCGCGTTGTGGGGGAAGGGGAGGGAGGTGTGGTTATGAATTGCGAGGGCGAGAAAAAGTTTTTCAGGGGCGATGCCCGGAGTGTGGTCAGTATTTGAATGAAGTGGGTGTGGCGGAGTTTGTGAGGCGTAGGTTTCATTGGGGTGTGATGTTGGTTGCGGTGTTGGTGTTGTTGTTGCCGATGGGTGTGCATTTTGGGCGGGTGGTGCATTGGCAGTATGTGAAATGGCGGTATTCGCCGCAGTATTCGCTTCGGAATGTGGATGAGCTTTTATTGCGTGAGGTTGCGGGTTATATGCGGGAGCAGCCGTTGAAGGTAGATGAGTGGCAGTGGCGGTTGATTGAATTGCTGAAAGAATCACAAGGTTCTGAGGGGGATTTGTTAGAAGTGTTCTATACATTGCGTGAGTTGTTGAGGGATGAGACGTTTATTACGAAGGTCAGAAGTTATGAGTTGGAGCATGTGATTAAGGCTTTGCCGAAGCATATGCATACAAATGAACAGATGATGTTTAATTTGTATTTGGATTGGTATGGGCGAGAGTGGCGAGTGAAACAGGAGGCAGGGCTTACAGAGAAGCGGTATGATTTTGCGATTAATGCGGGGACCAATTATCCATCTGCATACAAAGCGATTGATGATGTTTATGAGTTGAAGCATGTGAAGGAGGTTCGGGTTAATGGTGAGTTGGTTCATCATGAGATTGAGCTTGGCAAGACGCGAAAACCTGTGCGTGTGATATTTTACCGTGAAGCGTCGTATGGAGATGATACGTTGCCGGGGTATGGGGAGGTTATGGCGTTTGGAGAGAATGAGGTTGAGCTTGTGATTGAACGAGTGTTGGTGAAGAGTGAGAAGCGATTGAATGTGAAGAAAGTGAAGCGAGAAGATTGGCCGACGGATGTGTTGTGGCAGGAAGAAGTGGTGTTGAAGAAGCAGATTGTGATGTATGAGTCGCGCGACAAGCCGCTATTTGGTGTTGAGGATGAGACGTATAGAGAACGATTAAAGAGTGAGATTGAGGTTGAGCGGATGGTTGCGAGACGGATGGGTGAAAGGGTTCGGCTTGCGGTGGAGTTAAAGCGGACGGAGCGTCGTAAGCTTACAGATGCGGAGCATTTGGCGGTTGTGGGGCGTGATTTAAGTATTTATTTAGATGATCCGTATACGTTTTACTTTAGAGCGAATGCTACTTTTGGTGATGATGAAGTGGTGATGTTTCATTTTAGTAATACATCAAAAAATGCGAAGGTGAGGCAGGAGGGGAATGTGATTACGCGGGTGAGTCGGTATATTTATTACTGCGATGTGGAATCGTTGGATCCTGGGATAGGAAGTGCGCGTATTGAAATGAACAGCGGGCTTAAGGCTGGAGGTTATTCGAGATCGCGAAAGCTGTGCTGGAAAGGCTCGCTATCGATGGGCGTTGTTGAGGTGGAGAGGTGGGATTTGATTGGGAGTGAGTGATGGGTGCAATGGTGTTTCGCTTGTGTGTGATTGCAAGAGGTCGCGATGATAAGATTTTTGGAAAGATATCTGGATGTTGTTTGGTTCCTTGGGTTGAATTTATATTTGCCTTTGCTGGTAGCGGGGTGTGCGCTGATTTGGTTTGGGGTGTTTGGTGGCAGTCGGAAGTCGGGGGTGAGCTGCAAAGACTGCGGTGAGGATTTGAGTGGGGAGGTGCCGGAGGAGTTGGAGGCATGTCCGGGATGTGGAGTGAGCTTAAGTTGGCGGCGTATCAAAATTGAGCGACGGGCGAAGTATCACTTGGTTGCTTTGGGAGTTTTTGTTTTGGTTGTTCCATTGGTAATTGGGTATGCGGTTGCGAAGAGAGAGTATGAGAATGAGATTGAGTCTTCATGGGGAGCGCGGCTGATCTATCGGGATCATGCATATTTGGCGGGGAATTTGAATGATATCCTGGCAGAGGCGGAGAGCGATTACTACAGGACATTGATTTGGGAACGCGTGGTTGGTCGGATTCAGGAAGATGAGTTTGATCGTGTGCAGCTTGAGGCGATTGGTGAGGTTTTGGTTGAGAAGGTTGATATCTGTCGTGAGGAAGGAGTAGTTCTCCCAGATTGGTTACGGGAGGTCATATCGGTTTACTTAAGGAATGATAGGATTTCGGATGAGCTGTTGGCGAAGTTGGCGGTAGCTGCGGTTGACGTTGATTTTGAGCCGCAAGTTAAAGTGATTTGTAAATATAAGGGAGTGAGTGATTGGAGTTTAACGGCTTATTCGGGGGTTTCGGAATCTATATGGATTGACGATGACGTGTTTGATGTTGTTTGGTTTATTGAAGATTTTGAAGTGGAGGGAGCAACCTATCGTGAGTTGGATTATTGGGGGAGAGGTGAATTTCATTTAACATTGCAGGGAAAAAAGAATGATGATATTACGCTGAGGTATCGGCTTCGCGGGCGATTCGTTCGTCCTGAACAGCGTATTGCGTTGATCCACGATGGAACGGGGTTAGAGTTTAATGATTTGCATGATGATTACTATCGATATGAGTTTGTGTTTGAGGTGCCGATTAAGCTAGTTAAGACGCGTTGATGTTTGGGGTTAGTTGGCTGCTGGTTTCATGTAGTAGAAGGAGTCGGAGCGGCGGACACGGTTGGGGAGCTTGAGAGAGAAGCGGGAGCCTTGCGGGGCGGTTTGGACAGATTGTTCGTCGACGCGAAGTTCGGTGATGATGCCTTCGAGTACGCCGGTGGTTGGGCCGATGATGGCGAACTTGTCGCCGACGGAGAT
The DNA here is from genome assembly GCF_007747445.1 of Poriferisphaera corsica. Taxonomy (NCBI): domain Bacteria; kingdom Pseudomonadati; phylum Planctomycetota; class Phycisphaerae; order Phycisphaerales; family Phycisphaeraceae; genus Poriferisphaera; species Poriferisphaera corsica. The sequence continues at coordinate 311,745 of NZ_CP036425.1, forward strand.
GGGAGCGGCTTGGGCGTGGATTTCAGCGACGTTTAGTTTGGTGAAGAAGTTGGTGACGGGGCCAACGATGGTTTTGGTGTGCGTGGCTTTTGAACCGTATTTTTTCGACCATTCTTGAGGCTTGCCGAGATAGTAGCCGGTGGAGAGGTCGCGGTTGTAGACGGTTTTGAGGTCAGTGAAGAGAGATTCGACGAAGTCTTTGTTGTAGGTATTGTTTCGGAGTGCGGTGAGTGCTTTGCGGTATGCGGTGATGACGGTGTGTACGTATTCGGGGGCGCGGCCGCGACCTTCGACTTTGAGAACGGAGATGCCAGAGGCGATGACCTGATCGAGGATGTCGATGACGGCGATATCGGAGGGTGAAAAGACGAAGTTGTTGTCGAGGGTCATTTCTTGGCCGGTGTCTGTGTCGGTGACTTTGTAGGAACGTCGGCAGAGCTGGCGGCAGGCACCACGATTGGCGGAGAGACCTTCGTGATAGAGCGACATGGAGCAGCGGCCAGAGGTGGCGATACAGAGCGCGCCGTGGGCAAAGGCTTCGAGTTCCATGAGGTGTCCGGTGTTTCCTAATAGATGGTTAGACTGGATTTGTTCATGGATGACACGGATTTTAGAGAGGGAACATTCGCGTGCGAGGACGACGCGTTCGCAGTGAGGTGCGTAGAAGCTAAGCGCTTGATAATTGGAGATGGAAAGTTGAGTGGAGAGGTGGACGGGTAGGTCGAGATCTTTGGCGATCTGGAGGATGGCCATATCTGCGAGGATGACGGCGTCGACGTTGTTGGCTTTGGCTTGTGTGAGGATTTCACGGGCTTTGTCGAGTTCGTTGTCGTAGACAACAGTGTTGAGAGCGAGATAGGCTTTGATGGGTTTGCCGGAATGGACGGCGGGTGCGGCTTTGACACGGGCCATGATCTCGGGGAGGTCGGTGGTGTCGAAGGATCTACGTGCGACAGAGCGCATATTGAGGTTGCCGAGGCCGAAGTAGATGGCGTCTGCGCCGGCGTTGATGGCTGCTTGTAGTGAGGGGAAGCAGCCTGCGGGTGCGAGGAGTTCGACGTGTGAGGTGTCCATGGGAGATCCTTGGGGTAAAGCTGTGGAAAAAGCTGGAAGTGTATTGTAAACGAGGTTGGGTGCGAGTTTAAGCTGGGTGATGGGGGAGGGGAGGATAGGGATAAGTGGGTGGAAGTACGGTTGGTAGGGGCGTGTTGCAAGGGTTTATGGGGAGGTGCTATAATCTTGGCCGAACTAGCGGGTGTAACTCAATTGGTAGAGTGTCAGCCTTCCAAGCTGAATGTTGAGAGTTCGAGTCTCTTCACCCGCTTTAATAGGATGGATGGAAAACGCTGAGGTAATCAGCGTTTTTTTAATGCGCGTTTTGGGTGCGGGGGAAAGAAAAAGAGGCATGCGTTTGCATGCCTCAAAGCGTAGAAAGAACAGGATATCTGGGGGAATAGAGGTTTATTTGTTTAGATTTTGCTCTGCATTTGCCGTGGAGGTGTTGGATCGTTGGGATTGAGAGTTGAGGTACTTAGCAAGTTGTATGGGTTTGTCGGTGTTGATGAGTTGTATGCCGGACTGGTAGAGGAGCTGCCACATTTTCGTGGAGTCAGGAGTGGCCCAGATACGGGCGATTCGTCCTTTCTGGTGGGCGGCGCTTTTGAAATCGGTTAATGCGATGAGGATATCGTTGGGGTTTTGACTGCCAACGGATTTGAGGAATTCTGAAAAGGAAGTGGAGATCATGGGCATGAGATGAGCAGGGGCTTGTGAGTGGTAGTCGGTGCTGTATCGTCCGTCGATACCGACAAATCGTTCTGTAGCTTTCGAGATTTGCTTCACAGGACGCTGGCCGGAGGCGACAACGATGACGGGGGCTGGGGTGATCGTTGTTTTTTCGTTGTCGATGGCGACGTGACGAAAGAGGTTTGGGTATTGTGCGAGCTGTTTTTCGAGTGTTTGCCAGCATTTGAGGCCGTCGTTTTTGAAGTCAACCATAAGGATGAGGGGGAGGCCGGATGTTCGGACTTGGCCGCCGAATGGATGTTCAGTGTCGATGCTGCCATGTTTTTTGAAATGCTTATTGAGTGGATCGAGGTATAGTTTTTTGAGGGTCCGGCTAGGTTTGATCTCATCGCGACTGTGTGCGACATAGAGTTCACCATCTTTGTGAAAGATATCAGCTTCGATGCTGAACATATTGGCTTTTAGAGCATAGTGAAGTGGGTTGCGTTGGTAGTAATCATTATGGCTGTGACCAAGAGATTGTTTGAGAAAAAGTCGGCCTTGCTTGTCGCTGGTGACGGGAGATTCGTTGTTGGCATTACTAGTATTAGTTGATAATGAGATAAATAGTAATACAGCAGATATTAGAGTGATCAGTTTTTTCATAATATTTTCTTAGTGAATAATTGTCGTTGGATTAGTTGTGTTTCTGGTTGTTTGAATGATTTTGCTGGCTTAAAAGATCATGTTCGATATTAATTAAGTTGCGAGGATGATTGGTGTTGAACATGTCGCAATTAAGTTGGATTGCGCGGCTGAATGCGTACTCATCGTTTCGCGTGGTGTAGACCATTGCTTTCATGTTGAGCGAGTGTATTTTTTCAATCAGAGGACGAGTGAGGTTTTCTGCTCGCACTTCAATGATTTCAGGACGGTATTGATTGTAAACTTCGATTAGTTTTTCTACAGAATGTGCATTCATCTTGAGTTGATATTCTGGAGCGATACGGCGGATTTCACGAATGATTTTCTCAGAGTTTGACCAATAGAATATTTGGTCCGACATTTTAGTTTCTTCGATGATTTGGATGAAAGTGATCGGGTCGACGTCCTTGATATCAATATAAACTTTAATGTGTCCACGTGCCCATTGAAGGAAATTTCGAAGGCGGGGGATACTTTCACCTTTATATTTATCGTCAAACCATAAGCCTGCATCGATTTGATCAATTTGATCGGAATGAAGTTTATTGAATGAGATTTTCTTGTCGGAGAACTTTTCGATTGAAAGATCATGTATTAGATAGATAATGCCATCGGCTGATGTGCGAATATCAATTTCGATAAAATCGAGATTCCATTTGTGGCAAAATTTAGCTGCTGCAAAAGTATTTTCTGGAGCAATATTATTAGCACCACGATGCGCGACGATTGCGATTTTTGCATTAGGATGACGGTCGGGAGCGCCGAGGTTGCTTGGTTGCTTTGCACTTGTTTGAGAGATTAACAGCAATGTTATGCATAAACAGCGTATCAATTGGAATGTTGCATTTTTCATTTGAATTACCGTTCAATATTTTGAAACAAGAGGAAAGACATTACATACTCGTTAGAACATGCAATGTCTCAAGGGGTGTTGCTGGCCCATTTAATTAGTTGTTCCAGTATTGTGGGAAATTAGCCCATTTGTCGTTTTCGTAGGCGATGTATTCGCTTTGTGTGGTGTCCATTTCATCGACATGGCCATCAACAAAGACAACATGTGAACCACCACCGTTCATGACGCCGCCAACATCACTATGTGAGACGGAGTAGCTGTGTGGGTTCTTGCCCACATAACGGTTTGAAGGGTTGTGGTATGTTGCTAGGGTATCTTGGTCAGGCCAACGATCGACGACGAATCGGCCGTCATTCATAGCAGTACCGTAGACGGGATGTTTCCATGGGTTTTCTTCGACGAACATGCCGATTTGGGTAGTCTTTTTGACCATAGAAGCACGAAGAGGTCTTTCGTTGTAAGGTTTGTATGCATCTACGCTTTTATAGCAGAGCGTGCTGTTAAATGTATAGCTGTAGGAGACTCCATTTTCAGGTATTTGATTGGCTACATAATCTTCGACGTAATCGCGGAAGATAGGACAAATCATTGTTTCCTCACGGGCTTCAGAGATATATGGAAGAAGAACGCTTTGATCTATAAGATTCGTTTTGACACGGCGGCCGACAGGTGGTGAGTTCCAGTTGCCGGGAAGTAGATCAGTGTATGATCCGAAGAAATCATCGTTGTTAACGGTATATGCGTGGAGTGCTAAGCCGAGTGACCGGATGTTCGATTTGCATTTTAAGTTGACAGCGGTTTCGCGGGCTTTACCCAGAGCGGGAAGAAGGATACCGATTAATAGCGCGATGATACTGATGACGACGAGGAGTTCGATGAGTGTGAATGCTTTACGTTGTTGCATTTTTATTAGCCTTGATGAATAAAGGTTCGTTTTTTGATTGATATAAAAAAACCTCTGAGGCAATTAAGCCTCAGAGGTGTGGGTTATGATTAAGCATGTTTTCTACGGATAGCGGCAAGTGAGCCGAGCGAAAGTAGTATGAGTGTGCTTGGTTCAGGAACAGCAATGAGATGTGGGAAGAGGTCGGCAGCTGTGAGATTGGTGCCGTTGGAAGTGTTAAAATTAACTGCGACAACATTGAGATCTATAGCGTCAACTACGCCGTCACCATTAAAGTCACCAGTGTCCCAGCTAACATTATCTTTTCCGAAATTAACGGCGATAGTGTTCAAATCGAGAGCATCGATGAGACCATCTAAGTTGGCATCACCAAACTGATAGACTTTGGTTGCTTCAACGAGGATTTGCTTGTTGGCATCGTCGTAGATGACATTCCATTCGACACCGTCGATTTCTGCACCAGATATGGTTGTGAATTGGTCGAAGCGTGTGCCGTTGTATTCGATGATTGAGATTTGTGTGCCAACTGATGTGCGATAATCGTTGAGATTACGGTCAATGTCGATAATGAGATCGGTATCGAAGATGGAGACATCGCCAGTGAGCGTGATTCCTTCAGTCACAGTGCCGCCAAGGACATTGATTGCCGTGTGCGTATCGCCGGTGAGTGCAATTTCGAAAGCACTTGTGCCAGTACTATCACCGTTGAAGTCGCCACCGAAGTAAAGATCGCCGTTGATGTTAATGTTTGCGGAATCACCTTTGGTGCGAAGTTTTGCAGAGCCTTCGAGGCCGATGACAAGATCGCGGTTGATCGAGAGACTGCCGCCCTCAATATTGAGTAAGCCGACACCGGTCTCTTTGTTACCCATGATGAGGTCACCGCCAGCTTCGGCGAATGAACTGTTGCCGCTGAGATCGGAACTCATACCAAAGCTGATTGGAGCATCACCTCGAACGATAAGTGAGCCATCGATGAGATTATAGGTACCCGTACCTGCATGGCCGATAATGGCTTCACGACCAACGGATAGAGTTGAATTTATGCCGGTTTGATTGACTGTACCGCTGCCGTTTTTATGAGCGCCAACATAGAGGCGGTGCTCGTCATTAATTTTTTTGCGTGTGTGCGTATCGCCAACATTGCCACCGACGTCCGCATTGTAGATGTAAGCGCCGATATTGATATTGACAGCATCCTCAATGTTAAGTGAAGCGATACCAGACTCTTTGATATTATCTTTGCCGCCAACCATCATTTGATTGCCAACTTCGATGTTAGCGTTCCCGGCGAATGTTGCATTGATTGTGGTGTTGTTACTGTCTGCAATGGTGAAGCGATTTTCGACTTGAAGAAGCGCGTGCCCATGGATATCGATTGAGCCAGTGCCGTTGTCGGATGAACCAGCACGAAAATCGTCGCCAATGCGGAGGACGGCGTTGTCTGTCATTTTGAGATGACCATCACCTTTGTCGAGATACAAGTCGTTTGCAACACGGACTTCTGAGTTGCCAGACATATCGAGAGTCCCTTTACCGAAGCCTGCTTCAGAACGGCCGCGGCCAATCGCGAGATCATCACCGGTGTTGTCGTTAGTTTTAAACCAGCCACTTTCAAACTGTGAATCCTGTTCCCATCCACCAATCTGAAAGAGGCCGCCGGTCATGATGTAGCTCGCTTCAACGTTTTCACCATTTGCAATATCAAAATCGTTGTTGTTGCCAGCGTGGATGAGCGTACCGCCAGATTGTTCGATGACCCCGTTCTCGCCGCGGCCAACACCACTTGCGAGTGCGTTTGAAAGTTTTATGGTTCCGCCGGAGATAATTAGTTTGCCTTCACCTGTGTTTCCTACATTGATGTATTGGTTAGTGCCAACTTCGATCGCATCGATATCCAGATTGCCAGAGCTAAAAGTGACCGTACCGTTGTTGCCGATATAGACGATATCGCTGGCAGTTGGTTTGTCGATATTCCAGCCTGTGTCAGTGTCAAAGGTTCCTGTAGCGTTATCTGCTGCCCAATAGGCGAGGTTGGCCTCATCAATAGCGGTCGCGGTATCAAGGATATTGAGTCGCTGATCAATGTCTGCTTGCGTAAGAGCTGTGTTATAGAATGCAACCTCATCGATATCACCAGACCAAACACGTCCGTTACGTTGCGCGTTCGCGCCGATCAGAACGTTGAATTCTGAGAGGCCTACATTGCGGCCAGGTGAAAATGTTTTGCTTGTTGCAGTCCGATCAAAGTAGGTTGTTTGGATGCCATTGATGAAGTCATAGGTCATGGCAATGTAGTGCCAATTACCGTTGTTCATATCGTTGAGTGAGTTTGAAATTTCACTCTTGCTCCCATTACCATCGGTAGCGGCGCCTTGAACGCCAGTACTACTGCTGTTACGGGCGAGACGCCACGAGTTGTCGCCTTTCGTAATGATGCCGGTCCATGATCCATCCGGGAGCGTGTCGGTACGTATCATTGCCTCGATCGTGAATGAGCCTTGCATATCATAGTTAGAGGTAGCCGAGGCACCGGAGTTTAGAAGTTCCACATAGTTTGTATCGGCGGCGTCTGTAGGGCTGCCAGAGAAAGTGCCCGCGTAACCGACATGTCCGAGTACAGAATCGACTGTACCAACAACGGTACCGTTAGTTCTACCTGAAACTTGATTAACAACAGTTGATAGAGAACCAGATGTTCCAAGATCTTCAAAGTTCCAGTAGTCGATTAGCCCATTAGTGTTGGTGATTAGGTTTTGATAATCCAATGTCAGGTCGGCTTGGGCTTGTGGTATAAGTGCAGTGGCTGCAATAAATGCTGACAATAAATGTTTTGTTTTAAAACAAAAATAGGTAGATCGCATCGTCTCTTCTCCTTGATAAAAGTATAGTTGTATTAAATTACGTGATTAGTGCCTTAAAGTATCAGGTTGAAAGAACATAAAATAAAATTATGAGGCGTATATTCAGTCTTTGTCGTTTGTTTGCTAATTTAACTATCTAATGGTTAGTTATAGTTTTTGTATTGATTTTGTTATTATAGAATCCGTTTCTTTGTTTTTATGGATTTTAGAAAAATTAGATATTGGGAGTACCGATCTCCATGAACTGCCTATACGAATACTGTCAAATTGCCATGGGCCAGCGCCAGCTTCGCTTAATAAGCGAATTTTTTGACAATCAAAGTAGGTTTTAATTTTTGCATTTGGTTTGATCGGTTCATCATCGATGACGGTTGGATCAAAATATATGCGGATATTGTCAAGCCCGGCGGCGGCATCAATTCTAATTACAAACAGATGAATATTATTATCAACTGGTATTGCTTCTATCGCACTGGTGTTAGGATCCGCATCAAGAAGTGTGGGGTGACCATCACGAAAATCTAGTGAAAAATTATCATAACCCGGTACTTTGCCAACCAATAACGAGCGGTGGTGAAGCTGATGAATAGACAGACCGGCTAGACCATTAGGGCTTCCGTTTTGAGAGCGTACCAGCCAGCTGATATATATCGGTTTGTTGAAGGTACCTAATGTACCATTAGATTTTAGTAATCCGGCTCTCCCAAAGGGACCAGAGAGAGAGGTGTCTAGATTAACCCAGACAGGGTAATCGGGTTTAGTAAGAATCGAACCTTGTATTGATTGAAGATTTGGGAATTCAAGCGATTGGTCAACAATGGGATTTTCTTCTTGAATATATCTTAGGCCCATTCCAGAATCGAAATGGAAACTGGCAAGATTATCTGAAGCTTGAGAATATTTAGGTTTTGATGGCGTATTGTAAAATTGTGTGTGTGTTGTTCTAGTCGTTTTACCATCAATGATCACTGCTTCGCCTGCTTGGACAGTTTGAATAGTTATGCCTGACTTAATAGTTGCGGTGCCACGTAGTGCGTAAATTTCTATAGAATTGTTTGGTTTAGTTTTGATTGCAATCTCGGCCATTGAGATTTCAATTGCTACTGTGTCTATTTCGATTGTAAGCTGGTTATCAATTGATTGTGACGAGCACATCATTGTGCCATGTTCTAATTTGAAATAATTTTCCGATATTGCAGAAAATTGAGCAGGACCGGTTAAAAAAACGCTTGTATGGTCTGTGATTTTTAGGCGAGCGATACCTGCTATAAGTTCGATTGTGCCATTCGAAATATTCGTACCCTTAAATAGTGTGATATCATGCTTTTTTTGTGTGGTTGTATGTTGTATTAGACGGGCATCTAGTGAGTAATCAGCAAGAATAATATTTGAGAAGTTGTCGGTTGATTTGAGATTTTGGCGATTTATTTGTCGGTGTGGAGACAAACCCACAATACCAAGAAATAAACTAAAAATGATAATTGCAGCGGCAGTAGCGTACTTCGTCAATTTGTAATTGGTAGGAGGCAAATTGCGATTGTGTTCTTGTTTAAGATTTATTTCAGAAGGATAATCGTAAAATTGGTAGTGCTTCGAAATGGTCTTTGTATCACTAGGCTGCTTGTCTATTTGTGAATAACATTCCCAGTTGAGCAAAGTGTGTGTTTGAAGGTAATAGATATAATATTCACGATAAAATTTTGAAGAACTGAGAATGTTCTCTAGTTGTCTGATCTGTTGAGTCGTTAAATTATCATCCACCAGATCTGTGAGAAGGGTTTGTAGTTCCTGTAATTCTTTATCGTTTTTCCGTTGCATTCAATTAGCCTCTTTCAAGTCAATTTGTTGCTGAATGCAGTGAAGCAATGTATGACGCACTCGATGTAGAAGGCTTTTAATTGCATTCGAGGAGGTTTTCATTTCAGTTGCGATATTTGTAAGCGGGGTGTCTTGGAAATATCGACGATGCACTATCTTTCGATGTTTGTCTGGTAGTTTTTGGAGACAGAGAGAGAGTGCGTTTGCTCTTAAATCGTAATCTTGAAATTGCTCGACCTCTTCAGCTATTTGTATCATGAGTGATTCGTCGAAGAGTAGGCGATCACGACCGCGTTGCTTTCGGAAAGCACGTATTTGATTGAGGGCAATCGTAAAGATCCATGCTTGGAAATTTGAGCCGAGGGTGAATGTATCTGCTTTACGCCAAATTATGAGATTGGTTTCCTGAAGTATGTCTTGTGCATATTCACGATTGCCAACGACAGCGAGAATGTATGAGTACAGCCGCCCTTGGTTTTGGGTGATCAATAGTAATATCTGATCAAGATTTTCAGGCAACATTTGGGGCTCGATGGTAGGAAGGATTTATACACGGTGTGCTTGCACATATGTAAATAGTCGAAAGAGGGGTTTAGTTACGAAATTTACAAAAATTAAATCTCATCCAGACGCTTTACAAAATCCTAATAGATTGGTTGATTTGCTATGACCGAAATGCGATTTATTTATAGTGTTCTACTTTTTAAAATATATAAGTCATTTGGCTGTTAGTGAATTGCGAGAAATTTGTTTGTATTTATTGAAAATAAGCGCATGAAAAAACCGCTTGAAACAGCGGCTTAGTGTATCGGTATTTTGGCTACAGGTTATACCATTCTGCGGCGTTTGTTGAAGATACATAGTAGGGCGCTGAGTGTGAGTGCAGTTGTTGGTTCTGGGATGATGCGTAGGACGCCTTGCGAATTAAGTTGGGTTGTATCCCAATCGAGGTTGCTAGTGAGGTTGGGTAGTAGAAGTTGCTCAAACTGACCTTGAAAGTTGGTAGCGCTAAAGAGTTGAAAGGTTTGGCTGAGCAATGGGTTGAAGCCATCGAGGAGAAGGATTTCGAGGATACCATCAAGTGTTAGGTCACCGTTGATATCGAGAGCATCGTACTCTGAACCGATGGTCGTACCCGCGAGTTCCATTTGAGCGGTTGCGTTGTCAGATAGAACGACGTCACCGTCAACGTTGATTAGACCGGGGCTGTTGCCAGGCGTAAGTTCACCCTCGATGTAGGTTGTACCGCCGCCAGTGATTGAGCCAGTGCCGGAGAACTGGCCAAAAATCACAACGGATGCATCGTGGGAGATACGCAGTTCGCTTTGGTTGTCAAAATCATCTTGGATGGTAAGTCTTGCATCACGTGTGACGGTGATAGAACCATCGATATTGTTGGTGATGTCTCCGAAGATGACGTGTTGTGTGTCGGCGTAATTCATTTCGCCATAGTTATCGATTGAGGATGCGCGAAAATAGGTGTTGAGGCCTGTGATGTCACCGTAATTGAGGAGTGAGCCGTCGAAAGTGAGGCGTGAATCATAGATTTCGATGGTGCCGTTGTTGACCGCGCCATCCATGTCGATAAATAGGTGGTTGTCATCATCAAGGTGAATAACGCCAACTGCTTCATTGATGAAAAGTGAGGTTGTTGGATTCGTTGGCAGGTTGCTTGGGATTTGATCGGTGATGAGGCCACTGCCGCCGATCCAGCCGGTATTGGTGAGTGTGCTTCCTGCAATAATCTTCATATCTTCATTCATCATCAGATGGCTACCCAGTGGACTATTGTCACCGAGAGTATCTGTGTGATAGAAACCAAATGAACCTTTACGAAGGTCGAGCAGTGGTAATCCGCCATGACTGTCGAATTGGTCGACGATGAGTGTACCGCCGTCAATGGTGAGTTGTTTACTCATGGAAAATTCACCATTGATGAAGAGTATTTTGCCTACACCAAGTTTGTTAAATGAAGTGCTGGAGGTTGATTCGTCATCGTATGTCAGCACATCTAGCGTACTGCCCTCATAGATCGCCTGATCACTATTCAGAATGATCGAGCCGGTCTGCCAATTGATTGGGCTTGTGTCTGGTTCTAAGAAAAGATTATTGGACGTGAGTTGCCCGCCGAAGATGTTGATTGTACTTGCGTAGTTGGTAAAGAGCGTGCCGTTAACGTTTAACTTCCCGTTATGATAAAGGTCGAGACGGGCGTTATTATTTACACCCATGTTGACTTCATTGTGAACGACAAGCTCGGAGTCTTTGTCGATGATCGTAACATGCCCACGAGCGAAATCATTATCTACAAAGAGAAGATTAGTTGCTGTTACAGTACCTTCACGAATGGTGAAATTAGCATTACCTGCGTTACCAACGACCAAACCGTTTCTGACTAAGACTGATGCGTTTTCACCATCAACGGTCATGTGAGATTCATTACCTGCGGCCAATTGAAGACGGATGTTTGAAACCTCAATTTCACCATAATCACCAACATAAATGTCACCAGATGAATCAGAACCGTTACCTGTCATGATATCAGCGGATGACCAGACTCTGGCATTCTTAGCGTACTAAAGCCATTCGTATTCGTGTTATCACCTTCACCTTCGACAAGCAATTGGGCATATGAATGAGTAGCCATACCTAATCGGATATCATCGTTTGTAGTGAGGTAACTGCCGTTGAGAACATTGATTTCGACATGACGTCCCTCACCAACACCAGCATGGATACCGTTGATCGCTCGGACGTAAGCGTTGTTTTCTGCGTGAAGTAAAGCAGATGTACGCGTATCGAAAGCAACACCTTCGCCAAGGAAGATATTGCTACTAGCAAACATCACGCCTTCATTGGTGACGTTCAATGCGGCGGCACGATTTGCACCAATACTGACAAAATTAGAACGTAATACACTGCCTTGTCCATCAATATTAACACGAGCGTTTAAGCTCGGATCAAATTTATTAATATAACTTTGATTTCCACCGGCTACATATACATCATAAATTAGAGCTTCAGCACCATCTGTAATCGAAAACGTACTATTATCACCGCCTACAGCTAAAGTTGCAGCCTGCATGGTTGTTTCGTTACCTGTAACTAGCACTTTACCTTGGCCGTATTTATGGTCTGTAAAGCCACCTGCGACAATCTTTTTAGCAATGAAGGTAGCGCCATTTCCAACCGTCAGATTACCAGTATTTTGGGCTAGACCATTACCAGCCCGTCCAAAGCCGAGATAGATATTTGCGGATTCATCAGTCCAACTTGATCCGATGCCATCAACAATCAATTCGCCCTGACCATGTATATTGTTAGAAAGACCTTTGATACCGAAAAAATACGAAGTTGATAATCCGCTGCCATCATCAACGTGGCTATAGCTTGCACCATTTAGTACTTCCCATTGCCCATGTGAAGATTGACCAATGGTCATCTGCCCAACAGGGTTGCCCAGCTGCATGCTGGTATTGTCACCGGTTAGAGTCAATTTGTTTGTGAGCAAAGCGCCTTCTACACCAACAATTAAACTTTGACTGATGTCTGATGTGTTCATGACAAGTTGACCGCCAGACTCAATCATGACACTGCCTTGCCCCTTATCCATACCAATAGTCATCTTATCAACGTAAAGTGTTCCGTTGTTAGAAACTGTGACATGACCCTGTGTTTGATCACCGATATTCAGCGTGTCCATTCTCATTTCAGCTGAATCATCATCAATCACCAGCTCGCTGAGTGTGCGAGAAGTAAGTGCTGTCGTACCCAAATGGCTTTGGCCGACATTCGTGATATTTGCTTCAGCTGTTGCGTCAGAGATAACGAGCTGGCCATTCGCACCATCACCAACATTGATCGTGCCGCCATCGTCGGCGTTGGTTGCGTAAAGTGCTGCACCATTTTCAATGATGACCTCACCTCGTGTGTTTGCTGTTGCATCACTCGTGGATGATGAAAACCCACTTACACCAATCGACAAACTACCACGCGTTGTTATTTCACTATTTGCACCAGAGACATTCACCTTCGCTAGGCTTTCCACCGTGTCCGTCGAATCGGTCAATGCAACCAACAAATCACTTGCAATGAACCTGCCGCTACTACTAATGTTTGCCGTCGCCTTTTGGCTGCCAGTCTTAAATCCAATGATTGGACCCAACAATCCTGAAGATGTCACAAATGTGGCTTCATTGGTAATTCGCAGTTCACTATCGGCCCCAATATTGATTCCGGAGAAAGCATCGTTTTTGTAGATTTGCGAATGCACATCATCAATTTCCAAGACCGAGCCATTCACAAATGTGAAGAAGCCAGAGCTTAACACCGGATTATAGCGATCAAGCAACGGGCCATGGCCCTTATCGATCGTTGTATCAATTAACACATGATGACCAGAGATCAAACCCGTCACATCAAAAGGTGCTTCGTTCGTACCCGAACTTTTGTGAAGCCAATTGTCGGCTTGGCTAAAATCTTCTTTGTCAACCGATCCGGCTGCTTCCCAAATATAAGTGTCAGCGGAGGTTAGTCCACCCATTGTAAAAGCCAATAGCGTTACAGTTGAGTAATTGTGTATGCGCGTAATAACATTCTCTCTCATTGTTTTCCCTTCCCATTTTCGGAAGTGTTGTTTGGTTGCAATTTGCAAAGTCTCTCTTAGGTAATGACGTATGTAAGTATAATTGTGAAGGTCTTAGAATCAAGTAAACCATATTCTAGGTCGTAATTTATAGTACATTCGTCAACAAGTATCTATTTACATAGCCAATAGATTTCATAGATAAAATAATTGATATGATTGGTGTTTTATATAATAAACAACCGGTTTCTCTTTTTGTCGTAAATAAAATTAATGTATACAAAATAACAAAGGCTTCATGCTTGAAGCCTTTGTTATAGGAAAATTAAAAGTTTTAATAATGCATTTACACAGAACGTCGATGTTTGATAAAGAGGCAGAGCAGGGCGCCGAGTGTGAGCGCAGTGGTGGGTTCTGGGATGATGCGTAGGACGCCTTGTGAATTGAGTTGGGTTGTATCCCAATCGAGATTACTGGTGAGGATGGGTAGTAAGAGTTGCTCGAATTGACCATGGAGGTTGGTGGCATCGAAGAGTTGGAATGCTTGACCAAGCAATGGATTGAAGCCGTCAAGAAGAAGAACTTCGAGGATACCATTGAGGGTTAAGTCGCCGTTGATGTTAACGATATCGTATTGTGAACCTGCAAGAGTGCCAGCGATTTCCATTTGTGCAGTTGCGTCTTCGGTGAGAACGAGGTCGCCAGTAATGTCGAGCTGTCCGGGACTATGGCCAGGCGTGAGTGTGCCTTCGATGTAGGTCGTACCACCACCGATGATTGAGCCGGTACCTGAAAGTTCGCCGAAGATGACAACACTTGCATCATCGGCAATTTCGATTGTTGAATCATTTTGTACATCATCATGAAGTGTGAGACGAGCGCCGCGAGTTACTGTGATCTTGCCGTTAAGCTCATTCTTAATATCACCGAAGATGAGGTGTTGTGTGTCAGCATAATCCATGTCACCTTGATTGACGATGTTACTTGTACGAAGATGCGTATTTAAACCTGTGATTTGACCTTCATTAAGAAGTTGCTCGTCAATATTAATGAGGCCGCCAAACTGCATGAGATCACCACGGTTAAGCAGAGCGCTTTCGATAATGAGTTGACCATCAAAAACCTCAATCTTACCTTCGTTCGTCGCATCAAACATATCGATGAATATGCGGTCGTTCTTGTCAAGATGTAATGTACCGTTAAGGCCGTTATAGAACGTACCATCGCCGTAGCTATAAACGTCATCATGCTCTGGTACTTGATCATTAATTGTACCACTACCACTGATCCAGCCATTGTTGGTGAATTGACCAGCACTTGCGATCGTTATGCCTTGCTTCAATTCAAGGTGATCACCCAGTACATTGTTTCTATTGCCGATATCAACACCATAGATAAAGCCAAGCATGCCGCTATTCAGTTGCAGCATTTGTGAACCCATGAAGGCATCGATATCACTCGCAATGAGCGTTCCGCCGTTGAGTGTTAGTTGCTGTGCAAGATTGAGCGTTCCATCAACAATCAGCATTTGACCAGCATTCAAATGATTACTGGAGCCAAGCAATTTACTTAAGCCACTGCTGTAATACAGATCCGTACTCTGTTTGAACATGATCAATCCGCTGTCCCAATGTACATCCGCTCCGTTTTCAATGATGATTTCATTGGTTTGAAGCTCACCGCCCCAGATATTGAGCGTACCATTTTCGCCAACGATTAATTGCGTGCCTGCGGCGAGTGTACCGTTGTTAATCAGATCAACGCGGCCATTGCCTGAATCATTCGCATTAGCAGGATTGTAGCCGATGGATGCTGTTGTCAGGATGTTTAGCTTTGAGTCTTGGCCTTTTACAATGACATGCCCATAGCTATCCATGTTCGTGCCAACAGATAAACTATGTACATCCGCTTCACCCTCGTTGATGATAAATTTGCCGTTGCTGTTGTAGCCAACATGCAATTGGGATGCGACATTAAGATCAGCTAAAAAGCCGTCAATGACCACTTCCGCTTTACCTGTATTGTCACGACCAACATGCATATCATCCGCGATATTAATCTCACTATGATCACCCATCGTCAGCATCACATCGCCATTGCCTTCATCGCCAACGTATAAGTTAAAGTCAACATCCAAAATAGAGGCGTTGTTCCATTCACCTTTGATCGCAAGCAATGAGTTGCTCTGATCGCCCTGGCCAATAATAACGTAGTTGTGCGCCTCAACAATACTTCCAGAGTTTATCTCGAGTCGTGAATCAAATTTCCTACCTTTACCAATCACAAGATCTGATACAACACTAAGTTTGGAATTATTACTGAGCTTCGTCACTGCTAGTGCATTACGTGCACCAATACGGTCTTCCTTACCCAACCAGAAGCTGCCAACATCAACAATACCACCGTTGTTGATGTTCATCTCAGCAGAATTGCCTTCGCCAACAACGATCGAATTTGCGTTGATATAACCGCCCGCTCCGACATCAACTCTTGGGCTTGAGTCGAACAAAGAAAAATTATCAATTTCCAAATAATCGACATCAATCTCACCACCGGATTCGACCGTAACTGTCGATCCATCTACATGCACATTGAGAGCTTGTGCAATCAACTGACTATCCATGCCGCTGATATTCAGATGCCCACTGCCTTGATTACCAACATCAATACGCTCTGCTTGTATCGATCCACCATCAAGCACATCCAAATAACCCGTTGTTGCTGTTCCCATGGCAAGCGTAACATGCCCATTCACATCGGTGAACGAACTATTAGCGCCAGAAATAGTCAAGCGGCCAACACCGTTGTATGAACCAACACGATAGCTACTTGTTATTGCAGCATCACTACCGAACTGAGCGCCATCTGTAATGGCCCATGTACCATCACCGTTATAACCGATGTGCATAGTCGTGCCATCCTGATCGGTTATGCGCATTTCTGTATCCGTGCCACGCAGGATCAATTGATTGTCTTCTCTTGAATACGATCCGATTCGAACCGCCGCAGCGATGTTATCGAATGAACCTTCGATCGACAGATTACCACCTGAATGCACATCAAGAATACCCAGCCCATCAAACGCGCCAATCGTCAGGGCACCTGTTGATAATGATGCAAAATCTTCTACATTAACCACACCCGTCGCGTATGTACCGATCGTAAGTAGATTCGATCTCACAGAACCCGCAGACCCCGACACTTCCAGTTGGCCTGTTGCGAATTTAGTTGCGAAGCCGGATGATGTTGATGAGGACCCAACATACAAATCATTAGAATCCAGCGTTGCATTATCAATGATCACTTCACCATCAGCATTACCACCGACCACCGTCAAATCAGATGTGACGACAGCCAAATTACTGATGTTTAATAAACCTTGTGTGCGTGGCGTATAGATTCCAGGCACACCGCCACTCGAAACATCGCCGATACGTAGCGTGCCTGTATCCAGTCGCGAACCGGAATCAGTGATCGTTGCGACCCCGTTACCCGCTACTCCGTTATAAAATTTCCCGATCGAGATTTGATTTGTTTCAATCACACCACCTGTACGTATTTCTAATGTACCGGCTGCCGTGTCAGCTACATAACCGCGCCCGATATAAATTTCCGAGCTGCCGCCAACAACCGAGAGCTTCGCTTTATTGTCAACTGTAAGGCTAGCCGAATTTTCAACACTCAAAAACGCATCGAACTGATCGAATGTTAATTTAGTCGCTGCATCTTTAATCCGTAAGCTTGCACCGTTAAAAAGCCATAGTTCGTGATCATGAATCGGATTTGTTACAAATGCAACTGGGATACCTGAAAAATATGATGTCGTATCAACCGTCAACTGATGGCCATACACACCATAATTCGTTGTATTGAAAGGCAAGACGCCCGATGTGTTCGTTGTGTTATTCTGCCAGTTCGTTCCAAGATCAAATGCTTCGGTTCCGCCCAGCCAACTGTAATAATCTGCGTGTAGTAACGATGCCCCAGTGCCGAGTATCGCATAGCCAATCAATGCGGCTGCGCTACAGCCACGTAAACGCGCAATCAATGAAGCGTCGCTCATCTTTAGTGTCCCTTCCTCAGGAGTTTATTTCGGAAAAATATTTTGTCAGTTAAGCTAATTAGCAACGTTAAGAAATGCATGCCCCCGTTACCCTTAGGGTAACGACTGCAAGATCAACACAGACTAATCAACCGCTGCATCAGTAATCTGATGCCTAAGGTTTTGGAAGTATAAGCAAGTTTTAAGTCATTTCAATTCACAATTTAGACGCAAATCATCAGGAGTAGTTGGATGCTAAAAATGAAAAGTTTGTGTTCTATATACAACTACCAATTCGATCTGCGGCATGCTATTTGTCCCTCATACGGTATAAGAGAGGCTGGTTCTTTGGCTTTTTCATACAGATCGTAGTAGCGATATATACAGAAAAAATTTTCTGCGTATTCCCCGCATGGGCTCAGGTTTATGCATCACGTTCTTGGTTCTATCGATCGCTACGGTCTAATGTGTCTAAATGGGATACCCTGAATTGCGGTGTTCTGAGATGTGTATTTGGGGGTGAGCAATATGGACGAGAGCATCATTGCCGATAAGCCCTGTCATTTCTGACACTTGAAACAATTTTTCTTAATTCGGCCGAAGATATTTGCATTGGCTGGGTAAAGTTGTTATTTTGACAAATCAAAGTTATGAGCAATATCATTCAAACCATGTTACTGACCTTAATCGCTGTCTCGCTTTGCACCGGCGTCGCGCTATTCGCTTTACGTGAGAAGGCTCGCAGATACCGTGCGCTGACTGAGGATGCCCTAAAGTATCTGATTTCATCCGCATTTGAGCAGCAGCAGATCACACCAGACACGTTGGCCGGTGCATTGCATTTGTCGAGAAGCGACATCCTAGCCCTCATCGAGCGACTTCAGTCGAAACTATATATAGATTACGAGCAGAATCATCTGGTCCTGACGCCACTCGGTCGTCAACGTGGATTGCGTTTGCTTCGGGCTCATCGCTTGATTGAACGCTATCTGCATGACGAGGCGAACATGCCGCTAGATCGAATACATGCTGTCGCTGAACGTCGTGAGCACAAACTCACAGACAAGCAGATTACTGAACTAGAGGCGCATCTCGGTTATCCGCAATCAGATCCGCATGGTGATCCTATTCCAACACCTCAAGGGCAGATCCCAGATATTCCTCGTTTTATTCTCAAAGATTGGCCGCTCAATTGGCCTGCCACAATCATTCATATTGAAGATGAGCCTGCCGATGTTTTTCATCGGATCACGAAGCTTGGCTTTCTGCCTTCCTCGCTCATTACCATCCTACAAGTATCTGAATCCAGCTTAACGATTCAGCATCAAGATCAAACGATTAAGCTGCCCAAGACACTCGCTTCGTCGATTCATGTCCAGGCCGCAGACGATCATGCCATTCAGCAGGAGTCTTATATGACACTCGCCGAACTTCCTGACAGGCACCAAGCCCGTGTCGTGACCATTCACGATCAGTGCCAAGGCCTCGCCCGCCGTCGTTTACTTGACTTGGGTGTGACGCCCGGTGCCACGATTGCCACTGAACTCGCATCCCCCGGCCGATCCGCACGGGCTTACCGAATCCGTGGCACGTTGATCGCTTTACGCAAAGATCAAGCATCACAAATCGCGATTCAGCCAATCCCAGCATAAATACGTATCGATCATATTATTAACACCGACCTGAACGCTTGAAACTAATTAGCGATTAGAAAGATCCAGGCTAAAAAATGAGCTGCTCCGGAAACTGCAACTGTTCCAACAATTCTGCCAGCCAACCACATACCTTCGGTGGCTCTGTCGGACTCTCCGTTCGTGGACAATCGCGCACCATCGCCCTTGCTGGCAACCCCAACACCGGTAAATCAACGGTTTTTAATGCACTCACCGGGTTACGTCAGCACACAGGCAATTGGCCCGGCAAGACCGTCACACGAGCAGAAGGTCATTTCACCTTCAATAACTTCAATTACAAGATCGTCGATCTGCCTGGAACGTATTCACTACTTTCCGCATCCGTCGATGAAGAAATTGCTCGTGACTACATCCTATTTAGTCAGCCCGATTGCACTGTTGTTGTTGTCGATGCGACAGCACTACAGCGCAACCTTAATCTTGCTTTCCAGGTAATGGAGATCACGCATAAAGTTGTGCTTTGCGTCAATCTCATTGACGAAGCGGCCCGTAAGGGATTTGAAATCGATTTCGAATCCCTTGAGAAAAAGTTAGGCATCCCCGTCATTCCGACTTCCGCACGCCGCAAGCAAAACCTCGATAGATTGCAGCAGGCCATTGAGGATGTTTGCACTGGTAAGATAATTTCAAAACCAAACATTCCTGCTCCGCCCGCAGCGTTAAAAGAGGCTATTGATCAAACACTACCACTCATCGAATCCATTGCTCCCGGTCTACCATCAGCACGTTGGGTCGCGTATAGGCTAATCGAGGGAGATGTCAGGATCCGTCAAGCACTTGAGAATGGCGAACTACAGCAGCTAGCTGGCATCAAACAGCCAGCCACCTCCAATCCACCCACCTCGCCCTCTCCAGCACCTAAAGCATCTCAAAGCAATCCTGCCCATGACAAGCAATCTGCTTAACTCGCATATGAGTAAACAGATTGATGAAATAACACCAATCAACATAGTAATCACCACACGGATACCACCATGAGTTCCGCACAAGATACAAAACAAATTCTCGACAAAGTCGATGCCATTCGTAAAAACACCGGCCAGCAGTTCCGCGATCAAATCGTGACTACCATGTACGACCAGGCTGAAGCCATTACGAACGACGTTGTAACACGTTCTGGTAAACGGTGGACGTTCGATGCGACGCTGGATTATGTCGCAACGCATCCCATCCTCGGCCTCCCCTTTATGCTCGGCCTTCTTGCACTCACCTTTTATCTCACGATTGCCGGGGCAAACATCCCATCAGCCTTTCTTGCAGGCTTACTCATGGAGCAAGGCGGTCTCGTCGGCTTCTTCGAAGAGTTCGGTATTGCCATCCCAGCATACCTTCACTACTCGGTATACGACCTCCTGCATCTCGCCACCGCCAGTTGGATGCCTGCGTCACTTGCCTCATTTTTTATTGATGGCATTTACCTCTGCCTCGGTTGGGTCATCTCCGTCATGCTCCCTCCGATGGCCATCTTCTTTCCAATCTTCACACTACTTGAAGACCTCGGCTACCTCCCTCGTATTGCATTCAACCTCGATTGGCTCTTCCAGAAATCCGGTGCGCATGGCAAGCAAGCACTCACGATGTGTATGGGGTTCGGTTGTAACGCAGCAGGTGTCACCGCGTGTCGTATTATCGATTCGCCTCGTGAAAAACTCATCGCGATCCTTACCAATAACTTTATGATCTGTAACGGACGTTTCCCGACAGTTATCGCTGTGGCACTATTCTTCTCTTACTTTCTAGGTTATTCCGATGCTCTCGTTTCATTCACTGCCGCATCTATCGTGATTGGCATCGTCCTACTAGGTGTGGTATTCACTTTCGTGACGTCACTAATACTTTCAAGAACTTTCCTTAAAGGCGAAGCCTCTGCATACACACTTGAACTGCCCCCATACCGCCGTCCAGCAGTGATGCGCATAATCTACACATCGCTTATTGACCGGACTATGTTCATCCTGGCTCGTGCATGTGTCGTCGCGATCCCCGCAGGTGCTGCCATCTGGATCTGCGCTAACGTCAATATAGGTGACGCATCCATTGCCACACACATCGAGAATTTCCTTCAGCCTCTTGGATACCTGATGGGTCTTGACGGCGCGATCCTGCTTGCATACATCATCGCAATCCCTGCAAATGAGATTGTTGTGCCGACCATCATCATGCTATACATTCGACACAATACGATGATTGAGTTTGAGGGTGATATGCTCCGTAAAACGTTTCTTGATAATGGTTGGTCTCTACTGACCGCAGTCTCGCTCCTGCTCTTCTGCCTTCTTCATAATCCTTGTGGCACAACCATCTGGACGATATACAAAGAAACACGCTCAAAGAAGTGGACAATATTTGGCTCAATTTTCCCAGTAGTGTTGGGAATCGTCGTCTGTATTATTGTTGCAGGTGTTTGGCGACTCATCGCGAACTAAAACATTTTGATACGCGACTAATCATCAATTAGCACAGTTCCAATGTCACCCTTTGTTACTTGATACTAAGTAACAAAGGGTGCATGCTAGCGTGATTCATCGGTTGAAGTATATGTATATTGAGATTCAGATTAAATTTCTCAAACTATAGACATATCTTCCAAATTTGTGTCTCGACCAGCTAACATAAGTGTATATTCGCCTACTATAAATTCCGACGTATAGGCTGCCATATGCATACCGTTTCGCTTACAGTTCAAGATTGTACTCCCGGCCAATCCAATCAGTGTCAGGGTTGTATTTCACAACGCCTGGATTTACAACCCGGCGTCACAAGCTATCGTTTTACAAATCAGAATGACGCGCTGAGTGTTGCTGTAACGTATGATCCTCGTGTACTCACATTAGCTGAATTGGCAAGGCAGCTCCGTTGCTCTCATGCGCATCTTGATCCAAATATTGCGCAAATGGTGATAAAATTAAAGGGTATGCACAACCCGCGGTGTGAAAGAACCATCGAATCAACAATCAATGCTCTTTCAGGTGTATATGCGACAGCATCATATCCTTCCTCCTCTTTGCGCCTTGAATTTGATCGTCTTCAATGCCCGCTGCCAGAAATTATTCGCCGTCTAGATTTACTTGGCTATTCACCCGTTTTCCCTGCGCCAGTTGATTTGCATACAACATCGCAATCTCTTGGTATTACACAAAAGCAGGTCGAGCAATTACCGAAACAGACTGAGAAATACACAGCAAACAAACAATCAAATATTTGGAACTGGCTTCGCACGCATCCTGATATCCTTCTTGTCAGTATCTCAGCCTTATCATTCCTTATCGGCTTTTTAATTTTTGTGTTGGGTGGTTCCGACGTATGGCGCATAACCTTCCTTGCAATCGCCGCAATTACAGCGTCGACGCAAACTGCTCCCGAGGCTGTTCAATCAATTCGTCAGTTTAAACTTGATGTCGATGTTCTGATGTTCGTTGCTGCTACGGGGGCCGCCTCACTTGGTCATTATGAAGAGGGAGCATTTCTTCTATTCCTATTTGGCCTTGGTGCTGCAGGAGAACATCTCGCATTATCACGCGCTCGCTCTGCGATCAACGCGCTGTCAACTGTTACGCCCGATACTGCAGATCTGATCCATTCAGACGGATCGATCACAACAGTGCCTGTATCTAATCTAAAGATAGGCGATCAGGTTTTAGTTAAGCCATATGCCCGGATACCTTCAGATGGAGAAATTCTTCAAGGTGCTTCAGAGGTTGATCAGGCAACTATTACAGGTGAAGCTCAGCCTGTTGCAAAACATATTGGGGACTCCGTTTTCGCAGGAACAATGAATACAACCAATGCGTTGACCCTCAATATCACAAAAACCGCGTCAGAGTCAACGATTGCACGTATCCTCAAACTTGTTGAGGAAGCGCAAACCACTAAATCAAAAACACAATTATTCACAGATCGTATCGAAGCAGTTTATGTACCAATTGTTTTTCTGGCAACGATTCTACTTGTCGTCCTTGTACCTCTTCTCACAACAAAATCATGGGGGTTGTCCTTTTTACACGCGATGGCATTCCTTACCGCAGCCTCTCCATGTGCTCTCGCCATCGGCACACCAGCCGCCATTCTTTGTGCGATTGCACGTTCCGCAAAAATTGGCGTTCTTATTAAAGGTGGAATCCATCTTGAGCAACTTGCTCACATCAAAGCTATTGCTTTTGATAAAACTGGTACGCTCACAACCGGTCAGCCACAGCTACTTGATATTGTTATGGCCGATCAGGATAACGAACCAACCGAGCTATTGAAACTAGCAGCGTCTGTTGAATCCTCAATCTCGCACCCACTTGCACAAGCTATCAAACGTGCTGCTGAGCAAAAGAAAATTCAACTCGAATCAGTTCTTGAATTAACACAGACCGCAGGGCAAGGGGCTTCTGCGCTCGTCAAAGGGCAGCGTATAACTGTTGGTAAATTGCCCACAGGTATTGATTTGTCTGAGGATCTTAATGAACATGCAAACCAGCTAGAGCAACAGGGATTAACGGTTATTTATATAACCCGAAATCAAAATCATGTACTCGGCTTTCTTTCACTCCAAGACACACTACGTTCAAATGCACAGCGAACGATACAGCAACTCAACGATATCGGTATTACACATACTTCATTATTGACAGGTGATCATGTCGAAGCCGCAACACGTTTAAATTCCCTCGGCCTTTCAAATATTCATGCAGATTTACTACCAGAAGATAAGCTTAATCTAATCGATGAATTGACTAAACAGTATAAACATGTAGCAATGGTTGGGGATGGTGTTAATGACGCGCCAGCACTTGCGCATGCCTCAATCGGAATTGCAATGGGAGCTGCGGGTTCTGATGTTGCACTTGAAACCGCCGATATTGTGCTGCCCGGCTCAAATCTTTCACGTATTCCAAATGCGATTCAGCTCGCCCGGAGATCGCGCAAGATTATCATTCAAAATCTAGTATTCGCTCTTGCAGTTATCGCGATTGTTTCACCGCTAGCTGCTATCGGATTTGCTAATCTCGCCGTTGCGGTCTTCTTACATGAAGGATCTACTGTGCTTGTAACCCTGAATGCTTTACGGCTTCTTCGCTTTAACCCAGACCCACTGCCAGCCATTGATTCACCTCATCAGCCTGCAATTGAGCAACCTACATTGGTGAATGCATAAAACACTATTCATTTTTTCGCGCAGCCTCAATTGCAGCAGATTTCCATTCCCCATATGTCATCGCGCCATTAGCCAAACGCCAACTCATCCGTCCATTTGTATTTCGAGCCGCAACGACAGCTGCTGCCGCACTCGGGCTACTAAAGGCTACATTCTCCGTGAACTCATAGAATCCATTTTTTATCACACTCAACTTTCCATCACTCACGAGTTTGTCCCTGAGCAGCACATAACTATCCCAACCTTTTGTCCCTTTCTTACGTGCAGTCGATCCTTTTAATACAACGAATTCGCCATCAATCTCTTTGGCTTTCGCATCCGTTCCAACATCAGTCATCACGAATGTTGCACGTCTTGCAAGCTGAACAATATCTTCCTTGTTCCCGTCAATACGAGGCTGGAGCATATTAAATCCAAGCCCAGGCAACATCATCTTTACCATTTCAATAAAATGCCCCATGTCAGCCAGATCACTCTCTGGCAATACTTTTTCACTGGGTTCGTTGCCATTCGCAAGACTAACTCGTCCCGCATTTTTCAATTGTCTTACAATCTCATGTTCCAGGTATCTCACATGTGCCTTCGTAAGATTTTCATCCTTACTTGTGACCGCAATTGTTGTAACCCAAAAATCTTTTTTATTATCATTGTTATGCGCACTAAGCCGATCAAAAACATTATCACCTTCGCCGACATATACCCGCTCCTGCTCAATATTCTTGGGATCTGGCCCAACCAAAAAGTAAACACCAGTTCGATGCAATTCTTTTCGCTTCGCCATCTCAGCCAGGCAATGTCGCGGTAAGACAACAGCCCGCCCTGTCCAATTAATGACCTCTGCAATGATAGGGCCCTTTGCTGTTCCATCCATCAAATACATCTTAATCGTACGGCCTCTACGCATTAATCAAAACCTCGACACTTACGATTTACACTGCCACACTTCCTGAACATCATCGCCTTCCTTGTCCATACATCTTCACAGTGGTCTACCTCACTGTCCATCATCTTTTCTACATCCACCGCACTACCACAAGTTATGCACGATTCCGTACTCCAGTTGATTTCAATTTAACAAATCTAATATGCAAATAGAGTTTTATAAGCATAAAAAAAGCCCGCGAATGCGGGCTAGAATGTACATTTTCATATTTAACTGCTTACTCAGACGCAGGCTTCATGATTAACTCAAGAACCTTACCATCAAGCATCCTTGTTTGACCTCGCCATTCACCTGATTTCTGAACGCGAAGGTCCATTCCTGAATCATCCGTTTGATCGAAATCAATCTCGTCTAATTCCTTGACTTCATAATTCTTCAAGTCATTGAGATTCGAAATCCGCAAGCCTAAGAAGTCATCTGGCACTTCAACAAACACCAGATCATTATCAAAATGTGCCGAGCCAGCTTCAACGATCAGAGCTGTAGAGCCAATCGTGATCTCACGTAAAATGGGTGATTCTTCAAAGGTTGATTTCTTCTCAACGCGACGACTGCGTGCTCTCGCATTTGAATATCCACCCGGCCCGCCCGGACCACCCATTTCCATTCCCATCTCCATTTCCATCGACATCGCCATTTCCATCGACATTTCATCATACTCAGATTGCCGACGACGTGATGACGTTTTCTTCGCGTTTTCCTCGCCTCTAACAATAAGAATCAGTGTATATGTGCCCGCAACTTTTTCCAGCGATCTTGTATGAATCTCTCGTTTTGCACTCGACCAGAAATCACGCAGCGTTTCATATGAACGATCTGGCTTCGAAATGATCGTTGTCGCCATACGCTCTTGCATCTCCTCATTGCCACCCGCCGCCGCGACCAATGCCGCAACCGCACCCGATGCCAATTTCTGATCTTTTTGACCCGCAAGCTGTAGTAATGCATCGTCATTACCATAGACTTCCGCAAACTTCATCGCGTCAGGTAATCCGCTGCTCATTAATTCTTCTGCAAACCAGCTCCCAATCACACTCTTTTCATCAGCATCGCGCATCAGCCCAACAACCAACGGCACCTTCTTATCTAATGATTCATACATTCTGCTCGCAAAGCGTTCACGTTCGTCGACATTCAATATCTCAAAAATTTGATCCAACGAGCGTTGTGAACCACGTAACTTAATAGCTGCTTCCAACGCAGCCGAATCGTCACCATCAATCACCAATCTAACCAAAGCTCTCGTCGCATCATACTCTAGAGATTGCTTCGCAAAGAAATAAGCAATCCCATCAGGCGTATCCGATTGCCGTATCGCAGCCTCAAGCAGTAATGTATAAACTTCAGAGAGTGAATCCTCATCTTGCAGCTTTCGAGTGTTCCCATAACGTGAACCGCGGCTATTTCGTTTCTGATCCATACCTTCAATCGCTGGCTCGCCAATAACAAAGTGACGCAGCGATTTCCATGCAAGCTTCTTCAGTACGTCATCGCCCGAGTTCAAAGCTCTGAACAGATTATGTGAAGGTGTCAAAATCGGTATCTGTGTCATGCCAACCGCGTCAGCCGCTATATCCGTTTTGTCTTCATCAGCCGATTTCTTCTTGCCCAACAAGCTCGACAACAATTTCGTTGTTGCCTTATCCATCAGCTCGCTTTTAGGTGAGGCAATCGCATCGATTGTTCGTAAGGTCTTTTTAGGAAGTTCTGCATTGGGTGAACCCAAAAGCCGGTGGTTCACCCAGCCCGCTGCAATCTTTGATTCCGCAGCCTGTGATGCAATAAATCTAACCGCTTCGTCCAATCTTTTCGCAGACAAACTCTCAAAATTCAATCCATGTATCAGAATCTTTGAGATCTCTTCTGCATTCGGAGCCTGCTCCGACGACAAGAGAATCTCGTCTAGCGCTTTCGCAGGGTTTGGCCCATCATTATCCGAAAGCACACGATTCGCCATCTCAAGCATTTGCTTCACAGCAATCGGATTTTGAACATCCACAGTAACCAATGAGCGCAACGCTAATAATTGTTCTTCTGAACCCATCGCGTCCGCCGCCAAACTCAGCAACGATAATGTAGCTTCCGTCGGAGGAACCGCCTCAGATAATCCGCCGATGACTGGCTTTCTCGTTAACGCATCATCCGATTCAATCAACTGTGCTGCGAGGCGATAAATCGAATCATTTTTTTCGACGTTCGGAAGCGATCCCGAATTACTCAACGCATTCGCAACCAGGCGATCAATAAACGGATTGCCTTTCGACGCTAAACGACTCAAATCGGTTGCCAATTGGTACGCAACGGGGTTCGCGCCGTTTTCTCTGGATCGATTATTCGAGTTGCCGCGCATAGTTGATGACGACTGCAAAGTTTCCAGATCCGAAAACGACAGTGTCCATTCCGGCTCCGTCGTAGATGTCACATCATCCACCGACAACGGCAAATCGTAAATCGCCCAAATCTGTGCAGGCTTACTCAACGTAAAACGTGATGGCAACGCACGAACATCTTCCTGTAACACACGATAATCATCCATCGCACGTTTAAACGAAATCTGTGCTTGACGCTGCTTCTCGCGGTCCGCTGCACGCGAATTGCCGCTTGATCGTGACGTCGTTGCCCTCGAACGAGTCGGCCGTGAAGATCTCGATGAACCGCCACCCATGCCCGGAGGCATGCCGCCCATTTCACTCCCCATTCCGCCACCAGATCGTGACGACCGTGATGAGCTGCTCCGTGATCGTGATGACGTTCCGCGGCTTCGTGATGAACTCGACGAGCGTTTCTGCTCGCCCGCCCGTAACGGCCGCTGATCTGCCAATAATTTCGAATCCAACTTAAACGCAAACAAAGACTGCGTATCAGCAATCTCTGCCCCAACAATATTCTTTTCAAGCCCCCACGTCACCGATCCATCTGGCCGCACGACTAAATGCTTGCTGATCCGTGGCGCATCTTCCGCAATCTCTGCTTCTTTGATTTCTTCTTGTACATCTAATCTTTGATTAGGCATCGGTTTTGATTGGCGAGGCGCTCGCTGAGGCATACCTTCCATTTCCATACCGCCCATCATCATCGCCATCTCCATATCCATCCCGCCTTGTGGATACGTTTGACGATTGCGGTTACTCGAACCTCTGCGCGCGTTTCCTTGATTTGCTTGCTGCACTTCTTCTTGAATGTACCAGCAAATAAATCGTCCCGTCTTCAACTTCAATTCCGGATCTCGAAGTTCTACCTCGCCCTTAATATCCGAAAAATCAATCGGCACCGCGATCAACTGACGACCCTCACGCGGATTCACCGTCCAGATCCGCCCCTGAAGCTGCTCCGCCAACACCAGCGGCGAACTCAAAAACAGCTCCGCATCAATCGCCTGCTCAGGCACCGCCACGTCTGCCTTGACCTTGACTTGCTTCTGAGCCTGAGCCTGCTTCATCTGCTCCAGAATCGCCATCGTCTCAGGCGAATACTGTGGCTTCTCACCCTGACCATACAGCAAACTCACCGGTGCCGCCGTCAGCGTGATCACCGCTAATAAATTTGAAATGAACGGACGAGATATTCTTCGACCTGTCGATGTGGGCATACCTGAAACTCCACGTTGGGCTTTTACACTTTTTTTCATATCAATCTCCGTCTGCTTGTGCGTATTACGCAGCACACGAAGCCGTCACGTCATCACCTCACACATGCCTAAAACATCCTGTTAGCATGCGCGCAAAACCCCACCCTTGCATGACGCAACTCTTAAGCGTCGATTTTAACCAAATATTCAACACGCAGCACGGGAAAAAACCTCACTTTCACCTCCAATACCACCATTTCCCGCATCGATACCCCTTTCGTATGCAAGATCCGCGCTAACCCTGCCGATAACCACTTGTGAGCGAGCCGATTCAGTGCTAATGTCGCCTCAGTCACGGCTCATCCCTCCTCAAACCAATTAATCCTCGGAGCTCTTCTCATGAGATACGCACTCATCATTGCCGGCGGGTCCGGTACTCGTCTCTGGCCTATGTCCACACAAGCAATGCCCAAGCAACTCATCCCCTTCATCAACGGTAAATCCCTCCTCCAAATCGCCGTCGAGCGACTCGAAAAAGTACTCCCGCACGACCAAATCTTCATTTGTGCCGGCTCCTCCATGAAGCAAGCCATCCTTGACGGCCTCCCCAACTTCTCACCCAATAATTTCATCGAAGAGCCCACAGGCCGCGACACCCTCAACGCCATCGCGCTCTCCACCGCCATCCTCGCTCAAAAAAATCCCGACGCCGTCGTAGGCGTCTTCTCCGCTGACCAAGTCATCGAACCCGTCGACCAATTCGCTTCCGTCGTCGACACCGGCTACCAAATCGCCGAATCCACACCCGACTCACTCGTCACCTTCGGCATCAAGCCCACGCACCCCGCCACAGGTTACGGCTACCTCCAGCTCGGTGCCGCTCTCCCCTCAAACAACGGCCTCATCGTGGATCAATACAAAGAAAAACCCGATCTCTCCACAGCTCAAGCCTACCTCGACGCAGGTCCCGACCAATACCTCTGGAACTCAGGCATGTTCGTTTGGCAAGCCAAAACCCTTCTCGAATGTGTAAAACGCTATACACCAGATAATTACACTCAGATCAAATCGATCACCGATGCACTCGATACACCGCAGTACGACGCCATCCTCGCCGAGGTCTACCCCAAACTCCCCCGTATCAGCGTCGACTACGCCGTCATGGAGCCCGCCTCGCAAGACCCCGACATCCAGGTCATCGCCACCCCCATGCCCATCCAATGGCTCGACGTTGGCTCATGGCCATCTTTCAAAACAGTCTGCGATCATGACGACAACCAAAACGCGCAACCCAATACAAAATCAACGCTTATAGATACGCAAAACACACTCGTCGCCTCGAACGATCCCAATCACCTCGTCACTGTTCTTGGCTGCTCCGACCTCATCGTCATCCACACACCGACCTCAACGCTCGTTTGCCACAAAGATCATGCTGAGCAAATCAAAAACCTCCACAGTCAGATCGCCGAAACCCACGGCCCCGACTACCTCTAACCCCCATCCCCCACCATCCCCCATATTCTTCCCTCGTTTCTTCACCCCCCACCTCAACACCTGCACAAGCCCGCCACCGTCGGTGGCGGGGTGTTATCCCATCCTATATCAGCCGCCTGCGTCTACTTCCTTCTTCCCCTCAATTCCAGTAGCCACGAGACAGGTCATCGGTTTTTCAATAACCACACCATTCCAAATCTCTAAAACGTGAATATAACAGTGTTTAAAACGTAAATTTTCACGATCCCCATAATTCCGCGCCGATAATATCCACAGCAATTCCCTGTCCCTTTCACTTCAGCCCCTCTTTCCGATGCCCGATAGGGTTTGTAGCAGTTATAACAGTTTTACTGAGGAACCCATCAACCATGCTCGTGCACATCGAACATGACTTCGACGAAAAGACTTGTGATCAGATCGCGCACTATCTCCGCGCATCAAAATCACCCGATGTCGCGATCGAGCACGATGTCCGTTGGCTTCGCATCCTTCGCGACGGCCTCGGCCACCGCGTCATGGCCATCATCGCTCGTGATCGCAACGATCAAATCCACGGCTACCTCCCGCTCGCGCTCACACGCTCCCCCCTCTTCGGCCGCTTCCTCGTCTCACTCCCATACCTTAACCGCGCCGGCATCATCGCCGATTCCACCGAAATCGCTCACGCCATCATCCAAAAAGCTGCCGAAGCCGCTCAATGGGTCAACGCTCAATACCTCGAACTCCGTCATCTCGATCAACAACTCCCTTCTTTCAGCACCTCAAAATCCTCACCTATCAATCAGATCAAGTCCGACAAAGTCCTCATGCAACTCGACCTCACTTCCATTCAGGACAATGATGCCCTCTGGCAGCATTACTCCGCCAAAGTACGCAATCAAATCCGCAAAGCAGAAAAGCACCCTCTTTCCATCCAATGGGGATCAAGCCATCTGCTCGACGCTTTCTACGGAATTTTCGCCATCAACATGCGCGATCTTGGCACCCCCGTTTACTCCAAACGTCTCTTTGAACGCATCATCGCCGAACTGCCTGATAACGCAGAGTTTGGCATCGTTTCACACGAAAACCAACCCGTTGCCGCAGCACTCCTGCTTCACGACGACCTCGCATCCTCACCCCGAACACAAATCCCCTCCGCATCATGCCTTCGCGCATTCAACCACACCAACGCAAACATGTTCATGTACCACAACCTCTTGCAGCGCGCGCTTAGTCGCGGCTCACACATCTTCGACTTCGGACGCTCAACGCCCGATACAGGCACATTCCGTTTCAAAAAACAATGGGGCGCAACCCCCACCGCCTGTCATTGGCACTATCACCTCCGTCGCGGCTCCATCAATGCCGTTCGACCTGAAAGTGCATCCATGCAGCGCAAAGTCGAACTCTGGAAAAAAATGCCCGTTTGGATGACCAAAGCCATCGGCCCCGCCATCGTCAAGGGCATCCCCTAAATCCCCCCCCCCTTTTTTGATAAGCACGAACTGTATATCTATCGCTTCAATCAAGCCCACGACCGCCGGTCGTGGGGTGTTGTCTATCCCAACAACCAATCGCCTGCAATCATCCATGACACCCTCCTCCTCACCCCCCCCCCTTACCCCCTCCATCGCCTATAATGCCCTCCATGAAAGCATCGCTGTCTATTTTCCGTCTCGCCGCATCATTCGCCATTCTCGCGGCCACTTTCTCATTCTTTACCCCGCTCAACGCACACCACGAATCAACCCCGCACACCCATCCGCAAAACATTGCACCGGTTCAAAACAACAAAGGCACGCAGCAAGCCAAGCCCCGCCTCTCCAACTATCAGCTTCTCGGCATCGACGCGGCTAAGCAGCGCTTAGGCCGCAAAATGCCCACCGGCAAAAACATTATCTTCGGTCACGTCGAGGGCCCCGCAAAATCCTATATCCCCAACACAAAACTTCTACGATTCTCCAAAGTCAATTTCAATAAACGCTCCGGCCCATCCTCCGTCGCAGGACACGCCACGACAACCGCCTCCAAAATCTACGGTTCGTCAGGACTCGCACCCGGCGTTACCAACGTCAATCTCTTCTCCGCGAACTCATGGATGGGCCCCGACTTCCTCGGCCTCGGCACAGGTAAACCACCCAAAAACGAAGAAATTAATATCTTTACTAACTCATGGATAGGTGCTGAGTTTCCCGGCGCGACGCAACTCCTCCGCCGCATCGACTACATGATCGACAATAACGGAGCCATCGTCGTTGCCGGCGTCAACAACGGTCGCAACACACAAGTCCCACCACTTGTCGCCTCCTCATACAACGGAATCGCCGTCGGCACATGGGGCGGCGAAGGTTCCTCCGGCAACTACACAACCATCGAAACCACCGGCCGAGTCAAACCTGATATCGTCGGTATCTACGACAAAACCTCTTTTACAACCCCGCTTGTCGCCGCGACCGCCAGCCTCATCCTCGAACTCGCACAAACCCGCGAGCTCCCTCAACTTGCCCGCCCCGAAACCGTCAAAGCCATCATCCTCGCCGGTGCCACCAAACCTTGGAACTGGAAACCAGAGCCCGGCCACACTCAAGACAAATACCTCGGTGCAGGTATTCTCAACCTCAATAACGCTCTTCTCATCGCAGAGGCGCCTCAAACCCATACTTCAAACCCACTCCCCGATTTCGGTTGGGACTATGCATCGATTAGCCCAACTCAAACGCACACCTATAACTTCACCATCCCCAATAACACAACCAAACCGCTCACCGTTTGTCTTGTATGGAACCGTCACATCCTCGGCAAGTCCTACAAGCTAACCATCAATAAAGAAAAGAACATCACCCGTGATATCTGGGTCGATACCCCCTCTATCGCAGACTTAGACCTTCGCCTACTCAAAGTGAATCCAGACAATACAACGCGCATTGTGACGCTTTCAGATTCTGAGCGTGACAATGTCGAATACCTCTATCTGCCAAAACTAACGTCCGGCAACTACCAGCTTCAAGTAGTCCGCCAACCCGACAAACTAAAACCACAAGCCCCTTGGCCTTACGCCATCGCCTATCGCTTCGGTGGGGATACTTGGCAAGGCGACAACTAAATCCCCCCCCTTTTTTTCCTTGCCCCTCTCCACATCTACATCTACCCCCCCCCCCCCCACACACACACACACACACACCACCGCCACAAACCACACCCACATATGTAAACTGGTTATAGCAAGTTAAACTAACTAATAATTAGATAGTATGTACAACGTGTGAATACACAGAATCTGATGCTCTGTCACATTAGTTAATCAATTCTCATTATCACCAGATTAAATTCAATGCACATGATCACATCTGCATTTTATGCATGCATACACAGAATAACGGGTGGCATGCTTATTCATGACATAATGACTAGATTAGATATGATTCCGTCTATGACGATCAGGCAATGTAGGCTGACACTTGTGAGCAATATCCCTTTTGCTCCGATGTCATCGCTGAGAAATATGATCACGATCTTCCCATAGCTGAAGTTTCAATTAAATCCCGTCGATTCAACATGCGAAGCCGTACAGTTTTTATGTTAGGGGCACGCGGCTAATCACAAGCGCATTCCGATCACATCACGTGATCACCTCAAGCACAAAAATGCATGCGTTTGATAGAAAAGAGATGACGCAGTGATCCGTACACTGGTCAGGATGTTTTTCATGCAGATCGAGAATAATCAGCAAGACCCGCCTAAAGATGTGTTGGCGAGAATCGTTGGGGTTGCCGATGGCCACGAAATTGTCACCGCACAATTCATTGACGATAACGCCAGCGAACAATCTCAAATCTCACTCGAAGGCGCTCAAGCCCTCGATACGTACCTCGAATCCCTCACCTCGCAGGTCAACCAGCTCCATGAAGCCATGATGCGTCAAGACATCGAGCAACTCGAAGATGTCGTTGAGGACATCAAACGCGGTGCCGGCAGTTACGGGCTACGACGCGTTGCTTCCATGGCTGCGAAGCTCGATGAAGAGATCGAAGGTGATGAGAGCATCATCTCGCTTGTGAATTGCGTCTCAGAACTTTCCGAGCTTTGTCGCGATTTGATCGGCGATAACATGCCAAATGATGATGACTTCTTGCCCGGTGCTTAAACGAGCGAACAAAGCTGAACGAATGGCGTATTAAACACAGAAATCATGTTACAAAAGCGCTCTGTCGAGGTGGCAGAGCGTTTTTTTATTTCCAACTCATTGGTGTATCACACGATAGTTCAAAGACTTAGCTCAAACGTAGATCATCGTACAACTCGCTTCACCTAGCCACGGCAGATTTGCCGAAACATTCTCACGACATCCCGCGTCTATATAGACTGCAATGCTTCATATGGGTCGACCATCAAAATGTGTGTTTAACCTTGATGATTTGGAGTCGCATGGGAAGCGAAACCCCCATTTTTAGCGAGTTATAGGGCATCACTGATTAACTTGGGTCTAAAAGGTCGATAATAAACTGAAAATACGCGTATGAAGTGACTTATGCGCTTCTGAGGGCGAACCGCCCTTGACGCTTTCACGAATAAAAGGGATAAAGGGTGTTCAAATGAGAATTTGGGGGATTTAACCATTTTGGGCAGTCGCAGGATTGGAGGCGGCTTGGGATCGAGGGGGACTGAGAGGATCAGGGGGGCTGGGAGATAACTTGGGACGGGGCTGGGCGTATAAAGCCCATGAAATTAAAGCTTTAGAAATATAAACGCAGACAATGCGGAGATGGTCAGATGAATCGACTCAAGAGACTCAGCGGATACAGCTTATTTGTGATTATGGCAGTTGCCATGATGGGTTTTGTCTGGGCAGAAGATGGCCCGTACCTCGCCGAGGTGAATTGGGACAAAGTCGATGTCATGAGTGGGGCGGGCAAGCGTGTTTACTACAAAGTGGGTGAGCTGAAGAAGGGCGATACAGTCACCGTCATCGGCCGCGTGTATGGCTGGTACCGGATTAAATGTACAGACAGCGTTTATAGTTACGTGTCCAAGGCTTATGTCGACATGAAGGGCGATCCCAAGGTTGGTGTCGTCAATTCCAACGGCACCGAAGTTAAAGCTGGCATGATGAACGGCAAGGAAAGCGATCATCACCGTGTGCAACTGCTCCTCAATGAAGGAGATACAGTCCGCATCGTTGGCGAGCTTGGCAGCCTGTACAAGATTGTTCCTCCGGAAGAAGCAACCGTCTTCATCGAGCCTGGCGCGTTGCGATCCGTTTCAACTGCGTTGCAGATGAAGAAGCAAGAAGAAGCAGCTAGGCAGGCTCAGCAGCCAGTTGCTGTGAAGCAAACGCCCGTTAAAGCATCGAACCTCAGCCTTGCTGAACGCGTAAAGCAGGCGACAGCGAAGAAAAACGCAGAAGCTCAAGCTGCTGCTAATACTGAAGTTAAAGGTCAGGTTATTGCTGCGACACCTGCCGGAACCACGCCGGTTGTAAAACCCGCCGAAACGACTGGCCTGACACTCAGCAAACAGACCGAGCAAGTTAAAACGAACAAAGACGAAGTGAAGTACATCGCGGGCAGCAAAGGCGCGATTCTCGATGAGTCCGGCATCTCCAAGGAGCTTGAAACGCTTGAGAAGAAGATGCAGGAACTAACCAAGAAGAAGCTCGAAGATCAGCCGCTGGATGTGATGATTAAGGCTTATGAGGAGATGCTTGCTAAGAAGAGTGTCAGCGAGATCGATAAGGAAGTGATCAAGCTTCGCCTTGAAGCGCTCAAGCACAACAAGGATTTGTTGTCGTTGCTGGCAACGATTGAGGAAGCGGAAAAGCCTGTGGTTGTTGAGGTTAAAAAAGAAGAAGTGCCGGTGATCGAGTATGACGCTGTGGGGCAATTGCTCGCCAGTGCGGTGTATGACGGTTCGACGTTGCCTCGGATGTACCGTTTGGTTGATCCGGCGAGCAATCGTACGTTAGCGTATGTGAAGCCAGGCCAATTGGTGGATGGTCGCGCGACATTGGGCCGATTGGTGGGCATTGTTGGCTCTCAGAGCTTTGATCAGTCGCTTAAGCTGAACGTGATCAGTGTTGAGAAAATCGACGTGCTTGAGAAGACAGCAAAACGCTAATCATTGATTAGAAGATGAATATCTAAGACGCAGGCTTTCGGGTCTGCGTCTTTTTTTTGTGTACGCTGATTGTTCAGAATTTGGACAAGTGTGTGCGCACGTTTTGTGTGGGGATTGAACGCAAAAATCAAAAAATCCCGGCGCGCACAAATGCGCTCAAATCTGATCAAAACAGTTTTAAAGACTTATGATTGCAGGTGATAAGATCGGATTTTGAAGTCGCTTGAAATCGTCAAAGAATCACAAACTTTGGTTAGTAATAGCCAAGGTTTGGCCTGTTTTAGTGAGGAAACATCTAAAAACACAGCTTTTACACAACCGATTTTGCGCACCGATGCGCGCGTGAGAAAATAATCGTGCGCACAAACGCGTCCTCCGGCGACGGGTGTGACTCAATTTCAATTTGGTTGATAGGGAGTTATGTGATCGATTTTTTAGATGGAGGATGAAGTTGAAGGTAAAGTTGTGATTGAGAGCGAAAGTTGTTGGTGGGGTATTATGAAAAATCAGAAATTGTCAGTGAGCGTGTGATGAAAGTTGTTAAAGAGTCGGATAATCATGGCTAATCATAAGATAGATGGTAGGTTGATTGAAGTTTTAAGGAGAGCGACTTCTGGGAGAAGGGGGAAGGTTGTGGTATTGACGGGGGCAGGGGTGAGCGCGGGGAGTGGGGTGCCAACGTTTCGGGATGCTTTAACGGGGTTGTGGGCGAAGTATGATCCGATGGCGCTTGCGACGCCGGGAGCTTTTGCGAAGGATCCGGCATTGGTGAGCGAGTGGTATGACATGAGGCGGATGATGGTGTTGGGGTGTGAGCCGAATGAGGGGCATCGGGCGCTTGTGCGGTTAGAAGATTTGATGAAGAAAAAGGGTGGTGCGTTTTGTTTGTTGACACAGAATGTGGATCGGTTGCATCAACGGGCGGGGAGTGAGACGGTGGTGGAATTGCATGGGAGTTTGCTTGTGTGGCGCGATGAGTTGACGGGTGAAGAGGTGTTGTGCGATGGGAAGGAGAATTTGCCGAGCTATCCGTGGATTAGAGAAGATGAAGAAAAAGGGCATGAGAGCAATCGGGGAAGCAAGGGCGGAAGCAGGGGGGGGATGGGGATGATGAGGCCGGGGGTTGTCTGGTTTGGAGAGATGTTGCCGGAGGAGGCGGTGAGGGCGGCGGATGAGGCAGTGGGAAGTTTAGAGGAGGGGGATGTGTTTCTGAGTGTGGGTACGAGCGGCGTGGTGTATCCGGCGGCGGGGTATATGGATGAGGCGAAGCGGCGAGGGGCGGTGACGGTGGAGGTGAATTTGGAGCGGACTGCTTTAAGTGACGGGGTGGATTGGTGCTTGCTGGGCAGAAGTGAGGAGGTTTTGGGTGCATTGGTTGAGGAGGTGATGGGATAAAGGTCGGTTTGTTGGCGATGTTTACGAAGACGATGGGGTGTTGATTCGCATTGTGTGAGTGGGGTGGCGATGAAGGAGAAGGAAGTTGGGGAGAAGTGGGGAGGATGTGGAGGTGGGTGACATAAGGGTGGCATGCGGGGATGCGGATTGGGTAGCGGTTGAATGGGGAGGTGGGTATGGTGAGGGGATGAAGCGAAATGATCTGGAATCGGAACTGGCGGAGATTAGTGCATTGGGGCAGGGCCAGGTTGAGGCGGATGCGTTGTTGAACGCGCTAAAGGGGGGGCTGAAGCATAGGAGCAATTTTGTGGTGGCCAAGGCGGCGGAGGTGGTGGTGAAGCGAGGGGTGAGCGAAAAGCTGAGTGACGAGTTAGTGAAGGCGTATGAGCGGTTTTGCAAGCATGCGGTGAAGAGTGATCCGGGGTGCAAGGCGAAGATCGCGGTGGTGGATGCGCTAAGGGAGGGGGCTGTTTGGGTGGAGAGCTTGTATTTGGATGCGGCGAGGCGGAGGCAGATGGAGCCGGTGTGGGGGGGCCGCGTGGATACGGCGGGGGGATTGCGATGCGCGGGGGTGAACGGGCTCATGGCGGTGGGGTATGGAGATGTGATGAATGAGTTGGCGATGCTATTGGGTGATGAGGAAAGGGAGGTGCGTGTGGGGGCTGCGCGGTTATTGGGGGATTGGGGTGATGCGGTGGGCGAGCCGCTGCTGAGGTTGCGGGTGCTGTGCGGAGAGGAAGATGGGGAGGTTCTGAGTGAGTTGTTTGGCTCGATTTTGGCGGTGAATTCGGCGAGTGGGCTGGATTTTGTGGGTAGGTATTTGATTGGTGGTGAGGGTGGGAAGCAAGGGGGGAATGAGGGGGGGGATGATGAGGTGAGGCGGTGCGCAGCGCTGGCGATCGGGCAGTCACGGAATGGGAAAGGATTGGAATGGTTGGTGAGAAGTTTTGAAAAGGAGCTGGATGCGGGGTTGCGGGAGACGATATTGATGGCGATGGCGATGTTGCGGAATGAGGATGGGTATGGGTATTTGTGTGATCTGATTAAGGATGCGGATGAGCGGACGGCGGAGCTGGCGGTGCGGGCGATGGGGATTTATTACTACGATGAGAAGGTGAGGGAGATGGTGATCACAGCGGCGGAAGGGCGAGAGGAGTTGGATGAGGTATTGCGAGAGGTGATTGCGTGATGGACAGGTGAGCGTGGTTGGAGAGGTGGTTGAGGGGGGATGAGGGGGGGATGAGGGTTATCGGATGGGGGGATGGACTTGAGGGGTGGTGCGAAAAAAGTTGTGTAAGAAAGGCAGGGGGGGAGGGTTTTGTCGGCGATGCGGAGAGGAGGGGGATGGTTAGGAATTAATGAGATGAAAAA
Source organism: Poriferisphaera corsica (assembly GCF_007747445.1). NCBI lineage: Bacteria > Pseudomonadati > Planctomycetota > Phycisphaerae > Phycisphaerales > Phycisphaeraceae > Poriferisphaera > Poriferisphaera corsica. The sequence goes on from NZ_CP036425.1 coordinate 350,948, forward strand.
GTGAGGGGGGGTTGATGTTGCGCGCGCGGCTGTCGATGTGATAAGTGCGGAAGGATGAAAGGTGGGATTGGGGGAGATGAAGATTGTGTTTGTTGTCTGATAAAAGAATTGATGACAGCATTTATAGAGCGTTTTACGAAATGACCTGGATCGTTGACCAAAGGGTCGTTTCGTAAAAGGTACCTATTACAAGAGTTGGCTGCTGAATTCTGAGTAATCGGATGTTCCAGATAATCACGCAACTTGCTCTGGAGATGGGAAAAGACAGAGGCGGATAAAGGAGATCGACATGCCAAGGCCTATACGAATTGGTGAGATTCTGGTTGAACAGGGTGTATTGAGTGAGCAACAGGTATTTGAGATTATTCAGGAGCAGAAGCGGGTGAAGAGGCCGTTTGGCGTGCTTGCTGAGACGATGTTTGATGTGACGGTGGAGTCGATTGAGAATGCGTGGGTGGAGCAATATCACCGGACGACGGGGACATTGGATCTGAATAAGGTTGAGATTGATGCGGATGCGCTGCGGATGATTAACAGACGTCAGGCGTGGCAGTTTGAGATGTTGCCGATCCGTCAGGAAGAGACGGGTGAGGTTTTGATTGCTGCGAGCCGAAGGCGGTTGGCGAGAGCGGTGACGTTTGCGACGCTGAAGTTTGATCGAGTTGCGTTTTTCCGGATAGCGGAAAGTGAACAGCTTCGAGATTTTCTAAGAAAACACTACCCGATGCCTGAAGTTTCTGATGAATTATTAGAAAAGGTTAAAGCGATGACCTCGGGTGGCTGATAACTATATTACAGTCGTACAAGTGCAAGCTAAGATTGCTTGCACACACTTGATGCTGGTTAGAGATTTATCAGGGAAGCATCAGGGACATGCAATGTGTTCTGCGTTCACGGCTCCATGTATCAATCTATCCATGTAATAGATAGATTGATGTGAGAGTTTGTTTGAACGGGGAGGGTTTACGACTCGTTAGGGTACAATTTGTGATTATTTGACATGGCTATTGTTTAGAGTGTCTTGCATGGTTGTTCATGTGTTGGCCGGTAGGTCAGTAACATGAAACGAAGGTATCTAATGGATCCTTTACAGCTATCATGCACTGACAAGACCTATGGATATCCGTGCAAACTGTTCTAGCTGTATTGATTTGTCTTATGGCGATCGATTGCTGTATTGCATGATTGGTTGTTGTGAGGTCATCGGATTTTAACTGCTCAATGCTCTGCATTGTTCTGGCTTTGGCGTGCCCGTTGCCGAGGTCTAAGGTCTGTGGGATGGATTGATACGGGGGAGGAAGATTAAGTAGGGAGGACTCGTGAGTGAGGGGATATTCAGTGGGCATTGGGGAGGGATAACTGAATCGGGGGGAGATCGTAGGAGGATCAAGATTGAGGGGCAATGAAGACCGAGGGGTGGGAAGGATGCGGGGAGAAAGATTGGGAGAGGGGATTTTTTTGGGGGGGAGGATGATGTAGAGCATTTGTCAGTCGTCTTTGGATCGTACGATTGGCAAGGCCACTCTACGGGCAAGAGAAGGGCACGCTTGGGAGAGCGTGTTCTAAGGGGCGGTGGGAGAAAGAGCCTTGTAGGTAATTGCTGGATCTGCGAGGCATTTGAGGAACCGTCTTTAACGAGACGGTTTCTTATGAAGGGTAATGTGGAAGTGATAGAGAAAGAATCTCGGTAATTGCTTGGTTTGTGGGAGGTGAGATGAGTTGAAGGTGTTTAGAGCGTCTTGCGAGATGATCTGTTCGGTGACCAGTGTGTCGTTGTATGAGAAGATTATTTACATAGGCCGGCTGCCGATTGTTTCGCAGGGCATGTGGTACATCATGATGCAACTTGCTCTAGGGGGTGGTTGAACAACATCTCATGACCGGCGGTCATGGGCTTGAGGGGTCAAGTACGTTTTGCGTGGTAATTCACGTGTGAAAACTGTTCTAATCAAGTGTTTGATGAAAAGAAAACCCACACCGATGAGGGTGTGGGTTTGTTGGTTTTGGGTTGTCGTTATGGGGAATGTGGGAATGTGTGTGGAAGAGGGGGGGGTTAGCGGTTGCGGAGTTTAGCGAGGAGGCGGAGGATTTCGATGTATAGCCAGACGATGGTGACGAGGAGGACGAAAGCGCCGAACCATTCCATGTATTTTTTTGCGCCGGTTTGTGAGCATCGTTCGATCATGTGGAAATCGAGGACGAGGTTGAGTGCTGCGAGAACGACGACGATGCCAGAGAAGGCGATGGAGAGGGGTGAGCCGTTGTTCATGTTGAGGATGGGGATGTCGACGCCGAAGAATCCGAGGATGAATGCGACGAGGTAGAAGAGCATGAGTCCGCCGGTGGCTGCGGAGACGCCGACGATGAATTTGTTGGTGACGGGGATGATGCGTGTTGAGTAGAGTGCGAGCATGACGGCGAGGACGCCAAGGGTTGCGCCGACGGCTTGTATGGCGATGCCTGGGTATTTGATGTTGACCAGTGCTGAGAGAGCGCCGAGGAAGAGGCCTTCAAAGACGGCGTAGATGGGTGCGGTGATGGGTGCGGCTTTTTTGAAGAACATGGTGGCGAAGCCGATGAGAAGTCCGCCGATGAGACCGCCCATCATGTAGGGCATGATATCGGCGATGGCGTTGGGGTTTGCAGATGAGGCGTATTTGTAGGTGAGTTGCCAGGTGATGGCACCGGCGACGGTAAGGATGGCGAGCAGGATACCGGTTTTGATGGCGGTGCCTTGGACGGTCATGACGTCGGTGTGCTCGTAGGAGTCGGCACTCGAACGGAAGGTTTCTTCTTTAAGCAGTGGGTTGGCATTGAACATGGGGGGGATATCTCCCGGATTTTTTTGTTTTAATTGGGTACGATTTATAACGTGGGCCTATTTTAACGTTTTATTGAATGAGAGGGGATGGTTTTGTGTGTGGGCAGTGCGGAGGGATGAAGGGATGTGAGTAAGGATGGATAAAAGAGGGCTGAGCGGGGAACAAAGCGGATTTGAAGGGGGTGATGGGATGGGGAGGATGAAATGGAGGGGGGGATGTATGATATGAGGATGAGGTATTTAGCGATTGATTTTGGTGATAAGCGGACGGGTGTGGCGATGGGGGATGACGTGTTGCGGATTGCGACGCCGATGGATGTGGTGCGGACGGGGAGTGCTGTGGAGCGGGAGCGGTTGTTGATGAAGATGATTGAGGCGGAGGAGCCGGATGGGTTGGTGGTGGGTGTGCCGCTGGGGAGGGATGGGGAGGTTGGGGATGCGGCGAAGAAGATTATGGCGTATGGGGAGTCGATCGGAAAGAGAAGCGGAGTTGAGGTTCATTATATTGATGAGCGGATGACGAGTGTGGTGGCGGATGAGCAGATGGCGATGACGGGGTTGACGCATAAGCAGAAGAAGGCGAGGCGGGATGCGCTCGCGGCTGCGGCGATTTTGAAGCGGTTTTTAGATCAGTTGCCGGGGTAGGAACATGGGCGGTGTGGAATAAGTGGATTTGAGATGAGGGGGATGGGGGTTTGGTAAGTAATAAAGAATATTTGTGAGGCATGCTTGATGGGCGAGACGTTTTTAGTATAGAACTATCTATCTATTAGTTAGTTTGTTTTGCTATAGCCAAAAAGGGGTGGCAGGTAGAACGAATAACGAATAGCGAATAACGAAGATCGTAGAACAAAAAACGTGGAAGCTGAAAGGTGTGTAAGGAGAAGGGAGGTGGGGCTGTGTGCGGCGGAGCAAGAGAAAGGGAAGTGTTTTGTGTCGTGGCGGTTTAGCTGTTACGAGTCGAAAAAAGGGAGATGTGTTAGGTGAGGAGGCCGGTGAGGCAGAGGCCGAGGGCGGAGATGAAGACGACGATGGCGACCCAGCCAACGATTTGATTGGTTTCGGGGTTGAGTTTAAGGACGGGGAAGTTGATGAGGCCAAGGAGTTTGATGAGGGGTGAGGTTTTGGGTGTGGCACTGGTCTGATTGTTAGATGAACTGTCGAGATCGGTTGATGTCTCTGTGTTTGCTGAATGCTGAGATTGTGCGGCGTCTTGGTCGAGTTCGCGGGCGACGTCGTCGGCGGTGGCGGCGAAGGAATGGGGTGATGTTTGGCCGGTTTGTTGAACGGCTGGATCGACGGGTTCTTCGGGTTGATCGGGTACATCGGAGGCGTCGCCGAAGAGTTCGGATGGTGAGGCGAAGGATTGAGTGTGGGTTGGCTCGGCGGCTTGGGCTTGAACCTCAATGGATTGCGCTTCTTCGGGCGATGGAGGGGGAGCGGTTTGTGTTTCAGTTGCGTTGGTGGCGATGACTTCGGCGAGTGCGTCGGCGTTGCTGGTTTCAGCGAGTGCGTCTTGAGCTTCGGAGGCGATGATGTCGTCGATGTCATCGATGGAGACTTGTTCGGTATTTGTGTCGGGTGTGGGTTGTGTTGCATCAGCAACAGGTTGTGGTGTGGTTGCTTGCGGCTGTGAGGCAACTTGCTCGGGGGATTCAAATGCGCCGGCGAGCAGGTCGTCAATGTCGGATTGATCTTGGGTTTGGGATTCGGTGGCTGCGGCGACCGGTTCGGGAGTGGGCTCGGCGGGCGCTTGTGCTGTTGCGGTGGGCTCCGCAGGAGCGGCGGGGGTTGGGCTGACGAGCGAATCGAGTTTGCCTGCGAGCTGATCGAGATCAAGAGATGCTGAAGGCTCGGCAGGTTGTTCGGCTGGAGGCGGTGTTGATTCAGCAATTTCGGAATGAAGTTGTTCGGGTGTGTCGAAGGAGCCGGCGAGCAGATCATCGATTTGGGATTGATCTTGAGATTCACTGTTGGCGGCTTCGGCTTGTTCGGCGGCAACGGCTTGATGGTGTTTGACGAGTTCGGCGGGGTCGATGGAGCGTTCGGACTGGATGTCGAGGTGTTCGGGTGCGAGGAATTCGCCCTGCAAATCTTCATCGGTGATGGTTTGTGGAGGTTCGGATTCAGCGGGCGGGGCCGTGGTGTCGGCAGCGGCGATGGTGCGTTCGATTTGAGTATCGATGAGGCCATCAATGAAGTTTTGATCGGCGGTGCCGCCTTGGGCGGCGATGGGGTCGAGCAATTCGTCGGCTTCAGGTTCGGACTGAGCTGGTGGTGCGGGTGCGTTTTTCGCGGCTTCGGCAGCGGCGATCTGGTTGGCTTCGTCTTGTTCGATGATCGCGGCGACATCGGGATTGGATGCGGCGAGTTGTTCGAGCATGATGCGTTCAGCTTCGTCCTCGGGGAGCGAAGGTGAGCCGGGCGCGGGGGTGGGCGGTTTCCAAGCTTCGGGTTCAGGTTCTGAGGTTGCTGTAGGCGCGGGATTTGCTTGTTGGTCGGTCGAAAGTTCGGAGACTGCGGCGCTGGCTTGAGCGAGTAGTTGCTTGGCCAGGTCGGACATGGGTGCGGGGGCAGGTTCTGCGGCTTTAGATGGTTGCGTTTCTGGGGTGGGTTGCGGTTGTGTTGTCGGCGCAGTTGCGGGCGGGGCATCTTTCTTGACTGAAGAGACGGCCTCATTGGCTTGTGAAAGTAATTGTGCTGCGAGATCTGAGACGGGCGGCGTTGAAGGTTGCGAAGCTGTTTCTGAAATTGCTTCGGGTGTTTTTGGTGTTTCAGGGGGAGCTGGGGGGGGAGCGGTTGCGGCTGCGGCGATTTCAGGATTTGAGGCTGCGAGCTGTTCGAGCATGATGCGTTCGGCTTCATCTTCAGGAAGCGAGGGCGAATCGGGCGCGGGGGTTGGGGGTTTCCATGCTTCGGGTTCTGGCGTTTTGGAGGTTGCGGCTTGAGGGGCATCGGGTGTGGAAGACGTGGTGGGAGTCGGCGTGGCTGTGGGAGTAGTTGCGGCGGTAGGGGGGGAAGCAGGGGGGGGATTTTCGCGGTTTTTTTGTGTGGCTTCGGCGGATTTCTGTAGGAAGCGAGGGGTTGGCGCGGCGGTGGCATTGGATTCGCTTTGAACGATGCCGGGCTCTTGTTCTTCGATGCGCGCGAAAAGGCTATCGAGTTGAGACTCGAGTTCGGAGATGTCTTTGGCAGGTTTTTTAGGATTCGCGTCTGCCACGATTGGTTGCTGCTCCAAATTATCGGGCGAAGGCGGAGAAAACAGCGATGGTTGGTTACAATGGGGAGCTGTTTTGGACCTTGCCTGATCGTTACATCCGGAAATATCGGCACGAGTGATTGTTGACTGAAGTCCGGATTGGCTAAAAAGCCGGGAAGAGAGACAAATTGGACGCAGAGCAGCGAAAAAACCATGTGAAAGCGAGGCTTTACTGCCCTGACTTTAAGATTCCTGCGGGGAATGTCGGGGGTGAGGGCGGAAGTGATGAGGGGGAGAGTGGGGGATGCGGTGGTGGGGAGAGTGTGTTATCGGACAGTATAACATGTGATTTGCCAAGCGATCAGGCGAAGCATGCGCGGACGGTGTTAAGGTTGGGTGTGGGAGATTGGGTGGAGGTGTTTAATGGTGAAGGTGAGGTGGGGCGGGGCAAGATTGTGGTGAGCGGTAAGAAGGGGATGGTGGTTGAGGTGAGTGAGGGCTGGGTGCAAGAAAGAAAACAGGGGGGACTGATTGTGGTGACGGCGCTGCCGAAGGGGAGCCGAGTGGATGGGATGATTGATATGCTGGGTCAGCTTGGGGTGGATGAGGTTTGGTGCATGACGAGTGAGCGGAGTGTGGTTGATCCGCGGCAGGGGAAGTTGGATAAATTGCAGGCAAGAGCGGTGGAGGCGAGCAAGCAGAGCGGTCGGTCATGGTTGATGAAGGTGCGGCGTGAGGTGGTGAGGTTTGAAGATGTACTGAGTGAAATCGGTGATGGGATGGAGAGAGCGGGTGAGCAGGGGGGATCGGGGGGGGCGGTGAAGCTGATCATGCATTTTGGGGGTGTGGGTTTGGATGAGGTGAAGGGGATGCTGAGTGATGAGGGGAGAAGTGGGGGGAATGATGTGGTGCTGCTGGTTGGACCAGAGGGTGGGTGGACGGATGGAGAAGTTGAGATGGCAGAAGCGAAAGGGTTTGTGCGGTGGACATGCGGAGCGCACGTGATGCGGATTGAGACAGCGGCGGTTGTGGGGGCAGGGGTGTTGGGTGCGCTGTGATGTGGAGAAGGGAATCATGATGTGGATTAATGGTGTGAGATGGTTTTCGTTTTGAGGCTGATTGTGGGTTTATGGTGTGGTTGATATTGGAAACAGAACAACATTAGGGTTTGCTGCAAGCGGGTATGGGATAGTGGGTAAATCTGTCTTGTGAGTGCGGTTTTAGCGTGATTTTTGTATTTGCTGAGAGTTGTTGGGGGGGGTATCCTTCGGGGTATGAGTGAGAAACGCAATCATATACAGATGGGTCATGGGCATGGAGAAGCTCATGGCGGGTCGGCTCAACATGGTTCTGGTGGAGGAGGGAAGCCGGGTGGCAAACCTGGTGGGATGCCAGAAGGGATGGGGGGGATGATGGGGGGAGAGAAGCCAGATCTGAGAGAGAAGGGGGCGAACGGGCAGGCGACGGATCGTCGTTTGTTTATGCAGTTGCTTGTGTTTACGGGGTGTTTGGATACGGATGAGTTGGTGAAGGCGCTTGAAGCGTCGGGGATTCAGGCGGTTTTGTATGAAGATGTGAATGATCCGCAGGGTGTGGGGCTGTTGACGATGAGTGAGGATGAGGGATTTTTTGTGGGTGAGTTGAGGGGTTTGTTGAAGCAGCGGCCGTTTGATGAGCTGTTGCTTGTGCCGGAGTACACGATGTTTGGGCGGTCGTATAGTTTGGGATATGAAGCGGAGTTGGAGGATGGGCTGGTTGATCGACCACGGCGATATGTGATGGATGAAGATTGGAAGTGGGCAGTGTGGTATCCGCTGCGAAGGGGCGGCGCGTTTGAGCAGCTTGATGAGAAAGAGCAGATGGGGATTTTGCGGGAGCATGGCGCGATTGGTTTTGCGTATGGCCGTGGTGGTTATGCGAAGGATGTACGGCTTGCGTGTCATGGGATGGGCGGTGAGGATAATGATTTTGTGATTGGTGTATTGGGTCAACGGCTGCATCCGTGCAGTGCGATTGTTCAGCGGATGCGGAAGACGCAGCAGACGTCGCTGTATTTGGAGAATCTGGGGCCGTTCTTCGTGGGACGTGCGACTTGGCAGAGTGGTGTGAAATAAAAGTAAAAAAAGGAATTGCGTTTTCGGAGTTATCTGGACGTGATTGGGTGTCTTGTTGTCTGAGTAGTGCAAACGACGATTAGACAGAAACATCAAGAAGTTTTTACTGGGGTTTTAATTCATGGATCAGGCAAGCAGGTTTGAGGAACGTTTTGCGGCGGCGCTATCGAAACTCGAAGCGATCGGGCAGGCGCATGTATTGACGTTTTATAATTCATTGGACCCATCGAGCAAGTCACGGCTCCTGGATCAGATCGAAAAAATCGACTGGGATGAAGTGGCGCGTTTGCGTGATACGCATGTGCTGAAAGATCCGGAGTTGAAGATCGCGGAATCGATTGAGCCCGCGCCATATTACCCGTATGTTCCAACGGAAGATTTGAAGGGTAAATATGCGGAGGCGAAAGAGCTTGGTGAGAAGCTGATCGGTGAGGGTAGGGTTGCGGCATTTTGTGTGGCTGGTGGACAGGGGACACGATTAGGATTTAGCGGGCCGAAGGGGATGTATCCCGCGACGCCGATCCGTGAGCGGTCGCTGTTCGAATGTTTTGCTGATTACATTCGAAATGTACAGAAGAAATATGGTTGCCGTGTGCCGTTTTATGTGATGACGAGCCCGCTGAATCATGCGGAGACGGTGAACTATTTTAAGTCGAATGATTATTTGGGATTGGATGAGAAGGACGTCATGCTTTTCCCGCAGGCGATGATGCCGGCGATGGACTGTCAGACGGGTAAGGTGTTGATGGCGAGTGTTGATTCGCTGGCGCTTTCGCCGAATGGTCATGGTGGATCGTTGAAGGCGTTGTATACGAGTGGCGCGATACAGGATATGCGTGAGCGTGGGGTTCAGCAGATTAGTTATGTACAAGTTGATAATCCGTTGGTTCGATTGATTGATCCGTTGTTTGTTGGGTTGCATGCGATGGATGGGGCGGAGATGAGTTCGAAGATGCTTGAGAAGCGTGATGCTTTTGAGAGGGTTGGGAACTTCTGCTTGAGCGATGGTCGGATGAGCGTGATTGAGTACTCGGATATGCCTGAAGAGTTGGCGGTTGAGAAGACTGATCAGGGTGAATTGAAATATTGTGGCGGATCGATAGCGATTCATATGATGAGTGTTGGGTTTGTTGAGAAGTTGAATAAGGGTGGGTTTATGTTGCCGTTCCATCGTGCGGACAAGAAGGTGCCGTACATGGATATGGAGAGTAAGCTGCCGGTGAGTCCGCGTGAGCCGAATGGTGTGAAGCTTGAGACGTTTGTGTTTGATGCGTTGCCGCTTTGCAATGTTTCGATCGTGTATGAAACGCTGCGTGAGGATGAGTTTGCACCGATTAAGAATGCGGACGGGCCGGGTGTGCTGGATTCGCCTGCGACGAGTAAGCAGATGCAGACAAATCGTGCGGCGAAGTGGTTAGAGCAATATGGGGTGAAGGTGCCGCGAGATTCGAATGAGAATGTGGAAGCTGTGATTGAGATCAGTCAGCTGACAGCGGTGTGTGCGGAAGATCTTGAGGGGCATCCGATGCCGAAAGAGATTGCACGCGGAGCGGAGATTGTGATTTAGATCGTTTTGCGTGGTTATTCATGTGCTGACCAGTGAGTCGGTTACATGAAACGAAGGTGTTTAATTGATCCTTCACTGCTGTTATGCACTGGCAAGATCTATAGGTAATCACGCGAACTCCTCTAATAGATTGATAGATTAAGATTTACTGAACCCGCAGCTGAAATGATGCGGGTTTTTTACATTGTATGCACAGGAAAATCTTGGAGAGTGGCGAGGTATAGACTGTTAAGATGGGGTATGTTAGGATGCGCTGGTGTGGGGCGGGTCGTGAGTAGAACAGGAAAATTGCTGGTAAAGGAATATGCGATGCGCGGATATATGATGTTGCTATTGATGGCATTGGCGATGATGGGTGGGTGTGCGAGCATGCAGGAGCGTGCGTTAGTGAAGGATTCGATCGTTGTGGGTGCGGGTTTTGAGGTGGATTACACGGCTCCGATGGATGGTAAGGTTTATTATTATGATCGTACGAGCCATCGGATTATTATTACGAAATCGTTGAAGAAGGGTGAAGGGTTTCATGTGGTGTCGGGGCCGAACGATCAGCGGTTGCAGTCGATTTTGGGAGTGGAAGCAAGGAAGGCCAGGATGTTGCTTTATTTCCGGCCTGATGCCTATGCGACACCGCAGTATAATTTGAATGATGCTGCATACTAAATGAAATATGGGAAGTGAAAAAGCTCACCAATCGGTGAGCTTTTTTTGTGTCTTGTGTTTTTTGTTTTGATGTTAATGTGTTTGAGTTTTGAGTGTGTTGAGTGATTCGAGTAATTCGGTGCATGCGATGAGAGACATTGCGGAGGGGGCGATGCCGATACGGTTATCCCATAGGCGGAAACGGACGGCTCCAACAACGCGATCAGGGCTGGGGATGTAGAAGGTTGATTCAGGTTTGAATGTGATTTGATCAATGAAGCGGGCGGCGAGTGATGCGGTGAGGATCCAACCGAAAGCATCGCGTGATTCTTTCATGCCGGGCTCGCGGAGGCCGATCGCGGTGAGCGCGAGGATTTGTGCGGTGTTCCAGGATGGGTCTGGTGCTGCGTCGAGTGGCAATTTGTAGAGCTCAAAAGCGCCGATGACATCAGGGGGGCCGATGCGCGGTGGTGAGATGATTTGCAGTGCTTGGAGTTTTTCAATTGCGTTGCCGAGGGATTGTTCACGGTCGACGAGTGCGGCAGCGAGTTGCTGATCGTTCTCAGGGTTGATGATGGAATCAACGCGTGAATGTGCGAGTGCGAGCCAATATAGGGTCGAGAGATTGAGGTTCTTTTGGGTCTGATCCCAGAGGTGGTCGAGCACGGTGAGGGTTTGAACTCGGAGGGCTTCGGTGCGCTGTTGCTCGTAGGTTGTGGCGAGGGCGCCTGCGATGAAGGCGAGTGTGGGTTGTTCGACACGTGGGGATTCGGGGTCGGCATCAATGCGGTATGACCCGTCAGGGTTGGCACATGCGTTGAGATTGGCGATGAGTGCGTCACGAGTCGGGCCCATGAGTGATGCGCGCGGTGATTGGATGACGTTCATGAGTGCGAGTGCGAGCTCGACGGAGGTCGGTGCTGCATCTGGTTTAACAAGGTCTTCCGCGATGAGTTCAGCGGTATTGCTGGCGAGGTCTGCGAGTTTGTCGATGATGGGATTGGTGTCTTGTTGGCCTAGCAGGTGGCGGTGGTAGCGGAGGACGGCATAGGAAGCGAGGAGAGATTGTTGTTTGTTGGCGAATGCAGGTTTGTAAACATTTTGAACGGGGAAGAAATCGCCACGAACTTGGTTGTCTTGGGTGAAGAGTGTTTGCAGGTGTTCGGTGATGTCGTCGGCGAGGTTGCGTACATCTTGATCGCCGATGCCGTGAGGAGGGAGGAGGACATTGCCGCGAACAAGGTTGACGGGTTCGAGGCCGGGTTGAGGTTGAACAAATTGGATGACATCAAAGCGTTGGAAGTCGAGGCCGTTAGGTTGGCCGATTTTATTTTGTTCATGAAGCGAGAGGCCGAGGTTGATGAGAAGACGAGAGATCTGATCCTTGGGGAGGACGCTGTTGATGAGGACATCGTTGGGCCAAATGAAGGCTTCAGATTTATCGCCGGCTTTGGGTGACGGGTTGGTGAGGCGGAGGCCGTGAAAGCCGGGAGCGAAAGAGGTGTAGATGGATTGCGGCATCTTCTGGCCGGTGAGATTGATTTCGGCGAGTTCGTGCGCGATTTGGATGTCGACCTGAAGGTCGGCAGCGATATCTTCGAATGTGGGGGTTGGCTCGTCAGCGTTGATCCAGCCTTTGGCAACGGCATCGATACGATCGTTAATAATTTTGCGGCGGGTATGGGTGAAGGCGTCACTGGCGGCAAGTGAGAGTAGTGGTGCGAGGTCGTAGGCTTGGCCGGGGTTGTTGATGAGCGTGTTGAGGTTGGCCCGGAAGGCGGTTCCTTGGCCAAATGTTTCGCCTGCGCTGCGAAGCGTGACGCGGATGCCAAGGAGGTTGGTGACTGAGATACGAGGTAGTTCGAAACTGTTCTCGGGGACTTTGGCGTCTTCGAGCCAATTGTTGACGAGCCGGTAGGCCTGCATGGCGTTGGAGAGATCGACGAAGGGGGCCTCGAGCTCCTGGTCGAGTGGGAGGGGGGCGCCAGCAGGTGGCGAGGAAAAGTTTTGAGCTGTCAGGGCAGGGGTGATGGCAAGCAGGAGGGCGATGGTGAGTGTGATGATTTTTTGAGACATCGATCTGGGATCGATGTTGCTTAAAAGCGACATCCGGCTTGAGTCGCATGAGTCTGAGGTCGTTAGATTCTTCACGTAAATGCCTTTCCAGCAGCTATTTAACTTGATTGCATGGCTTTATGGCCAATCTTTGGCATGGCTCTTGATGATATCAGGTATCCAAGCCACTGCGGAGAGAAACCATGCTGAGGAAATTGATCATTGATTTGAGCAGCGAACAGGCTGCGAACCGACGCAAGATCCTGATTTTAGCGATTCTGACTTTCGTCGCACTTTGCTAGATTGTGGTTGAAGTCGATGGGCTCGCCAAGGGGTTTTATCGGCTTAATGAATTCATCATGACCAATGCTTCACCCCTGCCTCGTGCTGACGGCAGGGGTGTTTTTTGAGCGTTGTCAGAGAATGTGCATTGTGTTGACCTAGCCGTTGTGTCCTTTTGCACGTTGCTAATGATTTACTTCTGATATCAACGGGCAAATCGGGATCGATTTAACGTAAAGACGCTCTATGGGCATACACTAATCCATATGGACGGCTGGAATAGTTATACGGATTCAAAATTGGGTCGGGTTTGATGAAGGCACAAAAAAAAGCCGCGATGAGGCGGCTTTTGTGGTCGTTTATATTGTTGATTACTGCATGTCTTTTACGTGTTGCATGATTGTCTGGTCGAATTCGGCTTGGAGGTCTTGTGGGAAGCTGTGTCCCATGAGCGGGCGATTGATGATGCGTTTGTTTTTGTGAGGGATGTTGTTGAAAGCGGTGTAGACCGAAGTGGGGCAGCATACATGATCGGCGAAGCCAACGGAGATGAGTGTTTGTGCTTGGATGAGCGCTGCGAAGTTGGCGGCATCGACGTAGCGGCTGGCGTCGATTGTTGATCGATAGGTGATGTCCTTTTCACTGTCGTTGGGTTTGTTCCATGAAGCCAAGCGAGGCCAACCGACCATCTTGCCGGCTTCGTATCCAGCGTGATCAGACATGGCGGGGACGGATGCGCAGATGAGTGTGATGTCGGGGTCGAGTCCGCCAGCGATAAGGGCTTGGCCGCCGCCTTGTGATGAGCCTTTGACGACGAGGATTTTGCCGTCCCATTCGGGCTGAGCTTTGATAAATTCGAGAGCGCGGATGAGTCGCATGTACATGCCGGTGAAGTAGGAGTCGTTGGGGTTGGTTTTACCGAAAGCGGGATAGCCTTTGAGGGGGCCGTTGGTTTGTTCTTGATAGAAGGAGGCGGGTTTGCCGTTGGGTAGGCCATGTGCGTTGAAGTCGAGGGCGATGAAGCCGAGGGAAGCGTAATAGGCGGGGATGCGAGATGAGCGAACACCTGCAGAGTGAGGGATGAGTATGGCGGGGTGAGATTTAGGTTTAGCGTTGGCAGGTTTAGCGTAGTAACCGGAGAGTGGTGAAGTGGAGGTTGTTGAGCCGGGGGTTTGGATTTGCAGGTCGAAGGCAAGGATGTTGCTGTCTTCAAATTCGACGGGTGTGAGGACCGGAGTCATGGTTGCGTTGCGGACGGTCTGGATTTTGCTTTGCCAGAACTGATTGAAGTCTTTGGGGAGTTTCGCGGTGGCTGGGATTTGGGTGGGGTTGATACCGGCGGCAAGTCGTTTGAAAACTTTGGTTTGTTTGGTGTTGTCAGCGTTGATGGGTTTGTAGGTGAGTTCGAGGCGGACGAAGCCGGGCTTGTCTAGACGTGTACGGATGAGTGAGGGTTTGGATGTGGTGGTGAATGTGCCGGTTCGGATCGTTTCGTAGCCATCGAGGCTGAGTGTGTATTGTATTTTGCGGCCGGTGAGGGCAGCGTCATTTTGATTGAGTAACTTGATGCGGAAAGTAATGGGTTCATTGGTTTGATAGATTGCATCAGGCTTCGTGCATGAGGCGTCAAGTCGAAGTGTGTCAGCGATGGCAGATTGCGCGGCCACGCAAAGTGTAAGTAATAAGAAAAGCAGGGAGCGATTTAAAAATTTCGCGTGCATGATAAAGTCCTGTCATTCGTGATGTTTGTTGCCAGCCTCAGCTAGGGGTTGCTGGGTTAGCTGGGGGTTGAGTTGATGGTATCAGATTCGATTGGGCGAGTGAATAGAAAAAGGCCGCGTGAAGCGGCCTGGTGTTTATATATTGATGTTGTGGTGACTGATTAGACGGGCTGAGCTACCATTTCTGCGATGAAGTGGATTGCGCGACTGGTCCAACCGGGGAGGTGTTCGTGCGCGAAATCGTGGTAGATAAGCATGTCTTTGGGGGCAGTGATTTTGTTGTAAGCGGCAAACTGTGTAGATGGCGGGCAGATGTCATCAAGCAGGGTTGCGGCGAAAAGGACTTTGCCGTTGATGCGGTCGACGAGGTTTTGGATATCGATATAGCCGAGACGGCGATACCATTTTTCCATGTTTTCGTGTAGTGGATCGTGATGGCGGAAGAAATCGGAGAGTTCGAAATAAGCGCCTTTACGAGAAAGATCCATATTCCAAACGCGCTGGAAATCGCTGAGGAATGGGAAGGAGGTTACGACGCGTTGGATGGAAGGTACCAGTGAAGCGCAAACGAGTGAGAGGGCGCCACCTTGTGAGCCGCCGTAAGTAGCGACACGGGTTTCGTCGATATCATCCATGGCCATCATGAGTTCTGTGAGCTGTGCCGTATCGAGGTATATATCACGGAAGAGGAGTTTGTCTTCGTGGTCTTCGAGTCCACGGATGATATGGCCGCGAAGGGTTGTGCCTTTTGCTCCACCAGAATCTTCGGATATTCCGCCTTGGCCGCGGACATCAAGCGCGACAACGGCCATACCAAGTGCAGTAAAGCGGAGATACTCATCCCAATCGGGTGCAGCGCCTGAATAGCCATGTAGCCAGACAACCAGTGGGATTTTTCCAGTGGTATTTTCAGGCTTCGCATAACGTGCATGAATACGCGCGTTATTGACGCCTGTGAACCAGACATCGTAAAACTTGGTGTTGGGGAGCTCGTAAGAAGAGGAGTCTAATTGTAGATTAGACTTTGTACTATGCATTTCATCTAGTGCGCGATCCCAGTATGCATCAAAATCATCAGGCTTGACACTACAGCCCTGATATTTTTTCAGTTCTTTAAGTGGCATGTCCAGTACGGGCATGGTCAACCTCCCAATATGTCATTGGTGTGCACAGACGAAGTATGGCTTCTGTTAGTCGCCCTCCCAATAAAGATGCATACCTTAGCGGATTCAGGCAAGCTGGTCTACTGATTTACTGTGATTGTGGGGCAACTGTGCTTGTGGGTAATGGGGGCTGTATTAATGTAATTTGAAGAGGATTTTGTCATTGTTGGGGTTGTTAAGATCCGCTTGATGGTGAAACACTGCGGGGTGCATGAGGTTAAAGGTTGCGTACTGGGGTTGCAATTGCATCGCCTCGTCAGAGGTTGGGGCATGGTCGTGCGGAGGGTCTTTAGCAGGTGTTTGTGTGTGATTGTGTGAATCGACCTGCGCAGCATTCGCTTTATCCGTTGAACGTAGATGGCGCGATTGCTTCAGAATGACGGGGCTACTTGCGGATATCAAGAAAGTAATGATGAGTATCGATATCACGATCACGCCGATCGCTTTATAGCGATGATGTGTTTTTCTGCTTTGTTTTTGTTTGGAATCCATCTCCTCACTCCTAATAGAGCTTTTCTTACTGTGAAGATGCTTCATGGCTTTGAGGTGTAATAACCGCTCGTTCGATCCAGCGCGGCCGCCTTAAATCATTGGTTGCGTTGCCAGGTTCTTCTATTTGGGGCGTATTCGCAGGGGGTAACGGAGCGGCATTGTTGTACGCATCACTAGGCCAGATCGTATCTTGAATAACAGTATTTTCGTTGTCGTATGTCACAGAGATCGCAGACAGCAATGCGATGATTAAGATCGTGATCAGCAGGACAGCGATTAGTGTCCATGGGTTCTGATCGCATTTATTACAGGGATCTTTTTGTGGTTGCTGTGCGTTTCGATGTATTGCAAGCGTCGTTCTCATGGTGATAGCCTCCAGAGAATGTGGCCACTTCTGTGGTCGTTAAATAAAGAAAAAACCCGTCTCTTCGGCCTGATATTGTTTGGTATGACAATATCGGGTCGTAGAGACGGGCGATTGTTGAATTGACAATCATGACATATTGCGGTGAAGAAGATCAGCCGCAAATTAGGCCATGATCTGTGAGTGATCCATCCGAACTATCTCACAGGCTGCGCAATCGTAGGCATCAAGGAAGGAAAGGAAAGCGCGAGGATAAAATTTTGGTCATTTCAAGTGAGATTTCAGCGGCCAAGGATGTCGAATGTTTCTGATTCGGGGTGAAGCTGCTCATATTCTTCGAGCTTTTCTGCTTGTTCTTTCGAGTTTTTAGAGGTCTGCTGATTGCTCTGACGATTAAATTTTGGTTTATCTGGGGAGCAAGCGGGTATGACAGAAATGGATATGAAAAGAATCGCGCAGACGGTCAGCCATGCTGAGATCTTGGCGTATTGCGGTATATGAGCATGTTTTTGGAGTGAGCTAATCATCATTATCGCTACGCATAACATCGGCTATATCTAGTACTTAAGTCGGTCGATATCATTACGGACTTCTACTGAATAGTAGGAGGAGACAACCAGCTTGAAGGGGCCTATTTAAGAGAAGAATGGGAGCAAATTGGATATTGTGGTTGTAAATTGTTCGTTGCCAGTCGTTTTGGCAACTCGATTCAAATACCGCTAAAATGCTCTATTCCGATCAGGTTGCGACATTTTGGTGGACGTTTGCATGCGTCCGGTCAGCCGCGACAGGTGTTTCAAGAAAGAGATATGTTATGGCTCAACAAGGCCCAAATAACCTCGAAGGTGATTTATTGGCAATCGATGCTCGTGTCGCAATTGTCACAGCTCGCTTCAATGAGTTCATTACGGATCGACTTACGGAAGCTGCGATCAATACATGGGAACGATTAGGTGGTAAGGCTGAAAATTTGGCATCCGTCCATGTGCCGGGCGCTATTGAGTTGGCTGTAACAGCTAAAAAACTTGCAGAAACAGGCAAGTATCAAGCGGTTATCTGTCTGGGCTGCGTCATTCGTGGCGAAACGGATCACTACGATCATGTTGTTGAGCAAACCGCGATCGGCGTTCGTGAGGTCGCAACGCAAACCGGTATCCCATGTATTTTCGGTGTACTGACCTGCGATACACTTGAGCAGGCCATTGATCGTGCGGGTACTAAAATGGGTAATGCAGGGCGTAATGCCATGATGACCGCAGTTGAGATGGCGAACCTCATGGAAAAAATCCGATAAACCGTCTGCACGCCTACGATAATTTCTTTTAAGGCAGCATCGGCTTCATCCATTATTGAACATGCCGCCACATCAATCAGCACTACATTGGCAGCTCTTCGATGAGTATACGCCACTGGATATATACGCAATGTCAAAGCAACGAAACACAAGACGCCTCGCGATGCAGGTTCTCTATCAGATCGATGTTACAGGTGAACTGGATCGAGATGAGATCCTGTCCAATATCGATAATGAATTCGATACACCAGATGTCTGCGCTAAAGCCGTTGATACAGCTCTCCATGCTTGGGTTACACATGGAACTTCAGATGAGCAAATTAGCCTTCTCGCGCCAGATTGGCCGACTTACCGCCAACCCCCTGTTGACCGAGCAATTCTTCGGCTTGCTTATTACGAAATGTCATCAGGTCAGACGCCTCCCAAGGTCGCAATCAATGAAGCAGTCGAACTTGCCAAGAATTTTGCTTCTGAAAACTCACCAGCCTTTATTAACGGTGTGCTCGATAAGCTCGCTAAAAAAGTGAAGCCGCGGCGAGTTGCTCCAGAGCCCCAAGAGCAGTCAGAGCCAGCCGATCAATGGCTTGATGATGCGAAAACAAGCGACTAACGCACTTCATCTTACGTAAGTTAACATTTGCCACCCAGCCAGTGCTGGGTGGTTATTATTTACTGCTTTTGAGCCGAAATCGCCACGCAGGAAAATTAATGAAAAATGCAGCCTATACCTCGTTGAAACGTTGCAGGAGCATGTTCAAAATCGTATCTTGTGAAATTATATAACACACGGTGTTTAGGCAATTTTTCGCAAAATAATTAGGAAAATATTCCACCTTTTATTTTGTGTAAATAGCCAATTTAAACCGGATCTATAAGTCCTGTATAATAGTAGAATATCTGTTTCGCAGGATGCGACAGAAATCAGATATCATGGATGAATGATACGTGCAAAAGCCTTATAAGCTGTATATATCAATGAAACAGCAGTAAGGCATCATCAGGATTTGATGGCGATTTACTGCCCGATATCAGGCCTGACGCTTGTATCATGCCCAAAACGCAAAGACAAGATCCGCTGAAAGGCTTATATAAGATGAGTTCCGATTTTCAACTCGTAAAGCTCGAGAATAACAAACGCGTCGTCAGTGAAAACTTCGCTGATATCCTCGCTGATTGGCAGCCTGGAAAAGAGTGCTTCCTTTTCGTCACGCCTCATGATGATGATGCTATTCTTGGTGGTGGCCTCATGCTCGACATGGCGCTCGCTAACAATATTCCTGTCTATATCCTCTGTGTTACTGATGGTTCTGCGGGTTACTGCACGCTCGAAGAAAAAGAAAACATCATCGAAGTTCGTGCTAAAGAGACATACGATTGCTATGAAGCCATGGGTGTTCCCACCGACAACATTGTCTGGATGGGTTTCCCTGATGGCCAGCTTTCGCAATACCTCGGCCGCCGCGAAGCTAAATCCGGTGACCCTTCACCTATCCAAGGCTATACCGGTCTTGTGAACTCTTTTGTATTCAATCTCCGAAAAATTCAGCCGACCCGCGTTTTCCTCCCTACCAACGCAGATCTTCACCCAGACCACCGCGCAACGCACTCCGAACTACTTATCTCACTCTTCCACGCAATGGGCGGCATCTGGCCAGAGCTCGGCCCATCGCTGCCTAAGCTCCCCAGCGTCTATGAGCTTGGTGTCTACTGCGATTTCCCCGAGCCCCCGCAAATACAACTCAAATCCACGCCCGAGCGACTTGAATCCAAAGTTAACGGCATCCTTAAGTTTGTTTCGCAAACTCAAATCGCAGCACTCATCGAAAACGTTCGTAAGTCAGGCCCATACGAGTACTACCGCGATCTTCAGTTCGCACTTTACTCACCTGACACCTACCACGAGCGTTTTGCTGAAAAATAAAATAAATCCAAAATCATACCGAAGTTCATCTTAATCGATCAGCTTCGGCTTTGAATGACTAATCGAAAGATAGAACATGGCCAAAGACGTACTTTACCTCGGCGACACTGCTTACACTCAGCAAGCATGCTACCTCACTGGTATCATGACACATTTCGATATCTCGTTCGATTACGTCCCATCCGATCAGTCGCCATCTGATGAACAACTTACGGATGACTACAAAACAATCATCCTTAGTGATTATCCTTCGAAAATGCTCTCAAAAAAGCAGGTTGACTTAATTGTTGAGAAGGTCAACTTAGGTACCGGCCTGATTATGTTCGGTGGTTGGGAAACATACGTTGGCCTGGATGGTGGTTACCAAAACACAGCAATCGCAGACATCCTACCTGTTCAAATGAAGGATTCAGATGATCGCAATAACAACTATTGGCCATGTTTCGTCGATAAACAAGCCGATCACGCAATCCTCGCAGATCTCCCATTTGATACCAACGCGTCAACTGTTGGTGGTTTTAACGCCTTCGAGCCTAAGCCTCACGCTAAGACGCTCCTTCACGCTAACATGAACAATGCTTCAAAAGATTCAAGCGGTTCATTCACACTCACATACACAAAATCAGTGCCACTTCTCGTTGTCGATGAATCCACTAACGCGAACATTGCCTGTTTTGCTTCCGATGTCGCGCCTCACTGGGTCGGTCCATTTGTTGACTGGGGCGACTCACGTCTCAGTGCTCAAGCGCCGGAGGGTGAAGCGATTGAAGTCGGTAACTGGTACGCTCAATTTTTTGCGAACCTCGTGAAGTGGTCTGCGAAAACGATATAAATATTGATAAATTACGCTGCATAAAAGACAGCATCATTGGTAAATAAATCACACAATCACTCGCTTTTACTGAGAGGTGAATACAGTGCTTAAAGGTAACGCTCTCGTCGGTCAGTCCGGCGGCCCAACTTCCGTCATCAACTCTTCTGTTGCTGGTGTCGTGCAAACCGCGCAAGGCGTTGAACAAATCGAAAATATCTTCGGCATGCGCTACGGCATCGAAGGTCTTATGCAAGACAACGTCTTCGACTTCGGTGCTGAAACAGCTGAAGCAATCGAAGGTCTTCGTTCAACACCTTCATCAGCTTGTGGCTCCTGCCGCTACAAACTCAAAGACGAAGACTTGCCTCTCGTTCTTGAAAAGCTGAAAAAGTTTAACATCCGTTACTTCTTCCTCATCGGTGGTAACGACACAATGGACACCGTCCACCGCGTCGAAGCTTACGCTCAATCACAAGGCTACGACATGATCGGCGTCGGCATTCCTAAGACAGTCGACAACGACCTCTTCGGTACAGACCACACGCCAGGTTACGCCTCTGCAGCCAAGTATATGGCTCTGTCCGTACTCCAAGCTGGCGTCCTTACACGTGACATGCAGAAGGTCGACCAGTTCGTCGTCTTCCAGTGCATCGGTCGTGAAGCAGGTTGGCTCCCAGCGGCATGCTCACTTGCAAAAGAATGTGATGCAGACGCACCACACATCACACTCTTCCCCGAGCATGGTTTTGATAAAGCGAAATTCCTCGCCAAGGTTAAAGAAGTCTACGACAAATATGGTTTTGTATCTGTCGTCTGCGGCGAAGGCATCACATACGAAGACGGAACACCTGTTTCAGCATCTGAAACACGCGATAAATTCAACAACGTTGAATTTGGCGCCATGGGTGGCTCCGCTGTTGCAACCGTCCTTCACAAGATGATTGCGGACGAATTTGGATTCCGTGGCGAATTCCAAGTCACCGAATCACTCCCAATGTGTGCCGCTGACCGTGGCGTCCCGCAGGATTTCGAAGATGCATACCAGTGTGGCGTCAAAGCTGTTGAGCTCGCAGCCGCAGGTACCACCGGCGTCATGGTCTCCATGGTCCGCGAAGAAGGTTCGGCTACCTCATCATTCGAAACAGCACCTCTTTGCGATGTTGCTGTTCGTGCGAAGCCAATGCCAAAGAACTTCTTTACTGAAGACGGCTTCGGCGTAACTGAAGAATACTTCAAGTACGTAAAACCACTCATCGGTGATCTGCCAAAATACACTAGGTTGGTTTACAAAACCGTTGAAATGTAATTAACAAAAACAATCACGTTGGCTTGACCCTCGCGTCAGGCCAACGCTTTCCTAATTAATAAACATTAATTAAAAAACTGGATGTACCCATGAAACTTTCAGAAGAAAAATACGCAAAGTTCGCGCTCTGTAAAGAGATGCTCGAAACCGTTGAAGTCATCAAAAACTTCAAAGTAGATGGAATCGAAGAAGTTGTCGAGGATCTCAAGAAGACCGGCAAGCTCTTTCTCACCGGTGAAGGTTCATCACGTATCTTCCCAGCGAAGAACGCAATGACCAACGCTTTCCGTCACGGCCTCGATCTCGACATCGCGACCGAAGGTGGCTGCCAAGCTTACGAATACGATCTCGCTAAAAAGACCGTTTTCGGTGCTTCAAACTCTGGTGCGACCAAAGAGCTCATCGCTCTCTTTACCAAGCTCAAAGGCGAAGGCAAAGAGAACCTCTTCTCAATGACCGCAAACACCGACACAAAAGTCGAATCACTCTCCAAGAAGTGCTTCGTTCTTAACTGTGGTGGCGAAGATGCAGTCGCAGCAACTAAATCAGTTGCAGAACAGGCGCTCCTTTATCAGTCCATGCTCGTCAAGCTCGCAGGCGAAGAAACTCCTGCAGAAGCACTCGCAGAACTCGCAGCAAAGATCGAAACAGTCCTCACAATGGATATCGATCCAGAGATCACCAAGAAGATCGCTAACGCTGGCACAATCTACTTCGCAGGTCGCAACGACGGCGTTGCAGAAGAGCTCACACTCAAGACCAACGAAATTACGCGTAAGAAGTCTGACTACCTCGAAGGCACATACGCTGTTCATGGTATCGAAGAAGTCATGAACGCTGATGACGTTGTCATCCTCGTCGATCCATTCGAAACTGAACTCGAAAAGATCAAGCAGACTCTCGCTGAAGGCGTTGGTCTCACCGTCGTCGCAATTTCTTCTAAGGAAACCATCTTCCCAACGATCACGATCCCAGAAGCAGGTTGCCTCTCAGGCTACGTAAACCTCGCAGCTGGTTGGAACATCCTCGTTGAAGTCGGCATCGCGCTCGGCATCGATCTCGACAAGCCAACACGTGCTCGTAAAGTTGGTAACGCTTTTGAAGGTTGATACTTAAAAAACCTCAAAGCTCCATTTATTGTTAATTCAAATTCACAATAGATGGCAAAACTAAAAAATAAAAAAGAAGGCCACTCGCAAGAGCAGCCTTCTTTTTTTTATAACTCATCATAATTTACTTTGCTTCAAACACTCGCAATTCGACTAGGTGCATACTCGGATTCGAACTGTTATATAGCATCGTAATCTTCACATATCTTGCATCAATCGAATCAAACCTGTGCTCTCTCCCCCGCGGCGTTTCAATCTTCGTATTCTGACTCATATCCGCAATCACATTCCATGTCTCACCATCAACCGAAACCTCAACCTGATATTGGTAGTATCGATTGCCGCCCCAGTATGGATACACATGCACGCGATCAATTGACTTTACTTCTTCAAGATCAATCTCTAGCCACTGCGGAGCAGGCGGCCCAACCCACCATGAACTCATCAAGCTGTGAGCATTGCCATCCACTGCTAACTGAGCCGGATGTGATCCTTCAATTCCAGAGATCTTTACTGGTTTGCCAACAGCAATCCCGACGATCTCCTTGCCATACAACTTGTTAAACGCAGCTTCGCGCCCTTCTGTATCCAACCACGCAGGCGTCGTTACTTGCATTAGCTCGCCACCCTCTTTAACAAATTCTTCCGCCTTCTCACGATACGTTTGTTTATAAGCATCAATCGTTTCCTGGTAATTCAAAACAATCGACTTGTCCACATCCCACTTGAACACAACTTTCTTCACATCCGCTGGCAAAACAACTTTATCGACTAACATTCGAATAGGCGCACAATCTGCGGTCACGCTCTTCAATTTCGCAGCAAACGGCACATGTATCACCACATTCCGCGGCTCAGTATGCCAATCACCATCAATCAAAACCTCAGCCCCATCTTCCTTAAACGTGTACTCAAACGACACTGGCCCACATTCTGTTCCAGCATTTTTAAATACAAGTTTCTGCCCAGCCTTGATCCATTCCGGCGACAGCACCGCACCAATATGAATCTCACGTTGCCCAAGCCCACCTTCGCCGCCACGTTCATGAATCAACATATTTCGCAGCATCAAATTAAACATCGCTGACCCCCAACCATGTGGTGGGTAATTCACAAATGCATCCCGGCTACTCCATGGCTCAACATTCCATTCGAACATTTCCCATGTCGAACCCATATGCGCCATGATCGCATAAAAATGTTCAAGTGTTTCTAATTGCTCATCACGGAAAATATGACTCTGGGCTTCCTTCACTGTTAGATAATGGTGAATCGTACCCATGTACGTCATCACACCTTCATCAAACTTCTCAGCATGCATCTTCGCAAGCGTCGCCCCCACATGCTTATCCCAAGGCTTCATCACCTCCGCAGGAAACACACCAATCAGGTTCCCCCAATCTTGTCCACCCTCAGCATCAAGCCCCGGCGTCAACGCACCATCAGAACCACTCTTCTTCTCAATCGCAATCATTAACGCGTCATACAAACGCTTGTATTCGGCCTCAAAAACTTTCGCATCTTCATCTTCCCTCAACCAGTTCGCAATACGCCATGCACTACGAATTCCAAGTAACGCCCAGAAGTTATGTCCTGTAAAGTGACCGCGAATCGCCTCATTATCCCCCACATCCGTAAACGGCATTAGTCCAAAATCATCCTCCGCACTTACCTTCTTTAACCAATCTAACGCAGGTATGAACATCGGGTAAATCTTTTCAGCATATTCCTTGTCCCCTGTGACTATTGCATGATTAGCCAGTACATATAAAGCTTGGCCAAAACCGTCTAGCTGGTTCGCATATGTGTAAAATAGCCCATTTACCCCTTGGTACTCAGGCATCACATCGAGCAACTTGCGTGCAATCTCATGATATCCCCATACATCATCGCTATGAATAATATAAGCCGCATCACGCAACCAGAATCCCTTGTACTGGAACTTGTTTACACCTTGCAACCACTTCCCATTATCCTTCGGATACACTGCTTGCCACGTATACATCAAATTCGTCATTCGGGCGTCGTTCACCGCCTCTTCAGGGATAAAAACCTGTGCTCCTTGGTTTTTTAATCCATTCCAATATCTAATAGTTTGCTCTTTGTACTCATCATAATTAGCACTTTTAATTGCGCTAATAAATCCAATATCCTCTATTCCAATCGGCTCAAGCGGCATCTTAAATGTTGTACTTATCTCTTCTCCAACTTCTAATGTTCCTTCGTGTTTTTTTACCCCAACCGGCGTGTCTTCTAATATATGCTTAGCCTTTCCGCTGAACATATCATGGTATTTATCCCCTAATACAGCTTCTTTCTTTCCATTACTATCAAAAAAATAGACCACCTTATCACCGCGAATAAGATAATCATTGGCCATCTCATATGACCAATTCACATCAAACCAACCTTGGTTCATTTCAACAATCCGGTGATCACCTGTATTAAAACGAAGTCCTGCAGCAAACCCAAATGGCTTCACCTCTGTCGAAACGTTCTTCGCAGTTATTTTTGCAAACACAACTGCCCTCGACTCAGGCTTTCCGTCCAGCGTCATATAAAACGCTTCCACCTCATACGCTATCCCATCTTTCACCTGCACCATACTGACAATCGGCATCCATCCATCAAATAATCGCTTAGATCGATTCATCACCGCCTTATAATCCAGTCCATACGCAAAACACAGCTCCGCCCATCCCGTATATAGCGACCCATCAAACGTCACTTGGCACGCACGTTCCGATCCCATCATTGATAAACTTGTCGAACTTTTTGCGAGATAACTGAATCTCCCAGAATCATCGATTGCCGGGTCTACCATCACTGGTGTTGAATCAGCTTTAACCATGCCACCAACCAGCAGATACAACAGGCTGCACACCATCAAGATACAACGACGCATTCTTATGCCCTCATCACTAACTCATCATTAAATAAAATACCTGACCCCCGCCTTACCGCGCAGCCTCTACTTAGCTGCGTTGTTTCTTGACCTGACTGTAACATTAGATTTTACCGAATTTGTTTAGATGATCACCACTTGTTCCGCATAGCCATCGGTAATGTGAATGTGCGTCGGAATGGTTAAAACAGTGATAAACCAAGATAAATGAATAGACAGAGTGAAGCTATTTGATATGATTTTCAAGCTAAAGGGCAAAAGTTGCTCTGATTCGGCCGATTTACTTTCATGTGCTAATCAATAAATTTGTGAGATAAAAAATGACTTTTCCTGAAGATTTTCTCTGGGGCGCCGCCACCAGTTCATATCAAATCGAAGGGGCGTGGGATGCTGATGGCAAAGGCGAATCAGTCTGGGATGCCTTCACGCACACACCCGGCAACATCCAAGCAAACCATACTGGTGACATTGCTTGCGATCACTACCATCGCTATCAAGAAGATGTCGACATCATGCAGTACATCGGCCTCAAAGGCTATCGATTTTCAATCAACTGGACCCGAGTTTTTCCTGATGGCGTTGGACGAATTAACCAACCAGGTCTTGATTTCTATAGCAAGCTCGTTGATGCACTGCTTGCAGCAAATATCGACCCTTGCGTCACGCTTTTTCATTGGGAATACCCACGCGCTCTTCAACTTCGCGGCGGTTGGCTCAATCCCGACAGTTCTAAGTGGTTTGCGGAATATACCCAAGCAGTTGTTAATCATCTTTCGGATCGTGTTCAAAAATGGATGACGCTCAATGAGCCCCAATGTTTCGTCGGTCGTGCTCATTATCAAGGCTTCGACGCCCCAGGTCTCAAACTATCCATGCGTGATGCTCTGCTCGTTTGCCATAACGCATTACTTGCACATGGACGCGCAGTTCAAACAATTCGACAGCACGCTAAATCAACCCCGCATGTCGGTTGGGCGCCCGTTGGTGTTAACCGTGTTCCCGCAACCGAAGACCAAGCCCACATCGACGCCGCACGCAAACTTATGATGCAAGCGGTAATCAACGAAAAAGATCCCTTCTGGACCAACACATGGTTCAGTGATCCTGCTATCCTCGGTCATTACCCTCAGGACGGACTCGATTACTACAAAGATCAAATGGATTGGTATAACCCCGATGACATGAAGATCATCTGCCAGCCTCTTGATTTCTACGGCGCCAATATCTATTCAGGCTCCGTTGTCACGATCGATTCTGAAGGCAACTCAAAACTCGAAACACCCGCACTTGGTCGGCCTGCTACGACTTCCAATTGGGCTGTTGAACCTCGCGCAATGAAGTGGGGCCTTAAGTTTTTGTATGAACGTTACAATCTTCCCATCTACATCACGGAAAACGGTCTCAGTAATACTGACTGGGTTCAAGCAAACGGACGCGTTTCCGACCCACAACGTATTGATTTCCTATACCAATACCTACTTGCACTCGAAGAAGCCATAGATGATGGCGTTGATGTTCGTGGATACTTCCAATGGTCACTTCTCGATAACTTTGAATGGATCATTGGCTACAACTCTCGCTTTGGTCTCGTACATGTTGATTACGAAACACAACAACGTACCCTAAAAGATTCAGCCTATTGGTATAAGCGCGTCATAGAACTCAATAGTCCCCAAGAGGCTTCCGCTGAATTGACTCCAATGCAGCAAATCTGAATGACTTGCGTCGATAATCAGTACCGTGTGTCAAAGAAAGCATTGAAGTCCCTCGCTCGCCTTGGTCGCTGCTCAATCGGCTTTAAAGTAGTCTTCAGAAGTCTGGAAGACTTGGTTTTGGGCACTAGTTTCTCGAAATCTGCCTTGTTGCGACAATGAATATTAAATGATTTTTGGATTGCAAGTATTTGCAAAAAAACAACTTACATATTCAGAGGTGGATATACTTTCATTTATGCAATTGACAATGAGGCAATCTACCTTAAATTGAAAGCAATAGTTGCTCTCTCGCTTTCGGAATTATCTGAACTGGTCTCATTGGCAATTTGCCTTATTGCTCGTGTTGTAAAAATGAAAACAAAATCAATTTGCTTCGGAATTGCCATCAAATCAAAACTCGCTCAGTAGTTTCTCATGTAGTCATGATTATTCGCCTAGCCTCATCTCTCTCTCGTCGGATTGATCATTTGTTCAGATCATTCATCGTATTACGGCGTGATAGACTCGATGTGTCTCATTGACAATTTTTCGAACACAAGGACGTACATCGGTAGCTAAAAAAATGTTCAGCAATCTATACCCAAGACAACCATTCGATCGGGCCTTTACATTGATAGAATTGCTTGTAGTCATCTCAATCATAGCGTTACTTATTGGAATACTTCTTCCCGCATTAAGCGCAGCTCGCCGAACCGCTCGCATGGTGACTTGTAATACGAATCTCAGACAAATCTCGCTGGGCTATGTCATGTACGCAAATGACAACAAAACCTTTTATCCCGCAAGCACAGAGAACCTTACTTCATACACAAAAGATTTTGCAAACTTTCCTCTCGAAAGATATCTAAAAGGCTACATCATGAATGCTCAAGGTTCAGGCTGGAGTTCATCAACCGATTTCGCTGGCGGAGTTTTTCTTTGCCCCTCGTCAGGCATGTATCTCGAAACTGGCGCCTCTCAACCCGGCTATCGCCTCGAATCAGGTGAGCATCCCGCAGAGGGTCGCATACATAACGCGTACTACGGCCTCTTCCATCATTGGGTTCGCACACGTACCTCAGGCCCCGCCGGTCGTTACAAACCTAATGTCTGGCGTGAACCATATTTCTCGAAACCACACGGCGTACCCATCCAATACTGTTCCACTGCAAACGCTCAACGACCCAATTCTATCTCCAGTACCTCATGGCATGGACCTGACGGGAAATACGGCAGACCAACAGCTTTTATCGACGGTCATACCGCCACACTCACACAAACAAAATACACCGAATATTCTCAAACCATCATGAACGCAAATGCGATGTATCAAGGAGAATCCGCTCACGCATGGGTCGGCAAAGATGATGGCACGCTTCAACATGCCCGTGACTACGAACTCGACGAATTTTAATAGCTATTACATCTAACGAATCATGTTATCTCGCAGCACAAATCATATGGAGGATGAAATATGAACAACAGTACACTGCGATTCGCCTTAGCAATCTATCTCTTGGCGTTCGCCACCGCTTATTCCACAAACGCCGCGATGCTCGAATTGATCCGCCCAGTTGCCTTGGGTACACACGGCTTCGTCCGAACATCGAACATGTTCGACATTGATGGCCTCGCCTACACCCCCGGTGTAGCTGGCAACCTTAACGATCCTTTTAATGTCGTCGATCCCGCAGCCCACCAAGGTTGGGGTTTTTCGGAAGACAACACACGTTTTTCATGGCTTGATTTCGGCGAAGATTGGGCCTCAATCAAAATCGCGCAAGTCTGGTCTTTATACCGACCCTTCTCTGCAACACAAGCGAACGGCATTGGCCTCTCATCTATGTGGTGGGACGATGATAACGACTCGACCAAAGATCCAACCGACGCTGATGTAACTGAATTCGTATTTGGTAGCGCCGATCTAACTTCGAACGTGAATTCTCAAACCTGGCTGGCTGACATGACGACAACCGCAGGCAACGAAATATCGCTCGGGGGTAGATATCTGCTTATTCAAGGGCAACCCGGATTTCACGGACGTATTAATGAGATCGCTTTCGTTGGCTACGCCGATATCCCCGAGCCCGCTTCACTCTCATTGCTTCTAATTGGACTCACGTTACTTGCGCACAAACGAAAGCAATAGACCTTCATCATAACTTTTGCCTCATTAACATGATGTAAAAGTTTTATCTATCGCAAAGATAGATTGTCGTGATTCAATCTCCCACCTTCGCATCTTCAGCATGCATTGATTGAATCCTAACTATATGGTTGATACTTGTTACTAGAGATTGGTTATGTTGAAAAAACTAACAACAGCCGCACTGACCTGTCTGCTTCTCGCAGGCTTTTCCCATGCCCAGGATCGACCCCTTGTCGATGCCGGCGAACCCTTCGGTAAGCTACCGTTAATCGATGAAATCGATTGCGCCACCGACACCGAACACGAGTTTTTCGAGTCCAAGTCCGGTGACTCGCAAGTCGTCGATATTCTCGGCAAAAAAGCTCGCGTTCTCCCTCCTGAAGGTGATGCAAAGTTCTTCGCCTACCGTATCGGTGAAGAGATGGGCCTGCAAGCTCATAAATCATATCTCATCACGGTCGAGTACCCAGATAACGCGCCTCGTACCACTTTCGTTCAAATCCGTGGCTGTGAAACGACACGCGGTTTCACAACCGGCTCCGCTCTCAGCGACACACTTTATAACTACACCGTTAACCACTGCGAATCCATCAACTTCCCAGTGACAAACAAATGGCATCAGTGGCGCATGCTCTTCAATCTTCATGAAAAATACGCCGGTCTCGAACAGCCACGCGGCAATGCAAAGCCAAGACTCGAATCTCCCGAAGAAGGTTTTCTCGTCGTGATCACTCAAAGCGATCATAAAAATGTTGCGCTTAGCGAAGGCGCAGCGGTTGCAAAGATTCGTCTATTCGAAGTCCCCGATCAATCACAATACTTCCTTAAACTAAACGCACCCCCAGAAGAGCTCCCACAACGTCACGTCTTTTACCGCGAAGAAATGGGTGACGGCCCCGTCAACTCTAAAGATCCAAATACCCGCGGTGTCAAAGACATCGGTAAGTACTATGAACACAAAGTCTGGATGAACAAATTCCTCGGCATCAACACATTTACTCGAGACCTCCTCGAATTTGGACACAACCAAGGCTTCGATCCCGCAAACTATGGTGGATACAACTGGTACATCACCGGCAATAAATCCGGATGGGCCAGCATCACCAAAATGCTTAAAAAGTACGATCAGTACATCCTCCCATACTACGAGTACGCAGGCTCGACCGGTAGTCAGGGCATCGGTAAAAAGAAGTTTGCCAAACCCATCAACGGTGCCGAAAACTACACACGCATCGCATGGTCGGAAAAAATGAACGCTGATGTCACGCTCGATGCGACTTTCGAAGATGCCAAGAAACTTCTCGATTGCACCATCTCCGATTTTAATTCACAAGATCTCAAATTCATCGGCGCATGGTTCCGCCAGCGTCCTTCACACATGCCCGTCAGTTTCTCAAAAGATGCACTCAAAGAATTCGCCGCTGATACCAATCAGGAACGTAAAGTTCGTCTTTCAACGCTCGGCAACAGTGAAGACATGATGGATCAATACATCAAATGGTGGTTCGCTGAACGTAAAGAATTCCTCACCGGCCTCCGTGATCATCTTCGCGGTAAAGGTGTCGATAATGCCTTCGTCATGCTCACCGCCGACGCTTCCGAACCCGGTCGCGCTATCCCCGGCACAGGCAAGAAAATGTTTGCAGAAGACCTCAGCGCATGGAAACAAGTTCTGCAAACCGGCGATCACCACAAGTGGACCAAAGTCCTTGGTATTCAAGACACCATCGACAAAGATTTGCACGCCAAAGCACTCGTCCGTTGGCGTTCTGATGACTCCACCTCCATGTGGGGACACTCCGATCCTCCTCCAGACCCCGCCAATTTCAAAGACGAAGAAGGCGTTATGTTCACCATGTCATTCAAGCAATACTACACAGTCGCCTCGCCCAAACCGTTCGATATCTTCCGCAACAAGTCTGGTGTAGCCGCTGTTCGTCACAACCCACTCAACGAAACCACCCAAAATAAAGCACTCGGCTACTTTAGCGCCGACGTCGAACGCCACGGCCCATACTCATTCATGCCCGAAGTATTAGCACTTGCAAATGGCGACCCACGCTATCTCGGTACTATGGCCGCCTCTATATATAACCGCGGTTTCCCCGTCTATGCACGCAACTTCCACGCCAACTTCCTTGCTTTGCCCGCTGTCCCCAGCGAAGTCATATCAGCTGCATCCAACGCGGATGTCATCGTCCGTGAATACAAGACCGAGAAACATGGCACGTGGTACGCCGTCATCAATACCGGCCTCACAGACGCTAATGAAGTCACCGTCACATTCCCTGCCTCCGGCTCCACAACCTACGCCGCCACCGGCGAAGCTGCTCAAACCGCAAACAACGCCATCACCCTCAACCTCTATCCATTCCAGGTACTCAGCTTTCATGTGAAATAGCATCGCCCCAATCCAGACATAACCTCCTCAGCAGCGGGCCACCATACCCGCTGCTTTTCATTCCCATTCACTCAACATCTTTTCCCCATAAAGACTTCCACATCCCGCTTGATCTCGCCACACTTCGCAACTCCCCACCCCCCCTTCACTTACAAACCATACGACCCCACCTCCGATCCTCTCTATCATCCATCATCCGCACCATATCACTCAACTCTAACACTTTCCCTGCCGATAAGTTAAGCTAAAATAGGCAATCTATTAGTACGACCGTACTTAAAAAAATAGCGTCCATTCACGCTCGTTAGAGGAGAACAGCCTTGGCTGAATCACGTAACTGCGCTCTCATTACCGGTATTACCGGACAAGACGGCTCATATCTCGCAGAATTACTTCTCGAGAAAGGCTACGAAGTCCACGGCCTCATCCGTCGTTCCAGCACCTTCAGCACAGAACGCATCGACCACATCTACGCCGATCCACATGAGTCTGGCGTACGACTTCACCTACACTACGCCGATCTCACCGACGGTGCCGGCCTCTCGCGCGTCATCCGTGAAGTCAAACCCACCGAAGTCTACAACCTCGGCGCCCAATCCCACGTCCGCGTTTCATTCGACCAGCCCGTCTATACCGCAGACGCTGTCGGCGTCGGCGCACTCAACCTCCTCGAAGCAATCCGCGATTACCAAGACCTCTCGGGAGAGAAAGTACGCTATTACCAAGCATCGTCCTCCGAGATGTTCGGCAAGGTCGCCGAAGTGCCACAAAAAGAAACAACACCCTTCCACCCACGCTCACCATACGGTGTCGCAAAGGTCTACGCTCACTGGATCACCGTCAACTACCGTGAATCCTACGACATGCACGCTTCCTGCGGCATCCTCTTCAACCACGAATCACCTCGCCGCGGCGAAACATTTGTCACACGCAAAATCACACGCGCTGTTGGCCGAATCAAATGCGGCCTTCAAGACAAACTCTACCTCGGTAACATCGACGCGCTCCGCGACTGGGGCTTTGCCGGCGACTACGTCGAAATGATGTGGCGCATGCTGCAACAAGACACCCCCGATGATTACGTCGTCGCCACCGGCGAAATGTACTCCGTCCGTCAGTTCTGCGAAAAAGCATTCTCACGTGTCGGACTCAACTACGAAGACTACGTCGAAGTCGACCCTCGCTACTACCGCCCCGCAGAAGTCGAGCAGCTCCTCGGCGACCCTGCGAAAGCCAAAAAACAACTCGACTGGGTCCCTCAAACATCATTCGATGAGCTCGTCAACATGATGGTTGATAACGACCTCGACCTCGCCAAACGCGAAAAAACCCTACTCGATGCCGGCCACAACGTCAGTATCCAAGACGGTGTTAGGCACTAATCATTAGTTAGAACTATTTGCGAAACCCGGACAAACCTCCGGGTTTCGTTTTCTTAACGAAACAAGCAACGAGAAGTTTCATTATGCTCGATCTCAAAAACCAAAAAATCGTCATCACCGGCGGCGCAGGTTTCCTCGGCCAATTTGTCCAGAAAGCTCTCATCTCACGCGGCGTCTCAAAAGACAACATCTTCATCCCCCGCCGCAAAGATTACGATCTTACACTCGAATCCAACGTCGTCCGCCTCTACGAAGACGCCAAACCCGACGTTGTCATTCACCTCGCTGCTGAAGTCGGCGGCATCGGCGCCAACCAAGATCACCCCGGACGCTTCTGTTTCGCAAATCTCTCTATGGGCATGCACCTCATCGAACACGCCCGCATCAACAACATCAAAAAATTCGTCCAGACCGGCACCGTCTGCGCTTACCCTAAATTCGCACCCATCCCTTTCAACGAACGTGATCTCTGGAACGGGTTCCCCGAAGAAACAAACGCACCCTACGGCGTTGCCAAAAAAACACTCTTCGTTATGCTCGATGGCTACAAACGCGAATACAACCTCAACTCCTCAGTCGTTCTCCCCGTCAACCTTTATGGCCCCGGCGACAACTTCGACCTTCATACCTCACACGTCATTCCCGCACTCATCCGCAAATGCATCGAAGCCCGTAACCGTAACGATGAATTCATCGAATGCTGGGGCACCGGCTCCGCTTCACGCGAATTCCTCTATGTCGAAGACGCCGCTGAAGCGATTGTAGTGGCAACCGAGAAAATGGACGATCCTACCCCCATCAACCTCGGCACATGCAACGAAATCAAAATCAAAGACCTCGTCGAGCTCATCGCAAAACTTACGGGTTTTAAAGGCCAAATCCGTTGGGATTCATCCAAACCCGACGGCCAGCCTCGCCGTTGCCTCGACACCACCAAAGCCAAAGAACTCATGAACTGGCAAGCACAAGTCGGTTTTGAAGAAGGTCTCAAGAAAACCATTGAGTGGTTCGAATCACAAGACTCAATCCGCGAAATCGTCTACGGATAATCAATCCGCTCCCCCATACAAATCAACAAATATCATGCCGCAGTCAACACTGCGGTTTTTAATTGAATATCTCACCATGAATACCAATCACCCTCTCCTGCATTCTTAACGAGTCGATTGTTAAGCATCACCTCAAGCCCACGACCGCCGGTCGTGGGGTGTGTTGCAAATCACATCAACAGTCAATGACGAGTATTGAGGCCAATAATAAACAATAGCCGCCGTTCAGTACATCACGCAAGCCGCACTCATAAAATCAACCACAAACACCCATCAATTCCATTGTGCACAACAACTTACGCGATTATTAATAAATCAGCCATAGATAGATTCGCTAACTAACAAATAGATAGTAAAAAATAACAGAATTTGATACCGATCTATAAGGCATTAAAAATTAACAAGCACGCAATCACAATGACGAACCATTGAGAAACCTATTCAATCTAGGATACACGTTTAGAAAAAAATACCTAAACAAACAAAACCTCACAGGCTTTCATCAGAACGCGCGCATGTGCGCGCACACCACATAGATATCCCGCACCTAATCTGAAAACTCTTCACAATTGTCTCCACATTTAACGTGCGCACAAAACCATGCGATTCTAATTGCAACATCCGAGCAACAAGCGATTACACAGTAACTTACGCGCATTTCAAATCGTTAAATTAGAAAACGCAGTTTGTGGCAAAAATCAGCAGTCATTGAAAGAAATTACCCAACTTTCTTGAATTGTGATGCGTTTGCATCAAAAAACATTCAAAAACAGCAAGTTAAAAATCACCTATCATGCGCATAGAAATCAAAATGCGCGCACAAGAACGAATGAATATTTCACCTCAAACACCATCACTTGGTTACATCAAACAGCCCCTGCGACCGCCTCAGGTTCCGCAGCCGTCTTGGCGAACATCTCATCCAGAAGCTCATCAAACTGTTCATGCGTGGCGACGTCGTTGTACGCCTTATCAAACGCTTCACGCGCGTTCACCTGATACATGGCCAACTTCTTTTTATCTGCGATCAGCTCACGTACAAATCGTTCCATACCATCCACATCGCCCTCGCGGACTGACAATCCCGCTTCATGTTCTGTTACCGCGATGTCCACGTTCGATTTCAACGGTCCGCTAAACAGCACCGGCAAACCCATCGCTAGGTTCGCATGAACCTTGCTCGGTGAAGCCATCCCAGCACAATCATTTCTTAAGGTGATGTACGCCAAGTCGGCAGAATTCATGACCGCAGGCAATTCCTCGAAAGGCACGTAACCGTTGAAAATAAAATTGCTTAACCCGTCACGCGCCGCTGCTTCTTTCAGAACAGGCATCCGTTTTCCACCGCCGTTAATTAGAAACTTTACAGGCAGATCTGCTATGCGCTGCGCGAGTGCGAGTAAATCATCGAACTGATGCACGATCCCCAAGTTACCTGTATATAGAATCACAAATTGATCTTTAAGGCCTAGTTCATCCGCCTTATGCCACGGCTTAACATCCATGTTTTGTGGATACTTCGACATCGGCTCCCAGTTCGGGATTACCGTCGTGCCAAACTTTGTTCCCGCATGGCCATAAAGCTTATTGAGCAAATCGCCCATCGCGGGATCCAGTACTGCTAGATGATCCAGCTTATTAAAGATCCTGCGATTAAACATACGCAGCACCTTTGAGATCAGTCCGCCCGGCTTTTGCATCCCAGTCACCTCACCAATCTCCGGATGCACATCCATAAACCATAACGCCAACTTGGTTTGCCGACTCTTCATCTTGTGAAGATTGCCCGCCAACCCAATCCAAGGCGGCGTTGTCATCGAAAAAATGATGTCCTGTTTTGGTAACCGTAATGCCCGAAGAAAAGCACCCAGGTTAAAGCAGCCGTAATCGATCGCGCGTGAGAGCAGATTTTTCTTACCTAGGGCAGGGGTCCAGCAGCGATGGACACGTACGCCGTGATCCAGCGATGACTTGGCAAAATCAGCCCCCTCAACGTATCCACCTTGTGAAGCGACAACCGTCACCTCATGTCCCTTTGCAGCCCAATGCTCAGCCAACGAAGCAGCCAAGTTCGCAGTGGGGCTGATATCCGGCTTGTAAAACTGATTTAGGATCGTAATTCGCATAAATGCCTTTAATATATAATGTTAGCGATCTTTATCCAGTCCCTCTCCTAAGCCAACGAATCAAGCGGACAGGTATCTAGGCAATGAGATGCTGCGAGAAACCAGCCGGAATCTGGTAGATGTACAGCATCGATTGCTCATTACGTGAGCAATATGATGGATGTTCAATATACCACAAGTATTGGATGAACCAAGAGTTAGAAATTGATAATCAAACCGCCATGGTGTTATTACGTCATCTGTATCATTTGTATCGATTGAGCGCTTTTTCGGTCGTTTGCATC
Organism: Poriferisphaera corsica; assembly: GCF_007747445.1. Taxonomy (NCBI): domain Bacteria; kingdom Pseudomonadati; phylum Planctomycetota; class Phycisphaerae; order Phycisphaerales; family Phycisphaeraceae; genus Poriferisphaera; species Poriferisphaera corsica. The sequence continues at coordinate 387,799 of NZ_CP036425.1, forward strand.
AATCAATACGAGAATTTGTAATTGCGTAAATCACTGCAAATAAATAGATTAATCGTCTTTATATCCTGATAACAACATGAAGATGATGTAAAACCATTTTCATGTGTTTCTGAAATGTAAGAATGTACTAATTAGGTGGTTTGATTGCTCGATCGAAGCAAACAAGGTTTGCGTTGTTACCGTAATATGTGAAGATGGGGATTTATGTGCCCGATATTCGGGTTAAGCGCTGTCATTTTGATTTAAGTTATTGCGCTTACAAGCACTTAGGTTAACTATATGTCTGTATGTCAGGCGTGATCCAGAGCGTTAAAAACGCTCTGGGGCGAGGATGAGGCTTTCAATTTGTCGGATAGTATCGCAGTCATTGCTGTAAACCATTGTTATATTGCAAGATACAGATCAAGCAATGATTGTCGTGCGCAGTTCCAGACTGCAGTCAGGGGGGCGTTGTATGCCGGATAGCCTGATTGCGGATCAAAAATCCCTCACAGATCAATTACTCACACGAGTCAAGAATTCTCCCCTGCTAAAACGTGTCCTCGGCGGTAGCCTCTGGATGCTCTTTGGCGGAGTTCTTTCCAGCGCAGTCCGCCTCGCAACAGGTGTTGTCATGGCCCGAATCCTTGGTGGTGATGGTTATGGCAAGCTTGGTGTGATCATGGCGACGATTGCAATGTTCACAGCGTTTGCGGGGTTTGGGATTGGGGGGACGGCGACGCGGTATGTGTCGAAGTATCGGAATGAGAATCCGCGACGGGCGTGTGAGATTTTGAAGCTGGCGAATATTGCGGCGATGATGACGGCGCTTGTGGGGTGTGGGGTTTTGCTGGCGTTTGGGCCGAACTTGTCGAAAGACATTTTTGTCAATTCGGATTTGCTGTTTGAATTTAATATCTGTGCCATCATTATCTTTTTTATAACAATTAATGGTGCTCAGATTGGTTGCTTGCAGGGGTGTGAGGCATTCAAGGCGAGTAGTATTGTTGCGTGTGTGACCGATATATTGATTGTTCTGTTGATGGTTAGTGGTGCTTATATTGCGGGTGTTCGGGGGGCAGTGATCGGCAATGCGATTGGTTGGGCGATTCGTTGGGGGACGTACTTTGTTGCTTCAAGGCGAGTGTTGAGAGCTTGTGATTTGAATGAAGTTGTTAGTGCGAAAGATTCATTGAAATCGTATCCGGTATTATTGAAATTCAGCTTGCCATCATTTTTGTGCAATATATTGATTATGCCGATCAATTTTACGTTGATGGCGCTATTGACGCAGTCGGGACATGCGTATCTTGAGGTTGGGATTTATAACATTAGTAATCAGTGGCGTTTCGCGATATTGTTTGTGCCAACAGCGGTGATGTCAGCGGTGTTGCCGGTGATGTCGAACACGTTGGGTGCGAAGCGATACGGATCGTATAACAAGGTTTTATTATTAACAATTCTGGGGATGTTGGCGGGTGTGGGTGTGTTAGTGGTGGTATTGGGGGGCGGATCGCCTTGGATTGCGTGGATGTATGGTGAGAAGTATGTGGGGACGGGTTTGGTGGCGATCTTGTTGATGACGTTTATGGTGGGCGGTTTGGATGCGGTGAACCGAATTGCGGGGATTGACATGATGTGTCATAACCGTGTGTGGGTGGGTGTTGGATTCTGTGTGGTGCTGTCGGGTGTAGTGATTGGCTGCGGGTATATGTTTGCGGATGAGGGTGCGATGGGGATTATGAAGGCGCTATTGATTGGATATTTGGTACACACGCTGAATCAGGCGGTGTATTTGGCTTACTCGTATATGAAGACGCGTGGTGAAGCGGTGCGGCAGTTATGTGGTGTTGAGGAGAGAGTTGTTATGAAGGAGGGTGTGTGAAGATGAAGATTTTGTATGTATCGACGGTTTATCCGCCAGACAATGGATGGGGTGGGATAGGAACTTATGCGTATCACATTGCACAGGGGATGCATCGTTTAGGGCATGATGTGTACGTGTTATGTGGCGTGGTGGACGAGCCATATCGGCAAACAATTGATGGTGTGACGGTTGCGAGAGAGTTGGTATCCGATCGATCGAATTTGGCTGAGATGCGTGAAGAAATCGCGGCAAAAGTTGAGAGTATGATCAGAGATGAGAAGATTGATTTGGTCGAATTTGGTGAGTATTCGGCAGATGGGATTGTTTTTCAGGAGAGGAATCCGGATTTTCCAACAGTTGTACGGTTGCATGCGAACTCGAAGATGTGCGCATTGGCAGGGGTTGGGCTGGTTCAGAAAACATACATGCATATGCGCGGTCGGATGAAGGGGTTACTTGAGATTGATCGTTTAGAGAGAAAGTCTGCAGAGAGTGCGGATTTAGTGACGTCGCCGAGCCATTGGTTGTCAGATTTTTGTGTTGGAGAGGGATGGAAGATTTCGCCACGGGTTATCGCAAATCCTATTCTTGTGCCGGATGATGGGTATGAGCCGAGTCTGAATGAAGAACTGAAAGTTGTGTCAGTAGCGAGGCTCTGCACGCTTAAGGGTGTGGATCAATATGCAGGGATCATTAATCGGGTTTGTGGTGTTGATGATCGCGTCACGTTTGACCTTGTTGGTCAGGATACGGGTTACGGGATCGGGCGAAAGAAGAGGTGGTCTGAGTGGTTGAAGAAGCGTATCAAGCGTGAGTATTTGGATCGCGTGAATATCAGAGGTGGTGTGCCACATCATGAGATAGAGGGGTTGTTGCGTGGATGTGATATTGCATACTTCAACTCTGTATTTGAGAATTTTCCATACTCACATCTAGAAGCGATGGTGAACGGTTTATATACCGTTGTCGGGTCGAATGGTGGTGCGCAAGAACTGGGTGAGGATGGCTGTTCGGTTGTTAGAGTTGTGCGTGAACCGGGTGCGATCGCGGAAGGCATTTTGGGGGGATTGCGCGATCAAGAAAAATGTCTTGAGGTTGGTAGGGCGGGATGTGAATATGTGCGAGAGCATTATCATGCTCCCAATATTGCGAAAAGTATGATGGCGTTGTACGAGAGTATCGTTTAGATTCAGATACAGAAGAGACAAATCGTATGTTATGGATTACTTGTTGGTTTATATCGATCGTTTGCTTGGCAGGCTCTTTTGTGTTTTTCAAGCGTAGTGGTTTATCGATGAAAGAGTCACTGTTTTTCAGTGCGCCATTCTTTTCGAGCCCGTTGTTTGTTGCGATTGGTGGGCCGAACAGTTTTGTGTATTTGTTTGATTTATTCGTACCGTTTTTGATCGTATCGGCGGTGAAGCAGTATCGTAATGCGACGGTGGATACGAAGCGGATGTTCTGGGTGATTATGTTGTTGGCAGGGCTTATACCGTTACTATCGGTATTTGTATCGAATCCAACGCATAGCCGATTTATCCGTAATACGTTGATTAATACATGGCGAGTTGGTGGTGGGATGTGTTTATTCCTGTTGGCGGCGACATGCCGATTCAAGGTTAAAGGAACGCTGCAGCGGTCGTTCTCAGTTGCGTTATTGCCGATGGCGGTGTTTACGATCTTCATTTTTATTGCGGCGTTTTTGCAATACAAGCGTTATATCAATGCGAATCTGCTATATGGATTATTTGCGGGGACATTTGGAAGCAATGAAGAGACGACGCATGCGTTGTCGGTGGCGGGATTGTTCCGTGGGTCGATGGGGATCATGGGGGCGCTGGCGATTTGTACGATTTTCTGCATAAAGGATGCGAAGCCGTTTGAGAATGCGATCGCAGTTGCGGGGGCGTTAGCCGGAATTGGGTTGATTTTATTGTCGGGCTCGAAAACTTCATTGGTGATTGCTGTTGGTATTGCAGGTCTTAACATTTTCCGTTTGAAATCGATCGGTATTAAGCAGACATTCTATTTGGGTGTTGCTGGTTTTATTGGATTTTTTAGTTTACCGATGTTGTTGGTGATGCTGCCGCAGAAAGCGGTGGAGCGAACGCTTGCGGTGTTTTCGGGTGAAACGTTTTCGGCTGAGACGTTCTTAACGCGTATGCATCGATGGACTGCGGCGTTTGAGCGGTTCCAGGAATTTCCGGCGGTGTTTATGGGGATCAATCCGGTGAGTCCAGATATTGAGACGATCGGTTTTTATCATAATGACTGGATTGGTTTGCTCATGCACGGTGGTGTGTTCAATTTGGTTTTATACATTGTGATGATCTGGATGGGCTTGTTTTACATTTGGCGATGGCGTGGACGTCCGAATGTGATGCGATCGTTTGGCTTTTTTGTGATTGCGAATTTATTTGTTCAAGGATTCTCGGTTAGCGGGTTGTTGCCGGGGTATTTGTTTGTGTCAACGGTTGCGTTCCAATTGATGTACTTTGGTTTTGTATTCAATATGCAAAGTGAAGAGTCGTTGATAGCTGAGGATGCGAGTGTGAGTGTTGATGAAAAAGAAACAGAACGATTGCGAACAATCGGCGCTGCATATTGATTCGTATACACATGAGGCTGTGTGAGGTGATTAGAATCAGAAAGGCTGTACTATGAATCGATTGGGATTGATGCAAATCGCTTTGATGATTGCTTTGATGTTGGTTGTGTGTGATATGGTTAGGGGTGAAGACAGTGTAGAGGGGGATGGTCCTCGTGTGACGAAGGCCTCTACGTTTGTGATGTTTAATGGATTGATTTTAGAATCGGATCGGCCGGTGGATTTGTCGATGCTGGGGATGAAGCCGATTCAGATTATGTCGCCATCATCGTTGTGGGATACGAAGAATGGACAGGATTATTTTAATACGGACTTGAATCGTTATCGTGCTTATGCGAGATATTTGAAACGGCATGAGGGGATTGTCTGTTTGGATATTGAGCATTACCAAACGGATGCGCGTCAGATTGGGAAGAATGGTTTTACGAAGCAGAAGCTTGATCGCAACATCAAGATGTTCAAGACGATTGTTGATGTGATTCATCAGGCAGAGCCGGAGTTACGGATTGGGTATTACTTGTTGTTGCCGGTGCGGGATTATTGGTCGCCTGTTTATGGTCATGAGAAGGATATTGAGAAATGGCAGAAGGCGAATGACGCGTTGATGCCGTTGGCTGATTCGGTGGATGTTTTGTTTCCGTCGTTTTACACGTTCAACAATGATCCGGTAGGGTGGTTGAAGTATGCGAAGGCGAACATGGAGCAATCACGGCGATTCCATAAGCCTGTGTATGTGTTTTTGTACCCGAAGTATCACGAGAGTAATAAAGAGCTTGGCGGTACGTTGATTGATGGCGAATTTTGGGCGAAACAGTTGGAGTTTGTTTATGAGAATGCGGATGGTGTTGTGATATGGGGGCCGTTTAAGAAGCATGAGTGGGGGCCGGGTGTAGGGTGGTGGGATGCAACAGTTAAGTTTGTTGAGAAGATAAAAGAGGAGTAGAGGATAGATGGGATCACCAACAGTTACGATTTTAGTTACAACGAAGAACCGAAAAGATGAGTTGGGTGTGGCGCTCGATTCGTGTGTTAATCAGGCTGGGGTCAATGAAGTATTCGTACTGGATGACGGTTCGGATGATGGTACATATGAATATGTACAAGAGAACTATCCGTCGATTAGAATTGAGCGGCAAGAAGAATCGCTTGGTGTGATCCGGGCAAGAAACTACGGGGTGGAGCGTGCGAAGTCGGATGTGGTGATCACGATCGATGACGATTGTGTGTTTCAGAACAATGATGTGATTGGGAAGTTGGTTGAAGAGCTCTATGAGGATGATCGGGTGTGGGCGGTGACAATCCCGTCGATTGATGTGAAGATTAATCCTGATCGTGTGATACAGAAATCGCCAGGAGAGGATGCGATTTATTTGGGGTCGGCGTATCGTGGTGGATGCCATGCGGTGAAGCGGGAATTGTTTGTGGGGAATGGTTCGTATTATGGTGAAATGGTGCGGCAGGGTGAGGAGAGTGATATTTGTATGAGGATGATTGGGAAGGGATATTTTGTGAGGTTGGGTAATTCGGGGATGCTACATCATTATGAATCGCCGGTGAGGAATTATAAGGTGATTGCGCATTACAATGTGCGTAGCAATATGTTGGTGATGTGGCGTAACATTCCGATGCCGATTTATATGGTGCATGGCTTGGTGACGCTGCTGAATTTGTTAAAGTTTTGCGTGAAGAAGAAACAGTTTAAGTCGTTTTTTACAGGGCTTTTTTCGAGTCTGGGTGTGATTCTGTCTGGAAAAGCAGGGCGGCAGTCGATGACAATTCAGCATTATCATTTGTTTGAAGCGATCAAACGTGGGAAGGTGAAGACGCTTGATGAGGCGGTGGCTTGGTTAGAGCATTAGGCTAATCAGTGGATAGGCAAGTTTTTGTCGGAGCAAAATGTGATATTTTGTTTGGCTATAGTGTGGCTGAGGTGAAGTCGTTGGCGGGGTTACCGCGGAGTGCGTTTTCAATAATCTGAACTTGTTTGTGCGGATTCCAGAGGCGATGGATGATAGCGGTGCAGTTGTCTTTGATTTGCGGTGAGTTGTCGGGGGTTTGTGTCCAATTTTTGATGGCGGCCTGGAGGGTTGGGATGTCGTTGTTTGTGAAGAATGAACCGTTTTTGTTGGGGATGATCGCTTCCCATTCGGGCATTTGGTGCGCGTAGTCGTCGTGGGTGATGACAGGTGTGCCGAAGTTGAGTGATTGCATGGCGGTGAGGCCGACTTCGCCGGGCATAACGGTGACTTTGGAGGCCATGATGAGTTTTGCGAGTTGTGTTTCATCGTAGCATGGGCCGAAGAGGTTAAGTGATAGGTTGGCGTTTTGTGCTTGTTTTTTCAGGTTATCTTTTTCGGGACCGTTGCCGATGAGGAGGATGTTGAGGTTGTGACCTTGCTTTTTGAGGTTGGCGGCGGCTTCGATGAGGAGGTGGAATTTTTTGAGTTTTGTGAGACGGGCGCAGGCGACGATGATGGGTGCGTTGCTGTTTGGGAAGAGTTGTTGGCGGGTTTGCTGGATGTCATCTTCGGTGATGGAATCGCGGATTTGGTTTTGCTTGTCGAAGTCGAGTGAGTTGTAGATAACGTGTAGTTTGTCGGGGTTGATGCCTTCGTTGATGGCGAGGCATTTGGACATGTGGCCGTAGAGGAGGTTGCCGTGGGGGAGACGAAAGAAGGCGTTGTAGAGAAGGGATTTGATGCCAGATTCTTTTCGATACCAGCCGTGGGTCCAGAAGTAGGTTTTTTTGCCGAGGCTTTTGGCGATGAGAACGGAGAGCCAAGTGCAGGGCCACCAAGGGTTGCCGTGGTAGATGATTTGGTGGACGTCTTTTTTGAAGGGAAGTGTGATGAGCTTGGGTTGGAGGAGGATGCGGTGTTTGAAGAAGAGGTAGCAGGGGAGGTTGACGAAGTTTGGCTGCTTGCAAATTTCTGAGGATTCGATGAGATCACCTTTTGAGACGTAGGGATCGAACTTGTTGGCGGCGTAGAAGAAATTGAAATGCTTGCTTTTATTGAGCTCGTTGAAGACGGGTGTGCGATAGTGCGGGAAGAAGTTGTATGCGATGTAGACGTTTTGTTTACGATTCATGACAAGCTCAAAAGGTGTGTGATGGGTGATGGGCATGCGGGATGAGTTTGGTAGGGAAATTATAACATCTGATGTGGTGGAGGGATGTGGTATTAGAAGGAAGTGATTTGAGTTGGTGGGGGTGTATGGGTTGTGGGAACTGGTCAAAGAAAAACGGCTCGCGTAGGGCGGGCCGTTTAGGGGGGTATGTTTGGTTTTGCTTGTTGGGGTTTAGTGTTTTGCGGGTCGGCGGCGGATGGTGAGGAGGGTTGCAGGGAGGAGGAGGAAGGTGAGGGATGCGGGCTCTGGGACGGCGGTGAAAGCGTGGGTGGAGACGGTGTCCCAGATGATGTCGTTGAGCTGAGCGGCGAGCTCGGGTGTGAGGGTTTGGAGTTTTTGGGGTGAGTCGTTGGTGAAATATGTGGGGATTGCGTCAAGGTTGGGAGGGGGCTGTTTGAGTATTGTGGCGAGTGTGGTCATGGATGCGATATAGCTGCCGATGTCGCCGAGATGTTTATCGTCTTTGTAGATGTCATCGATGCGGGTGATGGGGTTTGATGTGGATTGGCTGAGGATGGTGATGTTGTTGTTGAGGATCTCGTTGTTGATGTTGTTGAGTACTTCGCCGATGGGGATGACGTTGACGGTGAGAGAGGGGTTTTGTTCGCGGAGTGTGGTTGCGAGATTATCGAAATATTCACGCGAGAGGATTGTGTTTTGCGATGGATTGGTGGATGCGGGGCGGAGCCAATCGGTTGCGAAGTCTGTGGTTTTTTGGGGCCAAGCTGCGTAGATGAGGAAGGTTGTGTTTGCGTTTGCAGGGTTGGTGTGGGTGAGGTCACGGAAATGATTGAATGCGTTGATGTCGGTCTGGAAGGTTGAGCCCCAGTCGCTGTAGGGTTGGAAGGTGACGTAATCCCATTGATGGTTCGGGAGAGCTTCCGTGTAGAAGCCGAAATCTGGGTTGGCGGGTACGCAGGTGATGTCGGGTTCTTTTTGGATGTATTCGAGTGAGGAGCCGCAGCGGATGTGGTAGCCGGTATCCCATTGAAGGCCGAGCTGTGTAGCAGTTTGTGCGAATGAGATGTCGGGGTTGCTATTCCAAGTGAGTGAGTTACCGATGTGGTAGGAAGTGATGTTGGCGGTGATGGGTGTGGATGTGAAGGCGCATACGAGTGAAAAGCATGTCGCTAATAACGCGATGTGGCGGTGGCGGATAGATGTCATTCTCTTCTCCCGGATCCATTTGGATACGTATGGGTACATCAGTGTCAGAAAACTGTATTTATGATAATAGAAATAGGCTTTAAAACAACGTTTTGAATTACTTTTGAGGGATGTGCCTATTGGTGTATTGGGTATTAAGTTTTAGTTAATCTGGGCAACCTTCGGGGGTATTGATTGATAGAAATTGCGGATATTGGAGGGTTGTTTTTTGTGTGTGATGTGGGATATGTTGTGAGCTGAATAGGATCGGGATCAAGCAGGTGGGGGGATGGTTCGATAATTGTTAAGAGGTGGTGGGGTGCTGTTGCGCATGGATTTAGAACGTCTTGCGAAATGACTTGTTTCGTTGACCAGTAGATCGTTATGTAAAAAAACGCTTCTCGCATGAACCTGCTCCCGATTGTTTCGCAGGACATGTGGCACGTCATGATGCAACTTGCTCTTGGGGGAGGGAGAAAATGCGTGCAAGTGGGGGGCGGAGCGTTAGAATGAGGGGAATCAGGGTAAGTACATGTTTTAGCAGAGGATTATGGCGAAAAAAATATTTCAGCAGCTGGATCAATGCGAAGGGTTTCCGTACACGCGGAAAGAGTATTTGATGCGCGCGCTGTGGGGTGTGGTGTATTGGATTGGGTTTCGGTGGAGCCCGGTGAGGTGTTATGGCTATCGGCGGTTTTTGCTGCGATTGTTTGGTTGTGAGATTACGGGGAGAGCGGGTGTGAGGCGGAGTGTTAGGATTACGCATCCGTGGAAACTGAAGGTTGGGGACTGGTCGATGATTGGCGATGGGGTAACGGTTTACAATCTGGGCGAGGTGCGGATCGGTGAGCATACGGTGGTGTCGCAGCATGTGCATTTGTGTGCGGGGACACATAATTATCGTGAACGGAATTTACCGCTGATGCGATCGGAGATTGTGATTGGTGATGGGGTTTGGTTGTGTGCTGATGCGTTTGTTGGGCCGGGGGTTGAGGTGGGTGACAATGCGGTGGTAGGGGCGCGGGCTGTTGTGGTGAAGGATGTTGGTGATGGGGATGTGGTGGGTGGAAATCCGGCGAAGGTTGTTGGTAGGCGGTGTGAAGAAGAGGGGGGGCGATAGTTGGAAGAGCGGCTGCATGTATTGCATATATTGAAGCGTGATGAGTTGGGAGGCTTGTCGCGGTATGTGCGTGATTTGTCGCGAGGGTTGATTGAACGGGGTGTGCGTGTGACGATTGCGTGTCGGGCAGATGATGGGATTGATTCGTTTCAGGGGTTGGATGTCGAGGTGCTTGATTTGCCGATTGATGAGGGGTTGGGTGGTGTGCTGAAATCTGGGATGTGGCTGAGGAAATGGGTGAAGAAGAATCATGTGAATGTGCTTCATGTTCATCATCGTTCTGCTGCGATGGTTGCGTTGCCCTTGCGGAAGTTGTGTGGTGTGAAGTCGTTGTATACGCTACATCTGACTCACTTGCCACGATTTCGTGAGGTGAATGCGTTTGTTGCGATGGGTGATTATTATCATGTTCCGTCGAAGATGGCGTTTGATTGGTTAGTGGAGCAGGGGGTTGATGAGCGAAAGATACAGCTGATTGTGCATGGTATTGATATGGATCGATATCGATTGCCTAGTGCAGAGGAGCGGAAGACGGCGCGGAAACGATTTGGTTTTGATGATGATGTTGTTGTGGGTGGTTACGTGGGGCGATTTGAAGATCCGAAGAATGAGGATTGGTTGCTTGATGTGGCTATGCAGATGAAGAATGAGAAGGCTGGGTTTTTGTTTGCTGGCGGGGGGGCGGGGAAGGATGCGTTTGAAAGAAAGTTGAAAGATTTGGGGCTAGGGAATCGGGCGGTGAGTTTGGCGAATGTCGATCCGCTTGAGGTGTATTGGGCGATGGATTGTTTTTTGCTGCCGTCAGGGATTGAAGGATTTTCTTTGGCGACCGGTGAGGCGATGGCGTGTGGGTTGCCGGTGTGTCGAACGAGGACGGCGGGGTGTGAAGAGTTGGTGTTGGATGGGGAAACAGGCGTGAGTGTGCGGATTGATCGAGAGGCCTTTGTGAATGAAGCTGTAGGTTTGATGAGGATGAAGAGGGAGGCATTGCTGAAGATGGGGGGGCAAGCATCTTCGTATATACGTTCGCGATTTACGGAGGATGAACAAGTGGCGGATACAATGGCGTATTATGAGAAGATCGCAGGGGTGGCAGACCGGAAAGCGGGGTTAGATTCATGAAAATATCGGTGCTGATACGTACGTTGGATGAAGAAAGAAATTTGCCTTCATTGTTTGAGAACATTGAATGGTGCAAAGATGTTGTGGTTGTGGACTCGGGGAGTACAGATCGATCTATTGAGATTTCTGAGGCGGCCGGCGCACGTGTGTATCACAAATCTTGGGAAGGTGATGAAGGCGCGCATTTTACGTGGATATTTAATAATGTTCAGTTTGAGAATGAATGGGTGTTGTTGTTAGATGGTGATGAGCGAGTGACGCCTGAATTGTATTTGGAGTTGTGCGCGATCGCGGGGCAGGAGGACGATCAAGGTGTTGTGGCGTATTATTGTGGCCGCAAGAATTTGCTGATGGGCAAGTGGTTGAAATATTCGATGCCGCCGACACCAGTGATGCGTTTTTTTAAGAAAGATCGGATCAGGTTTGAGCGTACGATAAATACGACACCGGTGGTTGATGGGAAGCATGGGTACCTAAAGAACCTACTGGTACATCATAATTTCAGCAAAGGGATATCAGAGTGGGTGGATCGTCATAATCGTTATTCAACACATGAGGCGATTGAGACGCTAAAGGATCGGAACACGAATTCGGTTCACTGGATTAAACTTTTTTCATTTGATCGAGCTACGCGTGGGCATGAGGTTAAGAAGTTATCGTATCGATTGCCATTTCGGGCTTCGTGTAAATTCTTTTATATGTACGTTATACGTGGCGGGCTTTTGGACGGGCGTGCAGGGTTTATATACTGTATTTTGCAGTATTTATATGAGTGGTTGATTGTATTGAAAATCGCATCGTTGAAATATAAGGCGAATGATTTTTATGGTGTAGAGATCGAACCTATTGTCGTGAATGGAAAAGCTAACGGGGCTTCTATTGATCGTCAGAATCATAGTGTTGATGAATTTGTATGGAGGCATGAGATGGAGAATCGCATGCGAAGCCCTTGGACGTTTAAAGAGAAGGTTTTGCGCGTCGTATGGGGTTCGGTAGAATCTACCTTGTTTAGGTATTCATTTCACAATATGTATCGCTGGCGTAATTTTTTGTTACGTCTATTCGGCGCTAAGATTGGCAAGAATTGTTCGATCCGTCGTACTGTGAATGTTTATATACCATGGCATCTAGAGATGGGGGATTGGTGTACGATTGGTGATGATGTAATTTTATATCCGTTGGGTCAGATTACGATCAAAGATCGTGTGATGATTAGCCAGATGGCGCATTTGTGTGCAGGGACACATGATTTTACGCGCATGGATATGCCGTTGTTGAGGCCGCCGATTGAAGTGGGGTCAGATACATGGATATGTTCGGATGTTTTTGTTGGGCCTAATGTGAAGATCGGTGATGGTTGCGTGATTGGTGCGCGATCGAGCGTGTTTCATGATTTGCCGGCTTGGCAGATTTGTGTTGGGAATCCTGCTAGGGCAATGAAAGATCGGGAGTATGACGGCAAGCGTTAGCGGCAAGCGTGATGAATGGGTGGGGAATGAATTGGATATAGACATGAAAAAACCTCTGTTCGGCTTATGCCTAGCAGAGGTTTTTAAAAGCGGGTGATGAGATTTGAACTCACGACATTCACGTTGGCAACGTGACGCTCTACCACTGAGCTACACCCGCATTGGTGTCTCATTTAGAGAGAGGTAGTTTATCGCAAATTTTGAGTGATGCAAGTTGGTGAATCAGAGAAACAGGCTGTGAAGAATGTGTGGAAGACTAAAGTGCTAGGGGTGTTGATATCAGGATTTATTTGCTCTAAATGCAATAAATATATGCGCTTATGATTTGTTTTTGATTTTATGGGTGAGTATAAATTGGCTTTACTGGGTGGAATGGGATGAAATTGATTGGGGATAATTGACGGCCAGAATTTGAGTCGGTATGTTGAGTTGAACTTATTGGTTAGCAATTTTTTTGTTTAGATAAAGTTGCTTGAAAAGAGAAGTGAGGTGAATCCTTCCCCGCTGTTAGGCAGTGGGTTAATGGGATGAATCCTTCGCGGACGCGCCGCCGTGATGAGCTGGTGAGATGACTGAGGTTGTCAGCCACTGAGTCAAACGCGATAGTCACTGATTGATCTGCAATGGATCGATTGGGAAGGCAAGCGATTGATGAAGTAGAAGCTCTAAGCCGGAAGACCTGCCAATGGGTGCCTATTGTGGATCCTCGCGAATCGGGATCGGAAGGCGCAAGAGTACAGTACTGATCAATAATCGGCTGTACGTCATCCCTGCATGGCTTGTCCTTTCTAGATTTGTGCAAATGCACTCCCCGCGATGATCAAGATTATTTTATTGGGCAGGGCTGTTCTGCGCGTTGTTCGGAACAGAATTGATTTACATACAGGATGTTCATGATGAAGAGTCGTATATCGCTTTTGGCTATCGTATGCGCTAATGCGGGTTTTATTGGTTTGATTGATTGTACTAATGCAGCACCGATTACTGCAGATCGTGTTGTGAACCATGAAACTGGAGAACAATTTTCGGGATGGAGTGTGCCTTGGGATCCGTATTACACAAACCCCGAAGTTGTTTTGGGTGAGATGGATCGAACTACGAGTTTTTGGGGTCGTGAATACTTAGTTACAGAAGGAAATCCGTTATTTAAGACCTCGCAAATAACATTTCTAGGACCTAACGCAGAGATAGTTCTTGAGATGAGTGAGGATGTTGTAAGTGACCCGGTTGGGCCAGAACTTGGTGTTTATACTGCGAACGGTATGAATGACAGTGCACAAAATGCGGTTGTGAGTGTTAGTGCAAACGGTACAGATTGGTTTGTGGTTACAGATGTTGTAGGGAATCCTGGTGTGAAATTAGATGCAGGTTTCAATGCTTTTAAACAGAAGCCCGGTGGAAAGGAATTGGATAATTTTGGCAATGGAAGGGCGGCAGATTATAACGAGATTGTCTTTGATGATCCTGAGGAGGGAGAGGGAAATTGGTATGACATTAGTGGTACAGGGCTTGAGTATATTCGATATGTGAAGATTGAAGTGCCTTCGTTTAATTCAGTGCAATCACCCGTTCGTCTTGCAGGTGTCTATGCGGTTCCAGAGCCGATGAGCTTGTTGTTAATCGGGGTGGGTGGATTAATGATTGCAATGCGACGGCGTCAATATAAATAAACATCCCCTTTTCCCGCCTGTTGTTTGCGAGAGTAAACAACAGGCTTTGGTAGGCAATCTGTAACAGTTTTTAAAGGATAAGATGATGAGAGATGGTAAAACAATTCAATTATTTGTTAGTGCTTTACTAGTCACGTTGTGGACAACTCAAGCGTATGCGGGTATTGGTAGTTTCGATGATATTAGTTTTTGGGTTGGTGAGGGTGCTAATGAAGCAGCTTTAGTGATTGAGTGGGGAGACGATAAGGGAAAAGGAATGGTCTGGGGATATCGATGGGACGGTGAGCAAACAGGGGAGGACATGGTGGAAGCGATAGCTGCTGCGGACCCATCTTTGTACTACATGAGTAAGCGTGGAACGCAGTATGGATCGAATCTAGCTGGATTTGGCTACGATATTGATCAAGATGGAGAATTGGGTGTTATTGGTCGAGTTGGTTTGGATTTTGCGGGTCTCGTGAGTAAGCCGGACGAAAGTGGTTTTATTGATGTTGTTGATGCGTATACAGATTCGGATATGTGGGAGGCATTAGATGCAGACGATCATCATGCATCAGGTTGGTACACAGGCTATTGGTCGTACTGGACTTCGTATGAGACGAATCCATTTGATGGAGGTGAATGGAATTATTCACCATTAGGGATGAGTTCCTTGGAGTTGGAGAATGGTGGCTGGCAGGGTTGGAGCTACAGTAATTTCTCAGAGGTCGGTTCGGGGCAAGCTCCTTCAGATGTGATTTCGGCTCCTGTGTTAGCGGTTCCTGAGCCTGCTTCGATTTCACTGTTAGGTTTGGGTTGCGTACTTGTTTTATGCCGGCGCAATAAATAGAACATTCCTTTTTCCCGTCCGTTGTCTGTGAAAACAGATGACGGGCTTTATTTAGCAATAGCAAGTTAGATCGGATTATTGTATGTACGTAAGCGAAAGAAAACGAAAAACCAGTGGGTTCACGTTGATTGAGTTGCTTGTAACTATCAGTATTATTTCGATTTTGATCGGTATTTTATTGCCTGCACTGTCTGCTGCACGTATTGCGGCCAGAGCGTCACTGTGCTTGTCCAATATTAGACAGCTTTCGATTGCAACATTGAATTACACGAGTGCCAATGATGATTACATGCCACATTATCTACATCGCGAAACAATGGATACAACCAAATATTGGTTTGGTGAAGAGAATCAACGATACGTTGGGCCCGGATCTACTATGCGAAAGTTAGACCTTGCAGATGCTATTCTGGCAAGCTTTCTATCTGGTGCGATGGATGAAAGGATAGTGTGTCCAGATTTTCCGTACGATGCCGATGGTTATTTTGAGAAGTTTGATAAACAGGCCGCTAGTTATGGCATGAATGCATATGTTACAGGTGTTCAGTACACGCCGATAAGTTTGTGTAAGAAATTCAATTTGCCGATCACGCCATATTTTAGAATTACACAGTTTTTTCGTACGAGTGAAATTGTGATGTTTGCTGATGGGGTTCATTTAGATGGTTTAGGTGACAAGCAGTTCAATGATGCGATATATCTAAAGGTGGAGAATCAATTCGGTGGGTTTGCACACTTTCGGCATCATGGGAAAACGAATGTGTCTTATCTTGATGGGCATGCGAGGGCAGAGGGGTTTGAGACGATTGAGCGGATGTATGAGGATATTGGCGGGGATGGTGCGGGGAATCTGACACATGGTGATTATGGAATGGATACGCCATATGGCAGTTTGGAATGATTGTTGATTTAGGTGTGAAATGGGGTGGCTTAGCTAGAGTGAGGTGTGTTGGGAGTCACAGTTGGGTGGAATTTGGGTTGTGATGGAGATACCGAATTGCATTGGGGAGCAGATCGGGTTACGTTGTATGGACTATCAGGTAAAGCAGCAAAGAATATTGATTTGCTTTATGAAAATAGGGAAGTGAGGTGATTTGACCGTTACGGATTATGAAATTCGTGATGTGTTGAAGAATCCTCCGCGGACGCGCCGCCGTGATGAGCTGGCCAGATGAGATCTGGCTGATCATAAATCGCGTTAGTCACTGACTGATCTGCAACGGATTAGTTGGGAAGGCAAGCGATTATATGAAAGCTCTAAGCCGGAAGACCTGCCTGAGAGTGCTATGAGTTGTCCTCGCGTATTGGGACACCGCACGGAAATCTGCTATTACCTCCTTGCATCAGATTTATGTTCGGTTATTTGCCTATACGAGGACTGAAGTTTTTTTACTTCGGAGGTCGTTCCGCGCGTAACGGGACAGGGAGAGTTTAGATGCATAAGGCAGTTTTTCGTTTTTTAGGTCGTTCCGCTTTGGTTGCAACCATGATGATGGCAGGCCACGCCAATGTACAAGCAGGTTTGGCTGAGGGTTTAGAACTCACTTCGACGGGTTTCGGTGCTATTGGTCAATTCTCAGTAGGTGATGGCAAGATTCATGGTTGGGGAGCCTATAAAGATGAGAGTGGTCAAAATCACAAATCCTATCTGGCATATGATTTAACGACTGGTGAAAAAACCATTTTTGGTGCTCCACCTAACGGTGTTAATTCGAATGGTTTTGGCGATCCGTTTGGTGTTTACGATTCGGTTAATAATCGTTTTCATTTCGCTGCTTATTCGGATGGATCACGTAGTGATGTTTATACATATGATGTCAGCTCGAGTGCATGGGTTACGCCGGGTAAAAATGGCGTTCAGATGATCAATGCTTATGGAGCTGATGTTAGTAACGGCCAGTTGTATGTATCTGGATTGGCCGAGCCATGGAATGGTGGTACGGGGCAAGATAATTACATTTTTGCATTTGATCACAATGCGGGTGTTACTGATGTGGCGCGTCACGATACGCTTATCAAAACAGCGGGTAATTCAGCCTATGTAGCTGTCGCGTCGAATGGTGATGTTTACTATGCAACTTATGATTTCAGTAATAGTAAGTTGTATAAGTGGACCGCTGATCAGGTTGCTTCGGTTACCAATGATCTTTACGCGGGTGAAGCAGATACTTATTTAGATGTTGAAGATGGTGAGATGCTGCTTTCGCTCCCAGGTGGTGGTAATGGTATTGCAGTTGATGATGCGGGGCATGTATTTTTCACGGCGAACTCATTCACTTCAGGCAGTGTTCTTGGCATGCTCGATGCTTCTGATCCTAAGGGGTATCGTGAGATCTATACAAAGACACCTGACGAAGGTTTTGCTTGGTTTGGCCCAATGGCTATTGAGGGCGATTTCCTCGCAGGTGATCCACTGATTGCTTCAAGTGTCGCGACTGGTGGTTTCTCGATGATTACTATGGTTCCAGAACCTACAAGCTTAGCGCTGCTTGGCTTGGGTGGTGTGATGTTGTTGTGTCGCCGCAAATAAAATCCCCTTTTTTATCTGCTGTTTGTTACCACGGACAGTAGATTTTTAGCGTTTTTACAGGAGAAAAACGATGAAAATGCAAACGGCTTACTTGTTGGCTGCGGGGCTTTCGATGATCACCGCTTCATCTGTATATGCAGGCCCTTATTCGCCAGGCAAGGGTGGTGCAGGCGAAGCAGGTTATATTGATGCGGGTATTCCGGGATTTGTGGGTGATGCTGGCGATGGTGTTCAGGCGACTGATAGTAATGGTAATTTCGTCAACCCAATTTTTAAGAGTTGGGCGACGGGTGTGCAACTATATAAGCCTTCGGATGAAGTGGGTACTTATGGCATGAATGGAATCGGAAGTCAGTTTGCTGATCCTTCACTTGCGACAGGTGCAGTTACCGGGAAGAACATGCATACGGTGTCGCTTGGTGACATGGATGCTGATGAGATTGCAAATCATCTAACGAATCCAACTGCAAATCCTGCAGGCACGCTTGTGTTGACCTTCGACAAGGCAATTACAAATGGTGAGGGCGCGGACTTTGCTGCTTTCGAGAATGGTTTTGTATCAAACTATAACGCTAGTGGTGGAGCAACGGCAGGTTTAATGTTTGCCGAGCTGGGTTTTGTCGAGGTTTCAACGAATGGTATTGATTTTGCACAGTTCCCAAGCACATATCTGAACTATGAAAATGGTGACGGTTTGCCAAGCAACTATGCGTACCTTTCGCAGGACGTGAGCAATGTACACAATTTAGTTGGCAAGCATTCGAACGCGTATGGCGAGAGTTGGGGGACGCCGTTTGATTTGAGTGATCTTGAAAATCATGAACTTGTGTTGTCGGGTGTGGTTGATCTTGATGAGATTAATTATGTCAAAATTGTAGATATCGCTGGCAACGGCACTTTTCAGGATAGCGAAGGACGTGCTATTTATGACGCTTGGGTTACGTGGGGATCTGGCGGTTTGGATTTTGAAGCGTTGGGTGTCATTAACCAGGTGCCGGAACCCGGGGCCGCAACGATGTTGTTGGCATTGGGTTTGTTGGGATGTTTTTCAAACAGATCAAAGCGTGCATAAATAAGTAAAACTTCTTCGTGCAGCTTGAGAAGAGTTGGTACAAGCAAATTCATAAAAATGAGAGGGAAAATTGATGAAGATCGCAATTGTTACAGCAACGATAATGATAACAACCGGAACGGTGGCGAATGCCAATACCGTTGTTGATTTTGATGGTTTGGCGTTGGCTAATAATGAGAGTTATTACAACGGTAGTGACGAAGCGGGCAGCTTTCAATCTGGCCCTGTAACGTTCTTTAATAATTACAACAGCGCATACGGTTCATGGGATGGCTTCGCGTACTCCAATATGAGTGATACGACGACTGCTGATTTTAGCAATCAGTACAGTGCGATTACGGGTCATGGGGCAGGTGCTGGTGATGATATTTATGCGGTTGCATATTACTCAACATATGCGTCAATGAAGCCAACTTTTAGCTTAGATGAAGCGACTACCGTATCGGGTCTGCAGATTACTAATGCAACATATACGGCGTTATCGATGAAGAACGGTGATTCTTTTGCTAAAAAATTTGGTGGGGCTACAGGTAATGACGCAGATTGGTTGAAGGTTACTTTTACAGGCATTCTTTCAGGGCAATCTGTCGGTGACATCGATTTTTATCTAGCGGATTACCGCTTTGATAATCAATTGGATGATTATATCGTCGATAGTTGGGAGTGGGTTGACCTTTCTGCATTGGGTTTGGTAGACAAAATCGAAATCACGATGACATCTTCAGATGTTGGATCATTTGGTATCAATACGCCAACGTACTTTGCAATTGATAACGTTACGCTCGTGCCAGAGCCCGCGGGTGGGGTATTGCTTGGCATTTCTGGTCTGGCATTATTACGACGTCGTGAATAATAGAACATCCCCTTTTCCCGCTCGTTATCGATGGAAATCGTTAACGAGCTTTTGCCGAAACCTTGAGATAGTAGTTAATGCGAAAAGAAGCTCAACAAATAGGGTTTACTTTGATTGAATTGCTGGTGGTTATCAGCATCATCGCTCTGCTTATTGGCATTTTGTTACCTGCATTAAGTTCAGCTAGGCGTACAGCGCTGACGATTGTTTGTAGTTCGAATATCAGACAGCTGGCGATTGCAAATACGAGTTACTCAGTCGACAACAAAGATTTCTATGTCCGTGCAGCCAATGTTGAGGATCCTTTTGTCTGGACAAACAAGGAGCGTTGGCATGGTAAACGCGATACCAATAATACCAGTGAGCCATTTGACTATAAACGCGGCGACTTAACGCCGTATTATGGCGAGACCGCTGAGGTGAAGGAATGCCCGCAGTTTATTAAAGAAGAGAACTATCAACCGGGCTTTGAGAATAGTTGTGGTGGTTACGGCTACAACCAGCAATATATCGGCGGGCGTAATGATCTGCACGGAATTGGCACGTTTGCTGCTAGCCAGAGTGCTCGTTCGGCTGATGTTAGAAACCCAGCGCAAACCGTTATGTTTACTGATGCTGGATACGTGATTGACGATAACAAGGATCTGTTTTCGGAATATTCATTCTGTGAACCACCGTTTTGGCAACTAAATCCTGGTCCGCCTAGCACGATGCGCCCAAATCCGACAATAAATTTTAGGCATAGTGGTACGACAAATGTTGCATGGGTAGATGGGCATGTTGATCGGCAACAGATTGAATTTAGCGTTAGCTATCAAACACATAGTGTTGTTACTGGTGACGAAGCTTTGGAGCTGGGATTTGGCTGGTTTGGCCCTCAATCGAATGAACTGTTTGACTTGAACTAATCGACAGTTAGGTGATTCTGAATTAACTGTTATGAATATCGATCGTTGTCTATGTTATAAACGTTTGTTTGCAGACTTGTCTGAAAAGATGAACAGGCGAGGGCTGTCGCTTGAGCAAGTCATGCAGGAAACAAGTGTTGGGTCAGGTTGTGGGTTATGCGTGCCGTATTTATACGAGATGCGTCGAACGGGGCAGGTGGCATTTGATCGGATTATTTCGGAGGATGAAGTTGTACAATGTACTTCATCATGCGATGGTTGTGATAAGTGAATTGAGTGTTTGATTTAAATCCTAAAAAGAAAACACCCGCATAAAATGCAGGTGTTTTCCGTAGGAGGAGAAAGATCAAATTTAAGCCCGACGGCGTTGCCGTGTCGTAAGCAAAGGTACGAGAGTAGCAGCAAGTAATGCGATGCTGCCCGGCTCCGGGATAATGTTGTAGATCTGATCTCTGTAAACTGAAAGATCAGACCAAGCCGTCAGGTTGTTGTGGACAGCAGTATTATTCGGCTGCCCTTCTTCACCTAGTATAAAGTGAGCGAGCCCAGCTAGCACCCATTCATCGTCATTATTTTTGACAAAAATGGACGAGCCAGAATCTTTGTTCGCTGCCTGTCCTGAGGGTTCAA
Source organism: Poriferisphaera corsica (assembly GCF_007747445.1). Lineage (NCBI taxonomy): Bacteria > Pseudomonadati > Planctomycetota > Phycisphaerae > Phycisphaerales > Phycisphaeraceae > Poriferisphaera > Poriferisphaera corsica. The sequence continues at coordinate 408,731 of NZ_CP036425.1, forward strand.
GCACGCTGAACTGTGTGAAAAACAAATGTTGCAAATTCAACGGTACATCAGAGAGAGTCGGCGAATTGGTAACCTCAGTAGGTGACCACTTCTTTGCACGTTCTGTGGTGCTAACGTTGAATCCGTTTTCAATCACGCTACCAAATGCTAAATCTGGTGTTGCGCTATTCTGCGTATAGCCTGTGCCAATAAAGATACCGTCGGTACCTGAAGTCGGCGTCGTGTCTGCAATTTCTAATACCGGTAACGAGGCAATCGGATCAGTGACTGGGATATTCAGTTTGAATATATACAGATCCGTTAGCGTGCCATCAGGGTTAAGTAACTGCTGGCCGGTACCACCAAGAGCGTTGTACTGTGAACCGCCAAGCATGATTGAGCCTTTTCCGCCCACATGATTTGCAGTTAATGCCCAGCCATTGCCTAGATACACGCCAGTCGCATTATCAGAACTCATGGTTCCCATACGACCAACATGAGCCCATCCCGGATCGTCAGCCGGTGCGGTTTCATTTAACGGTGCACTATCTCCAAATCCCCCTGAAATAATCACTGCAGATGCAGTGTAAGGTGCTGCCGCTACAAACGTAAGAACAGCTGCTAGGGATAGTTTTTTTACAAAATATTGAGTCATCGCCTCTCCTTCTACTCCTCGTGTCGAGCGTGAAATGCTGCTATCTCGACAGATCTGCACGCTTAATATACCAGATTAATCGACTCGATCCGAGTACTATTTCAAAAATATAATACGGATCAGTGTTAGCGTGTTTTATCGGGTCATGTCTGTGTTTGTAGTTCGTTAATTGCACGTGAGGAATCATCAAAAAACACTAACAGCAGTGTATTGCCTCTGATAAACTGTTGTCTCGAAAATATTCGCAGGCTACCTCGAATTGATCTATGTAGGCATTGAATATTTCATTCACATCACAAACGGGACAAGGTTGATTTAATGTCATTGCATATTTTTCCAACTGTAAAAGATTTACTCTTAGGTGGAGATTACAACCCTGATCAATGGCTTCATCGCACTGACATTCTTGATCAGGATATTGATGTCATGCAATCGCTTGGTGTGAATGCCGTCTCATTGGGTATTTTTGCATGGTCTACACTTGAGCCTGAGGAAGGCCGATTCGAATTCGATTGGCTTGATGAGAGAATTGATAAACTAGGTAAAGCAGGTGTCCACGTTTTTCTCGCGACGCCGACTGCTGCTCGTCCGATGTGGCTTGCATGTAAGTATCCGGAAGTTTGCCTCACACTTAAAGACAACTCGCGTGAGTATCCCAAGAACCGCCATAATTTTTGTTGGACTAGCCTAGTCTATCGTGAAAAAACCGCTCGCATTATTGATCAAATCGCTCATCGTTATGCCAACTGCGAAACCGTTATTGGTTGGCACATCAACAATGAATACGGCGGCTACACCGATTGGGCTCGTTGCTACTGCGATCGCTGTATTGCATCTTTCCAAAGTTGGCTCAAGCAGCGTTATAACAATGATCTCGAAGAATTGAATCAAGCGTGGTGGACACATTTCTGGTCACACACTTACCAGAATTGGGATCAGATTCGGCCGGGTGATCATTCAATCGAAGCACTTGGTCTTAATTGGTATCGCTATAACGCAGACATCATGTGCAATTTCCTTAAACATGAAATCGCCTCGATTCGTACTCACTGCAGCAAGCCTGTGACGACCAATATGCATGGCCACTTACAACTCGCTGACTACGTTAAGCTCGCACCTGAACTCGATTTTCTTTCATACGATTCCTATCCCCGGACCTATGGCAAACCTGATGAGGAACTTCATAACTTGTATCAGGAATCCTTATTCTTGAATGCTATTCGTTCCCTTAAGAAAGATCGACCGTGGTACCTCATCGAAAGTTGCCCCAGTGTCCCACAATACTTCCATCCACAACGACTCAAGCGACCCGGCACACACGAAATGCACAGTCTTCGGGCGATCGCTCACGGCTCCGATAGCGTCATGTACTTTCAATTCCGTGCCGGTCGCGGCAGTATCGAAAAGCATCACGGCGCCATCCTCATTCAAGACGGCCCAACCGATACACGCGTCACACGTGAAGTAAGATCTCTTCGTCAAAGATTATCTAATCTAAATAAAATTTTAGGTTCGACATGTAAAACTAAAGTCGCCATCATTTTTGATACAGAATCTATCTGGGGGTTAGAAAACAATCATGGCGGCCCTACTGCAGATCAATACAACGAAATCATTCTCAAGCACTACCGGGCCCTGTTAGAACTCGGTCTTGATGTCGATGTCATTGATCAAACCGCCGATTTCACGGACTATCAATTCATCACCGCTCCAGTCGCATACATGCTCCAGCCCAATTTTGTCGAACGCATCAAATCATTCGTCAAGCATGGTGGCCACTTCACCACAACCTATTGGTCGGGTATCACCAACGATGATCTACTTTGCTCACCCGGTGGCAGGCTCGGTGACCTGCGTGATCTACTCGGGATCTCGTCGGAAGAAGTGGATTGCTTGCGTGAGGATGAACGGGTCAAGCTCGAAGATAGCGGTGACTGGCTCGGTGACCATTCAGAGTCGTTGTCGGGGCAGCAATATTGCGAACTCATTCATCTAAACGCTGCCGAGCAACTCGCCATCTATGCTTCCGAGTTTTATGCGGGCCGTCCCTCACTCACGCGAAACCAACTCGGCCAAGGCGCCGCCTACTATCAAGCGATCGGCCTTCCCCGCGATCTGCTCCGAAATTGGTACCGCAGCCTTCTTCAGCGTGCTGGCCTAGTTGAGTTCATCACCAACATGCCACACGGCGTCATGATGACTCAGCGTCACAAACAAAACAAAACATACCTTTTCGTCATCAATATGCTCGGTTCCACGACTCAATGCGATCTCCCCCGAGATAATTGGACTTCATTTGCTGACAATTCTCCCGCTCAATCGACATGCCTCAGGCCCTATGATGTGCAAATCTTTGTTAAATCCCAGTAAAACCGTGCGATTTGCAACCGAAAATATCGGGAATATATTGTTTCGTTCAAGCATTAGTCAAAGTAGTAACAGGCAATAAACCCAATCGCGATTAATGGCTGAGTGGTTGATGTGATCCTCTATCATGCCTAAAATCGTTGTTGACCTCTGCAAGACGCACCGGTCTAACACAACTACCAGGAGATCTATCATGGCAAGCGATGCTGTGCTCGAACTGACAGACGATAATTTTGAACAGGAAGTGGTTAGCAGCGACCTCCCTGTATTAGTTGATTTCTGGGCTGAATGGTGCATGCCTTGCCGTATGCTCGCTCCTGTCATTGACGAATTGGCTGGCGAATTTGCAGGCAAAGTCAAAGTTGGCAAAGTGAATACCGACGATAGCCGCGAAGTTTCCGTCAAGTACGGCATCTCTGCGATCCCAACCATCATCCTCTTCAATAAGGGTGAAGTTGTCCGTAAATTCGTCGGCGTCACACCAAAATCCGATTTTGCTGAAGAACTCAGCAAATATTAATCGGATCCTACAGTGATATATCACCGGTGCATCTTCTTGGATGTGCCGGTTTTTTTATACCTGTAACCACTTATGCCTCGCTAGTCGTCACTCTCTCAACCCGATACAATGCGGCCTCAATAGCACCCACCCGGAATCAATTTTAATGAGCATCCAATTCAAACACACCACACTCCCTAACGGCCTCACCATCGTCGCCGAAATCAATCCCGACGCTCACACCGCCGCCGTCGGCTACCTTGTCAAAACAGGTGCACGCGATGAAACCCCCGCTGACATGGGTGTCTCGCACTTCCTCGAGCACATGATGTTTAAAGGCACGCAGCGCCGTACCGCAGACGATGTAAACCGTGAATTCGACGAAATGGGTGCCAATTACAACGCCTATACCTCACATGAAGTGACCTTCTACTTCGCGCATATTCTCCCCGAGTATCTCGCACCATCCATCGATCTTCTCGGCGACATCATGAGACCCTCTCTCCGCGATGAAGAGTTCAATATGGAGAAAAACGTCATCATCGAAGAGATCGGCATGTATGACGATCGACCTCATTGGCGTCTACAAGACCAACTCCTCGAAGATTTCTTTGGCTCACACACCCTTGGCTTCCGTGTTCTCGGTACACCCCAAACGATTACCGACATGACCGCATCACAGATGCGAGCCTATTTTGCCGAACGCTATTCGCCCGACAACATCATTGTGGCCGCCACAGGCAAAATCGATTGGAACCAACTCGTCGAAGAAGTTGAAAAAATCTCCGGCCATTGGGCGCCTTCCGCCACAAAACGTCAGTACATCACACCCAATTTCACCGCTTCAGCCCGCACTGTCGCTGATGATCGCACGAATCGCCACTACATCGGCCTCATGGCACCCGGCCCATCCGCTCAAGACAATGACCGCTATGCCGCAAAAGTATTAGCCGATTATCTCGGCGATACCGAAGGTTCCCGCATCTATTGGTCACTCATTGATCCCGGCCTCGCCGACGAAGCTGACATGGCCTTCCTCGGGTATGACCAAATCGGCTCATTCTACGCCTACGCATCCTGCGATCCCGATAAGGGCGAGCAAGTCGAATCCATCCTCATTGATGTCTTGAATCACGCGATCGACGAAATTGATCCCAGCGAAATCGAACGTGCCAAAAACAAGCTCGCAACACTCGCCACACTCCAAGGCGAGCGTCCGCTCGGTCGAATGCAAGCCATCGCCGCGCAATGGGCCTATCAAGGCGAATATCTTACGCTCTCTGATGAGCTCGCTCGGTTCGCAACCATTGATCGTGATGACGTTCAACGTGTCTTTAATCAGTATCGATTCAGCCCTCAAACCATTCTTCGACTGACACCCGCAGAATCGTCCTAGTCGTATCGCAACTGAAACGATAAATAATTATTAAGTATTGCGAAATCTTGCTGATTGCGGCATCATGTCTTATGCAATATCAAACCAGCGTGTGAGTCCCTGATTTTGCCCGCTTGTATTCACTGACTTCAGGAGAGTAATCATGAGTGAAGGACAAATCCCCGGCGCAGATAAAAAAGTTCTAGCTGGCATCCTCGGCATCCTCTTAGGTGGCCTTGGCCTGCACCGTTTCATCCTCGGTGATCCCGTCGGTGGTATCCTCCGTATCGTCATCACGATCCTCACCTGTGGTTTAGGATCGCTCATCGGCCTCGTCGAAGGCATCATCTACCTCACTAAATCCGACCAGGAATTTGTTGACGAATACATCACCAACAAAAAAGCTTGGTTCTAAAGCAAATTGCGTGATTATTCACAGGTCTTGCTGAAGTGAGTAAACAGTAAAATAGCTTACGCTACCTCATCAAGTCACAAACGACCTTCTGGTCAACAAGTGAGTCTTTACGCAAGACGTTCTAAACCTCTCCTGTTCCAAATATTCAGAATTTTCAGCCCGTTATCGCACATAATGGGCTATTTTTATGCGCAAACAATCACAAATTCGACTTTATCCCACAACTACCCGAAAATACCCTTATGGAAATCATCCCAGAAATTCTCGACGAACTCCGCCAAGGCCGCATGATTATTCTCGCCGACGATGAATCGCGTGAAAATGAGGGTGACCTTGTTTGTGCTGCCGAATTCGCAACCCCAGAAAACATCAACTTCATGCTCCGTGAAGGTCGCGGTCTCCTCTGCGTCGCGCTTTCTGGCGAAGTTTGCGATCATCTTGATCTTGGCCCTCTTGCCGCCGTCAATACCTCACAACTCACGACTGCATACACAGTTACCGTCGACGGCCACGCCCGCTTCGGTGTCACCACCGGCGTCTCAACACTCGATCGCTCCATTACGTGCAAACTCCTCGCCGACCCCAATACTAAGATCCACGACCTCGCACGTCCCGGCCACGTTCAGCCCCTACGCGCTCGTGACGGTGGCTGCCTTGTCCGCGCCGGACAAACCGAAGGCTCCGTTGACCTCTGTAAACTTGCCGGCCTCCAGCCCGCTGCGGTCATCTTTGAAGTCATGAACCCTGATGGCACCATGGCTCGCCGGCCCGAACTCGAAAAATTCTGCAAAACCCACAACATCAAAATGTGTACCACCGCAGACGTCATCGAATACCGCATGCAACGCGACAAACTCATCACCCGCATTGCCGAACAACCCATAGAAACGCCCTATGGCACATTCACCCTCATCGCCTATCGTTCGCAAGTTGACCCCTTCCCGCACGTTGCGCTCGTTTGCGGCGATGTGGGTACGCTCGACGGCACCGGTAACCCCATTGAACACGATGACCCCATTCTCGTTCGCATGCATTCCCAAAACATCCTCGGCGATGTTTTTGGTGATCAATCCCAACCCTCAGGCGTCACACTTCACAAAGCCATGCAAAAAATCCAATCCAATGGCTCCGGAGCCATCGTCTATCTTCGCCACGACTCTATGGGCACAGGCGTCCTCAAAGACCTCCAAACCGCATCACTCCCAGCTAACCATGAGTTAGCCGGTGAAGATCGCATCAAGATCGGTGCCGCCCACGAAACCCCCGGGATCAAGCCCCCGAAAGACAAACGCGAATACGGCATCGGTTCCCAAATCCTTCGCGATCTTGGCGTCCGTAAACTCGATCTTCTCACCAACCACCCCTTCACCCCCACAGCCCTCTCCGGCTTCGGCCTTGAGATCGACAACTTCGTCCCGATCAAATAACTCCCTCCCCCCGCCATCCTTCAGTATTGCCAAACAAAAACCACGCAGAAATGCGTGGTTTTCTTATGATTATCCTGTCTCATCTAACCGTTGCTTAGTGAATACTGCAATACCACAAACCCAAAATTAAACGCATTAAACAACGCATGCAGAATGATGCACGGCCACAACGACCCTCTTCGCTCATATAACCACGCCAAAATCAATCCCAACGTGAAATGTCCGACCAATGGCTGCCAACTCGGCACAGCACTCATATGGATCGACATAAACACAATCGCTGACACAAATACAACGCCCCACCTCACAATCAATTCCATGCGTTTATCATCGGCATGACCTCTAATCAACAGATTGAATAAAGTGGTCTGCATCGCACCACGAAACAAAACCTCTTCCACGATCGGCGCAACCACAATCGCACTCACACCAAAAATCGCAATGGCTCCCATCGACTTGCTCTGCGAGATCGTGATCAGAATCTCGTGTCCCAATAATTCCACCGTGCCGCCCAGCATCACCGTCCCCGCAATCGCAATGGCAAGCATCCCCAGGATCACCGGCATCCCCGCTACAAACGCTAATACCCCCGCCAACACATCGCCCCCAACCGAGCGAGGCTGTAACCCAAATTCCTTCAGCCCGCCTTTGCCCTGCAAGCATTTCCACACCACATACCACACCGGCGGTGAATACTGCATCAGTTGACCAATCAAACTGATCGCCGCCTGTTGCTCAATGGACCCAAACCGCATCCCTCCATCCCCAAGGGTCATGCCCGGCAACATCCCTCGTGATACCACTTCAACCAAACCTAACGAAAATACCGCCCCTCCCATCAGCCACAACCCGAACACGATCAGTAAATCAAACACGCCCCAGCTCGCCAAATGTCTCGGCGACCCATCGAACGCATGTCTACTTAGTCGCTTGCTCCATATCCAATACCCCACGATCAATACAGCAACGGGAATCATCACAATCTGCCCGCCCAGCTCGTTTAACGACGATATAACCTGCCTGCCGCTATCGCTCGCAACCTCACCGCCCGCCTCTGCAATCATCTTCATCACATTCATCACATCAGCATAGACCATCACCTCATTTTTTGCACCCAGCCAACATGTTTCTGTGATCACACCCTCCTAAAATCACCCTTGAATGTACCAGCCTGAGTGATGACACATCGGGACTCGCAGGTATATGATCAAGCCAAATATCAGTTCATGACCGCAATCTATATAACGACCTACCAGTCAACGCGTGAGCCATGACAAATGACACTCAAAAATGACCCTTTTTGTCAAGTTGCTCAGTAAAAGCATGTGGAAGAACCATCACTATTGCAGTTCAACGTGGGCTCATGTAGGCTGAAGGGTTTGGGAATCAGCTCCACACAGCCGACTCCCCCTCCAACCCACTTGCGCATGACGTCCACGCGGCAACACAATCATGCTCAGGATTTTTATCAGTACACAAATTCAGCGAGGGAACGCTTAGATGTCCTTGATGACGATCTGGTCTCCGTTTTTCCAGAGTGCTGTCCGAATGAGTGGACGCACCCTGCAACTTGATGGCAAAGTCAAACGCATCGACCCTGTCGGTGAAGAGCTTGTCCGCGCTATGATCGACGACAACGAAACTCATACCGTCATCATCGAACAAGACGGAAAACAAGCAGCCGCTGACTGCACATGCCCCCACTTTCAGTCCGGCGCATACTGCAAACACGTCTGGGCAACACTCGTTGACGTTCAAAACTCTTCCTCAGGCCCCGGCGCTTCAAAGCAAGACCTGATGAGGCTTCGCGCACGCGCACTCAAAGCTAAAAAGCGCGCCGCCTCCGCAGCGCCCCGCAGGCCAAAAGAACCCGAATGGGTCACACGCCTCTCGCTCCTCCGCGTTCCCTCCTACGAACGCAAAGCCCCCACGCCCCCAGTCCTCCCTTCGCAACGTCAAATCTGCTACGTCGTCATCCCCAATCTTTCGCACCGCTATCAATCCCTCGTCATCGAACTCCGTCAGCGCTCCAGCCAATCCTCTGGTTGGTCAAAGATGAAACCACTCAAAGTCAACGACGACCTCATCGGCACACTTTCCGATCCCATCGACCGCGAACTCACATCACTCGTCATCGGCGGCGCTCAAGTCTCCGAAGACGATGACTCCGACTACCCACGCGGCGGCCGCCCGCACGCAACCTTCCGGCTCCCTTCGGGCGCTCAACACATGATCGTCCAGAAGATGATCCAGACTAGCCGCTGTTTCATCGATCTCGGGGATGACATCTCCGGCCCTGATGAATTCCCCATCCATTGGGACGACAACGGCACATGGCGACTCTGGATGGTTGGCACCGAAGTCGAAGATGAACTCGTCATCAACGCACAACTTCGCCGCAAAGATCAAACCCTCCCCATCGCTTACCCCAAACTCATCATCGGCGGCTCACACGGCCTCATCTACTACGACAACTTCATCGCACCCTTCGATGACCGCGATGCCTACCGCTGGGTCTCACAGTTCCGTGAGCACGATCGCAGCGAAGACGAAACAAAAACACACGCCATCCACATCCCCAACGACGACATCAACCGCTTCCTTGAGCGCCTCTACATGCTCCCGCAGCTCCCCGAGATCGACCTCCCCGCTGGCTTCGGCCGCGAAGAGCGTCACGTCGAACCCAAACCACACCTCGACTTATTCTCGCCCGGCACAGCAGAAGCTTCCGCCGTACTCAACTCAAATGCACGCAACCAACTCGCCGCTCGCGTCTGGTTCGAATACGACGGCCGCCGCATCTACCCATCGCAAGCCGGACGCTTCGTCCCCATGACACCAGGCACACTCATCAACCCACCAGAAGATGCTGCCGAAGCAACCCCCCCAGACGAAGACCCCAACGCAATCGCTATCACTGCCGCGCCAGACACGCGCGCCGAAGCATTCGTCACACCTGAATCACCCGAAGACCCAGCCGCCATTGAAGGCGATGAAGAAGTCATCGAACTCCCGCCGCAAGGCGTCCTCATCCGCCGCGATCGCAAAGCCGAACGCGACGCCATCGCCCAGCTCGCAACCTGCGGCCTCCGCCAAGCCAACGCCGCAAACCCCGACATGCTTCTCCTCCCATACAAGCAGATGGCATTCGTCGTCACACACCTCATGTCCAACGATTGGATCATCTCAGCCGACCGACTCAACGTCCGCACCGCAGGCCCGCCAAACCTCTCCATCGCATCCAACGTCGATTGGTTCGAACTCCGCGGCACAGTCAAATACCACCGCGCCGATGGCGAAGAACAAGAAGTCTCATTACCAGAAATCCTTGCCGCTGCTCGCAACGGCGAATCCATGATCACACTCGGTGACGGCTCACAAGGCCTCCTTCCCGAGCAATGGCTCGATGAACACGGCCTACTCACCGCAATGGGTGAACTCGAAGACGATCACCTCCGCTTCAAAGCCTCCCAGGCCGCGCTCCTTGATTCGCTTCTCGATGAACGTGAACTCGTTTCTGTCGACGAGCAATTCAAAGTCGCTCGCGATCAACTCAAAGCCTTCGAAGGCATCAAGCCTCTCGACCCCGCGCCCGGTAAGTTCCACGGAACACTCCGCCCTTATCAGCGTGAAGGTCTCGGCTGGTTCAAGTTCCTCCGCACCTTCGGCATGAACGGCATCCTCGCCGACGACATGGGGCTCGGTAAAACCGTCCAAGTCCTCTCCATGCTCGAAGCCCGTTATCTCGGAATCGAAGATCACATCGACCAAACACTCAACGGTGAAAAACCAAAACACCGTCCAACACTCGTTGTCGTTCCCCGTTCCGTTGTTTTCAACTGGATCGACGAAGCCGAAAAGTTCACACCCGACCTCCGTGTCATGGCCTACGCCGGCGCTGATCGCATCGCACTCCGTAACGCCTTTGACGATCACGATGTTATCGTCACATCCTTCGGCCTCATGCGCCGCGATGTCGAAGAACTACAACACTACCACTTCGACTACATCGTCCTCGACGAAGCGCAAGCCATCAAAAACCCAGCCTCGCAATCAGCTAAATCCGCACGGCTTCTCCGGTCTAATCACCGATTAGCCCTGACCGGTACGCCGATCGAAAACCATCTCGGCGACCTATGGTCAATCTTCGAGTACCTCAACCCCGGCATGCTCGGGTCAAACGCACGCTTTGCCGACATCATCCGTCAAGGCTCACGCGTGACTCAAAAAGAAGAAGATTCCGAAGAAAACGAAGCAAAAACAACCATGCTTCAACAGATCGCCTCATCACTCCGCCCCTTCATCCTCCGACGTACCAAGGCGCAAGTCCTCACCGATCTACCACCGAAGACCGAACAAACCATCCTCTGCCACATGGAACCTGAGCAGCGCAAAGTCTACGACGACATGCGCAGCTACTACCGGCAAAACCTCATGAAGCAGCTCGACTCTTCCGCGCCAAGCCCTACAGGCTCCGCGATGGGCAAGTCAACCTTCATGGTGCTCGAAGCGCTGCTTAGACTCCGTCAGGCAGCCTGTCACCCCGGCCTCATCGACGAAGCCCGCGCAGACGAAGCCTCTGCAAAACTTGATGTCCTTCTCGAACGTGTCGCTGACATCATCGAGGAAGGCTCCAAAGCACTCGTCTTCTCGCAGTTCACTTCCATGCTCTCTCTCGTCCGGCGCAAGCTCGACGAACGCGGCATCCCCTACTGCTATCTCGACGGCCAAACCCGCAACCGACGTGAAGTTGTTGAGAAATTCCAGACCGACGAGAAGATCCCACTTTTCCTCATCTCCCTCAAGACCGGTGGTCTTGGCCTCAACCTCACCGCCGCCGAATACGTCTTCATTCTCGACCCTTGGTGGAACCCTGCCGTCGAAGCCCAGGCCATTGACCGTACTTACCGTATCGGTCAGACCAAGCCTGTCTTCGCTTACCGCATGATCTGTGAAGACACCGTCGAGCAGCGCATCGCAGAAATGCAGGACAAAAAGCGTAAGCTCGCAGACGCAATCGTCGGCGGCGAAGAAAACATCCTTCGCTCACTCACCCGCGACGACCTCGAAAAACTCCTCTCCTAATCCCCTCCCTCAATAACCGACAAACAAAAAAAGCTGTACTCCAAAAGAGTGCAGCTTTTTCTTTTAATCATATCATCGAACGCTTACTAAATTGATTGAACGATGGCGTTTCTTTCAAGCCTGCCACCGCCGGTGGCAGGGTGTTTGCAACATAAGCAATCAAAGTTTCCGTGCAGCCAAAGTTAAATACAAAATACCACCCAATAACCTAATTATTGGTTAGACCGTTGCTGATGTAATAACGTCATCCACGCTTTCCCATCATTCTGTTTTTCAATTTCACCAAGCATTTCCTTCACCCAGTCCCCTTCAAACATTTCAGCATGCCCATCTAAAAATACAACCACCATAAATTGCGAATCCCTCACAAGCGGATTGCTAAACATCACCACACGTTCGCTTGCATTCCCGCCTTCAACAATCGGCACGAACACAAAATCAGACTGCACACGAATCAACTCCCGTTTGTCTTCAAAAGTCATCTGCGCAAAATCTGCCCGAATGCTCCGACCCGATTGTGGCATGTAAAACGTCGCCTCATTCACGCCACTCTCCGCCAAATCCCCAATCGTTCCCGGCCACGCACCCTTGTCTTCGTGATACACATGCACCGCCAGCCCCAACTCCCTTCCTTGATCCATCACAACCATATCCTGCGCCTTCACTCGCATCGCCTCAAACGCAGGCACCACCGTAAACACCAGCACGACTGGGACAATCACACAACCAATCAGCCCAGCTAAGATACCAACCGTCATCATCCCTTTCCCAATAAGTTTCCCCCCAGATTTTTGAATCGCGCCTCGCGCCATCAATCCCAACACCACTGCCAAAAAAGCAATCGGTATCCCCACCACCACGAACGACAAGAACATTCCTCCAACCCCAAGCAACATTGCCCACAGCGCCAACTTCGATCCCTTTGAGATCGCAACACCAGCTTCGCCCTGAGCTTCCGCAGCATCAGCCACAACAGCTGCACCTTCAGTCTCTACCATCTTGTTTGCCCTTTATCTTGATATGTTGCCCGATTCCCACGCAGTTGGTTGCCAGCCAAATTACAAATTCACTTTAAGGAGAATACAAAGCTTATCATGAATCATTTTTATAAATGTGCCTTCACACGCCAGTATCGCGTAACTTGGGATAACCCGCAACCAAAAACCGGATCAAAACCCTTGCATCATTCACCCATCTTCAGGTATAGATAACATGATGATTGTGGTGTGAGCGGGTGCATGTCTTTTCGCCACCCGAGCCAGCCATGTGTTCTACGCGCTTTGTTGTTGTTGATTCATATTTGTTTTTGTTCCAATACGCCAACAAGCCGGCAAGTTTCGCTTCTTCAGACGATGTCGTTTTTCCGTTGCCATTTTTTCCCTGCGTCTGGTCGCTCAACCCAATCACTGTCGCCTGCTTGATGACCCGATCTCTCGCGGCTGCCTGTGTCTTCGGGATGACTGCTTCAGGACTCGTTTAATATGGTCAATATCTACGTCGGAAATCTCCCATACTCTGCCACCGCTGATGACCTCGGCAAGCTCTTTCAGACCTTCGGCAACGTCGACAAAACGATCATTATCGTCGACCCACAAACCGGCAAATCACGTGGCTTTGGCTTCGTCGAAATGACCACCCGTGAAGAAGGCCTATACGCCATCGAACAACTCGCCGGCAAAATCTACAACGGACGGCACTTAACCATCAACGAAGCACGTAAAACCAAAAAGAAAAGCGAAGAACCCACGCAAGCTTCCTAATCACCATTCTCCCGCGCCCAAAATTCAACACATTTCCCATCTAGTACAGGCCCCGTTCGCCTCATGTGCGACCGTAATACGCTGTTTTTCATGAAACATGAACCAGGGTGCGCGATTTATGTTTATCAGTTGCGCAAATCGAGTATAATTTTAACAATAATATATGTACTCTTGATGAAACAATCCGGGGCTCATGCGTACGTACCTACGCATGCTTTCGCTGCCATTCGTATCCCCTAGGAAGTCATCATCATGTCCCTCTCCGCCATTTCCGCTCAGCACACCCCCGATATCGCTTCGCTTCCTGCCTATGGCAACCCCGATGATATTTTCCAAATCTATCCCGTCCTCGAAATGGGCTCCGTCGCGCCACACATCCATAACAACTTCTACGAAGTCCAATACTTCGCCCGTGGCAACGCCATTCTCCGTCACCAAGGCGGCGACATCCCCCTCCGCACGCCTTGCCTCCACATCTGCCCTCCTGCCCCCGTTTGGCATGAAATCGTCTGTGACCGCTCTACCGTCTGGACCGCCTCTATCGCCATCTATCCCCGCTTGCTGAAGCGTGATGACATCGATGTCCCCGACCACCATGAAGCGGTCATGACCGACGTTTTCCAGACCCTCCTGCAGCTCGCTCAGCTTGATCCACCCATGACCGAGCTAAAACACCCCGCCGCCCGTCGTATCGAGCGCCTCATCACTGTTATGTCCGAGGAATTCCGCCTTCGTCTCCCCGGCTACCTCGTTCGGCTCCGCTCTTGCCTCGAAGAACTCATCATCATCGCCTACCGCGAGCAGCACGGCATACACGTCCACCCATCCATCATCAACACCTCCACCGAGAACGAATCCCAATCCTCGCACAAGCTCGGCGACGAAATCCAACTCGAACGCGACCGCCGTGTCGCCAATGCCATCAAATGGATGCGATCCAACCTCCATGATGTCGTTTCCAACAAAGACATCTCCCACTCACTCAAACTCACTGAAAAGCATTTCGTGCGCCTCTTCTCCAACGAAGTAGGTATTTCACCCCAACGCTATCATCTCCGGCTTCGTCTCGAAGCTTCCGCCGAATACCTCATCAACACCGAGATGTCTGTCTCCAGTATCGCACAAACCTTTGGCTTCAAGCACCCTTCCCATTTCCACCGACGCTTCCGTGAGTTCTATGGCTCCACCCCCTCTCTATACCGCTATTTTAACCGCCAGCAAACCTCGTAATCCAAGCTAATCCCTTCGGTATCTCATATACCATTTCATGTGAGTTCTATGCTCAAGGCTATCGCTGCGCAACTTTTAGTAAATTTTACGCAACCCCTGAATACATTTTATACATTCTCGCATTTTGTACATGCGTTCTATCCGTACACTGTTATCTTTAATTTTTAGAGAGACATTTTCTTGACGACTGATATCTGTTTCAGAGCCTATTACACGGTTAGATTATTTTTTTCGTTTCATATTCATCTTTCATAACCGTGATCTAAGCAGTGCCCAGGTTCTTTTATTCAATCAAATTCAACCTGATTTTTCAGGTCATAATTATTCTGCATCTACTTTTTGAGTGATATTCACTATTAGTTGAAATTTTAAATCTCCTACAATTAACAAAGAGAGGGAAAATGATGATCAAGAATTTTACATCTTGCTTGACCGCACTCGGCCTCGCCGCAACCTGCAGCCTCACCGCTTACGCCGGCAGTTTCTCCGATTCATTCGACTATGTTGACGATTCATGGCCATGGACTAGCTTCGAAGATGCGAACGGCGGCAACTGGGTCTACAACACCCCTGCCTCAAACGGCAACAAACTCAACATGAATGCCGTCGGCGTCAACCTCAACCAATACTGGGGTAAAGCAGAGTACTATGCCCCTTCAACCTCCGATTTCCTCGACGGCTCCGTCTCCGCTACCGTCAACTTCGATTCTTTCGAAGCACCTCTTGGCGCGCATTCCTCATACGTTGGCGTCACCGCTCGCACGCAAGCCTCCGGTAAATCCATTCAAGCAACCATCACCGCACAACGTATCGATCCCGCAACCTCGCCCGGCGTCAACGGCGAAGACACCTGGTACAACCTCTTCTTTAACGTCACAGGTACAGACATCAGTACACACTGGATCAACACCATGTCTCGCGCCAACGAAGTCTACACCGGCAAAAACCTCACCATTCAACTCGATCTAGCCGGCGATGACGTCTCCGTTTCGCTCATCATGGATAAATCAGGCGACTACGGCAGCACCTGGGAAGTCGAAACAAAAACACTCACCGGCAAAGTCACCGACGCAGACCTCCTGAACGCTGGTGCAGCGGGCATCCACATCAATCAAATCGGTGCACCCGGGTCACATCACATGTACGGTGCATTCACTAATTTCGAAGCAGTCATCCCAGAGCCCGCCTCACTCGCCCTTCTCGCCATCTCTGGCCTCGCGATGCTTCGTCGACGTCAATAACATCCATAACGCATAATCGCCTCTACACGCATGAAAGCTGTCCAACCAGGGCAGCTTTTTCTATAACCCATCATTTCCTATTGCAATCACAATCTAGTTGCCCCAATTTGCCTAATTTATAGTGCTGCACCTCAGTCGCACGGATATCACTACCAGTCATGGACTGTACACCTGCGCAACTAATGTACACGCCGTTATAGTCGTTGCAACTGTTACAACCCAATCTTTCACCCCTTGTTACGCGTACATCTTCCCCCTCTTAACACGCTTTAAATATTGTATTTACAGATATTTATTAGTAATGCTGTCTAATCGCTTCTCAGTGCTTGTTTTGAAACAATCAGCGCAACATCACCCCATATTTTTGATTCTTACATCCGTATTCGCCTTCGTCGCGCAACTTAAAGTTAATTAGATGCAACCTATACATACATTTACCTAGTTTTTAAAGGTTCGTCCTAGATTCCCCCATTCCTTCGTGTAATGTTGAACCATCTGACGCATAGAACACCTAAAAGCACTTCTGTTTTTTAGGTGATTAAAAGAATTTCTAAAATTCATTTTCTTTTCAAGAGAGGGAAACTAGATGACCAAGCTATCACAATCTTTCGCAGTTCTCGGCCTCGGTGCAGCACTTTGTGCAACAACTTACGCAGCAGATTTCACCGACGATTTCAGCACGTATGCAAACGGTGAACTCGAAGCTGTTTCCAACGGTGCATGGGTTTACAACGGCAATGTCCCACACGCAGCTGGCAACAAACTCTCCGTCGCAAACGGCGCAGTCAACACTAGCAGCATTTACTACAAAGCTGCTGGCTACAACGCCGCTTCAACTGCCGATTTCCTTAACGGCCGCGTCGAAGCTTCGTTCACACTCGATTCCATCACTGGTGGCGGCGGCGAAATCGCTATCACCGCTCGCGATCAAGGCGACAAGCGCATCCAGCTCTCCATGGTTGCTTCTAAAGTCGACCCGCCTGCAGAGTACGCAGACGATACCACCGACTGGTTCAACTTCACCATGTATGCCTACAACACCGACATCGCCTACTCATGGTGTGACACCATGTCCCGCGCTAACGATGTCTATGCTGGCAAAACATTCTCACTCTTCCTTGACCTCGATGGCGAAAATGTAACCGCTGGTTTTGTTCTCGATAAGTCCGGCGATTTCGGCGAAAACTGGACCGTTGCTGAACACATCTTCACCGGTACAACAGCCATCACCGATGCAGGCGCAGCAGGTATCTACGCGAACAACTGGGGTGCTCCAACAACACAACACCTCAACGCAGTTATGGATGAATTTAAAGTCACTGAAGTCGTACCAGAACCAGCATCACTCGCTATGCTCGGTCTTGGTGGCCTCGCGATGCTACGTCGCCGTAAATAATACGACGACACCCAGCGATACATCGATCAATGAATCGCACCAAACACAATATGTGTGATTGAATGCAATCAGATTAAGGGCTGCTCAAAGCAGCCCTTTTCTTTTGCGCTCATTCCATCACTCAACGAAATACACTTGTAATATCGTTATAAAAAAACCACACGGATTTTCACCATAAGCGTGCGGACAATGAGCTGGTTGGACAACATAAATTATTCTTTATCAGAAACCTCGGGCTTTTCCGCCGCTTCCACCTCAACAACTTCTTCTACGTTCTCGCTTTCACGACTTGGCAGCAACACAACATCTTCATTTTGAATCACGCCCAACGCATTCATTTGTTCAGCAATCAATTCATCCTTGCCCGCCATTCGTTCCGCTAACGAACTGCGTAATTCATTTAATTTGTTTTGTAGTCGCTCGATTTGTGTCTGCGTGATCTCGGTACGTATATCAAATAACTCATCCAGCGTGTCTTCCAGCATGCGTTCAGTTTGTATCGCCAATAGTTCATCCCCGACACTTAACGCTTCGCGGTACTTCACCGATAAACGATTCAATTCGCTGGTTAGACGGATATCCTCGACCCGCAGATCAAACAGGCCCGGATCATATCGTTTCATCTTCATAAACCATTCAAGCCGCGGAAATCGTTCCTGTAATATGCGGCCGACCTCACGTGGATCATACTGCAACTGCTCTTCTAACTCGATCCCCATCGGTGGATCAATCCGCTTAAGCACCTCAACCGCTTCCCTCACATCCTCAAGCTTCATCTCCGGCCGCATCTTTCGGCCGCTCAGTTCCCGCGTTCCCGCTTCCCCGCCCGGCCCCATCTTGCCGCCGTGCATACCACGCATCCCCTCACCATTTCGCATCCCCCTCCCGGCCCCGCGCTCGAGTCCGTTATTTCGCTTGCCCGCAGCGCTATCCTCATGCATCTCCCGCCGGGTCTCGTCATGGCCCGCATCTTGTGCGATCACATCACCACCAGTCCACACCAATCCCAGTGTGCTGATCATCCCTGCCCAAATGCATGCTTTAATTGTCCTTGATCGATCTTTCATCGTTTTACTCTAATCTTTTTGATCTTTCTCATAAACGCCCATTGTTAATTTTCTTCTAATGGATGATTAGGCTTATCTCTAATCAATCATTAGAAGTTAATTAAAAATAGTATGAATCCGCGTCCATCATTTCCTGCAACTGATAATCCAGCACAGCTAGCTCCATCGTCGTGTCTGTATCTGCAATTTTCTGTTCGGTCTGCATGGTATCTAGACGCATCGCGATCAGGTCGAGTTGCGAGTCGACGTACGAATCGTAACTCGTGTCATCCACACCATCGACATCAAAACGGACTTCTTCACGTAACGCCGGCACAGCCGCTAGCCTCGTATCAAGTGCGGCAAGCTTCTTCGCAACCGTTTCCGCATCAACCATTTGCACGCCATTTTGACCACCCATTTTCGGATCGGTTTGTGCGATTCCGGGTTGATCAGCAGGTTCTTTGAAATCGCTGACACTGGTTAAAGCCCAGATGATAGCACCTGCGCCGACGATTGCGATCACAGCAGCGATGCGGCGGAAGTACGTTAAATCAATACGACGTATGGTGTTAAGTTTTTGCTGTTCGAATTGAGGCATCGTCTGGCTAATGATCTGATCAGCCATGTTGGCAGGGACTTCAATCTGGCCCATCGCCTCATCGAGCAAGTCCTCCATCTGCAAGTCAGCCTGTAAGTCATATTCAGGTAAAGACATAGACTCGTCTTGTTCGTTCAGTTCTGGCGCATCATCTCTATCATCCGGGCGATTGACGCCAGACTCATCGGGAGGAGGGAACTGGTTTTTGTTTTCTTCATGGTCCATGATTTTGTCCAATCATCGTGTGGTTTCGTGTTTTTGCGATGTTGTAAGTCGTTAATTTACATTTAGTTAATCATCGGGTGAGTCGAGCAGTTGACGGAGTTTTTTGATTGCCCGATGTGAGCGGGCGAGTACTGTGCCGATGGGTTTTTCTTGCATTTCCGCGATTTGAGCGAAGCTAAGTCCTGCTGTGTGACGGAGATAGACAATTTCTTGATCGGCTTCGTTGAGTTGCTCGACGGCGGCTTTGAGGCGTTGAATTTGCTCGTCGCGGATGAGTTTATCTTCAGGACGTTGAGATTTAAGTGGTTTGAGGTTAATGAGTTGCGATTCATCGCCGGCCCATGTGGGGGCGCTAATTCCGTTGCTCATGGAGCCGTCATCCTGACGTGATGATGCGGCGGGGGACATGTCGGTGGGTCTGGCTTGTCGTTTTCGGCGTCGCATTTCATCGCGGAGGCGGTTGGTGGCGATGAGGAAGAGCCAGGATTCGAATCGGCCGCGTTCTTCGTAGCCCTGATTGTCAAGGAGTTTTTGGGCGATGGTGACGAAAGTGTCTTGCGTGATTTCTTCCGCTAACTCTTTGTCACGGCATTGCTTAAAGATCAGGCCGAACACGCGTGGTGAGTAGTTGCGCACCAGAGATGCCCATGCTGCGCCATCGCCCGCGGCCGCTTGCCGGAGCATCAGGTCCTGTGCATGCTGGTCGGCGGGTGATTGCGACGTATGCTCGGCCATTTGCATTCCTTGAGTAGAACGCCCAGCTGAAATGGTTATTGCAGGTGGGATCTATCTCATTTTCTATGGGTTTGCGGCGAAAGGGAAGTGCGACATTTGGAGAGGTGAGATGTGTGCGCACAAATATGCATGAAACAGTGGTCTTATGGGCCATAAGTGTATTATATATAATAGATTACGGCAATGCGTTCCCGGGATTGAGAAAATGTATTGTTTCATCGATTTTTGGCAAGGAATGGTCAGAAAGAGCCCAATTTTGATGAGAAAGGGTGAGATAAGCTCAGACTTTGGGAAGTTGAGGGTTCGGGGTGAGACGGAGGCTGCGCAGTATGCGCGCACAAAAGCGGATTTTGTGAAAGAGTCCGTGATCTAAGTGGCAGTGTTTCGTGATGTATGAATGGCATGGACTTGATGGAGCGATTCGAGAGATTCTGTCTATGTGAAGTGATTACGCGTTTTGAGATTGAAGCGTCGGGAGCGTGGTGGGAATGGAAGCAGTGTGACTGGAGATTGGCATGGCGAGGCGAGGATGAACATAGGAATTAGATGGTGCGTTAATCATCCGGGAAATGGAGAGGTGGTTAGGGGAGGGAAAGGGTGGGTGAGCAGGACGCGGGCTTTGAGGTTGGGGTGAGAGTTTACGTATTGATGCTGGGGCTTGTCCGATACGTATGTGTTGTATGAGTGGGGTCAGTCATTCATGAACTAACTAATCATTAGTTAGATTGAAAATTAATATTGTTAATCTTTTGGATTTTGAAGTGGGGATTGAATTGATTGCTTTAAGAATCTTGCGGGGGAGCATAAGTGCTATCGTTTTGTTCAGGGATTAGATGGTGTGTGCGGATTGTTTTTGAAAAGCGTTGTTGGTGGCGGGTATCGATGAGAATTGGATTGTTGAAGTACGCTTTATGCCTTATGTGGTCTATGCGATAAGAGTATGCATGTTGAGATGAGCAGGAATATTTAAAAGATTTAAGACTATTCTGGTTGTGTTGATTCGCGTCATAAAACGTTCGATAGAACAGAGGACGACACGGTTTTGATGCGTTCGGTCTATCCTGCTGAAAGTTATCCATGCTGTGTGTTGTTTTGTTTTAAGGGTGGGGATTGAGGAGAGAATCGGGATGGTGGGTCATGCTGGGAAGAAGCGGGGGAGGAGCCGGGGTTTGTGCGAGACCGGCATGCCTGTGTTGTGAATGTGATAGAGATATAGGGCAAGTTTCTATGAAATAACAGGGCTTGCGAAGGCTATCGCATGGATAGAACGAAGTGAAGGCTGCGTAAAGTGTGGCCACAAAGCTTGGAGCCAGGTATGTCGATACGTTTGAGATTGATCGGGATTGTGTTTGTTTTAGTGTTGTTGCAAGTCGTGACGATCGGCGCGACGTGGGTTGTGCTGCGGGGTCAGAAAGCGGATGGTTTGCAGATTAATCTCGCGGGTCGTCAGCGGATGTTAAGTCAGCGGATGACGAAGGAAGTCTTGATGTTGGTGGAGGCGAAGGATGAGAAAGCATTGGGTGCGGGTCGTGAGATGTTGGGGGGCACGATCAGCTTGTTTGATCGGACGTTGAATGCGCTGCGTGATGGTGGGGAGACATTGAATGGAAAGATGGAAGTGGCGGTGATACCGGCGGCGGAAGATGCGGGTGTGATTGCGGCTTTGGATGAGGGTAAGGCGATGTGGGGGCCGGTGTATGCGGGGCTGAAGGATTTGAGTGTGGGCGCGTATGAGGTAGATAGTGAGCAGGGGCGTATAGCGATTGATAAGGTTTTGGCTGAAAATATTGGATTGCTGAAGGTGATGAATAAGGCAACGGGCGCGTTCCAGAAGGCGAGTGAAGCGAAACAGGCAAAGCTCAATTGGATACAAGGGATTGCATTTTTGAGTGCGATGGGTTTGATGTGGTTGGCGTATTGGGTGGTGATGTCAGGTGTTGTGAAGCCGATCGGGGAGGTTGTGGCGAAGATCAAGGATATTGCGACGGGAAGTGGGGATTTGGGACAGCGCGTTGAGGTTCATAGTAAGGATGAGCTGGGTGAGCTGGCGAGTGAGTTTAACGAGCTGGTGAGGAAGTTTGAAGAGGTGGTGTTGACGGTGAACGAGTCGTCGGATGAGGTGGCGATGGTGGCGAGTGAGATCGCGCATAGCAGTGAAGAAATGATTGATGGGATGGGAAGACAAGGCGAACAGATTGGCCAGATTAATCGTGCGATGGATGAGATGACCCAAGCGGTGGTTGAGGTGGCAAGGAAGTCAGCGGAGGCGGCGGAGAACGCGTCGGTGTCGGGTGATTATGCGGAGGAAGGTGAGCGGGTTGTGGGCGAAACGATTGAGGGGATGAAGCAGATTTTTGATGTGGTTGAATCGGGAGCGGCGGGCGTGACGCAGTTGGGTGAGAAGAGTGAGCAGATTGGTGAGATTGTGAAGGTGATTAATGAGATTGCGGATCAGACGAACTTGTTGGCGCTGAATGCTGCGATTGAAGCGGCGAGGGCAGGGGAGCATGGTCGTGGGTTTGCGGTGGTGGCGGATGAGGTGAGGAAGTTGGCGGATCGGACGACGGTTGCGACGGATGAGATCGCGGGTGCGATTGAGATGATCCAGGGGCAGACGGAGGATGCGGTTCGGCAGATGACGGCGGGGACGGGGCAGGTTGAGATGGGTGTTGAGAAGGCGGGGCAGGCAGGTGAGAACTTGCAGAAGATTGTGGGGAGTACGCATGAAGTGGCGGGCATGATTCAGTCGATCGCGGCGGCAGCGGAAGAGCAGAGTGCATCGAGTGAGGAGGTGGGGAGAAGTGTTGAATTGATCACAGAAGCGTCACGCGAAACAGCGGAGGGCGCGAACCTGACGGTGCAGAGTGTGAGACAGTTGTCTGAGAAGGCGGCGGGGCTACGCGCAACAATTGAGAATTTTGGGTTGCATGCGAAGAGGCATGAAGAAGCTGCATGATGAGATAACTAATGGTTGAATAGATGTAAGGCGGATACGAAAGTGTCCGCTTTTTATTTGTCAGCGATGTTGCAGTCCCATTCGTTGTGGAACTGCTTGAGGAAGGTGAGCAGGAAGTCGTGCCGTTGTTGGGCGATATGCTTTGCGGCAGGGGTGTTGATGCGGTTGATGAGCAGGAGAAGTTTTTCGTGGAAATGATTGATGGTTGATGAGCGTGAGGATTTGTAGTCTTCGAATGAGGTGTGTTGTGTGGGTGATTCGTCGGGGGTATGGATGGGGGAATCATGTGCGCCGCCATAGGCGAAGGTGCGAGCGATGCCGATGGCGCCGAGGGCGTCGATGCGGTCGGCGTCTTGGACGATGCGGGCTTCGAGAGAATCAGGAGCGGTGTTGACGTGTGCGCCTTTGAAGGAGACTTGGGAGATGATGTGGAAGATTTGTTCGATTGTGGGATGGTCGAGGTTGAAGTTGAGGAGGATTTGTTGAAGTTTTTGCAGGTCTTTTTCAGGGGTTTCTGTGAGTTTGAAATCCGCGTAGTCGTGGAGGAGTGCGGCGGATTGGATGAGGAAGAGGTTGCCGCCTTCGAGAGATTGAAGGTGAGTTGAGAGCTTGAAGACGCGGGTGATGTGATGGTGATCGTGGCCGGTGGTGTCGTGTGCGTGGTGATCGGCGACGA
This sequence comes from Poriferisphaera corsica, assembly GCF_007747445.1. Classification (NCBI taxonomy): domain Bacteria; kingdom Pseudomonadati; phylum Planctomycetota; class Phycisphaerae; order Phycisphaerales; family Phycisphaeraceae; genus Poriferisphaera; species Poriferisphaera corsica. The sequence goes on from NZ_CP036425.1 coordinate 432,399, forward strand.
GTTGCTGGATTTGGGTGATGATGGTTTGATCTTGGGTAATCATGGGCTATTCGATGGTTAGGGTAATATGAGGATCGGTATATCGTAAAGATAGTGTCGAGGATGGGATGGGGGGATTAGTCGTCGAGTGCGAGGAGGCCGGCGAGGATGAAATCGGAGTAGAGGTTGCAGATTGAAGCGATTTGGTTGGGGGGGATTGGCTCGGTGTCGCATTCCCAGATGCGTGTGAAGATGCCGATGATTGCGCAATGGAGACAGTGGAAGAGGTCTTCGACGGGGCGTTTGGGGAAGTCGCCTTCATTGATGCCGCGTTGAAGGACGGAGATGACGAGTTGGTTGATATTGTCTTCGATTTGTTCGATTTGATTGCGTATGTCGGGTGTGAGTTTGGATTTGAAGTTGGGGGCAAAGGCGTGGTGATCGATGGTGCCGATGACGCGGTGGGATTGTTTGTAGGCGAAGGCTTTGGCGATCATGTCTTTGATGATGATGGGGGCGGGTTGATTGAAATTTACGGCTTCAAGTTCGCTAAGGAGCTGTAAGCGGAATCGGATGTAGAGCTTGGCGAGGAGATCTTCTTTGGTGTTGATGTGATTGTAGATGGTGCCCTTGGAGATGCCGGTTTGTTGGGCGATTTGATCGATGGTGATTTGATCGAAAGGTGTGCGATTGAGGCGATGGGTAAGCGCATCAAGGATTTCGCTTTCTCGGCGGACAAAATCACGTTGTTTGTAGGTGGCGAGTGACATGGCGTTCTCCGTGGGCGGGTTATACGAGAGGTCATATTGTGACTGATAGTCATTTGGTGTCAAGAATGGGGGTTTGGGGTAGCTTGTGGTGTTGAAATCGTGCTGAGATGGGGGTGGGAATACGGATTTGGGAGTGGTGGGAGGGGCAACAAAAAAGCAGCCTTAGAAGGCTGCTTTAGGATTATGATGCTTGGTTTGTGGCTTAGTGTTTGCTGCGTAGTAATGCGAGTGAGCCGAGGCTGAGGAGAGCAAGTGAGGCGGGTTCGGGGATGGCTGAGTATGAGACGTTGTCGATGTGAAGTTCTTGTCCACCGATGGAGAAATTGTTGATGGGGCCAGTGAAGGTGAAGGAGCCGGTGGTTAGGCTGGGGTGGTGGAGATGAATGTAATAAATCTATTTATGAGTTAGATTGAATTGTGAATGATGACGGCGACGGATGAGGGTGAGAGAAGCGAGTGTAAGGAACGCGAGGGATGTGGGTTCGGGGATTTCGGTGAAGGTGATAGAATCGATATAGAGGTTGGATGAGCCGAAGGAGAGGCTGAGGATTTGGTCGACGGGAGAGGTGGGTGTGATTGTTAGTGTACCGGTGTATTGGTTGCCTGAGGTGTTATGGATGGTATTGGTTAGCGTTGCGCCGTTGTGATTCCATGGAGAGAAGATGCCTAGGCTTTTGAATCCTGCACCAAGGTTTGTTTGTAAAAAACGGGGAAAATTGCTGGCGTTGTAAATGGCGCCGTCTTCTGATGATAGGTCAGGTTTAATTTCGACGTAATCGATCGTGACTTCGGTTGGTGGGGCGATGCCGTTTTCTGCGAAGTCGATATGTAGGATGGTGCTGTTGAGGAAGAGGGAGTTGGTGGACATGCCGAAGGAAGGTGCGGTAACGGTGGCGCCGTCAGTGGTGTAGAAGGTGCCGTTGAAGACGTTGTAGTAGTGGTCGAGGCGGAGGGTGTAGCCGTTGGATGTGAAGGTTGTGATGGGTTGGGTATTAGAAGGGGTGATGGGGCCGAGGACGGGGATTGTGGTTCCGGGCGTGAGATCGTTGAAGGTGATGTTGCCAGCGTTTAGGTTTGTGGTTAGCAATGATATGACGCATGCAATGATCGCGCAGGTTAGTGTTTTGATGTTTTTCATTTCCCGTCTCTCTGGGTTGAATGGGTAGAAGTTATGAACTTGCGTAGGAGGCAAGCTTGTTGAAAGGATGTCGGTCAGAAGGCTGCGGTGACATGACACAGACGTATGCGATGCAGCCGGAGCTAAAATATGTGATATAAGGAGGGGGATCAATGGGGTGAGCCGCAGTTTTGATAGGGATTTTTAGGTTGTTTTTGCAGATTTTAGATATGACAAAAAAACCGCTTCGAGGCGAAGCGGTTTGTGCTTTATTTGATACTTAAAACGTAGTTATTTACAACGGCGGATTATGACGAGTGAGCCGAGGCCGAGTAGGGCAAGCGAGGCTGGTTCTGGTACTGGTGCGTCGATTGAGTTTTGAGCAAACACGTAGTCGATTTCAGCACCATTTGATGTGTCGCCATCTTCTGTGATGTCGGTGATTCGGACGTATCGGAACTCGTCGATACCAGAGGCGATCACAACGGAGTTGATGTCGAACAGTTCGCTGGCTCCGCCGGCTTTTGATCCGAGTGAGTAGTAGGTTGTGTTGTCAGCACTGATTTCGACCATGTAGTCATCAGCACCGCCATGCTCTCTGATTTTAAGGTCGTCGCCGGTGCTGTCGACGAGTCGGTTATCGAGAAATTCTACTGTGAGTGTACCGCCTGCACCTAGTGTTACAGCATGCCCGGCGGCAGGTGAATTCCATGCGCCAAGCGCTCTGGTTGGGTCAGCATGTGAAGCTAGAGGATCAATATTGGCGCCAATGGTGAAGTTTGTAACAACGTCAGCGTACTTGTCTGCTGAGGCGGTTGATGTAAGTGCTGTTGCAGCTAACGCGGCCACTGCTGTGGTCATCAGTAATGATTTCATAAAAGGTCTCCCTAAGATACATGAAATTTGAATGTCACATGCTCTTAAATCAAGTAGGCCAAGCAAGAATAGATATGGCAAAACATGTGGGTACGATATGAGTCAGATGGCAATCATTGCAGGAAACCAATCAGGTTTCAACGGATTAACCTGTGAGTGTGAAATATGGTATTGAGTGTGGGTTAATAGATATATTTTTGGGGGATTGGTTATGAAATCAATAGATATCCCACATGTTGTTTTCAGTTGCGCCGGCGGATTCGTGGTATCCGAGGGAGTCAGCGGCGTATGGGCCGTTATCGATGTCGGGGAGTGGTTTTTCTGATTTACTGCTGACGGGTTCTGCGTGTCCGTCGACGAAGGCGACGTTGATGCTTGTGCTGCCGTGACGGGGGTGTGGTTGACCGAAGAAGTTGTCGCCAGATGCAGTTAGGATTCCGGATTGAACGACGCCGGGGCCGTTGGTGCCTTCGTAACCACGGGCTTCCCAATCTGAGACCCAGCCGTCGGCAAAGAGGAGGGTTTTGGTTGGGTTTCGGACTTCGCTGACGCGTCTTGATGATTGGAATGCGCTGACGGTGAAATCTTTGAGGCTACCTTGTGTGATGTCGCCGCTGTTGTTGAGTTCGAGGTATAGGCGCGTGCTGAGCCAATCGATGTTGATGCCGTAGTGGGCACGTTTCCATCGGATGTCGTGAGCTCTTTCTACGGGTACTTCGGTGATGACGTCCCAACCTCTGCCGCGTACATCATCTAGAAAGCGTGGGCAGGTGAACATGTCAACGGGGATGCCGTAGTCATGGTAAAGCATGGCGGGCCACCATGCTTCTTCAGATGTTGCTGAGGCCCAAGGGCCACGGTTGTAATTATATTCGGGACGTTCTAGGTAGGTGGTGCCGGCCATGAGGAAGAAGGAATCATTGTCAGCGTTATAGGTTGCTTGTGCGGTGTTCATTTGCCGGAGGTTGCTCATGCATTTGATATCCATGGCTGCGTTTCTGGCTGCACCAAGAGCGGGTAGCAAGATCGCGATAAGCAAGGCAATGATCGATATGACAACTAAAAGCTCAATTAATGTAAAAGCGTTTTGACGGCATTTAGATGTAATCATGATAGTCTCGGATGTAATGGATATTGAAATGAGCCGGAAATCGTTTGAAATTGAAGATTGTTTGGTCTAGTTGTTCTAGATTGTTTACGGGCTAGATAGATTTGTTCAATTTCATTATTGATCAATTTTAGTTTGGTGGAGGTTGGATGGAATAGCTTGAAAGCTTGAATGCATTGCTGAATATTGAGAATTGATCAATTAGTTGTTGTATTGAAGTTATGTTTTGGTCTTTGGGGTATGTGACGAGGTGATGCATGTATAAGCATTGCGATTGCAAAGGTCTGTCTATTTGAGAGTCTATGCATCGGTTCGATTAGAAAGAAACGAGCCACGACAACGTCGTGGCTCGTTTGATTTGTCTGAGTTAATGGTGAATTAGCGTCGACGTAGTAGAGCGAGTGAGCCGAGGCCGAGTAATGCGAGTGAGGCGGGTTCGGGGACGGGGACGTCGATTGAGTTTCTTGCACCGACGTAATCAATCTCGGGGCCGTTACCGCTTGTGCTGAGGGAAGTGATTTTCACAAATCGGAATTGATCGGCTGGCGTTACGAGGTACGGTGTGAGTTCAAAGTCTTTCCATTTTTGAACATCGCCAAGATTGATGTAATCGATGTTATCCATGCTGATTTGGACGTTGTAGTCGGCGACACCGCCACGCTCCATAATTCGAAGGTCTAAGCCAGTGTCGTTGACGAGACGGTTATCGGTGAATTCGACAATGAGCACGCCGCCGGTGCCGAGTGCAACAGAGTTGTTATCACCACGGCCGAGTGCGGCGGTTGGGTCGTTTGCGGAGTTTGGGCCGAGGGCTGAGAACGCGACAACGTCAGCGTAAGGTTCGGCTGCAACAGTTGATGCCATCGCGGTTAGCGCGATGGCTGCGGTTGCTGAGGTGAGCAATTTTGATTTCATGTTGGGTCTCCCTAAGAAAAAATCTCGTTTAAAGGACTTGTATGGTTCGAATGAAAAGATGGATTCAAGTTTCAAGAAAGTTTGTCAGTGCCATTTGAGAATACGTGATGGAAAATGAAACACAAAGGGATTGTCATGTTTTGTGAGATTTGGTATTAAGTCTATGAATTATGCAATGAGATATGTGTGGAATGTAGGGGATACCCTGCATGTTGTTTTTGATTCAAGTTTTACAGTTGCGCCGTGATGAATAGATAAAAAAGGGGTGATAAGCTCTAAGTTATGCTTTGAGTGTTGACATTGTTGTAGTGATGCATGGGGTTTTGATGTGTGTTATGTCAGGGCAAATAGATTGGGTATCAATTACATGCATTGATTTAGATAACAAAGTAAACAAGCCGCTACAATGCAGCGGCTTGTCATGGGATTTTAAGTTGATTGCATCTTAGCGGCGTCGGATGAGTGCGAGTGAGCTGAGTGAGAGTAATGCGAGTGAGGCAGGTTCCGGGATGGGGATGGTGTTGAGTGCTTCGATGGAATCGATATCGGTGCCCGCGAAAGGTGCTGGGGTTTGGAACGCGCTGTTGTCATGAATTTTGACGTAACGGAATGCGGTTTGACCTGAAGCGAGGACGGCTGAATTAATGTCAAAAGATTTAGATGTTGTGCCTGTGCCGATTGGATAGTAGTTAATGTTGTCGTGGCTGATCGCTATGGCGTATGGGTCGGGGTTGCCGATTTCGTAGAGTCTGAGATCGAAACCTGTACCGTCGACAAGGAGGTTGTCGGTGAATTCGAGGATGACTTCGCCGTTGTTACCGAGTGAGAGGTAACCACCAGCTGCGCCGATGCCGCCGTCTGGAGCGCCGAATACTTCAGCTGGGTTATTATGAGGTGCAAACGTATTTGTGCCAGCGGTGTAGCTGACGACATTATCGATGTATGGATCGACGACAGCAGCGGATACGGTAAGTTGCATTGAGAATGCAAAGATAGCGATTAAAACACAAGCGAGTTTCATTTTCTTCTCCTACATGTCTAATCAAAGATTAGTACTAATAAAAATTGTGCATATGAACGGCGTAGTTTGAAGTTTTACGTGAATTCAAACAATAGGAGTATCACCGGTATGTGTGAAAAATTTTTAATAGCTGATTAATAGTAATTTGCTCAACATTTTAAATTGCTTGAAGCAATCGGTATCTTTTCGAAAACAAAAGTGCGCCTAATGAAAGAAGTGCTAATGATGCGGGTTCAGGAACAGCACGTTCGTAGGTGATGTGATCTATATAGATGCGCGAACCGCCAAAGTTCAATTGCGTGATAATGCCGGTCGCGGTCACTGTGGCGTAGTTATTGATGATGTTCGCGGGTGTGACGGAAAAAATGACGCCGTTGTGGGTTATGCCATCAAAGTTTGCGAAGTCATTGGAGATGAGTAGATTGGGACCGGGGGCGTTGGCACCGAGATTCACGGTGGCTTTTGCATCGATGATGTGATAACGGAAAGTTACTTGTCCAAAGGCGGGAACGCCGTTTGAATCTGCTTTGAGGCGGATATAGTTGTTGGGCTCGAGGAATTTTCCAGTACTGAAAATTGGGTTTGGATCATGGACATACCCGATCGCGCCTTGGAATTGGGTCGGCGAAGTGTATGTGGCATAAACACTGAGAATGCTGCCGCCTGTAAAGAGGGTGCTGCCTGACTGATATTCGATATCGGGGAAGTTATCAAAATGAATAACATCAGCTGACAGGTTGATGTTATTGAGTGTGATGGCAACGAGTGCGCAGTAAAGCAGTCGCAGATTTTTCATGGTCTGGTCCGTTTGGCATATGCAATATGATTGCTCCAACAGCAGTGTGGCTGATGGCTAGGCAATTTCATGCAATAGATTTAATATTTAGGCATGACACAGGCTTAATAAACACAACTAAACAAATCTCACGGTATTGAATTCGAGGTCGCTGTTCAATGGGGAGTACCCTTGAATAGATATTAGAGGGTTATTTTCTGCTTGAAAATAGATGTTTTGTCAAAACGGTTTAAGGATGGGATAATTAGGTTATGAGTGAAGACATGGATCTGCGTAGTTATGACCCCTCCAAGTTACCGGGCAATGAAATTCGATTTCGTGATGCGGAAGAGATGGTTGCGTTATTTGAGAAAGCCGCGGCTACATGTCGCACACAAAAAGGGTTGAAAGGGTCAGTGATTGATGTCGAAGCGAAACCTGGGGCGAGATTGGTGATGACGGGTGACTTGCATGATCATGCCGAGAATCTACAGCGTATTTTGAAGTATGCGGATCTTGATAGACGGGAGAAGGATGTATTGGTTTTGCATGAGGTGGTGCATGGGGGGAAGTATATGAATGGGATGGATATGAGCGTGCGGATGCTGGCGCGCGTGGCGTGGCTGAAGATTAAGTATGGTGATCGGGTGATTGTGTTGCAGTCTAATCATGAATTAGCACAGAGAAATGGCGAGGGGATTTTGAAAAATGGGTTGGATCAGATTGAGGCGTTCGATTTGGGGCTGGAGTATTTGTATGGGGAAGATGATGCGAAGCGCGTGAGGGAGGCTGTTGGGGGATACATTGGCGGGTTGCCGTTGGGTGTGCGGATGGCGAATGGTGTGATGTTGTGTCATTCGCTGCCGGGGCCACGGAAGATGAAAGATTTTGATATGGGTGTGTTGGAGCGTGGTGTGAGTGAGGTAGATTTGGTGCCTAAGGGGAGTGGGCATTTGATGGTGTGGGGACGAAAGCATAAAGATGATCAGATGCGTGAATTGGGGAAGGCTTGGGGTGTGAGTGTGTTTGTTATGGGACACCAACAGGCGGAAATGGGTTTTGAAGAAGAAGGTGAGTTGGGATTGATATTGGCTTCTAATCATGAACATGGGGTGCTTGTGCCGATTGAGATGGGTAAGGTGTACGACCAGGAGAAACTGGCCCGGAAGATTGTGCGTTTGGCGGGGGTTCGGCTGGACTGAAGTACATTCGAAGTTGGCATTAAAGCGGCATAGAAGTTAGGGATGAGGGGAAATGGGGGGGATTCCCCCTGTTGTGGTTTATGGGGTTGGTTCTTACGGTGTAAATCTGTGAAATGTAGATACTGCGCATCAGTCTTATTGCGTGGACGAATCGGTGTTCAAGAAAAGGAAACAGATTATGAATACCAAAATATCAGCAATCTTGGTTGGTATTGTATTGATTGCAATGTTAGTGATATTAGTTGCAGATCCATTTGCTGATGCACAATCAGATAGTGATGATTATGGGTCAGGCGGTTGGTCGCAGATGGATGATGATAAGAATATGCGAGGGACGGGGATGGATCGCATGTCGGTTGATGACGAAGATGAGATGGAGCCGATGACGCAGGATGAGATGGATGACATGATGAAGCGTCAACATGATACGCGTATGGAAGATGGAGAGATGAATGCGGGGATGGATCACGAAAAAATGATGGGCATGATGGGGATGAATGATCCCTTGGATGAGTTGAAGATAGCTATCTGTGTGTTAGAGCCGACGAAGGGGAATAAGGTGAATGGGATTGTGAATTTTTGGGAAGATGGGAATGATGTTGTGGTCATGGCGGAGATCAAAGGGTTAGAGCCAAATTCAGAGCATGGGTTCCATATTCATGAGTATGGGGATATATCGGAATCGGATGGGAAGGGGACGGGCGATCATTACAATCCTGAGGGGCATAAGCATGGCATGCCGGAGATGAAGGATCGGCATGCGGGCGATTTTGGAAATATCATGTCGGATGATAAAGGCGAGGCGATGCTGATGTTACGGGTGGACAATATTACGATTGGCAAGAATAAAAATCCGATCATTGGTCGTGGGATGATTGTTCATGCGATGAATGATAAAGGGACGCAGCCTGTGGGTGATGCGGGGGCGCGGATTGCTCAGGGTGTGATTGGTGTTGGAAATCCGAAGGATATGGGTTCGATGCCAAAATTTGAAGGGATGGGGATGATGAATGGGAAGCCAATTGAGGTTAAAGATGAAGGTGGTGTTGAGGTTGAACAAATGATGCAATAACGATCATGCGCTGTAGCGCATGATTAGATGGTAATGAAGTTGTGACGTCGCGCATTGTAATGATGCGCGGCGTTTTTGTTGTTTGGAGAAAGTAAAGAATTCGGACTTGTAGGGTTTCAGCTAATTGAGTTGCAGTAAGTTGATGTGAAGTTGCGCGATACCCCGCCACTAGCGGTGGCGGGCTTGTGATTGTGCTGTCGTGGTTTTACAAGGAGGTTATGAGAGGTGGGCGGTGACGGATTGGGTGTTGGGTTTGGGGATGATGCCGCGTTCGGTGATGAGAGCGGTGATGAGGGCGTGGGGGGTGACGTCGAATGCGGGGGAATAGGTTTTGATGTTGTTGGGAGCGGTTTGGTTGCCGAAGCCTTGGGTGATTTCGTTTGAGGCGCGTTCTTCGATGGGGATGTGCGAGCCGTCGGAGAGGGAGAGGTCGAATGTGGAGGAGGGAGCGGCGACGAAGAAGGGGATGTTGTGGTGCTTGGCGAGGACGGCGAGGTTGTAGGTTCCGATTTTGTTGGCGGCGTCGCCGTTAGCGGCGATGCGGTCCGCGCCGACGATGACGAGGTCAATGAGTTTTTGTTGCATGACATGCGCGGCCATGTCGTCGCAGATGAGTGTGACGTCGATGCCAGCGGATTGGAGTTCGAAGGCGGTGAGGCGGGAGCCTTGAAGGAGTGGACGGGTCTCGTCAGCGAAAATACGGATGGGGATATTCTGCTCGTGGGCGAGGTACATAGGTGCGGTTGCGGTGCCGATGCCGCCAGTGGCGAGGGCGCCTGCGTTACAGTGGGTATGGAAGGTGAGTGGGCGATTGGTGTGAGGTGTGATGTGCTGTAGGAGATAGTCGAGAGCGTGCTGGCCGATGGCGTGGCACATTTTGCGGTCTTCTTCGTGGATTTTTTTGGCTTCGGCGAGGAGTGCTGCAGGGGAATGGTCGGGGAGTTTGCGGAGGCGGTCGATAGCCCAGAATAGATTGACGGCAGTGGGCCTTGAGGTGGCGAGATAGTCGCAAGATTTTTGGAAGCGATCTTCTGGTGAGAGGGCCGCGAGGGGTGAGTTTGGGGGAGGTGTTTGTGAGGCGATGACGAGGCCGTAGGCGGCGGTAATGCCGATGGCGGGGGCGCCGCGGACGACGAGCCGCTTGATCGCATCCCAAATGTGCTGGGTTGTGGTGCAATCGAGATAGGTTGTGGTGATAGGGAGCTGGGTCTGGTCGAGGAGGCGGAGGTGTCCGGATTCGGCTGGGCCGATCCATTCGATTGGGGGTGCGATGGGGGGATGGTATGGGGGGGGAGTCTGCTGCATGGAAGGATTTTAAGGGCATGGTGAGGTATGGGCTAGAAATGATTTGGTGATACGGGTGAGATATGAGAAAATTGATGAGTGGTTGAATCGTGGGCGGGTTGAGCAGCGTCTTGGAAGGTAAGAACCATGGGGTGGATGAGCAAGGAATGCGTTTGCAGACGGATGAAGCGAGGCAGGTCGATGAGCAGCGGGCAGAGGAAAAGCTGTTGCTGCGCAGGTTGCAGAACGGGGATGCGGGAGCGGTGAGTGCGATGATTGCGGGGCATGGTGATGCGGTATTTCGATATGTTTGGGGGAAGGTGAGGGATCGGCATCGTGCGGAGGATCTGACGCAGGAGTGCTTTATGAAAGCGGTGAGGGCGGTGAGGAAGGATGGGGCGAAGCCAAGAGAGAAGGTGAGGGCGTGGCTGTATGTGATTGCGCGGCATGTGGTGATGGATTACTTAAGGTACAAGCAGCGCAGGGGTGGTGGCGAGTTGTCGCTGGAAGGGATTTTTGAGCGTAGTGATGATGGTGAAGGAGGGCGAGGTGGCGTAGGTGGATGGGTTGAGGGAAATGAGGATGGGCCGGGGCATGAAATGGAAATGGCGGAGGCAGGCGATCAACTGAAGAGGGCGATGATGCGGTTGCCTGAAGGGCAGCGTGAAGTGATCGAGATGCGGATGTGGGGAGAAATGAGTTTTGGTGATATTGCGAGGACGTTGGATTTACCTGAGGCAACGGTGAAGTCGCGTATGCGGTATGGGCTGGCGAAGTTGAAGGAAATGCTTGCGGGGTCGTGTGAGAAGGAGGTGTTGTTATGAAACGTGAAATGAAGCAGGAAAACGATGTGTTGTGTGATGATGTGATGGCGGAGCTGTATGAAGGTGAGGCAACGGCAGGGGAAGAGATGCGCGCGGTTGTGGAGGGGATTCGTGAGATGCAGGGCCATGAAGGGTTGTCGGCTGATTTTGAGGCGCGGGTTTTATGGGGTTTGAAAGAAGAGGGACTTGTTGCGGATGAGGCTAATGGCGAGATAGATGGTGAGAGGGAAGATGTGGTTGGGCGGATTGGTATGAGGAAATGGATGCCGATAGGCGGGGTTGCGGCAGCGGTGGTTTTGTCGGGATTGGTGTGGCTGGTGATGGGGTTGTCGCAAGGTTGGATGGGTCTTGGGAAAGGTGTTGTGTGGGCGGATGTGGTGGATGCGGTGCAAGAGGTTGAAAGTTTTCACATGACGTATTTTGCGGATGAGCCGATGGCGATGGTTGGGCCGGAGATGGTGAGAGGGGATGTGTATTTTCAGTGGCCGAATCGTTGGCGGGTGCAGGGGATGGGGTTTGTACAGTTTGCGGGTGAGAGTGGGACGAAGATATACAATATTACGGAAGGAAAATTTGAGAGCGCGGAGGAAACGCGGTTTGGTTTGTTGTCGGATCGATTGTTGAAGTATGCAGAAAAAGGGCGGCTACTTGATGCGAGTTTGGCGATTTTGTTTGGTAATGAGATGGTAAGCGCGAAAGCAGTTCGAGCATCGGATGTGGTTGAGCGGGCAGGTGTTGCGGTGTTTGATTATTCGGTGGGTGAGGGTTCGGCGAAGGCGCGTGTATGGGTAGTAGAAGATTCGAAGTTGCCGATGATGATTAAGATGTCATATCCGGATGATCAGGCTTTTGTGCTGATTAATTTTGATTACACGACGCGGATGCCTGCGAAATTTTTTGATGTTGAGCGGTTTGCAAAAGAGATGTGGAGTAAAGAGTCGCATGAGGTGTATCGCTGGGGTATGGAATAGAGATTTGGTGAGTTAATTGGTAAAGTGGTATTGCGATATCCATTTATTGATAATACTCATATACCTTGCGATAAGCGGAAATTGTATATCTATTAATGTATTAGATTAATCTTAGAATGAGATGGTTTTTCTACGTATATTCTTGCAGTTTATGACAATTTTATGCAGATAACCCTTATTTTTAAACAGTTGTTATATTCTGTGTAAAGTGATTCTAAATTAGCTCCGATTGTGATATCTGGATCGCATTCTATAAAAATTTAACGAAGAATTAAGACCTGCCTGTGGTGTCATTCGTCAAGTGGTTTGCTGTATGCATCTCGAACTTGGTGAGTGGGATTCGTTATACATTATTTATTCGTGGTGAAATGGCGCGATACGAGTGATACGTATCTGTTATTCGTGAAGCGCTATTTTATGAAACTAGATTTCAGGCAGGAGTGTACGATGAAAAATTTTAGGTTTAGTATCGCAAAACGGATTGGTTTATTGATATTGGTGGTTGCGGGACTGGGGGCTGTGATTAGTGTTGTGGCGTTAAGAAGTGAAACGAAGATGAAGCAGTTTGCAATGGGGGAAGTTAGCAAGCAGATGATGCAGGGGCATCGGATGAGGCTGAAGGCTTCGGTAGATACGCAGGCGAATCTGTTGGCGATTGTATTGAAGAAGATTGAGGGGGATGCTGAAAAACGGGCATATGTATCTCGCGTGTTGCGCGATAATATGTTTCATAACACAGAATCAGAGAAGCAGAAGACCGGTTACTTTTTTGTCAATGATATTAAGGGGTACAATGTTGCGTTGCCCATTAAGCCGGAGATGGAGGGGGAGAATATGTGGGATACAAAAGATTCAAATGGGATCTATTTTATTCGCGATTTGACGGATCGTGGCACAAAAGGTGGGGGCTATGTTGAGTATCTGTGGCCTAAGGCGGGAGAGAATGGTGTTTATCCAAAGTTGAGTTATGCGATATTAATCGAGGGGACGGATCTGGTCATTGGCGCGGGTGTGTATACGGATGATGTTGCGAGAGAAACAGGTCGTATTGATGCATCAATGAGCGATGAGCAGAACGCAAATTTAATTTTCGCGGGCATCATTGTGTTGGTATATGTGTTAGTGATTGTTGTGCCGTTGGCGTTTTGGATTGTGAAGAAAACGATTCTTGGGCCAATTGCTGGGATGATTGGTCGCTGTAGGGATATTGCAGAAGGTGAGGGCGATCTGACAAAACGGTTGGATGATAGTGCGAATGATGAGTTAGGTGATTTGGCGGGTTGGATGAATGAGTTTATTCAGAAGACACATGACATTATTTTGGATGTGAAGCGATCGACGAGTGAAGTGGCGGGTGCGGCGACACAGATTGCAGCATCAAGTGAGGAGATGGCTGTTGGGATGCGTGAGCAACGCAGCCAAGTGGGTGAGGTGAGTAGTGCTGTAGCAGAGATGGCAGCGAGTGCTGAAGAATCTTCGTGCCAGATGGGGGAAGCGTCGAGCACGGCGAACGATGCCGGCGAGGTTGCGGGTGCTGGCGGTGATACGGTGAATCAGACGATTTCTGAGATGCGAGCAATTCAGGGTTCGGTGATGGAAACTGCGAAGACGATCGGCGAGCTCGGCAAAAGGGGCGAAGAGATTGGTGAGGTTATTAATGTGATTAATGATATTGCAGATCAGACGAATTTGCTCGCTTTGAATGCTGCGATTGAGGCGGCGAGGGCAGGGGAGCATGGGCGAGGGTTTGCGGTTGTAGCGGACGAGGTTCGTAAACTGGCAGATCGTACGACGAATGCGACACAAGAGATTGGTGGTTCGATTGCTTCGATTCAAGAAGAAACGCGGTTAGCTGTTGAGCGTATGAATGAAGGGACGGAACAGGTTGGTCATGGGGTGCAGAAGGCTGAGGCTGCTGGAGATCAGTTGAAGATGATTGTCAGTAAGGCTGATGAAGTGGTGGGCATGATGGGACGTTTAGCTGCATCGGCACAGGAACAAGCAAGTGCTTGCGAGCAGGCTACGGTGAATGTGACGCAAATCAGCACGATGGTTGATCAATCATCGGAAGGCGCGCAACAAGCTTCACAGGCGGCAACGGTATTGTCTGAGAAGGCAGAGCATTTGCAGAGTCTTGTGAGTCGGTTCCGATTGGATGAAACAAGAGTAGCCTAGAGTAAGTGGCTCTTATTAGATTAGGTCACAACTGCTAACGGTTAGGTTAGATGAGACGGACTCTGTTGAAGGGTTCGTCTCTTTTATGTTGTGTTGGTGGGATGGATTATTTGACGACCGAGGCGGTGTCGGGATTGAATGAGGGGTCTGTTGTGGCGGCATCGCGGAAGGCTTGTTTGCGGCGGAGGCATGCAGGGCAAGCGCGGCAGGGTTTTGGGTTGAGTGTGAGGCATGACCAGGCGTTGAAGAAGGGCGTTTCGAGTTGGTTGCCGAGTTCAATTATTTGCTTGTCAGCGAGTTCGAGAAGAGGTGTGCGGATGGTTGGATTGGTTGGGGATTCAAGTGAAGCGAGATGCTCAACGAGTTGTATTTGCTCAGTTGCAAATGCGATTTTTTGGTGGTCGAGATTGAAAGAGATGGGCCAAATGAGGTGCTCGGCTTGCATGAGTCGAGCTTGTGCGAGCGCAGCGAGGAGGAATTGAGGGGCAACGATATTACCCATGGGAGTACCGTCTGGGTTTTTGCCGTAGCCGTGAGCGAATATGTGTGGTAAATCAAGCTCAATGATGCGCGGGATGTTGAAGTAGTCGGCTTGTAGGCGAAGATAGCTTGCGCGGTTAACAACATTGTCGCGGCCATCGTTGATGTAGATGAGTGAGGCGCGGGTACGTGGTTTGTCATTGAGTGAAACGGCGGTGGCGATGAGTGACCGTAGCCCGCCGGAGTTGAGGATAGCGATGTGTTGGTTATTTGCGTTCATAGGATTGTTTATCGGAATATGGTGTTCTCGTGCTTGAGTGAAGTGAGGGGTTAGGCTTGGCTGTAGACAGATGTGACAAGTGGAGTAGGGCATGAAAAAAGCTGGCTTCCGAAGAAGCCAGCTTTTGGTTTTTGAGTTGTTCTATGAATTAGAACTTGAACTTAAGACCAGCGGAGAGTGCTTGAGTCATGCCGTCTTTTGCGAACTCGCCGTCATATTTGACGAAGAGTGAAGAGCGGTCAGAGAGGAGTGTGGTGACGCCGCCGCCGATGAAGAGCGCGTCTTCATTAGCGGTACCTGGGTCGTATGAGAATGGGTTGGTTTCGCCAGTGAAGCGAGCTTCCATTTCATCGAGTTCGGCGAATTCGTGGATCCAACCGATTGAGAATTCAGGCATGAATGGGCGGCCGTTGATCTCGGACATACGCGTGATCTTGACGCCGAGCTGTGTGCGGAATGAGTAGGTGTCGTATTCTTCGACGGTGGTGTTGAGCGAGCCCGCACCTGTTTCGGAGAATTCGTCCTGTGAGAAGAATGTGTACTGAGCCCAAGCATTTGGTGTGACAGTGAATGAACCCATGACCCAGTCGAAGCCTGTGCCGCCATAGAGAGAGAGGTCGACTGATTCATAGTCAGCGTCAGCGGTACGGTCGATAGAACCGACTTTGATTTGACGTTCTGATTCGGTCCAGTTGTAGCCGAGTGTTGCTACGCCGTCGACGTACATTGCGTCGTTGACGTAGTAAGAGGCATAAACGCCGGAGCGGATTGTGTTCACTGAATTTTCGCTGTCAGAGTCATCGAAGTCGATTTCAGTCTGAGTGAATGAGCCAAGGACACCGAGGATGAACTGGTCGTTGACTTTACAGTCTACGCCGCCGACAACGCCAGCAGAGAGAGCGGTGTAGCCGAGGCGATCTTTGGTTGTATCCTGATCGGAATACTGACCGAAGATCTTGCCCCATGCGGAGTAATCTTTGGAGTTGAACCAGTCGAGCATTTCCTGAGGTGTATCAAGAGCAAGCGCGAGAACGGTTGGGTCGCTGGCGTAGTTGGTCATGCTGCGATCAGAAGCGCCGACTTGGCCGAACATTTCAGTACCGCCGCGAAGACCTGCGAGACGACCGGTGACTTGGTTGTTACCAGCGGAGACGTTGTTGAAGACTTCAGGAGCTGCAGCAACGTGTTGCGGTGCGTTGAGTTGTGACACCATGCCGTTGAACTCAGTGCGGTTTGATGCAGAGTTGAGGGCGTCAAGGACGTTCTTGCGATCTTCATCAATGGAGCCGGCAGCTGGTGTTTCGACAATCTCTTGCTTCCATGCTCGCATGGTTTTTGCGATCTGAGTATTGGTTTTGCCGTCAGAGACGTCATCGTACTTGATGCCGTTTTCTGTGACCTTGGCTTGCCACTTCTTGCCGGTGCTGTCGAGTTCAGCGGTGGTATCGAAGAAGAGACGGTTGTCGTTGATGTTGAGGGTATCGTCAGTGTTACGGAAGCTTTGGTTACCCGTGAAGCTGCCTTCGGTGACGATTAGGTCGTAGGTCTTGCCATCTTCGAGCTTGTCGCCGGAGAAGTTGACGTTTGCGACAGCCTTGTCGTCGATGGTGACATTGCCCGTGACGTTGATCTGATCATGAGCGTCAGCAACGGTATCGATTTCAAAGTTGACGGTTGCGTCTTCACCTACGGTGTAGGTGCCTTCGACATTGAGTTTGCCGGGTGACTGACCAGGGTTATGGATAGCACCGTCGTTGATGTTGAGGTTGCCAGCGATGATGCCGGTACCTGCAAAGATGCCTTGTGTACTAGCTGATTCATCGTAATTGACTTCGACGTCGCCGGTGATCTTTGAGCCCATGAGGGTGATTGTGCCGTCGGTGACGGTCAGGTTGCCTGCAAAGACTTTTTCGTTGTCATCGGTGTCGTCGTTGAAGAGGTCAAGACTTGCTTGGTTGCCGATTTCGACAGCACCTTTGCCGGTCTTTGTGAGGTTGAAGAACTCGTCGCTTGCATCGTTCGAGTCGGTGATGTCACCGGTCAGAGCGAGGGTCGCGTTCTCGGAAACTTCGAATGTCTGAGCGAGAGTCGCACCGTTGACATCGATGTTGTCTGAGAGTGAGAGTTTATGAGTGCCGATGACTCTGACGGTATTGCCTGTTGTGAGGTTAAGATTTGCAGCAACTTCACGGTCGGCACCTGTAGCAGCGATTGTCGCTTCATTTTCGAGGGCTAGCACAGAAGTGGTGTCAAACGCGTCATCAGATGCAACCTCAAGTACTGAGTATATTTTTTGAGGATCTGAGGAAGTTGACATTTGCGAGGATTCAATCGTCGTTGTGCCGGTAATTTTACCCGCTGCTTTGAGGATGGTGTTCGCTTCGATAGCGGTGTCGGTGGACACAGTGACGTCGCCGTCTACACCTGCGCCGATGATTGAAGTTGTGCCAGCGTTCGTGTTGATGTCGCCGAAGAATGCGGTCGCGTCGTTTGCATCAGGAGCGGAATCCTGATTGCCAACGATGATAGCACCTTGGCCTGTCTTGTTGAGTGTGAACTTGTCGTTGTCTCCAGTTGCATCGGTGTACTTGCCAGAGAGGACAAGTGAAGCGTCCTTGGAGATATTGAAGGTTTGAGTTGTCGCGTTACCGTCGAGATCGACGTTGTTTGCGAGTGTGAGGCTGTTGGGGCCGGTGACGTTGACGGTGCCGTTGTTGTCATATGCAACATTGGCGTTCACGGTGCGGCTTGTGCCATCAGCTGCGATGGTTGCGCCGTCCTTCAGTGTGAGTGTCTTGTCTGTGGCGAGGATATCGGTGGTTGCGATATTGAGTGTGCCGTTGGCTTCAACTGTTACGTTTTCGGTTACGTTTGCAGCAGCGGTGAATGCACCGTTGTTGACGTTGACGTTGCCGGTGATGGTTGATGTGTTCTTGACGATTGCGTTAGCGCCGTCGACGGTGACATTACCGGTGAGACCTGCGCCGCCGATGTTGGTAGTGCCGTCTTTGGCTTCGAGGTTGGCTGTGATTTGGTTGTCAGCGTTGTTGAGGTTGAGTGTGCCAGCGGCAAGCTTTTCGATTGTGTCTGCGCCGGTGAGTGTGATGTCACCGGTGAGGGTCACGTTGCCGCCGTTAGCGATTTCGAGTGCAACCTTGTCATCATCATCAATACCGTCTTGGAGTTCGACAGCACCAGTGAGGATGAGGCCGTCACCACCGAGTACGGTTTGATCGTCGATAACAACATTGTTAGCGATTGTGTTGTTTACGCCGGACTGCAAGGAGGTTGCGAGGCCGTCGTTTTCGCTGAGGTTGATCGTTACAGAAGGATCAGTCACCGTTGCGGTTGTTTTAAGAACCTTAGCGCCTGCGTTGGTAAAGCCAGTGAGTCCACCAACGGTGTCATCGATGATGTAGCCGTTGTTGGCTGTTGTGCTGGCGTGGCCTGCTGTGAGCTTATCGGTGAAGCGAGTTGTACCGCTGCCATCGAGTGTTAGTGCTCCGCCTGCAGTTGTACCATTGAGGATAAGTTCGCCATCAGTAGAGTTGTTGTTGATGGTTGTACCATCATCATCAAAGGTTACTGTACCAAGCTGTGCAGTGTCGTCATCGTTTGCTTTGCCGAGTGTCAGCTTACCGTCGCCATCGAAAGTTACGGATGTTGCGGAAGCGCCAGCACCGTCATCAAAATTGACGTCGTTTGCGATGGCATTATTGCCTTTAGAAGCAAGAGTGGTGCCGTCAGCCACTTTGAGAGTGCCTGCGCCAAGTGCGTCATCGTTGCCGATGGTGAGCTTGCCAGCGTTTAGGTCAACACCATTCGCGAACGTGTTAACGCCAGAAAGGATCAAGTCACCTGCGCCATTCTTTTCGATCTTCCGTGTGCCAGAGATGACACCGGAGAGTTCGATGCTGTTGCTGATGATATCGAAGATTTTATCGTCATCGAGTGTGATATCGCTGGAGAGCGTACCCATGCCATCAGAATCGAGCTTGATGTTGTTGTTGCCGATAAGGTCGAGGGTATTACCAATGGTGATACCGTCAGCAACATTGAGCGTGGCAGAATCTATTTTGAAAGCGACGTCGCCTGACCCGAATGCTTTGTTGTTCTTGGCAACTACATTAGCGTTTGCTTCAATAACTGTACCACCCGAGTAGGTGCTAGCACCTGAGAGGGTGATTTTGCTGGTGCCGTCAAGGGTGACTTGGCCTTCACCGGAGATATTGCCAGCAAACTCAGAATCAGAGTTTGTGGTGATCGTGATGTTGGCGGCTTCGTCATCGGTTGTGTTATCGTCATCTTTATCGAACTTGGTGAGGGTGATGTTACCTTCGCCAGTCAGGTTTGATACGGAGAGATCTTCTTGTGCGTCGAGTGTCGCACCGGCAGCAACTTCGGTGACACCGAGGTCTTTGCCTGTTGCTGCAACATTATCATCTTGGATGACGAGTTTGCCGTTAGCGATGGTCGTGCCGCCGGTATGCTGTACATCACCAGCCAAGACGAGTGTGCCGTCGCCATCTTTGGTCAGCTTGTTTGTGCCTGTGTCTGTGATGTTACCGGTCATATTGATTGTGCCGGTGTTCACGTCGATGGTCGTGTCATCATCGATTGCAATGTTTGATGTAAGGGTTGCTTCACCAGCAGCGCTGTCAGCTTCGACGTTGAGCGTGTCATCTGCAGAGATGTCAAGCGTGTTGCCGATGGTGACACCGTCTTTGAGAACGACGTTGGCGGATGTGCCGGTAATGGTGAGATTACCAGAACCGAGAGCGTTGTCATGGCTCAGAGCGAGCGTGCCCGCGGCGAGGTCAACGCCACCTGTAAAGGTGTTATCGCCTTCAAGGACGAGCTTGCCATCACCGTTTTTGGTGATTTTACGTGCTCCGCCGGTTTCGCCAATGACGCCGGTGATGACGAATTCAGCTTGTGTGCCTGCTGGGGCATCTTCGCTGCCGTCGACTTTTTCAAGTTCAACGTCGATGGCTGAATCCGCACCGAGTGTGACCTTGCCAGCGATGATTAGCTTTTGAGGGCCTTTCTGATTGTCATTGGTTGCAGTTGAATCGTATGTGCTGACAGCTTTGAAATCGCCGTTTAGTTCAACTGCGTTGTTGATGGTGATGCCATCGGTTGAAGTGTTTTTGACTGCGATTTCGCCGCCTTCGATGACGAGCTTATTACCGGTGTCGTTATCCTTGTCGCCGAGAACATCGTCAGCAGTCAGAATGAGGCGTCCATTTTTGAGGGTGACATCACCTTCAAAATCGTTGCCGGTGTTACTGATTGTGATCGAACCGTTGCCGTCATCGGAGTCGATGTTGAGATCACCAGTACCGGTGATCTTGCCAGCAATGTTGATTTCACCTTCATTGCTTGACTTGATGTTGGTCGTGGTTGCGAGCGTTACTGAGCGAGTGCTGCCAATGGCGAGGGTGTCGCCTTCAACTTCAAGGTCGCCGCTTGCGCCGTTGAACGTGATGTTGCCAGCACTGCCAGCTGTGTCCTTAAGGACGAGCTTGGCGCCGTCACCGATGCTGAGATCTTGGAGGTTTTGGATTGTGACATCATCAAGTGTGAACGTGGTGCCATTTGCAAGTGTGAGTGTTTTGTTGACGAGGTTCAATGTACCAGTGGTGTACTTCAAACCGTTGGCAGCATCGATAGTAAGACCAAAACTATTATTTGCTATCAATGTCCCACTTTGGCTTGACGCAGTTATGGTTTGTTCTACTGAAGAGTTATTGGTGATGTTGCGTAGGGTGAGGGCGTTACTACCAGAGATATTAATCGCAATTGAATTTGCGCCACCATTGCTGTAATTCAGTGAGGTGATTGTTTCTGTGATGTCAACAACACTCGTTGCGGCACTAGCGGTATCAAATGTAACAGTGTCGTCATTGGAGACGCCATCTGCATGATCCCAATTTTCTTTTGTAGACCAACCATCACCCGAGCCGCCACCGTCCCAGGTAATATTTTTTGCGGCACAAATGCTGGAGCTGCTCATACACATCCATGCTGTGAGCAGTGCGCTGGTCGTGATCGTAATCCTGCGACCAGCTTTGTTTTTGAATGTCATTTCGACTCTCCCTTAGGGAATAAGAATAGGAATAAAAGGGCAAACAATAAGTGTACGTACTTAGACCAAGTAGTTATCGGCTTGATGATAATCATTAATATAAAACTGCGATGCGAATTTTTTATAGGAAACAAGAATGTGGAAAGCTTGTTACCATTTTTAATATATAAGATATTATCGGGCTATTGCGAAATGCTATGATCAGGAGAGGGATTGTCCTTTTCATCATGCTTGAAAAGTTGCAAAAACATACCAAAATTGGGCTTAATGAAAGGATTGCATCATGGCTGTATTGATATTGCAGCATCATGAGGATGAGGTACCGGGCCGGCTTGGCGAAGTTTTGGCACAAAACTCACACGAAATCAACGTGGTTAAGTTATGTGCTGGCGAGGATTTGCCTTCAGACTATGGTGATATTGACGGGCTTGTTGTACTCGGCGGGCCCATGAATATCGATGAAATAGAAGAGCATCCATATCTAGAATGTGAAATGGCACTAATTAAGTGGATGCATCAGCAGGAGTTGCCGGTTCTAGGTGTTTGTTTGGGGGCTCAGCTGATTGCGAAGGCTCTTGGCGGGGAAGTGGGCCAGATGTCAGAGGTTGAGATTGGGATGGGGGATGTGGAGCTGAATCACATCGGTCGAATGGATGCCATGTTGTATGGGATGCCGTGGCGGACAAGTCAGTTTCATATGCATGGGTATGAGGTAACTCAGCTGCCTAAGGGAGCCACGCTTTTAGCGAGCTCTAAATCCTGTAAGAATCAGCTTTTCTGTGTCGGTATGCGTACTTGGGGTGTGCAATATCATTTTGAATGGGACAAGCAAACCATGCTGAATATTGTGGAGCGGTTTAGTGCCTGGATACAGGATTCGCAGATTGACGTTGGGACGATTCGCAGTGGTATTGAAGTTTCATATGATCTGCACAGGCATTTTTCGGATCGGCTGTGTGATCGCCTCGTATTGCTCGTGTTTAATGCGACGACACGTAGCAATCGTGCTGCATGGTCCCCCGCGAATTTTTAATCGCTCGGTTACTCATTGCGTCGATTGTGGTTTGTGATGACAATATTGTGACCAATATGAGGAGTTCTAATCATGCGTGTTGTTGTGCCAATGATGCGGGGACGATTTTCGCGACATTTCGGTAAATCTGACGTTTTTGTGGTTTACGAGATTGATGAAATAAAAGGTGAGATTGTCAATCGCAATGAAGTGGCTAAAGGTGAAGTTGCTTGCCATGGCGTGGCGAAATGGGTGGCTGATGAAATCAAAGCGGATCTGGTGTTGGCTGGTGGGATAGGAATGCCAGCCAAGCGAGGTCTTGAGCGATGGGGGGTCAAGGTAGTGGGCGGTATTAATGAAGATGATGCCGACACGGTGATGGAAAACTTTTTGTCAAATCCAGAGGGTGTGAAGCTGGTGACGTGCTGGGGGCATGAACACTGTAAAACCGAACGTTGCGGTCAGGATGATTAAATTTAGCAATCGGTTCTTAAATTTGATTGTGAATAATCAATGCGGCGAATAGAACGTATGTAATGCCGATGGCAAGTTCTGTCATGCCAATGGTTTTTGCTTTAATACTGCCGCGTCTGTGCACAATGTAGACGCCAATGACTGTTCTTAAGCATAATGCGATGAATATGATTGATACTTTGATGAAAATTTGTCTAGCATCAGTTAGTGGAAGAATAGCGATAAGTAATATTGCAATGTAGCTGATTACATTCAGTAGTAAAAGTTCTTTATAGCTGGTGGGTAAATTTTTTGATTTCCGGACGAGATATCTTGCGTAACCAATTGATGAAATTTGTCTCGCGCATAACACTAGAAGAATCATGAGGGAGAAAGATGGTTGAGCCGTTTTTGCTGAATACATTGCGGGTGCAATGAATGCTATCGATAACATTCCTGCTAAAATAGCAATAAGATGCCGTGGTTTATTTGAGATTTCATAAAGCCAATGTACAAGTACCAATGGGACACCCATGAGTAATATTAATGCGAAACCTGGAGATATTTGAGGCCAAATGACGTTAAATGAGAGTAATGCTATCCCGAGTGGGGCAATGATTTTCAATGCGTTTTTTGCTGTAATATAGCGCCCAATCTGATATTTATTCGTGGCTCCGCGCAATATGATCTTTGTGGGTTGTAAGCATAATCCCAGTAGTAACGCATTGAACGCAACAACAAGTGATTGCCAACTGATTGAAACTAGAAAACCTAACAAAATTGTTTCTATCAGTGCTGCCCACGCTCCATGTTCCGCAGGCAATAGAACAGATCGCAGTCTAGATGGAAATATGCGTTTGATGCGGCTTTCTGTGTTCATAAAAAGACTATTCAGGTTTCATTGCGGTGTTTGAATTTACTACATCAGCATTCTAGCACAAGGAAGTTTGTGCTGTATATATACTCGATAATATATTACGATATGTAGTTTCTGATTATTCATTTGAATCATTTTATGTCGCTAATCATCGGATAGTCCTCATGTTGACTCCAACATCAGTGGGTACGCAACGATCGAGTAAAAAACCTGAAAAAATATTTCATAACAAAACGGTATGGCAAGTAACCGGTTTGATGATGGCGATTTTTTCTGTTCTTTTATGCCACTTCTGTGGAATGAATTCTGGTGCGAGCTGGACGGTTGGTGTAACCGTACTTTGCGCGTTGTGGTGGGTAAGTGAGGCAATACCGATACCCGTCACATCGCTCGTTCCGTTTGCCATATTCCCAATTGTCGGTGTTTTATCTCACGGCCAAGTTGCGACCGCATATGGGCATACATTTATACTGCTTTTTATGGCTGGTTTTATGCTTTCTAAAGCGGCAGAAGGTACGCAAACACACCGAAAAATTGCACATACGGTTTTAATGGTTGTCGGAGGGACAACGGCCCCACGTATTATCTTTGGCTTCATGGCTGCAACAGCATTTTGCTCCATGTGGATATCAAATACTGCGACAGCTGTCATGATGCTACCTGTTGCTGTTGCTGTTTTAGAAGATGATGAGAGCGGGAAATTAGGTATACCTTTATTACTAGGCATTGCATATGCAGCCAGTATTGGTGGGATGGCAACCATTATTGGTACGCCGCCAAATGTTGCTTTGCTGAGTATCTATCAAGAAGCTACAACAAGAGAAATCGCGTTTCATGAATGGATATTATTTGGTTTGCCCATATCTATATTTATGTTGATCATTGCGTGGCTATATTTATCTAGAGGTGTGAAACTCAATAAACCTCTCAATATACCTGTCGAAAAGAAATGGACGAAAGCTCAAGTGCGAGTCATGATTGTACTTGCAATTACAGCATTTCTTTGGATAACTCGTGCCCTACCAATCGTGGGATGGGCAAAGTGGACAGGAATCACTACCGCAGGAGATTCAACGATCGCATTGGTTGCAGTTGTAGCAATGTTTCTGATTCCTTCTGGTGATAAGCAAGGTAACCGGTTGTTGAATTGGCAAAGAGCTTCGTCAATTCCATGGGGAATCTTACTTCTTTTTGGAGGAGGGTTGGCAATAGCAAAAGCGTTTATTGCTTCTGGCCTAACTGAAATTGTCGCGGAACAATTGACTGTATTGGAAGGTATGCCAGTTCTGTTTGTGATCTTTATCCTTTGCTTGGTTGTTACTTTGATGACAGAGGTGACATCAAATACCGCGACCGCGAATGTATTTCTTCCTATCGTGTTGGCCGCGGCAACAGCAATGGAAATTGATCCCATAATATTGATGGTTCCAACTGCAATGGCAGCGAGTTGCGCATTTATGCTACCTGTTGCAACGCCACCTAATGCAGTTGTTTTTGGTGCAGGGAAATTAAGAATCTATGATATGGCGCGATATGGTGTGGTGCTCAATGTGATTGCTATTGTCGTGATTTCAGTGTTTAGTTGGTTTTTCATGAGTTGATAGACCAATAACCGTCTGAGGGGAAATAAAACATTACTCTGTTTTAGAGGAATCTGAAGACATTAACTGGACAAGATCCTCTGCTGTGCTAATTGAATCCCAGTTTGTCAAATAAACTCGTATTAAGCGATATAGATCAACATGCTTGTTTTTTCTTTGCATGATCCTTACAGCATCGCCTAACAGATCTATAGGCACTCTTTGCAAATACAGCGATAGAAGAAGTGGAAAAGATATCGGTAAGGGGAACCTTTGCTGTTTGATGATCAGATTCAATATCCAGAATCCAGCTAAGACCATCACGATCATGATCGCAATGTATATCGCGACTAATATACCACTATCGTTATGATTAGGTTGTAGTAACGTATAAATCATGTTTTGACCAAATGAATATAAATTACTCACTTATTTGTATTTCTGTATATTCCACATCTGAAATTAGATTGTCAATGGGCCAATAATACATCTCTGGCCGGTCGTGACAATACGCTTACATTATTAAACACAGCGAGTATTTCATATCTAAACAATTCCTGTATTGGTGTTAAGACTAATCAAACAGATTAAATCTGTGTCCAGTAATGTCGATTATAATAGATGACTATTTTATCACTATCTAGTCTTCATATCGATATTGGTTTTGAAATATCTAATGTTTGGCAAATGACTTCTGCACTCAAGACAGAGATTATTTGGAACGGTTTAACAGAATTATAGGAGGAGGTATCGAATGTTAAAGCGAATTCCTGCAATGGGTATTGGTTCAAGGCTTATCACATTGACAGTCGTTTTAATTGTGATGGTCGTTGTTGTTAATTTTGTTGTATTTAATCGCAGTTTTAAGAATCGATCCGAGTCGGCCTTGATAGAAAAAGCTTCAGCTTTTACCGCGCTAGCTGATGAATCGAAAAATCATGTAAGTCGCCTGATTGACGCGGGGCATACGATATGGAAATTTTGATGGCTGACCTTGAGAAGGTGAAACGTGAAGGACGGCCATATAGCGAAGCTAAATTCTTTAATACTATACCCGTTGTAGCTGGTTGGACATCCGCCAATAATGCCGCTAGTCGAGATGAAGAAATATCATTTAAAATCGTATCAGATAACGCACGAAACTCTGATAACTCAGTGATAGTCGGTTCATTTGAAGATGAGCTTTTGCGTCAACTCATACGAGATTACAAAGCATCAGAGAGTGAAAAAGCACATAAAATCGACGAGACAAAGAACGAACTCCACTTCATGCGTGCGATCCAACTAACCCAGGATTGCATGTTATGTCATGGCGATCTGGATACATCTCCAACCAGTGACGGTAAGGATATGATCGGTTTTGCTATGGAAAATTGGCAGATCGGGGATATGCACGGGGCATATCATGTTGTCATGTCATTAGACAAAGTTGATGCTGAGGTAGCTTCAGCACGTTGGTGGGGTATATGTGTTACCATCCCAATAGTGATTTTTGTCGTGATTATATTTACCGTGATCATGCGAAAAATGGTTAAAAAACCTATTGATGATTTGATAGATACAATGCAAGCCGTTTTTACAGGCGATTAAACAAAGCATATTGAAGTGAATGGTAACACTGAAATTGCACGCATTGGTACCTACTTCAACGAACTAGTCGTGAAATTTCGTGAAATTATTTTTGAGGTTAGCGGTACAACTCACGAAGTAGCTTCTGCATCAACTGAAATCGCGGTGTCCAATGAACAAGTCGCTAGTAGTATGGATGAACAAGCATCGCAAATTGCACAGATAAGTTCAGCGGTAGAAGAAATATCTGCGTCTGTGACCGAAGTCGCGAAAAAATCAGTTGATGCAGCAGATACTGCTAATGAATCGGGACATGTAGCCACCGAAGGCGGCATTGTCGTTGAGCATACTGTCGAATCAATTCAAAGTATACGCGACGCAGTAATTACCTCAGCAACATTTGTCGAGCAGCTTGGTAAACGAAGTGAACAGATTGGTGAGATTATAAATGTGATCAATGATATTGCAGATCAGACTAATTTATTAGCATTGAATGCAGCAATTGAGGCCGCTAGAGCAGATGAGCATGGACGATGCTTCGCGGTTGTTGCTGATGAAGTACGCAAGCTCGCAGATAGTACAACTAGCGCGACAGACGAAATCGCGAAATTTATTGAACAAATTCAAATAGAAACAAAGAATGGGGTACAGCAAATGAATGATGGGACGACTCGTGTTGAGGAAGGTTCAAATCAAGCCGTAGAAGCAGCTGAAGCTCTCAATAAGATTGTGTCAGGCGCAAACGAAGTGTCAGCTATGATTCAATCAATTGCCGCTGCCGCAGAGGAGCAATCAGCCGCAAGTGAGGAAGTGACACGTTCTATCGAGTAAATTTCTGTTGTGTCGCGGCAATGACCGAAGGAACGGGGCAGGCTGCTCATGCCGTAGCGCAGCTCTCCGGGAAGGCTGAATATCTTCAGTGTCTTGTGAGCCGTTTTACTATTGAGGAATCGACATCTAATGCTGCATAGATGAATATCACCTAAGCACTTAAAAAACCTCATAAAATGAAGTTTTTTTATGCATACTCGTAATTTAGCAAGATATCTATTCTATTGCATACAAATAATGGGTTACGTAGATGAATGAAAATAAACGATATTCAGTTTCAGTGATAGGAGATAGCGATTGTTTAGTCGACAGTATTTGCTACCGTCTTGCCTATGAGACCGGGATGTTGCTGGCCGATAATCGTTACTACATTGTCACAGGTGGCCTCGGTGGTGTGATGGAAGCTGCTGACAAAGGGGCGCATGCCTCGAAATATTATGAGTTTGGCGATACTATTGGCTATTTGCCAGGCAATCACACTGCGTTAGCCAATCAATGGGTAGATCGGCCAATACCAACATCACTAGGGCATGTACGTAATGCTATTGTGGCTCAGTCCGATGCTATCATTGCGGTCGGTGGCGCTGCAGGTACACTTTCAGAAATGTGCTTTGCGTGGATTTTTGACCGACTTGTCGTTGGGCTTACATGTAATGGTTGGTCTAAAGAACTTGCAGGAAAGAAAATTGACAATCGAATCCGTTTTCCCCATATAAAAGATGATTGCGTTTTTATGGCTTCAAATCCTATCGAGGCCGTTAACCTTATAAACCAAAAACTGCCACAGTACTTAGGCATCTAATAGATGCAATAAGCAGTGAGGGATCTCCGTATACAGGAGGGAATGCATGTATGATCCCCAAGGTATGTCTCAGGCGATATTCTTCAATATCCGATCGGCATAATATTAACAACGTTAAGCTTGTCTGTTGATGTTTGTTATTTGATTTGAAGGTTAGAAAATTGTTTGATAATTCATCAGATCAGAATGTTAAAAAGAAGAGTACGTCAGAGCATTCGGTGCTACGTCAAACACAAGTTTCGTTGCCAGTCAATAATTTTGAAAATCGTATACAAGAGATTGGGGCCGATCTTTTAGAAGATATGCATTCTCTATCATCAAACCAAAAAGAACCGTTAACTGATAAGTTAATGAGTTGGTCTATGAATGATAATGGATTTAAAACACAACTATTTCGATTTGTCGATACTTTGCCAGCTCTAAAAAATTCCAAACTAGTTCATGATTATCTTAAAGATTACTTATTTCAGCCGGACGTTAATTTACCTGCTGGTATATCAACAGCATTAAAGGCAGGGCGTTTTGCACGATCTGCTTTTGCAATGACTGTTAAGTTGCAAGTTGAAAGTATTGCGAAACGTTTTATCGCGGCTTCAAAACCAAATGATTTACTTTCCATATTACATGGACAATGGCAAAATGGTATTGCCTTCAGTATAGATCTACTCGGTGAAGAATGCTTAAGCGACGATGAAGCAAGTGAATATCAGAATAAGTATCTTGAATTGATACAATTGTTAAGCCAAGAAACATGTTCATGGCAGGCAATGACGCAACTGGAGGTTGGCTATAATCACCATGAACCTCGGGTTAATTTGTCACTGAAAATAAGCTCATTAATTGCCAAAGTGGACTCAATCAATTTTGATTATACATTGAATTCATTAGAACAAGCGATCAAACCTATTCTCATCTCAGCAGAACAGAATAATGTGTTTATCAATTTTGATATCGAATCTTATGCATTAAAAAATTTAACAATCAAGTTATTTGAACGATGTGTCACAAAATATCAATTTCATGCTGGAATCGCGATACAAGCATATCTTCATTCCGTAGAACATGATATTCAATCACTGATTAACACCGCAGCAAAATATAATCGCCAATTCACAATACGTTTGGTTAAAGGGGCATATTGGGATTATGAAGTAATCAATGCGAAACAGCGAGGTTGGCCAATTCCCGTATATACTAAGAAAGTAGAGGTTGATGCGAGTTTTGAGCGCATGGCAGAAAAAATATTAAATCAGACACCAAAGGCCGTAGGGCAAGGGGGCGCATTCCTTGCGTTGGGCTCACACAATGTGCGTTCAATTTCGCACGCTCTAGCTTATATGAAGGAGCTTGGCCTCCCAAAGAATGCAATTGAGCTACAAATGCTGTACGGAATGGCCGGAACATTAAAGACCGCCGTTGTTAACAAGGGCCTACGTTTGCGTGAGTACATCCCTGTTGGTGAATTGCTTCCGGGAATGGCGTATCTTGTCCGTAGATTATTAGAGAATACATCGAACGAATCATGGCTACATGCAGGAGAATCACAATCCCGATCCGATCAAGAACTGTTAGCCTCTCCTCATCAACACAGCCTGTTAGACGAGGCAAATCATGATACGAAATAATGAAAAGCAACCCTTGGTCGAAGACAAATCTCATGAAGCTGAAGCCGTAGGCTCGACAAGATCAAATACGCACTTTGAATTTATAAATGAATCTATACGCGATTTTTCTGATGAGAAGCAGCGACAACAATTCAAAAAATCAATAACCAGCATCAAAATACAGAATACAAAGCATATTGATACGCAAGATCTCGATTCTTATATCACAAGAGCCAAAAAGGCACAGCAGCATTGGCAGGCAACGGCGGTTTATCAAAGATCCGCGGCGCTACTACGTGCAGCAGATAACATCACTACTCATAGGGATGCTATCGCAGGTGTGATTATCCGTGAAGCGGGAAAAACATGGCGCGAAGCAGATGCAGAAGTATGTGAGGCAATAGATTTTCTACGATACTATGCTCGTTGTGCTATCGAACTTTCGATACCCGAAATACTCAATGATTACCCGGGCGAGTTCAATGAACATTGGATTGAGCCGCGTGGTATTGTTGCAGTTATTGCGCCATGGAACTTTCCGTTAGCAATACCATTGGGTATGACTGTTGCTGCTTTGGCTACAGGTAATGCCGTGATACTTAAACCTGCTGAGCAGACGCCTTATATCGCGAAAATGCTTGTTGAGAAACTACATCAATCAGGTATCCCCAAGGATATATTACATCTTGCTCCTGGCTTAGGTGAAACAATTGGTGCTCAGCTTGTTTCAGATTCTCGTATCAGCACGATCGCATTTACTGGTTCTAGGCAAGTCGGACTCAATATCATAAAAACAGCCTATGATACCAAGCCCGATCAGCATTTTATTAAACGCGTGATCTGTGAGATGGGCGGAAAAAACGCAATCATTGTGGATGATTCAGCTGATCTTGATCAAGCAATTGTTGGAGTGCGTGATTCTGCTTTCGGATTTGCGGGTCAAAAATGCTCAGCCTGCTCACGATGCATCGTTCTAGAAAGTATTCATGATTCGTTTGTTGATCGCTTGGTTGCTGCTACGAAAACGCTTGAGGTCGGCGATCCAATTAATCCCGGGACAGATATCGGCCCCTTGATTGATCAAGAAGCAGAACATAAAGCTCAATGCTATATCAATATAGGTCATGCCGAAGGCCACTGCGCTTTGGCGATGTCCTCGCCATTGTCTGCAGAGCCGCATGCGAATAGGCCTTTTGTCGGCCCCCATATTTTTACCGGCATTCAACAACATCACAGTCTCGCCAACGACGAAATTTTTGCCCCGGTTCTGGCTGTGATTAAAGCAAAAACATTTGATGAAGCGATCCATATCGCCAATGCAACCGATTATAAGCTTACTGGCGGTGTTTATACACGAAAACCATCGCACCTCACGAAAGCAAAACGAGAATTTAATGTGGGTAATCTTTACTTGAATCGTAATATTACAGGAGCATTAGTAGCGCGACAGCCTTTCGGCGGTTTCGGTTTATCCGGTATTGGCGAAAAGGCAGGTGGTGTTCATTATCTACGCCAGTTCACAGTCCCTCGGGTCTGTTCAGAAAATACGATGAGGCGTGGATTTGTGCCAGAAACATTCGATATGTGATGAATAATATGAGTGTACCCGGTAAACAAACATCTTATGTCATCGGTTGCTCATTCGTAGCTGCACTCGGTGGTTTGCTTTTTGGCTTTGATACAGCAGTTATTTCAGGAACACTGGCTGATCTAAAATCAGTGTTTATGTTGTCTAATGCATCATTAGGTTTTACCGTCGCTATTGCGCTTGTGGGTACAATTGTCGGGGCCATAGTATTTGGTAAACCTTCCGATATATATGGACGCCGTTTTGTTCTGTTTGTATTGGCTATCTGCTATCTTATTTCCGCCCTTGGCTCTGCACTCGCATGGGGATGGTATTCATTTCTTTTCTTTCGTTTCTTGGGTGGATTGGCTGTCGGGGGCGCCTCTGTTGTTTCGCCGATGTATATTGCAGAAATTGCTCCAGCAAAAATGCGCGGCAGACTGGTTGCGCTAACACAATTCAATATCGTCCTTGGCATCCTTCTCGCATTTCTTTCGAATTATGGTATCGCCATTTTTGACATGAGTGTGACCAATTGGAGATGGATGTTTGCTGTTGAAGCGATCCCATCATTTCTCTTTTTTTTACTTCTTTTCAAGGTACCACGATCGCCTCGATGGCTTATCGCTAAGCAGCGTGTGGATGAAGCCTATGTCGTTCTATCGAAATTGTGTAAAGATGAACATGAGATTCAACATGAAATGAATGCAGTCAAAGCATCATTGGATGTGAAGCACCATTCTGCTAAAGAGCCATTTTTTGAACGTGAGTACGCGATACCTATCTTTCTTGCGATCGCGATCGCCTCATTTAATCAGCTTTCAGGTATTAATGCCATACTCTACTACGCGCCTTCTATTTTCGAAATGGCAGGCGCCGGTCAAGATACCGCGCTTCTTCAATCTGTTGCTGTTGGGGTCGTGAATCTTATTTTCACAATGCTCGCGATGCTTGTCATCGACCTCATTGGCCGCCGCTCGCTTATGCTCATCGGATCCGTCGGATATCTCATTAGCCTGTCCGCAATCGCAGCATCCTTCTACTACTACAATCAGATGTTTACCAGAACTGGTGGACTCATAGTTCTTGTCTCTATCTTTTTGTTTATTGCCGCTCATGCATTTGGTCAAGGTGCCGTCATATGGGTCTTTATCAGCGAAATCTTTCCAAACCGCATCAGAGCCCGTGGCCAAGCGCTCGGCTCATTCACACATTGGTTTATGGCCGCACTCATCTCGTGGATCTTCCCCGTAATCGCAGCCCAGTCCGGCGGTAGCGCTTTCGCATTTTTTGCGGTCATGATGTTTCTCCAACTCCTTTGGGTCATCTTTATCATGCCCGAAACAAAGGGGATTCCATTGGAGCAAATTCAAAAGAAACTGCATATTAAGTAATCGCCCAGCCCATCTTATCGCTTTCAGCAGTGCAGTCGATCACTCGAAATGACACCACTATGTCATCCTGCAAATTCGGTCATTCTTGGCTTAGTATCTGGGGTCGTCCGATAATAAATTACTACAGAGCAGTGCTTATAGGCCAAATATCGCTTAACTACTGTCTTGCAAGAACTTTGGATAAAGTTCTTGACGTTTGGTGGTTGGTCGGGTAACGTATACCAAACATAACCCGACAAAAAGTTTCAAGTCGAGCCGTTCCCATCGTCGAAAATATTACCGACGAATGCAATCAACCCCACAATATGTTGGGGTAACGTGGATACTTAGCACGATGGAAGCGAAATAGAAATGGCTAACCCCCTGATTATGCTCGGCCCCGGTGGTGATTACGTGACTCGTTACGCTGTAAAGGGTACGGGCATTCAACGGCACGCAAGTACCAGTAGCGACACCGAAACTGCCGGATCGTTTGCCTCTTGGGCCAAATGGCCGCGTAGGAAAAAGCGAACCGCTGCTCAAACACGCACTCTGGCCAATAAACTGGCATCAACTCAACCCACATGTACGAGTCTAGCTCGGCAACCCGATTCATACGAACGCACCACCCCGCAGCCACACATTGGCGCTTACAATCAAAAAAACAACGGCCAGCTTGAATCAGAACTCGGCATGATCTCAATACTCATCGCTTGGCTCAATGCTCAGCACAAGCAACTTACCTCACTTCACGAACAGATTATGAGTCTGCAAGTGGACACCGTTGATTCAATAGCCATCAGAACAAATACTGCTGAACCCATTCACCGAATTGTTCAGCAACCAATAACCAGCCGCGCGCAGCAAATCTCTGCCGCTATCGAGGAGAGTCTCAATGAATCTCACGCCAAGACAGCTTCAAATCCTCACCAAAATTCGGGATTATCGCGTGACCAAGGGTTATTCCCCAACAATGCAGCAACTCGCCAACGATCTGGGGGTCTCCAAGGTCACAGTATTCGAACACGTCGAAGCACTCATCAAAAAAGGCGCGCTGCAACGCGATGCCAACAAGGCTCGCTCTTTGAGGCTTTCCCCAAATCTGCAGTTGCCTGATGAATCCAAGAAAACGCGACTTCCCTTGGTTGGCACGATTGCCGCAGGTATCCCAATCGAAGCGGTCGAGCAGCGTGAACACCTCGATCTTGAGGAACTCTTCACTTCAGGTCATGTTCATGGCGACAATACCTTCGTCCTCCGCGTACGTGGTGAATCAATGATCGATGAACACATCCAGGACGGTGACTACGTTGTTTGTCAGCGACGTAATACGGCTCGTAACGGGGAAACTGTCGTTGCCATCGTTGATAACGATGAAGCAACGCTGAAAACACTATTCCACGAAAAATCAGGTCAAATCCGACTTCAGCCTGCAAACGATAATTTCGAACCCATTATCGTCGATCCAAACCGTATTCAGATCCAAGGCACGGTCATCGGCGTCATTCGTACATACTGATTTTCGAAGCGCCTTACGGTGATTCCATCAAACGATGAATGATTGCATCGTGTGCTGTAGTGTGTCCAAAATAACAAGACTAGTTTGCTTAAATTACATAACCAACCATGTCTGCGACATTCAACATCAAGCAAGAATCTCATCGCCTCGCAATTGCTATAAGCTATGCCGTCCAGCCGCATCAAATCCGAAGCTTAAATTTGCCTATACATGAACTCTATACATTTGCCCAGAAACGCAAGCTAACCGTAATAGCCCCGCTCACAATCCAATATAGTTGCTCGCCAAATAAAGCTATCCATACCAATGTATGTCTTCCGATTGACTCCATACCTTCTCAGCTAAAGCTTGAGACCCAAATCAACCAATATCAGCTTGCTGCCGCAACTTTTCTAACCCACCACCACATCGGCCCTGTCGCAACGATTCCGACCTCATGGAAGTTACTTATTGCGTTTGCTCGGAGCAGTAGTCATAAAACAGATACAACCTGTCGTCGTGAAGTCTATCACCACTTCACTCGCCACCATGCACATGACAATATTATTGAATTGCAATTAACAATGGCTAAGCAATCGACTCATTACACCCCATGCGATTCATCAAAGGAAAGGGAATGCCATGTCTAATACAAACGCGATCACTACCAAGCAGATCCCCAACATGACCGCCATCGCCATCACACGCAAGGTGACCATCGATCAGATTTCAACAACGGCTGAAGCCTGTGTGCCTCATCTCTTTCAAGTAGCCGAAGCCATCCACGCGACGGTCATCGGTCCATGCGAATTCATCTACGATGGCTACCTCAACGACGAAACTTCCTCCACTTATCTCACGATGGCACTCCCCATTCAACCCGGCCCCACAGACGGCCCAATCGATGGCCTCTCACCCGAAATACATATCTGTCAGATTCCCGCCTGTTCCTGTGCGACACTCCAGCATCTCGGCTCGATGGAAGATATTTGCTCAACTTATAAAGCGATTTCCGATCACGCCGACAAAGAAAACCTTCACCTCAACAAAGCACATTTTCGTGAGGTTTACCACAACTGGGTCGACTATAGTTCCCCAAACAATATCACTGAAATTCAGGTCGCGATCGCTTCCTGATCCACCGTTGGCTCAATCGTTTAGCCAAAAAAACAATCACACACATATTTGATTAAGTAGGTTCGTACCAATGGCCCAACAAACATCTTTCATCATCAAGGACACGCCAAACTATACCGCCCTTTGTCACACACGTGATATTACTTTCGCTCAGATTCCCGAAGTCGCAGGCGAAGTCATTCCGCAAATCTGGGAGCACGCTCTTAATAAACTCGATACCTGTACCGCAGGCCCTGTTGTTTTTAGTTATGAGCCATCCGAAAAACCAGACCACATACAACTCACTATTGCCATCCCCATAGTTCCCAAGGACGGCCTCGAGCTTAGCTCCAGTGACTATCAAATCAAACACTATCCACCAGCCAAAGTCGCCTCAACAGAACACCCAGGTAGTATGACCACAATCGGCCAATCTTGGGAAAAACTTTTTCAGTCCACCAAAGAAGCTGGCCTGAACTGCGAATGTGGCAATGGTCGTGAAATCTATACGCACTGGATCAGTCATGAATCCCCCGACAACCGCACTGAGATACAAGCACTTATTATGGATTAAATCGCATAAAATTAGCATTAATTCCTTCGCCGCGTTTTAACGCGGCTTTTTCTTTACATCCTCATTGACACCCACCACAATATCTTTTCATGCATCCTGAGTAGTGTTTGCCATTGTTTGCGGCAGACCAACCCAGAACTCCCACTTATTCATGCTCAACCTCGCACACGAATCAACATAACAACAGAGATTTCCATGACGGCCCAAGATTCAGCACACGCTTCTTCCGACCTCGATCTTCTGAAACACTATCTATCAGTTAGAGAGGAGCATTGTCCTTCTTGCAGCTACAACCTGCACAACCTCACCAATGACTCCTGCCCTGAGTGTGGCGAACCACTCAAATTGCAGGTCGCCCTTCAGACCCCAAAGCTCGCCGCCTTCATCACCGGCCTCATCGCTCTCTCAATATCCGCCGGCTTCCCGATTCTCTTTGCCGCAATGGCACTCATCGCCTTCACTGCAAACGGTTACTATCCTCGAAAGATGTTGTACTTTTTTAGCGGCCTCGTTCTGCTTTCTCTTCTTAATTCTTCCTTCACTTTTGTATGGTGCCGATTTAAAGCGACTCTGATCCGCAGGACCAGCCGTTTTCGATGGCCCGTCGCCATCATTTCTTGGCTTCTCTGTCCGATCACCATGTTCATTGCATACATCATTCTCGAATTATTCGAATAGCCGCACGTCTCTGTTTTTGCCAAGTACCCACTAACCCCTACTTGACGCACCATCCCCCCTTTCCCTTATCATGTCCGCATGTCTCAGGCTCATACCGCCTCCAATTTGGCCTCCCAATTACCCCCCATCGGCCTCATCGCCGGGCAGGGGCGTATGCCCATCCTCGAAGTCCAAGGTATCCACGCCGCAGGCCGCCAAGTCGCCTGTATCGGCCTCGCAGGCCAATACGAGCCCGATCTGCCCGATCTCTGCGATCATTTCGCACCCGTAGGCCTGATCCGCATCGGTCAGTGGTGTAAAAAACTTCGTCAATTCGGTGCCGACGAAGCCGTCATGATCGGCCGCGTTCGCAAATCACGCATGTATGACCCCCTCGGCATTTTTCGGCAACTCCCTGATTTTCGTGCTGCTAAAATCTGGTATCGTGTCCTGAGGCACGATCGTCGGTCGCAAACCCTCCTTTCCGCCGTCGCAAACGAAATGCAAACCTGTGGAGTCAAACTCATCGATTCAACCCAGTACATCACAGACCATCTCGCTTCCGAAGGCATCATGACCAAGCGAGGGCTTACGCCCGCTCAGGAAGCCGACATCAAATTCGCTTGGCCCATCCTCATGAACATGAATAATCTCGAAATCGGCCAAGCCATTGCCGTCAAAGACCGCGAAGTCATCGCCGTCGAAGCGATGGAAGGCACAGATGCCATGATCAAACGCGCAGGCAAGCTCTGCCGCTCCGGCAACTTCATCCTCCTCAAAGGACCCAACCCCGGCAAAGACATGCGCTTCGATGTCCCAACCATCGGCCTCCAAACCATCAAAACCCTCGAATCTGCAGGCGGTTCCTGTCTCGTCGTGGCCACCAACCAAGTCATTCTCGCCGACAAGCCCCGCGTCATTGAAGCCGCCAATAAAGCGAACATCACCGTCGTCGGAATATAACCACACCACATGCCCGTTATCTCTACGCAAACCGCTCCCGGAAGTGAGGCCGATTTGCCGTAGCATTCACAAGCCCGTCACCGCTGGTGATGGGGTGTTCTGCAACTCAGCACCTTATTGCCCACAACTCCTTTTACTTCCAATTGGCTCTCGTCTAGTGCTTTTGCTATCCTTATTCTGCAATTTAGACTCAGTCTAATTGGACTGAGTCTCGACTGTTTGAGAGACACCATAGAAATGAGCATCATGACCACCACCGCAAACAAACCATTCTTCGAAGCGCTCGCTGCCGCCATCGCCCCGAATAGCGAATTCGCATCGGTCATCCCAACAGAAACCGCTCTCACATGTGCTGCGCCCAACGATGTTCCCGCAATCTATGAAGTCACGCTCGATGCTAACAACATCTATATCGCGCTCCACACCCCCGACCGTTGGCTCAGTGAATCGGTCGAAGCCGACCTCATGCATACCGGCGACAAGCTCGAAGAGCTGCTCGAAGATGAACTCGTCGAACTCAATGCCTCTCATACAAAATACACCTTCCAGCATTATCGCGACGATCATCTACGCTATATCTTCCGTACACCCATCTCCTTTGAGGCCGAATCCGACCTCACGAGTGCCGTCCTCATCAAGCAAGCCGCGGACCTCCTCCTCGCCTATCAACTCGCATTTGTTGAGCTCGGCGACATGGCCGGCGAAGACGAAGATTAAATTCTCAATACCAGCAGATGCCGTTCTACCTGCGTGACGACAACCTTGATTGAGCGATCAATATGTATCAGGCTCTGCCTCATTGATTTCTCATCACTTTTTCATCCGTGTGTCACAAAAGATATGCACCCTAATTGATAATTTTCACCGCGATGTTACGCTTAGTGTTACGTGTACGCTGCGACATCAGACAGTCAGCCTCTAACCTGACGTCACTTCGCCTGTCCCGTTTCGTTTCAGACTGCTGTCTCAGAGCGATTAACGTCATCATTGACACGACTTCTTTGTTGGTCGGCTTGACTCAGCCCCCGCTTTTCACGCACATTCTCATTGCCCCGCCCGTGAAGTGAAAGCTCGCCGTTCAACTTACAAGTATGACGCCTCGCTCGACCGCGTGCTATCCATGTTTGATAGCTGTACGGTCAAGTTGCTTACTTTTACGTTAGCTTTCAAGCGTGAACTCGTTTGCTACTCACCCGGTCAACAACTGACCTATTGCAATCAAACATATTTACGCCAAACATTCTGACATCCGCAACTGACCTGAATCAACCCCGCGCTACAATCAACGCTTGATTGACGCTTTGAGCAGACTGCCACAAATCCAGATCACCTATCATTTGATCTGACGCAAACCGCTCTAAACAACAGCGCATTCACGACTCTTATGGAGCATTCGCAATGCGAGTTCTCATGCTAGGTTGGGAGTTTCCTCCCTTTATCTCCGGTGGCCTCGGCACCGCATGCCATGGCCTCACCAAAGCCCTCGGCAAGTGTGGCGTCGATATCACATTCGTACTCCCCAAAGCCATCGACTCCGAACTGACTTCACACGTCAACCTCCTTGCCCCCCAAACCACCCCCACAGGCAATCCCCCCGGCAAACGCTCCGCCGAAGAAGTCGCCGCTACCTTCACTTACGAACAACTCGCCTACGACGAGCCTTCCACCGAAGATTTCTCCCACGTCACCTTCCAAGCCATCCCCGCCAAGGTGCCCGCCCCCTATCAACAATCCAAGCCCGCCGCCTCCTCATCTTTCTTCGCGCCGCCCACCGAGATGGCCAAGCAATACGATCAACGCCATACCTCGCATAAAGCTGGCCCCGCCATCCGTACCTCCCCGCGGCCTGGCTTCTCTTCCGATCAAGCCACACCTACTTCACACCCCGTCGCGCATGAGCCCGGCTCCGAAGTTGAATACGACGGCGACCTCTATGCCGCCGCCAAACGCTATGCCGCACTCACGCTCGACCTCTGCCGCAACAACCACGATTTTGACGTCGTACACGCGCACGATTGGCTCACCTTCCCCGCAGGCATCGCCGCCTCGCAAGCCCTCTCTCTCCCTCTCGTCGTCCACATCCACTCCACCGAATTCGACCGTGCTGGCGACAACATCAATCAAGCTATCTACGCCATCGAAAAGCAGGGCCTCCACGCCGCCACCGCCATCATCGCGGTCTCGCACCTCACCAAATCCATCGTCTGTAATCGCTACGACATCCCCCCCGAAAAAGTCCACGTCGTCTACAACGGCATCGACAACGGTGTCATCACCCCTATCCAAGCCGCACGCCCACGCACCATCGACCGCAACGATAAAATCGCCCTCTTCCTCGGCCGCATCACCCACCAAAAAGGCCCTGAATACTTCGTCGAAGCCGCTAAAAAAGTTCTCGAGAAGATCGACAACATCAAATTCATCATGGCAGGTTCAGGCGACAAAACCCGTGAAGTCATCGAACTCGCAGCCAAGCACGGCATCGGCAACAAAGTCCTCTTCACAGGCTTCCTACGCGGCAACGACGTCCAGCGCGTCTTCCAAATGGCCGACGTCTACGTCATGCCCTCCGTCTCCGAGCCCTTCGGCATCGCCGCTCTCGAAGCCATTCGGCAAGACGTTCCCGTCATCGTATCCAAAACTTCAGGCGTCGCCGAAGTCGTTCGCCACGCACTCAAAGTCGACTTCTGGGACACCCACGCCATCGCCGATCGCATCGTCAACGTCCTCACCCGCCCACCCCTCGCCGCCGAACTCCGCAAGCACGCCGACCTCGAACTCCGCAAACTCACCTGGGACGGTGCCGCCATCAAAACCACGGAACTTTATACCCAACTCACGCCCACAGCCCTTCATAGTTAAGACGTGTCATAAAACTAAAACTCACCCAACCCGCATACCTTCGCATGCGGGTTGTTCTTTTGTATGACACAATATAGACCCCCCAGCTTACGCACATTACCATAGCCCTCATGGATTCACCCGCACCTAAACCTATCATCATCACAATCGCTCTTCTCCTCATCGTCCTCCTCGCCTACATCCTCTTTGCCGTCGTCCCCGGCCGCCAACTCGGTCCCGGCTCATCCAACGTCAAAACCGCCATTCAAATCCCCACCGCCCGCTTCAACATCGGCTCCCCATCACAATACAAAGATCCAACCATCTACACCGACTACCTCGATTCCCGTCAGGTCTACCTCGTTACCAATTCACACAACATGCTCGTTGCCCTCGCTGCACGTTGCCCCAAAGACAACAATCCCATCACCTTTGATCGCGATTCTTATCGCTTTGAGTGTCACGCCTGTCGCTCCCGTTTCACTTCCGATGGCCTCCGCCTTCGCCCATACACAGCCCCCACCTCCCTTGCTCGTTTGCAAATCGCCTACGATCCTGACAACGACACCCTCACCGTCCGTCCCCACCGTTTTTTCTTTCACGAAAATAAAAAACGCGACACCTGGTCAAACCCTCATTCCATGTATCACTACATCACCCCCAATATCGCTCCTGTACGCCGCTGAAGACCCATTTCAATTTAAACCTCATCGCTTCAAAAAAAACAATCACCATTTCCCCTCATTTTTCTTTGATCGACTCTTTTTTCACCATATTATTCAAAGTATACACAAGCACATTCTTAAGCATTTTATTTTGACCTTTAACGCAATGTGGTGACCTATGAATCAGATGCTTTCCCCTGCTGCTACCCTGTCTAATCATCCACTGTATTCGTCTTCCCAGATTCCTCGCTACATCACACAAACCGAAGCCAATCAACTCGCAACCTTCTCTCAGCGAGCCTTCTTCCACATCCCCGTTCCCGCCTCTTTTTCCCTCCCCCGCGCCATCTGCTCCTATGGCTTCTACATTCTCGCGCCCAACCATTGGAACCCCATCACCCAAACCTTCACCCGCCCATTCCGCTTCGCGCACAACCGCACCCTCGTCATTCAACTCACACAAAAATCACAAACCACCACCCCTCGCCTCTGCGTCAAAACCTCTCAGCCCGCAACGCCCCTCGAAATCATTCACATCAAACAGGCGCTTCGGCGAATGCTCCGCCTCAATGAAGACTTCACACGCTTCCACAGCCTGCACCCCCTCGCAGCCCGCAAACATTTTGGCCGCCTCCTGCGTTCGCCCTCACTCTTTGAAGATATCATCAAAACGATCACCACCTGTAATGTCACTTGGCCCAACACCATCCGTATGAACAATCTGCTTGTCCAAAAAATCGGCCGCGGTGACTTCCCTTCTCCCAAACAGCTCGCCGCCGTTACAGAATCTGAACTCAAACATCTTTGCAAAGTCGGCTACCGCGCCAAGCGCATCATCAAACTCGCCCGTTGCATCGTCAACGGCTCGCTCAATCTCAGCGAACTCGACTCACCCACCCTCACCACCGATCAGCTCTATCCCAAACTTCTCGCCATCCACGGTATAGGCCCTTACGCCGCCTCAAATCTCTGTCAACTCCTCGCCCATTACGACCGCATCCCCATCGACTCCGAAACCCACCGCCACTTCTGTAAACACCACAACCTCAAACGCCCTACCACCCACAAATCAATCAATCGATTAGACAAGAAAATACGTAAGCATTACACCCCCTACGCTCCCTACCAATTCCTCGCCTACTGGTTCGACCTCTGGCAAGACTACGAAGATCATCTCGATAAACCCGCCCACGATTGGCAACCCCACGAACTCGACGCCTTCACCGCCTCTAACCTCAACTAACTTTTAGTTAGATCGCAAGCTCCAATGCCTCTTACGCCGCAACCCGCTCGCTCTTACCTTTAACCGTACAAGCCTGCCCCTTTTTCAGCCTCGCAATCATGCAAGGCCGCATCCCCCTCAATCCCTCAACCTTCCCAATCAACCGAAGCCATAGCAGCTCCACCAGCATCAGCGGTGGCAACACCGCCAAATGCCCCGACGAGTTGACCATCTCCACCTTTGCAAGTTCCAGTCCCGCCGCCTCAGCCACTTTTCTTAAATCCTTCTCTCTATTCATGAGATAGTGAGTCTCGTACACGTCCTCACCTTTTCTTCCCAGCAGCACACCCGCCGCCCACGCAATCATCACTTCCGGCAACAACCGCGCACCCAACGTTGTATACCCCCACTTGTTCGGCGTATGAATCAACACCTCCCCATCCTCACTCAGCACACGCTCCACCTCACGCATCAAACCCACCGGATCCTTCACATGCTCCACCACCATATTCAGCGTCACCAGATCCACGCCCCCATCTCCCATCGGCAATCTCTCCGTAATATCGCACACCACCTTCTCATTCAATCCCTCATGCCGCCCAATCGAATCCGCATCCAGATCAATCCCCACAACATGCACGTCCTCCAAATCCAACCGATACTCATTTTTCTCCGCAACAAATGGCGAGAAAAACGCATGTCCGCACCCCAAATCAATCCACCGCTTAACCTTTCCTTCACCCAATATCCGCTTCAGTTCATCCGCATACCCGTACTGACTGTTCAGCAACTCCGGATACAGTAACCGCACCGCTTTCCAGTAAAGCCGATCCGTCAACCGATAATAAGCAGCGCGCAATGATCCCATAAAAGCTTCTGACCTTTCACCTCATTCATCGACACATCATTCACGCCAAAACCACGCCCGCCCTTATCGGACACCCTTAATAGAGAAGATGATTCATCGTGTCTTATCAAGCCCATGACCGCCGGTCATGGGGTGTTTTACAAATCAGCATCAGTTGCTTGCAACTCAAGTCACCGCAGGCTAACAGCTTGCCGGTCTTTATTTAGCCGTACACTTCTCTTCGCCTCACTTGCGTTTTCTATCGCACTCGCATGAACAACTAGTACTCACTCCCCTCGCTGCCGCATCGCTTCATACATCAAGACCGCTGCCGCGTTTGACGCATTCAACGAATCCACAATGCCCGACTTATTCGGGATCACCACCCTTTGTCCTCCATACTTATCCGCAGCTTCTAACCACATATTAGATAAGCCTCGATCCTCTGGCCCGATCACGATCGCAATCCCCCCACCCCCCCCAATTCCCTCGGCTCCTCGATTCCCGCGATCAGCCTCCAACCCCTTCCCATAATCTGCTTCGCGATAGTCCACCGCTCCCGCCGGCGTTGCCGCCAAAATCCGAACACGATTCTCAACCAACCACGCAATCACCTCTTCCTCATCCGCGCTAACCGTTGGCAAATCAAACACCGCCGCCGTACTCGTCCGAATCGCATTCGGATGTAACACATCCACCGGATACCCTGCTGTATTCGCCGCAATCACTGCATCAACACCCGCTGCCGCAGCAGTCCGCACCATCGCCCCAACATTCCCCGGCTTCTCCATCTGGACACAAACCAAATACACGCCCCCCTCCGTTGGCACTTCACCATCAACCGCACCACTAACCAATTTATCTAATCCCCAGTTAGGTGCTTCGAATATCGCCAGCAGGCCCTCCGGCCCATCCACATAACTTACCTTTTCCATCACTTCTCGATTCACCCCAAACAGCTTCACCCCATCCTCCCTACCCATCACGCGTGATAGAATCTCATCAACGCCAGCTTTCACCGCATCATCCTTACCCACCATCGTTTCGCACACATATATCTCGCGCATCACCAACCCCGCCATCACAGCGCGGCTGACCTCTCTCACCCCCTCAGCTAACACCACGCCCGCCGCACGACGCTTCCGCCCATTACGTAACCTCACCAATTCCTTAACCCGAGGATTTGTTCTGCTTGTGATCTCGATCATCTTCATTTCGTGACTCATAGGTTGGCTCACCCGCTTCTTATTTGATCGTGCTTCCCAAAGTTTCGTTGATAGCTGGTTTCTGAGGGAACGATACTTCACACATCCCCCCGTAGGCAAGCGTGAGCGAATCTTTCAGGTGCACGGGAAACCGAGTTTACACAACCCTTCCACATCTTCCCAAACGTGCGCGCAAATCGATCGTTAGCACACAAAGTTCATCAGTTTTGAGCCAAAACTTCGTCTTTAATCACTATTTTGAAGCATTCTTTGCCGTTTTGAGGTATTTTCTCAATTTTGAGAAAAATACATTAACCCCAATACCCCTAGATGCTTGCCGCTTTTCCACAGCGTGTTTGTGCGCAAAACAGCAAAATCAATACGCGCGTTTGGGCGCACAAAACCGCCGTGAAATCCAACAGCATTGCCTATTTATAATGCAAAACCAAGCGCTTTCTGAGTCATCACACAAAATCTTCAGCATGCTCTGGCATGATGCTTGCGCACAAAAAAACGCGGCAGCTGATCGTTTTCAGACTGCCGCGAATATATTCAATCCACCAATGTTCGTCCTGCAACCCGCTCGAAAGCATCTACGAACAAGACTCAACCATCATCTTATGCATCAATGCAGGATCAACATAAGCTCTCACTTTGAAAACTTTTAGATCGTCATCAAACTCCATCACCCAGCAATAAGTATTGCTCATG
Organism: Poriferisphaera corsica; assembly: GCF_007747445.1. Lineage (NCBI taxonomy): Bacteria > Pseudomonadati > Planctomycetota > Phycisphaerae > Phycisphaerales > Phycisphaeraceae > Poriferisphaera > Poriferisphaera corsica. The sequence goes on from NZ_CP036425.1 coordinate 477,303, forward strand.
GTCTTGTGCTTAAAATCCGTCGGCAACGATACCATCTCAACCACTGCAACATTCTCATCCAGATAAACACGTTCGACATGCAGCATCGCACCATCTTTAACATCTTTATTTACAGGTACGTACGCGCCACTGCGAAAAACCTTCTTTCCCTTGTAAGTCCCCGCAAATGCGTGCGAACCCATAATCGTCCATTCCACATCGTCATGGACGTTCTCAAAGAACGCGTCAAAATCTGCATTCTCGATATGCTTAAACATCTGTTTTATAAGATCTTCTGTCAGTGTCATCTTTGTTGCCATTTCAATGAAATCCGATCTGCAAGCATGCACCGCAATTGGAATTACCAATGGGTTCATGAACCGTAAAAACTTATAAATCAATGATTTAACACCAGAGGTAGCAGCCCGGCTGCTCATATCGCGTGGTAAATCGATGCTAACACAGACGGATACATCAAATCAATACAAATACTAGGCAAGCTTTCTGCAGGAGTTGGGCTTGAAGCTGAAAAAAAATAATCTACTTAACTTAATGCCCATAAATAACTTAAGTTCATTGAACCCGAATCTTTACGCGGGAGCCAATTTTATTTTCGTCTACAAGCAATTCGGATGGTATAAATGTTTCTATAAGGATACATTTGAATATTCCGTATCCTCGCCGTGAATGTCACGACAAGATACAGAACTGGCGGTCTGGCGGACAGGTAAGTAGGCAAATAATCTTCTTACTCATTCAATGACAGTTGTTTGTATACAATAGTCACCAAACGAAATGTCCGTTGATCGAGCCGCAGCTATACGATAATCGAGGTTTTCAATGACACGACGTGCGCACTATGTCATTAGTACACACTGGGATCGTGAGTGGTATCAGCCATTCCAAGACTACCGTTTTCGCCTTGTCGAAATGCTCGACCAAGTGCTTGACGGTATCGAGTCCGGCCGCATGGTTGGTCCCTTCCAAACCGACGGACAAGCCATCATGCTCGAGGATTATCTCGAAGTTCGGCCCGAAAAACGCGCACAAATCCAACAATTCGCAAGAGAAGGCAAACTCATCATCGGCCCGTGGTACGTTCTACCAGACGAGTTCCTCGTCAGCGGCGAATCACTCGTTCGCAATATCCGAAAAGGTCGAGCGCTAGCACGCGCGTTCGGCGGTGTGCCGGGCAGCGCCGGTTTTGTCTGCGATCTGTTCGGACATAACAGCCAGATCCCACAGATATTTAAAAACGGTTTTGGTATCAAAGCCGGCATGCTTTGGCGCGGGAACAATGATATTGATGTGCGGTTATTGAACTGGGTTGGCGCGGATGGGACGAAGTGGCCGTGCTATCGCTTTGGGTTTGATGGGTATTGCGGGTACGCGATGCATGTACGTCAAGCGCATCGACATGATGTGGCTTTTGATGCGGATCAGGCTCGCGAGGATATCCGTAAGTTCATCGTTGATGAGGTGTTGCATACGAATCGGATCGGTGAGCCGGCGGTTGACTGCGCCCCTGCGGGCTGCAATATGGCGGTGGGCGCGAACGTTGCGAAGGCAGGACGTGAGGGATCGCCGTTGTTGGTTTTTGATGGCGGAGATCATCAGGGATGGGATGAACAATTTTACGAAATACTACGAGATGAATGGTTTGGTCGTGTGGTGCGTGTGCCGTTAGGTGAGGGTGATCGTGTTGGAGATGAGGGACAGAGCGGGGGGAATGAGGCGGTTGAGTTGGTGCATAGTTCGCTGGATGCATATGTGGCGGATTTGGTGAATGCGGTGGGTGAGAATGGTGAATTTATTGATCGGGAAGTTGTGGGTGAGCAGCGTGAGCCGGGGCTGCATGCGATAGGTGAGGATACGCAATGGCATATTCCGGGGACGCTGAGTAGTCGGGTTTGGATCAAGCAGTGGAATGCGCAATGTCAGGCGCTGTTGACCCAGTGGGCGGAGCCTTTAGGTGTGTTTGGTGAGGCGGCGATTGGCCGCGAATATCCGAAGGGGTTTTTGGATGTTGCGTGGGAGTGGTTGTTAAAGAATCATCCGCATGATTCGATTTGCGGTTGCAGTGTTGATCGTGTGCATGAGGATATGAAGTTCAGGTTTAGTCAGTGCGAGCAGATTGGGGAGCGGCTGAGCATGGAGACGATGCGGGCGGTGACGAGTTTTGTTGCGGGTGAGGTTGATGATGGAGAGTTAAGGTTTGGTGTGTTCAATGGTTTGCCAAGGGCGTTGGATGAGACGGTGGAGCTGGAGTTGGATATCCCAGTGGACAGTGAATTTTATCAGTGTCACGCGGCTATCTTGAGGGAGCCGATTTTCCATGTGATTGATGGGGAAGGTCTTGAGGTGCCGGTGCAAAAATTGGGGATGAAGCTGAACCAGAGCCGGTTGAAGATCAAGAGCGTGAAGCTGGCGAGTTCGGAAAATGTGCACCGTTTGAAGGTTTCGATGCCGGTGAAGATTGGGGGGTATGGGTATGCGGCGTATACGGTGAAGAAGGGAACTAAAGAAGGGCATGAACGGATGGGGATGGGGTTAGGTAGTGCGGATCATAACTGGCGGGCTGGGATGATGACGAGCGATCGGAGTATGTCTAATGGATTGATAGAGGTTAGTGCGAATGGGGGAGGTTCGCTTCGGGTGAAGGATTTGGAGAGTGGTGAGGTTTACGACCGGTTGCTGACGTTTGAGGATGGTGCGGATCGTGGTGATGGTTGGTATCACGGGCCGAGCGTGAATGATGAAATATATAGTAGTGTGGGGAGTGGGGGGAATCAGGTGAGTGTTGTGGCGGACGGGCCACATGTTGGAACGCTGCGGATGCGGACGGTGATGCGAGTTCCGAAGTGTTATATCAAGGGCGATATGGAATGCCGCAGTGAGGAGATGGTTGAACAGGTGATGGATAGTTATGTGACGATTCGTCCGGGGAAAAAGCGGATTGAGGTTGAGACGGTTGTGAAAAACGAGGCGAAGGATCATCGGGTCAGGGTGCTTTTACCGAGCGGCGCGAAGGGTGCGGAGACCTATCTTGCGGATAGTCAGTACGATGTGATTGAGCGTAAGATTGCGTTACGTGCGGATAATCATTTGTATCGCGAGCCTGAGCTTGAGACGAAGCCGATGGTTGGCTGGGCTGGGGTTGCGAATGGTAAGCGGGGGTTGGTTGTGCTGAGTGAGGGGTTGATGGAGTGTGCGGTGCAGGATAATGAGGAGCGCGTGGTGGCGTTGACGCTTTTTAGGGGAACGGAGCAAACGGTGATGACTGATGGCGAGCCGCGAGGACAGTTGCTCGGCAAGCTGCGGTTTAAGTACTGGGTTGAGTTTGTGGGTGAGGGTGAGATCAACCGTGAAGCGATGTGCTATCTGAGTCAGCAGTTGTTGGCGGGTGGTGAGAAGGGGATTGGTTGTGTGCGATCAGCACATCTGGGGCTGGAGGATGTTGCGTTTTATCGTGGACGTGATGCGGGGCGGCGGGCGGATTTGCCGTGGCGTAGTGATTGGCTGGAAGCTGAGGGCGCGGTGGTGAGTGCGGTCGAGAAGCGTCAGGTTCAGGGGCGTGATGGTTTGGAAATTCGCATGTTTAATCCGCAGGATGAGAAGTCGTGTGCGAGGTTGAAGTTGAACCGAGATTGGATTGATTTCAACGATGCGGTGCTGGTGGATATGGAGGGGAATGAGGTTGAGGGTGCGATTAAGGTGGAGGATAAGGATCAGGTTGTGGTGATGTTGGGGGCGAAGGGGATTGTGACAGTGAGGCTCATCCTTCCCCTCTGATCCCCCCCTGATCCCCCCTGGTTCCCCACTAAAAAATCCCTTTCGGTAGTTACGCCTAAGAAAGTGGCTGCCGGAAGGTTTGGGAAGCATGTGCTTTGCACGTTTGAAGGGAAATGGAGGGGGTGATTTTTGCAGGCTATTGAATTGATGAGTTGTTAGACACCCCACGACCGGCGGTCGTGGGCTTGGTGGTATTGCGGAAAGTTTGTTGAATAACGAATGTGATATGAGCGGGGGGTCTGGTGATCGGTGAAGGAGGGAGGTGGTGGTACAGGGGAAGTGTGGGTGTGGAATTGGGGCAGGGGGAACAGGGGGGGGGAGGGGGCAATCTGCGAGAAAAGAGGGGACATGGTGGTGGAAATGATGATAATGAGGTGAAACAAAGGGGCAGGCGATACGTCTATTTATTAGAGGTGGGCGAGGGGAGAATGAGGGGGTGGAAATGAGGTGGGTGGGCGTGGATCGAGAATCTTGTAGATAGCCTGTTAAAGATAAGCGAGCTGAGCGATGGAACAGAATGGTGGCAAGGTTTCGGAGGTTGTGCGGGGTGTTCAGCAGCGGCTGCGGATGATCGCGGTGGGGCGGATGAGCTATCGGGTGTGGCTGTGGGTGTTTGGTGCGATTATGGTGTTGATCGGGGTGAGCAAGATCACGGGGTGGGGGAGTGGGTATGTGAATTGGTGGATGGGCGGGGGGTTGGCTGTGGGCGGTGGGTTGCTGGCGGTGATTTTGGGTGGTGTTTTACACCGGCGTGTGGATGAGCGACGGAGTGCGCGGGCGATTGATGCGCATATGGGGACGAAGGATTTGTTTTTGACGGCAAGTGAGATGGGAGAGGATGAGCGGAAGGTTTTTGAGTTTAGTGGTTTGGTGGTGAGGGATGCGGAGATGAGTGCGGGGGAGGTGCGGGTTGGTGAGGTGGTGAAATGGGACCCGTGGTCGAAGATGGGGCGCGCGGGAGCGATGGGGTGTTTGATTTTGGGGATGGTGGCTTTTTTGCCGGAGCTGGATCTGTCGGGCGAGCAGGCGGTGGCTGAGAAAGCTGAGGCGGTGAAGAAAGAAATCGCGGTGGAGGTGAAGAAGGCGGAGAAGCGTGAGAAGGCTTTGGGGGAGAAGAAGTTGGATCAGGAGCTGAGTGATGAGACGTTGGCGAAGTTGGACGCGCTTCGTTTTGATTTGGAGGGGATGAAGCCAAAGGATCGGGCGGGGAACCGGCAGAAGTTGGCGAAGCACCAGGCGGAGCTAAGTGAGGCGTGGCAGGAAATTAAGAAGGCGAATTTGAAGTCGCTGCGGAGTGGTGGGTCGCGGATGGGCGGGCAGATGAATAAAGAGATGGCGGCGATGTTGAAGAAGCTGGATGCAGGTGATGCGGGGGATTTGGAGGCGGAGCTTGGGAAGATGGCGCAGATGGCGAAAGATATTCAGCAGACGAGCGATCCGATTGAGCAGGCTGAGAAGAAGGAAGCATTGAAGAAGAAGATCAAGCAGATGAGCTTGGTCATGAAGCGGAGCGGGAACAATACGGCACCAGTGGCGAAGGCGCTGCAGAATGCGCTGAATCATGTGAATCAGTCGAACAAGGCGGGGATGAATCAGCAGGCGATGAAGGCGGCGCAGAAGCAGTTGCAATTGAGCCAGCGAGAAATGCAGCTCTTGCAGCAGCGGATGAATGATATGGCGGCGATGAAGATGGCGATGAAGACGGCGCAGGCGGCGCAGCAGCTCAATCAGCAGCAGGGCGGTTTGAATGCGCAGCAGATGAAACAGGGGGCGAAGGGTGGCCAGGGGCAGCAGCAAGGACAACAGGGTAGCAAGCAAGGGGGGCAGGGTCAGAAGCAAGGGCAGGGCCAAAAACAGGGGCAGCAAGGCGGGAAGCAGAGTGGGCAAGGACAAGGGCAAGGCCAACAGGCCGGTGCGGGTCAGGGACAGAATGGGCAGGGGAGTGGTCAAGGTGCGGGGCAGATGGGGAGTAGTCGAACGATTCGGCCTGATCAGAAAAATGGGGGTGAGGGTGGTGGGAGTGTGTTGGCGCTACAGGCGTATCAGCAGTGGTATCATCAACAGCTGAAGTTTTCGAACTGTAAGAGTTGTAGTGGGACGGGGTGTTCGGTGTGTCGCGGGCCGTTGAAGGCGGGGAATGGGGGGATGGGTGGGCCGGGGCGTGGGCGCGGAGGTTTGGCGCCGGAGAATAATGCGATGAAGACAGGGTGGAAGAAGGAGATGGATGTGTCGCAGTTTGTGAAGGGTCGGATTTTGCATAGTGAGAAGACGGATGAGGATGCACCGGTGGGTGAGGTGATCAAGGCGTACCGGCCGAAGGCGGGCGAGGTGATGCAGGATGTGAGTGAAGCGATTAAGCGGCAGGAGATTCCGCCGGGGTATGAGGAGGCGATCAAGGGGTATTTTGAAGATATGAAGGATGAGGGGGAAGAGTAATCGGTGTATGCAGGCGAGGGGGGAGTGGGGGGGAGAGATTGGATTATGGTGTGAGGTGTGTTTTCGTCTAACTGTTTGTTAGTGTTGGGTATCGTTCTGAGGGTTTTAATGCGAAGGAAGTTGATTGATGAAATTGTTAATAGTGATGCTGGGCTTGGTGATGGGTGTCGTGTGCGGGGCTGTGAGCGGTTGTGATGGGGGGAGCGTCAAGGGGAAGGGCGGGAAAGAGGTGGTGGTGTATTGCGCGCATGATTCTGTGTATGCGGATGCGGTGCTGCGGAAGTTTGAGGCAGAGACAGGGATTAAGGTGAAGGTGAAGTATGACACGGAGGCGACGAAGTCGTTGGGTTTGACGGAGTTGTTGATTGCGGAAAAGGATCGCCCAAAGGCCGATGTGTTTTGGAATAATCAGTTGTTGGGGACGGCAGATCTTGCATCTAACGGTGTATTAGAAGGTTATCAAGGTGAGGGTTGGGAACGGATGCCGGAGGGGCTGAAGGATAAGGACGGGTTGTATACGGGGTTTGCGGGGCGGTTGCGGGTTGTGATTTATAATACGGATCGGTTTCCAGAGGGGATACACGATAAGACGATGTGGGATTTGTCGATTGGGGATTGGCCAGAGCGCGGGGCGATTGCGAAGCCGCTGTATGGGACGACGTTGAGCCATTATGCGGTGATGTGGGACTTGATGGGGGAGGCAGGTGTGAGGTTGTGGCATGAAGATTGGCGGGAACGGGGGATTGTTGAGAAAGGTGGGAACTCGACGGTGAAGAATCTGGTGGCGAATGGTGTGTGCGACTGGGGTTACACGGATACGGATGATTTTTATGTGGGGAAGGATAATGGGAAGCCGGTGGGGATGAGTCCGGCTTGGGTGGTTAGTAACGAGACGGATTATCAGGATACGTATGCGAAGATGGTTAATGGGAAGGACAGATTTGATTCGCCGCAGCCTGCGGTTGGAGCGACGCGTTGGACGATTTGTATTCCGAATACGGTGGGCTTGATTAAAGGTGCGAAGAACGATGCGAATGCGAAGTTGTTGATTGATTATTTGTTGAGTGAAGAAGTGGAGTTGATGTTGGCGAATTCAAAAGCGAGGCAGATTCCTTTGGGGGATGTGGATGAATCGAAGCTGAGCGATGAGGTGAAGCAGTTGAAGGAATGGGCGAAGGATGCTTACCCGATTGCAGGGTTGTTGGAGGAAAGGAATGCGGCATTGAGATGGTTGAAGGGGAAGTATTTGGGTGAAGATTAATAATGAGTTTTATAGATTTATGATCAAATTGATGAATCGGAGATATTGAAGGCGTGAGTTTTTGGCAGGTGATGATGTTGAGTGCGGGGAGAGCGGTTGTGATTGGCCTGCTGGGTGTTTTAGTGGGTGTTGGTGTTGCGTATATGTTGGGATGGGTATTGTCTGCTCGTCAAAAGGGTGGGAAAAAAATTGGGTTTGTTCAGTGGTGTGTGATGGGGATTGGGTTGGTCGTTGTTGCTGGGCCGATGGGGCTGCCAAGCTTGGTGGTGGGGTATGCGTGGGGTGATAGTGGTGTGGCGAGTGAGTTGGGAAACGTGTTGGGGTTGCCTATGGGTAAGTGGTTTGTAAAACAGGCGTGGTTGGCGGAGTTGTTGTATGGGGTGTTGTTGTTGGGGAGGTATGGCGTGGTGAGCGGGTTTGTGATGCGGTATGGGCCAAGCGGTGGTCATGATGGCGAGGGGGTATGGTGGGCGAAGCGTGTGGGAGGAGTGAAAGGGTTTTGGATGGGGTGTCAGGGGTGGATTGGGAGCGCGTTGATTGCGTTTTGTGGTGTGTTTTTGCTGGTGTTTGGCGAGTTTGAAATTGCGAGTTTGATGGGGCGGCCGACATGGTCGGTGTGGTTGTTTGACGCGCAGGTGGGGGGATTGGATGTGGGACGGGCGATGTTGAATGTGGTGTGGCCGATGGGGTTGCAGGTGCTGGTTGTGGGTGGTTGTGCGGTGTGGTATTTGCGGCGTGAAGGGCGGATCGGTGTGAATGATCGATGGGGATTACGTGATGAGGATCGGTGTGTAAGCTGGAAACTCTTGGCTGGGGCGGGATGGTGTTTGTTTGCGTTTTTAATGGTGGTGGGGTTGCCGATGTGGTATTTGATGAGCGAGGGTGTTGCAGGTGTAAGGGGTGTGATCGATGCAGGGATGTTTGAAGATGATTTGTGGTATAGCGGGGTGTATGCATTAATTGGGACGATGGGGGTTGGTGTGATATTGATCGCAATGTGGTGGGTGATGAGACGCGTGAAATGGATGAGCAGGGGCGGTGCGGATGTGGTGATTGGTGGGGTGGCGGCCATGGGATTATGTGGTGGGTTGATTGTGGGAATGGTGTTGGTGAGCTTTCGGCAATGGTTTGAAGGGCTGACTGGGAATGACTTTTTTAGTGATGTCGTTGTTGGTGAATGGTTATTAATTGGGATGGGGTTGATGGTAGTGCTATTACCAATGGGTTGGGTGCTTGGGTTGCTTGCGCGGGCGAAGCGTGAGAGGCAATCGATATATGTTGCAAAGATGATGTGGGGAGGTGGAGTGGATCGGTATATAAGGTGGCGAGGGTTTGGGATTTGGTGGCGGAAGTATGGTCGGGTTTGGTATTGGGTTGGCGCGTATGTGTTTTTTCAGGGATTTTTTGAGTTGAGTGCGAGTGCGGTGTTGTATCCGGCGGGGGGTACGCCGGCGGGAGTGCGGATGTACAATCTGATGCATTACGGACAGAGCCAAGTATTGAGTGGGATGGTTTTGTTGAGTTTACTGGCGTGCGGTGGTGTGGTTTTGATTGGAAACGTTGTGGTGGGGGTTGCTGTGAAGTGTGGTGGTCGATTTTGGTTTCAATGGGCGGGGATGAGAGGATGAGTATGCGGGCTGAAGTGAAGACATTGTGGCGGTTTGAGGATGGGTGGAAAGGGAAGGGAGAAGGTGCGCGATTGAAGGGGGTGAGTTGTGAGATTAAAGAGGGGGTGACGGCGGTGGTGGGGTGTTCAGGTGCGGGGAAGAGTTCGCTTTTAAATGTGATGGTTGGGTTTGATAAGTTGGATAGGGGAAAGGTTTTTTGTAGTGAGAAGTGTATTGGTTGGGTGCCACAGGATGGTGGGTTGTGGCGCGGAATGACGGTGGAAGGGCATGTTAAGGCGGTGCTATGTCAGAGTGGCGAGGTGTTTTGTCCGGGTGGTGCTGAGGATGTGGTTCGAGTCGAAAAGATTGGGTGGGATGAGGTGGTGAGGCGTTGGTTGGTTGTATTTGGATTGGAAGGTTTGGAGAAGCGTGTGGTTGGCCGATTGTCGGGTGGAGAGCGGGCGCGATTGAGTGTTGTGCGTGCGCTGGTGATGTGTAGTGGTGTGGATGGAGTGGGGGGGACGGTGGTGATGGATGAGCCGATGGTTTCGGTAGGGCGAGGGGATGCGCGGCGGTACTGGGAAGTGATACGGCGGTGGCGAGTGGTGACGGGTGGAAATGTGGTTTTTTCGACGCATTTTCCGGAATTGGTGATACGGGAAGCGGACAGCATCGTCTGTATGGATGAAGGGGAGGTTGTTTTTGAGGGTGCGTTGGAGGCGTTGTATGAGCGGCCTGCGAGTGAGAGATTGGGCGCGTTTTTGGGTGAGTTGAATTGGTTTGAAGTCGGGGAACATGAGGGGGTTATTGGGGGGGTGAGGCCGGAGCAGCTGATGGTCGAGGTTGCTGAAGATTCTGGGTTTGGGGTTGTCGTCGGGAGTGAGCGATTGGGTGTGATCGTGGAGACTGTGGTGCGGTTAGATCATGGGGCTATGAAAAGGTTATTGCATGTGGGGGATGTTATGAAGCAAGGGGACCGGGTTGAGGTGAATGTGATGAGACGTTCAAGAAGAACTAATCGAGCATTAGATTATTGCGATGATAGAAAATGATGTTGTTTGCGAGATATATGTTTTAAATTTTGAATAATGAATTTTTGAAATGCGCAAAAGACAGATAAAAAGTACGAGTGAATCTATTCGAGGGTGGTCAGCTGTTGTATGGTTGTGTTGCGCCGTTTTGGGTGTACTGATCATGGTTGGATGTGTAGAGAAGCAAGAGTCGGGGGATGGGCGAGAGGATATTCTTGAACTGGATATTGCTGAAGTCAGGCGGTGGGTGGTGCCGGCTGAGGGGTCAGGTGTGCCTGCGCCGAGGAGTATTACGATTGGGCCTGACGATCAGGTGTTGGTGTTGGATAATGGTGGAAGAGTATTAGTCTATTCGAAGGATGGTACGTTTTTGAAGCGGTGGGACATGCCGACGAATGAGGATGGAAATCCAGAGGGGGCGTGTTGGCTGCGGGATGGGCGAATTGTGGTTGCGGATACACATTATTACCGGTTAGTTGTGTTTAATGAACATGGTGATGTGGTTGAGATGCGAGGTGAGAAGAGTGAGAGTGGTGAAGCTGGGAAGTATATTTTCCCGGTGGATATTGTGCAGGATAAAGAAGATGGGCGCGTGTATGTTGCGGAGTATGGTGGGAATGATCGTGTTCAGGTATTTGAAGAGGACGGATCGTATGTGATGAGTTTTGGGAAGATGGGGACTGGGCCGGGTGAGTTTCAGCGATGTGCGGGGATGTTTTTGAGGGGCGATGAGGTTTGGGTGGCAGATGCGGTGAATGGTCGGGTCCATATTTTTGGGAAAGATGGTGGATTTAGAAGGATGTTGGGGCAGGAGAAAAAGATTGATGATATTTCATCTAATGGTGAGATAGATGTGATCGCGGGGAGTGATGATGGATTAAGGCGGGGGCCATGGGGTGAATTGATTTTTAACTACCCGTACGACATCGCGGAGGGTGATGATGGTGTTTATGTGCTTGAGTGGGGCGGTGGGCGGTTTGTTAAAGTTGGATTTGATGGTGAAGTGAAGGGTTATTATGGGGAGCCGGGAAGTAAGTTGGGAGAGTTTCGGACGCCGTGGGGGATTGGTGTGGATTCGCGTGGGAAGTTGAGGGTGGCGGACACAGAGAATCGACGTATTGTGGAGGTGGTCCTTGAATAGCATGATGAAAATATTCCGGATGATGAGGTATGGGTTGGTTCCGCCGAGTCGAGGTGAGGTGTTGCCGCGGAATTTGCTGTCGGTCGTTTTGTTTGCGGCAGTATATGGGATGATTATTTTGGGTGTTGTAATGATGGAGTGGGTGGTCTTTACGTGGTTAAGCGCGTTTTGGTTGATGTTGCTTGGGTTATGGGTGTGGTGGATTGACGTGTGTGGGTATGGTGGATTGAGGGGGTGGCGAAAAGAAGTGGTGCTGTGGATGAGGTTAGGGTTGTTGGGGCTGTTTGTGGCGCTGCTTGCGGAGCCGCGGATGGTGAGAAAAGATGATTCGCTTTCTGTTGTTTTCTTGATGGATCAATCGCAGTCTATGCGGCGTGAGGCGGTGGAAGAAGCGAAGCGGTTTATGGTGAAGATTGCGAATGAGAAACCAGAGAAGGATGCGGTGGGTGTGCTGACTTTTGGGAAGGGTGCAGCGGTTGAGCTTCCGCCAGCGGAATCCTTTATGTTTGAAGGGGAATATGCGCTGGGGGTCGCGCGAGATGGGACGAATCTTGAGAAGGGGTTGCGGTTGGCGGGTGCGGTGTTGCCAGATGATAGGCCGGGGAAGATTGTGCTGGTCAGCGATGGGGTGAGTACGGAAGGAAATCTGGATGGCGTGTTGCGTCAGCTTAAGGCGAGAGATGTTCAGGTTGATGTTTTAACGGTGGATTATAAATATGACAGAGAGGTTTTGGTTGAACGGTTGGAGATGCCGCGTGCGGTGAAGATGGGGGAGACTTATGAGGCGGCGGGGATTATACGGGCAGAGAAAGAGGGGAAGGGGAAGCTGTCTTTGATGGAGAATGGGCGGGTGATTTGGCAGGATGAGGTCGAGTATCACTATGGAAAGAATCGGTATAACATTCCGATTTACATGCGGAATCCGGGGTATTACACGTATGAACTGACGATGGATGCTGGGGAAGGTGAAGACGAGATTTCGGAAAATAACCGGGCGATCAATTATTTGTATCTGCAAGGTGAGGGCAGGGTGCTCATGGTGGTTGAGCCGGGTGGGAATGAACAGGACTATCTGTCGGTTAGGCAAGCGTTGTTAGAGAGTGATCGTGCTGTTGAAGTGGTTGATGCGTTTGGGCTTCCGGATGACCCGTTAGCGTATTTGATGTATGACTGTGTGATGTTTTTGAATGTTGGGGCAGAACATTTTTCAGGGGCGCAGATGGGGGCAGTGAAAGAGGCGGTGGAGCGTCATGGTGTGGGTTTTGTCATGGTTGGTGGTGAGAACAGTTATGGGCCGGGCGGGTATAACCGAACGTTGGTTGAAGAAATTTTACCGGTGAGTATGGATGTAACGCAGCGTAAAGTATTGCCGAAGGCTGCGCTCGCGATTGTGCTACATACATGTGAGTTTCCGGATGGGAATACATGGGGTAAGCGGATTACAAAAGCTGCGATTAAGGTGTTAAGCCAAGAAGATGATATAGGTGTGTTGGTGTATGACTATCAGGGTGGTGAGTCATGGTTGTTTAATTTGACGCCGGCACGTAATTTCCCAATTTTGGCGAAGCAGATTAACGGGGCTCAGATTGGTGACATGCCATCGTTTGCACCGACGATGCGGATGGCGTACCAATCGTTGGCTAAGAGTGATGCTTCGATGAAGCATGTCATTATTATTTCAGACGGTGATCCGCAGCCGCCTTCGCCATCATTGCTCAATAAGTTCATGAAGTCGAAGATCAGTGTTTCGACAGTTGCGGTGTTTCCGCATGGGAACAGTGTGGGGGTCATGAAGCAGATCGCGAATGCGACAGGCGGGCGATTTTATTATCCGAAGAATGCGAATTTACTGCCACAGATATTTATTAAGGAAGCAAAGACGCTTCGTAAGAGCATGATCCAGAATAAGGAGTTTTTGCCTGAAGCAGTTTATCCATCAGGAGTGCTTAAGGGTATCGATACGATGCCGAGTTTGCAGGGCTATGTGATTACGACGCCGAAGGGTAGGGCGACGACTATATTAGAGGTGCCGGATAGCGAAGATCGAGATCCGGTTTTGAGTGAGTGGCAGTTCGGTTTAGGTAAGACCGCTGCGTTTACATCTGATTTATCGCCGAACTGGGGGAAAAATTGGGTTAATTGGGATAGCTATAAAGCGTTTGTGCATCAGATGGTGACGAACGTTGCGCGTGTGAAGGAGCAGAGTAATCTGCGGATGCAGTTAGTGGCGGATGGTGGACGCGGATTGATTTTAATCGAAGACTATTCGGCGGATAGTCGATTTTTAGAGGTAGGCGCGAAGGTGAAGCGGCCTGACGGTAAGGATGAAGTGGTTAAGTTAGAGCAGGTTGGGCCACGCCGTTATGAGGGAGAGTTTGAATTAATGGGTGAGGGGCGATATGAAGTGGCGGTACTAGGTGAAACGGGGAGTGGTGAGGAAGCAGTAGAGGAAAAAACATATGGGGGATTGATGGTGGCGTATTCACAGGAGTATCTACGATTACGATCAAATCCGATCACGATGGAGAAGATTGCGCAGGCAACGGGGGGTGAGGTGCTGACAGGTGAGGAGGAGGTTGAGGATATTTTTGAAGAGGAGCGAGAGGCGAAGGCAAGATCGAAGCCGGTCTTTGATTGGTTCCTGCTGATCTTGGCGTGCATGATTCCGATTGATGTAGGAATACGCCGGATACAAATTGATTGGACAGTTATTCGTGAAATGATTGGATTTAAAAAAGCAACGGAAGTATCACGTGAGACGTATTCGAGTTTACTTTCGCGGAAAGAAGGGGCGAGAGAACGATTGTATCAGAGTGACTCGCTTGAGAAGGCTCGGATGGAGCAACAGGATGTACCAGATCTTGACGAGTCTAATCAAGTGTTAGTTGGTGTTAGTGGTAAAGATGAAAATGACGATGATATGGGCACGTCGGAAACGATGTCGCGATTAGCAGCAAAAAGACGCGAGGTGCGCGATGCGCATGATAAAGGATAATAAAAATGAATGAGCAAACAGTTGAGAACGGAGCGGTGCAGGGTGCTGACTTAGAACAGCAGGCGGCTTTATTTCGGCGGGAATTTACAGCTATTCGTAATGAAGTAGAAAAGGTGATTATTGGGCAGGCACGCGTGGTTGGAAGTGTTCTGACTGCGATGTTTTGCGGCGGGAATGTGCTGCTTGAGGGTGTTCCGGGATTAGGCAAGACGGAATTAGTGAAGGCTTTGAGTCGAGTTTTGGAGCTTGATTTTAGCCGTATTCAGTTTACGCCTGACCTGATGCCTGCAGATATCATCGGGACAAACGTGATGGCGAACAAAGAGAATGAGGGCGGTTCGGGAGGTGGGTATCGAATCGAGTTTCGTAAGGGGCCCATTTTTACGCAATTACTTTTGGCAGATGAGATTAACCGTGCTACGCCAAAAACTCAATCCGCGCTACTGGAGACGATGCAAGAGAAAACAGTGACTGTGAGTGGGCGGACGTACCAGTTGGAGTTACCGTTCTTTGTACTGGCAACTCAAAACCCACTAGAGCAGGAGGGGACATATCCGTTGCCTGAGGCACAGCTTGACCGTTTTATGTTTAAGGTAAACGTCCCGTTTCTGGAGCGTGAAGGTTTGAATGAGGTTGTGAACCGGACAATCCTGAAGCGATCACAACCTATCGGGAAGGTGATTGATGGCAAGCGGATTATGGAATTAGGGAAAATTTTAGAGCAAGTGGTTGTGACAGATTCTGTTAGAGATTTTGCATGCCGTTTGGTGTTGGCGACACATCCACATAGTGAGTTTGCTTCTGATGAGGTAAAGAATTTTGTTAACTGGGGAGCGAGTCCGCGTGCGGCGCAGGCGTTGATTAAGGCGGCTCGCGTGAAGGCTCTTGCAGAGGGACGTGTGCATGTTGCGCATGAGGATGTGCAAGCGTGGGCAGTTGAGGTATTGCAGCATCGTGTGCTTTTGAATTACGACGGTCAGGCAGAACGGATTGATGTGGCGCAATTAGTAGAACAGATCGTTGGGAATCTGATCAAGATGTAAACCTGGTAGGGTGTTTGTATGTTGATGATTGAATGAAAGTGAGGCTGCGTTGGCTGAAAATGAACATGAAAATCAATCGGAGAGCCATTTATCTTCGTTGAAGAATCGTGTCAAAAAACACACACGAGCGATGACGGGTGATACTGCGCAGAAAATTCGAGCGGGTGTTGATCACAAGAAACAAGACCAACGTAAGGTATGGCAGGAGTCAAAGGGGGCAAAGCTTCGCAAACAGGATGGAGAGGATGCTGGTACAGCTATCAGCGCATCTGCTAAGGCGGGTATGTTTGTTGGCAAGAAGGGGCGAGGCGAGTATCGGGATGTTGATTCTGGTGGTGTAACACAATTGCTGAGTAATAGTACGTTGTCACGTGTTGAGCGTATGCGGATTGTGACAAAGCTACGGAAATCAAACAAGATGCGCGGCGAGCATTTGTTTGGTAAAGGAGGAAGTAGTACGGAGTTTTCAGACTACAGGAACTATGTTGAGGGAGATGATATTCGATATGTGGATTGGAACATTTTTTCGAGGTTGGGGCGGCCATATTTAAAGCAATACCGACATGAAGAGGAGATGCAGATTGTTTTGGTTGTTGATGGTTCGAACTCGATGATGTTCGATGGGAAGTTTGAACGTGCGAAACAATTGGCTACAGCATTTGGGGTGATGGGTTTATACAGCAGTGAAAAAGTCAGTGCACATGTGATTGGAGTGGATGAGGGCAAGCAGAAAAAATTAAAGGCTTGTACAGGCCGTGGGAGTATGCACAAGCTTTTTAAGTACTTTGAAGATCTCGATGGGGGCGGAGGGGAGCAATTGGAGGAAGGGGTTGAGCGTGTTCTACATACGCATCGCGGCAAAGGCGTCGTGTTTATTATGAGTGATTGGTTGTCGTACGGGGATGTTAGTGGGCCGATGACACGGCTGGCAAGTGCGGGACTTGAGATTATGGCGATGCAGGTATTAAGTCCTGTCGAGATAGATCCAGATCTTGAGGGGGATCTACGATTTATGGATAGTGAGGGCGCAGGTACGTTGGATGTAAGTGCTGCTGGAGATGTGGTTGGGCTGTATCAAGAATACAGATTGAAGTATGAGCATTATCTAGAAAACCATTGCAAGTTACGTGGTGGGCGATTTGCAGTGACGAGCAGTCATGATGATTTGTCATATGTGCTGTTTGATATGCTGCTGCGGAAAGGTTGGGTGAAATGATGCCTGGCTTCTATGTTCTAAGTTCAAGTTTGCTATTTTTCCTGTTTGTGCCGCTTGTTGTGATGTATTTCCTGAAGATGAGGCGACAGCAAGTTGAAGTCCCATCATTGGTGTTGTGGCGAAAGGTGTTGGCTGATCAGCGGGTTAACAGTCCGTTTCAGCGTTTTAAAAAGCATTTATTGCTATTGCTACAATTGTTGTTGCTGGCTGTCCTGATATTGGCAGCGATGCAGCCATATATCGAGGGGGATCGGGCTAGTTTTAAGAACGTACCTATTCTGATTGATCATTCGGCAAGTATGGGGGCTCGTTCATATGATGGTAGTCAAACGCGGCTAGAAGAAATGGTCGAAAAGGTTGAGCGTATTATTGATAATCTGCAGACTGATCAACGGGTTTGCCTGATCGCGTTTGCGGATTCTGCGCGTAAGCTGACTGATTTTACTAATAACAAACGATTACTTTTAGCAGAGTTGGAGAAGCTTACTGTTTGGGATGTTGAGAGCGAAGTTGAAGATGCGATTCGAATGGTAGAAGCGATGCGTCAGCGTGAGAAGTTTGATCGTGTTCTTATGTATACCGATGGCAATGTGCCAGAACAGGTGAAGGTTAAGGTGTCTTTCGATCTTAATTTACATCGAGTTGATCGAGGCGGGATGAATGTTGGATTGACCGCACTGAGTGCAAAGCAAAATGAGGATGGAGAATGGGAGATTTTTGCCAATATTGAATCCAGTGGATCTGGAACAATGACGGGTGAAATGAAGGTGATGCTTGGGGGTGAATTGATCGTCAAGCAGGCGTATTCAGTTGCGGCGAATGAGCCTGATCGCGTGACCATTGGATTGCCTGTTATTGAAGATGGGCTTGTTGAAGTTGTGTTGATACCCGATGGTTTTGATTCTTTGGATGCTGATAATAAAGCGTACTTAGCGATCAAGCCAACGCGAAATCTTGTAGTGGGTGTAAGTGAAGGCTTGGATGTGATGTCACGAGCTATGCGCCGATTAGATGATGTAGAGTTTCATGTGATTGATGGCCGTGAAGCGATTCAGCCCCGTTATGATCTAGCGGTGTTAAGTGCAGTTGATCGTAGGGAAGAGATTAATGCTGATGTGACGGTCATTATGGGCGGGATACCGAAATCATTGCATGGATTACTGAAAATTACGGGTGAAGATGATGGGGATTATGTTGCAGCTTCGATGAAGCAATCAGAGTTATTACGCCATATCTATCTGGAAAGTGCGGTGTTTGTAAACCGTGTTCGGTATGGCTCATATGAAAACGGTGAGTCAGTACGGGAAGAGGACCTTGAGGAGCGTGGCTGGGAAGTTTTGGCAGATGGTAGTGAGGCGCCTCTGGTATTACGGGCGCGCCTTCAGGGTAAGCTGATATATGCCATGCTATTTGATATGTCGGACTCAACATTACCTTTTACGCCGACGCCGCCAATGATTGCTGAAAATCTTAAGCAGATCGCTAAGTATCGAGCTGGGTTGCTTGAATTGAATGGCCAAAAAACAGGTGTTCTCGATGCGATCCATCTTCTGGATAAAGAGCGCAGCTACACCGTCGCGGGGCCGAAGAATGTCGTTGTGTCTTCAGAGACAGATGTTAGTGGTACTCTCTCTGGAGTTGAAGCGAAATACTCCGGGATGTATCAGCTTAGAGGATCAAATCGGTTGTTGGGCGCAAGTTTATTAAGTGAGAAAGAAACAAACCTGTCTATCGTTGATACGATTCGTTTTGAAGAGCATGATGCGATCGCCGTTACGAAAGATGTCGTAATCGATAAGCCGATATGGTATTGGTTTGCGATTGCCGGATTGGCATTCCTGATTATTGAATGGTGGTTTTATCAACGAAAGCCAGGTGGCTGGTCACGTCAGCTTGGGTAATTAGGACATATTGTCCATCGAAATAGTACATAAATAAACGATCGCATTCGTGCGATCGTTTTTGTGCTAATTTGAATACCATTAATAAATAATGGAGGGGATGCTGTCATCTTTAAGAAGATCGTTGAGTGTGCGTTTTTCCTGAGTAAGAATGAGGCGATTGACTTCTTCAGTACTAAGTGTTTGGGTATGGCTATCGGCGTAAGTGATGGAGATCATTTCATCACCGGGCTTAGGCGCTTGGATATAACAAATAATATCACTGGCTAGATTGATTGATGGGTTATGTATTGCGAGGTAGATCGTGTCTGTGTTAGATGCTGTCATATCCATGTAACGGTTGTGAAGTGATTTTGATGACGTTGATTCTAGGGCAGAAGTGGTTGTGTCATCAGGCTGTTTTGTGAGCATGATTTGCGGGGTTTGATAGTTATCATCGCTGATAACGGTTGTTGCTTTGATGTTTGGTTCTTTGTTGCCGATACCAATGAGCCCGATTGCAGCTAAGCCAATCACAAATCCTCCGACAACTGTCAGAGAAGTTTTCACCCAAATACCTGATGTTGCAGCGGCTACAGAGGCTGTAGCTGCTGATGATGTTGTCGAGGAGAAAAGTGACAGTTTGCCAAGTTGTGTGGCCAAAGTTAATGGAACCGCTTGAGCTTCGTATTGTGTGAGAAGAATTAATAATGGTGATATTGACATGACGATGCCACGAGATTGCAACTTCTTACGTAATTCTTCAATTGCATGCTTCATACGCCGGGACATGGTTGCGGGGGAGAGATGATGTGTTTCAGAAAGTTCCCGTTGCGATTTGCCCATCAGGAAGTGATCAATCAGAATGATGCGCATTTCCTCAGGCATGTCTGCGATCGTTTGATCGAGTTGTGGGAAAACGTCCGCCCATTCAGCTGGTGTTAAGTTTCGCTTTCGTTCCAACTCAGCTTGATACGCTTGCTCACGCGAGCGGCGAGCTGTATTGGAGCGAAGCATATCCAAACAAAGATGGGTAGCTGCTCGATGAAGCCAGGCCGGCAGACAGCGAGAAACCTGCTCGGGTTTTCGCATCAGCCGATAAAATGTTTCTTGGGTCGCGTCTTCTGCAAGAGAGCGATCCGTGAGAACTCGTGAACAGGTATTGTAAACCAGCGCGGAGTATCGCCGCATGATTGCATCGAACGCTTGTGCGTCCCCTTTCTCGCGGTAAAGTGCGAGCAACTCCAAGTCAGCGGTATTATCGGCTTGAGTACTTGTCATGTTAATTCTCGTTCTATGACGCCTGTCTGTGTCCTGTGAGTGATGCCCTTTGCGCATGCGAGCTGTCTAGGCTTAGTTTACACGATGTGGCTATTAATAAAGACGGAGTACTCAATAAACCGTTTCATATTAATAGAGATATGAGTTTGATTTCGCCTACCGGTATTTGTGCCGTATTGCACGGCAGGTAGCTATAACCAATTGTATATTAAGAGGTAACGTTGAAGATACTCGTCACTGGGGCCACAGGTTATATTGGTGGAAGGCTGGTGCCTAAGCTATTGGCTGCAGGGCACCAAGTGCGCATATTGGTGCGTGATGCTTCACGCATTTCGGAGAGAGATTGGACAGATCAAGTTGAAATTGCAGAGGGTAATCTGTTTGATCGAGAAAGTATGACCCAAGCACTGACAGGCATCGAAGCGGCTTATTATTTAGTTCATTCGATGTGGGAGGGTAAAGGTTTTGAAACCAAAGATCGTGAGGCCGCTAATCTTTTTGTTTCGATATGTCAGGAACAGATTGAGCAAGGGGCGAATCAACTCACACATATTGTGTATCTAGGCGGGTTACAACCTGCGCCCGATCGGCAATCACGATTGCCCGTTGTCGTGAGTCGGCATCTGCAAAGTCGTGCTGAGGTAGGACAGATTTTGCGTGATGGATTGCCAGATCTCGTGACAGAATTTCGTGCTGGCCCTGTTATTGGTTCTGGCAGTGCATCTTTTGAGATGGTTCGTTATCTTACCGAGCGTCTTCCTGTTATGGTCGCACCACGATGGATATCCAATCCTGTACATCCAATCAGCATTCGAAACATTCTTGATTATCTAGTTGCAGCAGTGGCATGTGAACCTGTTGGTATTGTAGATGTCGGTGCAGATCGCCTCACCTTTAAGCAGATGATGAATATCTATGCGAAAGTTAGAGGATTGCGCCGTATTATCATCCCTGTTCCTGTTCTAACACCTGGGCTTGCATCTCATTGGGTTGGTCTGGTCACTCCTATCCCCAATAAACTTGCAAGACCATTGATTGAAGGCGTGATTGAGCCGCTTAATCTTCAAAATAATCAAGCAGAAAAATGTTTCCCAGAAATTACCGTGATGAAGTATGAGGAAGCTGTACGTCGCGCGATTCATCGAATTGAAGAAAGTGATGTCGATACGCGTTGGAGTGATGCACTTAATCTGAAGGATTTGCCTGCGGAGGTTGCTGAGCTCAAAGACTGGGAAGGGATAAGCACCGAGGTTAGGCGAATTCAGGTGAATGCATCGGCTGAACAGATCTATCGTGTGGTTAGTTCTCTGGGAGGTGAGACAGGCTGGCTTGTTTGGGAATGGGCTTGGTGGATTCGTGGTGCACTAGATCGTGCTGTAGGTGGGCCTGGCTTGCGTCGTGGTAGGCGTGACCCGCATCGAGTTTTGCCTGGCGAAGCAATTGATTTTTGGCGTGTTGAATTAGTTGAAGAACCGCGGTTATTACGACTTCGTGCAGAAATGAAACTTCCAGGCAAGGCATGGCTGCAATGGGACATCAAACCTGAGGACAATCAAACCTGCACACTTATACAGACCGCAATGTTTGAACCCAAAGGTTTGCTCGGCACCCTCTATTGGTACTCACTCTATCCAATTCATCGATTCATTTTTACCGATATGATCGAAGCAATCGCAAAACATGCAGAATCAAAAACCAGTTAAACATTCATGGCGATATTCTTTGTATTGACCATGCGCCTTGTTCATCCTGTGAATACAGTAAACGATCATGCAGCCGATTGGTTCTGCCCTGCCAAAATTCAATTTTGACCGGCTTTACACAATATCCACCCCATTCTTCTGGCCGCTCAATTTCTCTATCCGCAAATAGATCTTCAAGTGTTTCGAGTTCAGACTCTAAGACCTTGCGATTCGCGATAGGTTTACTCTGTTCTGATGCCATGGCTCCAAGTTGCGACCCCTTCGGCCGACTTAAGAAATACTCATCCGATTGTTCTTCTGAAACCTTACTCACGCCACCTAAGATCTTGACTTGTCTTTCAAGCGCAGGCCAATAAAAAACCAACGTTGCGTATGGGTGCTCTTCCAGTTGCTGTCCTTTGGTTGAACGATAGTTTGTATAAAATACAAACCCTCTCTGATCAAACGATTTCATCAGCACAATTCGAGCGTCCGGCATTCCCGACGGATCAACCGTTGCCAGCGTCATCGCATTCGGCTCAAACCATTCACCTTTATTAGCAGTCAACGCTTCATCAAACCACTTACGAAATTGCTCGATCGGATCTGCATTTGCATCCCGTTTTCGTAATGAACCCATGTCAAAGTCTCGTCGCATCGCATCTATCGACATTCTCAATACTCCCGCCCTCAGCGTAATAGCTGAGTGATATACATTTGTGAATCAACTGCATTATCTTAAGAAAAAAAAAGCTCGCCGTCAGCAAGGCTAACCAAATAGTGATGTCGGAGAGATGAATGACGGTTCGTCACGCGCAGCCGAATTAACTTCCGTGGATACAGGGTAATATGTCATCTCATCAGCAGGGTAGGGCGCTAAAATACTATCTAAACCTTTCGCCGTCTGATTATCCGCGTCTAACCATTGGTTATATTTTTCGCGGGGTACAATCACAGGCATCCGTTCATGCAACTCGCCAACAATTTCATTCGCCTTTGTTGTGATGATCGTGACCGTATCCACCTCAGCTCCGCCCGGATCCAAATATGTGTCCCACAAGCCCGCGAAAGCAAAAAGTGAGTCATCCAGCATTTTGATATAATGCGGCGTTTTTTTGCCCTTAACGATCTGTTTCCATTCATAAAATCCCGAGGCCGGTATCAAGCACCGCTTCAGTTTATAAAGCCCGCGAAATGATGGTTTTTCACGTAACGTTTCCGCACGCGCATTAATCATTTTCGTTCCGATTGACGGGTCCTTCGTCCATGAAGGGATCAACCCCCAATACGCATACGCAATCTCACGTTTTTTGGTGTCAAGATCCGTCCGAGCTATAGGTATGGGCTGTGTTGGCGCAATGTTATATCTCGGCTTTAAGTAAAACGATAACGCCACCTTAAGCATCGCTTCAAGTGCTCGTTCTTCATGTGTTAATACATATCGTCCACACATACCCGTATTATACGCGGACAGTGGAACTCAAAGATCTATTTTTTGGTGTGTGTTGCTTTTTTCAAAGCAGAAATTTCATGAGCTGTTAACAGTCTGAATGAACCGTTCGCGACACCCTTCAACCTTAATGGCCCAATCCCAACACGCTTCAATTTCCGTACGTTATAACCAAGCTGGGCTAGTAGCCTACGGATTTCGCGGTTTTGACCTTCTTTCAATGAAATACCAATGGTCGTCCGGTCACCGCGGAATCGGTCGCGCTCAACCCCCAAAATTTTGACAGACAAGGCCGATGCTTTTTTCGATTTTGGCGCGTTCCACGAAGTAGCCGATTGGTTGGCAAGGAACAACCCTTTTTTCATTCGAGCAGCATCTTCTTCTGTCAGCCGCCCTTTAATCTTTACCTGATATTGCTTGATGATCTCATACCGCGGGTGCGTTAATTTGTTCGCCATCTCACCATCATTGGTCAGCAAGATCAGGCCGGTTGAATCCGCATCCAGTCGGCCCACAGGAAACAGTCTTGGATTGCCGGGGATGTTGACAAGATCAATCACACGACGTCGACCTTCCGGGTCGTCATTCGTGGAAATCACACCCTTCGGCTTGTTCAGCATCACATAAAATTTCCGCCCCTTTGTTGCTTTCAGTTTGGGCGTATTGATTGGCTCCCCAAATACTTCAATCCGATCTTTTTCCGGATCAACCCAAGCCGGTAACGTCGTTACTTTTTCGCCATTGACCATGACCCGCCCCTGCTCAATTAACGCCTCACAATCGCGCCGAGACGCCACACCAGCCTCTGCCATCGCCTTCTGCAAACGTATGCCACGTGAAGCATCGGTATAACTGTTGGATTTCTGCTTAGCAGTTTTCTTTTTCGATGTCTTCTTTTTGGTATTCCCCGGTGCTTTACTTGGGGTCGCGCTTTTTGCTGCAGCTTCTTTTTGGTTCGCTTTTTTCTTAGCAGCTTTTCGATCCGCCTCATTGCGCGTGATCATATCCGCAATAGATTCAGCACCTTTTTTAACAGGCGCATTGCGACGGAACGTATTATCTGATTGAGTCATGTTGAAATGCTTTTGTTTCCCGCATTTGAGCTGTAATTTCCAGACTTCACTTTTTGCACTTCATTGAATGCAAAGCTCCGTCTGCAAATTTTTACAACTTCCGGGGGGGAGCGGCGATTCACATCGCGGCTGTCAGGTTAGTCATATTGCCAGCCCATTGCAGGCCAGCCAGTCAAATATTGTAGCCCATTCAACCACCAAAACGAAATCCCCTCTTCCGCAGCAATGTTTACTGTATTGCAGCCTACCTCAGAATTAATCGAATTCATCACCTTTAAACGTCGAACCGAGGTACAGCTTCCTCACTTGCTCATTATTGATAATCTCTTTGGGTGTTCCCTCTGCGAACACATTCCCCTCGAAAATCACATACACCCGATCACACACCGACAAAATATGTTGCACGTTATGGTCTGTGACCAGCATCGCAATATTCTGCTCATCTCTCAGCCGCCGAATCTCACGCTGTAAATCCTCAACCGCCACCGGATCCACCCCACTAAACGGCTCGTCCAGTAGAATCAATTGCGGCTCCGTAATCAGCGCTCTCGCAATCTCCAACTTGCGGCGTTCACCGCCCGACAATGTTCTTGCCGGCTGTTTCCTCGTCTTCGTTAGATCAAACTGCGTCATCAGCTCTTCAGCCTTCTCACGCTGCTGAGCCCGTGTTAATGGCCGTGTCTCCAAAATAGCCATCAAATTATCCTGAACCGACAGCCGCTGGAAAATCGAAGGCTCCTGAGATAGATACCCCATCCCCCGCTGCGCTCGTTGATACATCGCCAGCTTTGTTACATCTTGACCATCAAAAATGATTTGCCCCGAGTCCGGCGTCAGCATTCCCACCGTCATCCTAAAGCTCGTTGTCTTCCCCGCACCATTACGCCCCAGCAATCCGACGATCTCACGTTCGGATACATCAAACGACACATCATTCACGACCGTGCGGCCCGTGAACGTCTTCATCAAGTTGTTGACTTTCAGAATATACATCTCAACTCCACATCATACACCCATGCCGCCATCATGACACCCCTTCCTATCAATCACTTTAAACCTTGTGGATGAAACAGCTTGCATTATTAACTCTCTGGGGAAATTATCACGCATCGCTTGCCACCTCTCTGGTACAATGCACATCTGCCTGCTTGTCTTCCCTAGACCCTGAATCAGGAGCCGAATCATGCCCGCAGCATCTCGCTTTTTGTCTATCACCGCTTTAGCCACCTCACTTCTCGTCGGCTGCGTCACACAGGAATCCGTTAATATGAAATCTGCGAACCCTTCTTCCGCATCCACACAATCCACACCCCTCGTCCCCCCCGCGCGTCCAGAGATCAGCACAGGCCATCTCCAAACGCTCATGCAATCCACACCAGAAAAATTCGTACCCATCCTCGCAACACCCGAAACCTTTCGTGCTCAAGCACTCCTCTCCATCATCCAACCCGATGGCTCCATCACCCGCCACGGCTACCGTCTAGATGCCGAATATTTCTATCCTGCTTCCACCATCAAAGCCTTCGCTTCTGTTGCCGCACTCATTCGCCTCCATGAACTCAATCAGCAAGACAACATCTCACTCACTCCGCAAACTCCCTTGGCGATCCATCCACTTTTCTCCGATGAAACCTACCAGTTCGAGGATGCTTTCAACCTCAACGAAGGCAAGAAGACCATCGAACACGAGATCCGCCGTACGCTACTTGTTTCTTCCAACTCCGCCTTCAATCACCTTTTCGAGTTTGTCGGTCAGCAGCGCATCAACGAACTCGCCAACGAATACGGCCTCGATCAAACCTTCTACATGCACCGCCTCGCAGAATTCCGTTCAATTGCTGAAAATCAAACCTCACCGCAAATCGATTTCCATCTCCCGAAAGATAAAATCCACACCGTTCCTGTCCGGAAAAGTTCACTCGTATTCGAAAACACGCTCCCCGGCACAAAAATCGGTGTAGGCTTCCAAAATGCCGATGGCTCCATCACTCCCGGCCCACTCGATTTTAAAAATAAAAACCGCGCCTCACTCCGTGATCTGCAAGATGTTCTCATCAAAATCGCATGCCCCAACGTCGACCTCGGCACACCTCCCTTCAAACTAACCGACGCTGACCGCCAAATTCTATTAGACGCCCTCAGCACCTACCCACTCAACTCCAAATCACCTAAATACACCAAAGAAGACATAGGCAATTGGTACGGTGACGCACAGTTCATTCCAGGCCTCCTCCGCATCGATCCCGATCGCGATAATTGGCTTGTCTACGAAAAATCCGGCCAAGCTTGGGCCACAACCCTCGAAAACGCAGTCATCATCCACAAACCCACCGGCATCACCTTCGCTCTCACTGCCTCCATCTACACCAATAAACGCAATATCCTCAACACCGATGATTACGAATACAAATTCGCCGACGCTTTCTTCGAAGACCTTGGCGAAGTCGTAGCCAAATCCCTCATCAAACAGTAAACACTCCGCAAACAGATCACTTATAAGCCTCGCCTCATCGCGAGGTTTTTTTCTGACACTTCATTTCATACCCGTCTATAATCTCGATACCCAAACACAAAGGGCGGGACATGCCTGAAGATTCACAAGAACTAAACATCCTTATCGTCGCCGACAACGCTTCCGCAACCTTCGGCGGCGAAGCCATCCTGCCGCTTCACTACTTTTCATTCCTTCGCAAGCAAAACCACAACACCCATCTCCTCGTCCACGAACGATGCAAGAATGAACTCACCGCTCTCTTCCCAAATGATCTTGATCGCCTTCACTTCATCCCCGATACTTTCCTTCACAAATTTTTCTGGCGACTCGGCATGCCCCTCCCTTATCGCATCCGCAACTTCACCACAGAGCTCATCACGAATCTCCTGACGCAATTCCTCCAACGCCGACGCGCTAAACAACTCATCAAAACCCATCAGATCAACATCGTCCACCAGCCCACGCCAGTCTCTCCCAAACAACCCTCCTTCTTATTCTCACTGGCACCAAAAAATCAAACTAAAATTATTCTTGGCCCTATGAATGGCGGTATGGACTACCCGTCTGCATTCAAATCACGTAATAAAAACGCGAAACTCGAATCCACATTCATTAAAACGGCTCGTCTATTCAGCGCTTTGGCTAACACCATCATACCCGGCAAACTCCACGTCAACCTTCTCCTCGTTGCAAACCAGCGCACCCACGACGCGCTCCCCGCCAACGTGAAACGCAAACTGCACGAGCAAATTATCCATCTCCACGAAAACGCAGTCATCCCCGAACATTGGCCACCCATCGACTGGTCATTAAAAGCATTTCCTGAAAAGCACAACAACCTCCCCACACTCAACATCGTCTTTCTAGGCCGTCTTCAATTCCTCAAAGCCGTTGACACACTCATCGACGCCATTCAACAAATCCGCGATCGCGCTCATATCACACTCCACATCATCGGCGACGGTGAAGCCCGGTCTTCCCTCGAACAGCAAACCCAGTCCCTCAATCTGACATCCCAAATTACCTTTCATGGCTTCATCCCTCAGCAACAATGCGCATCCATCCTTCAGAACGCCCACGCACTCTGCCTGCCCAGCATCCATGAATGTGGCGGCGCTGTTGTTCTCGAAGCCATGTGTATGCAGCTCCCAACCATCGTTGCCGACTGGGGCGGTCCCGCCGATTACGTCACGCCAAACACAGGCTTCAAAATCCCCGTCACCTCACGCGATACCCTCGTCATCGGCATCGCCGACGCGCTGCTCAACCTTGCCAACAATCCGTCATTGGTTCAAACCCTTGGCGAAGCAGGCCGCCAACGCGTTCTCTCCGAATTCAATTGGCCAAACAAAATCAACCAGATCCTCAACCTATATCAATCTTTAATGACAGATCAAAGATAGCCATAAACTTCAAGCCCACGACCGCTGGTCGTGGGGTGTACTTCTACTCATACTTCAATTGTCTGCAAAGCAGTCATCAATCTTAAACCTTAACATACAAAAAAGCAGGTCTTTCGACCTGCTCAGCATTCAATCATTTTTAACGATGTATCAGTTACTTCGCTTCCGCAAAGCGCCTTGAAACCTCGTTCCAGTTCACCACATCAAAGAATGACTTGATGTAGTCCGGGCGGCGGTTCTGGTAGTTCAGGTAATAAGCATGCTCCCATACGTCTAACCCAAGGATAGGTACGCAGCGGCAATCGCCATCTTTGCACCCACACTCAGACAGCCACGTTGCGTTCGCATATTCACCCATCCGAGGATTGTTCTGATTGGGTGTCGAACAAATACACAACCCGCTGCTGCAGCCACACAACCAGGCCCAGCCACTCCCAAAACGCGTTGCCGCAGCCTTCGCGAACAGCTCTTTGAACGCATCCATCGAACCAAACGATTTGTCAATCGCAGCCTTCAGCTCAGCCGACGGCTCGCCGCCCTGACCCTTCGGCGCCAATATCGTCCAGAACAACGAGTGGTTCGCATGACCCCCGCCGTTGTTAATCACCGCCGTCCGCTTCGCGTCCGGAATATTATCCAGATTGCTGATCAATTCACAGATACACTCTGGCGCCGTAATCCCCTCTAACGCCGCGTTTAAATTTGCAACATAAGCCGCATGATGCTTCCCATGATGGATCTCCATCGTCTTC
This sequence comes from Poriferisphaera corsica, assembly GCF_007747445.1. Taxonomy (NCBI): domain Bacteria; kingdom Pseudomonadati; phylum Planctomycetota; class Phycisphaerae; order Phycisphaerales; family Phycisphaeraceae; genus Poriferisphaera; species Poriferisphaera corsica. The sequence goes on from NZ_CP036425.1 coordinate 505,819, forward strand.
GCATCAATCGCAGGTTCCAACGCATTCAATGCGTACGGTAATTCAGGCAGTTCAAAAGCCATCGTGATATCTCCTTGTGCTCAACTCAGGCGTTTGGTTTCTCGTAATGCCCCACCGCCAATCATAACGCTGAGGTGATATAAAAAACGAGTTTAGGGGTGCCAGTACCACTGGTCAAGATAGTCATCATCACACATAGGCATAACACCTAATCAGACATTAGTATCTTCTTTACACAGTAAAAACACGCTTTTTCTCGCTTGATTAACACCTAACACCCCTTAATGATTCCCTGTAAGTATATAACCAGACATAAATTTTCTTGCATACGTCTTGGTTATATGAAAATGATTCATTAATGGCAGTTGCCGGAACATCCTTTCGGCCTGACTCGTTTTAACAAGAGAAGACGCTTACCTTTTCGCGCAAGCCTTTTCGGAACGATCGAATACGTGGGGTTTTGTCAGTTCAAAACCATTCGATCCGCGTGGGTTGCAATCAACGTAGTTCAAATCGGCTCGCAGTTTCGCCGCCGATTGCAATGAGAAAGGTGTAGCTTTAATGGTTACTCGTATTACGCGCAAAGACATCCAGGAAAAAGACGCACAGAACGTTCCTAAAACCTCAACACCAAACGTTACACTCGAATATGAGGTGCCGCATCGACTCGAATTCACACCCGGCCGTCGAACCATCGGCCCCGATGAAGAGCAAACCATCCGGTATATCTTTATCAATAAATACGAATACATCGATAACGAACTCTTTAAACACAAACCCAGCATTGCTGAAAAGAAAATCTTTGTCGACGCGCCATCCATCGAACTCCCCGATACAAGCTGGTACCACCCCGTCATGGACAACTTCGTCTCTGACAGTCGTGTAAACAAAAACGTTGGCACTGTCCTCCTCACCGGTGAAGAAGAACGTATCCTCTTCATTCAGTTCAACTACTGTCGGCTTCGTGTTTGCAAAATCCGTGACAAACTCAAAAAAAATCTCGATAAACCCATCAAAACAGAAACCGCTGTCGAACTCCTCGAATGGCACAACCGCGCCGAAGCCCTCCGAGATCAAATCGCGCAAACAAACCTCGCGCTTGTTCTCGCGATGGCCAAGCGCACCCGCATGAGTGAAGTCGATTTCGCCGACCTTGTCTCCGAAGGCAACATGGCTCTCCTCCGCGCTGTCGATAAATTCGACGCCGCACGCGGCTTCAAATTCTCCACCTATGCTTGCCGTGCCATCCTCAAAGCATTCTCGCGTTCTGGCGTTAAACTCTCCAAATACCGCCAACTCTTCCCCACAGCCTTCGACCCAGCACTCGAACGCTCTAACTTTCAGGAAGAAAAGAACGCCTCTCACGAAATGGATTGCGTCGACGAGGTTCACAAAATCCTTGAGGATAACCGCGCCGAACTCTCCGACATCGAAGTCGAAGTCATCAAGCATCGTTTCGGTATCGATAAACAACCCATAGGCGACGAAGAGCCCAAAGGTATGACCCTCGAGCAAGTCGGTAAGGTCATCGGCGTGACCAAAGAACGTGTCCGCCAAATTCAAAACAAAGCCCTCGTAAAAATCCGCTCATCACTCGAAACCGACTTCCTTGAGTAAGCTCGCCTTGCGATTGCTTCAATAACATCACAGAACATTCTTCCCTCGGGCTGACTTCCCAGAAGTCAGCCTTTTTCTTCATCCCCTTCTCAATGATATAATGCATCCTTAACCGCAACCTCAACCAAAGGCCGCATCATGAGCGAACCAAGACCCGACTGGGATACCTATTTTTTAACCCTCGCCAAAGAAGTAGCCAAACGCTCACCCGATCCCTCAACCAAGCACGGCTGCGTCATCGTCGATACCGACAAACGCGTCGTCTCCACCGGTTACAACGGCCCCGTTTCCGGCCTTCCCAATGAGCTCGTCCCACTCACACGCCCCGAAAAATACGACTGGTTCATACACGCCGAAGATAACGCCGTAGCTTTCGCACGTTGCAACCTCTCCGGCGCTACCGCCTACGTCACCGGCCAGCCCTGTGCCCCATGCTTTCGCCGCCTCCTCCAAGTTGGCATCACCCGCATTGTCTTCGGTGCCGTCCAGTCCGCATGCATCAACGACAACGAAACCGAAGCATGCAAAGTCATGGCCAAAAACAAACACGTCGAAGTCGTCTGTCTCGACCAATAACCCCTCACCCGAAAAATGTCACCCCTAATTCATCCCCAAGCCCATGACCGCTGGTCATGGGGTGTCGTGCAACCTCATCCTCAATCGCCTGCAATCTACAACAACCAGCGAGCCTCCCTCCCACATAATCCTCCTTGCTCACTATTCACACACCCAGCATTTCGTTCCCCCGATAATCTTCACGGTCATCGTCACCTATCATTCGCGCTTTCTCTACATGCTTTCCGCATCTCGCCTTTAAGACGCTAACGGCCGTACCCTTATCAGCCGAGCTTTAACAATGAGGCCCTCAAGTTCTCATTTCTCTAATCAAGGGATTGTCCATGTGGTTTCGTTTCTCACACGTTACGCTCATCGCAACTGATTGGCGTAAACTCTCGCAGTTTTACGTCGATGCCCTCGGCTGCGAAATCACGTACCCCGAGATCAACCTCGCTGGCCCTTGGCTTGACTCCGCCACCGGCATCAAAAACACACGCATCCGAGGTGTCAACCTCAAACTTCCCGGTTTGGATACCGCCAAAAACGGTGGCCCCTACATGGAAATTCTTCAATACACACCCGCGAAAAAATTACAGACCGAATCTATCAACACACCAGGTTCCGGCCAAATCGCGTTTGAAGTCGAAGACGTTAAGATCGCCGCGCAAACATTAGCAAGCCTCGGCGCTTTGCCGCTCGGTAAATTCGAAAACATCTTCATGCCCGGTGTCGGCAACGTTCGGTTCCAATACTTTCATGACCCCGAAAAAAACCTCATCCAACTCATGCGGTGGGATCGAATCTAATGCTCAAATAGTTTGATCGCCGTATTAAAAAAGGCTCACACATAAACGTGTGAGCCTTTGTTTTTAAAAGTACAGATTAATACCCAAGCACCTTATCAATCCGATTGAGTACATCTTCACTCAAATCATCCATCTCCAGCACCTTCACATTTTCTTCAATCTGACTTAGCCTGCTCGCTCCAATCAACGCGCTCGTCACACGCTTGTCACGCAGTACCCATTTAAGTGACATCTGCGCCAAGCTCATCCCACATTCTTCTGCAATCGAATTCAGTTGTTGCAGTTTCCCAACCATCTCTTCCGTCACCGCACTCTCTTGCAAGAACCCATCCGGGTCAGCCGCACGCGAATCTTTAGGCACGCCATTCAAATACTTATTCGTCAACAATCCCTGAGCCAGCGGGCAGAACACTATCACCCCAAAGCCAATATCATCTGCCGCATCTAACAACCCATCCTCAATCCACCGATCCATCATGTGGTACAGCGGCTGATGAATCGTCAAAGGCACTCTCCCGCCTCTTAAACTTTCCGCAGCCAATCGCGTACGAGCCGCATCGTAACTACTAATCCCCGCATAGAGCGCTTTCCCTTGTTTTACTAACTGTTCAAGCGCCCCCATCGTCTCGTCTAGCGGCGTCTCCATATCCGGCCTGTGCGAATAGAAAATATCAACATAATCAACACCCAACCGCTTCAAGCTCTGTTCGCAACTCGCAATCAAATACTTCTTACTACCAAAATCACCATACGGCCCAGGCCACATTCCCCAACCCGCCTTCGAACTAATCAATAGTTCGTCGCGATATCCCTTCAAATCTTTCTTCAACACTTCCCCAAGAACCTCTTCAGCTCTTCCGGGGGGCGGCCCATAATTATTCGCCATATCAATATGATTGATCCCAAGATCAAACGCACCACACACCAACTCTTTCGTCTTCTCAAATTCCGTAAAGTTGTGCCATCCACCCAACGAAATCCGCGGCAGCTTCAGCCCGCTTCGACCACACCGTGCATATTCCATCTTCTCATACCGCGCCACATCAATATCATTCTGACCCATCACTAGTTCCTTCACTGTTTGAACAAAAACACCACCGCCCGAATCACAATACCAACTGAACTTTTATCCCACCTCGCCTATTCCTTCGATCTTATCAACCAACTCAAAAATATCTATCACAAAAAAAGCCGCGACTCACGCCGCAGCTTTTACTAATCATTTTAGTGTAACCATACACCTCGCCCTAAACCTTCACCGCTTCCCCCGTTGTCACACGAAGCATCCGCTCCATCGACACCTTCGCCCAGTGTTGCACACCTTCAGGCACGCTCACCTGATTCACAACCTCCCCTTCAACCAACTGATCCATCACATAAAGCAAATGCGGCATATCAATCCGGTACATTGTCGTACATAAACATTGGCACTCCGACAGCATCCGCACCTCAACACCCTTCTCCTTCATCTCATCTCGCAACCGATTAACAAGATGCACTTCGGTGCCAATCGCCCACCGACTTCCAGCCGCCGACGCCGTCACCGCCTTGATAATCGCTTCCGTCGAACCACTACAGTCCGCCGCCTTCACCACCGCATGATCACACTCCGGATGCACCATCACCGTCACGTCCGGCCACACCTCTTTCACCTGCCCCACATGCTCCGGCCGAAACAACTTATGCACCGAGCAATGCCCCTTCCACAAAATAAAACTCGACCGCCGCACATCCGCTTCCCCGCAAGCTTCAGGCTCCTTCGGATCGTAAACCACCATCTCCTTCTCAACATCAAACCCCAAATCCGCACCCGTGTTCCGTCCCAAATGCTGGTCAGGCAAGAACAAAATCTTAACCTGCTCCCCATCTTTCAATGGCTCATCACTACCCGCCAGCGCCCACCTCAACATCTTCTCCGCATTACTGCTCGTACACACCGCACCCCCATGCTCACCACAAAACGCCTTGATCGCCGCCGTGCAGTTCATATAACACATCGGCACGATCCTAACGTTCTCCCCTCGCACACACTCATGCAAATATTCCCACGCCTCAACCGTCTGCTCATAGTTCGCCATGTCCGCCATCGAGCACCCCGCCCCCATGTCCGGCAAGATCACCGCAACATCATCATCCGTCAAGATATCCGCGCTCTCCGCCATGAAATGCACCCCAGCAAAGATCACCCACTTGCTCCCCCGCTCAACCACAGCCTCCGCCGCCAACTGCGACAGCTTAAAACTGTCCCCGGTAAAATCGGCAAACCGCACCACATCGTCCTGCTGATAGTGATGCCCCAAAACCACCAAGTCATCCCCTAACTCAGCCTTCCGCGCAGCAATCGCAACCGCCAACGCGTCATCGTCCATCTTCACATACTTATCCGGCAAAGGTGCCTGCCACAACATCATCAGTCCTGCTCCATTCGTGCAATTTCAATCCCATAACATCACGCCACCCCTCAAACCTCAAATTATAGCCAATCTCACCAATCGCCCCCAATCTCCCCCCAATTCCCTTCCTAATTCCCTCCAATTCTTCCTTCAAATCCTCTCGATTATCCACCCCGAATCATTCTCAAGCCCATGACCGCCGGTCATGGGGTGTTGCGCAACCCGCTCTTAATCGCCTGTATCACCCCTTTCCTTCCCTTATCTTATCCGCCTCCAATTCCGCTCATTTTTCGACAATTCCTCTTCCTCCCCATTCATCCGGTGCAAGTAATTCCGACCGTCCCGCGCCACCTCATCCCAAAACGCTTTCGCCGTCTCCGGGAACAGCTCCGCATAAATCGCCTTATACCCCTTCCCCGGTACGCTTAAATAAACAGTCACATCCCCGCCATCGTTATGCCACCCCGATATCCCCTGTGAGTTTTTCCCCCCATCATCCACCCCATTCTTACCGACTGAATACACCACGCACCCCGTCTCGCCCCTGCGATACCGTAATCCCTCTTTCGCCTCATCCATCAAATCCCGCGGCACATCCTCCAGCAACCCCGTCTCAACCAACACATTCAAATCTTCCGGATACCCATTCCCTCCGCTCGCCTCTTCCCCATACCTCACCCGCCACAATTCCAACGCAGCAGCCACCTCATACAAATCCACCATCACCCGCGACTGCTTCATCGTCCGCCCATAAGTACTAAGCCCCGGCATAAACTCCCGCCAAAACATACCACTCACCAAATACCCCATGGGGATACGCTCATAGGCATCATCAAGGTTCTCAATATCATATTCACCAACATCTAATGGCTGGATAGCCTGCTCGTATGTCTCAACCCCCCAAGCCATATCCGCCGACATCACGCCCAGCTTATCCATCGACCAAATCGCCCCATAACTCGGCACTCCGTTCCCACCTGCCTGCGCAACCCACTCATAATCATTCAGCAAACGATCTCCCATTTCAACTAATTGTGTCCGTTCCGCAATCAAGGAATTTTTAAAAGATTGGATACCCCGCTCCTCTGAAAATCGGCATAGCTTCGCAACTTCTACCAGTTGCTCTTCACTGAAAACATGCATACTCAAACAATCATCCACGACCCCCATCATCAACGCTCGAATACTCACCGCCACCAACTGTGCAATGATCGTTGGCTCATCAATCCCAAGATCATATAACCGCCTGATCCCTCGCAGTCCCCTCAATGCCTCCCCGCCATCCCCTTCCTGTGTCTTCAACCAGACATACATCTGCAAAGTTCTCGCCGCTCGTCTCTGCGCCCCAAGTTGCGGCATCAAAAGCTCCCATAAATTCGAATAATCCCCCGGCCACCTCACCGCAATCTCCGCGTCTTCGCCTTTCACCAATTCCCCTTCTTCATTCATCACCCGAAAATACTCATCCCCCGGCCCATCCATCAGTCTTTCCAATTCATCCTCCATCAACCCAACATACCGGCGCACGCCATCCACCATCACATCCGCCGCCCGTCCCTCAACCCACAAATCCGGCCCCATCCCGATCACCGGCAACTCCACCGGCTTTCCATAAAATAATTCAGAGACCATCCATGCACCGTAATTATGGCTTAATCCACCGCCCATCCCCATACTTTCATACATACCCGCCACTTGCCATTGACCATCTGACTTCCGTTCCACCAGACTGACCTCATCATCCACCAACACCCACTCCTCCATAGACGTTGTCGATTCCTCATCCACCTCAGCTTCTTCAATCTCTTCACCTTCATCTATCATTCTGAAAGTTCCTATCCCCATGCCCATCCCCATCATGTCTAATCCAGAAAACTCATCCTCTATTTCCGTTCGCTCAATCTCAACAAACACCGCATTCTTACGCCCCTCACCATTGATCGCCATCCAATCCCCATCCTCATCTTGGCCAAGCGCACCTTTCGCCAGAAGCGCATCCTTCACCTGCTGCTTGATGTGCCATACCGCAATGTCGCCCGCATCCCCCTGTATTGCTTGCGCCTCAAAACTCTCAACTTCTTCCTCTAGATCTTCAAACACACTCAAATAAAATTCAGTGACATCCACCTCCCCATCATCAATCTGATACCACGCATCCAGATCCCCACCCGTGACCGGATACCCGTCTGCTCTAATCTGCGCATAGATGGCCGCCAGCCGCGCTTCCTGTTCCCATTTCCAATTCACCTGCCACACCACACCAATCCCAATCAGCACCGCGCATACCGCCAAGACCACATACACCGCCTTGCGATGCTTGCCAATAATCTTTAACTCTAAATCAATCCCCGTCACCTCATCTCGCCCATAATCCTCAGCCTCCATCCCATGTTTCTTTTTCAATCTAATCATCTATTAGCCTCCCGGATGTCCCCTTCTCCCTCAAAAAAAACAAAACAAGATCACAAATTTCTCAAGCCCGTCACCGCCGGTGGCGGGGTGTCCTCCAACCCACGTTCAATCACCTGCAATCCACCCCATCGTCGCCGCGATACCCCGCTTCGCGCCGCTATGCGCTCGTTAAAAAATAAAGAGACATTGACTCACCAAGTATAACACCCAGCCCGACATGCCAATACACCTCATTCACATGTTTTCTGCATACACAAACCTGCGTTTTTCCGATACCATAACCAGTCACGTAACTTAAATAACCAGCCTGCATCATTCAGTACACGATTGATTGTTGCAGGCAGCTGCAGAGAGCCATTTCACAACCATGCCCACTCACTTCCACGGCGGTATGACCTTCCAAGCAGGTAAACCTTACCCCTTTCCCAGCCTGCCGAAAAATATCCCCGCCCATCCTCTGCGCATCACTGTCACCGACCCCCCCATCGTCACCGTTGGCCAAACCATCACCGCCTCCCAAAAACTCACCGAACCCTTCAAGCCTCAATCCCCCTGCTACTTCTCACCCATCCCCGCTACCGTGACCCACATCACCCCCTGGCAGCCCGATGACTTCCATCGCCACACCCACGCCCGCAATCCGCATGAAATAAATCACCCCACCACACAGCTTTACGACATCCACCTCAAACCCATCCCCCCCAGCCCCCCCGCTGCCTCCGCATGCGATCAGTCCGCAGATGAAAACAACCCCTTAACCGTACCTGCCGCATTAAACATCGCGCCGCCCGACAAGCCCACACTCAAAAGCTGGTTTCAGCATTTTCGTGCTCTCGGCCCGTGGCCCCAAGACGAGATTGGCTGTGATCTGATCACACAACTCGCCGCAGTCCTGCACAACAAGCATTACCAATCCAAACCCCCTAAGTCATTGATATGCATCGGGATGGATGCATACTCCCCGTACCCCGATCGCTCATCACTGCTGCTTTCTTACCCCGATGATGCGGTGCTTGGCCTGCAAATCCTCGGCAACCTGCTCAACGTGAAACGCCCCAAGCTCGTCATCGATGCAAATCCGCACTTGGAAGGGTTTCTCAAAAACCCATGTAAGTCCTTCAAAATTAAACTCTTGTGTGCTCGCAATCGTTACCCCGCCCCAGACCCCACACTCATCGCCCACACACTTGAAAACACCAAGCTTCCGCAGAACGGAAGTCCGACCGATGTCGGCATCGTCATGGTCACACCCTGGACAGTTATCCGCATCGCTCGCTGGATGACGCGGCGGCAACTCGATGTTTTACAACCGGTTATGATTGCCGAGCCGCATCGAGACAAGCACCCGCAGCGACACTTTGCCATGCCCGGCACGGAGATCTGCTGCGTCGATCACACCCTCCACGGCTGCACCGAGCGATTGCGCGGCAAACTCATCGCAGGCAACCCCCTGACAGGTAACCAGTTATGTGCCCCCGCTCTGGTCGCTCAACAGCAGGAGCATTCACGCAGAGCGCCTGATAGCTTGCCGCCCACGATTCGTCACGGCATGCAATTACTCACGAACCTCGCCTCCACGCATCATTTAGAGCCTGCGCCCTGTATCACTTGCGGGTGGTGTGTCGACGCGTGTCCGACCGGCTTGCAACCCGTTCATCTTGCGGAGCAGATTCATAACCATCAAAACAGCAAGCAGTTGCAAGATCATCTGCAGTACTGCATTGGTTGTGGGTTGTGTACACATGTATGCCCTTCTCACCTGCCGATTGCTCAGATTCTCGCTCAAGCCAATGCGCCAATTACCCCCCAAATTAAGTAAAAAATAGCATATTGATCGTTTGTAAGTATTTGTAGAATAAATAATTTAGGAGACCATAACGCAAGCCATGAACACCGGCCAACACATCCCACTTACACCGCTCAAGCCGCATAAGGGCTTGCCAACCGATGGCCCCCCGTGGATCGATAACGCTTATTGTCGGCAAGGTTACGATGTCATGTGGATCGTAACTGCTTGTCTAATGATGGCTTACAGTCTTGTTTTCTGGGGATATCGGGCTGGAGCACTCATCATTACCGCGGTTTTCTGCACGATGGCTGCGAGTTTTTTGACCTCGAAAATCCGGTCTCGATTTTCTAAGTTAAGTTATGACAAAACGTTAACGTACTCATTTTGGAATGGTGCGTTGTTCGCGATGGTGTTGCCGCTGGTTCGGGATTTTGGCCCGTTCATCGTGGGGGGGCTGACATTGGGTGTGTTGATGAACTTTTTTGGCCGCTCGCACCGGTTACGAATTCATCCGATTGCATTAACGTTAGTACTTATTTGGCTTGTACCTACGTTAACCAGTGGTGGTGATTTATTGACCAGTCGGGGGATGATTGGGGAGCCGATTTCGACGATTTTGACGCCGAATCATCTGTTGGTGGGGGATGCATTTGAGGTGAGAGAGGGTGTGAGTGCGAGTGAGCCGGACACGCGCCCATGGATGCAAACCATTGATTACCAAGAGGATGCGGTTGTGCGGTATAGTCCGCAGGTAGAGATGCTGTTGCATCAGCGTGAGTTATTAGATGATGTGGAATCTTTTTCTAACTTGCTTGTTAGCAACACGATACTGCCGTTGGATGAGTTGCTTGTCGGGGTGGTTCCCGGATCGTTGGGCGCGGGGTCACCGGTGTTGCTGCTGGGGCTGGGTTTATTGTTGATTCACAGGCGGCATGCGAGTTGGCGGATGGCGGTGGCTGCGTTGGTTTCGATGCTGACGGTGTATTTGTTTATGCCGATGCGGACAGGGGGGCAGTGGACGGTGGTCATTTCGCAGTTGTCGCAATTAAATTGGCAGCAAGCGGTTACGTTTATGTCATATTTCTTTTTTGCTTCTCCTTGGTTGATGATTGTGCTGATTTTGGGGCCGAGTGTTGATCCGATGTCGCGGAGTGGGCGGGTCGTTTTCGGGTTGCTTTTAGGGGGTTTGGTGGCGTGTGGTGTGTGGTTTTTTCAGTCGCCAGAGGCGATTTATGGGTCGCTGGTGATCGCTGGGCTGGTGTCACGGAAGCTGGATGGGATGCACCGATCTTCTTTTGTAGATGCGTGATTTAATCAAATAAATGATTGGTATAGTCAATAAATAGGCGCGTTTGTGCGCGCATTTGGTGCGCTTATCGTGCATGTTGGCGCACAAAAATGCGCATTTCGCGGTGATAAGTCATTTTCATGATTGAGGTTACATGTAAATTGGTTCGTTATTTCAAAATGGCGTGTTTTGGCTGGATTTCGTCAAAGAACGGCTAACTTTGGAAAGAAAAGTGTGAAAAGTGATCAGAAAAGGGCAAAGAATTGCGGGCTTGCGCTTTTTGTGTGCGCTTGGATGGCGAGGTGAGATGATTTTTGTGCGCGCAGGCGGATTGTTTACTTTTGGAAACCGCGATTGATGGGGTCGGAGTCATTCACTTTCAAGTGGATCGAAATGAGGGCATTCAGATGATGTGGGGAGCAGGCAGTCAGGGGAAACTGTGGATGGTGGCGGGTAACTTATGCGGGTCGTTAAAAGATGATCGAAATTTCACGTGTCAATTCAGATCAGCCACGTGATCGTGGATGGGATGGTAATCAAGGTGTGACCATATGGCATGAAAAGATGTGGTGGGGGAGATTGGATTTGGTCAGGAAGGACAAGTTGGTTGTTAGAAGATGGGTGCTAGTTTAGTGGTGTAAGGATGCAGATGTTGTCGATTCGAAGTGACGTTGTGTGTGGGGTAGGGTGAGGGGGGGATGAGTTGTGATTTCATGAGATTTGCTGATGCCTTTCGGAACTAAACATGCGACTAAGGGTGTTGGGTATTTAGTTAGGGGTATTGAGTAGCTTTTAGTTGTCGTAGAAATATTGTGTGATGTGGGTGGAGATCGCAAGGTCGCGATAGTCAGTTCTAACTAACAGTGAGTTAGTCAAAAAACCAAAGATTCTTGTTTTGTAATAGGGTTAACTTTATACTGTTTCGCTTGGATAAATGGGTTTACATGTTTTGTGGGAAGAACAGATTGGCGGAGTGGGGTTTGATCATGTTCTTCTACGATTAGGTGTATGGTGAGCGTATGGGTGGGATTTTTTGTGACTAAAGCACATGAGAGCAAGATGCGCAAATTAGATCATTGGATTTGGTTTTACCTGTCGCGTATCGCATTTATTATTAAAGGTGAGAAAAGAATTGGAACCAGTTGAAACGCGAGAGCAGCCGGGGCATTTTAAAGCGTCATTTATTGATTATGTGTGGTTTTTGATCCCATCGTTGTTGGGTGTGTTTTTGTTTATCAGCCCGATCTGGCAGTCGAAGGTTGGTGAAGATGGTGAGGTGACGCGAGAGATCACGTTGCCGGTGGCGTGGATTGCGAACTGGGCGTCAGGCGAGTTAACAGATTTTTTGCCGAAGCTGACGCTGGGGATTTTGCTGGTGTCTGCTGTGGGTTCTTTGATTGTAAAGTTGGCTAAGCCTAAGCGTATATTAGATCATCCATTTTGGAGTAGTTTGTTTAATGTGAGTTGGTTCTGGGTTGGGGCGCGAACGCTTGGATGTTTGTTTGGGCTGATGGTGTTTTATGAGTATGGGACGGTGACGCTGTTTCAAACGGATACGGAGTATGTGGTGGATGGGGGGACAGGGAATTTTGCGTTTGGGGAGTTGGCGACGTTTTTGGTGGTGATTTTTTTCTTTGCGGGGTTATTCTTGCCGCTGCTGTTGGACTTTGGATTGTTGGAATTCATTGGGACGTTGATGTCGAAGATTATGCGTCCACTATTTAAGTTGCCGGGCCGATCGGCGATTGATTGTGTGGCGTCGTGGGTGGGTGATGGTACGGTGGGTATTTTGCTGACGAGTAAGCAGTATGAGGCGGGGTTTTATACGTCGCGTGAGGCGGCGGTGGTGGGGACGACATTTTCGTTTGTGTCGATCACGTTTACGATTGTTGTGCTGAGTACGGTTGGGATAACAGATCTGTTTTTGCAGGCGTATTTGACGTTGGTTGTGGCGGGTTTGGCGGCGGCTGTTATTTGTCCGCGTATACCGCCGCTGAGTTGGAAGCCAGATACATTTTTTGAGGGGAAGCCGAAACGTGCAGAGCATAAGATGCCGCATGGAATGGGTTTGTTTGCGTGGGGTGTGAGGCGGGCGACGCATCGTGCGAATCAGGTTGAGGGGGTTATGCCTGCTGCGAAGTTGGGTGTTCAGAATGTGATGGATATGTGGGTGGGTGTTGTGCCGGTGGTTGTTGCGATGGCGACGGTGGCTGCGATCGTGGCTAATTTTACGCCGTTTTTTCAGTGGATGGGTGCACCGGTTGTGCCGGTGTTGAAGGCGATGGGGATTCCTGAGGCGGAAGAGGCGGGGTATATGTTTTTGATTGGATTTGCTGACATGTTGTTGCCGGCGATTTTTGCGGCTGACAAGATTGAGAGCGAGTTTACGCGGTTTATCATTGCGACGGTTTCATGTACGCAGTTGATTTACATGTCAGAGGTTGGGTCGCTGCTGATGGGTTCGAAGGTGCCTGTGAAGTTTTGGGAGTTGGTGGTGATCTTTGTGATTCGCACGATGATTACGTTGCCGATTGTTGTGGGGATGGCGTATGGGATGCAGTGGTTGGGTTGGATGTAAAGGATTGATGGGGACTAATGACAAGATAGAAAGCTCACGATGAAGGTCGTGAGCTTTTTTATTTGTATAAGTGATGAAGGCATGAAAGTGGTCACACTTCCGGGGGGGGATTAGCCTGTGCCGGAAAGTTTGCGGACGGTTTGGTCGAAGTTTTTGACCATCGCATTGAGCATGGCGGCGACGATGAAGAAGTAGCCGGCGGCGGCGATGACGGCGGAGATGGTCATGAAGATGCGAGAGAAGCCGGGGTGCGCGGGGAAGCCGGAGACGTAGTCCCAGGGGTTGATGATCATGAGTGCGGCGGTGGTGGGTGAGAAAGCGTTGAAGGTTGCGCCGAAGATGACGGGTGTGTTGAGTGCGAGGTTGAAGCCGCAGAAGCCAAAGACGAGTGAGACGAGGCCGATGATTGAGACGGAGGGGATGACGGCGCCGAGTACACCTTTGGATTTGAGAGACCAGTACATGCCGGTGGCGACGCAGAGGGCAACGAAGGGGATGAGGACGAGTGCGAGGAGGAGTGCGGACTCGGGAAGCATGAGCATGGCTTCGTTGATGCGTGTGGCGGAGGTTGTGGCGAAGGTTGATTGGTGGGTGTAGATGGCGCCTTGCCAGCCGAAGATTGAGCCGAGGATGCTGTAGACGGAGACGAGTGCGACGGTGAGTACGGGGACGGAGATGAGGAGGATGAGGAACTGGACGAGGCCGCGGAGTTTGCCCCAGACGTATTGTTTTTGGGTCATGGGTGTGGTGAGTAGGAGGTCGAGTGTGCCGTCTTCACGTTCACGGGAGACGCAGCCTGCGGCCATGTAGAGGGCGACGAGTGCGATGATGAGTATTTCCATGAGTAGGAGGATGTAGAGGCCTTGCTTGAAGGTTTCGACGGGGAGCTGGTTGACGCCGGTCATGGTGGTGTTGAGGGTTGGGAGTGAGTTGAAGTGGTAGAGAGCGAGCCAGAGGATGGCGAGGGCGAGGCCGATGACGAGGAAGGCGTAGCGAGAGAGGATGGCGTTGAGTGCGTTGCCACGGGTGTGGGATTCACGCCAAGCGATGGGGTTGCGGCCGGTGACGTGGCGGGGCTTGCGTTTGCGCGCGGCGCCGTCGGGGTTGAGTCGGAGTTTTGATTTGATGTAGATGACGAGTTTGGAGTCGCCGCGGCCGACGTTTCGGAGGACGAGGGCTGACCAGGTGATGAGGGTGAGTGAGGTTAATGAGGTGAGGAAGAGGAATGAGGCGAGGGGTTGGCCGAGGAGGTAGCGTGCGATTGGGCCGTAGGAGGCGAGCATGTCGGGGGTGTGGATTTGGTAGTTGTCGGGGCGTACGAGCGTGTCGAGGACGAGGAGGGGGTGGAAGGGTGTGAGGTAGGTGGTGTAGTTGCCGGGGGTGAGTCGTTGGATGATGAAGGAGTCGAGCATGTATGCGGCGAGGAGGTATGCGGCGATGGAGATGACGAATGTGAAGACGGCTTTGCGGCCGCCGAGTCGCATGACGGAGAGGAAGACGGCGACGGAGCCGACGAAGATGGCGGTGGTTGCGGCGATGGAGAATGCGTAGAAGACGGAGGAGGCGCGGACGCCGCCGAAGATGAGGAGGATGGCGAAGAGTGGTAGGCCTGAGGCGAGGAGTGAGAGGATGAAGAAGAGTCGTCCGATGAGGTTGCCGAGGACGATCTGCATGTTGGTGAGGGGGGTTGTGAGGAGGATGTCGTAGGTTTTGGCGGATTGTTCCTGGGAAATGGCGGCGGCCATGAAGAGGGGAGCGATGAGGCAGACGAGGACGATCTGGCCGTAGGCGATGATTTGGAAGATGGATGAGCCTGATGCGGCGAGGTCGGAGAGGGCGACATTGGAGCCCATGCCTTCACCGGCCATGAGACCGAAGAAAACGATGAGAACGAGTGCGCCGAGATAGCCCATGCGTAGCCAGAGATCGCGCATGCGGACGGAGCCGCCTGAGACGATACGGACGACCATGGGGTTGCCGGGGATCATACGCCAGAGCCAATGGGTCAGAACTTGCATAGTGACATCATAACTTCTGTAAGGGTGGGTGTTAATCGAAAAGGTTGTGCGGGTCGCATGTGTGGGGATGATGAGGTGAGAGGTTGCGTGTGAGGGGTAAGCGGCGTCCGTAGGTAGAGACGTTATTGAGGGGAGGATGTTTCAGGGAATTGGTGGTTGTGAAGAAAATGAAGCATCTGCGGCCAAGTATGATTGCGGCGAGGAATAGGTGGATACTTCACGAGTGGCGGTGGTGGGCTTGAAGGGGATGCGCAAGAGACACATTGAGGGGGGATTAGTCGTGCTGTTCTACGAATTGTGATTTTGCGGTGGCGAGGGTGTGGGTGTCGGTGGTGATTTTGGCTGAGAGGCGATGGAGATTGCGGCGGGATTCGTCGATTTTTGCGGTGACGGTGTATGAGCCAGTGAGGGGGGCGGGGTTGCGGAAGCGGATGTCGAGGGTGGCGGTGACGGCGTGGATGTTGTTGAGGAGGAGGCATTGGGCCATGGCGGAGTCGAGTATTGCAGAGAGGATGCCGCCGTGGAGCTGGTTGGGGAAGCCTTTGAGATGGGGTCGGGGATTGAATGTGGCGGTAACGGTGTTGTCGGGGTTGAGGGTGCAGCGGAGGTTGAGGGAGTGGGGATTGAGTTTGGAACAGATGATGCACTGAGCGTGAAGTTGATCGCGGAGGTTTTCGCCGGCGGGGGGTTCTGGAGGGATGTGTGTGGTGGTCATGGGTTTGGCTTTCAGTGTGAGGCGAGGCGGAGGGTCAAGGTCTGGCGAGAGGGGGGATGAATCACGTTTTACGTTTGCGTATTTTTAGAGTGTTTTTGCGTAAAAACTCATTTGTTGACCAGAAGGTCGATTGTTTGCGAACACTGTGGATCTTTGTCCCAAACACCCTGCCACCAGCGGTGGCAGGCTTGAGGGGAGTACGTCAGATTCAATGTGGTGCGTGTTAGTGATCGCAGTGATGCGGGTGATCGTGGCCGGGACAGACGGAGAGGTCGGCGCTGGAGGGGGCGGCGAGGTGCTGGGCGATGATCTGGGCGGGGTCGTCTTGCGGGGAGGCGGGTTTGACTTGGATGTTACGAGCGAGGAGGCCGTTGAGTGCGCCTTGGCCGAGGCCACCAACGAGGACGAGGTCGATGTTGAGCGAGGAGATCCAGGTGGGGAGGCCGGAGCAGCCGTCGATGGTGCGGGGGAGGGTTTCGGAGTTGGTGATGGCGTTGTTGTCGTCGATGGTGTAGACGGCGAGTGCGTCAGATTTGCCGAAGTGCCGGGAGAAGATGTTGTTTTTGAGTGGGATGGCGATGCGCATGTTGAAGCTCCAAAGAAAAAAGCCGCTGGATGGCCGAGGGATCGGCGGTTCAGGCGGCTGGGTGGTTCAGATTGAATACTAGATGATAAAGCAATCTCGTTAGTTTATGCAAGTGTGTAATTAGGCCTAGAAAGGAGCGAGTGATATACGGATATCATTATATTTAGCGACTATTTATAGGGTTATACCTTAAGTGGATGTTTCGTTTCGTCGATTTTTGAGGAGAGAACAGACCAAATTCCGTCGTAAGCGTCTTGCAGATATGAACAAAAGAGATGTAAGTCGTGATGATTTTGGGGGGAGCCAGCAGGTCGGTGAGTCGCCGGGGTTGTGCAGAAGCTGCTGAGAGATGGAATAAGAAGATCCTGATAGATGGAGGCATGATGATGTCGAGAATTAAATCGCTCTTATCACAGAGTATTGGTGTGCGGATTACGGTGATTGTGTTGGTGTTGATCACGGTTTCGATGGGTGTGTTGTCGTGGATGGCGGTGAGCAAGGCGAGTCGGGCTTTGAATGATCAGGGGGTTGCGAGTGCGAAGCAGACGACGGAATTGATCGTTGCGATGTGTAAGCTGCAGAAGGAGATGATTGGTGCGAAATTGGTGTCGGATTTGCGTGTGGCGGAGGACTTGATGGCGATTGAAGGGGGTGGGCTTGAGCAGTGGGAGGGAGCGATTGGTTTTGAGGAGCAGGTGAAGCAGATTGGGAAGTATGAGGTTCCGCTGATGAAGGTTGGTGGGCGAGAGTTGACGGGTGATTTTGGATTGGTGGATGAGGTGTTAGCGCAGACGGGTTCGACGTGCACGGTGTTTCAGGTGTTGCCGCGGGAGTGGTTGCGTGTGACGACGAATGTGAAGAAGCCGGATGGGAGTCGTGCGGTGGGGACGACATTGGGGAGTGGGTCGCCGGTGTATCAGTATGTGATGGGTGGTGAGACGTATTTTGGTTCGAATATGATTCAGGGTAAGCGTTATGAGACGGCCTATCGGCCGATTAGAGGCGAGGGTGGTGAGGTTGTTGCGGTGTTGTATGTGGGTGTGCCATACGAGCAGTTTAATTCGCTGAAGCAGGCGATGAAGGAGATGAAGATTGGGGAATCAGGGTATGCGTTTGCGGTGAATATGGATGGAGACGCGGTGATTCATCCGACGGTTGAGGGTGAGAATATGAGTGATGCGGCCTTTGTGAAGGAGATGCTGTCGAATGAAGCGGGTGTTACACAGTATGCGTATGATGGGGTTGAGAAGTTGGTGGCCTACGAGCGGTTTGAGCCGTATGGCTGGGTGATTGGTACAGGGTATTCGGTTGAGGAATTGGAAGCGGCTTCGACGCAATTGAAGTATGAAGCGCTGATGATGACGTTGGTGATTTTAGGGATTGGTGCGGTGGTTTGCGTGTGGATGGGGCGCACGATTAGTAAAGGGATTATGCGGGTTGCGGATGCGGTTAATGGGATTGCTGAAGGGGAGGGGGATCTGACAAAGCGACTGGAGGTGACTTCGAAGGATGAGGTGGGTGAATTGTGTCATCGTGTGAATGATTTTATTGGGAATATCCAAGAGATTATTAAAGAGTGTAAGCGTTCGTCGCATGAGGTGGCTTCGTTTGCATCACAGGTGGCGGCGAGTTCGGAAGAGATATCGCAAGGTCTTGAGGAACAGAAGCATCAGACGCAGCAGGTGTCGGCGGGCGTTGAAGAGATGAGCTCGAGTGTGGCGGAGGTGGCGACGCAGTCACAGAGCGCAGCACAGAATGCGATCGATTCGCGGTCACATGCTGAAGAGGGCAAGACGATTGTCAGTGATACGATTGAGTCTATTCATGTCATAGATGGCATTGTGAATAAGACGGGAGATGCGATTGGTCAGTTGGGGAATCGGGCGGATCAGATCGGTGAGATTATTCAAGTGATTAATGATATTGCAGATCAGACGAACTTGTTGGCGCTCAATGCTGCGATTGAAGCGGCAAGAGCGGGTGAGCATGGGCGCGGGTTTGCGGTGGTGGCGGATGAGGTTCGAAAGTTGGCGGATCGTACGACGACGGCGACGGAGCAGATTGAGGAATCGATCAATCAGGTGCAGTCGGATACGCAGCAAGCGGTTAGCCGGATGGCGGAGGGAACGGAGTCGGTGAAGCGTGGTGTTGAACTGGCATCGGGTGCGGGTGATGCGCTTGATCAGATTGTGACGCGGTCGGGTGATGTTGCGGGTGTGATTCAGAATATCGCATCGGCGGCAGAGCAGCAGTCGGGCGCGGCGCTTGCGATTGGTGAAAATGTACAGCAGATTTCAGCGATTGCTGATCAGACGGGGCAAGGCGCGAAGCAGTCGGCGGAGGCGGCGATGGAGCTGAGTGCAAAGAGTAAGCAGCTATTATCGCTGGTTGATCGTTTTAAGGTTTAAATAAGGTATATAGCGATTTCAACAGATGCATGGATGGCTAAGCTTGGACGTTACCCCACACGCAGAGCGTGTGGGCTTGAATTGAATCAATGATGCATTGTTTTGAAAATATGACGAGTAGACATGTGATTTATTTAGGATATACCGCGATTGGAATGATTTAAACGCATATCTTCCAAACACCCTGCCACCGGCGGTGGCAGGCTTGAAACAGAATTGATCAATTCGTTGGTGGTGAAAATTGAAAGTAGACCATCCTTCGAGATGAGAATAGGGCTCACGCTGAGAGGCGTGGGCTTTTTTTGTGTATGAAAAAGAGGTGTGGGGAGATAGAGGGGAAGGGGGGGCTAATCAGGAGATAGGCGGTAGGTTGTTGTTTTGGCGGATGAGGTCACGCTGGTTGTAGAGATGCCATGCGTAGAAGGTTTGGGCGATGGCGTAGGCGAAGATGGCGGAGCCGACGGTGTCGGAGAGGTAGTGACCGCGTGTGAGGATGCGGGTGATGGCACAGCCGATTGCGAAGAGATAGAGGACAGGTGCAGTTTTTGGGAAGAGTTTGGCGAGGATGAAAGCGGCGGCAAATGCGATGATGGCGTGTGATGAGGGGAAGGAGAGGCCGCCGGTGTCGAGGAAGTCGTGGGTGGTTGAGTTGAAGGGGCGGTATTCGTAGAGGTGTGTAGAGTTGGTGGGGGGAGTGAGGTAGTCGGAGTAGTATTTGTAGGGTCGCATGCGGCGGACGAGGAACTTGATGATTTCGGCGATGATGCCAGCCGAGACGGTGGTGAAGATGAGGAGCAGGCCGCGTGATGCGCAGACGGTGCGGTTGAATTTTGGGAGGTATTTGTGTGTGTCGTGGAGGATGATTGCGATGGCAACGGCGATCCAGAAGGGGAGGAAGCCCATGATGCGGAGCATGCGATAGGAGTCGGAGTCTTGCCACTTTTGGAAGCCGTTGTTGTCGATGGCGATGCGGTAGAGCGTGATGTCGAAGACGTGTGCGATGGCGAGTGTGATGATGGAGATGGTGAGAAAAATGATGAGGTGCTTGAAGTTGATTTTCAAGGAGAGCGGCGAGCGGAGATTGTCGGGGTTGATTGGCTTCATGTGATAGTCAGGTTAGCGAGGAAGGTGTGTGCGGTCTAGTGTCGTATGGGTTGTGATTGCGGATTGAGTTGTTGGTTGGTGAAGGTGTTGAGTTTTGGTGGAGAGGTTGGGCCTTGGAAGTTTGAGCCGATCATGAGTCGGTAGGTTGAGGAGGAGGTGGGGATGGCGGAGTCTTTGATGTTGGCGAAGCTGAATTCTTTGCGCCATTTTTCAGGTGTCAGGCCGATGAGAATGGCGGTGCGGTTGTGGAGTGATGGGTTGAGGAGATTTGTGTCTGCGAAGCGGTCGTAGTCGGTGGGGCGTTCGCCGTAGTAGTGTTGTGCGCTGAAGATTGTGGGTTGGCCTGGGAGGTAGAAAGCGAGGCGTGCGGTTTTTTGGTAGTTGTCGGTGATGATGATGGGTGCTTGGCCGGTTTGTTGGGTGGTGAGTTCGATTTGTTTTTGGATTTGAGCGGCGTCTTGTTTGAGGCCGGTGACGCGGCGCATGCCGGAGAGGTTGGGATAGATGTATGAGAGGTAGGGTGCGGACATGATAATGAAAGCGGCGACTGAGCCCCAGCCGATGGCGAAGTGGAAGTTTGCTTGCCATGGGTTGGAAGGTTTTTTGCCGGGCTTGTTGTTGGCTTTCCAGTCTTTGAGGCGTTTGGTGTAGTCGAGGAGTTGTGGGACAGCGGGCAGCGCGATGAGGGGGAGGAGGGTGAGGTAGCCAGCAACGGGCCAATTGGGCTGGACTTTTTTGACGAATGCAACGGCGAGGTAGAAGAGGATGACGGGGAGGGCGGCGTAGAGGAGGAAGCACGCATCTAACCAAAGGTTAGGATTTTCGTTGCGCTGTTTTTTGATTAGTCGGTAAGAGATGAAGGTGAGGATGACGAGTGGGATGCCGAAGGCGCCGACTTGTGTGCCGATCATTTCGAGGGGGTTGAGGATGAGCTTTTGGACGGTGAAGAATGAGGGGGCTTGTTCGATAACGCGGTCACCGCCTTCGACGCCGAGATGTCCGACGAGGTGTTTGACGGTGATCCAGTCGTGTTGTGCGTTCCAGATGAAGACAGGTGAGATGGTGATGAGGAGGATGATCGTGGCGGGGATGAGTGGGAGTAGGTTTTTGGGTTTGAATGTTTGGAGGGGTTTGTGGTGGATGAGTGCGAAGAGGATGAGGCCGGGGATGAGAAGGAGGATGGTGTATTTATAGAGGAAACCGAGGCCGATGATGAAGGCGGCGAGTTGGTAGAGGAGGAATGGGGATTGGTTTTGTTGTTGTTTTTTGAAGGCTTTGAGTGTGAAGAATGATGCGATGATCCAGCAGGCGAAGAAAGGTTCGTCGATGGTCATAAACTGGCCGGCGGCGAAGAAGGGCGGGCATAGGGCGACGAGTGCAGCGGCGAAGAAGCCGGGGCGTTGATCGTTGTTGGCGATGAGGGTGGTGAGCCTGGCGGCGGTGAGCATGATGATGGCGAAGGCGATGAGTGCTGGGAGTTTGACGGTCCAGGTGTATGAGCCAAGGAGTTTGGTAGAGGCGAAGATGGTCCATGCGACGCCGGGGCCTTTGGTGAAATATGAGAGGGAGAGGTGTCTGGACCAGTCCCAGTATTGCGCTTCGTCGCCTGCGAGTTCATAGGGTGAGAGCAAGAGCAGGTAGAGGAGTCGAATGAGGAAGATTGCGATGGTGAGGAGGATTGTGTTTTTCCAGTTGGCCCATGGGAAGGCGGCTTGCAGGTGTGCAAGATGGTTGTCGGGCAGGGGTTGTGTGTTGGGGGATTGATCCTCATGCATGGTAGATATGATATCGGAAGATAGGTGTGAGGTGGGAGACGGGGGAAGAGTGAGGTTGAATGAGAGAAGGTTGAGGGGCTTTAGGGGGAAAGCATTAGAGGTGAGCCGGGGTTGTTTGAGGGATAAATTTTAGCTGAGTCTATGGGGTGGAAATGTGGGATTGGGTCTGGATATATGGCCGATAAGTGGGTTAAGGCAGGATCATAAGCAAAGGCATGGAATCGGGTTTAGGTTCTTTGGTTCATGATAAGCGACAATGGTGCGATATGTGCAGGCGATGTGAGACAGTACTGCTGACGGTTGTGCTGTGCTTTTGCTTGGGTGGGGAAGTCGCAGGGTTTGAGTCGGTGGCGAGTGATGGGAAGAGCCGCGCGAAAGTGAAGGTGGATGCGAAGGCGGCTAAGGATGGGACTGATCAGAAAGATGAGCAGGGGAATAAGCCGAGCCAAGATGGGGATGTAAAGACAGATGATGCGAAATCGGATGACGATAAGAAAGATGATGAATCGGATGGGGGTGGGGCAGATGATAAGAAGAAAGATGATGACGATGATGGCGGGGGAGATGATGATGCGAAAGCTAATGTGCCAACGCAGCAGGCGCCGGCGATTATGCCGAAGACGCGGAAGCGTGTGCCGATCAATTTGAATCCCTTGTTGATTGATACGCCGGTGCCGGAGATTCGGAATCCGTGGGAAGATTTTAAGTTTATGTTTTTAGAAGATTATCGTGTGCGATCTAATATTTATGACACGATTTTTTTTCAGCAAGCTTCGGAAGTCATGGGTGGTGGGCCGAAAGATCAGACGTTTAATCGATTGGATGTTGGTTTGATTTGGGAGGTGTTGGCGCACAGACCGGAGACGTATCCGTTTATTGGTAATGGATGGGTTGAGTTTTTGCTGCGAAGTGGTGTGAATATTGATCATACGAGTCGATTTTTTAATTTGAGTGAGGAATCAGGTGTTCTGTCGCCAGTGAACTCGTTGTTTCAGCAGAACAATGTGTCGTGGAATATTATCTCGTACACGCAGAGCCTTTTTAAAGATGAGGTGTTTTTTACGGTGGGGAGGATTCACCCGAATCAGTATATTGCGTTGTTGACGGTAGCGAACGATGAGTCGTTGCAGTTTTTGAATTTAGCGTTTGATGGGGGATCGGTGATTCCGCAGATTGGTACGTATGCACCGGCATTGGCGATACAGGTGTTGCCAAACGATTGGTTTTCGTTTCATGGTGTGGTTGTGAACAATGATGGGGGGCCGGGTGTTACGGGGTTGAATACGTTGGGGAATGGTAATTACACTTTTATGGCGGATTTGATATTTAAGCCAAATATAAAGGGGGTTGGGCGAGGGCGGTGGCACTTGATCGCGTGGCAGTCGGAGGTTGAGGATAATGCGGCTGGGGGTGTGTCGACGATCATTGAACAGCATTTTGGTGGTGGGATTGTGGCGTTTTTTCGGTATGGGTATGGGAATCATGCGGTAGCGCCGGCGAAGCAACAGGTGGCGGCAGGTGTGACGATCTTGGGGGCGATGAATCGGATTGGTGATATGTTTGGTGCGGCGGTGGCGTGGACAGATCCGTCGTCAGCAGATGAGCGACAAGAGACGGTATTTGAGGTTTTTTATCGTGTGCAGATTACGAACTACATGCAGATAACACCGGATTTTCAGGTGGTTTTTAATCCGGCGGACAATCCGACATCTGATCCGCTTTATTTCTGGGGGATTCGTTTGAGGACTCAGTTTTAGAACGCCTTGCGTGATGGCTATTAATCAGGCAAATTGCTCTGGTGGCAATCATTCTTGTGTGATACTAAGTCTTGTTGCGTTTGGTGCAGAACGTTTAAGTTTCAAACACCCTGCCACCGGCGGTGGCAGGCTTGAGAAGGATTAGTCAGAATGAATTGTGATTAATTCAGAGTCAGTTGGATATTGATATGAAAAAACGCTGCGAGTTGCAGCGTTTTGATTTTTCGTTCTGTGTAGCGGTTGATTAGATTGTTTAATTGAGTTGTAGGTGGTTGTTTATGAGGAAGTGTTACTGGGGAGAGTGATTTAAAAGTCGTAGACGAGTGAACCGTAGTATTTGAGGTCTGAGCGTTTGGGGTTGCTGTCGGTGGTTAGGGTGTTGTATTCGTGAAGGAGGCCGAATTTTAGGGAGAGGCCTGTGAGTGTATCCATTTTGATTTTCCAGTCGAGGCTGGAGATGGCGCGATAGTCTTTGAGTGTGTCGGAGACGTCGGGGATGAATTGAGTTGAGCCGGTGATGGTGTTGTTATCGTTCATGTTCCAAGAGCCGTTGAGGCCGAGGGTTACTTCGGGGACAAACTTTTCATCGACGTCGCCGAAGTTGTAGGCAAAGCCGGAACCGATTTGGGTTTTGAGTTTGAATTTATCGGTGTCGTAGATTTGGTAACCGAGGCCGGTGTTGGGTGCGATGCGGTGACGGAAGGCTTGGAAGGTGTCGTAGTCGTAGCGGGTTTGTGCGAAGATGAAGAGTTTGGAGTTTGTGAATTTCCAGTCGCGTGTGAGTTGGGCGAAGGCTTGGTTTTTGTTTTCTTTGCCGTCGGCTTTGCCGTAGAAGAAGGCGGAGTCGAAGTCCCAGCGGCGGTCATCGTTTTCGAATTTGGCTTTGAATCCGCCGTTTAAGTTAGAGGTTTGGGAGTTGCCTTCGTTGCCGTTGAAGCCGAGTTGGATGGATTTTTCCCAGTCTTCGAGGAAGGTGAATCTAAAGGGTTTGAATTGTTCTTCAGTTTCTTTGAGTAGCGCTTCGGTGTCGGCTTTGGCGGCTTCTCTGGCTAGGGTTTGTTTTTTTTGTTCAGCTTTTTGTTCTGGGGTGGGTTGTGGTTTGGTGAGTTGCTTGGTGAGTGCGGTTGCGGTGATGGAGCCGGTGGAGAGTTTTGGAGATTCGATATTTTCAGTCGGGATGATGAGTTGGCCAAGGAGTGGGTGTTGGACGATGACGCCTTGTGGGGTGACTTCTTTGATGACTGCGGAGAGGGTGTCGCCATTGGTGAGGACGATGGTTTCAGCTGAGAGGGCTGAGGTGATGAGCAGCGAGGCGGCTAGCGATAGGATGGCGAGGCGTTTCATGGGGTAAAGATCCAAGCTTAAGGATTGCTGAAGAATATTGATGCGATTGATTTATAAGGTGGAATCCTGAAGAACGCAACTTAGTCGCGGTAGGGTATTAAAAAAGGCTGCAAAGGCAGCCTTTTCGTGTTCTTGTGGTCGGATATGGCTTATGCCTTGGAGCGAATATCCCAGCTATTGAGCAAGGCTTCGGTATCGATGTCAGGGTTGGCGTGCTTCATTGCAGCAGCGACAAGACCAAGGAACATCGGTTGTGGGTTGAGAGGGCGGCTGGTGAGTTCGGGGTGGAACTGTGCGCCGATGAAGTAGGGGTGTGTGTCTTTGGGTAGTTCGAGTATTTGCATGATGGGTTGCTCGGGATGACGGCCAGAGAAGATGAGACCGTTGGATTCGAGCTTTTCGATGAAGTTGGGGTCGACTTCGTAGCGATGGCGGAAGCGTTCACGGATGGTGAAGCCGTCGGCGT
Source organism: Poriferisphaera corsica (assembly GCF_007747445.1). NCBI lineage: Bacteria > Pseudomonadati > Planctomycetota > Phycisphaerae > Phycisphaerales > Phycisphaeraceae > Poriferisphaera > Poriferisphaera corsica. The sequence continues at coordinate 531,433 of NZ_CP036425.1, forward strand.
GAGGTTTGGAGGTGTAGTGATCGTCGTAGAGCTTGGCGGCGAGTGTTTGTGGTTTGACAAGGACGTCTTTGCCGCCGAGTCGCATGTTGCCGCCGAGACCTTCGATTTGTTTTTGTTCAGGGAGAAAGTCGATGACGGGTGCTGCGGTTTTTTGGTCGAATTCGGTGGAAGCAGCGTCTTTGAGATTGCAGACGTTGCGGGCGAATTCGACGACAGCCATTTGGAAGCCGAGACAAATGCCGAGGTATGGGACTTTGTTTTCACGGCAGTATTTGATGCATGCGATTTTGGATTCTGTGCCGCGATGTCCGAAGCCGCCGGGTACGACGATGCCGTCGAATTTTTTGAGTGCAGCGGGGATGTCGTCGGGCGCGATTTGTGTGGTGTCGAGCCAATCGAGTTCGATGTCTGCGCCGAGGTGTGTGGCGCAATGTTCGATGGCTTTGTCGATGGAGGCGTATGCGTCGCGGAGAGCGGCGTATTTGCCGGTGATACCGATTTTGATTTTGTGTGGGCGTTTGCTGTTGAGTTTTTTGATGTAGTTGCGCCAGCTGATGCGTGCTTCGTCTTCATGTACGACGTTGACGCGGTCGTGGAGGTTGAGCATGGTGAGGATTTGTGAGTCGAGGCCGGACTCGCGCATGGCATCGGGGATGGAGTAGATGGAATCGCGGTCATGCATGGAGAAAACGCGCTTGATGGGCACGTTTGAGAACATGGCGATTTTCTGGCATGCGGATGCTTCGACAGGTTTTTGAGCGCGGACAGCGATGATGTCAGGCTGGATGCCTGCTTCCATGAGTTTTTTGAGGCCGAGCTGTGCGGCTTTGGACTTTTGCTCGCCGAGGGCAGGGGGCTCGATGACGTAAGTGAGTGCCACGAAGGAGACGGCTTTTTCGCCCTCTTCGAAGGCGAGTTCGCGGAGTGCTTCGATATAGAAGGAGTTTTCGTAGTCGCCAACTGTGCCGCCGACTTCGATGAAGATGACGTCTGCACGCTGCTTGAGGGCGAGTTCACGTAGGCGGTATTTCACCTCGCCGGTGACGTGTGGGATCATTTGAACGTCACGGCCGAGATATCCGCCAGAGCGTTCACGGTCGAGGACGGTGCGGTAGATTTGGCCGGATGTGGTGTAATTGTCACGTGTGAGATTTTGGTCGAGGATGCGTTCGTAGGTCCCGAGGTCCATGTCGGTTTCGAGGCCGTCATCGAGGACGAAGACTTCGCCATGACGGTATGGGTTGAGGGTACCGGAGTCGATGTTGAGATAGCCTTCCATTTTGATTGGAGCGATGGAGAGGCCTTTATCTTTGAGTAATTTGGCGAGGGAGGATGAGAAAATCCCTTTGCCGAGTCCGGAAATGACGGTTCCAAGGACGACGACGTACTTGTGGCGGCCTTTGATGTAGCCCTCGGGGATGGGGTTGAAAAACTCCGAGTCCTGAGTTTGGTGGCCAGCCTTGGTGAGTAGGTCTTGTGTGTCTTGGTTGGTTTGTTTGGTGGGCATGTCCTACCGTACCACGGGGGAAGGGGCGATTCAAGTTGCCAGAGTCCTGTGTTTGTGGCTTGTGAATAATCATAGGTGCTAGATTGCCTAGGCGTTACAGAGGTATTTGGGGCTGGGGAAAAAAGTCGCTGAGTGGGGAATAAGAACGAAAGGGGTGCTGTTTACTGTATGGCCGAGACATGCGTGCAAGCGAGTGCTGTTCGGCAAAGCTTGTACGAAGTCTGTGTTGATTCGTCGTTCCTACTACAGCAGTATGTCTTATAAGGTCATTTACCGGCACAACTAATTGAGATAAGAGATGCACACGGATGCTGAGAGCTGTTGTGTGCGCTCGTTAAGGGAGCTGCTTACATGGTGTGAGCGGCAGAAGCTATCACTTTTTCATATCAGGAGTCTGTGTTTATGTTGAAGAAAGTAAAAACGGCGTTTGTTACATCAATGGTTGCGGGAACGTTTGGCGTGATGGGTGTGGCGAATGCGTCAGGAATTGAAGTGACGGTCGAAAATCTTGCGGCGAGCAATGGATTCTTTTTAACGCCGACATGGGTTGGATTCCATGATGGCTCGTTTGATGTTTATGATACGGATGCAAAAGCAAGTGCGGGTTTGGAGAGATTGGCAGAGGATGGTAATACATCGGTTCTGTCGAGTGAGTTTGCTGCGGTGACGACGCGTGGTGCGGGCGGTGTTGATGATGTGATTTTTGACGGCGGGCCGATTGCACCGGGTACAAGTGCGAGCAAGATGTTCGATGGTTTGGATAAATTGGATAACCGCTACTTTTCATATGCGGCAATGGTCATTCCAACGAACGATGCGTTTATTGCTAATGGATCTCCATCTGCATATGCACTATTTAATGATGCGGGTGAATTTACAGGCCCGATCGTGATTAATATTTATGGTAAAGATGTGTTGGATGCTGGTACGGAAGTGAACGATGAGTTTGGCGTTGCGTTTTTGACAGGTACAGGTGGCCAAACGTCGGCTGATCAAGGAAGTGTTGAGAGTAATCTGGTAGGCGCACATGCGGGCTTGCTTGATGGTGGTAATATTCTTGGCGGTACGACTGCTGCGGGTACTGTGTTTGGTGATGACATTATTGGTTCGGATACGTTATTAGCACGTATTACGATTAATCAACTGCCGGAGCCGTCATCATTGGGGCTGCTTGGCTTGGCTGGTTTGGCGATTGTGGGACGTCGTCGAAAAACTCAAGGCTAAGATAAATCTTAATGCTGAGACGAATTAAAATAAAAGCTGCTCCAGATGGGGCAGCTTTTTTAGTTTTGATAGGTAGATGGTTTATTGGCTGTTGAAGCGATTGACGAAGGCTTCGTATTGCTCGGGGGTATCGATACCGTGGTGTTGGACGTTGGCTTTGATGATGGCGATTGGGTAGCCGTGTTCGAGGGGGCGGAGTTGCTCGAGTTTTTCGGCGTTTTCGAGCGGTGTGGGTTCGAGATTAATGTAAGTGTTGAGGAAATCTGGGCGGTATGCGTACAGTCCGGGGTGCTTGAGTGGTTTGAGTGGGGTGTCGCCGTCACGGTTGTGAGGGATGAGTGAGCGTGAGAAGTAGATGGCGTGGCCTTTAAGGTTGGTGATGAGCTTGACGATGTTGGGGTTTGAGGGGTCTTCGTTTGGGGCAAAATCTGAGGCAAGGGTTGCCATGGGTGCGTTGGTATCGTCGTGCAAGCCGTTGATGAGCGTATCGATGACGTCGGGCTCTACTTCAGGTTCATCGCCTTGCACGTTGACGATGATTTGAGGCATGATTTCGCTTTTTGAGTGGTATTCAGCTTTGAGCTTTTCGACGACTTCGGCGATACGCGATGTGCCGTTGGGATGGTCTTTGCGAGTCATCATGGCTTCTGAGCCGCAATCTGTGACGGCGTCAAAGATGCGTTGATCATCAGTGGCAACGATGATGCGTACGACACGTTTTGTGCGGCGGACTTGCTCGATGACGTGTTGTATCAATGGTTTGCCGGTTTTGTTTGCAAGGGGCTTGCCGGGGAAGCGGGTTGAGTCGTAGCGGGCTGGGATGATGGCGATTGCTCGTGCGGACATTTTTGTTTTCCAATCCAACTAACAGGTCGATAGATGGTTGATATTGTTTTATTGAAAAGCCCACGATGTCGTGGGCCTTGGTGGTCTTGGTTGTAAAAACGGCAAGTAAGGAAAACTTAAGAAAGCTTATCGACGAGAGCGCGAAGTTTATTCATGCGGTCTTTAATGTCGCGGTAGTTGATGTTGGCTTGAAGGATGTTCGAGCCGATATCACGTGCTTCTTTGGCGAGTTCTACGTTTTCCTTCTTAGTTGCGGCTTTTTCAAGTGCATCCATGAGGAGATAGTTTAGGTCGAGTGCGATGCGGTCGTCGGGTACCTTGTGGTTCTGAATACCTTCCTTGAGGGTGTCGATGGCTTCGTCGGCCCAGCCTTTTTTGAGGTAGCAGTCGCCGAGGAAGTAAGACGCGATAGAACGGCGTTTGGGATCTTGTTTGGCGATCTGGAATGTGCCGATGGCATCATCGATCATGCCTGCCTGATGTTGGCGACGACCCAGTTCGAACTTGAGGCCCAGGTCGGTTGGGTAATTCTTAACGCGTTCATCGTATTCTTTGAGATCAAAGACAAGCTGCTGCTTACGTGCTTCTTGGTAATCCTTCTTGAGCTGCTCGTTGCTGGTGTCGTCTTGGAGTTGCTCGCGGAGTGCACGGATTTTGCGGTTGGTCTGCTTCATGAGGATATCGCCAATTTTAACTTTGTAGCGATATTGACTGGTTTCATCGAAGACAGATTGGTAGATGTCGATGGCTTCGTTTTCCGAGTCCATTTCTTCTTTGCGGAGAAGCGCATCTGCGAGTTTGAGTTTACGGTCGGTGTCGTTGGGTTCTTCTTCGACATCAGCACGTTTGGCGGCAATGAGCTGATCGAGTTGGGAGAGTGTGACGGTGGTTGCGTTTTCGATTTCAGTGATGGCTTGGCCTTCTTCGTCACGGATGTTGTCACGGAAGGAGCCGCTGCCGCTATCACGTCTCATACTGTATTCAGCAGCTTCGAGTTGTTTGAGTTGGAAACGAAGTTTGTCGTTGTTGGAGTTGTTGCGTACGAGCCATTTGGAGGCTTCGACGGCTTTGTCATAAGCGCCGATTTCAGCAAAAAGCTCCAAGGCGGTTTTGTAGAGCTTGTCGCTTTTCTTTTGTTGGGTGTTGAAATCGATGAGCTGTGACCCGATCCAATAGGCAACGTCTTCGATCATGAGATCGTCGTTGTCTTCTTCAACGGAGTCGACTGCGTTTTTCATGAAATCGGCCATGAGATCGCAGTTGAGCATATCCTTGAGCCAAATTTTTTCGGCGTGAAGCATTTTTTCGATAGGGGTGGAGCCGCCGCCTTTCATTTTTTCCATGAAGGAAGCGGGTTTGCCGCCACCGACTTTGCGGCGTTTGGCAACGTCGAGCAATGCGTCATGAACCTGCATGTTGTCAGGGTCATGCTTTAGACCACTGATGTACATTTCGATGGCACCATCGTAGTTGCGTGAGTCAGCATAGGTGTTTGCGTGCTCGAAGAAGCGTCGTGCTTTTTTGAGGTCGCGTTTGAAGCCGCTGGCTTTTGGTTTGGACTTCGTCTTGGTTTGATCTTCAGTTTTCTTGCCGAATAGAGCCAAGGTATCACTCGCTAAAACTTGAGGTTTACATGATGATGTCAGGGGACCGGTTTAATCGCTTGATACAAGCCTTTGTGGTGGGGCAACAGGCGGGGGTATGGCGGCAGTATCACTGGAATGCGTTTAATTCGGTGTGCAGACGCGGTTTAACCATGTTCTGCTTGTGTCAATTTTAACGCATATTCCCGTTGCTGTATACCAAATGTGCCTCGGAAAGGGTCATGAACGTGTGTAGTTTCGTCATATTCGCTGTGAATAGCCTAGCTTGACGTCTAAACACGAGTAGATGGGGCAGGGTTGGCAGGTGGTATGTGTGTATTTGATCATAATCGATGGTGCTATTATGTTGCACTGGTTTCCTGTAGAACCCGAGATAGATTGATATAAGAATGGTGGTGTGACATGACTAAAGTCGCAATATTTGGCGCAAATGGCCGTATGGGTCGTCGATTGGTGGCTCTAGCAACAGAGATGGAGGGATTATCTGTTGTGGCTGGGGTTGATGGTGCCGGCTCGCCACAGATCGGTGAGGATATTGGAGTGTTGGCAGGTGTTGGTGAGTTGGGCGTACCACTAACGGACCAATTGTGTGGGGATGTAGAAGTGGATGTTGTGATTGATTTCTCGGTTCCTGCAGCGTTGGCTGGGGTGATTGAGGAGTGTTGTAAGCGGAAGTTGCCGCTTGTAATCGGTACGACTGGGATCGGGGATGAGCATCAAGCCATGATTGATGAAGCGGGTCAGCGGATTCCGATTATTTGGGCGTCGAATTTTTCGTTGGTGGTTAACGTGCTGAACGTGCTTGCTGGTAAGGCGGCTCAATTACTCGGTTCAGATTTTGATATTGAGATTATGGAAGCACATCATCGCTTTAAGAAGGATGCACCATCAGGGACCGCGATCACGCTTGCAAAGCATATCTGTGATGCGAGTGATCATGATTTTGATCGAGATGTTGTTTTTGAGCGCCATGGTGACGATTGCCTTCGTCAGCCCAATGAGATTACGATTCAGACGCTACGTGTTGGTGATCATCCGGGCGAGCATACTGCGTATTTCGCGACTCTCGGTGAACGATTGGAAATCAAGCATGTCTCAACATCACGTGATTCGTATGTGATTGGAGCGTTGAAAGCGGCAAAGTGGTTATCGCTACAGAGTGCGGGGCGATATACGATGTCGGATGTACTAAAGCTTGATCGTGTCTAAGGTGAATGTTGATTTTACATTAATGATTCAGGCGATCGCCAGTGCATCGGCTAGCGGGTACACTATGTGGGTCTTGCTTTAGCATATTTCAGTGATATAAATTCTACTTATCTAATCGAATAGTCATCTGATGATCTGGATCTGTTTATCATTTATTGCGATATCATTTTTGATCGGTTTTCCGATTCTTGCTGTCATTTTGTACGCATCACGGCGAGTAGGGCTGCTTGATCAGGTTGGTTTAGAATCACATAAGCGACATCAAGTACCCGTTCCAAATACCGGTGGGCTTGGGATTTTTTGGGCGGTAGCGATCCCGATGATCCTTGTACTGTTTGGTATCTGGATTATTCAGCCCGAGACCTATGCGGAGTATGTGCCGCAGTTGTATGCACATTTGCCGGGGCTAAGATCGCGTACATCTATGGGAGGGGTGGTGCTGATTGCATTAGCGGTATTACATTTGATGGGGATAATTGACGATCGTAAGCCGTTGGGACCGTACATTAAACTGGCCGTGCAGTTATCCGTTTCAGCTGCATTGGTGATTGTTGCTGATATGCGTGTGTTGCAGTTTCTCGAGACGCCAGAATTGTTGGGCGGCTTGGGCTATGTCATTTCGATTGTGGTTTCGATCGTTTGGTTTACCGTGATTATTAATGCGTTCAACATGCTTGATAATATGGATGGATTGTCAGCTGGTGTGGCGATGATATGTACCGCGATCTATCTATCGGCAACCATTATCAGTGGGCAGTGGTTTGTCGCATCGTTAGCGGCGATGTTACTGGGTGCGTTACTTGCATTTCTTTGCTTTAACTTTCCGCCAGCGAAGATGTTTATGGGGGATGGCGGATCTTTGGTGATTGGGATGCTGATCGGTGTACTGTCTGTTCGTACGACATACTTTGATCCTGCGTCTGTGGTGAGGCCGGGTCATTGGTATGGCGTTTTGATGCCGTTAATGATTTTGGCGATTCCGCTTTATGACTTTGTTTCTGTCACCTTGATTCGGTTGGCACAGGGGCGCTCTCCATTTACTGGAGATCATCAACACTTTTCACATCGGCTTGTGGCGAAGGGTTTATCGCGTCGTGCTGCGGTACTGATTATTTGGCTATGTACTGTTGTGACCGGGTTGTCGGGAATAATGCTTGGCACTTTGGATAAATGGCAAGCAATATTGGCGGCTATTAATTCATTGGCTGTGATCGTATTGCTCGCGATTCTAGAGCATACAACATCACGGGCTGATCGTCTCAATTGAATTGGTCGGTATTGGAGCGGCTTGTTGTGGTGGAAGTGTTGGAATATTGCTTGAACGGATCAGTCTAAAGTTTTTACCATTTTGCGTTACTTCCCATTCAGAATGAAGTGTTTGTTTCCAAATGCCATACATGCCGACCAGATCCTCACTTTGATAGATATCGTCTAATCCATGGCTATACGCTGTCGGGATAACATAGAAAGACATTTCAATATCGATATTGCAGATGCCGTTCATGATACGATTTTTACAATGGAATAAACTTGCAGTATCTGCGAGGCCATAGGGATAACCGTTGATCAAGTTCATCGGTAAACCATCATAGGCCACCTTATCTACGTAAGCTTTGATCTGGAAAACATCATCCCATGGCGTGTCCTGACTGGTACGAGATGTTCGGGTTTGGCCTGAAAACCTCAATGCGTAAGTGTAGGCTGGTGAATCATCATAAAAACGATAAGTGATACTTTCTATCGCAATTGGACGATACCTCATTTTCGCGATGTGGACGATACTCTGTGTGTTGAGTGTTCCTTTCTCCAAAGCAAGTTTGAATACCGGTACGATAAATCTATCGGAATTTCCTAGATTTGTTGATTGTAACTTTGTTTGATATCGCTTAATGATCACATTCATGTCTTCAGAAGTGATATGATCATCTCGGATTCTTGCTGCGAGTTCTTGTCAAAGCAGTGGGTTTTCAAATTGTGTTTGGAATTGTAAAAGAAACACATCATTTTTGAGCGATTGATATATTCTTTCTAATCTGGCAATATTCTTTTTGGGAACAGTTATTGCGGCATAGCTAAACAAGCCAAGCCATGGCAGAGCTAGTAACAGTAATCCAATTAATAGCGGCCGTAGTGAAATTGCACGCTGGAAGTGAATATTCTTTGAATCGCTCAGATCGTTATCACAATGTTGGCATGTTTCAGTGAAAGGTGCAGATGACAAGGTAACATGCTTATGGCATTGATTACATTGAGGTTTAAAGGGGGATCGACTAAAAATTCCCGAGAAGAGAAGAATCAGTACACCGGATAATGTTGGAATGTATATCCAGATGATCCAATTTAACCAAGGTATTTGCTGGAGCCAATCCGATATCATTGTTGTGGTCTATTTGTTTGAGAGTGCAAATGATCTAAACGCAGAACGGGTATATTTTTGAACTCTCTTCGGCCGCTTGGAATTTGTTCTATCGATAAGTCTTTTTTTATGGTTTCCGCTTCGTCGATTAAGACAATATCGACAGATTCAAAGTCCCAGCTGTCAGGGATGGATAGCTCGAGATGCGAACCACTAGACAAGCTATATATCAGGGGCATCGTAATATCATCAACAATGCCCGTAGTTGATTGCTGTGCTTTGTGTGGTCTGATATGCACCCCTAATTCATAAGGCATAGAGTTTAGGTAATGGCTGAGATCGCTATTGAAGCCGATTTGTAAAAATCGTTTTCCTTGTCGATATCGGATCTGGCAATAGCGAAGGTTGACCTTCGTATCGAGCCAATTTTGGAACTCCTTGTTTACGACACGTTTAATTGCTTGCCGTTCATTTTTGTAGACGATGAAATCAAATTTTTTTGTTTCAATTTGATATGACACAGTTTTTTTGGGCCAATTCTTTCGCCAGTACTTGGTATTGCGATCAAGAATATCATTAACGAATGCTTGTTCGAACAGAATTTTTAGTGTGTGCTTACCAGGTTTAAGATCATGGTTTGTGGTTAGATGAATTTCGTTGAAAATAATGTCTGGAGAGACAGATTCATCAATGTTGATTTCATTGCCATCAATCCACATTTGTCTGACCCAGACAAGGCTATCCAAGCCGGTGATGTTAATAATGTGATCTATATCAAATAGAAGTATGAATACGTATTTGGAATCCTCTTTGAACATACGTTCTTCTAATCTAATTCGAAGTGGATTCCCGTATAGCCGGCGTGCTAAATCAACTGCGTGTTGTACATCTAGTGTGTCATATTGGCACAAATCAACAAGAGTGCGGATCTCGGGAGATGATATTGAGGACAGGCTGCCATTGTTGTACGGCAGATTTTCAATTTGCTGGATGAGATTTTCTTTCGCAAAATCTACAAGGTCTTCACTGATCTGTTGGTACTGATGCCGGCGTGTGATTTCACTATATAAGGTAGCATCAAATTCCTTATTCTCTAATTTGGTGAGTATTTCTTTGCTCGTCAAATATCGCGCTGATTTTAATGGCTTTTTTGCTTCAGTGATTTGTTTGAGTGGCTGTTTTTTTTCTTTAGGTATCAAATCTAAATAAATGATATGTACAGACCATATCGCGCATAACACAATCAGTGGTATGGCGGCCATTACTGCAAGCTGCTTACTCAAGATGTATTTTGCATGAAGTATTGATTTGGGTTTTTTGAGATTTATGCCACATTCAGGGCAACAGAAGTCTGTTCCATCATGGATGTTGCTGCGTAGATCATATTTACATTTTCTGCATCGTGGGCTATGCCATCGGAGCTTTATTGTTGCGGCGTTATACAACAGGAGTGCTATAGCAAGCCAAAGGCCTGAGCTATATGTGAGTGATGTGATTAGTTTGAAAAACACTTTGAAGCCCGGGGAAAAGTCGATTCGTTGCAGTGTGTTGTTTACTGTCGCATATTTTAACACGATTGACGATCCGATGGATTGACTGCACGTTTTGATATATGCATAAAAAAACCGCTGATCTGAGGAAGATCAGCGGTTTTAGCTCTTTACGCGTTGTTGAGTCTTATTGGCTCAACATTACTTCACCGATATTGAAGCTTTCAGCTGATTGCTGCATACCTGGGAAGTTCTTTTCTTCTTCTTCGCTCAGGATGATGATCGTTGGTTTGATCAGGATGAGCAAAGTTTTCTCGTCCTTAGCCGTGCTGCTGTTAGTGAACAGACGGTTGAGGAATGGGATCTTGGAAAGAACTGGTACACCAGCTTCAACTTCAACTTCTTCGACCAAACGCTGGCCACCGAGAAGGATTGTGCCGCGGTCAGGAACGCTGACAGTTGCACGCACTTCGGTGATTTCAGTTTCAGGTACTTCGATGAAGCCTTGGAGGACGATGGTTTGATCGTCCGTGTTGTCATTACCATTATTGATGTCGGTCGTGCCGATGACAGGGTAGCGTTTGAACGGAGCCTTAGCACGGCTGAGGCTTGGGTGAACGGTCAGTGTCACGTAGCGACGGTCAGAAGAGATCGTGCCTTCAACTTCGAGGAGTGTACCGCTGGTGAGGACAGAGATTGTGATATCCCAGCCTGCAGCATCGGAAACTGGCTCAAGGTCAGAAACGAACGCGATCTGACGTGCAACGGTGACCCATGCTTGCTGACCGTTAAAGAAGGTCAGGCGTGGGGCTGTGAGAGAGATCGAACGTTGATTCGCTTGGGTCGCACGAACGAGCAGGTTGACTTCAAGGTCATCGATGTAGGAGATGCCAAAGTCCATACTGCGGAGTGTACGTGTGAGGCCTTCGCCTGGGTTGAACGAATTTGGTGAGAGCCAATCAAAATCGCCCTTAGCGTTGGAACGATCGAATGGTGTGAGAGAGGTGGTTGCACCCTGAGCGATGGACATAGAGTCCTGCCCAAGAGCGATTGGGCCGAAGCCGCCACCGAGGTTATTGAGCTTGAGGTCAAGGTCGACGCCAACGTCTTCGAGGAAGTTCTGATCGACAACCAAGAAGCGAGATTCGACATTGATCTGGACCGCACGTGTTTCACGGAGCTGGCTGAGCAAGCCCATGATTTGCTTATGGTTACGTGGGGTGGATTTAACGATGAGTTGGCCGTTGAGTTCGCGGAGGCTGGAAACTTCGCCACCGTTGACATCCCATTCGTCGAACTGGCCGACGGTGTCCATGATCAAGTTCATGATCATTTCGATGGTTGCTTCACGGTCGAGTTGGCCTTCGTTCTCGTCGTTGTTGCTATCGCTGCCAAAGAGGCTGTTGCTGCTGCCGCCTGAGCCACCTGAAGAGGTGTTGCTAAGTGCATCGTTCAGGTCGAAGCTTGGAGCGTTTGAAAAGTTAGGCACTTGGACGAGAAGGTCACGGATATCGTAAGTACGAATCTTCGTTTCCTTCTGAAGGTCACGTTCTGTGGAGATCGTGAGGATGCCTTCGTTGATTGAGTAGCCTAAAGGATCGAATTCTACTTCAGCTGAAACCTGTTGGAGGATGAGCTGGAGTGCTTTTTCAGCTGGGACATTGTTGAGTTGAAGATCAACGAGTGTGTCACGATCAATACCAGCGTTTTCCAAAGCAGTCCAGTTGACGAAGATATTGACGCCAGTAGTTCTGCGGATGAAGTTGACGGTGTTGACGAACTGCCAGTTGTCGAATTCGACGGGGATTGGTTCAGCGAGCTTACGTGTGATACGGCTGTTTGCTTCAGCTTCTTCGCCACTCTCTTCGAGACCCTTGAGGCGGGTTTCAGTGAGCTGTGGCCAATCAGCTGGGTAAGTGATGAGCTCGTTGATGGGGATCGTACGCTCGTTGTTCATGAGGCTGGACTGAGCGATGGCGAGATTACGCTGGCGGTTAAGCTTGCCAGCTTGAACCATCACCTGGGTGTCCTGGATCATGTCACGGAAGCCCTTGGCAACGAAGTTCGTTGGGTCAAGGAACAGAGCGTTATCGAGAAGCTCAAGAGCTTCTTCGTATTTCATTTCATCACGAAGAGCGAATGCACGGCGGATCAGAGATTCAACCTTGGCACGGTTCTCAGCATCTGCACGTTTGCCTTCAATGGTGTTTTTACGATCACGCTTGATCTTTTCAGATTCGAGCTGATTCTTCAGTGCAATCATTTCAGCTGACTGGATCGCAGCTTCCATTTGGGTTGCATCATTACGTAGCTGTTTGTACTCAACATCCGGGAGGATGAGGCGAGCACTGTCCAAAGCATTCTTGGCAGAGTTCAGAGCATTCTTTGCAGCAGCAAAGTCTTTCTGGTTTCCGCCTTCAGCAGCATTATTCATGTACTGCTGGTAACGGGCACGTGCCTGCTGTGCTTGAAGGACGCGTGACGTTTGAAGATCTTGAATGGGGCTGTTTGGAGATGACTTGGCAGCGTTCATTGATGTGATCGCAGCCAGTTCATTCTTGTAAGCCTGATTTTCAGGGTCGTTTTGGATTGCTTGGCCTAGAAGCTTGATGGCAAAGTCGGTCTGACCTTTTGCTTTTGCTTTCTGTGCTTGCATTGCTGAACGCTTGGCGGCAGCGATGCGTGCGGCCTGCATCAAGTCGGCTGAGCTGGCGATGCTTGCTTCTTCTGCAGCAGCAGCTTCAGCTTTAGCCTGCTCAAGAGCAATTGCGACTGCTTCGGCTTTTTCAGCTTCAGCGGTAGCCTGTGCTTTGGCAACAGCCTTGGCGACTGCGGCTTCGCGCTCGGCTTCAGCTTGAGCAAGCTTAGTCGCTTGTTCAGCCTGAAGAGCCTTCAAAGCTTCTTCAGCTTCAGCTTTCGCTGCAGCTTCTTCGGCTTCGGCTTTCGCGAGTGCTTCAGCCTTCTCGGCTTGAGCTTTTGCGAGTGCTTCAGCTTCTGCAGCGGCTTCAGCTTCTGCAGCGGCCTTGGCGGCTTCTGCGGCTTCAACTTCTGCGAGCTTTGTAGCCTGCTCAGCTGCTGCGAGAGCTTCTTTTCGCTCAGCAACGGTGCTTGCAAGACTATTCATGCGGCCTGCATTAAACCAGCCAAGCTCTGCTCCGGCTTCCTTGATATTTTCAAGGCGAGCCTGCGCTTCATCAAGGCGACCTGCTTTGAGGTCTGCTTCAGCCAACGCAAGGGCTTTGAGAGCCGTATTGACGTTTGACTTAAGCTCACGCTTGATTTGAGCAAGTCGAGCATTTGCCGTTGCCTTGACAGGTGCATCTGCACCTTCGCTGGCAATGATCAGCTCGTAAATGGCTGCGGCCTTAGTCGTATCAGAGAGAGTGTCAGCCTCAGCGAGCATTTCTGCTGGCGTAGGGGCTGGAGCCACTTCTTCAACGACTTCAACAGCTTCTGCGGCAACTTCTATTGTTGCAACTTCAGCTGTTTCAGTGACTTCTGCGACTTTCGCGACTTCGGCCTTTTCGGCTTTCGGTGCGACTGCAGGAGCTTGATCCAAAGATTTCAGCGATTCGTACAAGCGTACGCGCTGGTCTTTTGGCAGCTGCATCGGGTCGATCTTGTGAAAGATCTCCCGGGCTGATTGAAGATCGCCTGATTCGAACATGTCCATACCGCTGACATAGAGTTCAGCAGCGGTTGGGGCAGTCGCAGCGGGTTCTTCTGCGTTTAGGTAAAGTGCTGAGCCGGTGATTAGACCGGTACACACTACGAATACGGAAAGGTGCTGACGGGTGAACAACGCGTAGCCTCCCAAGAGCTATGAAAGAACGTAAACGTCGGTAGATTGCGACGATCTTCACAGTGCGGATCACTGTGAAGCCAATGGGGTACAGCATATACAACAAATCTGATTTCCCACCAGTGACGCAGTCTAAACGACCCTTACCGCGTCTGCAAGTGAATGTTGCGACCTTATTTGACAACAAATTCATTCTCAGAAATGAGTAAAAAAAACGCTTGATATCTATTTACGACTATGTTAAGCCCACAATGAACATTGTTTCATACATTTGACCCAATCGCTCGATCATCGTGAAACTCATAAAAGTCTTTGTTTGTAGGGTAAAAACAATGTTTAGTCCGTTGATGCTAAATCTCACACTTGTATAGGTGTGTTATTTTTAAGCTTAAAACCTTGCGGTTTGAATGAAATTAATTGACTATGGCTTCCGGAGTTTAATTTTTATGAAAATTCTTCTCACAGGGATAGCAGGCATTTTGGGGGCAACAGTCGCAAGAGCGCTTGATGCGTTAGGACATGAGATTATTGCGGTCGACAATAGGCCCAATCCTTCAGTACCGATGCGTGTCTATCTTTGCGATTTAGCAGCCCCTAATTTACGTTTGCCAGAGGTCGAAACGGTCGACGCTGTAATACATTTGGCGAACCTCCCGAACATGATTGGAAAGCAACCAAATGAGGTCTTAATTCAGAATAACGCGATTAATGCCAATGTATTTCACATGGCAGCAATTTCAGGTGTGAAGCGTGTTGTTTTTGCTTCTTCGATTCAAGCAATCGCCGGTTATGAAGCAAAATGGACGATTCAAGATTTTCCAAGCCCCCGAATGACATATTTACCTCTAGATTCGAACATGCCGCAAAATCCCGGATCGAATTGGTATGCTTTGTCGAAAGTGCATGCGGAGTTGATGCTTGAAAATTTGGCGATGGAATATCCGGGTCGCACGTTTATTGCCGCAAGATTTCCATGGATTCTTACTGAATTACTTCATTGGAAATATATGACAGATAGCATTAATCATCAGTCATACCCCATACTGAATTATCTAGAGGGGTTTACGTATCTCTCAGTTACTGATGCGGCTACTTTTGTGCTTAAATGCCTTGATTCTGAACTGGTGGGATATCATAACTATCTGCCATCACAGTGTTTTCGTTTTTCAGATGTGTCACATAAACGCGTATTCCACGACTTTTTCGCAAGTATTCCACGACGAAATGAATCAAATCTCCCCAATACAACGGTTGATATTCGGAAAATTACGGATGAAATTGGCTGGGAGCCGCTTCATCCGCAGTGTCGCGTGCCGTTAGAGCCGATTGTTGCCAAATACTTTCCGCACTTGGGGTCTGCAATCGCCCCTTAACTTGCCTCGCACCCCCCGATTCCGCTATACTGCTCCGCCCAAAGGGTTTCCCGAATGGGGCGCTCTATCATTGACAGATCAAAAACACGGGACGCAGCTTGCACCATAACTGCCCCCGCATTGCCCAAAGAGGTGACACATGGCACATAAAAAAGGTCAAGGTTCAACCAAGAACGGTCGTGATTCAAACCCACAATACCGCGGCATTAAGCTCTACGGTGGCCAGACTGCAAAAGCTGGTTCTATCATCGTTCGCCAATGCGGCACCAAGTTCAAGCCTGGCTACCAAGTCGGCATGGGTAAAGACTACACCCTCTTCGCTCTGACCGAAGGTGTCATCGAATTCCAGGGTAAAAAAGTCCACGTCCGCTCTGCCTAATAGCGAGTCGACTGCCCAAATAAACAAGAACGCTCACAACGGGTGCCCAGTTAGGTGCCCGTTGTTCTTTATGTAGACAGAATTTGACTACCGCTGATACCGCTACCGATGATGTCTTAGCTGAAGATGATTTCGGTATGCCAAGATAGACTGCAAAAAATGATTGTTGACTCCGCAAAAATCTTCGTCTCTTCTGGTAAAGGCGGTAATGGCTGCTTGTCGTTTCGTCGTGAAAAGTACATCGCCAAAGGCGGGCCTGATGGTGGTGATGGCGGTGATGGTGGCTCAGTTATTCTCAAAGCTTCGCCCGATGTAGAAACGTTGCTCGACTTTGCAGGCCGTCATCACTGGAAAGCGGATAAGGGGCAGCCGGGGATGGGCAAGAACATGCACGGTAAGGCGGCTGACGACCTGACAGTCAATCTGCCCATTGGCACGTTAGTGTACAACGATGATACCGGTGAATTGATTGTTGATCTGACCGATGAAGGGCAGGAATACACCATCGCCAAAGGTGGCAAGGGTGGTCGTGGGAACGATCGATTCAAGACGCCCACAAATCAAGTGCCGACCGAGTGGGAACCGGGCGGCGAAGCTGAAGAGTTTAATCTACGTTTTGAACTTAAACTGATCGCGGACGTTGGGCTTGTTGGCAAACCGAATGCAGGTAAATCAACATTCCTCTCAGCAGTTTCAGATGCAACACCTAAAATTGCTGATTACCCCTTTACGACATTAACACCACAGCTTGGTATTGCCTCAATTATTGGTAATCGGCGTTTGGTTATTGCCGACATCCCCGGCCTTATCGCGGATGCGCACCTTGGTACCGGTCTCGGACATCAATTCCTTCGCCACGTTGAGCGCACTCGTCTTTTGCTCCACATTATCGAAATTGAACCAACCGATAATTCGGATCCGATTGAGAATTATCACACGATTAGGCAAGAACTTGATGCTTACTCATCTATCTTGGGAGATAAGCCTGAAGTTCTCGCACTTTCTAAGCTGGATTTGTTGGGAACCAAGGAGGATCAGCAAGTAGCCATTGAGTTGATTCAAGATCATCTCGGCACTGATCGTAAGATTTTCCCGATTTCATCAGCAACAGGGCAGGGCACAGAAGCATTACTAGAAGAGTGTTGGCGTTTGCTTCGGGATTCACGTGATCGCGATCAAAAAGGTTGGGGGCGAGATGATGAGGCAGATGCATACGACCAGCGAGAAGAGAATGATTCGTAACATCTTCTCATTTAGCGGGCAATCTGGCCTAATGCTTGATTAAAGTTTGATGTCGTTTTCTGCAATATCAAACACACTGACGCGATATCGTCCCCAAAAAGGCACACTCATTGTTTCGAGTAGTCTGATTTTCCATGCAAGACGTCGCATGATGCTTGCACCCGATTCAGGTAGAGTCCGTGACTCGCGAAGTGCCAGTCTTTCGTCCATAATCTCGATTTCATCAATGTCTTTGATGACCCAGTGAAATTCAAGCCCGCTTTGCCCCTGATTCGCATGTATCATTTTGCCCGGTTTTAAAAGGCGGCGATATAATTCTGTTTGTGTGTCGAATGCAATCCGTCCGCCACCAAAGTACCTGCTAATTAAGTCGAAAAATCGTCTGACGTCTTTACGTTCAAAGTAAGGCAGTACTCCCTCAACGATCAGCATGCATGGCCCTTCTTCGCGTACAACTCTTTGTATCCAGTTGCTTTCAAGCATCGAATCAACAATGTATTCGCATCGATTTTCTGCGGGGATTAATTTTTCACGTAATGCCATGCCTTGCGGTAAATCAAGGCAATACCAGTTTACTTCGCCATTATCAACCCGGTTGAATCGAGTGCTGAGACCGCAGCCTAATTCAACGACAGTGCCTCTTGGATAATCTGTCATGAAATCGCGGACGTAATCATCAAGTATTTTTCCTCGTGTAACTAATCTAACATTAAGATAGTCCATGAGTGTTTTGTTGTTTTCAATGATTGAAAAATCATAATCAAGTGTATCGATAATTTCTGCCGCATTTTCATCGCGTATGATAGGAGATGTTTGTTTTTGCTCTATGCCACGTGCCCACAAGGGGATGAGCATCGTTTCTTCAAATGCGTTAAGGTTGATTTTTACTTTTTGGTTGGGCGCAACCATTGTAAACCTCGTTCTGTTTGAATCTATGTAGCACTTGCGTGCTGGTTTAATAGAACGTATCCAATCTGGGTTTTACTTTGATCCGATCGGAACCATTCCAATACTTTCTCTTTTTTGGGCAAACGTTTGAATGCTCGTGTTCCTCGCTGTGGTATAAGCATGCTATCAGCGACTTTGAAACGATTATCCCAATGCTCAATCTCTTGGAGATTGGATGGGCACCAGCGAAACTCTGCGGTGAATGTTTTCATAAGTTGCAGATGCCCTTTCTCGCGGCGTAGTTTGAGCCAAGGTGTAATCGTGTCCATCAAGCAAACGCCATTTGGAAAAGCATCACTGAATTGGGTCAGTATGTGCCGAACTTGATGTTCATGAAAATACATGAGTACACCTTCGCAAATAATCAGACAATTTCCATTGAAGTTTGGATCGTGTTTGATCGTTTGTATCCAATCCGTATTCAAAATCGATCCTGCAAGATGATGACGTCTTTGGTGTTCTTCAATGATGGATTTTCTGAGCGTGATCGCATCAGCAAGGTCAACGTCGAACCAACGAAGTTGGCCGTTGTCCAGACGGTCGAATCGAGTGCTCAAGCCACAGGCCATTTCAACAACCGTGGATGAGGGATGAAGATCGATATACCGTTTGGCAAATTCATCAAATGCAGCATGCCTTGCCGCCATCACGACCTGGCTGAATGCGTCATTACCTAGTTTGTCCAGATCGCAGTCGATCCGTGACGCAACAGTGCTTGCAGCTTCATCCACAATTAATGGGTCTTTTTCCTTTAACTCGCGTACGCGTGCCCACAACGGCAAAAGCATGGTCTCTTGGACTGTGCCCAGCTTCAGTTTAGATTTGTCCGAGACGCTCGAAGTTGTTGTTTTACCGCTGTTTTGTAAGGTTTTTGAAGCCATCATGATTACTCCCTGTCATGTTGCTGCTACGCGTAAACCCTAGTGTTGCGCATATCGACTCGACTGGCTCTGTCAAACCAGATGAGCGAAGGGGTGAATGTTAGGCGTCTTCCACACGACTATCCTCCCAGCAATCGCCCTCGTTTTTCACGGCCGCGCTTTCCCGCTACACTTTCTAGTCAGCAGCCGCGGTTCCTTCTGGCTTGATCTAAGTAGTTCTACGCGTCAGACCGGCTGAATTTTGATATCTCGATTCCACCTAGTCAGACTGAGTAACACTGATGACCAAAGTTAATCTGCTTGCCGTTAGCGTTGGAAACACACGCACTCGTCTTGGGGCATTTGTTGATGGCGATCTCGTTGAGACCGCGACCTACGTCAACGGCCGTGAAGCCAAGCTCTGTGATGCGATGACCCATTCATTCGAACAGCTCCGCGACAAAGACGACGTTGTGATTCTCATGTCTTCGGTGAATGCCGCAGCCGAGCCACAAATCGAAAAATTGCTTAAGGACAATCTCGGCAACGTTGATATTAAACACGTCGAGCGAGACATACCCATCCCCATTGGCCGTCAGCTTGATCCAGAAGCGATCGTTGGTGAAGATCGTCTGCTTGATGCCGCTGCCGCTTACGAGGTACTCAAGCAAGCTTGCGTCATTGTTGATGCAGGAACTGCGATCACCGTTGACTTCGTTGATGGCGCAGGTACCTTCCATGGCGGTGCAATTGCTCCCGGTGCACAACTCCAACTCGACTCGCTCCATAACCGCGCCGCTCAACTTCCAGAGCTCTTCATCGAGAAGCCTATTGAAGCAATTGGTCACAACACCATCGAGGCGATGCGTGCTGGCGTTTTCTACGGCTTACGCGGTATGGTTCACGAATTAGTTGAGAAATTTGCTGAAGAAACTGGTCAATTCCCACTCGTCATTGCAACTGGTGGCGATGCGAACCTCCTTTTCCGTAACTACGAGCTTGTTGATCGTATCGTTCCCAACCTCACCTTGAACGGTATCGCAACCACACTCCGCAAGGCACTCGAAGCCGAAGAAGCTTGATCAAAAGGCAATGGATATCCCAAACGCTGATCTTTCAGGTCAGCGTTTTTTTTCTGCACATCTCAGATTCAAGTAGAATAAGCATATGCCTGATTCATCGACGCAGACTCATGGTGACCAAGAGCACATCCGACGTGTGTTAATTGTGATGCGCCTCGCCTACTTCGCATTGCTCTCTGGCCAGCTCGGCGCAGCAATCACCTTGCTCGCATTGTTTAGAGGTCGTATGCCCAATCCTCAGCCAGAGCTCGCCCCCACGATTACTATTGCGCTCATCGTTATTTTTCTCGTGACGACTCCGCTGACATTTTTCATCCGGATGCAGACCTACAAGAAGCATTGGAAAGGCGATCGAATATCGCCGCAAGCTTACATTTTTGCGACGCTTTTGGTTGTGACGGCGCAGCAGGCGATTTTTCTGGTTTCAGTGGCGGCGGCGTTTATTACGCAGGCTTATCTGGTGACGTTGGTTCCGGCGATGCTGGCACTTTTGGTGCAGCTGGCGAACTATCCAACGGGGAAGCCGCTTGAGCGGGCATCGGTGGTGTAACCTTAACTTGAATGCTGGAAATGAATTAGCATGGCAAAGATTGTTGCTGGCGGAGCTGTTATGTGGGGTTTGTCTTAAATAAAATTAAAAAATAATTAAAATAGTTTATTTTATCTTGAATAATGTTGAAAAATATTAGATATTATTTATATGGATAAGACTCAGACTCAACGTGAAAACTGGCTTGATGTGCTTAGCGAAGAGGATTCAGCATTTTTGAAGCGGTTCTTGCTGGCGTCCGGCTCGCTGAAGCAGCTGGCGAAGGAATATGACGTTTCTTATCCGACGGTGCGTGCGCGGCTGGATCGGTTGATTGAGAAGGTACAGTCGTACGAGCAGGAGCATACCAAGAGTGAATTTGAGCGGATCCTTCTTGCAACATATGCAGAGGGGAATCTGTCGCGTGAAACGATGAAAGTCTTAATAAGGGCATATCAAAATGAAACAGCTGCAGAATAAACAATGGTTGGTGGTGCTTTCGCTTTTGGTCATCAGTTCGATCGTTGCGATGGTGTTTTCGTATCAACTGCTTGACTTGATTTATGGCAATATTGAAGGCACAGGGAGCGAGCAGATGAGAGCCAGCGCTCTGATTGGGAGTATGGTCGGCGCTTGGATCGGTGTAACCGTCAGCGGGGCTGTGACGATTGTCGCATTCGGCAAAACCAGGTGGGTGTTTGTCGTTCAACGTGTTTTACTTGGTTTGCTTTGCGTATTCTCGCTATATGGGCTTATCGGTTTTCTTGTGAAAGGATGGCAATCTCATCTGGCGTATTACATACCGGGTTACATCGTTTTTGGCATTGGTGTGGTTGCATTTCTATATCTTCAAAGAATACCTAAGCGTCAAATAGATGATCTCGGCTTCGAAAAAATCAGATCGAAAGACGCTGTTTAAATAAGTGAGGCAAAAATGGAACCGAGCAATACATTCAACAAAATGGGGATTGTAATAAACGCTAGCGGAGTCGCACTGATTTCACAGAAGAAAGACAGATGGCGTATGAGCAGCAGCGCATAAACAAGTTGAATACATAGATGTAATCTGATTGGAGGCAAGTATGTTAATCGCAAATTATCCGAGGTTATCAATCATGGCAAAATCACAAGCTACCGAGTTACTCAAGGTTATTGCAATGGGAGTTGGGATCAATGTTATCTCGCTGATCTATATGATAATTGTGATTGGTGTTGAGCCAGATCGCTCATATTTTGCGGGGGATGTTAGTCCAGAGTTGCTGCAACATATTGAAGGCGCTTCGGCGATGGCTTTATTGGTGTTTTTGCTGTGGACAGTGAGTGTGATTGTAATGAGTCAACTGGGGCGGAAAAGCCGTTGGGCTTGTCGCATTCATGGTTGGCTTTTGAAGGCGGAGATGGTAACTGGCGGATTGTTGGTTATCGGGGGGTTGATGATGCCGATCTGGAACGTGCCGCTTCATGTGGGGCTGGTGTTTACTGCACCCGGATTGTTTTTGATGTGTGCGGGGATAATGATGCTGTACCTGACGCGGCGACAAATGATCGGTATTGAATCGAAGATCATGCGAACGAAAGATCTATCAGATTAGTTTGCGTGTGCTTCAAACATAACCTTCAAGCGAGTCTACATTCCTTCTCGCCACCGCTATTCGCAGCGTTTCGCAAAACGCCCAGAGCGGCATTTCACTCGTTTTATCCAGCAACAGATTCAGCCCCAAAACCTCAATGATTTGTTTTTGCAAAGTATCTAAACCATAGCCCGTCATTGCGGAAACCATGACTGTACTTTTATCGCAACCAGACTTTTGGTCTTCTGCAATCTGTTTATTATCGACTTTGTTCATCACATATAAATCGGGCACACAATCAAGTCCCTTAAGTTCAGCAAAACCTTGTTCAGTATCACGCATGGCAATCAACACATCCGCATCATCCAAAACTCTTTTCGCCAACTTAATTGCTTCTTGCTCTATTTCATCATTAGATGTTCGAAGCCCCGGCGTGTCATGCCATCTCACCGCGACATTATTGGATAGTTGTACCTCATCATTTAATGCGCTATCTGATATTGCCAGTTCAACAAAAGCGCCCACCCAATCCCGCGTCGTGCCCGGTAAGTCTGCCACGATTGCAGTATTCTGTCCCGTCAAGTAATTCAAAAGCGCTGATTTTCCAACATTCGGCCGCCCCACCACCGCAACCTTGGGTGCCTTCAATAACTGATTCAATCGCTCACTATCACGCTCAACAGCACCCCAATCCACCACTTCCTGATTCTCAATCACTTCGTACCATCTTTGTGTCTGCGATGCTAAGAGGCCAATCGCTGCAGGCGATGCTGCACTTGCAATTGCCGCCAGAACATCCGCTTCAAGCCGTGAGTTGGCTTCTGGATACATCAGCATCGTATCCATCTGTTCTTCATATATCGCACCTAGCGAGACCAGATAATCCGTCATTTTTTGCACCACACGCAGTCCGCCATGTGGCATCAGTTGCGCAGTAACCTGATGATCGATACGCTGCACCGGCAACACCGCCGTCAATCCATGATCGATTCCAGCGTAGTCCGTCAAATAGACACGCCGATCTTCGTAGCGCTCACGTCCTGTCAATCGCTTTAGCAGCGGCAGCACCTCATCACGCCGTCCACTCAATTGTAAAATCGCCACCGCGCCCGGTTGGGCAGGCGTCGTCACCGTAAACACGACTTCATGACCTTTTCGTTGCATCTCTCTATTTTACGGCACCTCCGCGCCAAATAAAAAACGCCCGCATTGAGCGAGCGTTGATCGTTTCAATCAAGGCGAAGTCATCCTTCTCACGGATTACTTCTTACCTTTATCGTCCTTATCCCCACCACCAATATTGTCACGCATCGACGTGTCAGCCTGAATGTTCTTCATACGGTAGAAATCCATGATCCCCATGTTGCCGCTCCTGAATGCTTCTGCCATCGCCTTAGGCACTTCCGCCTCCGCTAGCACAACTAACGCACGACTCTTCTGCACCTCAGCTTTAAATTCCTGTTCCTGAGCGATCGCCAATGCACGCCGTTTCTCTGCCTCAGCCTGGAATCGCTGCTTGTCAGCTTCTGCCTGTTCTGCCTGCAACTTAGCACCAACATTCGCCTCCCGGTCAACGCCCGCCACGCTCACATCCGCAATATCAACCGACAAGATCGAGAACGCGGTTCCCGCATCCAGTCCACTTTCAAGCGCACGTTTTGCGATCTTGTCCGGGTTCTCAAGCACATCCTTGTAGCTTCCCTGTGAGCCGATCGCAGACACAATCGCTTGGCCAACGCGGGCAATGATCGTTTCCTCTGTCGCACCGCCCACAAGCCTCGCAAGGTTGGTTCGCACCGTTACGCGTGCTTTACAGAGCAATCGGATCCCGTCTTTAGCGACCGCATCCAGCTTGTCTCCGCTTGATGATGCAGTGCTTGGGCAATCAATCACCTTGGGGTCAACACTCGTTCGAATGGCTTCAAGAATATCACGCCCCGCCAAATCAATCGCACACGCCTCATCGAAAGGTAATTGGATTTTTGCTTTGTCTGCTGCAATCAATGAATTCACGACGCGTGGCACGTTACCGCCAGAAAGATAATGACCTTCCAGCATTGATGTTGAGATGTCAATCCCCGCACGCACCGACTGAATCCTCGACAGTACGATCACTTTCGGATTCACTTTTCGTAGCCACATCCCTACCAGATCAATGAACTTCACCGGTGCTTTCGATGTCTGAGCCTGGATCCACAGATTCGCAAACTTAAACACAAAGAACAAGAAGATCAGCAGAAATATC
Source organism: Poriferisphaera corsica (assembly GCF_007747445.1). Lineage (NCBI taxonomy): Bacteria > Pseudomonadati > Planctomycetota > Phycisphaerae > Phycisphaerales > Phycisphaeraceae > Poriferisphaera > Poriferisphaera corsica. Next base: position 555,700 of record NZ_CP036425.1, read on the forward strand.
CCACCAACCAAAAACGCGACCACAGAAATCGCAGCCCACGGGTCAATACTCTGTGCCAGTGATGTGACAGTATCCATTTCAACGCTCCTCTGTTGAGCAATCAGTCTTAAACTTGGCCTAAATCATCAGTGCGCATGCTTATGCGCCAATACCCCAGATGATTTGTCAATCATAGCCTACCGCCCCACGCATTCTCTCGCTAGCCCTAACCGTGACTTCTTCACACCCTTGGCAATCTTGCGATGCGAATTCTCATCCTTGCACGTATCGAATCCCCTTATTCATTTTCAATCATTACACCGTGATAGCTTGGGCAAACTGTTCCGAAAACGCCTTGGCCAGACCCAACTTTTTATTTTTTTACGTAATTGCAACACATTTTTTTATTTCCCCAACATGCAGTAGAGCCTACAGCACCGTCCCCGAAATGTGGGGCAGGCATTTCCCATAAATGCTGCAAAACCGTGACAATCCGTACTTTATAACCGGAGTTCACATCAAAAATCAGTTTGGTAACACTTTGTAAAGCTTTATAATGCCTCTCCCCCACGCACAAACGTACCTCGGCATCCGCCACTTGTGCGTAACACCGGCCTGCTTAAATACCCGCTGAATCGGCTGCCCGGTTGAGGATGAAAGCTTCAGCACATCTTCTCTCACGGAGATATTCAAATGCGTGCAATTATCACAGGTCAGGTCGGGATGGATAAACGGTCTTATTTCGAAAGGACCGCTAACTTCGCGAGTTCGCAAGGCCAAGACATCCAACTCTTCAACGTCGGCGACATGATGTACGCCGAAGGACGCGACGTTCCCAAGGGCCGTATCCTCGACCTCCCGCTCTCACGCCTCAACACACTTCGCCGCTCTGCCTTCAAGGACATCATCTCCCAGTCCGTCGGCAACGAGAACATTCTCGTAAACACCCACGCCACCTTCCGCTGGCGTCACGGCCTCTTCTCAGCCTTCGACTTTGACCAGATCAAAGCCCTCAAACCAGACACCCTCATCTGCCTCGTCGATAACATCGAAGTCGTCCACGATCGCCTTCACACCGAGCACACCGTCGACGCCACCTTGAAAGACCTCATGGTCTGGCGTGAAGAAGAAATCATGGCCACCGAACTACTCGCACAGGCCCTCGGCCTCTCCGACAAGTTCTACGTCCTCTCACGTGGTCGTCACGAAGACACCATCGAAACTTGCTACAAACTCATCTGCCGCCCCGAGATGCGCACCGTCTACCCCTCATTCCCTATGACCCACGTCGTTGGCATGCCCGACGTCCTCGCCGAAATCGACGCCTTCCGCGCCGAACTCGCCAAGCATTTCATTACCTTCGATCCAGGTGATGTTGATGAGAAGCTTTTACTCGATCAAGCCATCGCTGCCGCCAAAGATGGCAAAGACTTCATCGAAACACAAGCACACTCATTCAGTGGCAGCAAAGAACCCGTCCGTGTTTCCGTCAAGCAAGTCCTCGACATCGCAGGCGATATCGACGGCCAGATTTACGCACGTGACTTCAAACTCATCGACCAATCCGACATCATCGTCTCGCTTGTTCCCGAATTGCCCGATGGCATGCCCGGCCTATCCTCCGGAGTCGAACGTGAACTGCAACACGCCTTCGAGCACGGCAAAGAGGTCTACGTAGTCTGGAAACCACAAATCAAACAACCCAGCCCCTTCATCACCGAAACCGCTACCAAGGTTTTCAAAACCACCGATGAAGCCCTCAAATACTTCGAAGAAAAAGGCATGTTCCCCACCGCCAACCTCTTTGGCCAATAAGCCTTGCCCCTGTGACATCTATCTCCGCACATCCATCAACGTGCTGGGGATCAACAAACTGGTGAGAGGAAGCAACCCCCGTGGTTGCTTCTTTTCTTTTGATCCTTTTTTAAGTTTTACAAACTTATTCACCCGCATTTTTCTGCTCTTACACAGCTTTTGCCGTGGATCCAAGTGAAAAAACCTTCCCATTTGCCCGATTTCATGTAAAAATAGAATTTAGAGAGATTTCTATGAATGCAATCTCTAAATGCATTTTTCTCTGATAATCTCCTTGGCGAGTGTATTGCGGTTTGGTTTATTGGCGGTTGTTGAATTTTGAATGTAGCTTGAACAGGTATTCTTCAAGTTTGAGATAGTCATCCGGGTCACAACTTAACGTCTCATTCACGCATGCTTTGTCATGCTTTTTTCGCCGCACTCATTTAACCAATTCGCGGCCATATATTTTTAGATTAATCTGTCACATCTTTCTGGAGAGTACGATGGGTAAGATGCAATGGTTGCAGAAGCTGTGGGCGGCGGGAGGCGTTGCCGAAGCCGGTGGTGTGGATCTTGACGCCTTTTATCACGACAAAATCAAAGCCATGGGTAAGCTCCTCGGCCATCGTCAGCCTTTCGTCTTCAAAGACCTGCTCAAGGATGGCAAGATCGAAGTCCGTGAGTTTGAAGGCAAACTCACCGGCACAACCATGGCCACCGTCCAAATGATCGGCCCCGATGGCTCCGGCCCTCTCCCCAATAAACTCGGCACCTATGAGTTGGTCATGTTTACCAAAATCAAACGCCCTGAAGGCTTCGTCATTCGCTATAACGCCAATGATGTCACCGAGTTTGATCGTTCCTACTTTAAGCTCTATTTGACGCTTAGAGATATTATGGACAAGGTTGCTAAACTCGCCAAGGATGAAGTCATTCAGCCCAAGGATGCCCTCGACATCTCATGCGAAGTCACCGGCCGTACCTATCACTGCGTCTTTGATGAACTCAAATTCAAACGTAACCACTTCGAATTTGAAGGCCAGGACCACGGCCTCCTCCTTTGCGTACTCGTCTTCGAATCCGAATACATCTTCGCCAAAAACAACGGCGTCCGCGCACTCATGAACGAATTCAAAAAATCAGAAATCTATCCCTACTCAACACTCAAACGTAAACCCGTTATATAACCCGATACTGGAATAACAATAAAAAACGCGAAGCAATGTGCTTCGCGTTTTTTATTTGATTGATTAAGCCATTTATACCTTCTTCATTTTGCTGAAATTTTCCAGCAATGTTGCCAGCGTTTTAATCCCCAACTTATGCCGATCTAATCCGAAATGTTCATTCGGTGAGTGGATCGCATCTGACTCTAAACCAAATCCAATCAGCAGCGAATCGAGCCCAAGAATCTGCTTGAAATCTGCCACAATCGGTATCGTCGCGCCCTCTCTTACCAGTGCAGGCTTCTTTCCTGCGATCGCTTCTATCGCCTCGATAGCCGGCTGTATATATGGCGAATCTAGCGGCGTTGCGACCGGATATGCCACACCATGCGATTCTAATTTCCATTTCAAATCCGCAACTGGTTGATTGTTCAGCCAATCCGTAAACAGCTTCGCCGTTCGCACAGGATCCATCGATGACGGAATCCGAAACGATACCTTTGCCCCTGCAAACGATGGAATCACCGTTTTGGCACCTTTGCCCATATACCCCCCATAAATACCGTTCACATCACACGACGGCCGTCCCCACCTTCGCTCCAATGTCGTATACCGGTGTTCACCATACGGCTTCGCATCCACATCCCCTAAAAATTCATTCTCATCAAATGACAACCGATCCCACGATGATTTTTCTTCATCCGTAATTGGATCAACCTCATCGTAAAACCCCGGGATATTAATCCTATTCTTATCATCGAATAGATTGCCCAGCACTCGCGCCAAAATATTACACGGGTTCGCAAGCGTGCCTCCAAACACACCGGAATGCAGGTCACGTGATGGCCCATGCAACTGAACATCAAAATACAACAACCCACGCAACGCATACGTGATCGCCGGCGTCGTCGCATTCCACATCGACGTGTCACACACCAAACAGATATCAGCCCCCAGTTTGTCCACATTATCCTTAATAAACTTCGGCAAATGCTCCGACCCGCATTCTTCTTCGCCCTCGATTACCAGCGTCACATGGCAAGGCAATTCCCCATCTTTTCGTGTTGCCTTTAATGCCCGAAGTGCTTCCAGAAAACAGGTGACCTGCCCCTTGTCGTCACACGCCCCGCGAGCATAAACTTTCCCGTCCTTCACCACCGGCTCAAACGCTGGCGATTCCCACAAATCCTCCGGATCTGGTGGCTGGACATCGTAATGCCCATAAAACAAAACCCGTGGCGCATCAGGGTTCGAAACATCCTCGTCACCCGTCTTCACAAACACCACAGGATGCCCCGGTGTCTCCAGCGTTTCTGCCTTCAAACCCAAATCATTCTTAATCAAATCCACCAAGAAGTCTGCACATATTTGCACATCATTCTGATAGTGTGGATCCGTCGAAACCGACGGGATCGATAGCAATTCTTTCAGCCGATCTACCGCCGCATCGTGATTTTTGTCAATATAATCAAGCAATTCAGACATTATCGCCCTGCTTCTCTTTGTAGTGATCTCTCGTGAAAATACCGTAAGGCCCATCATAGCTTACGTCTTACCAGAGCTTATTAAGCTACATGGAAAACATCGACCCTCTTGGGGTTTTCCGGTGAATAAATCTCGCCCTCAAGCCCTCACTTTGCAGCCCCCCTCACACTTCGCCAAAATAGACCGATCCTCCCCCAACCAACGGAACCCCACACATGGACAATCTCGCCAAATACAATCGCATGATGCGCCGCCTCTCAGCCTCCATGCTCAGCAAGTACGACGACACGCAGCAATCCAACACCGATAATCCAAGTGTCGGTATCGGCGCCGCTGCAGGCCGCATCCTTGTCAGTGACACCATCAACCTCGACGATATCCCAGCCCTCCTCGACGGTCTCGACATCCTCGCCCATGCCGCTGAAGAATCCCATCTCTACGGCAAATGTGCCCGTTTTGATGACACGCTCGGCTTCACGCGCCCTTGCTACCACCCCATGCTGCTCCACCTCCACCTCGCTGCACTCACCATCGCTCAGCCGCACCTGTCGCCCGATCAACTCGAAAGGGCCAATCAGCTCACTCGGCAAGCCGCTTCTGCATTCACTTGGCTCGCCGGATTTGTCGTCAACAACAAACCGATCCCTGTACTCGAAATCGAGCAGGTTATCATGGCCACCGCCTGTCTGAACTGGTTCCGTGACTTACCCGCCTCACAAATCTTTGGCAACAATCTCGGCCAATTTCAGAACAACCCTGCTGCCGATATCATCGATATCCTCATTTCACGCGTTCTCTCACATATGGGCCATGACGGGGAGCTCCGTCCCTTTGATCACGATTCAGGCGATCTGCTCGACGCATGGTGGTATCGCGAACTCGTCGCTCTCCACGGCCTCATCGCTCTAGCCATCAAGCAACAACGCATCGATTGGCTCGACGCCGCCAAACGCATCGCCGCTCATCACCTCGCAAATACCCAGCCTGACCACACCACCGCTCAGCCTTGGGGTGTTGCCTGTTACGCCTCACAAATCGATTTCAACAGCTTCGCCGACCAGCAGCTCCATGACTGCGAAGCCAATTGGCACCTCACCCGTGGTGGCTCAGGCGTTGTTGCTGCTTTAGTCCTTGCAGATGCATCATTTACCGCAAACGCAATGCTCGCCTAAACTCAGCCTCATCGTTGTAACCCCACCAAAACCCACCCTGACTTTCAATCACCGTGCTTTTACCACTTGCCCTACCCGCCCCGCCATGGCATCATGCACAAGCACCTGATTTGCGACCCTCGTGGCTACCAAGCTAACGATGCTTGAGTTGCCATGATGTATCGCACAGATTGATCGATGAATCCACCCGGGGGATGGATACGAAATGAGGATGACGGAGTAATGAGAAAGCTTGGCACTGCTGCAACCATATTCGGCCTCTGCGCCCTCGCGTTCACTGCCAACACCGCCAACGCGGAATACCCCATCAAATCCCAAAACTCCAGCGATAGCGTTCCTTGGAAAATCAAGGAAATCAAATCCGACGAGCCAATCACCCAAGAAAGCCAAGCCGCCAAAGATAAAGCCGAGCAACAGGCAATTAAGCAAGCCGAGCAAGACAAAGAGAAAGCTGAAAAAGATAAGCTGCAACTCCAAGCTCAACTCGCAAACCTTCAGCAGGAAATGCTTGCAGTCAAACTCGAATCTCTCGCTGAACGCATCAAGCTCCTTGAAGGTGAACTCACCCGTGACGAAGCCTACTCCGAGCGTATCAAGCGCATGGCCGACAAGATCGTCAACGATGCCCGTGATGCTGGCAAAAAAACCGTCTCTCAAAAACTTAAAATAGACGCGTTCAACATCGAAATCAGCGTCTATGATCTCCTCGCCCAATTCGCCCTCCAAAACAAGAACTGGGATCTCCTCGGCGATCAAGCCGCCAAGCTTCTCGCCACCGGTGGCAAGCTCGAACGGCTCAACCGTCCCAACGGCAAAGCGCAAGGTGTTTTCTGGCGCCTTCAAGCTCAGCTTCTCGACAACCAACGCAGCCAACAAGCCATCAGTCTCGCCGCTGCCTCACGCACAAAGCCCGACAGCCGCAATACTACCGCCTATTGGCAACAAAAATCCATCAGCCAAATCGAACGCACGCTCACCGACCTGCAGCGACTCGATTCCGAGGCCAACCCCGAAGGTATGTCCAAAGGTGAAATCGGCCAGCAAATCGCCGACATCTACAAAGCCGTACAGCTTGGCCTCATCAACCTCTATGCCCAAGCCGGCCTCACCACTCAAGCTTCCGTCATGCTCGAAGAAATGCGCATCCGATGGAATGATGATCCCGAGTTCCTCTCCGCCACCACCGATGTTCAAGCGATGGCCGAGCAGCTCGGTGAAACACTCAACTTCCAGATTCAAACCGCCAAAGGCAAGCTCTGGAAACCCGAGGATTTCACCGGCAAACGTAAAGTTATCGTCTTCACAAACAAAGAACTTCAAACTGATTCCGCCTGGCGCGAAACGCAAACTTGGCTCAAGAAACTTTGGCAAAAACGCCAAGCCACAGGCGCCCAAGTCCTTCTCGTACACACGACCACGCCCGATTTAAACTTTCCCGCTAGCGCCGCCGGCAACACCTATCCTCAAGCCTCAATCTCTCTTCAGCCCAACGACCTACTCAAATCCCTCGGCATCACCAGCCTCCCTTGGATCATCGTCCTTAACAAAGAGAATAAAATCCAAGCCGTCGGCCAGTCCGCATCAATCTTCCTCAATCAGTTCCCCGACATCGATAAACAACCGAAAACAAAACCGCAATTCGTCCCACTTCAAGTTGGCCGCAAACTCAACCTCTCGCTCAACATCGCAAATTCTGTCGGCTGGAGTTCCGCAAATCACATCGGCAAAACCGTTGTCCTCATCCTCGGCGACGCCACACGCATCAAACAATTCGATAAAACTATCAGCGGCGCTCTCAAATCCAGAAACCTCACACCCGATCAGATTGCCCAATCGCTCGAAGCATTCCGAATCGCCATACTGGTCAATGATAAAGAGGGTGACGGTATCCAGTTCCTCCCTCGCACCTCAAAATGGGTTCAAACCTGTATCGCCGCCGGCCCAACGTCAAAAGCATTGCTTCAAAAATTGCACGTTAAAGCACTCCCCACCATGATCTTCGTCGACCCTGCCGGCGTCGTCACTTACGTCGGCAATGACTTCAGTCAGCTCACCACACTCATCAGCAACCTACCACTGGCCTCAAAAACGCAGCCCACCAAACCAGTTCCCGCCAAATCGCAGTCATCCACCAAGCCCCAACTTGCTCCAGCAAGCGAAACGCCAGGCCCCAAACTCCTGAAAAAACCCGCCGCACTCCGCAAGAACACGAAATAGCATCATCCAAAACCGAATCATTTCCCATAGCCCGCTACCAAACCGCGTAACCTTTCCCCAATGATTGTGGAAGCTTTGTTGAGATCAATGTGACTTTTTAGCGCAGATTCCGTCATCCGGATTCCGACCCGCCTTACGCAATTCGAATGGCAGGATGACGCATCTATAACACATACGCCGGATAAGAAACGCAAAATCGGATAAACTATACTTGTTTAACGCGACCGGTTTCAGCCACGGCCAAATCCAAGCGATAAACCAACCGCAACACCCTCAAATCCACATTTTCCTCATTTGATATCCAAAAAAATATCGCCCATCCCTCAGCCCTCTCAATCACTCTCGCGCCTCAGGCGCCTACAATCTCCCTGAATTTGCAGAAAAAGGACGTATTGGTATCTTATTAACTGCATATGGGAGCCATTCCACTAGCACGGGATGGTAATCGCAGCACAAAATTTAGCTTTTTTTGCCGGCTAAGCTGCAGGGCAGGGGACAACAAACAATATTTTTTGGGGATGAATCTGGGGATACCAAGAGGATGGGGGAGGACGACAGATTAATCGCCTGTCGTACATGAAATCAAAACCAAAGCCCGTGTCGACCTGTGTGGACTAGGGCGCCCGGCCTTGAATCGGCCCGATGTGTGGCAGCGCAACCGTCTTGATCCAAGACGCACGCACACCCGCCAAACATCTACCGCGACAAGGACTATTGGACACCCGATAAACCCTTTTTTTAACCATAGTTAAGGTGCTAAAATGACGAATGCAACCCTGACCAATCACAAAAAACTTTTGGCCTGGATTGATGAGATCAAAGAGCTGACCACCCCAGATGATATCTACATCGCGGACGGCTCCAAGGAAGAGTACCAGAACATGCTCAACCTCATGGTTGAGGGTGGTACGGCACAATGGCTCGCAGAAGACAAGAAGCCTAACTCTGTCCTCATCTTCTCCGATCCAGCCGACGTCGCACGCGTTGAAGACCGCACATTCATCTGCTGCGAAAAAGAAGAAAACGCTGGCCCAACCAACAACTGGAAAGATCCTAAGGAAATGAAGGACATCCTCATGCCACTCTTCAAGGGTTGCATGAAGGGCCGTACCATGTACGTCATCCCATTCTCCATGGGTCCTGTCGGTTCACCAATCGCCCACATCGGCGTTGAAATCACCGACTCACCATACGTTGTTGCAAACATGCACCTCATGACCCGCGTTGGCAAACCAGTCCTCGACGTTCTCGGCGAAGACGGCGAATACGTCCCATGTGTCCACACCGTTGGTGCACCTCTCGCCGAAGGCGAAAAATCAGCAGCATGGCCATGCAACGCTGAAAACAAGTACATCACACACTTCCCTGAAACCAACGAAATCTGGTCCTTCGGTTCAGGCTACGGCGGCAACGCACTCCTCGGTAAGAAGTGTTTCGCGCTCCGTATCGCTTCAACCATGGCTAAACGTGAAGGCTGGATGGCTGAGCACATGCTTATCCTCAAGCTCACAAGCCCTGAAGGCGTTGAGAAGTACGTCGCAGCTGCATTCCCATCAGCTTGTGGTAAGACTAACCTCGCAATGATGAACCCAACCATCCCTGGCTGGAAAGTCGAATGCGTCGGCGACGACATCGCTTGGATGAAGTTCAAAGAAGATGGCCGCCTCTACGCCATCAACCCTGAAGCCGGTTTCTTCGGCGTTGCACCTGGTACAAACTACCACTCCAACCCGAACGCCATGGAATCACTCAAGGCTAACTCCATCTTCACCAACGTCGCATTGACCGACGATGGCGACGTATGGTGGGAAGACATCGACGGCGACGTCCCAGCTCACCTCATCGACTGGAACGGCAACGACTGGACTCCAGACGGCGGCAAGAAAGCAGCTCACCCGAATGCTCGCTTCACCGCTCCTGCAGCACAGTGCCCCGTCATCGCTCCTAACTGGGCTGACCCAGAAGGCGTACCAATCGACGCGATCCTCTTCGGCGGCCGTCGTGCAACAACTCAGCCATTAGCTCTCGAAGCTTCTAACTGGGAACACGGTACATTCCTCGGTGCTGCAATGGCTTCTGAAAAGACCGCTGCTGCCGCAGGTGGCCTCGGCGAACTCCGCTTCGACCCAATGGCGATGCTCCCATTTATCGGCTACAACATGGCTGACTACTGGGGACACTGGCTTGAAATGGGCGATAAGGGCGGCGACAACATGCCTAAGGTCTTCTATGTCAACTGGTTCCGTAAGGACGAAGAAGGCAAGTGGCTCTGGCCTGGTTTCGGCGAAAACTCACGCGTCCTCAAGTGGGTCGTTGAGCGTTGTGACGGCAAAGCCGACGCAGTCGACAGCCCAATCGGTAAGCTCCCAACCAAGGAAGCTATGGACCTCGCAGGTCTCGATATGTCCGACAAGGACTGGGACAGCCTCATGAAGGTCGACGCCAGCGAATGGCTCGACGTTGCAGGCAAGATTGAAGAGTACTTCGCTAAGTTCGGCGATAAACTCCCAGCTCGCCTCACCAAGCAGCTCGAAGCGCTCAAGGCTCGCCTTGAAGCAGCTAAATAAGCTGACAAACTAACCAAAAGTTAGACGCAGCCCTCGGCTTCCCGCCGAGGGCTGTTTTTTTTATATCATTTATCTTCATGCCCTAACTCAACCTAGCAACCTCTAGAAACCTGCTTTATACTTGCGGTATTCAATCCTTTCCAGCACATCCGGAGACACGTCATGTCCGATCAAACACAATCCGCCCCGCAGCAGCCGCAAAGCCAAGGCCTCGCTATCGCCTCTCTTGTTCTCGGTATCGTCAGCTTCGTCCTGATCTGCGTCTGGTATCTTTCCATCCCTTGCGCCATCATGGGTCTTATTCTCGGTATTGTTGCCGTAATTCAAAAACAAGGCGGAATGGCTCTCGCTGGCCTTATCCTCTCCGCCGTCACCCTAATCATTGACCTGATACTTGTGATTCTTCTTGTCTTAGGTATTGCCGTCATCGGCATCGCCGCCAGTCAATCCGAAGATAGTTCCTTTGAATTCAATTTCGATTCCGATTCTGAGGAAATGGAGCAATTCCACGACGACATGCAGCAAAACATGAACAAAATACAAGAAGACATGGAAAATGAATTCGAAAGTATGAAACTCAAGATGGATAATCAATAATCCATCGCTCTCAAACACAACCTGACCCGTAAGCCCTCAGCAGAGGGCTTATTTTATAAACTGAGCGCATATCAGGGTTCCAACCTATCGCGTATTCACCTACCCACGCCCGATACCATCTTTAGACATAAACTGGAGCCATACTTGCCCGACCAGCCAACACAACCTCCCCCATCACCCCCTACCGATAACGGACGCACCTTTGCCTCCGGTTCACTCGCCCTCGGCTTCCTCGGCCTACTCTGTTCATGTATCCCCATCGGCGGCTTCCCCCTCTCGCTCATCGCTCTCGTATTTGGCATTATCGCCAAAGCACGCGGTCAAAACGGCATCGCCACCACCGGCATCATCCTCGCAATCCTCGGCCTCATCTTTTCTATCATGGCCATGTTCTCAACCACTCACATAACCACATCTTATTCATTCAGTATCTAATGGTTAGTTAGTCGATTCTTGATGCCCATCAATTCTTGCAGCATTTCTTAAACTTCATTCCCGATCCACACGGACACAGCTCATTCGGCTTCACCTTCTGCCCCGGACGAATCACCCCCGATTTCACCTGCTTCTGCCGCTCAATCTCCGCTTCAGTTGCCGGCAGCTCACCATAATGCCGATAGTGCGTCGCGATCTTTTCAAGCGTCGGCATCGCATGTTCAAAAAACAGTTTATATCCCTCACACAACACTGTTTTTTCCGTCACTTCTCCTCGGCGAGGCCGATGCTTTGGGCATCCCCCATAACAAAACCGTTGATACTCGCACCGTCCGCAATCTTTCTCTGGCAAGTCTAATTTGCGCTTAGCAAATGTCTCAAATACATCTCGATCTAACCCCTCATACCAATCTTCATCAGGCTCATCCCCCGCCGACACCGTTAACGCAACCATACCCGTATCATCCACCTTCTTATGCCGCCAATCTCGATCTGATACATGCCCCAACTGCCAGCGATGATTCACGTAATGATCGCAACCATACACCGACCCGTCATACTCAATCGTTAATTGGTTATGGCATGCATTGGAGTTAATGCATAAAGTCGACCTTGAAAACAAGTACTGATTCAACATCACATCAAAAAGTTGAATCGAAAGATGCGTTCGATGATGTGTGTTCCACATATCAAACGCCTTGCACAAAAACTGACCATATTCAACTGCACTTGGCGAGATCTTCTTTAATCCCACATCTGCCGCCGCATGCCCTTGAACATAATCTTCCTTCGTGTCCTCCCACTCAATAGCCGGAATAAATTGCACATACCTTGAACCCAACTTCGTCACGTAGTTATAAACCAGCTCCGGATGCTTCACATTCACATCATTCAGCACACATAAAATGTTGTACTCGACCCCATGCTTCTTCAGCACATCTAACCCGCGCAAAACCTTATCTGATGACGCATCGCCCTTCACTGTATAGCGATACTTGTCATGCAGATGTGGTGGCCCATCACACGACAATCCCACTAAAAATCGATTCTTTGATAAAAATGCCCCCCATTCATCATCCAGCAGCGTCCCATTCGTCTGCAGTAAATTCTCTATCACCTGTCCCGGCCGCTTATATTTCTCTTGCCAACCCATCGCTTTCTCATAAAACTCAATACCCGCCAATGTCGGCTCGCCACCCTGCCAACAAATACTCACATGATCTTCGTACTCAGGCAAGATCGTTCTGAATATCTCCTCCAAAATCACATCATGCATCCGGTGCGCACGATCACCATACACATCATGCGTTGGCAAATAATAGCAATACGTGCAATCAAGATTGCAAGCTGCGCCCACTGGCTTGATCATCAAACTCGCACCACTCGGATTGATTCGCCCGCTTTGATTGACCAATAATTTTCTGCTTTCGTATCCAAAATCTTAAAACTACAACCCAAGGTCCACAGCCTGAATTCTAGCAAATATCCACCAAACCTTAACCATCTTTTTACCAAGCATATTCATGAACGCCATAAATGACGCTTGCCGCAAGTGCCTAATTTAACAGCCCGAAACGCACTCAACGCGTTTTTCCGATATCATAGGAAACTTGCAGCTTGCATACGCAAAGTTATTGATAACTCGCATCGAGGTTCACATGCGCAATTTCGTCATCATGGGCGTTCAGGGCAGCGGTAAAGGCACCCAGTCCAAACAACTCGCTAAACACTTTAGCCTTCTCCATCTCGGAGTTGGCGACCAGTTTCGCAACGAAATTAAACAGCAATCATCCCTCGCTCAAACCATCAAAAACATCATCGACAAAGGTAACATGGTCCCCGACGAAATGGTCATCAAGATCATGGCCAAGCGCCTCGCTCAACCCGATACGAAAAACGGCTACATCCTCGATGGCTTCCCCCGCACCCTCCCACAAGCTCAATTCGCCCTCGATAACATCCCCATCGACGCCGTCCTCATCCTGCAAGTCCCTGACGAAGTTGTCATCCAACGCGTACTCGCACGCCGCCTCTGCTCCAATTGCGGCCGTGATTACAACCTCGACTACAAACCCCCTAAAACCCCCGGCCTATGCGATGTCTGCGGCGCAAAACTCATCCAGCGCGCCGACGACTACGAAGAAGCGATCAAAAAACGCATCGCCGATTACCACGCGCAAACCGCGCCCACCATCGAGCGCCTTAAAACCAAATTCCGCATTGAAACTTTCGATGCAACCCAAGATTCAAAAGACGTCCAGCAACAAATCCGCGAACGCATCGACTTCTCCTAATCTCTCTCCCCTGCACACACCACCACCCCTCCCGTCCCCTTGCTACCATTCACCATAACTCACACAAACTATTCTTCCATAGCATATATCTCTCCCCCCCCACCACACACACACGCCACCCTCTCTCCATCCCCCCCCCCCTCTCTCTCTCTCTCTCTCTCTCTCTCTCTCTCTCTCTCTCTCTCTCTCGATACAAAAAAATAACCACGTTTTATCTGGCTATACTAACACTTGATTAGGCGGTTAAGAAGCATTTTAAAAAACACCGCAAATTTTCTTTGAGTGGATCACTGATTACTTTCGCGCTTTCTCTCAATCTCAAGCAGTTGCCAGTCAGTCATTGAGTATTCACCATGTATTTGATGGGATGCGCACAAAAGTCCTAAACAGATAGCCGCCAATCACCGGGATATAGAAGACCGTCGTCAATTACTTATCTTGATGGATGATATACGGAAGATCCAAACGATAGAGCAACTTGCGTGATTATTCACAGATCTAGCCAAAGCAAGTCAGTAGCAAAATAGCGAACGCAGCCTCATCAAATCGTAAACGACCTTCTGGTCAACTAGTGAGTATTGACGCAAAACGCTCTAAAACAAGCCTCTACAAAGGAAGTTTGTATACATATTATGCATGATAAAACTTGGTTAAATGATGTATTAACGATTTAGATCCAGAATGCTGGATCTATTTGAGTATGATTCATCGCGATTTTCGGCTTTACCTCTATATGGAAACAAACTGGAAATCTGTCCACATCAAGAACAAGCAGATGAGGGTTATTGGCTACATACCGTTCTTTTGTGAAATTGATCGCAGGCAGTATACGAATGTAGTTATACGAAATCGTGTACGCTATAAATAAAAACAGACCTCTACTCGATAGAGGTCTGCAAAGTTTTGGCTATACTGACACTTGATTAGATGCTGTTGTAGCGGTTGAGTAAGTCGATGATTCGACCTTGATTAGGTTTGATTCGCAGCGATTTTCGCCACGCCTCGAAACCCAACTGCTTCAGCTTGATATCTTTTCGTCCTTCTTGCAGATACTTTGTTAAGTAGCATCCACCAATCCCGTTCAACGCCGCAACGTTCTTAGGTTGAATCTCTAACACGCGCTTATACCCAGCCATCGCGTCTTCAAAATGACTCAGTTTGAAATTCGCATATGCCAAACGTTCAATGATATACGGATCATTTTGATTGCCTGTCAAAGATTCAAGCAGGTTTTTCGCACGCTCAAAATTCTTCAACTTGATATGCGCCGCCGCAAACGCGGGTATCGCTTCCTTTGGCAACTCGCCCAATTCTGCAGCGGTGCGATAGGCTTCAACCGCCTCATCAAAATAACCAAGTAGGTTTGCTGTGGCCGCTAGGTTGCACCATGCTTCCTGCGAACTTGGATCGATTTTAACAGCCTTACGGGCATACTTAATCGCAGCTTCAGGTGCGCCGCCTTGCAGGTAAGCCGAGGCGACATCACGATTGGCTTCGACGCGTTTCGGATTAATCGTGATCGCACGCAGGTACTGGCGGATCGCTAGTTTGACCTTGTCTTGCATCTGGTAACTCAAACCCAGATAGTAGTTTGCATCATAATCATTGGGAGCGGATCGCACCGCACGCTGGTATGCATTTTCAGCAATTCCTGCGTTACCGCGATCCAGGAAGATGTGGCCCATTCCGATATGAGCTTCTGTGATCTGCGCGTTCTCTTCGAGCGCCAGTCCGAACGATGCCAATGCCGCATCCAGCTTGCCCATATCGCGGTATTCATGGCCTTCAGCGATGAGTGTATCGGATGTAACTCGTTGCTCTTGAGACATTTCCATGACGGGTGCAGCTTTGATCGGCTTACCCGGCTCGAAAGGGCGTGAATGTGTTTGTTCATAAGCATCACTGTTCGAAAACAGGAAGCAGCCGCCCTGCATAAGGCTCAGTGAGATGAGACATAAAGTACTGGCAGTTTTGAGGTTAATTTTCATCATGGCCTGATCTAAGTGGTTTAATTTAGGTAATCTTCAGGAGGATGCCATTATCGCGGAAGTTGGCTGTATGTTAAGCGCAGATTGTGAATCACACGTAAAAAATGATCTCATATTAACTTACAGCATTTATCCGAACTGATTTTGCCATGAGATGAAGGCCCAATACAGCGCTGGCAACATGAGGCATGGCTACTAGCACTACGATCGGCGCTGACGGGAGTTCAGTTAAGTGAGATTAACAAGTTATTGGGTATTTGGTTTGTAACTTATGTAATTTACAATGTTTAAGCGTGTTTCGTGAGTGAAATGATCCATGAAAAAACCACGATCAGGAAGATCGTGGTTCATATGTTCTATCGATTGTGGGCTGGAATCAGCTTTTGCGGATTTCGTCGGCTTCTTCTTCAGAAACGCCTAGCCATTCGAGCATATATTTCTCATACACATCTTGTTGGTTAGTGTCAGAGAAGTCTAACCTCAGTTCATTAATGACTTTAGTGCCTTGCTGAATCCATTCTCGCCAAGTGTCCTGACCGAAATTTTGGAAGATGAATTCGCCCATCGGGCCGCGCATTGGGGGGTCGGGGAGCTTGGGCTGAGCGGTGCCGGAGCGGCGATCAAGGACGGTATCGCCTGAGGCGGCGATTTCTTCGCGCTGTTTTTCGATGTCGACGATATCGGGGAGATCCTTGCCGAGCTTCTCGGTGAGGAGCGAGCCGATGGCTTTTTGGGGCATGACATCGCCACGTTGAGCGGCGATTTTGTAGCCTTGAGCAAGGAAATCGGCGGCGGAATCGTTGCGATCGAGCTTGATGAGGCATTGGCCAAGGAACTGATAAGCTCTTGACATGCCGTTATTTAGTTCGATTGCGCGGGTGTATGCGCCGGCTGCATCCTCGTAGCGTTCGGCTTCGCGATAAGCGTTGCCGAGGCTGAAGAAAGCCATGTCGTCGGGAGCGGCTTCTGCCATCTGCTCCCACTGTTCGATACGTTCTTGAATCGTTGCCATAGTGAATACTAGCTTACAGAGAATCGGTCTCAATTGGAAACAGAAGCAAAATAGTACGAAATGATCAATGGGGGATTTGCAGGCTGCGGAGGAAGGGAATGGGCGGGTGGATTGATGTGCGAAATTGTTTTCTGGTGTGCGCGCAGTGGTTGTGCAAAAGGCGCGTTTGTGCGCGCATCTGGCGCGATCTGGGGTTATGGATTGACGTAACTATATGTAAAGAAATAAGATGCGATTTGTGGGTAAATGCTGGGTGTGAGGATTTTAACATGGCTGACTTGGGATCGTTATGGGTGAAGAATCGTGAAGTCTGCTAAGAAATGGTCAAAAAATGGCTGGATTTGAGCAGATATGCATCAATCTCATTGTGGATTATGTGGGATAAATCGATGTGGATAGATGTGGATTGTGTCCCCCATCCCCCCATCCCCCCCCCATCTCATTCCCCTCTTCCTCCCTTTTTTCCATCCTCATTCTTCTCTCGTATTCATCCACTTCTGGAGTCGGTTTACGGTGCTCGGGAAAAGTGATGATGGCCTAGCTGCTCAGTTTAAATTCGTGGGGAGAGAAGATGACGGAATGGTGTCAGTTGGTCGGTGATTAGGGGGGCTGTAGGCGCGATTAGGGGCGGTGGGAAATGAGGTGCGGGGGTATACTGGGGGAATGGAATCAGAGCGGATATTTTTAGGATGGGATCGGCCTGCGCTGAGTGCAGCGGTGGAGTTTTTGTATGAACGCTACGCCCCCCATCCCCCCCATCCCCCTCACCTTCCCCGTTCTCCCCGCCCCCGGAAGTTGGCTTGCGGGGGTGAGAGAGATGATGATTTGCGCGCAGGGTCAGGGGCGGGATTGGAAGTTGGATCAGATGCAATAGGGGGGGGAGAGGTGGCTAATGGTGGGTTAGATGGACGTTTGGGTGATGATGTTGCAGGACATCCCGTGATCGGTGGTCACGGGCTTGACGAAGGCGTGCGTATTTCTAACGGAGAGTTAGATGATCAATGCGCTGCGGGTCAGAGGGCGGGATTGGAAGTTGAATCGGACGCAACAGGGGGGGGAGAGGTGTCTAATGGTGAGTTAGAGGAAGATTTGCGCGCAGGGTCAGGGTCAGGGTCAGGGTCAGGGGCGGGATTGGAAGTTGGATCGGACGAACAGGGGGGGGATGGGGTGTGGGATATGCGGGATGTGGTGGTGGTTGTGCCGGTGGCGAGAGCGGGGCGGCGATTGCTTGAATTATTGGTGCAAAAATCAGAAGAGCGAGGAGGCTGTAAAGGGAACATGCCGCGAAGTATTGCGGCGACTAATGGAGAATTAAATGGGCGCTTGAGTGATGTTGCAAGACACCCCTTGACCGCCGGTCAAGGGCTTGATGAGGGTGTAAGTGTCTCTAATGGTGAATTAGATGATGAATGCGCTGTGAGTCAGGGATCGGGATTGGAAGATGAGGATGACGGAACTGGGGGGGGAGGAGGCGGGTTGTTTCCGCCGCGGATCGTGACGGTGGGTCAGTTGCCGGAGCTGTTTTATGAGCCGAAGGCGGGGGTTGCGGATGGGTTAAGAAGCAGGCTGGTGAGGTTGTCGGTCTTGCAGGAGAAGGGGCAGCGGTTTGTGGAGGTTCTGAAGGGACGGGGCGGTGAGGTGAAGGATGGGGATGAGATGCGGATTGGTGGGGCTGATTGGGGTGTGGTGCAGCAGCTTGAGAAGCTGAGTGTGGACTTGGCGGGTGGGCTGCTGCGGGTGGAGCAAGTGCTGGAGAGGTGTGATGAACTGGGGATTGATTTGGGTGGTGAGGGTGCGGCTGCGCGCTGGCAAGCGGCAGGGATTTTGGAGGAGATGTATCACGAAAGATTGGCGGAGGTGGGATTGGTCGATCGGCAGCGCGAGCGGCTTGAATTGATCGCGGCGTGTGGCAGTGCGTATCAGGGGGACTTGGTTTTGGTGGGGATTGCGGATCAGAATCAGATGTTGAATACGATGTTACATCAGGTTTCGGCTGATGAAAATCGAGAAGGGCGATTGAGCGCGCTTGTGCATTGTGATGAGGCGCATGCTGAGGGATTTGATGAGGTGGGTGGGTTGGTGAGTCATTACTGGGCGGATCAGGAAGTGGTGATTGGGGATGAGATGTTACGGTTTGTTGAGCGGGAGAATGAGACGGGTGGCGAAGTGGTGAGGTTGCTTGCAGAGGTGGGGCAGTCGCTTAAGTCTAATGGCAAGTTAGATTCTGGTTCGAGCGATATTGAAGAACACCCCGTGACCAGCGGTCACGGGCTTGAAGAAAATGTGTATGTTTCTAATGGAGGGTTAGATGAAAAATGCGCTGCAAGTCAGGGGCCGGGTTTGGGAGATGTGGATGACGCAACAGGGGGGGGCGGGGGATTGGGGTTTGATGCGGTGACGGTGGGGTTGTGTGATGAGGGGATGGCGGGAGAGGTTGAGCGGGCGATGGGGTTGGCCGGGGTGAAGGGGCGGTATGCGGGTGGGAAGGCGATGATGTGGAGCGGGCCGGTGGTGCTGCTGGGGATGTTGGGGCGGTATGCGGATGGGAAGCGGTGGGAAGATTTTGCGGCGGTGATGCGGCATGTGGATATGGAGATTTATGTGCAGGGATTGGATGGCGATCATGAATCTAATCAAGAGTTAGGCGAGGTAAGCCGAGAGAGAATGAATGGGGTGTTAGATGGGCATTTATGGCGGTTGGACCGGTATGCGATGAGGTGCGTGCCGATGAGTGTTGAGGAGGTGGTGCGTGAGCATGGTGATGAAGGGGGGATGGTTGGGGTATTGAAGGGGATTTTGGAAGGGTTGTTGCCGGGGGATGTTGGTGGGAAGCAAGGTGTTGGCGAGTGGGCAGTTGAGATTGGGAAGATGATGGGGCGGGTGTATGAGGGAAGGGAGTTAAAGCGGTATGATCGGGTGGATGAGCCGATGTATCAGTGCTTGAAGGGTTTGGGCGGGGTGTTGCGTGAGATGGTGGGCTTGGGTGAGGATTGGGAGGGGATGGGTGAGGTGAGTTTTAGTGAGGCGGTGGTGTTGGTGTTGGGTGAGTTGAAAGAGGCGGGGGTGTCGCCGCTGGGTGGAGAGCGGGCGGTGGAGTTGATGGGTGTGTTGGATTTGCAGATGGATGATGCGCGGGGTTTGGTGTTGTGCGGGTTTAACGAGGGGCGGTTGCCGGCGAGTCGGAATGCGGACGCGTTTTTGCCGGATGGGCTGAGGAAGGGGTTGGGATTGATGGATAATGGGCGGCGGTATGCGCGAGATGTGATGTTGGTCAATGCGCTGATTAGAAGTCGTGAGGTGGTTCGGTTTGTGAGTGCGCGGAAGAGCCGAGAGGGGGATCCGCTGATGCCTAGCCGATTGATGTTGGCTTGCGGGGATGAGGGGATTGTGAGGCGGGTGATGGGGTTTTATGAGGAGGGTAAGAAGCGTGGGGATGAGGTGGGGCTGTTGAAGGCGGGGAAGACGGCGCATGATTTTTTGATTGCTAAGCCTTGGGACGGGAAGACGGTGGAGAAGATGCGGGTAACGGGGTTCAGAGATTATTTGGCGTGCCCGTACCGGTTTTACTTGAAGCATGTTGAGGGGCTGGAACGGATGGATGATGAGGTGGTGGAGTTGGATGGCGCGGGGTTTGGGTTGTTGGGGCACCAGGTGTTGGAGTTGTTTGGCAGAGAAGTAGGGATCAGGGATAGTGCGAATGCTGTGGAGGTGATGGGCTATCTATCGGATAGATTGGATGAGGTGGTGAAGGCTTGGTATGGGAAGAGGATGCGGGCGACGCTGCGGGTGCAGGTGGCGCAGTTGCGTGAGCGGTTGAACTGGTTTGCTGGTGAGCAGGCGAAGCGGGTGATGCAGGGTTGGCGAATATGTGGGGATTGGGTGGAATGGAAGCATGAGATGAAGGTGGATGTGGATGGGGAGGCAATGCGGATTGTTGGGAAGATTGACCGGATTGATGTGCATGAGACGCATGGGTTGTGTTTGATAGATTACAAGACGGGGGATGGGGGGCGGAAGCCAGAAGAGACGCATCGTCGGGGCGGGGAATGGGTGGATTTACAGTTACCGCTGTATATGGATTTGGTGCGAGATGCGAGGTTGAGTGGTTTGGAGAAGGGATTGAGTGTGGGGTATATGAACTTGCCGCGGAAATTGGAGGAGACGGGGTTTAAGGCGGCGGTTTGGGATGAGCAGATGTTGGCGTCGGCGAGGGACGTGAGGGATGAGGTGATACGGAAGGTGAGGGGGCAGGTTTTCTGGCCGCCCGCGGAAAGGCAGGGCGTGCGGTATGAGGATGGGTTTGAAAGATTGTGCGGAGATAAGGTGTTTGATCGGGAGGAATTGATTGAGCGCAGCTGGGAGGTGAAGTGATGATGAATGATGAGCAATACTTTATGTTTAGTGATGATACTAATCGGGAGTTAGATGACGCTTGTGTGTCAGCTCAAAATGCTGCAAATCAAGGGGCAGGTTTGAAAGAGGGATCTGATGGACAGGGGGGGGAGAATCCGCACCGAGTGATTCGTGCGTCGGCAGGGGCGGGGAAGACGTATCAATTGACGACACGGTATTTGTTATTGCTAAGAGCAGGTCAGGATCCGGATGAGATTCTGGCGACGACGTTTACACGCAAGGCGGCGGGTGAGATTTTGGGACGGGTGTTGGGACGGCTTGCCAAGGCGCTGGTGGATGAAGGTGAGCGTGAGTTGTTGAGTAAGCAGTTGGTGGAGGGTGCGTTTTATGAAGAGATGAAAGAGCCGATGGATCGTGGGGAGTGTTTGTTGCTGCTTAAGCGGCTCGTAGGACGGATACATCGGCTATCTATCTCTACATTAGATAGTTTTTTCCAGCGGATTGCATCAAGTTTTAGGTTAGAGATCGGGTTCCCAGGTGATGCAATCATGACTGATGAGCGGAGCGCGATTGCGACGAGGCTGCGATGGGATGCGATTGAGGCAATGCTGAGTAAGGCAACGGGGAGTGAAGATGATTTGCGAACGCTATTACGTCTGCTTAAAGAGTTGTATCACGATAGTGTGCGGCAGACGGTGACGGGGGCGATTGATGAGATTGTGATGGGGTTGTACGAGTTGTACCGCGAGGTGCCGGAGGGGACGAAGTGGTCGCGGATCGAGGCGGTGGGGAAGCTTGATGAGACGGGATTGCAGGCGGCTGTTGAGCGGTTAGTTGGGATGGAGGATGAGCTTGCGCAGACGAAGGCGGGTAAGGTGAATGCGAACTGGCTGAAGGCGTGGCGGAATGAGGTTGCGTGTGCGCAAGCTGGGGATTGGGGCGGGTTTGTTGAGAAAGGGATTGCGAAAGCGGTATTGAATGGGGATGAAAAATTTTCCCGTGCGGAGATTTGTGAGGTTGTTCGAGATGCGTATTGGGTGCTGATCAGTCACGCGCGTGGGGTGATGTTGGAGCGACATGGGAAACAGACGACGTCGACATGGCGGATGCTTCGTGATTTTGATGTGTGCTATCGGCGGTTGTGCGGGCAGCGGTCGGTTGTGATGTTTTCGGATGTGACGCATGAGTTGGCGGGGTATTTGGGGGAGCAGGAGAGCGGGGTGATGGAGGAGATTTATTTTCGGCTGGATGGGCAGGTGAAGCATGTGTTGTTGGATGAGTTTCAGGATACGAGTCGGGCGCAATGGTCGGTGCTTGAACCGATGGCTGAGGAGGTGAGTGCGCATGTTGATGGGTGGTGGGAGCGGAGTTTGTTTTGTGTGGGTGATACGAAGCAGGCGATTTATGGGTGGCGGGGAGGGTGCGCGGGATTGTTTGATGAGGTGGAGAGTTTGCCGGGGATTGATGAGGGGAAGAGTTTGTTGAGGCTGGATGAGAGTCGCCGATCGTCGCAGGTGGTGTTGGATGCGGTGAATCGAGTGTATGAGGGGATTGGTGGTTCTGATGTGATGGGGGGTAAGCCGACGGATTATCCGGAGCGGGTGATGGCGGCGGCGACGATGGGAGAGATGTTTGGGGAGCATCGGGCTTACCATCGTGATTTGGGTGGACATGCAGTGCTGGAGAGTTCGCCGGCGGCGGTGGCGCGGGAAGATGAGGATGATGGGGATATGGTTGATGAGGTGGTGGGGCATGAGGTATATGTGGCGGGGCGCGTGAGGGATTTAGCGGGGCGATATGCGGGTAAGGAGATTGGGGTGCTGGTGAGTCGAAATGCGACAGTGAATCGGGTATTGTTTGAATTGAAGAAGATGGGTGTTGCGGCGAGTGGTGAGGGGGGTGGTGTGATTACGGATGAGCCTGCGGTGGGCGCGGTGCTGAATGCGCTGAGTATGGCGGATCATCCAGGAGATAAGGCGGCTGTTTATGGGGTGGTGAATGGGCCGATGAGTGAGGTGCTGGGATTGAAGGGGAGAGGCAGGGAGCAGGTGGAAGGGGTATCGAAGCGTGTGCGTGGGATGTTGTTACGTGATGGGTATGCGAAGGTGATCGGGGATTGGGCGCGGTCATTAAGCGGGTGGTGTGATGGGGTGGCGGTGAAACGATTGGGGCAATTGGTGGATGTGGCGGAACGGTATGAGCGTGAAGGGATGGGGGGGAGTGGTGGTGAGGGGCTATTGCGGCCGAGCCAATTTGTGAAGTATGCGGAGATGACGCGACTGAGTGAGATGAGTGATGCGAAGGTGCGGGTGATGACGGTGCATCAATCAAAGGGGTTGGAGTTTGATATTGTGGTTTTGGGTGAGTTGGATCAGGCGATTCGCTGTCAGTGGTTAGCGGTGGCGGAGCGAGATGATGATGGGGAGGTTGTGGCGGTGTATCGGAGTGGGGATGAAGTGATTCGAGCGATGTATGAGCCGCTGCGGCGGGCATATGAGACAAGGTGCGCGGAGCAATGGGTGGAGGAGTTGTGCAAGCTGTATGTGGCGATGACACGGGCGAAGCACGGGCTGTACATGATTGTGAAGGGGGCGGGTATGACAAAGAAGGGGGCGTTGAGATCACGGGGTGGGAGTTATGCGGCGCTGTTGGTGGATCAGTTGTGTGAGGTTGAAGAGGAAGGGTCAGGGGGGCAGGTGCTCTTTGAAATGGGTGATGCGGATTGGGACTTGCAGATGAAGCGTCGGACAGATGGTGATGGTGTTGAGGATGTTGTTGATGAGGAGAGAGGGTGGGACTTGCCGGGGTCTATTGGACGGTTAGACGCGGGTGAGGTGTTGGAGGTGTTGGGCGAGGTGTATGGCGAGAAGGATGACGAAGGGGAGCGGATGTGGACGGCGGTAAGTCCGAGTTCGATGGAGGGGCAAGGGACGGTGTTGGCTGAGGATATTTTGCAGGTTGAGAAAAAGGAGCATGGGGGGCGGTTGTTTGGGACATTGGTGCATGAATGGTTTAGTTTGTATGGATTTTGGGGTGAGGAGCCACGGGTTGGAGAAATGGGAGGTCGAGGTGGGGTTGAGCGTTATTGGTTGACGGGTGAGATGGATGCAACGGATGGGATGCTGCTGCAGGTGGGTGGGAATGCAGTGGAGGGATTAACGGATGATGAAATATTGGAAAAGGCGGATCCGTTCCGGGCGATGTTGCGTCGGGAAGGGGTGCAGCGGGCGCTTCGTCGAAGAGAAGATGGGGCGATGGACTTGCTCTGGCGAGAGCGAGGTTTTGCGGTGCGTGTTGCAGATGGCCGATTGATGCGCGGCGCGTTTGACAGGGTCGTGGTCCATCGGTGTCAGGTGGGAGACGAGGTGCGGGTTGTTGGGGCGACGTTGATCGATTTTAAGACGGATCGTTATGAAGGGGAGGAGGGGTTAAGAGATAAGGTGGCGGTCTATCGGCCACAGGTTGAAGCGTATCGATTGGCGCTGAGTCGATTGTTGTGGCTGAGTGAACGCGAGATTGATGTGAAGTTGCTGTTCGTGGGTACGGGTGAGGTTGTGACTGTGGATTGATAAAATTCAGATCTAGACAGATTTTATGTGTTCGGCATATTTACTTATCTAATCATTAGTTAGTATAACTGGCTATAGCCAGTTTTTTATGGATATGGTATTGACAGGGGGAGGGGAGTTGATATTTTGCGGTGTGCGGTGAAAACGAAACGTACTATTATTATCCTTACGGTGGGTTTGAAACTTTTGTCTTCAAGAGAAGCCTTCAGCTTTTCATGCTGATAGAATCGTGTTCAATGGGGCGTAGCTGAACAAGTTCGTAAAGTCAATATGATTGAATGCTATTTTGTGTGGGTGACTAGATATCACAAGAAGGTTTTAGTTGGTGAGTTAGAGACCCGCATGCGTGAGTTGGTATGTGAAGTTTGTAGTATCATTGAGATTGGAATTTTGTCGGACAATGCGTGCGCTGAACATGTACGTGTACTGCTGTTGTATCCGTTGAATGTTTTACTTAGCAAAGCGATGCCCTACATTGAGGGAGTGTGGTTGAAGTTGACGAGTGCTGTATCGGCGGCAGATGTGTAGATAAGTTTGGTCGAGGGGCAGCAAGCGAGATTTCTGTGCTTGGCATTTTAGAGCGTTTTTCGTGATACTTTTGCGTTGACCAGTGGATCGTTACGATGAAAATGCTTTTGTCAGTATACCTGCTGCTGTTTGTGGCATTGGTTTACGGTAATAATTTATGCAAACCGCTCTAGGTCATAAAAACGAGGTGTTTACGAAGATAATCTCAAACGCTAGAGCGAGAATGCTGTTGTTGAATATGCGAAGCAGGATTATATCTGACAGTATTATATCCAAGGCTTAGATAATAAAGTGTGTGGCTACGAAAGATGAAGGCGGATGGGAGTGTTATTGATTGCGATAGTTCGTGGGGGAGAGGCCGGTTTGGGATTTGATTTGTCGGGCGAAAGTGTGCATGGAGGTGTAGCCGAGGGTTTGGGCGATTTCGTTGATGGATAGGTTGGAATGTTTGAGTAGTTGGCGGGCACGTTCGGTGCGGATGTTTTGGAGGTATTGGGCAGGGGGGATGCCGATGCGTTGGGTGAAATGGCGGGTGAGATGTTCGCGGGAGCAACCGACGGAGGCGGCGAGGGTTTTAAGTGACCAAGGATAAGTTGGTTGATTGATGATCTGATCGACGGCGCGATCAACTGGGGATTGTGTAGTATTGCGGCGTGATTCTGAGAAAACGAAAAGGTTGTTGATGAGCTTGTAGATATGTGAGGCGGTGGTGGTGGGTGGTGTTCGTTTATGAGGGCTAACCATGCGATAGATTTGTTGTATGTGATCGATGATGGCGGTGTTATGGGAAAGGTCAATGACGGGTGAGAAGCGTGAGCGGAAGAGGTTGATGTGATCGATGAGGCCGGCGCCGTCGAGGTTTAGCCAAAGGTTTTGATAGGTTTGTGAGGGGTGTGTGAGGTGAGGGTGGCCATAGGCGGAGGGTTCGCCGTAGACGAATATGAGGAGATGATTTGGGGGGGCGATCAGGGTTTGTTGTTGATCTTGATAGGTGATAGAGCCTTGAAGTGAGGTTTGCAGGACGATGCTGCGCGTGGGGGTTCGATCTTGGTTTTCGAACCAGTATGGGTGGCCAGGTGGGATGGCTTCAAGGCCTGCATATTGGGCGTGCCACAGGGTTGGTGTGAGGTTGGTTTGGGGATTATTCATATCACATAATGCACAAAATATGTCACAGATAGATGCTTTTCAAAGGTTATTTGTAAAGCATAATATCACGAAGTGGCAATGATAGATGGTATGTACTCTAGCGAATGAAATGAAAAAGGAAATGAAAATGGCTGATGATGCACAAGTCGTGGCTGGGAATGAGGATAAAGAACAGGGGCATGGTGCACATATTAAGAAGGCGGACGAGCCGCGTGGTTTGGATGGGAAGTTTTGCCGACCGATTAAGGTTTCGGTGATTGGGGCAGGGTCGTTTTTTACACACAGTATTATGTGCGATTTGTTTGCGATTAAGGGTATGCAGGGCGGTGAAGTATCGCTCGTGGATATTGATGAGAAGCGACTGACGACGATGCATGAGTTAGTGGGGCGGATCGTTGAAGCGAGAGGGTTAGCAGATTCGTGGAAGGTGAATGCGACGATGGATCGGCGAGAGGCGCTGAAGGGCAGTGATTATATAGTTTTCTGTGTTGAGGTTTCGGGTTTGGAATGTGTGGCATGGGATAATGATATTCCGCTGAAGTATGGGATTGATCAGTGTATTGGCGATACGATTGGGCCGGGTGGTTTGTTTAAGGCGCTACGGACTGTGCCGGTGTATTTGGATATGCTGAAGGATGCGGAAGAGGTTTGCCCGGATGCTTTGATTCTGAATTATACGAACCCGATGAATATCTTGATGTTGGCGGGTGGTCGGACGAGTGAGATGGAGGCGGTGGGTTTGTGTCACTCGATTCAGGCGGCGAGTCATAAGATGGCTGATGATGGAGGGGTGCCTTATGAAGAGATGGTGTGGGAGGCTGCGGGCATTAATCATATGGCTTGGTTTACAAAGCTGCAGCACAAGGGCAAGGATTTGTATCCAATTCTGCTAGCGAAGACGGAGGATGAGGAAGGGGAAATCTATGAGAGTGATCCGATTCGTTATGACATGATGAAGCATTTTGGCGCGTTTATGACGGAGAGTAGCGGGCATTTGAGTGAGTATTTGCCGTACTATCGTAAGCGTAAAGATTTGATGGAGCGATATTGTCGTGATGGGTATCGTGGGGAGAGTCGATTCTATGCATCGAATTGGCCGACATGGCGTAAGGAGTTTGATGAGCAGCGACAGCGTGTGCTTCATGGTGAGGAAGAATTGCTGAAAGAGCGCAGCTGGGAATATGCGAGCTGGATTATCGAGTCGAAGGAAAAGGATGTGCCTTATCGGATTTATGGAAATGTTATGAATCATGATGGTACGGGGAGTGGTAAGTTGATTACGAACTTGCCGACGGATGGTTGTGTTGAGGTTGCGTGTATGGTGGATCACAACGGGATTAATGCGACGCGTTATGGAAAATTACCAGCACAGATGGCGGCGATGTGCGCGACGAACATGCATATGTTTGATCTTGCGGCGACGGCATGCATTGAGAAAAGTAAGGAAGCAGCAATTCATGCGCTGTTGCATGATCCGTTAACGATGGCGGTGTGTAGCCCGGCTGAGATTAAGGCTATGACACTGGAGATGTTTGAGGTTGAGAAGGATTACTTGCAGGATTACAAATAAGATTGCTCCAAGTTTTGCAGATGATTGCAAAAGCCTCACGATTGTGAGGCTTTTTGTTTGGAGGCGTGGTTTAGGTTTCGCCGGCGAGTTGTCGGAGGGCGCGCGGGGGGAGGATCCAGTGGAGGATGCCGGAAGTTGATGGGAGAGCGGGTTCATTCTTTCTGATGGGCGCTTCGATGAGTGCGCATGATGCTTTTTTGAGTTCGACGGCGTTGGATCTTGCTTTAGGGAAGCAGAGTATGGAGATGAGTTCGGAGAGGTAGGGCTCGTGGCCGACGATGAGGATATCGTTTTCGGGACGGGCTTGAAGGAATTTGATGATTTTTTTGGTTGGCCCGTTGGTGAGTGGGTCGCAGAATTCGGGTGCGAGGTCGAAGGTGTCGCCAATGAAAGCGGCAGTTTGGGCGGCTCTTGTTTTAGAGGATGTGAGGATGGCTTGGGGGCGATCGATGAAGCGAGACAGGCCTTGAGCAGCGAGTGCGGAGCGTGTGAGTCCGAGCGGGGTCAGCGGTCGCAGATCGTCGGGCTGATTGGTTGTGCCGGGCTCGGCGATGCCATGCCTGAAGAGTAGAAGTCGCATATGAAATCCCCAAGTTACAACACAGAAACAGAAGCACGTTAACTGCTTATCGAGTCAATGTTAGCGTATCAGGGATTAAAGTGAAGGATATTTTAAGGTGGTGTTATAGGAATGAGGATTGTGAGTTTGGTGAGTGCGTTTCCCTCATGGCTCACTTGTAGGCCAGCGGGTTGATGATGGGGAATCGAGGTGTTTTCGGGGATTGGCTGTTTAAATTTCTAACACAAATCTTATGAATCATCACACAACTACTCTAGGCATTGGCTTTTTGGCGAAGCTTGGCGTGGCGGACGATTTCGCCATCGACGAGGTAGATGACATCTTTGGCGATGTTGACGGTGTGGTCGGCGATACGTTCGAGCTGACGTGAAACGTTTTGAAGATGGACGTATTGGTCGATTTGCTCGGGATTGTCTTTCATCGCTGCGATGGTTTTGGTGTACATGCCACGATGGATTTCGTCGACTTGATCGTCGAGTTTACGGACCTCACGGGCGAGCTCGACGTCTTGGTTGATGAGGGCATTAAGCGTTTTGTTGAGCATGGTTTGTGCGATTTTACCCATGTTAGGCAGATCGTATGGGAGGACATCAATGCGTGATTCTTGAGCAAGGAATGAAGCTTGCTGAGCAATGGAAGAAGCGAGATCGCCGATGCGCTCGAGGTCGTGGTTGATTTTGAGGAGGGCGATCACAAAGCGAAGGTCGTGGGCGACGGGTTGGTGGAGAGCAAGGGTGTGGAGGCATTCCTCTTCGAGGTCGATTTCAGCGAGGTCGATGAGTTTGTCGTTGTCGATGGTGGATTGAGCGAGTTCGAGATTTCTGTCCTGGATGGAGGTGATCGCGTTATGGAGGGCTTCCTCGACTTGTGAGCCAATGGCGAGGAGTTGGGTTTTGAGCTTGTCGATTTGTCGGACCAGGTGGAGCATGCGTATGACTCGCTTGTAAGGGGAGTGAAAGTGTTTGTTGTTTTATACACGGAGTGGGTCGCGTCGGCTATAGCGTTAACATTGCTAACACGATTAACAAGGAGTGGACATATAAAAAGCCCGCAGGAAGCGGGCTGTGTTGTTTGGTATTTTGTTGATCTGCTTTAAAGCGTCTTCCATGACGATTTACAGGTTGAGTCATTCCAAGTCATGGTGCAGATTACTCTCGGTTTAGATGAAGCAAATCTTGAGTGCGTAGAAGAAGAGGATCGCTAGGCAAGCGCCGGCGGGGATGGTGATGATCCATGAGGCGAAGATGTCGCGGATGGTGTTGAGGTTGATTGCCCCGATACCACGGGCGAGGCCAACGCCGAGGACGGCACCGACGAGTGTGTGGGTTGTGGAAATGGGCATACCAGCGAGTGAGGCGATGAGGATGGTGATGGCGGCGGCGAATTCGGCGGTGAAGCCGCGAGTTGGGGTGAGTTCGGTGATGCGGCGGCCGATGGTTTCCATGACGCGCCAGCCCCAGGTGGCGAGACCGATGACGATACCGACACCGCCGAGGATCAGGGCCCATTCAGGGACGTGCGACTTTGCGATGATGGCGCCTTCGTGGAGTGTTTGGACGGCAGCGGATAGGGGGCCGATGGCGTTGGCGACGTCGTTCGCACCGTGTGAGAAGGCGACGAAGCATGCGGAGAGGATTTGGAGGTAGACGAAGATACGTTCGACTTTTTGGAGGGCTGATTTGGTGAGTTCGGGGTCGGAGCGTTTTTCGATGTTCGATGAGAGGGTTTCGAGCTGCATGAGCAGGTCGGAAGCTTCGGAGGAGTTTGTGCCGGTGGTGTTTGAGGAGATGCGACGGAGGTGTTTCCGGGCTTTGTCGACGGATCGTTTGACGTAAACAGATTCGAAGTGCTGCGTGGATTCGACGGGGTCGTCCTCGATTTTACGAATCATGAACGAGGTGATGACGGTGCCGATGACGCCGGTGATGACGGCGAAGGCCATGGTGATAAGCAGGGCAACGGGGTGGGTTGGGCCGAGCTTATGGTTACTAAAGTATTGGATATTTTCGAGCCAAGCGGCGTCTTTCCAGAAGGCTTTGAGGCCTTTAAAGGAGGTGACGGCGATCATGACAAACATGGTGATGAAGACGAGGAAAGGGGCGACTTTCTTTGCGGCTTTAACGGGGTTGGGCTGGAAGAAGATGAGTTTGAGGATGATGCGGAAGAGGAGGTAAGAGACTGCGGCGGCGAGGACTGGTGAGATGATCCATGAGGACGCAATGGCGGTGACGCCTGAGAAGTCGGTGATACCCCAGTTGATGGCGGTTGGTCCGAGAGCGACGCAACCGAAGCCGACGACTGCACCGACGATGGAGTGGGTGGTTGAGACGGGCCAGCCGAAGTATGAGGCGAGTTGAAGCCAAACACCTGCGGCAAGGAGTGAGGCGATCATCCCGATCGCGAGTATGAGGTAGCCGTCTTCCCCGTAGAACTCGTTGATGAGTGCGGGGTCGAAGATGCCTTTACGGATGGTATTGGAGACGGAGGATCCGACAAAGTAGGCGCCTGCGAACTCGAAAATAGCGGCGACGATGATGGCTTTTTTGAGTGTGAGCGCACCGGAGCCGACGGAGGTACCCATAGCGTTGGCGACGTCGTTTGCGCCGATATTCCACGCCATGTAGAAACCGAAGGCAAGGGCGATGATCACAAGGATCTGTGAGGTGGGTTGCATGCCGGTAAACCAGTCAAAGACCGACAGCGTTTGTATGATCGCGAAAGTGTTCATACTGTTATGCACTTATGAATAAGGGAGGACTCATCGATTTTCTGCATCAGGTAAGCACCTGGTCACAGAACCCAAGAGCTATGTGAAAAATGTGATTGATCACACGGCTGAACAACTAAATTTCAAACGGATATCTCGTGGTTTGCGTGAGGGGGTGTGTTGAGGCGGTTATTTGAGTTCGAGCGTGCTGCGGATCTTGTTGGCGAGGGTTTCGCTGAGGTTGGCGAGTTCGCCAGCTTGTTTGAAGATACGCAACCAGAGATAGAATTCGCCGTGTGAGAAGTCCTTTTCGTGGGCGAAGATGCTTTTTAGGAGTGAACGTTGGATAACGTCGGCTTCATGTTCGAGGACAGCGACTTTATGAACCATTTGTGCGACTTGCTGGGCTTCAGCACCGCCGAAGGATGATTCGAGAAGCTCGTCGAGACGTTTAACGATTTCGACGACGCCGGCGACTGCTTCAAGGTTCTTGGCAAGGAAAGATTTGAAAGTATCTTTGATGCTGTCGGGGCAGTTGAG
Organism: Poriferisphaera corsica; assembly: GCF_007747445.1. NCBI lineage: Bacteria > Pseudomonadati > Planctomycetota > Phycisphaerae > Phycisphaerales > Phycisphaeraceae > Poriferisphaera > Poriferisphaera corsica. The sequence goes on from NZ_CP036425.1 coordinate 587,405, forward strand.
CGCTTTGATTGTGAGGAGGGTCGCAAAGTTTTCAGTTTTGCCGGCGAGACCATCTTGAATCGCGATGATGTCCAGCAGCTTACTACGATCGACAGCAAGGAACATACCCTTGCGTAGCGCATTCTGAATGTCGTGCTTTGTTTCGTCTGCAGCGTGCTCAAGACGAGAGATTTCCTCTGCGACTTGCTCGACTTTTGCCATGTCGTGTATGAGGAATGCATCCGTGAGAGGATTGATAAGATCGACGCACTGCTTGATCTTATCCATGTGCGTTTGGATCGGGATAAATGGTGATCGACCAAAGAGCTTTGCAATCGTACGCATACGAACCCTTTCATGCGTTTTGGAAGAATGCAATCCGCGTTGATCTTGCTCATTGTTGAGCGGATCGAGCGGTCGTGTGAGACTTGGAGCCTTCGAGGTATTCCATGAAACTCACGCGGTCTGCTTGCCTCAGACGAATGCTTACAACTGGCATCCGGTGATCTGAGGTGTGCATTCTCACCTGTGGCGGTGGTAATGTAAAGTTTACGCTAATGATATGAAAATGATGGACTTGTTGAATCCAGACAGGCCTGTCTGTTGAGGATTGTGTGGTGCTGAGAACGGGGATGAATGAGGCGGTTGTGTTTGTCTGTTCTTCGTCTAAATCTATTTGAATACTTGAGTTAGGATTTACGTTTTGTGGCAGCTAATTAGTACGGGTATTGATGCGATTGGGGTTGTCAGGTTTCGTGCAATGAAAGTGGGGAATGAGGTAGGGGGATCGTCTTAGAAATAAAAGGAGATAGAGGTGTGTTTGAGAGTTCAGTGTCGATGGTGATTTTGGAACCCATGGGATTGAGGATAAGAGATATGATCGGTGGTATATCAAGACGTGAAATGCTTTCAGGCACAGTTGCGGCTGGGTGTGGATGCTTGATGGGCAGCGCTATTGCGAACAGTGATGGCGTTTCGTTGATAGGTCGTGAGCAGCAGGGGGATGTTGTATTTAAGAAGCCGTATGGGGAAGTAAAGCAGTTGGGGGAGGGGGTGTATGCTGTGGTATCGACACCGTTTCTTGCTGATGGGAAGATTGGCGATTTGACGACGCATTGCAATGGCGGATTGATTGGTGGGAGAGATGGTGTGCTTGCTTTTGATGCGTATCGTACGATGGAAGGCGCGGTTTGGGTTGGCGAAGTTTCAAAGGCATTGTTTGGTCAGTTGCCGACGCATGTTGTCTGTTCTCATTTTCATTTCGATCACATTGGCGGTATTGCAGGGTTCTTTGATCGAGCAACTGTGCCCGAAATTGTGATGACTGAAACGACGTATCTGTTGGCGTTAGAGCATTATGCGAAAGTTGTTAGATCAAAGGAGAATGCACGCTTTGCGGAACATGGTCTAGAGACATGGGGAGGACAGTTTGTGAGCCCGACGAAGATCGTGATTCAAGAAGATGAAGACCTAACCATCGATTTGGGGGGGCGTGTCGTAAAGTTAACGCCAATGCGTGGTCATACTCAAAGTGATTTGGTTGCTGAGGTTGATGATCCTGCCGTAACGTTTGGTGGCGATCTTATTTGGAATGGAATTTTCCCAAATTTTATGTCAGCGATTCCATCATTGTATGTTCGTTCGGTTGAACATTTACTCAAGCGAAAGAAGGCAGTCGTGATTCCTGGGCATGGAATGGATGCTCGCGCGGATTCGGTTGGGTTGGTTAGTTATCTGGAATTGCAGCAGCTTATTGAAATGGAAGCGAAGCGAGATTTTACAAAAGGCTTGTCAGTGAGTGAGGCGGTTTCAGAGTTTATTGTGCCGGAGAGATTGGGCTATTGGAAGTACTTCAGGCCTAACTTTCACGAGGTTGCGTTTAAGGCTTGGTATCGAGAATTGGCAGAGAATCAAGGTTAAAACGTCGTCGCGATATCATTCACCTCGATCTTTGCAGGTAAATGAATTCTGAAAGTAGATCCTGATCCGAGGACTGAATCAACCGAGACGCGGCCACCGTGAGCTTCAGCGACATGTTTAACGATGGATAGGCCGAGTCCGGTACCGCCGAGTTCACGAGAGCGAGCTTTGTCAGTGCGGTAGAAGCGTTCGAAGATGCGCGGGAGATGCTCGGGCTCAATGCCGCGCCCCTGATCTGTTACAGAGATGATGACTTCGTTGTCGTGCAGTTCGCTGATGACTTGAACGAGCGTGTTCTCTGGGGAGTATTTAATCGCATTAGTCAGAAGATTGACGATGGCTTGTTCTAGTAGAGGAGGATTCGTTTGACAGGTGAGGACATCTGAGCAAATGATCTGTACTTCAGTATTTTTCTTGTCAGCTATCGCAGAACAGGTTTCGTTAACGGCTCGCAATACACCAATGAGATGGGTGCTCATGAGTTCTGCACGCATATCTTGGCCATCCTGTTCTATTCGAGCAATAGATAGTAGGTCTTCTACAATCGCCGCTAGTCTATCCGCTTGTCTGAGGATGATATTCAGGAAGGGCTTGCCTTGTTCCGAAACAAGCTCGGAGTCATCGAGTATGGTTTCGACAGAAGCTTTGATTGCGCTAACAGGCGTTTTGACTTCGTGTGACACATTGGCAACAAAATCTTGACGTACAGATTCAAGTCTTCGAAGGCGTGTGACATCATGTAATACGAGAACGACGCCGATATGGATGCCGGCTGCATCTCGAAGAATTGCAGATTGTGCTTGGAGTTGCCGATCACCTTCCGGATTGTCGGGCATGCGTAATGTGATTTCGGTAGAGATAGGCGCGTCTTGGCGATGCGTTTGTTTGACAAATGTCTGTAACGCGGTGTTTCGTATGACTTCTTGTATGGATCGGCCGATCGCATGGGTGGGGTCAACTTCAAGCATGGTTGAAGCGGCATTGTTCATGCTGATGATCTGGTCATCCAAATCAATGGCTACGACACCTTCAACCATTGACGTCAGAACTGTGCCAAGCTCGTTACGTTGACGGACGACTGTGGATAGACGTTCTTCTAGCTGGCGGGCCATGGTATTAAGAGCTTCCGCGAGTTCAGCGATCTGCAATGGGCCTTTAATTGCAACACGTTGGGAAAGATCGCCTTGTGCGAAACGGCCGGCTGCCTGCCTGAGTTCTTTGATCGATCGGCTAATCTGCATGAGGATAAAGATGCAGACGCAGCCGAAGATCGCTGCGCCGATGAGCACGATAATGATTTTTGTTTCGCCCTGTGCTTGAGCGATTGAGATCATTGTGTTCAGCTTGGCAAGCAATTCATTCATGAAATTTTACGATCCTATGCATAGCACGTTGTAAGAACTGTTCAGGGTAATCAAATTACAACCCTACACATTCATCGGCAAGCTTTTCGTGAAAAAGCTGTCGTGGCATGTGATAGCTAAGCTCATCATAGCTGCGGTGATATTATTGTATATGCGAAATCTAATGTCAGGGTAGGGGGCTACTCTTTGAAGCGGTAGCCAACGCCACGAACGGTTTCAATGTTGCGACCAGCGTCTTTGAGCTTGCGGCGAAGAGCAACGACCTGCACATCGACAGAGCGATCAGTTACCGCAGCAAAACCTTCATGAATCGTCTCAATGATCTGCTGCCGTGTAAACACACGGCCAGGCTTGCTCATGATCAATGAGAGCAGTTTGAATTCGGTTGCTGTCATGTCGATGGCTTCGCCGTTAGCAATGACTTCATGGCGATCCGGATCGATATGGATGCCGCCGGAAGACATTGTTGATCCAGATTGGTTGTTGAGTAATTCGGCTTCAGCTCGACGTAAGACCGCACGGATACGTGCCATCAAGATACGTGGGCTGAATGGCTTGGTGATGTAGTCATCAGCTCCCATTTCCAAGCCGCGTACGATATCCGATTCTTCGCCACGTGCTGTAAGCATGATGACTGGGATGTTCGCGGTGTGTTCACGAGATTTAAGTGTTCTACAGACTTCCAGTCCGTCCATTGCAGGCAACATCAAGTCTAAAAGAATCAGGTCTGGAGATGTGGAGCGAACTTGCTTCAAACCTTCCTCGCCAGTCATCGCGGTGATGGTGTTGAAACCTTCACGGTTGAGGTTGTATTTCAGCAGTTCAAGCAGATCTTGCTCATCCTCGACAAGGAGGATGGTGGTTAGTTCTTCTTGTTGGTTGCCGGTGGGTGTCGTCATTGTGCTTGAGGTATCTCTCATGTCTCACATTCCTTCATGTTGGCCTGCGTTGGGGCGTAGTTTAGTGAAGAAATGTTAGTAAATAATGAGATATGTTAGCCAAATTGTTAATGTTTGGTAAGAAGTAACTGATCTTGAGCTAAAACTATGCGGATGTCGAGGTTTTGGCAATTAAGTTTGATCAGGCTCTCAAACAGACGACCCCTATAAAAATAGCGACCCGGCGGTTGGCTGCCGGGTCGCATATGTTTTCCCATTCCTGCTGTTAAGCAGGCACAACATACGGGGCGTTAGAACGCAATCTGGAATTGACCGCGGATTGCAACGATGTTGTCGTCGCTGATGCGGCGGCCAGGCCCGTTGTTCAGGCCAAGTGCTGGACCGAACGGGTTACGAGCGAATGCGTAGCTCTGTGCTTGTGGGATGTCGCCTTGGAAGAACCAGACAACGTCCATGCTGAGTTTAGCATTCTGACGTGCGAAGTAGTAATTGAAACCAAAGGTAGCGCCAATCACATCTTCTGCGCCAGCAGTACCATCGGTAAACCATTCGCCGCGTATATATGGCTGGAGTTCATCAGTCAACATATAGGCTGCATATGCGATCGCGCCGTATGAGTCACGATCGGTGAAGCCACCTGTTGGGTTGATGTATTTCGAGCCCATGAAAGCACCCATGAGGCTCAAGCCATTTTGTTTCCACAGTGCGTCAGCGGTGTATGAGAAGTAATCTGCACCGCCGCCGAGGTTACGAGTCACGCCTTCTTTGGCGATTTCGTAGTTAACAGCAGCACCCACGAAGAATGCACTGTCATCGCCACGCCAAGCGACAAAGTCGTCTTGCTGTGACCAATCGCCCCAGACTTTCCAGTCTGCGCGTCCGGTGACGCCGAATTCAACAGCATTACTGCCGAAGACTGCGAAACCGTAGTTGTTCGAGTTGATCGTGTTGTTGCCGTAAAGCTGCAATCCGCCCTGATCATTGAACGGATTCAAGTTTACACGACTACCGTTGTTGATCGAGGTATAGATCTTGAAGTTTTCAAAACCAGTGTACTCGAGCAAGAACTGAGCCGTACGACCGATGTTGAAGAACTCGGTAGCTGACGCACGGTCAACTGCGAGTAAATCGGTTTCATACAAAAGAAATTCACGCAAGAAAGGTGTCTTCATAACACCAGCATAAAGCTTGATGTCATCTGTCACTTGCTTGCTCATCCCAGCTTCCTGCATGAACACGAAGCCGTTTTGACGGAGTGTGCCGTTAGCTCCTTGGTTCGTTGATGTATCGAACTCAGGATTGTTAGTTGCCAACTGGAGGAAGTAACCCCATGACGGGTCAATGATATGACCGTCAAGACGGATCTTCGCTCTGTTGAGCTGGAATTGGTTTTGGTCATCACCGCCGGTGCCGTTTGCTCGTCCATTCTGGAAGTTAGCAACATAACGAATCTGTGCAAACGCACTGATATTCATTAGGAAGTTACCATCTGCTGATTTCAGGAAGAACTTGCCGTTGTCATTACCGGCCATCATCCCTTCTTGCAACAGTGTCGACCGCGTTTCCGCGTCCGACAATACATCTCGAATTAAACCCTTGATCTCTGAAGCTCTGCGCTCGTTCAGCCAGTTTTCGTCAGTATTCTGACGAAGTGCTGCTACCTCAGCCCGCAGGCTATCGACTTCTGAGCGTAGTGCGTCAGCCTCACTAGCGAAAGCTGGTCCGGTCAGCCCTGCCATGAGTGCCCCAGCGATCAATGTCGTGGGTCGCTTACCAAACATGTAGCGTCTCCTTGCTTAAACATTGACTTTCTGTCGGTCCCTAACGTCCCCGTTATTGCCAACCTGAACGTAGGGAAAACTGAAAATTGATCCATGAGCCGCACGTACGACTCAGTCTGTTCCTTCGGTTTATTTCTCACAAATGATCAGAAAATCTTAAATTAATAGATGTTTCTTGCTATCGGTCGTTGTGCTAAAGACTGCTTCGTTTGAACTAAATTGCACAACAAAAATAAATAAGCACATCTGAATCAACTGCGAGACAAATACACTGCCATACTTATTGAACTAAGGGTTACAACCAACAAATAAGAATCATGAATCTGTGATTTACAGCAAACCGCTTCGCGTAAATCGAGTCAACTTTGTCCGTTATCGACTAGCTATCTCACGGACTGTAAAAATTCTTCGATCAATTCACCTGGCATTCGCCGAGGGCGATCTGTTGACATATCTACAAATATCCAAGTTGTCATTGCTCTGACCAATGTTTGGCCATCACTCACTCTTACAATTTCATATCGTCTAAGTGCAGTGAATTTCTCCATCTTATCGGGCCAGGTTGCAATCACGATCGGATCTTCAAGAAAGGACTGTGCCAAATACTCAACTTCATGCCGTCTTACAAAAAACGACGCACCCAATTCCTTATACCGCTGCCAATCGTAACCCAATGAAGTCGAGTGCGCTGTTGCCGCCTGCTCCATCCATTTTACATAAGTTACGTTGTTGACATGACCCTGATCGTCTATGTCGCCCCCATCTATCTGAACATGGTATATAAACGGTTTTTTCACATCAAACAAAATTTTGCAGCCATCGTTTGTGTATAAGTTTAGTTCTTGTTGCTTTTCGGATTTGATTGCTCTTTTATCCATAACAATGATTCACTTTTTAATGAAACGAACTAACCTATTAAATGAATAGAGCGTATTGCATCATGTTTTACCGTATTAATCTTAAGCGTAGTTGATTTTAACAATACATATAATTTCTATAATCAATCCGAGTGAGTATTTTCATTATTGGTAGCATCGAGTGATCTCAGGTATGACCATGAGTAGATACCCGTATGATGGCCATCGGAAAAAAAGATCCGGATGGCGTAGTTTCCCACAAGCTCAACATTCTCAATCAGTAAATTTTGATCATCCCGACCAGATGGCAGAATCGTTAATGGATTATTTCTCATCTCCTCGCGAAGTTTTTTTTCTTCTGCGCTTGGAGACATTTTTCTGAGATATCTGATTTCGTAGACCGATACCCGCCCATCGCTCCAATCAATTTGCAAAGATTTGTCACGCTTTACATCAATGTGTTTGGGTTTTACCGACATGCCCCCATTGTAGCATCACACGTTCATTGCCTCATACCCACAAAAGATTGCTCTAAAACTTTACCTGTAGTTGTGTCCGAAATACGACCATATTATTCGCCCCAAAGTTACCCGATTCCTCATCGATGCCATACAACCGGATAAACACCGGTTCAGTAAATGGATTGATCTGCAGTGAATTAAAGGCGTCCCCATTAAAGAACCAAAGCACATCAGTCGTCCATTTCAGTTTCTGTTTCGCAAAATAGATATTTGTACCAAAGGTCATAAAGATCGGATCATCATTCCCATTGATATCGGGGTTCATCCATTCAAGTCGAACAAACGGCTGATATGTGTCATCAAAAAGATATGCCGCTTCAACTTGTGCTCCAAACAAATCGCGATCTTGCAGGTTTTCATTCGTATGTCGTATAAATGCCCCGAATCCAAACGCTGCAAAATGCCAGTTGTTGTAATCCCAAGCACCGTCAACCGTAAATGAGAGATAATCACCGTTGCCGGGAAAGATGCTGAAGCTTTCGGTTACATCCAAGTTTGCAAGCTGATAGTTTATTGCAGCCCCGACGATCGCAGTCGATTCTGTCCCCGACCATGCCACATTCTTATATTGCTGCTGCCATGTGCCGAACAGTTTCCAGTCAGCTCGTGCAGTAACTGCAAGTGTCGCCGGATCTTTACCAATAGTTTCAAATCCGCGCGGAGGGATCTGTGTGAGATCACGTCTTGTTCCATTGCTAAGTGCTGCGTAAAGTCTTACATATTCACTGCCGAACCACTGGATTTGAAATTGTGTTTGACGGTTCAAATTGAAAAAGTAAGAGGTCAATGAGCGGTCGACCGCGAGCAGTTCCCAGCCATGCGTTAACTGCTCGCGCAGAAACGGCAATTTCGCCAGGCCGAAAATCATCTTCCAATCATCGTTAAACTGATAACTCCCCCATGCTTCCTGCATGAAAACGCGTCCTAAATCGGGCGGAGATGTTTCAAGTTGTAGCCTGAATCCGATTTTTTCGTTAATGATGTTTCCATGAAACCATAAACGTGCACGCCTTGTTTCAAAACCCAACTGTGTATCACCTAGCCCTCTTGGCGGTCGGGCATTCTGTTGATTAACAACAAACCAGTTTTGTGAAAATCCATTGATCAATAGACGGTAATCACCATTCTTCGATCGCAGGAAAAATTGTCCGCCTTGATTGCCCGCATAAATCCCCGAATCGTCCTGAAATCTGTTGTTATTCGATTCTTTCAGAACATCATCAATCAGCCCACGCATTTCTTCTGTCCAGCGTTGCTCTAACAGTTCTTGGTTGTACCGCTCGTCCAGTGTTTTTAGACGAGATTCCAGATTCGCAACATGTCCTTCAAGTTGACTGATTCGCTCTTCCGGATTTTTAGATTGCGCATATATATTTATAGGAATAAACGAAATGACAGCAATCAATATGTACATGACATATCGTTTTGCAATGTGACTGCAATCCGAGTTGAATCTGACTCTTACGATCATGGGTAATATACTTATCAATCGCTCCATTGAGGACTGTTGATAACCGTTAAACATATCGGTCGTGTTATTCGGCACTATTCAATAATCATTCGCTGTATGTGATTTGATCGATGATTTTAGACCCGGATAACTATGCATAAGCCCTAGGGCCCAATAATCTCATCGTCCATGTAACCCGTAATCCACTGTGTCCAAATAAAAAAAGCAGGCTCGCATATACGGGCCTGCTTGAATCAGTAGTCGAGTTGGATTATTAGAATTTCAGCTGGAATTGTGCTCGAGCTGCAATAATCTGATTGTCATCAATATCTGTAGCCGTGTGATTTAACGCTAAGCCTGTGCCGTATGAATCACCTGTAAAGACCATAGCACTGCCAGGGACAGCCGTACCTTCAAAACACCAAACCAAATCAGTTGTAAATTTCGCGTTGTGTTTGTTGAGGAAGTAATTCAAGCCTGCGCTAACAACCTGATTTGTATCTGAGCTGCCGCCCATGCGTGTGTCACTCCACTCATAACGCATAAATGGTTGCATCTTGTCATCCATGTTATACGCAAGCTGAAGAAGCGTGCCATAAGCGTTCGTGTCGGTATTTTCGTCGGTAAAGTAATGGCCACCGTTCACAGCAAGTGATGCTGTCCAGCTATTGACTTTCCAGAGCGTATCAGCAGTCCATGCTAAAAAGTCCATCGGGAATGCCATGCTTGTTGTGTCGCGGTCAGTTCGCTGATAATGAGCCGCTGCTCCAACAAAAATTGCGTCACTATCATCACGCCAAGCGACGTAATCTTTCATCTGCTTCCAATCGCCAGCCAGCTTCCAGTCTGCGCGACCCGTGACTGCAATGTCCGCCGAGTTGTTCTCGAAGTTTGTGTAACCATACTTATCGCCAATCGTACCGTTGCTGATTGCGACATTAAGCTTCAGATCATCACTCACATCAATCTTAGCTCCGAGCATTGCGGAGAAGCCAACACCAAAGCCTTTTGTGACGCATGCACGCTCAACTGCAAGCAACGTGCTTGAAGCCATCAGATCTTCACGCAAGAACGGCAACAAAGTTACACCAGCATAAAGCTTCACATCATCATCAAGCTTCATGTCAACAACAGCTTCTTCAGTATAAACTTCGCCTGTACTCCCATTGGTGGCAAAGCATAATTTATAGCCAAAATCATCCATCGCGTAGCCGGTGATGTATAGCTTGGCTCGTGCATTATTGAACCCGTGAATGGTTTCATTGTCGCGCTTGTTTTGCCAGTTCGTAGCATATCGGAATTGAATGTAACCGCTTAGATTCATGCGGAAGCTGTCGTCAGCACTACGAAGAAAGAAATTGCCATCATGCCCTGCGAGTATGCCGTCTTGCAACAAGGTTGCACGAGAATCAGCATCTGCGATTACATCACGGATCAAACCCTTGATTTCTTCCGCACGGCGTTCGTTTAGCCAATCCCCCTGTTGTGCTTGCTCAAGCTGGCTCACACGTTGCTCGGCTGCCTGTAATTGGGCAGCAAGTGATGCCTGATCCGCCTGGGCAATCGTGCCCGTTGTTAAAGCCATCGTTGCCGCAGCAACAGTTCCCATCATCCTTTGGGTATACATATGTCTCTCCATATTCAAAGAAGTGTGTTACATACAGGCGTAACGAGAAAGAGACACAGGCGATGAAAGTCTATTTGTGGTTAGTTGTAAAAAAGAGCGACCCATGGTTGGCAATGGGCCGCTCTTTTCGTTTACGCTCGACTTATCATGAATAATGAAGAGCGTGACCGGACGTTTAATTTAAATTAGAACGCCAACTGGAACTGAGCGCGAGCCACAACGAGATCGTTGTTGTCGAAGTCAGCACTGTTGTTGTTCAGGCCAAGGCTGTCACTGAATGGGTTTTCACCGAATGCAGTTTGGATGCCGTTGTCCATGCCTTTGAAGAACCAAACCAAGTCGGTCGTGATCTTCGCGTTGTGCTTAGCCAAGAAGTAGTTGACACCAACGGTTGCGCCTTGAATCTGATCAGCACCGTCGAGGTCCATCCACTCGTAGCGAACGAATGGCTGAATCTTGTCGTCCATGTTGTATGCGAGCTGTGCCAGAACACCGTAGTAGTTAGCGTCAGCTGTTGCATCGTCAGCAAAGAAGTGAGCACCGTTGACTGCAAGGTTAGCCATCCACTGGTTAGCCTTGTAAAGGGTGTCCATGGTCCAGCCGAAGTAGTCGCCGTCGAGTGCCGTTGGGGCAACATCGCGGTCAACACGCTGGTAGTTGAGTGCAGCACCAGCGAACCAAGCGCGGTCATCACCCATCCATGCAACGTAATCTTTCGCCTGGCTCCAGTCACCAGCAAGCTTCATGTCAACGCGGCCAGTCAAGGCGATATCACCAGCCATTTCGCCGTATTTGACGTAGCCGTTTTTGTCAGATGCCGTGTCGTTACCAGCTGCGATTGCAACCTTCACGTTATCAGAGACGTCGTACTTCGCACCAACAAATGTACCAATGTTAAGTGTGAAGAATTCAGTCACTGATGAACGCTCAACACCGAGCAATTTGCTTGAGCTTGTCAGTTCTTCCTGTAAGAAAGGAAGCTTATCAATACCCGCAACAACAGTTAGCTTGTCGTCATACTTCCAGCTGACCGCTGCATTTTCCATGCTAACGCTGCCGTCGTTACGACTTGTTCCGAGTGTCAGCTTAAAGCCAAACTCATCGTTGACCTTACCGCTGAACTTCAACTTAGCACGGCGGACTTGGAACGCGTGAAGCGTTTCGTTGTCACGGTCGTCAAGGAAGTTAGCCATGTAGCGGAACTGAATCTGGCCGCCGATGTTCATCTTGAAGCTGCCATCAGCACTCTTCAGGAAGAATTTTTTGCCATCATGACCAGCAAGGATGCCGTCCTGAAGCAAAGTTGCACGTGCGTCAGCATCAGCCAAAACGTCTGAGATCAGACCCTTGACTTCTTCTGCGCGACGCTCGTTTAGCCAATCCTGGCTTTGTGCTTGCTCAAGAGCAGCAAGCTTCTGTTGTACCTTAGCGAGCTGAGCTGCGAGCTCTGCTTCACTTGCCATAGCTGGAGCTGCAAAGCCCATTGCCATAGCGCCTGCGACCAATGCGGTGGTCTTTTTGGAAAACATTGAAACGTCTCCTTGGAGTTGCGATCTCTCTCATTGGCTCGCGCTTGCGTCCCACAAGCCATCTACAAATCGCATTTTTAAAATTTAGGGATAATGGTGTACGTCCGGTTATCCATAACAGTGAATAAGCCGCTCCGCGTCGTGGGATCACGCTTACGCAGCCTTTATTCGCAAAGCGAAATTCTTATCATTTTCTTTGGGTTTGGATGCCGAGATGGGGGCCGCTAGAGCAGCCATAGGCATTCTCTAATATTAAGATGACAACACCAGATCTCATCCTGCCTCACACACGCGTGTGAAACTCCTACAGTCGGATCTTTACGACCAGTCTTGCTCACCGTCAGTTCTCCCGCTGACAGCACGCAGCTCACTCATTTTCCCCGCAAGCAACTGCAAATTGCGCCTGAAACCAGCTCACTTCTTTTTCGCGCATAACACACGATTCGCAAACTCATCTCACCCGGCGCAATATCCATGCTTACGGATGTTCGGTGACCCTGATCGCAGGCTCATCCTGTCGCTTGCCGCACATCTGCTCTCGCTAATTCATAAATCAACGATCTCACTGTGCCGCCGCAACTCATCCAAACGCCACGGTGATTTCGTTTTGCTCAATGACCTTCGGGGTGAATCTTTTGTTCACGATCAATACACAAAACTACTTTCACTAACTCTTCAACTAAGTTGTCAAGCACCGGTAAACCGATGCGGGCGTGTATACCCGATAACTTAAATCGGGTAACTGATCGACCTAAGTATAATTTTTTAAGGAAGAATGTGTAACTTACACATGGTTAACGCTGTGTTAAGAATGCAAGCCCTTTATGAGTATTACGTAAGGAAAATCTGGCCAGAGAGATATGTGTTCATCTCAAATTGTTGTCGCGTATAGTTTTATGTAAAATAATGGTCGCATGACGCAGCAATATTTTTTGGGTTGTAATTCATCCATAGGTACCCAAATTTGTGCGAATTAAAAGTTATTAACGATCGTGTGAATATATATAGCTGTGTGTGGATAACACAAAATCACCGAAGTATGCCCGATAACTCAAGTCGATCTCACATGCTTTGCTCAAACTCAATCCGCTATTCCACCTCAGAGACTATTTCTTCATCATCCATCCCCATCGCCTCTGTCGACTCCACGCCTTCCGCTACTTCACTCACGCCTTGCCCCGGAAGCGCCTTCGCCCCTGTCGTGTACTGCTTCATCTCTTCCGCATTTCTCAGCAGCTCATCCACATCATTATGCTTCCGCTCCGTCTTTTCCATCTCAAAATCCCACTCAACCTCCACCTTATTGCCCGGCACCATCTCCGCAAACAAATCCAGCGGCGGGTTCTCCCATACCGGCGCCACTGCCTCTGCCTGCGTCCACAGTGGCTGATACCCATCCTTCTCCAGCCGCACGTCATAAATGCCATACCACGTAAAATTGACCGCCACCGGCGTCCGTCCCACCTCCTGATCGTTCAAATACACCAATGCCCCCTCAGGCTGTGAATTGATCTTGATCTTCCGTTGTACACAACCACTCAGCGCAACAATACCCATCAATACAACCAGGACGCCGCAAACCTTCATTGTTTTTGCTCGATTCATGCCGCCTATTCTAACCGCTTCCCGCCACCTCGTCCCCCCCTATTCATATCACTTCATGCTCAATTTGTCTTTGATTTGGCACGCATCGCAAATTAATCCGCAGGCCATTCCCCACAAATCCTCACCTCGCATCAAAAATCACATCCCTCTTCCAATTCCATGCTGATCTGCTCTTCAAATCGGCCCATCACCTCGCTCACCACATCTCCCCCATACCCCCGCCGCGCCAATGCCCCATACAGCCGCCGTTTTCGCGCCACTGGCTCCACCCGCATCATTCCTCTCAACTTCTTCTCTGCAAATCGAACCGCTGCCTCCACCTGATCATCCTTCCCCGCAAACTCCTCGATCAGTGTCCCCGTGAGTCGCTCACCCAATCCTTTCTCAAAACATTTCTGACGAATCAGGCCCGGCCCCGCCGCTTTCCGACCCATCAAATCCCGAATTAACATCCTGCCAAACGCATCATCATCCAGCAACTTCAACTCATATAGTCTTTCAACCACCATATCCGCCGCCCCCGTCTCAAAGCCTTTTTCTCTGATTTTCTTCCTCACCTCCCATTCGCTCATCGGCCTCCTCGATAGCGATCGCATCGCACTCCGAAACGCCTTATCAAACACCGATGCCGACTCAACCTTCACTCGCAATTCATCCGTCCACCGCATCCCCACCTTCAAATCCAAATCCGTGATCAGTTTAAGTGTCATCGTCGCAAACACCTTGCCATCCACTTTCACCATCGCCCGATGCGGATCGCGCTTCGTCGGTGCAATCGCTGTGATCTTCCCCCAAAGGTCACCTTCTTCTCCTTGAAACAATTGATTTTGAGCCTCATCCATGCTCTTATTCTACATCAAGAACGCCTCGGATCATCCCCCTCCACCCATTTCCACCCCAATCTTCATCCACCATCATGAACACCATCCAATTCATCAAACGTACCTTCGAACACCGTTGTTGGGCCAATCATCAACTCCTTGAAGTCGCCAAAACCCTCACCTCATCGCAACTCACCCAAACCTTCCTCATCGGGCAAGGCTCCGCCCTCGCCACACTCGTTCACCTCTACGCTGCGGAACTCGTTTGGCTCGAAGCACTTCACGGCAACAAAACCGCTCTACTTCCCACCGCCGACGGCGCGCCCAATTCAGGTGCTCCCGGTTCAACCCCACTGAACGATCTCAACCAACTCATCATCGATTGGCAAACCCTCCAAACTCGTTGGCAGCAATACATCGCTAACCTCACCGAAGATCAGCTCGACACCATGTACGTCCGCACCAACTCCAGAGATGGGAAAGACTATGACTTACCCGTCGCCGACATCCTCATCCACGTCAACACCCACGCTAACTACACCTACGCGCAACTCAACAACATCTATCGCCAGCTCGACGCCCCCGTCCCCTACGTCAATATGTCCAACCTCAGCCGCCAGCAACACAATTAATCTCTCCACCTTCATTCCCTGGATTTTCCTCTGTCAGGATCGATTTACTTCCATTACTATGCGTCAGCATCAACTCGCATTCCCACCGGAGACAAATCATGCCTGAAAACAACATCCCCATCGGCCTTCAACTCTACTCTGTCCGTCAAGACGTTGAGAAGAATCTTCCCGCCGTACTCAAAGAAATCGCATCATGGGGCCTCACCGGCGTCGAATTCGCCGGCTTCTTCAACTACCCAGCAAAAGAACTCAAACAACTCCTCGACGATAACAACCTCATCGCCTATTCCTCACATGTGCCTATCCACATATTAGAGCAATACGTACACGCTATCTCCGACTACCACGCCGAAATCGGCTGCAACAACCTCATCATCAGTTGGCTCCCCGAAAATAAACGCAACTCAGAAGCCTCAACCATCCAAACCGCAAACGAACTCCAATCCATCACCGAACTCCTCAAACACAACAACCAATCCTTCGGCTTCCACTGCCATGCCGAAGACGTCACACCCCTCGAATCAGGTAAATCCCCTTGGCAAATCCTCGCAGAAAACACACCCACCGATTTCATCATGCAATACGACACCGCCAACGGCATGCACGGCGGCGCTGACCCCGTACTGCCCATCACCCAACTCCCCGGTCGCACCATCTCCCTGCACCTCAAAGAATTCAAAGGCACGCCCGGCACACCCGACGGCCAAGGCCAAGCCGTCATCGGCGAAGGTGATGTTCCTTGGAAAGAAGTATTCGAAGCCGCCGAATCCGTCGGCGGAACTCGCTACTACATTATTGAACAAGAAGGTCATCCCACCCTCAACCCCATGCAAGCCGCAAAGAAATGCTTCGAAAACCTCAAGGCAATGGGTAAATAATCTTCCCCTCCCCCCCCCCTCTCCGATCTGCTCATGTATAGGCGTAATCTACGCCGCGATTCGTTCTATGGCATCGTCTATCTTTCCGATAGATGCAACGGTTTCTTTTTGTGTGCTGCTAGCTTCTTTCTTGCGATTCCACCCACTTGCCATTTTCGCAAATGGCCGCTCGCACAAATAGTAAAACCCGACACACATCATGAGTCCCAGCAAGCTCGATAGCACAAACTGTTCAATCCCCTTCTCCGGATACAACAGCATCGCGAGTTGGATTGCTAAGTTGATAACAACCATATGCACAATATAAATTGCATAAGAAGCTTTTCCTAAGAATAGTAACACATGCCGCATGGCCGCTTTCACCACATTCATGCGGCCCAGATTTAATCGTACACCATAAGCACCCCACAAAAGCATACTCGTCATAAACGCGATCGCTACATTCGTATTGACACGTGTCACCCACAACGCAGCGCCATATGTCATAACAGCCGCACTCGATAGCAAAATTACCCCCTGCTTATCCGCAGCATACGCAGCTCTCATTTGTTTTAAGTAAACACCCCTGCGTACCATCTCAAAAGTGATGACGCCCATAAAAAACATTGACCAATACGGCAAGAAGGTTCCTTCTATCAACCAATCTGCCGATCGCATGCAACCCAGCCCACGCTCAAGCCATGCCGAAGGCACCACACTCAATAAGCCAATCACAAATACCCCCGCCATGACCCATTTGTATTTCCTGCCAAACAATAACGCGATGCCAGTTATCACATAAAACTGCAATTCAATCGCCAATGACCAGCAAACCTCATTTAAAGGGAATGCCTGAAATGTCATGTAATTCCCGCTCCCGATCCCACTCGTCAATGTGAGTTGTTTTACCCACGTAACTGTCCCCATATTTGCAAACTTTTGCCATATCCCATAATTCATGCCCGCGCCGTTGCCTGTCATCCAATCCAGTCCATAGAGCAATCCTGGAATCACACCGATCAGTACCAGCGATAACCAGAACGGCGGCATAATCCTGAGCATTCTCCTGATTATGAAATGCAACACACCTCGCCGTTCACCTCGCGCCTTGTTCGCGCTCGCCATGATGCAATACCCAGATAACACAAAAAAAATCGCAACACCCCAGTATCCATGCCCCAATATTTTTTCATACCAACTCCCATCATGCCCTTCCCCAATCGTTCGCCAATGGTAGTGGTAGAGCATCACCCACACCGCCGCCAATGCCCGCATCATGTCCAATAACTCATACCGCCCCGCACTCCCGCCATTCCCCTTGCCTTGTGCAAGCTTCGTTTCGCTTAATTCTGGACTATAAGTGCATGCTCTCATTGAGCTATATATCGACCCAAACTCACCCTAACGCACAAATCCCAAATACCCACAATTATCGGGCGATATCCATGATTTTCAGTCCATTCAAGCCTTATCTTCCCATCATCCTTCTTTAGCCAGACACCAGCCCCTTGTTAATCCCACTCAAAATGCCTATCCTCATATCTGCTCGCGCGCAAATCCGCCTGAGCAACCTCGCTAGGGGTGCCCCCGGAAGTGTGACAAGTTTCACACCTGACGCTGGGCTGAGAATCACCCTTGGAACCTGATCAGCAAACAGCAAGGTCACTGCCGCAACCGCCGCAAACCTGCCATGCCTGTGAGCTGCGTAGGGAAGCGAATCACTTCCATACCGTGATTCCACGTGACTTCCTTTAAACGCAGCGTAACCAGAAAGGAAGTCCATATGGACAATATCACCGATAATCAAAATACTCAGGCCGCCGCCGACATCAAGTCCCTCGGCCTCGACCTTCCCGACCTCGGCCTTAACCCCGGCACATCACCCAATATCACAACCCCCGGCTCATTCGCGCGCCGACCTGTCATCAAACCCGGGTCTGCCGGCGCAGCAACCTTCTCCTCACCCGACACCCCCGGCATGCCACCTCTCCCAACCAAAACAGCCTGGGATTTCATGCCCACCGACTGGACATGCACCGACACTGATAACCACGAGCAAGCTTCAGCATGGCAACCCCCAGCTGGCTTCAGCCCTATCACACAGTTAGAGCACGCACGTCTCGGCAACATCACCCCTGAAATGACACGGGTCGCCGAACGCGAAGGCCACCTCACCCCCGAACAAGTCCGCGACGAAATCGCCGCAGGCCGTCTCGTCATCCCCGCCAACAAAAACCACCTCGCTCACAAGCTCGACCCCATGGCCATCGGTCGCGCCACCAAAACCAAAATCAACGCCAACATGGGCGCCTCACCCATCTCCTCAGGTACAGACGAAGAACTCGAAAAACTCGAATGGGCCAAACGCTGGGGCGCCGACACCGTCATGGATCTCTCCACCGGCGGTGACATCGACGGCTGCCGCGAAGCCATCATCCAAAACTCAACACTCCCCATCGGCACCGTCCCCATCTACGCCATGATCATCGGCATCAAGATCGAAGATCTCACCGAAGAAATCGTCCTCGAATCAATCAAACATCAAGCAGAGCAGGGCGTCGACTACTTCACCATCCACGCTGGCATCACACAAAAACACCTTAAATTCGCCAAGAATCGTCTCATCGGTCTTGTCTCTCGCGGCGGCTCCCTCCTTGCTAAATGGATGCTCACGCACAACAAAGAAAATCTCATGAATACCGCATGGGAAAATATCTGCGACGTCATGCGTGAATACGACGTCACCTTCTCCATCGGTGATGGCTGCCGCCCCGGCGGACTCGCCGACGCCACCGACGCCATCCAACTCGCTGAACTCTGCGAGCTCGGACACCTCACCGAACGCGCTTGGCGTAAAGGTATCCAGGTCATGATCGAAGGTCCCGGCCACGTCCCCTTTGACCAAATCGAATACAACATGAAGCTCGAACGCAACCTCTGCCACGGTGCTCCCTTCTACGTCCTCGGCCCACTGGTCACCGACATCTTCCCCGGCTACGACCACATCACTTCATGCATCGGCGCAACATCCGCCGCATACCACGGCGCCTCAATGCTCTGCTACGTCACACCCAAAGAACACGTCGGCCTCCCCAAGAAAGACGACGTCAAACAAGGCTGCATCGCCTACAAAATCGCCGCACACTCCGCTGACATCGCGCTCGGCTTCCCCGGTGCTCGCGACCAAGATGACGACCTCACCCGCGCTCGCGCCGCTTTGAATTGGGAAAAACACTTCGAGCTTTCCTTCGACCCCGACACCGCCCGCGCCTACCACGACGAAGACATGGACGTCGACACCGACTTCTGTGCCATGTGTGGCCACGACTGGTGTTCAGTCCGAATCTCAAAAGAAATCCAGGACTGGGCCTCCGGCAAAGCCGACGGCTTCGAACGTGACGGCGGCGGCAAGCCCAAAATCTCCGCAGCACTCACCGAAGATCAGCAAGAAATCCTCGAGCAACGCGGCTACCTCTCACCCGAAGAAATCCACAAACTCGCCTCCAAAACCAAAGGCAAAGCTCACGCCCAAGACGAATCCGGCAAAGCTTCCTGCCACTCCGACTACGTCGATGATGACGAAGCCAAGAAGATGCTCGGCGCTGAAAAACTCGTTCAAGTAGACATCCGCCCAGCCCTCGGCCTCGGCAAGAACGACTAACTCCCCCCCCTGTTACGTTGTATGTAGTTTCCAATCGAAAGCCCATTGCAGCGCAGCAATAGACAACCTGGTCAATCCAAACAACCCGCATAACGCGGGTTGTTTTTATAGATAGTTGCAATAATTGTAAATGATCAGGTGCCTCCAATCTGATCTCTTTTGTTTCTCTTTTCATAAGTGTCACATCTTTTCAGCCTCTTCTGTTTCTTGTCTTAATGTGACATACCAGTCATTAATCACACGTGCTACGCCATATCTTCATTTCAACGAAATTACCCGATTGTAGCTCTCCTTTTTCTAATGCCTTCCCTACGCAATCTCTTGAAATGCCTAATGGAATCAATTCACTACCGATCTATTATTGGCGTTCGAAAAATGCATGGCTGTGTATATCAGAATGGCTAGCAAGTTTATCTAAGTATCAGTATCAAATTAATAATCAACAAAGTATGAGTATGCCATTACCTGTAGATCGTGTGGCACAAGGCGCGTAATAGACGCTTTATATTTGCCAACACTACATTTCGTTGTGTAGACGAATTGGCTTGGTCATGACTCTATTAGGTCTCAGTATCATTTTTTAACAAGGTAGTAGACTATATGAGAAAAGTTCTTTCAGTTGCCGTCGGCACGATCGCCTCATTTGGTTTAGTCGCAACATCTCAAGCGGCGCCCGTTCAACTTGATGTTCAAGGTGTAATTTCAAATATCAGCTTGGATACTGGCGAGCTCTTTGGACCTGTCAGTGTTGGAGACGCATATACCCTTTCTTATGTCTTTGATGTGACAGATGATAATTACACGCCCAATGCTTCTGGCGTCACAGGTCGAGTGGATAGCCCGTTTCTCTCAGCATCACTCACCATCAATGACGTAACTTATGACATTGGTATCACTGAACAATTTAGCACGATTTCAACTTCAGGTATCTTTGGTTCAGATGACCTTCTTCTTTCCTTCACACCTTCAGGAAGTGAACAGGCAAATGCTCGATTGGTTTTTCCCCCTGATGCATTCACGAACACGGAAACACTAGAAATCCCAGGCAGTGAACAGCTCGTCACGCGCCAAAGTGAAGCGGTTTTTGGTTTGGCTTCAGATTTTCTCGGCCGAGGCACCGTGACTTCATTTGATGTCACGCCAGTTGCAGCACCCGTGCCCACACCCGCCGCATTCGGCGCGAGCGCATTATTGCTCCCATTGCTACTTAGACGTCAACAACAACCAATCCGTATGATTGCTTAATGCTCTCAGGTCATGAAATGTGATCCACACAATTAATGTGATCGACAAAAATAATTTAGATATAAGCATCAGCCTTCTCTAACGAGCGGCTGATGTTTTCTTAATGTGTTTAATAGCGTGGAATGAATGGTCACGATCTGATCCAAAACCACGACTGATAATACAGTAGGAAACTAAAGATATTGATGCTTTAGCGTCGAACCATAGGTAAGGTGAAACTGGACAAAAAAAAACTGGCAGATGCTGCCGACCTCAAACTCGGTTTGCAGGAGATCATTGCCATTCTCCTTCTACCAGCCATAACCTATGGTATTACCTATACCTACGAAAACGCATACGCCGCCAGTATGGGCATCCCGCTCGGTTTCGTAGAACCCGATAAAGCTGCACTCATCAAAGTCGCCTCCTTCGCTTTCATCATCATCGCCGCCTTTAGTGTTACCGTCTTTCTCGCGGCTGGCCTCTCTTATCTCTTTACCAAATCACTTAAATGGGCCTTCATCTACGCCATGATCGTCTATTCAATTCTGGCAGCAGCAACAAGTTACGCCTACGGCCACATCATGCACAACAACCTCATCGGCCTCGTACTTGGCTTTATTACACTCGGCGTCTGCCTCGTTATTTTCTTTAAGTCCTACCGTATTCCTAAGCATAAACACAAAGAATTTAACGTTAAAGATGGAACGATAATCAATTGGAGCAAAGCGATTTGGCTTGTCATTATTTACAGTTTCATCATGTTTGTCATGCTTGCCGAAGTGGCTGGAAAATATGAAGCCAAAATCTCCGGCTCGTATAACCTGATGACATATAAAGATAGCGACTATCTTCTGCTTAGAACTTATGGTTCCAACGTCGTGCTCGGATGCTACAAGAACGGTTATCTCACCCGCGACATCATCCTCGTTAGCAAGCAAGATTTATATGGCATCACCATTAGACCCTACAATGACGGCGCACCCAAATTTATTGATGATCCGGACGTTCAAGCGCACAAAAATATCGAAGTACAAAACTAATATTGTTTATATTCTACTTGACGAAAAGGGGTTGCATGTCATCGCTGTTCACTACGCTCATTCCTTCCTCTTTTATCCCACTTCTTTTCTCCTTTTCTTCCACTTTTTTTCTCTCCCTCATCGGCGCATAGATTACATGCAAATTTGCAGCTAACTCATTCTTAGTGTGTCTTCTGTATGCAAAATCCATACCAAAACGAATGGTTTTCGTTCGTGCGCACAAACATGACTTATCCACGATTTGTCCTCACTGTTTCTGGGGTTTTCTTGCGGAAAACGAACTCAAATAATGATTTTTTCAATCAAAACACACGAAAACCGAATAGAAACATATACGTGTAAACCCCTGTTATTTCTTTTTTGTGCGCGCAAACACGCCGCGCTGCCGCGATTGAATCTCAGTGATGTGAGATTAACGCACGCGCGTAAAACATCATCGCTGCGCGATAGTTGTGCTAACTAGCGAATAGAATAGAGGGTGTAAAATTTGATTGGCAAGAAAACAGCGGCAGAGGTGACATGGTTACTCGTTATTGATTTTCTTGATAGCATCCTGAAATGAAATCTTTTTGGATCGCTCGCAATAGGGTCGTTAAAATATTATCTATGCTAATCAACGGTTAGGCCGATGGATCGATTATCAATTTTATGCAGTGAGAAGATGCGCACAAACGCATCGCTTAGGTTGAGAGTGATTCGATTTGAGGGTTTAGGCCAGCGTGCGGTTTTTACGGATGCTAACCATGTATCGTTGTAAGTGCTTGCCGGGACAGGCTGTCGGCATCAGTTCTTGATGGGTGTAAATTTTCTTCGCTGAGATGCGGTGTTTGCGCTGGAGTTGTTTGATGAACCCCGTCAATGCATTCAATTGTGCGCGCGATGGCTGCTGCTTATTGAAATGGCCCATCACCATGATCCCGATATTGTGCGGGTTGTTCTTTTTCACATGCGCCCCCTGCAAACTGATCGGCCTGCCTTCCCAAATCCGCCCTTCACGATCAATGCAATAGTGATAACCGATGTCTGCCCAAGAGCTTGCGTGCCCGCCGCGGATCGATTCCATTCGCCGTGCCGCGATCTGGTAGCTGCACTTATCCATCAGGATTGCGTCATGATGCACGGTGATGGCGTTGATGCCGTTCATTTTGTTGGCTTGATTGAGTTTCGGGCCTTTTTTTGCCCAGCTCTTACGGCTTATAACTTCAATACTACCAATACGATGCATGACCTTGGGGGGTAGCACGTCGGCTGTTTTGATGGGTGTATGTGATGCGGCAGATGTTCCGGCAAGTGGGCGGCGGTGTTTGGGCAGTTGGTATGTACTCATGGGCGGCGGCGAGTAAGTTTCACAGCCCGCGGCAAGAAGTGAATAGCTGCAAAGCCCTGCAAGACCAAGCTTTACAAATCGGCGGCGGCTCACGTTTTGATCCGATTCGTCCCGTTTAGAGTCATTGTGGGTGATCGATCTGGACGGATCGGGTTGTTGATTTTGTACATCTTTCACGTCGATTGCTCCATCAATCGTTAGTCGCTTGTGATCTATAAAAGTACTGTTTTTATAGCACAAAACGTCCGTTGTATGTGTGAGTTGGTGTGGTGTGCGGGCGGCGAGGTAGCGGGGGGGATGCGATCAGTCCAAGTTTGATCGCGGCTGTGTTCATGATAACTGAGGTGGGTGTGATGAGGTAGTGAGAATGTTTGAATCGCATGAATCCGGAGGTGTTTTTATGTTTATGTGTTTGTCGCTGTTGTTTTATAATTTCGGTTGAATGGTGAGGTTGAGGCCAATAACGATTTGAGGCTGTGTTTGTAGATGTTTGGGGGATTGTTGAATTGATTGTGGTGCGTAGAATGTGGGGATGGAATCAAAACACTTATTGGCGAATGAGAAGTTGTACGGCTATATCCGTGAGGAAAACACGCGCGAGGATGGTGTGTTGTTGGAGTTGCGCGAGGAGACGGGGATGATGGAGAAGGCGGTGATGCAGATCTCGCCGGATCAGGGGAAGTTTTTGGAAATTTTGGTGAAGCTTATGGGGGCTAAGCGCGGGATAGAAGTGGGGACATTCACGGGGTATTCGTCGATTTGTATTGCACGCGGGCTTGGGAATGATGGGAAGCTGGTGTGTTGCGATCTGAATGAAGATTGGACGGGGATTGCGAAAAGGTATTGGGAGGCGGCTGGTGTGAGTGATCGGATTGATTTACGGATAGGGCCGGCCAGCGAGACGCTTAATGCTTTGATTGAGGCGGAAGAGGATCAAAAAAAAGCAGGGGAGGGATGGGGGTATGACTTTATGTTTATCGATGCGGATAAGGTTGGGTATGAGGGGTATTTTGAGCAGGGATTGAAGCTGGTGCGTTCGGGCGGGCTGTTGGTGTTTGATAATTGTTTATGGAATGGGGATGTAGTGAAGGATGTGTCGGAGCAGGACGAGGAGACACGGGCGATCGTAGCAATCAATAAGAAACTGTATGAAGATGATCGTGTTGAGGGGGTGTTGCTGCCGATGGCGGATGGGATTTATGTGGTGCGTAAACGTTAGAGCGTCTTGCGAAATTACTTGGCTCGTTGGTCATTGGGTCGTTAGATAAACAACGCCTCTTACATGAGCCAACTTCTGATTGTTTCGTGGGACATATGCCACGTTAATGATGTAGCTTGCTCTAATGCGTGAATAAGATTTGGCGTGTGATTGGCGGGTAAGTGGTTGTTGTGTGCGCGTATCGGGGCGAGGTTTTTAGAGAAATCTTTTGAAAATGTGAATGGCTCGTGAAATCAAATGGTTTATGCTGCGTCATGGTTGTGGAAGGGTTGTGTGGTTTTTCGGAAGATTGATACAAGGTGTTGTATTGATCAGGGTTTATTGAAGGTTATAAAAACGGGTTGGCGGGATATTTAAGGAGATTAACCGTGCGCACACATGTATCGAAGAGAAGAAGACTTGGGTTTGTGAGCGTATATTTGGTTTGGTTTGTGGTGGGTGGTTGTTTGCTGTTGGGGGGTGGTGAGTTGGTATGGGGCGGGTGTCATTACACGGTGTCGCCAACGATGACAGATACGGAGACGATGGGTTTACCGGAGCCAAGCGAGGTGCTGGTGATTAATCACAAGGCGATGACTGAGTTTGAGCCGGGGCGGGCGGTGCCGCTTGATACGCGGAGCGCATGGCTGAAGCAGGGTGAGGATACGATCACGTATTGCATTGGTGAGCAGAATCGGCGGGTGGCTTGGACGCTGGAGTTGCCGTTGGAGATTGATGTTGAGCGGTATTCGATTTTGCGGTTTAAGTATCGGTTGAATTCGGCGGCGGTGGATAAGTATTGGGCGTTTTGGGGGCATGTGGTTGGGAAGCGTAATGATAGAGAGGGGTTGTATATGTTGGATCACAAGGATCTGATTGCGGATGATCAGGTGCATGTGATTGAGGTGGATCTGCGGACGATTAAACGGAACGTGAAGCTTGATGAGTTGGCGATCGCGTTTCGGGCGACGGGGAAGCAGATGCCTGCGGAGTTGGAGGTGTTTGAGATTAGTTTTAGAAGGGCGGTGGACAGTAAGGCGGGGCGTGTGTTTGAGAAGGGTGATGTGAAGACTTTTTTGTTGACGGACGAGGCGGGGTTGCCGATTGAGGGCGGGTATGCGGCGCTGAATTATGAGATTTTGAATTTGCAGTCGGGGGCTTGGTCGGATGAGCAGGGGATGGCGCGTGTTGTTCCTTGGATGATTGATGATGCGGGGTATGAGGGGCAGTTTTATGGGAATGGAAAATTTGCGACGCCGATTGTTTATATGGATGCGGCGCCACGATATGAGAAGGATGGAGAAGCGATTTATCCGGTGACGTTGTTTGAAAATAAGGTATTCAAGGGGCGTGTGGTGAATGATGCGAACGAGGGGATTGCGAATGCAGCGGTACGGATTGAGATTACGTATAACAAGTCGGTATTTCATAGGCCTCGAATGACGACGGCATGGGATTTCTTTGCGTATACGAATGAGGATGGATGGTTTGAATATGAGTTGCCTTGGCGGCTGGTGAAGACGGTGAAGGTGGAGGTGGATCACAATGCGTATCAAGGGCAGGTGGCGCGTGGTAATGTGAAGGGGCGGCTGCTGGCGGGAGATTATGTGGTGAGGTTGGATGCTGAGAAGCATTTGACGGGGTTTGTGTTTGATGCGGAGAGTGGTGAGCCGATGGTGGGTGCGAAGGTTGAACGGAAGGTGTCTGCTAAAGTTTTTAACCCGACTGACTTTACGGATGAGCATGGGTATTTTTCGTTCCCGATGAGTGATAAGCGGGATAATGTGAAGTTCGGGAAGCATGAGATTGTTGTGTCGAAAGCGGGTGTCGGTGAGACGGTGTATGTTTATGAGGGGGCAAAGGGGGTCATGCCTGGGGAAGAGATTGTGATTAGTGGTCGGAAGATGGTTGATTTGCAGCCGATGGTGCAGTGGAAAGATGCGGAATCTGATCCGGTGCGGATTTATTTGCCGGCTGACGGTGTGAAAAGTGAGGGGCAGCCGCTGCATTTGGCGGTGGAGGGGGAGGTTGTGGATGTTGAAACAGGAAGAGCGGTGAAAGTGCGTGAAGTGGGTGTTGGGATGGTGAACCCTGAGGATGGTCAGATTTACTGGCAAGCGAACCGGTTGTCGAAGTCGAAGTTAAACGGGAGCCGTTTTAGTTTGGAGATTGAGAATCCGACGCTGAGGTATGTGATTGGTATTCGTGCGAAGGGGTATGCGGATTATTGGAGTGAGCCGATCTCGATTGGGGACGATGGGCTGAAGGGTGGTAAGTTGAAGCTGAAAGTGAAGATGGTGCGGGATTAGTTGAGGTTGGTTTGAATGAGTAGATGATGTGTGTATGGGAGGGGAGGATGGGGCAAATGTGTTGCCCATGGGAGCCTTGGCAAGTCAGATTGCGAAGGCTTTTTATCTGGGGATGAATGGGCTAGAATAGGGGTATGATTATACCTGTAGAAAAATTGTCTAAGGATGCGTTAGAGGGGTTAGTGCAGGAGTACGTTACGCGTGATGGGACGGAGCTGGGAGAGATGGGCGCGAAGACGGAGCGGGTGATGGGGATGGTGAAAAAGGGGGAGTTGCTGGTGGTGTTTGATGAGGTGAGTGAGAGTGTGAACCTGATGACGGAGAAGGAAAATCAGGAGGCAGAGGTTGCGCGGGAGCGTGAGGCTGCGGAAGCAGAAGGGTATGAGATGGAGCAGGGCAGCATGGGGGTTGGTTATGAGGAGGCAGAGCAAGCGTGGGAAGGTCGACGTGGAGGCCGTGATGAGGGTGATGATTGGGAAGGGTTGCCAAGCATTGATGTGAATGATATCTCGTGATGTGGGATGGTGGTGTAGATGAAGGAGGGGAAAGCGGGGTTAGTGTGCTGCGCTATTGTTGATGACTTTGAGGATTCTCCGCTGATCACTTGAGAAGTCGAGTCTGTCGATATTTTCGAGGATATAGGTTTTGGTTTGTGGGTGGAAATCGTAGCGATTGGCGAGTGTGATGAGGATGTCGGTTTGCTGACTTGAGAAGTCGAGTGTGAAGGCGGCACGGGCGAGGGCGAGTTGTGAATGGCGGTAGAGGTTGTGGCGGTTGGCGATATCTTTGAGTGCGTCATGCTGTTGATTTGCGAAGTCAAGCTTTTGAGCGGCTTTGATTTCGGCGACAACGGATTGGTCGATTTGATCACGAGAGTGATCGATTTGGATGAAGTCGGAATTAGGTGGAGTGAAGACGACTTCGACGGATTCGCAGCCGAGGGTGGTGAGCAGGAGAAGGGCGAGGATGATGGTTGTGATATGGCGCATGATGGGCTCCTTGTATGTGTAAGGACGTGGTAGAGCATGGGGAGATTCATCTGATGTGGGAAATGGATGATTTTGGTGATTTGAGAAAATGAGGGGATGTTTTGCGTTGTGGGTTACGGCGGGGGGGCAAGTGTCTACAATTGGACTTGAGTTGTGAGGAATTTGTGACTCATAGGCACAGGAGATGATATTGATGAGTAAGGTTTATCACGGATATGCGGCGATGGAGCAGGGCGGAGAGCTTGAGCGGATTGAATATGAGGTGGGGGAATTGGGGGGTGATGAAGTTGAAGTGAAGGTGACGCATTGCGGGATCTGTCATTCGGATTTGGCGATGATTGATAATGAGTGGGGGAATACGAAGTATCCGCAAGTGCCGGGGCATGAGGTTGTGGGGGTTGTGTCAGAAGTGGGGGCGCATGTTGGGCATTTGACGGTGGGGCAACGCGTTGGGCTGGGATGGCAGAGCGGATCGTGCGGGTGTTGTGAGTGGTGCAATGCTGGGGACGAGAATTTGTGCGCAACAACGAGTGGTACGATTGTTGGGCGGCATGGCGGGTTTGCGGATTATGTGAGGGCGGAGGGGCGGTTTGTTGTGCCGCTGCCTGAGGGGTTGGACGCGGTGAATGCGTCGCCGCTATTGTGTGCGGGGATTACGGCGTTTAATCCGTTTGTTGAGTATGGGATTACGGCGACGGATCGTGTGGGTGTTGTTGGGATTGGTGGGTTGGGGCATTTGGCGATTCAGTTTAGTCGTGCATATGGATGTCATGTGACGGCATTTTCATCGACGGCGGATAAGGAAATGGAAGCACGCGAGTTGGGGGCGGATGGGTTTGTGGTGTCGCGTGAGCCGGGGAATCTGAAGGTGCTGGCGCGATCGTTTGATTTGTTGTTGGTGACGGCGAATGCGGACTTGGATTGGTCGTTGTACGCGTCGATGCTGAGGCCGCGAGGGAATATGTGTTTTGTGGGGATACCGCCTTCGAAGTTGTCGGTGCATGTGTTTGATTTGATTAGTGGGCAGCATTGTTTGAGTGGTTCGCCGATTGGTTCGCCTAAGACGATAGGGCGGATGTTTGATTTGGCTGTTCAGCATCAGATTGGCGCGGTGACGGAGGAGTTTGCGTTTAAGGATGTGAATAAGGCGATTGCGAGATTGCGTGAGAATAAGGTGAGGTATCGAGCGGTACTGGTGCATGAATAGAGGGAGGAATCAATATGAATGAAACGCATGATGATTCGATGTCAGGTCGAATCAGAGACATGATTGAATTGGTTAAAGAACTTTCGAAGGCTGGGACTCCTTCGGAGGTTTTGGATACGTTTGCTAACCGGTGGATAGACGCATTGGGTGAGCATGCGGCGTATTTGTCGCTATCGACGAGGGGGCTAGATGAGGGGGAGTTTAAAGTGACGCGGTTTGTGACAGCGGGGAGGTGGCGGGAGGAGAAGGACGATGTTGCGTGGAAGGATTCGGAAGCGTTGCCGGCGTACGCGGGGGGTGTAATTTCGGAGATTGTGAGGGCAGGGCAGCCGGTGGTGATGTCGGATTTGAGGGTGGATGAAGATGAGGTGTTTGGTGATCGGCTTAAGGGGTATCGATCGTTGATTGCTGTACCATTGTATGAACATGGGGAGATCAATAACTGGGCGATTGAACTAGCTGAGCCTGCGAGTGTGTATACAGAGGATACACTGGAGGATATGTTGCTGCAGGCGAACTTGATTGGGGGAACGGTGCGGCATGTTTTGACGGCACAGCAATTGCAGAAGGCTAATCAAGAGATAGAGAAGGAAGTTCAGCGGATTGCAGATATTCAGCATGCACTTTTGCCGGAACGTTTACCGGAGCTGGATGAGGCGCGGTTTGCGGTAAGCTATCAGACGTTTGATCATGCGGGTGGGGACATGTATTTTTTCCATAAGTTGGCGGATGGGCGGTTGGCGATCATGATCGGGGATGTATCGGGGCATGGGCCTGCGGCGGCGGTGGTGATGGCGATGGTGGAGACGTTGGTGTCGGCGTATCCGCAGGAAAATCTGAGTGCGGGTGAGATGATGACGTTTTTGAATGATCAGTTGTGTGGGAAGCGGATGCATCAGACGTTTGTGACGGCGTTTTATGCGATTTTTGATCCAAGGACGTATACATTGCGGTATTCGAGGGCAGGGCATCCGCCGCCGTTGCTGCGGTCGATCGGCCGATCGGCGGCTTATTGTATTTTGAGGGATGGGGATGTGTGCGAAGAAGAGACTAATCAACCGCTGCATGACGCGGATGAGATTGTGGTGGAGCAATTGGATCATGCGGGAGGATTGCCGTTGGGATTATTTGAGGGGCGGCGGTATGAAGAGGCGGTGTTGCAGTTGAATGATCGGCAGACGATTGCGTTTTATACGGATGGGATTTCAGAAACGCGGAATGCGGTGGGTAAATTTTTTGGATCGCAGGGGATAATAGATGCACTGCATGCTTGTTCGGGTGAGGCGGATTGTGCGGTAAGTACGATATTGCAGCATATTAAGGGGTTTGAGACGGGGGCGCGGCCAGAGGATGATCAGACGCTGGTTGTGATGCAAATGCGATGATGTTCACAAAAAGTTCATGAAGTTAGGATTGTGAAGTGATGGTGTGGTGTTGGTATGATGATTGTCTGTGATGAATTCGTGTTGTGGGGGAGGAAGAAAGGTTTGTGAGTGATGGCTGAGGCGGTTTTGTATGAGACGCATACGCACACGACATTGTGTAAGCATGCGACGGGGACGATTGAAGAATATGCGGAGCGTGCGGTTGCGCGCGGGATGAAAGGTTTGACGGTGACGTGTCATAATCCTTTGCCGGATGAGAAGTCGTTATCGGTGAGGATGCGGGAAGATGAGTTTGATGTTTATTTGGGGATGGTTGAGCAGGTTCAACGTGGATTTGAAGGGCGGCTTGATGTGCTGCTTGGGATGGAGTTTGATTATGCGCCTGAATTTGAAGGATATTTAGGGGAGCAGGTGAAGGCGGCAGGGTTTGATTATTGTTTGGGGTCGATTCACCCACAGACGGATTATTATTGTGAGTGGTATCACAAGGGTGATGCATTTGAGGATCAGAAAACTTACTTTGATATGATCGCGAAGGTGGCGGAGTGTGGGATGTTTGATTGTGTGTCGCATCCGGATTTGATTAAGATTTTTACAAGGGAAGATTGGGATTTAGAGCGGGTGTGGCCTTGGATTGAGGAGATGTTGGATCGGGTGGAGGCAACGGGTGTGGCGATGGAGTTGAACACGTCAGGTGAGATTAAGGTGTATCCGGAGTTTAATCCGTCTGAGCGGATACTTGGTGAGATGCAGCGGCGTGAGATCCCGGTTGTGATCGGATCGGATGCGCATGCGGCGGTGCGTGTGGGTGATCGATGGGAGAAGGCACTGCGGACGCTGGCTGGGGTTGGGTATACGGAGATCAATTATTATAAGCAGCGAGAGCGGGTGAGTGTGGGGATTGATGAAGGGTTGAAGTCGTTGGTTGAATGTTGATTGGGGATGATGTGGGTGTTTAGATGTGTATCAATTAAAATAGTGAAAAGAAAAAGCTCACAGTGAATGTGAGCTTTTTTTGTTGATTTATGAGGGGGGATTAGCCGATGCGTTTTTCGACGATGAGGAGGTGGTAGCCGAACTGTGTTTTGACGGGTTCGGAGACTTTACCGAGTTCGATGTCGCCAAAGACAACGGCGTCGAATTCGGGGACCATATCGCCTTGGCCGAATTCACCGAGCGACCCACCAGCGCGGCCGGATGGGCATTGAGACTTTTGTTTAGCGAGGTCTGCGAAAGAGGAGACGCCGGCGTCGATTTCTTTTTTGAGTTCGAGTGCTTCGGCTTCGGTTGAGACGAGGATGTGACTTGCAACTGCACGTGCCATGCGTTTGCTCCTATGGTATTGGTTTCGATATAAATGGCTGCGTTTACGGCCTAATGGGGATACTCTACACGAGTGGGTGTGAGATTGCGAGTGGTGGGAAGGGAGAAATGCGATGTTGATGTTAAGAGATAAAGATTTTGAGGAGTGTGAGGTCGTCTTTGAAGGTTGGGATGCCTTGGTAGGATTTGAGGGTATCGATGATTGCGTCGAGGTTGCAGGTATTGTTAGAGCGGTTTGAGAGGCAGATTTTGTTGAATTCTTCGAGGCCGAGGAAGGGACCGTTGATGTTTTTTCGGATTTCGAAAGCGCCGTCGCTGAAGAGAAGAATCTCTGATTGTGGTTTGAGGGTAACGGTTTCCTGGATGGGATCGAATTGTTCATCGGGCAAGGCGCCTATCATAAAGTTAGGCTCGCCGAGCGGGGTGAGTGATTTGTCGGGGTTGAAAAGTGAGGCGGGGTGGTGGCCGCCGGCGGCGTAGGTGAGTTCGTGTTTTGCGGAGTTGTAGACGCCGTACCAGATGGTGAAGAATTTGTTTTGGTGACGATGCATCTGGAAGGTTTTGTTGAGTGC
This sequence comes from Poriferisphaera corsica, assembly GCF_007747445.1. Lineage (NCBI taxonomy): Bacteria > Pseudomonadati > Planctomycetota > Phycisphaerae > Phycisphaerales > Phycisphaeraceae > Poriferisphaera > Poriferisphaera corsica. Next base: position 619,485 of record NZ_CP036425.1, read on the forward strand.
GGCGAGGACACGTTTGGGCTGTGTGAAGTCGGTGTGTGGTAGGGTTTGATTGCGGATGGTACTGAAGACGGTTGAGGCGAGGAGTGATGAGCTTACGCCATGGCCGCAGACGTCGAGGAGGTAGAAGGCGGTTTTGCAGGGGGCGACTTCGTGGTAGCCGATGAGATCGCCGCCGAGGATGGAGCTTGAGATGTAACGCCAATCGAATTGGATGGGTGCAGTTGTTTGGGGGTGTGGGATGAGTGATTTGATGTAGTTGGCGGCGTCGTCAAGTTCTTGTTTGAGTTGTTTTTGTGTGAGTTCGAGTTGGCGTTTGGTTTCGATGAGTTCGTGTTGTGTTGAAATGATGTCGACCATTTGTAATTCGTGCTCGGTGAGTTTGGCGAGTTCACGGAGGACTTGTTGCTGTTGCGTGTTGAGCGATTTGGGTTTGGTGTCAGCGATGCAGAGTGTACCGATGTTGTATCCGTTGGGGCCGGCGAGAGGGAAGCCGGCGTAGAAGCGGATGTAGGGTTCGCCGGTGACGAGGGGGTTGTTCTGGAAACGTGGGTCTTTGGTGGCGTCTTGAATGATGAGCGGCTCGTCACGAAGGATGGTGTGGCCACAGAATGATTCTTCGCGTCCGGTTTGATTGAAGGTTAGGCCGCATTTTGCTTTCAGCCATTGGCGGTCGCTGTCGATGAGCGCGATGTAGGACATGGAGGTGTCGGCGATGGTGCAAGCGAGTTTGACGATCTGGTCGTAGCGGAGTTCGCGTGGTGTGTCGAGGATACGTGCGGCTCGGAGGTCAGCGATGCGTTCGATCTCATTGGGTGGTTTGATGGGTGCAACCATGGGGATGGCCTCCGGTGTCTAAATAGAGAAGGTTTTGGGAATCATAGGCTGGTCTGTTTGAGGTTGATGTCACGTGTGTGGTGGATCGGTGTGGGTTTGTTGATTGGCGGTGGTGTGATTGTGTTAATCGGTATAAAGGTCACGAGGGATGACTGGATAAGTCAGGGTTTGTGTGTGGAGGGGCATGGGGGATGAGTGGGGGAGGCGGTGCTGATGGATGGTATCTTGAAGGTGGGTTGTGGGTTAGAATGGGGGTATGGAACAAGAACAGCGGATTGTGAATGTTGAAGAGAAGATCGCGTATCTGGAGAAGATGGTTGCAGATCTGAATGAGGTTGTGACTGGGTTGAATCGTGAGGTGCAGAACCTTTCGAAACAAAACAAGCGGTTGCATTCGCAGGTTGCGGCACAGGGTGAACGGTTGTCGCAGATGGAGCCTGAGCGGACGCTGGAAGATGATAAGCCGCCGCATTATTGATTGGATGGGTGATGATTGATTTTGCTTGTGTATTGGGAGTAAAAAGGTCGTATGGCAGCGAAGATTGTTTACATTTTTGCGAATCCGTATAGTGGCAGCGGTGAGAACAAGCGGTATGTTGCGGAGTTGATTGGTGCGCTTGAAAAGTGCGGTGTTAAAGGAGAAGCGGTGTGGGATCTGCATGAGCGAAAGGCGATCTTGTCGGATAGGAAATTGGGAGAGCGGTGTGAGACGGTGGTGTCTGCGGGTGGTGATGGGTCGCTGGGTGATGTGGTGAATGAGTTAGCGGTGGGTGAGAATTTGGGGGATGTGAATGTGGCGATGTTGCCGATGGGGAATGAGAATCTGTTTGCGAGAGAGTTTGGGTTTACACGCGAAGCGGGGGCGATGGCTGAAGCGATTGCAAAGGGGGATTGCGTTCGAGTGGATATGGGATGGGTGATGCATCGAACGAATATTGGGAAAGATGAGCAGAGTAAGAAGGGAGATGGAAAGTATTTTACGTTGGTGCTTAGTGCGGGGTTTGATGCTGAGGTGATTCATGCGTTGGATCTTTGGCGGCGGGTGAAATCGGATCGTGGTGAGGAGAAAAAGAAGCGTGTGACGCGTTTGAGTTACGTGCCGATTGTGTTGAAGACGGTGTGGCGGTATGGGTGGCCCCGGATTGAGTTGCTGCCGGAGGAAGGGGGCGTGGTGAGGGGATGTTGCGCATTTGTGTTTGTATTGAAGCAGTATGCGGCGGGGTTGCCGATTGCGGGGGAGGTCGTCGCGGATGATGGGATGGTGGATTGGGTGGTGCTTGAGAAAGGGGGCGTGCTGCAGATGTTGCGGTATGTGTGGTGGATATGGCGAGATGTGCATATTGGGAAGCCGGGGGTGAGTTATGGTCGCAGTCGGCGATTAGTGTTGCGGGTTTGTGAAGGAGACAGTGTGAGACGTGAGGTTACGGCAGGGCAGAAGGTGGATGAACGACGAGTCGCGGTTGAGATCGACGGGGATGTGGGGGGATTTTTACCTGTTGAAGTTGAAGCTGAGCGGCGAGTGTTACGCGTGCTGGCTATGGGCTCGTCGTAAAGCGAAGCATAAGTTATTTATGAATATCTAGATATATCAATCGGCGTGGTGAGGTGGGGATCAACATAAGAGACATGAGTGGGGAGGGGCCTATTATTTAGCAATGAAATACAAAACAGTCATGAAGTGTGATATGATTTGAGTGATTATGGCAAATCATGGAAATTTGTGATTGCGGTTTTGGTTGTTGAGGGAGGGTGGCATGAGCAAGTTTTGGGTCAGCTTCGTGGTGTGGGGCAGGGTTTGATATGAAAGTAGCACTTTTTATTACATGTCTGACGGATAACTTTTACCCGCGCACAGGCATTGCGCTGGTGAAGATATTGGAGCACTTGGGATGCGAGGTTGTGTTTCCGGAGGAGCAAACGTGTTGTGGTCAGCCGATGTGGAACAATGGGTTTGCAGAAGAGACACGTGGATTGGCTAAGCGCATGATAGATGTGTTTGAGGGGTATGAGTATGTGGTGACGCCGTCGGGGTCATGTGCGGCAATGGTGCGGGATTATTATGAAGAGGCGTTTGAGGGCATGCCTGAGTGGCAGGCGAAGGCGAGAAATTTAGCAGAGCGGACGTATGAATTTATTGAGTTTTTGGTGAAGGTGGCGAAGATTGATTTGCGTGAGTTTGGTGCGAAGTGGGATGGGGATGTGACATATCATTATTCGTGTCACTTGCGAGGGATTGGGATGACGGATGAGGCGGTGCAGTTGCTGAAGCAGATTGAAGGGGTTAGGTACCATGAGCTTGAGAAGATGGAGCAGTGTTGTGGGTTTGGCGGCACGTTTGCGATGAAGTTTTCAGAGGTGAGTGGTGAGATGTCGCGTGATAAGGTGGGGTGTATTGAGAAGACCGGAGCGAAGGTTGTGGTGGTGAATGATGCAGGTTGCAGTATGAATATCGAGGGGACATGTCGGCGAGAGGGGGTTGATGTGAAATTTATGAGTTTGGCAGAGATCATTGCTGAGAGTTTGAGCTTGATGGATGATTCTGATCAGGTTGGGGCTAATGGTTGATTAGATTGGGATATTGATGTCGCGATTAGAAGATCAGAGAAATTTAAATGGTGATGGGCAGGCTGTGGACGGGCATGAGTTATTATTCCCGGAATTGCCTTATGAGGGGATGAAGAACCGGGTCAAGGGGGCGGTGAAGAATGTGCAGTTGCAGCAGTTTGTGAATAGTGCGACGTTGAAGAAGGATGTTGCCCGTAAGGCGATGATGGAGCAAACATTTGGTGCTAATGTACTCAAGGCTAAAGAGTTGGCGGGTGAGATCAAGCAGCACGCGTTGGACCATCTGGATTATTACCTTGAGCAGTTCATTGAAAATGCGGAGAAAAGTGGGGCTGTGGTTCATTTGGCCAAGGATGCAGAGCAGGCGAGAGAGATCGCATTGGCGATTGCGCGGCAAAATGGGTCGACGTTATGTGTGAAAAGTAAGAGTATGGTGACTGAGGAAGTACAGTTGCTTGATGCTTTTGAGGGAGCGGGTATTGAGACGGTTGAGACGGACTTGGGTGAGTTTATTTTGCAGCTGGATCATGATGCGCCGTCACATATTGTGACGCCAATGATTCATAAGAATAGGGTGTCGGTTGCGGAGGCATTTACGCGTGAGCTTGGCGCAGCGTATACAGAAAATCCTCAAGAGCTGACAACCATTGCGCGTGAACATTTGCGAAAGAAATTTGCGAAAGCAGATCTTGGGATGTCGGGTGGAAATTTTCTGATTGCAGAGACAGGTGGGGTTGTGATCTGTACAAATGAAGGGAACGGACGGCTTAGTACATCGGTTGCTAAAGTGCATATCGCGATGGTGGGGATCGAGAAGCTAATTCCACGGCAGGAACATCTTGGTGCGATGTTGAAAGTGCTTACGAGAAGTAGTACAGGGCAGCCACTCACATGTTATACGCATATTATGACAGGTCCTAAGCGAGAGTTAGAGGTAGATGGGCCGGAGCAGATGCATATTGTGTTGGTTGATAATGGCCGATGCAATGCGTTGGGTGAAGAGACAAGGGAGATGCTGCGGTGTATTCGCTGTGGTGCTTGTTTGAATACGTGTCCGGTGTATCGAAAGATTGGTGGGCATAGCTATGGTGCTGTTTATCCGGGGCCGATCGGTTCGATTTTAACACCGATGTTGAAGGGGATGGAGAACTATAAGGATTTGCCGAACGCGAGCTCGCTTTGCGGAGCGTGTTACGATGCGTGCCCAGTGCGGATAAATATACCGAAGCAGTTGATCCATCATCGTCGTGTGATGAATGAGCAGAAAATGAACAGTTGGGGTGAACGATTGATGATGAAGGGGTGGACGATCGCGTATAGCAGTAAGACTGGTTATTTGTTGAGTAATCGTTTGCAGCGGATGATGAGTCGATTGATTGCAAGGCAGAAAGAGGGAGGGGGGAAGTATGTTGATCGTGGTTGGGTGAAGAGAATGAGAGGGCCGTTGAAAGGGTGGACGGATCAGAAGGATTTGCCGACGCCGCCGAGCCGCCAATTCAGGGATTGGTGGTCACGTGATCATGATTCAAAGGGAGATGAGTGATGCATATGAATCAAAAATTGGGTGAAGAAAAAAGTGTATTTCTTAAGCGCATCACGAAGTCACTTGGGTACGAGAAGGCCAGTGTACCGAAGAATGTGCCGGGAGTTGATGAGGCTGTGTTTCGATTACTTGAAGAAGATGCGGATCTGCTCGCACGATTCAAACAAGGTGCGGAGGTTGTTGGGATGCTTGTGACTGTTTGCGAGCAGGATGAGGTGAAAGATGTGTTCAGGCGATTATGTGAAAAGTATCAGGCGAAGAAAGTGATACGTGGATGGGGAAAGAAACTGGATGATTTGGGTTTGGAAACTGTGATTGATGATGCAGGCGCAGTGTTGTATGTGCCGGCGGATGGGGTGTGCAATTTTGAGGGGCAGTATGATGCGGAGATTGGTGTAACAGATGTTACTGCAGCGCTTGCTGAAACAGGAACACTTGTCATTGAGAGTGGGAAGGATGGTGGTGGCGGCGGTGGACGTGGAGCCAGCTTGGTGCCGGAATGTCATGTTGCCATTGTGCGTGAATGCGACCTTGTGGCTGACATGATCGATTATTGGGCAAGGTTTAAAGGTATTGAAGGAAATGACCAACCCAGCTCGAAGGTATTTATAACCGGGCCAAGCAAGACGGCAGATATTGAAGGTGTATTGATTACAGGTGTACACGGGCCTCGTGAGGTGGAGATTGTTGTCGTGAAGGGGATGTGATGGATGGCGATAGTTATCTGAGCTGATTGATGAAAGTGATTATTAAATTTCTTGATGATCATGTCAGCCTCTTTGTGTCATGTTTGATATTATGCCACATGTGATAAAAAATGGTTGTGGGATATATGATTTTTTTGGCTAATTGTTCGGGTGTTCATGCCCCTCTATGACGGCCCACTTCTTTGGATTTTCGTCGATCCATGTCTGAAGCATATCGATACATGATGGGTCGTTGAGTATTTCGAAAGAGATTTGATGTCGAGATAACGTGTTGCGTGCGCCGGGTACGGTAGTGTCATCGCCAATGATAATGCGTGGGATCTGATAGAAGGTGATGAGGCCGGAGCACATCAGGCATGGCGAGAGGGTGGTGGCGAGTGTGAAAGATTGCCAATCATTGCGGATGCCAGCAGTGCGTGCGGCGCACATTTCTGCATGAGCTGTAGGGTCCTTGGTCTGAAAGATAAGATTGTGTCCTTTGCCAACGATATGTCCTTGGGCGTCCATGATTGCGGAGCCGATGGGTACGCCACCTTCTGTCAGTCCTTTGCGAGCTTCTTTGATCGCAACATCAAGTAGATCGTGTTCAGTCATCATTTCATTATCCTCGGTGTGGCTACTTTAAGTGCATTCTATAACGCAGTTTGTGGCTGTATGTAGGGGATTATGCTTGTTTAAGTTTATGAAAAAATGATTAAGAGTATTGTAAGTGAATACTTATTCTGTTAATGTAAGTAAAAATATACAAAACGTGCTGGCTTTGTTGATTGTCCATTTATTAGCCGCATGAGTAAAAACGAAAGTGTGAAGGAGCGATGTAATGGTTGAGGTGAATCTAATTTTTGGCTGGGCGTGGGTGATGGTTGGCATTTTTACTGGCGCAGTGATCGGTATGTTTTTTGCACGGGAAGACTTCATGGGTGGGTACGGTAGTTGGCGGAGGCGGATGGTGCGCCTTGGACATATCGCATTTATGGGTATGGCTGCAGTGAATATTGGTTTTGCTTTAACGGTAAAAGTTTTTGGCGTTTCTGGGTGGGGTATCAATATAAGTGGCGCGTCCCTGATCATCGGGGGGATTGGGATGCCTGTGATCTGTTTACTGTCTGCGTGGAGGAAAAGTTGGCGGCATGCTTTTGCCTTACCTGTGAGCATGTTGCTTATTGGGATTGGCAGCCTGCTTCTATGGCTTGTCGTGGCAATCTATTGAATCGAGCATATTAATGATCATTCCGAGGATATGAGACATGATGAAACAAAAGGCACAAAAACAACTAAGAGTCGGCTTAATTGCGATGAGTGGTGTGCGGGCGTGTGACCGTGAGTTGTTGGCATTGGGGCTGACGTTGCCGGGATTTGTAGAAAGAAGCGAGACGATTGCATCGTTGCCAAGTTTGGGGCTTATAACGCTTGCAAGCTTATCACCCGATTGGTGCGAGGTGAGTTATCACGAAGTTGATCAAATCGATGATTGGTCGTTGGATGAAATGGATTCGTTTGATGTGATCGCAATCTCGACTTTTACTGCTCAAGTGAAAGAAGCATACGTGTTATGCGAGCGGTTGAAAAATCACGGTGTTCAGTATGTTGTGATGGGTGGATTGCATGCAACATCATTGCCAGACGAGGCGTTGCAGTTTTGTGATTCAGTAATTGTGGGTGAGGGAGAGCTGGTCTGGAAGCAGATGTTGGTTGATGCCCGAGATCGTTGCTTAAAATCAAAATACCGCGCATCTCAACCATTTGATCTCGCTGACGCGCCTATGCCTGCTTATGAACTACTCGATATTCAGCGATACAATCGCCTGACTGTGCAGACTTCTAGAGGATGTCCTTTTAAGTGTGAGTTTTGTGCAAGCTCGATTCTTTTAACGGATAAATACAAACAAAAACCAATGGAAAAGGTGCTCGCAGAGGTTGATAAGATTTGCGAGTTATGGAAGCGTCCATTTATCGAGTTTGCTGATGATAATAGTTTTGTAAATCGAGGGTATTGGAAGAAACTGCTTCCTGAATTGGCAAAACGTAAGGTGAAGTGGTTTACGGAAACGGATTTGAGTGTTGCATGGGATGATGAGCTGCTGGATTTGATGCGTATGAGTGGTTGTGCGGAAGTTCTTATTGGTTTGGAAAGCCCATCTATAGACGGTCTAAATGGCTTGGAAACCAAGGGCAATTGGAAAGCAAAACAATTAGGACGATATCAAGAGGGCATTACCAAGATTCAGAGTGCCGGCATACGCGTGAATGGCTGTTTTATTCTTGGGCTTGATGGCCATGATGTTGGGATATTTGATCGTGTGCTTGCTTTTGCAGATAAGTTGGAGCTGTATGATGTGCAAGTCACATATCTGACTCCATTCCCTGGCACACCGCTCTATTCAAGGCTTAGGCGTGAGGGCAGATTGCTTGAAGAGAATGCATGGGAGCGCTGTACCCTTTTTGATATTACATATCAGCCAAAAGGGATGAGTTGTGAACAGTTGCGTGCAGGTTTTCATCAACTCGTGAAAGAGCTGTATAGCGAAGAGAATACATCGTTACGCAGAGATCGATTTAAGCACAAGTATCGGCAAGCATCAAGATCAAGGCTGCGCAATGTGTCTCATCTCAAGGTTTGAAAATAATGAGCGAGGTGTTTACTTCAAGAACTGCAGCATGAGGTTGTGACGCGTTTGCTGAAAATCGGTTTGATTAATGGCAATGTTGCAAGTGTGAGTAGAAGCAATGAACCGATCGCGATCGGTACCGGGATAATATTATGCGAACTGCTTAATTCCGCAGTGATATTGATATTGAGGATGCCGATGAAGTAGTCGGTTAGTAGGCCTGCACCCAGTGAACAGACTGCAATGGATCCTAAATAAATAATCGTTGCGATCGTGCCAATCTCTCGGCGAATAATCGCAAGCGATCCGATATTTGTAGCTGGCCCAGCTAGCAAAAACACTAACGCAGTGCCTGGCGAAACGCCGGCTAGTAGCATGGCGGCTGCGAGTGGTGTCGATGCTGTAGCGCAAATGTATAGCGGTACGCCAACAATCAGCATCAGAAGCATGGGCATGATGCCTGATCCGACTTCAGTTAGTTTTTCAGGTGGGATGAAAGTCTGAACTGAAGCTGCAATGACAATGCCCACGATTAGCCAAAAAGCGAGATCACGATACAAATCGACAAATGCATAGCGGAATACTTTGACGATCCAGCCTTTGACGCCATTGTTCCTAGCGTCTGCATCTTGTGATTCGACGCAGCATGTTGTTGGTTGTTGGGCTTCTTTGCTGCAACTAATGTCAGAGCTGGAGCAGCACAAAGAGTTTTCATTACCAGCGACCGTTACTGTTTGCGATTCTTTTACAGGTTCTTCTTTGGCAAGGTACTCGGTGAGTACACCTGCTGTTATGGCGGTCGTGATGGCTGCGATTGGGCGAACCAATGTCATAAATGGCCCGAGCAATGCATAACTCACAGCGATTGAATCCAAACCGTTTTCAGGCGTTGCAATCAGAAAGGACGTTGTTGAGCCACGCGATGCGCCCGATCGGCGTAATGTGACAGCGGCAGGTAATACTGAACATGAACACAAGGGCAGTGGCGTCCCCAGGACAGCTGCCCTGGTGATCGAGAATATGCCTCGTCCTGCAAAACATCGCTGTAGCAGGTTGGTAGGCAAGGCAAACTTAATTAATGATGCGACTAGCAATCCCAAAATCAGCCAAGGTGCAGCGTCTAAAGATAAGTCGTATAGATTTCTAGCGTACTCAAGCAACATTGGTTTCTCGCTTTCTGGTGGGCATTATAAGTAATGATGGGGGAATTAAACAAATTCGCACCAAAAAGGTGGTAATTGGGGTTTTGTAGTTGTAACCCATGGTAGGGAAGGCAAAAAGGCTTATAAAAATGTCAAAATAAATAAGGCAACAGTTGCACATGTGTTATTTAGGTGATATAAATAAATATGAAGCATTGATATGCCTGATTGCCTATTAAGTGTTCGTGCTTTCATGTTTATATTTTTTACCGAAGTTATTAATCAGATTTATTTAACATATGTTGCAGCAATCCGTTCGGATTTTCTGTGTCGGCTATCGTTTTAATTACATTGAGATTTTGGATCATTTCAGAGAATTACCGGAAAGGGAAAGTCATGAGAAACGTTTGTAAAATATTAGGTGTAGTAACAATCAGTTCATTGATGATAAGTTATGCTTCAGCAGCAACACTTGGTGCGGGCGAAACTATTTTTGTTGATGTGCAAAGTGGACGCGAGAATCCAGATGGCTCAGTCTATGATTTTGGTGATTACACAGGTGTAATCGGCGGAGTTCACTACAACGACGTACCAATGTACATCGATGATGGTGGCACGGATACTTTGACGACTGCCTATGTTGGCACCATCGTCGATGGTATGGTGACATCGACTGGGACAGTAACAGATGTTGATCTAGTGACACGTGAAGATTTTTTAAATCAAACTGTTGAGGTCGTGAACCTCGATGGCACGGTTACTGTTACAGATAACCTACTCTATGCGAATGGAAGTAATCAAGGTGTTTCTGATAGTACCAGTTGGTTTACAGATACGGCAGCTAAAGACATGTGGCAGGCATCTGGCTGGGATAACAATGCCGACCAAAATGAACAGAACAGTGTCGAAGTTGCATTTACAGGTCTTGTAGCTGGCGCGCTTTATGATCTGAAGACATTCCATGCAACGAAGTTCTCCCACAGCACAACAGGTAACTCGCGTGATTTCCGTGTTATTGCCAATGGCATTGAGGTGTTGGATAACGCTGCGAATGGTGCATTGGTCGAATTCGATTCAATTGCAGCGGATCAAAATGGTGAGATCGTCGTTTCTGTTAAGGGTGGTGATTTCTATCCTAATGGTACAAGGAACTATATCTATCTCAATGCGATGTCGTTGAGTGGTGTGTTGATCCCAGAGCCAGCGAGTCTTGCATTGCTTGGCCTTGGCGGCTTGGCGATGCTTCGCCGCAGGTCGTAATCTTGATTTGATTAGGATTGAAGCTGTAATAATTGGCAGATTACACACTGAAAACAGATAGCAAAAGGCTGCAATCATATGGTTGCAGCCTTTTGCTATATCAGGTATTTGTCGAGTTCAGAAGGTGTAAACGAAAACCTATTATGCCTATTTGCCTATTGAGACTGGGGTTCCAATTAGGCAAATCAGAGTTGCATTTCCTCCAGTTGCTTGCCTTTTGTTTCACGGATCCAGATAAGCACAAAAATGAGCGATATCAGTGCGAAAAGTGTGTAGATTGCATACGAACCAGATAATCCCAGAACGGCAAGCATGGGAGGGAATGTCAGTGTGATCACAAAGTTGGCTAACCATTGTGCTGCTGCGCCCACAGATAATGCTGCGGCTCGAATCCTGTTTGGGAACATTTCGCCAAGAAGCACCCAAACTACGGGGCCCCAAGACACGCCAAAGAAAAATACAAACAAATTGATCACAGTTAACCCAACAATAGCCTGATTGCTTGTCAGCATCAGGTTTCCATCTTTGTCCATGTCTGCCAAAGAAAAGATAACGGTCAGGATCGCGAGATTGACGAACATCCCAATTGATCCCGCTGCCAGTAGTGGCTTTCGTCCAACCTTATCTATCAACAAGATAGCCACAATTGTTGCCGACACATTCACAGCCCCAGAAAGCAGGTTAGTTTGTAGAGCCTGCGCTTCCGTAAAGCCTGCTGCCTCCCACAAGTACGCCCCGTAATAAATCACGACATTGATGCCCACGAATTGCTGGAAAATAGATAAAACAATACCAATCCAAACGATGCTGTGGATGCGTTTAGATTTGTCGTGTATCAAATCTTTAAAAGAAGGTTGTTTGTTTGTTTTTAAGGTTTCTTTGACCTGTTCAACAAGCAGATGTACGTTACCGCCGCGAGTTTTGAGGAAGATTGATTTCGCGCGTTCATGATAACCTTTGGCTACCAAATGTCGCGGCGATTCCGGTATTAATATCGCGCCAATAAAAAACACAATCGATGGTACCGCTTCCATCCAAAACATCCATCGCCATGCTGCAAATCCGAGCAACCAAGTATTGATTGCATTTCCTGCGGAATGCGCGATTAGATAGTTTGTCAGAAATGCCGCAAATATGCCCAATACAATCGCCAGTTGTTGCAGCGATCCGAGGCCACCACGAATATGCTTCGGCGCAATTTCTGCGATATATGCTGGAGAAATCACGGATGCTGCACCAACTGCAAGGCCGCCTAATATGCGAGCGGCAACAAAAAATTCTGAAGTATTTGCAATGCCTGAACCAATCGCTGAAAGCATGAATGCAACCGCGGTGACGATCATCGTCGGTTTGCGGCCAAACCGATTTGCGCATGTCCCAGCTAGCAATGCGCCAAACACGCACCCCAGTAAAATCGAAGCAACATTAAAACCTGTGCCTACATTCGTCGATTTAAACGCAGTTTGCAGGGCAGGGATTGTGCCATTAATCACGCCAGAATCATAGCCAAACAGAAACCCGCCCACCGCAGCCACGCAAGATAAGGTGATCACATAAAGAATGTTGCCTTGCTCGATTTCGCCATGGCTATGATTGCTTTTATTGGATGCTTCGTTCATACACGCACACCTGTTAAGAAAAAGGAAGGCTACAAGTTGAAGATCGGCATAGCTGGTGCGATGAATGATGTTATTTGGGTGAAGTGAGGTAAAGCTGGATGTGAAGCAGGGAGAGTGTCTAATGGTGAATGAGTAAGTGGTTGGCCAAGTTATTGGGAACACGAATTATTTACAGTCAATGAGTAATTGGTAGAATGAGACCAGTCATGTCATGGGTAATTTTGGTTTGTTGCCCTGTGTAATGAGCATATGTTAGCCGTAGCAGATTTACGACCTATCAACAGTCTTATCGTGCGGAATATATGAGAATAAAACGAGCAATCCAAGAATATCTTTGGCATCAACGTACCTATCTGCTCTATGCGAAATTGAGCCAGTATTACAACCTGTCGCAAACCATCTTTATTATGCTTAGGGCAGCGATTGCGTTTTGGGACTATAAAATCCATGTGCCGGGTTATGACGTGCCATTTCTAATCCGCGCGAAACAATCAGATTGGGATGTATTCAAGCAAATTATTCTCAGCATGGAACTTGATCATCTTAATGCGCCTTCGCCCGGCTCACTGATAATTGATGCAGGTGCTAATATCGGAATTTCAACCGCTTACCTCTCCAGACGCTATCCAGACAATACGATTATTGCGATTGAACCAAGCAATGAAAATCTTGTTTTGTTACGTGAGCACTGCAAGGGGTTAAGTAATGTTGTCATCATCGAGGGCGGGCTTTGGGGGGCTGATGCATGGCTAGAAATTTATAACCCCGATGCGAAATCTTGGTCATTCCGCGTAAAAGAAGTGAAAGAAAACTCGAATCAGGCAATGCTAGGTATGCGTATCGACACCATCATGAAAAAGCAAAATGCAGAGAAAATCGGCATTTTGAAAATGGATATCGAAGGCTCGGAGTGTGACGTGTTCAGCCGTGGTGTAGAAAAATGGTTGCCACAAGTTGAGCAGATTGTTGTTGAACTGCATGGCGAGGAAGCTGAGGGTATTGTGACTAACGCAATCTCAGACGAATTTACGGTAGATCGAAAAGGCGAGAAAATGCACTACCAACGGAAAGTCCTTTCCGCAGTTGAAACTTAGTACCCTTTTTTTAACACCTTTCTCCTAATGTATGCTGTAAATCCACTATCAAAAACCTGTGCAAGCTCTGATGAGTGTAATGGGTGATGTCATTGCTTTTAGCTTCAGCGAGTGATATCTAAATTACAGGCATACGTATATTTGGCAACTAAATAGTGATCAAATCTGTATCTCGTATTTGAGATCGCACCTAATCATAAGATAGTTGCTGCCGAAGTGATTTTATTCGTTTAGCGTGATCGCTTCGTCCGCTTGCTTGATATGAATTAAACCATCAGTCACTTCCGAGAATCCGACAAGTATAAACTGTACAGCCATCGCCACGAGAATCAGGCCAAGTAGTCTTGAGCAAATTTCCATCCCCAATCCACCGAGTACGCGCTTGATAGCCGACGACATGAGCAGGATCAGGACCGTGACTCCCGCCACAGCAAAGATGGCTGAGGTGCCCGCGATGCGAGTTGGGATTGTGCTGGGGTATTGCGATGACAAGATGATCGCTGTTGCGACCGATCCCGGCCCGACAAAGATCGGAAATACTAATGGGATAAATATGGTCTGGAATCGAGAGGCCGCCATCCGCATCGCTGATTTCCGCGCCGCCGGGGCCTTTGGATGAGCCGCATCAGAATGAACCTCCCAAAGCATCTTGATCCCGGTCAACAGCAAAATGATTCCCCCCGCAATCCGAAATGCAGGCAACGACACATCGAAAAATCTCAATACCTCGTTCCCTGCTAAGTAAAATGTTCCCAGCCCCAAAAAAATAAACAGCCCCATCAGTAGTGCAATCCCGTTCCGCACCCGCGGTGGGTCGTTACCTGTCGCTTCCACGAATATGGGCAAACACCCGATCGGGTTCACAATCGAAAACAGTGTTATAAAGAAGATTGCAAAATGCTGCGTATGCATAGTTGGCTCCGCACCGCTTCCCCTTGCCGGGTCCCCATCTGAAATCTGATCGGTCAGCCGCGCAAAAAAAAATAGTCAGGCTCCCCCTCTTTGTGCATAAAAGCGGTACGGGAAAATCCGTAATTGAAATGGAAATTAGTTCTGAGTGCCTGCAAATAAAAGAGTTAAGTGCCACAGTCTGCCGAAAGTGGGTTGGCTGGGGGCACACGGTGGATAAATGTTGGGGAAAGCGATGGACTTGTGCAATAAGCTCGGTAACTATAAAACATTAGGTAATTAGAACGAAGGCGCGAAGCTCGCGCAGGCAAAATCCATACCAAATTTAAACGTTTGGAGAAGGTTGTGTCTGTCGAGCTTGTGGGTATGTATACATGGGTGTATACTGTTTCGTTCGCGGCGTGGAACCGGTACTGATCTGGGCTTGTAAAACCCTCCACAGTATGAACTTAGAGATCTCTTAAGCCGAGGATATCGATGCAGCTAAACTCTGTGCGCGATTACTCCAAGCGCGGCGATGCTCTTCCCATTCCAAATCTCGTTCGAGTGCAGCAGGCTGCATATGAGCGTTTTTTGCAGAAAAAAGAGGAAGATCAGAGCGAGCGCGATAAGAACATGGGCCTGGAAGGACTTCTTAATGAGGTGTTTCCAATTATTTCGTATGACGGGAATATGCAGCTTGAGTACTTGTACTACAAGCTTGATGAGCCCCGATACACTTCGGATGAGTGTCGTGAGTTAAGGCTCACGTACGGAATGCCATTCCGTGTTGGTGTCCGTCTTGTGCGCAAGGATGTGCCCGAGATTCCCGAAGAAGAAATTTACCTGGGCGAAATCCCGGTCATGATGGGGGGCGGTGAGTTCATCATCAATGGTGCTGAACGCGTCATCGTCAACCAATTGCACCGATCGCCTGGTGTTGACTTCTCCATCGCTTCTGCCGAAGCTGACCGCCCACTCCATTCAGCCCGTATCATTCCTGAACGCGGCTCATGGATCGAGCTTGAAGTCACCAAAAAAGACGTCCTCACGATGAGGATTGACCAGTCGACCAAGATTCCAGCCACGACTTTCTTGCGTGCGCTGGATGAGAAGTACTCGACGACCGACTCACTTCTTAAGCTCTTCTACAATGTCGAGACGATCAACGTCACCGACCTGAAGCCCGAACATTATGTCGCGGCTGCGGTCATCGACACCGACACCGGCGAGGAAATTCTCCCCGTCTGTGCTCAGGTTGGCGAAGCCGTCGAGCGAATCCTCGGCTCAGCCCTCAAGAAGATATCAGTGGTCTCCAATGCCTCTGATATGCTCATCCTCAACACGATCGCTGAGGAAAAGCAGGCACAGGTCGATCTTCAGGTCAACGAGCACGAAGCGGCGCTTCTCGCCCTTTACGCCCGTCTCCGCCCCGGCAATCCGCCGCAGGTCGACAAAGCGAAGCAACTCTTCGAAGAGAAATTCCTCGATGACAACCGCTACCGTCTCGGTAAGGTTGGACGCTTCCGTATCAACCGTAAATTCAATCTTGATGTTGACGAGAACATCATGCAGATCCGTGGCGACGACTTCCTTGAAGTCATCAAATACATGCTTGATCTGCGTTCAAATCGCAACAAAGCCCACATCGACGACATCGACCACCTTGGCAACCGTCGTCTCCGCACCCTCGACGAATTAGCTGTCGAAGAAATGCGTAAGGGCTTCCTCAAGCTCCGCCGTACCGTGCAGGAGCGTATGTCGGTTAAAGACCCTGACGAGCTGTCAAAGATCGCTGATCTGATCAACAGCAAGTCCATCAGTTCCGCCATCGACCATTTCTTTGGCCGCGGCGAACTCTCTCAGGTCGTTGACCAAACCAACACGCTCTCGATGCTCACCCACGAGCGTCGTCTCTCCGCTCTCGGACCCGGTGGTCTGAACCGTAAACGTGCTGGCTTTGAAGTCCGCGACGTTCACATCTCCCACTACGGCCGCGTCTGCCCGATTGAAACACCTGAAGGCACGAACATCGGTCTCATCTGTTCACTCGGCATCTACAGCCGCGTCGACCAGTACGGCTTCCTTCTCACACCTTATCGCAAGGTTGAAGGCGGCAAGATGATCGAAGGCGAAAAGGGTATCGAATACCTCAGAGCCGACGAAGAGATGAAGATCACCATCGCGCCGACCGACTCCATCAACCCCGATGGTACGCTCGTTAAGGGCAACGTCCTCGCACGTGTTGACGGCGAAGTCGCTCAGGTTTCCTCCAAGCAACTCGACTACGTCGACGTCTCGCCTAAGCAGATTGTCGGTGTCTCAGCTGCTCTGATTCCATTCCTCGAACACGACGACGCGAACCGCGCTCTCATGGGTTCGAACATGCAACGCCAGGCTGTGCCCCTGATTAAGGCACAAGCTCCATGCGTCGCGACAGGTATGGAAATGGAGATTCCGAAGTACTCCGGTATGGTCGTCCGTGCGAAGAACGCCGGCACCGTGACCTATGTCGATGCGAAAATGATCGTGATCGACAACGCTGATGAGTATGAACTCCGCAAGTTCGTTGGCCTCAATGAGCGTACCTGTCAAAACCAAAAACCAATCGTCCGTTTGGGCGACTGGGTTGAAGAAGATCAGATCATCGCCGACGGCGCAGGCACCGACAAGGGTGAACTCGCACTCGGCAAGAACTGCCTCATCGCCTTCAACACATTCGACGGTTACAACTACGAGGACGCGATCGTCATCAGCGAACGCCTCGTTAAGGACGACGTCTTCACATCGATCCATATCGATGAATTCGAAGTCGAAATCCGTGAAACCAAGCTCGGCCGCGAAGAGTTCACTTGCGACATCCCCAATGTCTCAGAAAAACAACTCTCTCGTCTCGACGAGAACGGCATCATCCGCATCGGCTCTCACGTTAAACCTAGCGACATCCTCGTCGGTAAGGTTTCACCAAAGAGCAAGAGCGAGCTGACCCCAGAAGAAAAACTCCTCCACGCCATCTTTGGCCGTGCAGGTGAAGACGTTAAAAACGATTCTCTCGAAGTCCCCGCAGGCACCGACGGCATCGTCATCGGCGCTAAACGCTTTAGCCGTCGTATGCACCTCAACGACGATCAGAAAAAATCGCTCAAGCGTGAGATGCGTGACTACGAAATGCACATGGACGAACGTGCAGCCGAACTCTTCCGCCAGATGGTCGAGAAGGTCAACGAAACGACGGGTACGCCAATGGTTGACCCATCGACTCGTCAGAAAGCTGCCGCTTCCGACATCACCGAGATCATTCTCGAGCAGATCGAATCGTTCAACGTGAAATGGATCAAGGGTTCCAAGGATGTGATGGAAGAAGCCATTAAGGTACACAAAGCCTTTTGGCCTCGTATCCAGTCCATTGAGAAGGAAAAACAACGCCGTCTCGCTCACATGAAGCGCGGCGACGAGTTGCCTTCAGGCGTCCTCGAAATGGTCAAAATCTACATCGCCACCAAACGCCCACTCTCAGTCGGCGACAAAATGGCGGGTCGTCACGGTAACAAGGGTGTTATCGCCCGTATCGTCCCGATCGAAGATATGCCATTCATGGACGACGGCACACCTGTCGATGTCCTGCTCAACCCACTCGGCGTGCCTTCCCGCATGAACGTCGGACAGATCCTCGAGACACACCTCGGCTGGGCCTGCTCCGTCCTCGGATTCCAAGCTCGAACGCCTGTCTTCGACGGTGCAACCGAGGGTGAAATCTGGGAAGCACTCAGAGAAGCTAACGAGTACTGTGACCGTCGATGGGCCGACACCGCCGCCGCTGGTGGTGCTCCCGGCGACCGCGAACTGCTCGCTAAGATGCCTCAGGAAGCGAAGATTCAACTTCATGACGGCCGCACCGGTGAACCTTTTGATGAAAAGACCACCGTTGGCTACATGTACCTGCTGAAACTTCACCACCTCGTTGACGACAAGATTCACGCCCGTGCAACCGGCCCATACTCGCTCATCACCCAGCAACCGCTCGGTGGTAAAGCTCGTACCGGTGGCCAGCGATTCGGCGAGATGGAAGTCTGGGCCCTCGAAGCCTACGGCGCAGCATACATCCTTCAGGAACTGCTCACCGTTAAGTCCGACGACGTCGAAGGCCGCACCAAGATCTACGAATCAATGGTCAAAGGCACGAACAGACTCGAAGCGGGCATGCCCGTTGCGTTTGACGTCCTCTGTAACGAAGTCAAAGGCCTCGGCCTCAACATCGGTCTCGAAAAAGCTGAACTCGAAGGCGGTTCGATCTTCTAATCAACCCCTGCAGCCGCCGAATAGGCGGCTGTTTACCGTTTCAACTTTTCGTAACCCGAACCTTCGTTCAAAACTGATACCACTAAACGCTCAATGATGGAGTGTTTCAAGATATGGCTGATATAGCTTACGATCGTGTTAATGACTACGCCGCTGTGAAGATCACACTTGCTTCACCGAACGATATCCGTTCATGGTCCTTCGGCGAAGTCAAAAAACCAGAAACGATCAACTACCGTACATACCGTCCCGAAAAAGACGGCCTGTTCTGCGAACGTATCTTTGGACCAGAACGCGACTACGAATGTGCCTGCGGTAAATACAAAGGCACCAAATTCAAAGGTATTATCTGTGATCGTTGTGGCGTCAAAGTCACACACTCCCGCGTACGCCGCAAGCGTATGGGTCACATCAACCTCGCCGCGCCGATCGTCCACATTTGGTTCTTCAAAGCCATACCTTCCCACCTCGGCAACCTCCTTGGAATGAAGACCAGCGACATCGAAAAGGTCGTTTACTTCCAGGACTACGTCGTTACCGAGCCCGGCGACACCCCACTCAAACACCAGCAAGTCCTCACCGAAGACGAATACCGTCAGGCTTACGAGTCCTACGGTGCTGGCTTCCAGGCCATGATGGGTGCTGAAGCAGTCAAAGAACTGCTCTCCCGTATGGACCTCAATGCCGTCGCAGGTGAACTCCGCGCTGACCTTAACAACACTAAATCTAAACAGAAGATCAAAGACCTTTCCAAGCGTCTGAAGATCATCGAGCAGATCCGCCACTCAGAAAACGATCCAGGTTGGATGGTCATGGACGTTGTTCCTGTCATCCCTCCAGACCTGCGTCCACTCGTTCTTCTCGAGTCCGGCAACTTTGCTACTTCCGACTTGAACGACCTCTACCGTCGTATCATCAACCGTAACAACCGTCTCAAGAAACTCATCGACCTCAACGCTCCTGAAGTCATCATTCGTAACGAAAAACGTATGCTTCAGCAGTCTGTCGATGCACTCTTTGATAACGGTCGTTGCCGTCGTCCAGTGCTCGGCTCATCCAGCCGCCCACTCAAGTCACTCACCGACATGATCAAGGGCAAGCAAGGCCGCTTCCGTGAAAACCTTCTCGGTAAGCGTGTCGACTACTCCGCTCGTTCCGTCATCGTCGTCGGCCCCAACCTGAAACTTCACCAGTGTGGTCTTCCCAAGAAGATCGCTCTGGAACTTTACCAGCCATTCATTATCCGCAAGCTCAAAGAGCATGGCCTCGTCGACACCATCAAGTCCGCGAAGAAAATGCTCGAGCGTCGTGATCCTGAAGTCTGGGACATCCTCGAGGAAGTCATCCACGAGCATCCGGTTATGCTCAACCGTGCTCCGACCCTTCACCGTATGGGTATTCAAGCTTTCGAACCAGTACTCGTCGAAGGTAACGCTATCCGCGTTCACCCACTCGTCTGTACCGGCTTCAACGCTGACTTCGACGGTGACCAGATGGCTGTCCACCTCCCACTCTCAGTCGAAGCTCAAGCTGAAGCTTCACTGCTCATGCTCTCACCGCACAACATTTTCTCCCCAGCCAACGGCAACCCCATTATCTCACCTTCGCAGGACATCCTCCTCGGTGCTTACTACCTCACCATGAAACATGGTGGCGGCGAGCCCGATCGCGAAAAGATGATGAAGTTCCACACCCCGCATGAAGCCTTCCTCGCTTACGATCTCAAAAAGATCGAAATGCACGACTTCATCGAAGTCCGCATGCCTGAAGGCCGCTGGGTTGACGTCGTTAACGACCAAAAAGATCAAGCCGTTCCGATGCCGAAAAACCTTCGCATCGTCACCACGGTTGGCCGTCTCCTCTTCAACGAGATCCTCGCTCATGGCATGCAGTTCTATAACTGTGCCCTCGGCTCCAAGGGTTGCTCACGTGTCATCGACGACACCTACGCAATCTCCGGTCGTCCCGCGACCATCGATCTTCTCGACAACATGAAGAACATCGGCTTCAAGCACTCAACAATCTCAGGCCTATCCTTCGGCCTCACCGACCTCCGTATCCCAGAGAAGAAAAAAGAGCTCATCGACAAGACCCAGAAAAAGGTCGACCGCGTCGAGAAAGCATTCATGGCCGGTGCTATCACCGAACGTGAACGTTACAACCAGCTCCTCGACCTCTGGACACACTGTCGTGAAGCCGTCACCAAGGAACTCCTCAAGGAACTCCGTAAGGACCGCCGTGACGAGTTCAACAACCACCTCCCTGTCGACTCCGATGAAGGCAAGCTGTACATCAACCCGGTGTTCATCATGTCCAAAGACGCGTCCGGTGCTCGTGGTAACGTCTCGCAGGTTCAGCAGCTCGCTGGTATGCGTGGTCTGATGTCTAAGCCTTCCGGTGAAATTATTGAAACACCGATTAAGGCTAACGCTCGCGAAGGTCTATCCGTCCTCGAGTACTTCTCATCAACCCACGGTGCTCGTAAGGGCTTGGCCGACACCGCGCTTAAGACCGCTGACTCCGGCTACCTCACCCGTAAACTCGCTGACGTCGCTCAGAACGTCTTCGTCACCGGCGACGACTGTGGTACCCACAAGGGTGTCACCAAGCACGCCATCTATAAGGGTGAAGAAATCGACGTCGCGCTCAGCCAGCAAATCGTTGGCCGTACCGCTCGCGAAACCATCCGCAACCCGATCACCGATCAACTCATTGCGGAAGAAAACGAAATCATCACAGAAGAAGCAGCTCGCGCCATCGAAGGCCTCGGCATCGAGTCCGTCATGGTTCGCTCACCGCTCTCTTGTGATTCATCACACGGTATCTGTGCTCGCTGCTATGGCCGCGACCTCTCCACCGGCCGCAAGGTCGAGGAAGGCCTCGCCGTCGGCATCATCGCAGCTCAGTCCATCGGTGAGCCAGGCACGCAGCTAACCATGCGTACCTTCCACACTGGTGGTGTTGCGACAACCGCAACCATCGACACCAGCTTCCAGGCTTCCACCCCTGGTAAGATCGTCATCCGTGACGCCAACGCTGTTCCAACCAAGGACGAAGACGGCAACGATTGCCTCGTCGCTCTTAAACGTAACGGTGAAGTACTCGTGACCGACGACAAGGGCCGCGAACTTGAGAAGTTCAAAGTCCAATACGGTGCCATGATCCTCGTCAACGAAGGTGACACCGTGAAACGCGGCCAGATCCTCGTTAAATGGGATCCACACCGTACCGTCATCCTCGCCGAAAAAGCTGGTGCCATTCGCTTCGAAGACATCGTCCTCGGCGAAACCGTTCGCGAAGAAAAAGCGGGTGATGTTAAACAGCTCGTCGTCATCGAACACAAGGGTGAAATGCACCCACGTATCGTTATCGAAGACACCGCTGGCAACATCCTCGACTTCCACTACCTGCCTGCGAAGGCTCGTATCGACGTTACAGAAGGTGAAAGCGTCGCCGCTGGCCACCTCCTTGCCCGTCAGCCTCGTGAAGCATCCGGTTCTGCCGACATCGTCGGTGGTCTCCCACGTGTTACCGAGATCTTCGAAGCTCGTAAACCGAAGGAATCCGCCATCATGGCCGAGATCTCCGGTACCGTCGAACTTCGTTCTGACCGCCGCCGTGGTAAGATGACCGTCATCGTCCGTTCCGAAGCTGGCCTCGAAGTCGATCACCACGTCCCGCAGGACAAGCACATGCTCGTCCACACCGGCGACTACATCGACGCAGGCGATCCGCTCATCGACGGCCCACTCATCCCACAAGACATCCTTCGTGTTAAGGGTGAAGAAAACCTCTTCGCTTACCTCATCGACGAAGTTCAGAACGTCTACCGTGCACAGGGCGTCCCCATCGACGATAAGCACATCGAGATCATCGTGTCTCAGATGCTCCGCAAAATCCGCGTTGAGAACCCCGGCGACACCAACCTCCTGCCAAACGAAGTGGTCGACAAGTTCCGCTTCCGTGAAGCAAACGCAACCGTCGCTGGCATGGGCAAGATCAAAGACCCAGGCGATTCCAATCTTCCACTCGATGCGATCGTGTCCAAGAACGAACTCAAGGACGCTGTTGCCGAATGCGAAGCTGAAGGTAAGGTTCCACCGAAGGCTGCCAAGTGTCGTCCTTCCACCGGCCAAACCCTCCTCCTCGGTATCACCAAGGCCTCACTCCAATCCGACTCGTTCCTCTCTGGTGCTTCCTTCCAGGAAACCACCAAGGTTCTCACCGAAGCTGCCCTCGCAGGCAAGCAGGACACGCTCGTTGGCCTCAAGGAAAACGTCCTCCTCGGACACCTCATCCCAGTCGGTACCGGCTTCACCAAGTACACCGGCATGAATGTCATTAAGCTTGCTGAGCCACCATCACAGGAAAAACTTTCCCGTGAAGAGGAACTCGAATACGCAGCCGCTCTCGCAGAAGCAGCCGGCGCCATCACACCCGATCAGATCAAGACGACTGTTGGCGAATCTCGCCTCGTCGCTCAGATGCTCGGCGAAGACGGCAAAAAACGCATGCGATAGTTTTGGCGCCTAATACTCTATTAGAATTAAAAACCCTCGGCTTCTCAGCCGAGGGTTTTCTTTTTTATCCTTGTATAGTTCTCATCACCACTGCATGGCTATCCTCATCTGATTCATCCCGCCATCAGCTTGTATTTCACTGCCAAACATAAACGATGAGTCATCTGAAGCCATAAATAAAGCAGTTTTCGCCATTTCCTCAGGTTCTCCAACGCGTCCCGCAGCAAGAACATTCGCAAATGCTTGTTTGTGCGTATGAATCTGCTCGTCACTCATCCCTGAATTTTCAAGCACTGGTGTATCAATCGGCCCAGGACTCAATACATTGATCCTCGCACCTTTACGCGCAAGGTCAGGCGTCAATGATCTCGCCAATGAACGTATCGCCGCCTTCGTCGCGTTATACAACGAGTAGTTTTCAGCACCCATTTCATCCAGACAAGATGAAACAAGAATCACCGATGCATTATTTGTCAGTAACGGGAATGCATACTGAACCGTAAAGAATGTGCCTTTAAAATTGACATCACTCATCTGATCAAAATCGCTCACACTCACTTCCCCGAGCGGCGTCGTCGGCACAATCCCTGCATTCGCGAACACAATATCAAGCCGACCATATTTTTCTCTAATCATCGAATAGGCGATTTCTAGTGAACCCAAATCAGTTACATCACCGATCACCGCTTCCGATTCGCCGCCAATTTCCGCCAATGCTCGATCCGCTTTCTCCTGACTTCGAGCCAGTATCACAACCGTCGCGCCTTGCTTAGCAAACTCTTTCGCTGTCGCCAAGCCAATCCCACTGTTTCCCCCCGTCAGAAACGCGATTTTCCCATCAAGTCTTTTAGGCATCTTCAAATTCCTTCCATTCATAAATCAATGCATAGCAACAGCATCGCTGCGACACATACAGCATCGCAAACGCTTGATTCAGAATTTAATGCTCATTAAAACGCTATATCACGATTGATATTTTGTAGCGTACGTTATAATACTAGAGGCAGCAGATTTGATGTCAAGGAGTTTTGTAACGAATGGTACAAAAAAAGGTCGGCAGACCTCGTAATTTTGATATGGATACAGCCCTTGAGGCCGCTGTAAATGTCTTTTGGGCCAAAGGTTACGATGGGTCTTCCATACGTGACCTCACTGACGCGATGGGTATTAATAGCCCCAGTCTTTACGCCGTTTTCGGGGATAAGCACAGCCTTTACCTCAAAGCCATCGAACGTTACACAACTAACGATGCCTGCGAGCCGCTTGTCGCCTTCGAGTCCGAACCCGACATCCATAAAGCTGTTCGCGCCCTCATGAACGCCGCCCTCGACTACGCCACGCAAAAAGGTGATGGCCGTCTCGGCTGCTTCCTCGGTTCATGTGTTGCCACCAACGCCGGCTCCGTTGAAGGTGTTAAAGAGCTTCTTCAGCAAGCCATCCTCGCAACCGATCTTCGCATCGCCAAACGCTTCGATCGGGAAAAAAGCAAAGGCAACCTGCCCGGCGATTTCCCCTCACTACAACGTGCTCGCCTCATGCTTGATTTGCGCCAAGGTCACGTACTCCGCGCAAGAGCTGGGCTCGACCGTCAATCCATGGCTGAAGATCTCAATCACCGTGTACAGATTATTCTTGATTAATCACGAGGCACTCATCAATTCATGGTTTCCGTTGGTCATATTGGATTCACTTTTTAGATATTCGAAAATGTGGTAGTTGTGCAAAGGACGATTTATTTTCTCCGCGCGTATAGATGTCTGGAGCATATTCAATTGATCGTCAATCCGATACAACATGAAAATTATCCGGCGCGCACAAACGTGAAATTTCGCTTTTCGCACTTGCGCGGAAAAATACTTTTCTCGTCAAAGCTTGAGCATAGTTAATCATTGTTGATGGTTTTTAAGAGAAAACGTAGCTGAAAAGATACAGGCAAACCCCCGAAAATCGTTTTTTGTGCGCACAAACACGCCGCGAAATGTAAAACTGTGCGCGCGTTCTGTTGCGTTGTTCTACGAAGAAGAATCAAAAAACCAAATAGATTCAGTTAGTTGATTTGAACAATATAGCTTGCAATACGTCTTTAATAGAGTGATATTGAAATGATCAGAATGCCTGTGTGATTGATGTTTTATTGAATACTTCTTCATGATCCGCAATGATTGAACTTGTGTTGCGTCTTATAGATAGAGGTTGTTCAATAGGACATCATTTTTTACGGGGTATTCAGATGCTTAGCCGTACATCAGTTTTAGTGTTATTCATTATTTTTCAAACACTTACGCTTTATGCTGCCGATGCGCCCGCTCAGGCAATTCAACCAAAAGATAAGCTAGTTCAAAAGGTTGAGGTTCTCACTTCCAAACGGCAAATCCAAGCGTGGCAAAAGCTTTCGATTCTGCTTCAAACAAAATACGCCTACCGTGATCAACACAACATTGATTGGCAATATCTTTGCGACATGATGATGAGCGATGTGGAGGGCGTAACCACAAGAAAACAAATGATTTCCGACATGCGCTGGTTGCTCGCACAAGCCCGCGATTTACATCTTTCCATCATCAATCACGATCAGCGCATCAGCACATCCACGAGTTTTGTAGAAGACAATTCAAACATCAGTTGGATCATCGACACGCTCAGCGATGTTCGTAAACACAAAAACATTGTCTCCGGCATCACAATTGAAGGATACGGTTACATTTATGTTCCCTCTCTATCCGGGAATATTAAACAGCAGGTCAATGCTTTTTATCAAGCCGTTGAGCATGTCAAAGATACGCCGGGTGTGTTTCTTGATCTACGAGTTAACGGGGGCGGCGATGAACTCATGGCGCGCGGGATGGCTGGTTGTTTTATCAAAGGCAAATTGCCGTATGCGAAGAATATCAGTGTTGATCCTTCATCGAAAAGTGGTTTTACACCTGTTTTTACTCGCTGGTTCAAGCATGATGTGAGTGGGCCGTATTACGATAAACCGGTCGTTGTGCTCATGGGACAGCGGTGTATGAGTTCGTGTGAGGCGTTACTTCTGATGATGCGTGCAGCGCCGAATGCGACGCTGCTGGGTGATCGATCACGCGGTTCGTCGGGAAATCCGCGGCGTTATGAGTTGATGAATGGTTTGTTCGTGGTGTTGCCTTCGTGGCAGGCAATGACGCTGGATGGTGAGTGTTTTGAGGGTGTGGGGATTGAGCCGGATGTGTATGTGGCATCGAGGCCGGAGGAGTTTCGGAATTACGACCCTGTGTATGAGGCGGCGGTTGTTCACATGATGAACCGGTTAGAAAGTGAAGAAGATGTTGTAGTGACGGATGCGGTGAGTGATGAATAAAATGCTTTGAATATAGGGGTATGGCGGCTGGTTTTGTTTTTGAATGTACTGTAATGCATGTCATGAAAGGGCAATGAGATGAGAATAGGCTTTCGTTGGATGTTGAGTTTAATGATGGTGTTGGGTGTGATGGCGAGTACTTGGGCGGCTGCGCCGCGGGTGGTGAGTACGACGCCGAAAGCTGGGGATCAGCATGTTGATCCGAATCTGAAAGAGATTGTGATCAAGTTTAATGTGCCGATGGGGAGGGGCAGGTCGATGACGGGGGGCGGGGAAACGTTTCCGTTTATCGATGGGAAGCTTACATGGCGTGACAATAAGACGTTTGTGGTGCCGGTGAAGCTGCTTCCGGGCAAGGAGTATTATTTTGGGGTGAATAGTCCATCACATCGAAATTTTAAGAGTAAGGATGGGGTGAGTGTGAAGTGGACGAAAGTGCGGTTTAAGACTCGGGAGGCGAAGTCTGGGGAGCAGGTGAATACGGTTGAGGATGTGAAGGTTCCGGAGTTGCCAAAGGTTGTGAGTATGACGCCGCGGAATGGTGATATGAATGTTGATCCGAGCTTGAAAGAGATCGTGATTAAGTTCAATGTGCCGATGGGGAAGGGCAGGTCGTTTACAGGTGGTGGCGAGACGTTTCCGCCGTCGGCAGGGAAGATTTACTGGAAGGATGATAAGACGTTTGTGCGTCCGGTGAAGTTGGAGCCAAACAAGAAGTATTATTTTGGGGTGAATAGTCCGTCGCATCGGAATTTCAAGAGTGCTGATGGTGTGAGTGTGCCTTGGACGAAGGTGAATTTTCGGACGGGTAAGGCGCGTGATGGGGTGGAACAGGTTGAGTCGGGGCAGTATGAGCAGGGTGATGTGAGTACGGGTGTGCCGAAGATTGTGAGTATTACGCCGAGGAATGGTGCGCGTGGTGTTGATCCCATGACGGATGAGATTGTAGTGGTGTTTGATCAGCCGATGGGTAAAGGGTTTGCGTTCCCGAAGTTTGGTGACGATGCGCCGAAGGGTGTTGAGCGGCCGGTATGGCGGGATGAAAAAACGATTGTTTGGAAGGTAAAGTTGGAGCCGAGCAAGGGGTACAGGTTTGGCGTGAACTGGAAGCAGTTTAATTCGTTTAGGAATGAGGATGGGGTGCCTGTGAAGGATACGATGGTGCGTTTCTGGACGGGGCGTGAGAAGCGTGGGGATGATGGAAAACAATCGAAGGTTAAGAAAGCGAATGCGCCGAAGATTGTGAGCATGTCGCCGTCGAATGGTGAGATAGATGTTGATCCCGCGACGGATGAGATCGTGATTGTGTTCGATCAGCCGATGAGCAGCGGGTATTCATTTCCGCAGTTTGGTGACGATGCGCCGGAAGGTGTGGATCGGCCGGTGTGGCGAGATGAGAAGACGATTGTGTGGAAGGTGAAGTTGGAGGCTGGGAAGGGATATCGGTTTGGCGTGAACTGGGGGAAGTTCAATTCGTTTAAGAATAAGGAGGGGGTGCCGGTGAAGGATACGAAGGTACGTTTCTGGACAGCGAAGAAATAAACCTGATTGGTTCGTTTTAGAACGCCTTGCGAGAATACTCACTCGTTGACCAGTAAGCCGTTGCAGTAAAAACACTTCTCACGTGAGCCTGCTTCCGATTGTTTTCGCAGGACATGTAGGACGTCATGATGCAACTTGCTCTAGTATTGTAAAGACCCTTATTTTTAAGGGTTTTTTAATTGGATGGATGGGTGAAGAGGTCGTTGTGTGTATGGGGCATTATGAGCCGCATTGATTTGAGCGACACGCCACGGCCGGGGGGCGTGCGCTTGGAGAAAATTAATGAATATTCTTGGGACGACGATCGCTATTTAGTGGGAGACTTAGTTGAGGTTGGGGTCGGCGTCAAAGAGTTTGGGGTTTTGGTAGAGGGTGGCTTGCGAGGGGTTGATTGCTCGGAGGGTCTCTATCCACTGGTTAGCGTGATCTTCTTCAAAGATGATTTCGGGTGTTGCTTCTGCGGTGACCCATGAACCGACTTCGAGTTCTTCTTCGAGTTGAAGGGCGCTCCAGCCAGAGTAGCCGGTGAAGCATTTCATGTGTCCGCGGTGGTGTTCGAGGAGCCAAGTGATTTCTTCAGGGTCGGTGGTGAAGAAGACGTTTGGGATGACGGGTTGCGTGCCGTAGATGGGGTTGTTGTGGAGGATCATGAGGGGGCCTTCGCAGGGGCCGCCGAGCATGAGCGAGCCGTCGTAGTTGGAGGTGGAGGGTGAGACGTTGGCCCAGAGTTCTTTGAAGTCCACGTCGAGTTCACGGTTGAGGGTGAGGCCGAGTGCGCCCTGGTCGTCGTGTTGAACGAGGAGGGTGAGGGTTTGATGGAAGTTCGGGTCGAGCATGTCGGTGTTCGAGATGAGGATTTGGCCTTGGCGAGACTGCATGTGTGGGCTCTGCTCCTGAGAGGAAAAGGTTGGGAAATTATAGGGGGAATTGATGCATGATAGATGAGAAAGGGCTGATCAGAAAGCGAGGAATAGGTTGATCGTGGGGCGGTATGAGCAATATTAGAAAAGCCAAGCACATAATAAGACTATTTATTCCGAAGATACTTGCGGAAAGCTTGCAAAACCGCAGAATATGTCCAATCAGGGCAAATACTTACTTGTTTGTACTGATTAATGATCAGTTAGTGCATTTGTGAAGAACGGTTTGCTGAGTAGGCTGCTGAGGAGATATGGCAGCGGCCGGAGTGTGTAGAGGGTGGGATGTGCTGGGGAGGGGGAAGGCAGACAGGTTATATCACAAAGCCTAGTTCTATGGATTGTGTTTACCAGGGCGGGACATAGGAGTTGTGTTTACATGTCAAGGTTATTTAATCGCCTCGCGGCGTCGGCTGCGATTGCGCTATCGGTCGGTTCGTTTGTGCAGGCTGAAGGCCAAGTAGAGGTGATGAGTGGTCAGATTCAGCAGTTTGAAAAACGGATTGCAGAGCTCGAGCGTCAGCAGATTTCAGATGAATTAACGTCACGCCAGACGCAGCAGGTTAAGGATCTGATTGCGGATGTTTTGGCGGATGCGGAAACGCGGAGCAGTTTGTTGCAGAGCAGTGTGCTGGCTGGGAATGAGAACGGGAAGTTTTTCATTCGCTCGGCGGACAATGATTTTTATATGAACATTGGTGCGCATTTACAGATTCGATATTACTACAACGTGATGAATAATCGGCCGAAGTCGAAGGGCGGGGACAAGATTAGCGAGTTTCAGGTGCGGCGTGCACGGTTGATCTTCAAAGGGCATGTGGTTGATCCACGGTTCCAGTACCGGTTGGATGTCGGCACGAATCCGTATAACGGTTCGAGTGTGATGGAGCTTGCGTTCTTTAAGGTGCAGGTGACGGATGATTTTGCGGTATTAGGTGGGCAGTGGCAGTTGCCATACTTGCGTGAGGAGTTGACGAGCCTTGCACGTCAGTTGACTGTTGCGCGTGCGTCTGCAGCGGAGTATTTCACGCTGGATGCTGGGACGGGGTTGCAGTTCTATTACAACATCAATGACAACGCGAAGTTTACTGGTGCGATCAGCAACGGTGAATATGCAGCTTATCCGAATGACTACAACGGCTTTGGTGAGAATGTGTTTGATTATGCGCTCACGAGCCGGTTGGATATGAAGTTAGCGGGTGATTGGCGCCAGATTTATGATCGGGTTTCATGGTCGGGGACAGGGATGTCAGCGTTCTTAGGGGCGGCGGTGCATTATGAGAAGGGGTTTGAGAACGATGCGATTATTGATGAGGATTTGGATTATCTGGCGTGGTCGGTTGATGCGATGTACAAGAACAAGGGGTTGATGCTTGAGGGTTCAATGAATGGTTCGCATGTATTGAATGCGGACGAGACAAC
Source organism: Poriferisphaera corsica (assembly GCF_007747445.1). Lineage (NCBI taxonomy): Bacteria > Pseudomonadati > Planctomycetota > Phycisphaerae > Phycisphaerales > Phycisphaeraceae > Poriferisphaera > Poriferisphaera corsica. The sequence continues at coordinate 649,780 of NZ_CP036425.1, forward strand.
GTTTTTGGGGGACCCGCTGGCTGATGCTGTGGGTGTGGTGTTGCAGGCGGGTTTTATGGCGACAGAGAAGGTTCAGCCGTTCGTTCGTTATGAGTATTTTGATAAGGATTCAAAAGGCTTTGAGGCGAATCAGGGCGTGACGGTGGGTGCGAATTACTTTATTAACAAGCACAATCTGAAGCTGACGAGTGATGTGGTTTACTTCTTTGACGGTACGGCCCCGGGGATGAACCCGTTTGGTAATGATCCGATGAGTGGGGCGCTTGGTTTTAGTGCTCAGCCGGGTCAGGATTTCAGTCAAGATCCGATGATCGCTTGGCGAACGGAATTTCAAATTGCCTTCTAATTGGGCATTAGATAAATGCTTGTGTTTTTAATGTGACATTGAAACGTCATATGGATATATGAGAAAACCGCGGCTTGCGTCGCGGTTTTTATTTTATGTTTACTTTGGTTTTGTTGAGGTTGATTAGAGTTTTAGGCGCAGGCCGCGTTTGGCAATGAGTCCAGTGAGGGCGACGACGAAGAATGCGAAGACGATGGATTTTGTGATGCCGATGTAGGGTTGTGCGAGTGGGACTTGTGATCCGAACCACGAGGCGGATTCGGAGCCGAGGCTGAATGGTGAGTAGCGATTGGGATCGGTGAGTTTGTCGGAGATGGAGAAGATTTTGTAAAGGACTGGGGCGAGCATGTAAGCGAAGAGTGGGTTGGAGCCAGCGGGGCCTACGAGGAATGTCCACTTTTTGTAGTTGCAGAGATCGATGATGATGTAGAGGTGCATCCAGATGAAGACGGTGATGGCAGAGCAGAAGAGACACCATGAGAGTGTGGCTTGGGGTTTGTTGATGCCGTAGGAGGGGTAGGCGATGAGGCCGGCGATGGCGAGCAGGGAGGCGAAGATGAAGGCGTAGGAAAGACGTTGCTGAGGTGATTGGATTTTGGAGGATTTGAGGAAGATGGTGCCGAAGAGAATGCCGGTCATGGTGATGGCGGCTTGGGAGCCGATGGTTTCACCGGTGAAGCGGAAGTTGAACCAGAGGGGTTGGTTGTTCCAGGTAGGTTGCCAGGTGAGTGGTGATGCGGGGTCGCCGGAGAATAGGAAGTTGTCGCCGGTGCGGTAGAGGACGTAGACACCGTAAAGGGCGGCGGTGGCGATGATGAGTAGGTATGGATTGTTTCTAACAATAAGATAGAGGAGTGAGCAAACGAGGTATGCCCAGCCGATGAGCCCGAGGATGCCCCACCAGCGTGGCTCGATGGGCTCGCCTTTGTATCGGTAGATTGTGGAGAGGTAGAGGATGGCGATGATGCCAAGGATGCGGAGTGTAAGTGAGATGATTTGTCCGCGTTTTGTAGTAGTTTGGACGTGATGCCAAACGATGAAAACACAGGTGTAGGTGGCAAATGACCAGAGGTTAGGAAGGATTTTGATGAGGGTTGAGTTTTGTGGATCGATGAAGTGGAATTTGATTTCGGTGGGGCCTGCGACGGTGAGAATGCCGAGGACGATGAGTGAGAGTGAGCGGATGAGGATGTGTGAGAGGAGTTGTGGGAGTGAGTTGCTGGTGAGGCGTTTGGAGAAGGCGAGGGGCATGGACATGCCAACGATGAAGAGGAAAGCGCCGAAGACGATATCAGGGAGCATCATGCCGTTGCCGTAGAAGTGTTTGAGGAAGGTGGGTGTTTGCGCGACGCTGGCGACATCGTTGACGAAGATCATGAGTAGGATGATGAGGCCACGTGTGACATCGAGGGATAGGATACGCGGTGATTGGGATGAAGATAGCGCGGGTTGACTGGTGGCTAACGATGTGGTGATAGTGCTCATGTATCGGTCTTTCGGTATACGAATAAAACAGTAGGCGATAACCGTTGCTCGACCACACGATCCCAAGAAATTGCCATACCGGGCAGGGCGCTATTTTAAGGTGAAATGATGGGAATGATAAGCGTAATGTGATGGGTGGTTGTATGTTTTGCAGGATTGGGAGATGAAGGGTGAGAAAAGGCGTAAATGTGCCTATAAATATGCTATATTTGATGGAAAGATTTATTTGAAAATTGAGTTGAATGGTATTGTTGCTTTAATTTTTGTTTTGATTCTCAGGGGTTCGGGATGAATAGACGGGAGTGAAATATGGCAAGGTTTAGTTTTACTTCGGCTCGTAAGTGTCCTAAGTGCATGATTCACGATCTTAAAGAGCTGGAAGTTAAGAAGCGTAATATCAAGATTGATCAATGCCCGTCATGCCAAGGGATTTGGTTTGATGCGAACGAGTTGGATCAGGTGCTTGGGGCAACAGGGCTGGGCGAGGTTGGTGCGTCTGAGAAGGTATTGTCCTCGTGTAAATGCCCGGCTTGTCAAACGAATTCGATGTGTGAATTGATGTTTCCTGAGACGATGGTGAAGGTGGATATTTGCGGTCGATGTCATGGCGTGTGGTTGGATGGCGGTGAATTTGATGAGATACGCGCAGTACTGAAGAGGAAACGCGATACGGAGCGAGAAGCTGTGATCGCGTCCACACAAAAGACAGTAGGAACATCCTCTATTGATCCATTAGATGAAGAAACACCGCCGCGGGAGGTTCATGTGCCATCGCATATTCGTGATGAGAATCATAAGCTGCGACAGACGTATCAGTATGATGACGATGCGATGCGCCGGAACGAGTATCGAATGGATGATAGGCTCAGTAGCAATCGACGTAAAAATCGAAATGAATCGAAGACGAGCCGCTTTTTTGATTTTCTCGAAGATGTCTTCGATGTGTTTACATAAACGAGAACAGATTGTATCGATTGGGTATTAAAAAAACCCCGCGAAAATGCGGAGTTTTTGCAACTGTTGTATGTCAATACATACGGATTTGGTGTTGAGGTTATTTACGGCGACGTTTGCCGAGGATGAGCAGGCCTGCTGCGCCGAGGAGAGCCATGGACGCTGGTTCAGGGACTGCTGCGAATGTATAAACGTCGAGACGTTCATCGCCGAATGATACAACGAGGAGGGTGCCGTTGCCTTCAGCGTCAACGTCGTACATGATCTGCTTGGTGTCGTTCTGCCATGCTGCGCCGATACCGTCTTCCGCGCCGGTGAGTTCAATTTGCGAGAGGCCGTCGACTGAGCCATCGAGGTTTGCGAGATAAACGTTGTTTGCGTCAATGCTGCGGCTGGAGCCGGTGGAATCGGTGACTTCGGTCGTGCCTCGCAGTGTATAAGCGATCAGGTCAGAGTCGCCCGCGTCTTCGACGATATCAACGGAAACCCAAACGTTATTGTCCGCTCCGTACTGAAGTGCGTTTGTGACACCTGCACCGGAATCATCAAGCTTGCGGTAACCATTGCCATCACCATTGAGGTTGCCGACAACGATACCTTGGAAGGTTGCGGCTGTAACATTACCATCGGAGTCGAAGGAAACTGAACGCCATGCTGTGCCGGTGGCTGGATCGTAAATGATGGCTTTGTGAGTATCGCCTTCTTGCTCGGTTAGTGTGTCTTTGTTGAGTTGGAATATGCGGCCTTGGCTGTACTGAACATAGCTGATGTTGTCAGCATTGGGGTTATAGTCAATGGTGAGTGGGCGGCCTGGCGCGTTGACTTCAGTTTCGAGTGATGGGGTGTCGCCTGAAACATCATATTTGCGGATGTAGGAAGAACTGGTTGTACCGTTGTCGTTCGCAAGGTAGAGCGCATCGTTTGCATAGACCATTGAATCGATACCACGGAAGCCGCTGACGTCGAATTTGATACCAAGGTCTGTAACCGTGACGTTGCCTGTGCCGGTAACATTGCTGACTTTTACAACACCAACGGAGCCATCGCTTGAGCTATTGTTGTAGCCGCTGATGTAGGCGTTTGTGCCATCAAATGCGAGTGATAGTGGGCTGTTACCGTTGCCTGCGAAGCCAACGGTGCTATCGGGGGCGCCGCCGATGAAGTATGGGCTGAGGTCGATGGCTTGGCTGTGTCGGAGTGCTGTTTGTGCAGCGTTGACTTGTGCTCCGATCGCGAATGAGCTGGCGATCATAAAGGTGGCTGCAGTGCATTTGGTCATCGTTGTAAGTCTCATGTTTCTCTCCTGGTTTTTGGGGCGGCAATATTCAGAATAGAGGCTTGCCGATATCAGTAAAAAGTTAATTCATATGAAAACAAATAGAATTTTGGTTGTTTATTGTTGTGATTGTTTAGGCGTGCTGCGAATCATGTATTTGAGGTGACTGGATGAGTCCGAAGGTACGACGTAATTAAATGTATCCAATAGGTTACAAATACAAGGTAAGCGATAATGAACGAAAGTCAAAGGCTTTTTAAGATAGATATAGGTGTGATGTGACACGATTGGCTGTAAGTATCGAATAATTAGATAGTTAAAATATTCGCAAAAAGTTGCCTTTGGGGTGCAAATGGTCGGTTGGATATGGTGGCGAAGTTGTCTAGCTATAGAAAAACGCCAGTCGTAACTGGCGTTGAAGGGGCAATTGATTGTGCTGGGATTTACTCGACTTCGACACCAGATCGTTTGAGCAGGTCGATGAACATGCCCGTGAAGACGAAGTTGTGTTCGGGAAATTCGAGGCCAGCCATGTTGTGATCGATGTGTGAGAACATGAGGGAGATTTCGGCGAGTGGCTTGGTTTCGCCTGTTGCGGGATCAATGAGTTCAGTGACACCTTTTGCGGAAGCGCCGCTTTTGCCGAAGTTTTCCATGGTGGCGGTATGGCGGATGGTGTAGCCGGGCTTGGCAACACTATGGAAGGTTGCTCGGGTGATTTTGGCGAGTAGGACTTTTTCTTTGAAGTCGCTGGCGTGTCCAACCATGATGCCTGCGGTCTGGGCCATCCCTTCAATGATCAGGGAGTTAGGCATGACGGGCATGGCGGGGCGATCATCCGTTGCGGGGAAGTGGTCGTGGACGACTTCCTCGGCAGCGGAAACGTTTTTGATAGTCACGCATCGCTGCGCTTTTTCGATTTCAACGATTCTGTCAATCCAGATCCATCGCATATTAGTCTAATCACCTGTTAGAGCTTGTGTGGCGGTTGATTTCAGGTTCGGTATATAAACCAACAGCAAGACACTTTCATGTCCTGCTGGGGTTTTTATCGTAGATCCACCGATTGATCAGGCAGCGAGCTTGCCTTCGATGAACTTGCAGACAGCATCGACGGTGAAGACGTTGGAGAAGTCTTCAACCTTGCGGCTGCTGTCGAATTCGTCGAGGTTCGCGTGAGGCATACGGCTCTTGAGTTCGGCCATGCCAGCATCGGTGACTTTGCCGTCTTGAACGAAGTTAGGATCGTTGAGGACGCTATCTGGGAAAAGCTCAGACTGTTCGATCTTGACATCGAAAGCCTTTTCGAGGCGGAAGACGATATCGAGGAAGTCGATTGATTCTGCGCCGAGATCGCCAACGAGGGTTGCTTCAGGCGTGACTTCATCGTCGTCTACGCCGAGTGCGTCTTCGAGTACTTCCTGTACCTTTTCGAAAATTTCTTCCTGAGTCATTATCCAGTCTCCAAAATTACTGTTTGCTTTTGACAGTTGTCTTGAGCTTCGTTTTTATTCGGCCTGATCCAATGGGATCAAAGTAAATCGGCCTTTCACAGCCACCTGCCCGTCGACTGTGCCGACGCCGGTGAAATCATATTTATCTTGTTCAGCTTTTTTGAGGGTGACTTCGACCTCAAGTGTCTGCCCCGGTTTGACCATGTTGCCATATTTAAGGTTGCGCACTTCTTTGACAACCAGCGGCATCGTTGGGCTTTGGGGCAGGGCATCGGTAAGCTTGCGACCAGCCTGCACGAGTGTCTCCAGCATCATCACACCGGGCAGCACGGGGAAGCCAGGGAAGTGATCGCCGAGATATTCTTCGGCGCTCGTGACCGTTTTGAGGGCACGGATGTTATTCTCTTCTAATTCGATCACCCGATCGATCAGTTCAAATCGCAAGTTTCAATCCTTATATAGCCAATTGGAGCATAAAGCATGGTTGGCTTGGCGGTTATGTGTTGCCGAATCGTCATCTGGCATGTGCTTGGAGCAGGTCGAGCCGGTTACGCACATAGCATATTTGTCGGTTCACCTACAATACATTGGTTGGCACGGAGGATGCGATTTAACGGATTTAAAATGCGAGTTTAGCCGCGAAAAGGCCAATTCGCAACATCATAACAACTTGGATATCATGTCGCTCATGACCGCTAACGCAATGATTCAGGCTCAATTATCCTCGCTTTGCGATCAGTTCTCTACCTTTTTTAAAGAGGCGCCGACGCATGCTGCGATCGCACCCGGTCGAGTCAATCTGATTGGTGAGCATACGGACTACAATGATGGCTTCGTTTTGCCCATGGCAATTGAGCGCCAAACGCTTATGGTTGCCAGCTTTAGAGATGATGATCAGGTTCATCTTAAGTCCACAGCGTTCGATGAAAAAGCGATCTTTTCACTCTCATCAAACATCCCTACGGGTGAACCCACATGGTCGAATTACTTGCGTGGGCCGATCTCGTATTGCCTTGAAAAAGGCATCACGCCCCCATCAGGCTTCAACGTTTTGCTTGATTCTACGGTCCCGGGTGGCGGCGGACTTAGCTCATCAGCTTCACTCGAAGTAGCGATGGCAACACTGGTTGAGACGCTAGCAGACAAAAATCTGGATCCAGTCCAAAAAGCGCTCATCTGCCAGAAGGCTGAGCATATTTATGCTGGCACACCCTGCGGCATCATGGACCAGTTCATTTCGGCGATGGGCCAAGAAGGCTCAGCTTTGCTGATTGACTGTCGATCGCATGAGACCACACCAGTAAAGCTTGATGACCCCAACATCGTCATCATCATCACTAACTCGAATAAAGCACATGAATTGTCGGGCGGTGAATATGCGGAGCGTCGTGAGCAGTGTGAATCTGCCGCACGCACACTCGGCGTCAAAGCATTACGCGATGCGACCTTAGATCAGCTCAAGGATGCTCGCGAGAAGCTTGATCCTGTAACTTATCGCCGCGCATTACACATTATTACGGAAAATCAGCGTACACTTGAGGCCGCATCAGTGCTGAATAATGGCAATTTTCTTGCGATGGGGCCTCTAATGTTCGCATCGCACGAATCCATGAAGAATGACTTCGAAATCACTACCCCTGAACTGGATCTGCTCGTGACGCTTGCCGCTGATATGGCAGAGCAGGGCGTTATCGGTTCGCGAATGACTGGTGGTGGCTTCGGTGGCTGTACCGTCACGCTCGCTTACGCTGAGTACGCGATGCCGATCATGAAGTCGCTTTGTACGCGTTATCGTGAGCAAACCGGCATCGAGCCATCTGCCTTCATCACCCGCCCAGCAGCTGGTGCACGTCCGCTCACGGTGACCCAATACACTTCCATGTAAACCTGTGATCTTGAATATCCATGAATCCGTACGAATTTCGTTCAGGTTTTGTCTGCTGCGCTGCCGAGGATCTCTTTGAACCCCCATTTGAATCAGACTCCTTAAAAGTTATATAATCATGGTCTGAGCCCAAGCCATTCGCCCGGCATCAATAACCAACAATAAAGGCATGTCACTATGAGCCAGGATTCAATTGTCTATCTCAACGGCCAATACATCTCAAAATCTGACGCGAACTTCCCCGCTGAAGAACGTGGCACCCTCTTTGCCGAAGGTGTTTATGAAGTGGTCCGTATCTACGCGGGCAAATCTTATGAAATGACGCCGCACCTTGATCGCCTTGAGCGTTCGCTCGGCAAAACCGAGATGGCAAAGCCTGCGGATTTTGATCGTATCCCCGAAATCACAGAAGAACTCGTTAAGAAAAACAACCTTCCTGATTCCATCGTGTATGTTCAGATCACTCGCGGAGCAGCCCCACGTACGCAGCGCGGCTACGAAAACCTCACCTCCACACTTTTCCTCGTCGCCTATCCAGCCGCTACATTCGACCCCGCCGCAGCGATGCCAACCATGACCTGTGCTTTCGTCGACGATATCCGGTGGCATATGTGTGACGTCAAGACCGTCATGCTCATGCCCAACATCATGGCCGGCAACAAAGCCGTCGAAGCCGGCGCAGACGATGCGATCATGCATCGTTCAGGCACCGTCACCGAAGCAACCGCTGCAAACGCATTTGCTGTCAAAGGTGGCGAAATTTTTACTCACCCCGCTAACAATCTCATTCTGCATGGCATCACCCGCGCAACTGTCATCAAACTCGCGAAAGAACTCAACTACACCGTCGTTGAAAAAGCACTCACCACCAGCGATTTCGCAAAGGCTGACGAAGTTTTCGTCTCAGGCACGACCAAGCACGTGACTGCCATCACATCCATCGACGGCCAGCCGATCGGAAGCGGCTCTTACCCTGTTGCAGAAAAACTTCACCAAGCTTTTACTGACCGTGTTGTTTCACTCTGTGATATTGCTCAAAACGCTTAATTGCTAGCTTAAAACCCACAATATGAAAAGTTACAGCCCGCTTATGCGGGCTTTTTTATTGATCATCGCGGCCTTGTATTCATGAATCAAAAAATATCCACATAAAATCGACAATGAAGTGTTTAGTCGAACCGAAATCATACGGTTTACCGTCACGCAAACATCGTACTTTTCACATCTTCCGAAGATTTTATCCCTATTTTTATAGTGTTTTGTTTAAACGGTTTACCAAGTGATAGCTTTACAGCCTCATCGCGATACCTACACTTACCATCTGATTTATCGAGCCTGTGTGTAATCGATACTGGGTGATATCGCGATGCGCAAACAATCTAAAGCCATTATTTTTCTGGTTAGTTACTTCATATGTATCTCACTTGTGCAGTTTGCTGCCGCACGCATGATGCCTAGTCCAAATGTGATTGAGCGCATCGAGCACGCTAAAACACTGATTGCCATTTTAGATATGAACGCTCACCTGATTACAGCCGACGAGCGTGAACGATTGCTCATCAATAATGGTGTTTATAGTGATTGGGCAACCGTTGGTATGAGAAAATAGCTGCCGCCTAATTGTTGATTAGGTCATTTGTAAGAGCTGACGAATATATCAACCCTAGCAATCGATTTGATTATCCCGCAAGCTTTAATGCTTCCGCGATCGCTGCCTCATGTTCTTTATCATTCAAGCCATCATTCAGGTCTTCACTAAAAGAAAACCCATCAAACAGCTTTGCCCCAAGCACTTCAATCGCCGCTATAAATTTATCCGGCTTCTGGATACCGCATGCCTCAATATAAACATGTGCATGTACTTGTAGAGTTCCCGATGACATCATCAAGGCCAATGGTGTCGCCAGCCCAGTATATTTCGCGATCTTTCTCAACAATAACAATTCCCTCGTCTTCAATCCCATCTGACGCCCAACCTTATAAAACACCCCCATCGGCTGCGACCGGTTGTCGCGGGATCGCCACCAGCGAATCACACCAAGCAAACCAAACAACATCAAAACCGCGCCGCCAGCCAGCATGAGCAACCGCATGTCAAGCTTAGTATCAATGCCGTTATCGCGGATGTTCTTCCCCACTTCGCTCGATAAGACGCGTTCTACCGCTTTTTGTGCAGCTTCGTTTGCTTGTCCTAATATTAATAGTTTGCCGCTCATCATGACGCGCTTTCCTCCGTCACAAAAGCTTCGCTCGCTCCAGCCTCGTCTTCCGTCAATCCCAGTTCACCAGAATCATTCATCATGCGCATCAACTCTCGTACGACGCGATCCGCACGCTCTTGAACAATCTGCTCCGGATCACTCACAGACATTTCGACGACATCCTTTGCGACTTCCACCAATCCCAATACTTCAACCAGCCATAGCGCGCTGACGCGGTGTGAAGCTCGGTTGTCAATCAACATCCTTCGCAACTCAACCAATGCATCTTCCGGCCGATTTTGCATCAACACACCAATCGCATTCGCACGCGATCGGTTCGCATCATCATGTGTAAGCCCCATTAATCGTGCAATCACTTCAGGTGTCTGGATCGCTGCAACTGCTTCAATTGCGTTGGCTCTCACGCGGTCATCTGTATGGCTCAGTGATGTTTCAATTATCTTGGCCGCCTCGTGACTTTCGACTGTTCCTAAAGCCTTGACCGCACTCGCCCGTACTTGATTATCCATGTGATAAGTGAGTTGAATCAGTTTGCGCTCAAAGAAATCACCCTGTCCCAGAAGATCTATCATTGAAATAGAGCGCAGCTTAGTCTGTACATCAGATTTGCGTAACATCTCATCCAAATATACATGGAATCGCGGTGAAATCTTAATCAGTGCTCTGCCCGCTGCCATGCGTTTTTTGTGATCCATCTTCGACCAGTGATCCCAGAGCCGTTTGAATCCCAACGGCCCAAGGTGTCTGCCAGCCAAATGACGCACACTCTCATGTTCAGAATTCACCACACTTGCCAAAATTTTAGCAAGCCCCGAATACTTACATCCAATCAGATGCCATAACGCAATCCTCGCCACCTGTTCATCACGATCCATGCTAAACTCAGCGATCGCATCATGAACCGCCTCGCAAGGGCCGTGTTTTGATTCCTCTTGCGCGATTCGCAGCAAGATTCGCAATCCCATCAAACGCAACCCAGTATCATCCCACCTTGTTAGCTGCTTTAATTGCTCAACCTTCTCTAACCATCGCATAGGAATCAAGTCTAACCATGTAACCATGCCCCGTCGCTGATGCTCATTCATCCCCTCCATCGCGACCCAGCCGGGCCATAACCCCTCGCAGCTCCGCAATAATTCCAGTTTGTCACGCACTCGGCCCATCTCGAGCATTTCCCAATGATCCAGATAATCCTTAAACCGTCCTATCGCAATAGCTTGTTTAATACCATCTAACGCAGCATTAGATAATGTGCTGATTCCCATCATCGCAAATGTCGCCCGCCGAACTTCTACATCATCCCCCTGGCGTAGCAGACTCTGTATCGGGCCCACCGCCGCATGGCCGCGTACACTCAATACATGCGATGCTTCACTCATCCCTTTGCTGATCAGCCCGCACATCGCCACCAACACACCCGGATGCATGTGCGAGTCATACAACACGACCGATTCATCGACGACCTTCTGTAGATATGCCGCGCTCTCGGGCTCGATCGTCCCACCAATACCATGTCTTGCGCCAACACAATCCTTCGCCAGTTCAACAAATGTGTACGCCGCCGCATCACGCAGGACATCCGTGCCATGTCGCAGCTGCTCGCCAACCAAATAACTCAACCGTGTTGCCTTTGCCTCACGTACGATATCCAACACATTCGCCGGCCCCTCCGTATTTCGCCTGCTCGCCGCTTGGCGCAACGGCGTAAACAGTCGATTCACCATCCCCAGAATCCGCCCCTTCATCACATCCGGCAGCCGATGGTAATACAGAATCATCCCCAGAATCCCCTCCCCGCGCCGCCGTTTCAAGATCTCATTGCACAGTACCATCAACTCATCGCCGCTCGCCGTCCCCAGCGCAGCAGCCATCGCGCGGTCAACAACCACATCCTCCACACCCTGGACCGCTTCCATGACTGCCGTGTTACTCGCCATCCGTGCTTCTCGCTCAGCATGGCCAAGCGATTTTTCCTTCCTCAAAAACAATATCAGCGACCCGAAAGCCGCCTAAAACCGGTTTAAGCACCCACCTGTCCCGACCTTGCCGAGGCCTTTGCCCCAGTTTTGCACCAAATGTCCCCTGCAGGGCTCTTTTGTGCCCATTTTGCGTGCATATCAGAGCTGTTTTTCAAGAAAACACCCCAAAAATGACGCCATAAGACATTCTTGACGTAAGCCCCTATCGGCTCCGTCGCATCCCAACTCACCCCTCTGTCTTCCCTGTTTTATCGGCCATACCCAGTCCGAAAACCCAAAATCAGCCGCAAAAACAGAACGCTAACACAAAAAACCCTAAAAAAAGCTGAAAAAGGGGGTTCTCAAGGGAAACCCCATCGCTATAATCGCACTCGTAACATGAGTAAGCGTATCAACAAATTCAGGTTTTAGCTTACTGTCAGACTTGTCTACTATTGGGCATTGAATCGTGCTTCCGTCTGTTGGCCATGCCAACCCCACCTCGACGGTCACGGATCGCAGTCTTTTTCGATCCAAGCATCCTTCAATGACATACGCCCATAGACACTCCGCCTGGCAGTACAGCCATACGAGTGTCGAACCCGACCTGAATATTCAAAATTTGGTTTGCAGAATCCCTAACTTATTTACTGAGGGTTTTACTATGAGTGCTAGTCAGAAGACTACCAGCGCGCAGGTTTACCGCCTGATGCTCTACAATCGTCCCATGCACCCCGAGCTCTTTGATCTCTCCGCTCGCCGTATCGAACGTCACGGTGACTACGAAGTCGAAGCTTGGATCACATCCATCGGACATACCGTACGTTTTCAGTACGATGACCAGGTCATGACCGAAGCGGTTATCGATCGCGGCGATCATCTGCCCGAAAAAGGCCTAGTCCACGCCGTCCCATGTATCGGCGAAAAAGACTACGAGCGAGATTCGGAAGAAAACGGCATCGGTTTCATGACAACCATCCAAACCGAATCACTGACCGAGAACCTCTTCATGGCTACGCTCCGTGAAATGCAGGACTTCGCTCACGAAACCGGCGCCCTCTGCCGCGAGTGGACCGCACACAACGGCATACCCTGCCTCACAGTTCTCGATACTCAAAAGTACCGCAAGGAATTCCACTTCCAGTCATACCACCTACTCGGCGGTTGCTGCAATATCCTGCGTACTCAATCTATCTTCGAGATCAACGAAGATTTCTAATCAGACATTAGCTTAGCCGCATGCCGCGACCGCAATATTCTTGCATCGCCGCAGCGCCCAGAGGATTTCTGCAAACATACCCTCGAAAAGCAAATTTTGAATACCAAATAAGAAAAACGCTGCTCTCAATGGGCAGCGTTTTCTTTGTTTATCAAATTTCAGTACTGATCTAACAATAGAATAGGTGATTTACTTTGAATGTTTTAGCTATTTATATCTTCTCGCGGCAACCGAATCGCAAAATCCGTTCCTCTTCCTGCCTCCGCATGAACTAATAGCTCGCCGCCATGCTCTTCCGCAATCCTCCTCGATGTCGGTAGCCCCAAGCCAGACCCGCCTCGTTTCGTCGAAAAGTATGGCTCAAACACTCGCTTCATCACTTCATCACCAATCCCCGGCCCGGTATCCGTCACATGTATCGCTAGCCCTTTTTTACCCGACACTTCTTCATTCTCTGTTCGGATCATCAACTCGCTTGCTCCGCCATGATCTCCGCCCTTCTCCTTGGCTTCCGTCATCGCCTGAACCGCGTTGATCATCAAATTTAACAACGCCTGCTTCAGCAGCTTTCCGTCAACACTAATCTCACTTGGCTTCGCCAAAAGCTGCGTCCGCAAATGCACCCCACATTCCTCCGCTTGCGGCCCAAAAAAATCCACGAGTTCTTCAATCAGTGCATGAACATCTGTCTCTGCCGCTTCTAGCTTCATCCGACCCGCAAAACGCAAAAAATCCTCCAAGATGTCTTTCAATCGCTGTGTTTCTCTCCCTAATGCACCAAACACTCGCTGTACCCGCGCAATCTTGTCGTCCGTCTCCATCCCGCTTGGCAATTCGCCGACCAGATCATCCAAATCTTCATGAAGTAATTGCAAGTTCAAACCAATGGTCGATAGTGGGTTTTTGATCTCATGCGCAAGCCCGCTTGTCATACGGCCCATTTCCGCCAGCCGCTCGCTACGCCTCACTTGCTTCATCACCTCGCGCGTTTGTTTATTCGCACGCAGCGATAATTGCCGCGCCACCGCTCCCATTAGCAGCACGCCAAGCACGAATCCAATTGTCAGCCATAGCATTATCATCCCAAAAGCATAACCGCAATCACTCAGACCGTCATGCCCATATCCATCGCCTCTAGAGCAAGTTGCATCATGACGTGCCACATGTTCAGCGAAACAATCGGAAGCAGGCTCCTGTGATAAGCGTTTTTTACCAAACAGCCCACTGGTTAACGAGGCAAGTCATTTCGCAAGACGCCCTAGAGTCTTCGCGATGAGCGCATAACAAAACCCCTCCAGAGGGGGCTTCTCATGAATCCACTGTTAACAATTTAAAAAGAAATGAAAAGTAAGCATGCGACAGATTGAAAAACTACCACATACAGGAATATATCCTGTTCGCGAGATCGATAAGCCGCTCTCATAGCGGTACATCTTTCACCTGTCGCATGCTCACACATTCTGCAACATTGCATGGGTGGTGTATTAAGTAAAACGTATGACCACATTGATGCTTCTCGTCTTTTGGTAAACCAAAAGTCAATCGCCAAGCATGCACTCAAAAATGCTCTCGCTGCATGTCGTTCATGGACAATGACAGCTCTGAAGAAGCAAATTCTCGTATCACGCTTCAATGCAGCGTCGTTTTGTCAATACACTGTACCGAAAATCTCTCATCATTGATCTCGCTTCGCTCTCGCCAGTGTTCGCGCTCTCCCGAACAAATCAATCTCGCAAAGCTCGTCAATCAATCATGATTTTGATATTCAGCACATTAAAGCAATATGCCCCTGATCCCCCGATCATCATTTAGTCAAAACCACTTTGCTTCGCGGTTTATCACGACCAAATCACAACCCTAAAGATCAAGCCTCATCCAACATGACTACTGAGCAGCAACCTTTTCTTTTGCTCGCTCAACAGTCCGAGCCTGCCAGCCTTTATCTGACTCGACCAGCTCATAGTCCACTGCCTCGCCATCCTTCAGCGAACGGAAACCGTCACCCTGAATTTGGCTGTAGTGAATGAACACGTCTTGACCCTCTGGGCCATGAATAAATCCATAGCCTTTTTTAGGGTCAAACCACTTTACCTGACCACGAGTTGACATAGCATAAGTCTCCTCATGAAGGTCACAGATCTTCAGCCAGCCGCGGTACTTATACGTTTAAGTTAATGTGCACTCATTGTCGAAATGCCGTCACTACTCGCATGCAAAGATCTACTCGTGAAATAGAGAGGAATAATCTGCAACTTGCGACCCTCGGAACAACTTAATCCGTACTCAAGCAGCACCACACCAAGTGAATAATCCGTGCCTCAACAAGATGCTGGACTTTGAAATGAACCAGCACATCCCCTTTGAGGGATATCCCCGCGATCATAACATCGGCCGATCGCAATGGCCTGCACAAACCCACGTTTGCGACTTCTTTGTGTCCAACTTCTACAAACTAAAACGTTCACTCTCTTTCGAAATTTGCAAACGTCTTCGCCGAAAAGCTAAACACTACATGCATTTCAACAATCTCACTATACATCCTTTTACATTTTGAAAAAAGAGGAATTTCTTGTTTCTTGCTTAAAGTGCCAATCTACATGGCACTCTTAACCGATATTACTATCCTTTTTATGCACATTTTTGCTAACTTTATCGTTTTATCCCCCTTTTTCATCACAACTTGATCATTAAAAAACATTTTGTGATGCAGATTTTTGCTGCTTTTTAACCGCCCTAAATGAGTTCTATTAAAAATGCAATGACTCTTTTTGTTAATAACGTTGTCTCAGTCTTATTCTTAAATACCCCTACTTTTATTAACTCTTATGTATGTTCTAGAACGGATGCATGTAAGCTTACACTTAGTATTCATACGTGATGACGCGCCAACTTCTTTTTTGACTCAATAAAAAAACCACGACGTCTTTCGACGTCGCGGCATCTAACTTTCAGTTAGTCACTAACTAATCAATGATTAGTCTCTGCGGCCACCACCACGGTTTCCACCGCGATCGCCACCACGACCACCGCCGCCACCGCGACGATCACCACCACGGCCACCACCGCCGCCACGACGATCACCGCCGCCATCACGTGACTTGCCGCTGCTCACGACTTCTTCTTGGACGCCTTCTTCGTCAAGCACTGCCTTGCGGCTAAGCTTCACGCGACCCTGCTCGTCAATGTTAATCACCTTAACACGGACTTCATCGCCAACCTTCACAACATCCTCAACGTTGTCAACGAAACCGTTTGACAACTCAGAGATGTGGCAAAGACCGTCTTGGCCAGGAATCACTTCAATAAAGGCACCAAAGTCGCGAACGCTCGAAACCTTACCGTTATAAAGAGCGCCAACTTTGACCTCTTCGCACAGTTTTTCGATTTCTTCCAAAGCCTTCTCAGCCTTCTCGCCGCCGACCGAACTGACGATCACAGTGCCGTCTTCTTCGATCTCAATCGTCGCGCCGGTATCAGCTTCCAATGCACGAATCGTCTTGCCGCCAGGGCCGATCAGCTTGCCGATCTTATCTGGATGAATCTTCGTCGTTAGCAGACGTGGTGCGTGTTCGGAAAGCTCGCCAACCTCAGGCTGTGCTTCTTCGATCTTCTCGATAATCTGAATACGATTCTTCTTCGCAAGCTCAAACGTCTTCGCGATCTGATCCATATTCAAGCCACGAATCTTAAGGTCAAGCTGGATCGCCGTGATACCTTCACGTGTACCCGTCACCTTAAAGTCCATGTCGCCAAAGTGATCTTCTTCACCTTGGATGTCTGTCAGGTAAATATCTTCCTGGCCTTCTTCATCAGCTTGGATCAAACCAATGCTGATACCGCCAATCGCTGCACTCAGTGGTACGCCCGCATTGAGCAATGCCAAACAGCCGCCACAAGCCGAAGCCATGGAGCTAGAACCGTTGGATTCCATGATGTCCGAGACCAAACGCACCGTGTATGGGAAGTCTTCCGGCTCAGGCATCACAGGCATCAATGCCTTCTGTGCCAGCATGCCGTGACCAATCTCGCGGCGGCCAGGGCCCATGATACGCTTCGCTTCACCAACACTGAATGGAGGGAAGTTGTAGTGCAGGTAGAATTTTTCGCTGTACTCTTCGCCGAGACCATCGATGATCTGCTCTGCTTTGGTTGTACCCAAAACAGCGGTCACCAATGCCTGAGTCTCGCCGCGAGTGAACAGGCCAGAACCGTGAACGCGTGGCAGAAGGCCCGTTTCACAGTCAATATTACGGAGTTCATCAAACGTACGGCCATCGGTACGTGAGCCGCTGCGGATAATCACGCGTGTGATGTCTTCTTCAAGGTCGTGGATCGCGTTCTTCGCCATCTTGAAGTCGCTCTTCCACTTGTTGTAGACACCAACGCCAGCATCATCAGCAGGCTCTGGGAAGCTTTCAGCCAAGAAGTTCTTAGTCGCTTCTTTGACGGCTGCGGAGCGGTCAGCTTTGTCGCCTTCCGTTGTTTTTGCAGCACGAAGCCCGTCGCCGAACTTCGCGACGATTTCTTTAACTTCTTCACTGATTGAAGGTTCTGGAATGATCTTCTCTTTACCGCACTTGGCAACTAATTCGTCGATCATCTCCACGACCTGCTTGACGTAGCCGTAGCCGAATTCAATGGCTGTGAGCATTTCGTCTTCTGGGATTTCATATGAACCGACTTCGATCATGTTCAAGCCGTCTTTGTGACCGCAGAGCAGCATGTCTAGGTCGCTGTACTCGTCTTGTGCAACGGTTGGCATGATGACGAGTTCGTCCTCAACGCGGCCGACGCGGACGTTACCGACAGGGCCTTGGAAAGGAACTGAACTAATGGACAGTGCAGCACTTGCAGCGATGCCCGCGAGTACGTCAGGCTCGTTTTGGCCGTCGTATGCGAGAACCCAGCACTGGATCTGTACTTCGTCGTGGTAACCCTTGGGGAACAGCGGCCGAATTGGACGGTCGATGTTACGCATCGTGAGGATTTCTTTTTGGTTTGGAGCGCCTTCACGCTTACGGAAACCGCCTGGGAATTTGCCAGCTGCGGATAGTTTTTCGCGGTAATCGACGGTCAGTGGGAAGAAGTCGATGCCTTCGCGGGGGTCAGCGTGTACAGCTGTGCCGAGAACGATGGTTTCGCCGTATTGGACGAGGACGGAGCCGTCAGCTTGCTTGGCGATCTTGCCAGTTTCGATGCTGAGCGTTCTTCCGCCGATTTCCATTTCTACGCGGTGTAATGCCATTTTGTCTTTCCTTAGTATCTCGAAAAATGGGCTTCAAAGCTTGTCAGGCTAATGCGTTACGATTCAGTCATATGGCTGATCGCGGTGCCAGTACTTGAGGCGATTTTCTCATGAATCGTGCCCGAGATGGGGCGCGAGCCTCGCGTGGTCTGGCGGCTGCTGCCAGCGGCCCGGTTGTTTAGCCGGTGATTGTGCTGGCTTATTCATAGGCGACAACTGCAGATAAAAATCACTCAAACATCACTGCGCAAGATCAAAATCCCTGTGGGGGCCTTGCGAGTCGGCGAAATTCAGCTGCATGGATAAAATTGTAACCATTGGCCTTCAATAAGGTTGTGGCAATCTAAGAAGCAGAGGACAGGGGGCTTACCGTACAAACTCGAGACGTGCTAAAACGCTGGGAAAAGCTGTTTGTGATCTTGTGGCAAGTGTTCAGAATTGAAGTTGCCTAGATCGTTGCGTTTTGGCTGGAAATCGCGGCGGCCTCAATGCGGGGCATGATGGCGTTGGCGAGATCCATGTAATGGTATCCCACGAATTCCGGGAATGTCAGCCGCACTGGTTATCTGCGATATTTGTTAACTCTTTTCAGTGAATGACTTGCGTGAGCTCGTCGGGCTGAAGTGAGAGATGACAAACCAAGGCAGCCCGGTACGGGTTGTGTGGTACCTACTTCGACCACACGGATTGCCAGAACTCATACCCTTCAGTAACTCGTAAAATCTTGCAATCTATGGAGTTAGTGGATGGATTTCGTGGGTGTCAGCAGTGCTGACGGGGAGGAAATCCAACTTCCGGGGGGGATGAGTTTGTTGGGAGCGTATACGGCGAGTCTTCTGCCGTCTGCTTCCGTGAACAGATCCAACCTATACGATGATCTGTCCGTACTAGGGGTTAATCGACGTGATGAACCCTTAGATAAGAAAAAAGTCTGCGTAAGCGTTAACTTATGCAGACTTAAGTAGTTAGCTTATTTACGCAGGCCGAGCGTCTTGATGAGATCGCGGTATGCGACGTAATCTTTCTTCTCAACATATCGGAGAAGTCTGTTACGCTTTGAGACCATCCCGAGGAGGCCACGGCGTGTTGAGAAGTCGTGCTTGTGTTCACGCATGTGCTGGGTGAGGTTGTTGATGCGTTCGGTAAGAACGGCGATCTGTACCTGAGGTGAACCTGTATCACTGTCACCCTGCTTGTGTTCATCAATCAGGGCTACTTTTTTTGCGTTAGTAATCGACATATTTGGCTGCCATAAGTGGGTGCTTTGCACCGGATGTAAATTCTTGTCAATTGCGAGGTTACCGCATCCTGCTGCAACAATCGCGCCAATTAATCGCCAAAGGAACGAGATAGTGTATCAGGGGGTGGGATGCAAGGCAATTGATGGCCGGGAAGTGAGGTGCCTAGCGGGGTGGGGCAGCGTTGTGTGGGGAAGGTGTGGATGAGAAGGAGAAGGGGGCTCACGGATTTTACAGTGTTTCGCATGACGTGTGCGCGCAGTTTGATCATGAACTGGCAGAAAATGAGGATTGATTTAAGCGCACACAAAAGCGACGTTGGAACCCCCAGAAGGTTATAAATTGTGCTTTAGCAGTGGTTTGGCATGTAAATTTAAAAAGGTCAGAAATCGGTTAGAAACCGTGATCTTTGGTGAGTTGTAGGTAGGGTTTGAAGTGTTTTGATTGAAGAATGGTTAGAAGCACAGGTTATCCACGACTGATTTTGCGCATAGATGCGCGTTTACAAAAAAGATTGTGCGCGCGTCACTGATTTTGGGTGGATGAGTCGCAATGCAAGCTCGAATTGTTGGATCAATGGGGTAAGGATTTCGAAGCATGGGATTGGGTTGTGATCAGGGATGCTACTAGGGAGCTGTTATGTGTGAGGGGTAAAAATAAGCGATAGTCGGTTTAATGTTGTGGAATTTGAGGATTGGGGGCTTCTCGAATTTGCATGGTATAGGGGTTGCCATGAGGGAGTTGGTGAAATTGGATTGTTGATTGGATTGGAGGTAAGCGTACTATCGCAGTGCTTAATTCGTCCTAATGGATGTATGTTGGGACGAGAGCATTGATTCACAATTTTAAAATATATGGGCATGCAATGCGTGTCATTCATTACGGAGTATGTGTTATGGGTTCATGTTACAGTGGTACGGGCATTTGTTGCCAGCTCGCGGATTCTGAAAACAACAATAATAAGTTGAATGAAAAAGAAATCCGTTTGATTCGTAATAACAACAAATCGAATGTGCGTGCGAACAATAAGAACACGAAGGTTTCGGATAAGTCTTGATGATTGGTGTATGCCGATTGAAGCAAGACGAGAGAAAATAATGAAAGCGGCAATGGCGAGAGTCGTTGCTGCTTATTTTTATAGGCGTATTCAGGGTCTATGGGTTGATTAGATGTTAAGTATTTCTTGATGAGGATTGATAATGGTTAGTCAGGATTATGAACGGAGTGTTGGAGCGGCGCGGGCGATTGGGATTGCGAAACGGGAGTTATCTGATTTGGGGTATGGTTATGAGTTGCGGATGCATGGGGGGTATTTGCCAATCAGTGAGGTGAGGGTGTTGGATGATGGGGGGCAATGAGTGGTGGCGGGGACGGGGAAAGGGGGGGATCCATTCTGCGAAGCGGGCGCGTTTTTTGAGGCGATTGAGCATTTGTATAGTGAACAGAATTTGCCTGGGCCTGAAGAGATGGTTGTGATGGGGACGCATGCTTTGGCGGATCAGGCGGAATGCGGCGGTGTAGGAGAGGGGCATCTGGGTTTGGAAATGCTGCGTGAGTTTCCGGATCAGCGGGTGTATTGCACGGCGATTAAAGAGTGGGGTGGTGAGAGGGAGCTAGTTTTGCCTGTCTTTTTTTGGTCGCCTAACTTGCTATTAGATGAGAGGTATGTGTGTGAGGATGCGAATATTGAATTATATGCGTATATGATGAAGTATTGTAGTAATAGCGGGGTTGCATCGGGGATGCGGCGTGAAGATGCGGTATTGCATGGGATTAATGAGGGGATTGAACGGGATGGATATGGTGCTTTGTTGTACCGGTATTTTTATTGTGATGAAGGTGAGGATGGGGGGTTGCCGGTGATTGATATGGCGAGTTTACCACCGAATTTACAGGGCGAATTAGGGCGAGTGGAAAGGCATGTTGGCGGGGAATGTGTGTTGATTGATGCAACGACGGATATTGGTGTGCCTGTGGTTGGTGCTGTTTTTAAGGGTAAGGGTGTCTATGGTGGTAGTGAGGTGGGGACGCCGGGCTTTGGATGTTCGCTATAATAGAGAGATTGCGGTGAAACGTGCGGTGTATGAGGCGCTGCAGATTGTGTATGCGACGGGAGCATATGAGCGGGAACGGTTGGCGATGATTGAGCGGGATCTTGAGCGGGTACGGCATGATGAGCGGTATTCGAAGTGCATTCGGTTTGATGTTGGGGCGTATCAAAAGAAAAGCGGGTATTCGTGGCGGGGATACGAAGAGGTGGGAGATGATGGTTTGATTTTGCAGGAGGCGGTAAGTGTTGCAGATCAGATTGAGAGATTGGTGGGGCGGCTGAATGAGTTTGGTATGGGGGTGTTTGTGCATGAATTGAAAGCGTTGAATCATGGTGCGCATGTGATGTGTACGCATATACCGGGGGTGAGTTTATTCTTTTTGTCGGCGAGCGGGATGATGGTGCCGCCTGCGGGGCGGACGGTCGCGGCGTATGGGTGAAGAATGATGGGGGTGCGGGGTATGAAAAAACGCTGAGCCGGGGATGTGGCTCAGCGTGACTCGAGGGGACGAGGGAAGGATCTTTTTGTGTGATTATTTAAGCGTTGTTCAATTTAAGAAATGGGCTATTGTGTTGAGATGGAGGATTTGAGTTGCTTGCTGTTTGGGCATGGTCGGTGTGTATGAGATGGCCTAAGCGTTGGTTAGGTAGTGGTTGTGGCGGCTTGTGTGGTTGGTGGGTTGGAATGTTTTTGGGTTTTGGGTTCGAGTACTTTTTCGATGAGTGTAAAGACGGCGAGTGCGATGATGATGAGAGCGAGGATGAAGTACCAGGGTGAGATTTGGGTGAGGTCAACGAGTGTGACTTTGGTGGTGGTTTTGCCGGCGATTTCGGCGGTGATGCCGAGCGCTTTGAGGAAATTGGCGGAGATTGAGGGGTAGAGTTCAGCGTAGATGCCGCCGCCGACGATCATGCCCAGGATGCCGGGGTAGATGTCGCGTGAGCCGTCGCCGAGTGCGGCCATGCCGGTGCCGGGGCAGAAGCCGAGGAGAGCCATGCCGATGCCGAAGATGAGACCGCCGACGATGTTGGCGGCGAGTGCGGCGGACTTAACGTGCATGGGGAAGTCAAGGCCGAGAGACCGCATGCCCCAGATGCCGACGGCACCGGTGATAATGGCGGTGAGCATGACTTTGAGGACGGTGTAGTCACGGAAGAGGAATTGATTGAGGATGGTGTGGTAGCGGGTGACATGTGCTTTTTGGAGGAGGAATCCGAAGACGAGTCCCGTGGCGAGGCCGGCAATGATTAGGAATGGGGAGGTGATGGTAAACATTAATGTTTGCTCCTTTGTGGGGAGGTTTTTGATTACTTGAATAGGCCTAATGTTAGTCTAATAGATAATTAGATAGAGGGTTGTGATACGGGTTTTAGGCCAAAGAGGAGGAAGGCGGTGATGACGCCGGATCCGAACATGGCGAAGAAGAATGTCCATGAGCCGAGTGCGAGTTGGAGTCCGCCAGATATGCCGTGGCCTGAGGTGCATCCGCCGGCCATGCGTGCGCCGAAGAGCATGATGACGCCGCCAAGGAATGCGGCGGTGTAGCGCTTAAGTTTGGAGGGACCGAAGCGTTGTTCCCAGAGTGGTGGGACACTTGTTTTGTAGGGTTTTGTGGGGCGTGCGAGTTTGGCGGCGATATAGGCGCCAACGGGCATGGCAATGACGAGGAAGAATTGCCAATCGAACATGTGTTTTTTAGGTGGGTTGAAGTATTTGGCGTAGTAGGTGTTGGCTTCGACGTGCTGCGGAGCGACGATAGCGGTGGCGAGGCCGGCGGTTTTGGCGAGTGTGGTGCTTGTGCCGATGGCTTTGCCGAAGCCGGCGAAGACGATCCAGCTGAGGACGCCGATGCCGATGCCGACGACATAGGGGTTCCAGCGGTTGCGAAGGGCGTTGTTCATGTTGGTTCTCCTGCGGCGAATGATTTAGATGATTCTGTTTTTGCGTGCTTGGTGTTTGCGTTTCTATGTATGAGTCAATTTCCAAAATCATGATCGACTATTCGTGAGTATATGATAAAATAATCACATAGTAATTCAAGCATATTATTGTGACTTACGATAGAATTGAACAATTAGGCGGGGGATTGAGAGGGTGGTTTGAAGGTTTGGCAGCGGTGTGTATACGACAGGCGTGTTTGAATGATGAACAGTGGATGTATGGGTCTTTAAATAAAAAATATGTAAAGATGCGAAAAATGAACAAAAAAGATCAGAAGCGATATGAGAAGCAGGCGGAGATGTTGGCGTCGATTGCGCACCCGATCCGGGTGGGGATTGTCGATTTTCTGACAGAGGATGAGGCGTGTGTGGCGGATATCGCGGAGTATGTGGGGTCGGAGCGGTCGAATGTATCGCGGCATTTAAGTGTGCTGCTCAAGAGCGGGGCGCTGGTGTGTCGTAAGGATGGGTTGCAGGTTTTTTATTCGCTGTCGACGCCTTGCACGGCGAAATTTCTGGAGTGTGCGAATCGTGTGTTACAGTACAAATTCAAGGAAGAGGCGAAGCTGTATGAGTAGGGGAATTGAAGGGTGGTTTGCAGGCGATTGGTTGTGTGTTGGGAAAGCGACTAGTCACCGGTGGTGGCGGGCTTGAAGGAAGGGGCTGGTGTTGTGGAGACTATATTAGAGGGGAAGGCGCATAGAAAAAGGCATGAGTAGGGATTCATGCCTTGGAGGAGAAAGATAGTTTGTGTCTCTTTTAATGCGTCCTTCATCATGGCTCACTTTTGACTAGTGGCGCGATGACGAAAGTTGAGGGGAGTGTCGCAGGCTGGCTGCTTTGGTCTCTGGATCAAGTCCCATGAATTGATCGAAAAAGCGTGTTTGATTGCGGGTGCGTTTGGGCGGTTGGTTTGGATGGATGGTTGCCCAAACGCGGCAATCGGTTGTGAGTTTTCGTTCAAACAAGAGCATTTAAGTGAAGCGTTTTGCGTGGTGAGGGTGTTGGCGTTCATCACGCGGTTTGCTTCGTTTGTGTGAACTGTTTGAAGTAAAGCATGCGGCGGAGAAATGTCCAATAGGTAGGTGAAAAAGTGCAGAATTGAAGGCGATGGAGCTGTGGTGGCGCGGGTGAGTGGAGATGGGTAAAAGGTGGGATTGTATGGATTGGGGGAGGACGGGGAGGCGGAGGAGGGGGGTAAGCAAATGAGGCGGTTTTGGTGTGAGGGCGAGTGCGGGTAGAATGATGTGCTGCGCGGGCTGAATCGTGCAGGATTTACACTTAAGAGGGGTTTGGGATACATGAAAGCAGGAAATAAGCTGATGCGATTTGAAGAGATGGGACTAATTGAGCCGCTGATGAGGGCAGTGAGCAAGAAGGGGTACGAGACGCCGACAGAGATTCAGCGTGAGGTGTTTAGTGATGTGATGGCAGGTAAGGATGTGCTGGGGATTGCGCAGACGGGTACGGGGAAGACGGCGGCGTTTGCGTTGCCGATCTTGCAGAAGCTATATAAGACGAAGCCAAAGGTGAAGTTGAAGGAAGGGAAGAAGCCGGGGAAACGTGGTGGGGGCCGAAGACGGGATGTGCGGGATGATCGTGCGATTCGTGGGTTGGTGATGGTGCCGACACGCGAGTTGGCGGAGCAGGTGAGTGAGAGTTTCCAGGCGTATGGGCAATATACGGGGTTGCGCCGGGCGGTGGTTTATGGTGGTGTGAAGCAGGGCCGGCAGGTGATGGCGCTGGAACGCGGGGTGGATATTCTGGTGGCAACGCCGGGGCGTATGTTTGATTTGATGGAGCAGGGGTATGTGAATCTGGACAAGGTCGAGATTTGTGTGTTGGATGAGGCGGATCGGATGCTGGACATGGGGTTCTTGCCGGACATCCGCGCATTGGAAAAAGCGTTGCCGAAAGGTGCGCAGCATTGCATGTTCTCGGCGACATTACCACGATCTATTCGCGGGTTAGCTGATTCAATATTGAATGATCCGGAGTTTATTGAGATTGAGCCAGAGACGATTGCGGCGGAGACGGTGCATCAGGTTTTGTATGAAGTTGAGCGTAAGGACAAGCCGGCGTTGCTGAGGCAGTTGCTGAGTGAAGAGCATTTGAAGCGCGTGCTTGTGTTCTGTAGAACGAAGCGTAATGCGGACAAGCTGGTGCAGCGGCTTGCGAAGTTTCACTTTACGGCGGAATCGATTCACTCGGATCGGTCACAGGGTGCGCGGCAAAGAGCGCTTGACGGGTTTAAGAATGGTGATGTTGATGTTTTGATTGCGACGGATATTGCGGCGCGTGGGATTGATGTGTCGGATATTTCGCATGTGGTGAATTATGATTTGCCGGAGGATCCTGAGACGTATATTCACCGGATTGGCAGAACGGGTCGTGCGGGTGCGAGTGGAGATGCGATTTCGTTTGTGAGCCATGATGATGGGAAGGCACTACGGCTGATTGAGCGTTTGTTGGGTTGGCATATCCCGATTAAACAGCATAGTTTTGAGAATGAAGATTTAGCTGAGATTTTGGCGCGTGGTGGTAAGAAGAAGACTGAGTTGAAGAAGAAGAAGGTGAAGACGCGGCCGGGCGTTGGTCGTGTGAGTGGTGGGAATGCGGCGGCGCCGAAGGGCAAGACGAAGAGTAAGAAAAAAGCGAGTCGTAAGGCGGTTTCTGATAAGAAGCAGACAAAGCGAACGATTACGAAAAAGGCAACCAAGAAGAAAGTTGCGAAGAAGGGCGACTCCTTTAAGAAGGGCGGTTTGAAGAAGAAGGCTGCTAAGAAGAAAACTGCTAAGAAGGTTGGCGCGAAGGGTAAAGGCGGTGCGAAGCGGA
Source organism: Poriferisphaera corsica (assembly GCF_007747445.1). Lineage (NCBI taxonomy): Bacteria > Pseudomonadati > Planctomycetota > Phycisphaerae > Phycisphaerales > Phycisphaeraceae > Poriferisphaera > Poriferisphaera corsica. The sequence goes on from NZ_CP036425.1 coordinate 675,888, forward strand.
GCAGTAAGGGTGTTCGAAAGAAGGCATCACGTGCTGGCGCGATGAAGCAGCGAACCGGGGGCGGTGTGAAGCGTAAAGGGTAGGGGTGTTTGACTAAAAATATTAGTTTTTTGGTAAAAGTCACGGTTGGGATGACTTGGAGCTATCGTTTGGTTTTTTAGTTGTGTTGCACGTTGTTTTTGTACAGATCTTTAGTTGCTGTGAGTCGTATTTCTGTATTGAATGGTGTATCAATTGTGCTATATTGTGAGCACCTTTACCGGGTTACTTGTTATTTGGTTTGAGTGCTTGCGCATCTTATATCGAAGATGTGTGAGCTAGTGTCTATTTGTATTCAGATTGGACAGGTGACTGTGTGAAGTGTTTTCAGTGGCGATTGATGTTGTTGCATGTGATTGTGCTTGGTTTGTTTACTGGTGTGTTGATGGGGCAATCGGTTGGGCCGGCGGTTGATGATAACAATGTGCTGGATGTGTTGGATGTCACGATTGATGGGCCGAAGGCGCGGTTGGTGCATGAGGGTGGTCAGGATTTTGTTGGGTTCTGGGATGAGCTGGATACTTCTATCTATTGGAAAGTTAGAGTCGTGAAGGGTGGGGTTGCGAAGGTGTTTGTGTCGCAAGCTGTGCCAAGGGAGTACGCGGGCAGTGAGTATGCGTTTGTGGTGGGTGATCAGGAGCTACGCTCGAAGACGGTTGGAACGGATGAATGGGCGAGCTTTGAAGAAAAAGAAATTGGAGAGGTGCGGCTTGAGGAGGGTGTGATTGAGGTACGAATGAAGCCGATGCGGCATGTAGAGCCGAACCTGTTTATGTGCTTGAAAGCGGTTCGATTTGAAGGTGATGTGGTTGTTGAGGCGGTGGGTGAAGATGATAATTTTGAGCCTATAAAAACAGGGGATAGTGGTTATGTTCGTGATGGGGTGAGGGCGTATTATCCGGCGGATGTAGTGGATGTTGCGGGATATGAATCGTTGATGATGGTGGAGAAGCTGCCGATTATCCAACGGTTTAGCGAAGAAGAAAAAACAGGGGAGGGAGATGTGAGGTTTGAGAAGAATGAGGGGCGGTATCGGGCAACGATTGATGTGCCGATGGGTGGGAATGTATATGGCGGTGGTGAGGTGACGGGGCCGCTGGAGCGAAGCGGAATCAAAACGAAGTTTTGGAACTCGGATAATTTTGCGTATGTAAGAGATCGTGGAAGCCGATTGTATCAGACGCATCCGTGGATGATGGTGGTGCGTGAGGATGGGAGCGCGTTTGGTGTGATTGCGGATTCGACTTGGCGGGGACAGGTTGAGGTGAGTGAGGGGATGATTGTGTTTACGTTTGATGGGGAGCCGTTTCGTGTGTTGGTGTTGGAGGGTGATGGGCCGGAGGACGTGTTGATGAAGTTGGGTGAGTTGACGGGGAAGATGAAGCTGCCGCCGAAGTGGGCGCTGGGTTATCAGCAATGTCGTTGGTCGTACGAGCCGGATACAAAGGTGATGGCGATTGCGGATGAGTTCCGAAAGCGAAGATTGCCTTGCGATGTGATCTGGATGGATATTGATTACATGGACGAGTTCCGTGTGTTTACGTTTGATAAGCAGAAGTTTGGGGATCCGAAGGGGCTGAATAATTATCTGAATGAGCGTGGTTTTAAAGGGGTTTGGATGATTGATCCAGGTGTGAAGAAGGATGATGAGTCGGGGTATGGGGTGTATGAGAGTGGTACGGCGAAAGATGTTTGGGTGAGGGATGCGAAGGGTGAGGTTTATGAAGGGGATGTGTGGCCGGGGGCGTGTGTGTTTCCTGATTTTACACGTGCGGATGTTCGTGAATGGTGGGCAGGGTTGTACAAGGACTATATGGCGCAGGGTGTGAGTGGTGTGTGGAATGATATGAATGAGCCTGCAGTATTTAGCGGGCCGGACTACACGATGCCGATGACGAATTTGCATGAGGGGGATGATGAAATTTCAGCGGGGACGCATCGTGAGTATCACAATGTGTATGGTTTTTTGATGGTGAGAGCGAGCCGTGAGGGGATGATGCGAGCGAACCCGGAGAAGCGGCCGTTTGTTTTGACGCGGTCGAATTATTTGGGCGGGCAAAGGTATGCGGCAACCTGGACGGGGGACAACAAATCGACGGTTGAACATATGGAGTTGTCAGTGCCGATGACGTTGACGCTTGGTTTGTCGGGGCAGCCGTTTAACGGGCCAGACTTGGGCGGATTTTCTGAGCAGCTTGACGGTGAGTTATGGGCGAAGTGGATTGGGTTTGGGACGATGTTCCCGTTTGTGCGTGGTCATGCAATGAAGGGGATGAATGATAAGGAGCCGTGGGCGTTTGGTGAAGTGGTTGAGGATGTGTCGCGTGTTGCTTTGGAGCGGCGATATCGTTTGATGCCTTATTTTTATACGGTTTTTGAAGCGGCGAGTCGGACTGGTTTGCCAATTATGCGGCCGATGTTTATGGCTGATGCAAAGGATCAATCGCTGCGATATGAAGATCGTGCATTTTTGGTTGGGCAGGATTTGATGGTCGTGCCAAGATGGGCTGAGGATGTGGCGTTGCCGAGTGGTGTGTGGGAGAGTGTTTCCTTGGTGGGCGAAATGATTGATGATGAAAAATATCAGGCTGACTTGAAGGTGCGCGGTGGGGCGATCGTGCCGATGGGGCCTGTGATGCAGTACACGGATGAACGGTCGTTGGATGAATTGACGTTAGTGGTGGTTTTGGATGAACGTGGTGAGGCGCTCGGAGAGCTTTATGAGGATGCGGGAGACGGGTATGGGTATCAGAAGGGTGAATATCTGAGAACAACGTATCGTGTGGTTATGAATGGGAGGAAAGATATACGCGTTTGGATTGAGGGTCGGGAAGGCCGATGGAAGCCAATTGAGCGGAAGGTTGTGGTTGAGGTATGGTCGGATGGCGAAAAACGAATGGGTGTTATTGAACGAGAGGCGGACTTGGAGGGGAATGGGGTATTCGTTGAATTATCGGGAATGAAAGCATTGGCTCAATGAAGTTTTTGAGCTAATGATTTGTGAAAAAATGAGGAAAAGCAATATGCGGCTCAAGCACTTTGGTGTTTGGGCTGCATATCGTGATACACTTACCAGATATGAATGAAGAGCAGGTCAAAGTGGATCGGTATGCAAAGTCGCGAGATGCGTTTGCTTGGGCAAAAGAGGTGATGCCTGGTGGGGTGAACTCGCCTGTGCGCGCGTTCAAATCAGTTGCTGGCGGGGGTGATGAGATTGTGCCTGTGACCGTGAAGAGCGGCAAAGGTGCGATGGTGATGGATGTGGATGGGAACGAATATGTAGATTATGTGCTGTCGTACGGGCCGCTGATTCTGGGGCATGCTCCGGAAGTAGTGAGTGCTGCGATGAGCAAGGTGATGCGCAGCGGCTGGACATTTGGGATGCCGACGGAGGTAGAGACGCAGTTGGCGCAGTTGGTGACAGATGTGGTGCCGAGCGTGGATGTGGTGCGGTTTGTGAATTCGGGTACTGAAGCGGTGATGAGCGCGATCCGTTTGGCGAGAGCTGCGACAGGGCGTGCGAAGGTGATCAAGTGTACGGGGTGTTATCACGGGCATAGCGATTCGTTGTTGGTGCAGGCAGGCAGTGGGGCGACGACGTTGGGCGTGCCGAGTTCGCCGGGCGTGCCGGAAGCGATTACGCAGAATACGTTGCTGGTGCCGTTTAATGATCTGGTGGCTCTGGATGCGGTGCTGAAAGAGCAGGGTGATGAAGTGGCGTGCTTTGTTGTTGAGCCGATTGCGGGGAATATGGGGTGTGTGCCGCCGCAGGATGATTATTTGGAAGTTGTGCGTGAGTTGTGTGATCGTCATGGCGTGCTGCTGATTTTTGATGAGGTCATGACGGGGTTCCGTGTGGATCTGGGTTGTGCTCAGAAGTTGTACGGCGTGATGCCAGATTTGACGTGCATGGGTAAAGTGATCGGCGGGGGTTTGCCTTGTGCTGCTTACGGCGGGCGAGAAGATTTGATGCGTCAGGTAGCGCCAGATGGGCCGATGTATCAGGCGGGAACGCTGTCGGGGAACCCGCTGGCGATGGCGGCTGGTTTGGCAACATTGGAAGTTTTACGCGACACTGATGCGTACGGCGTTCTCGAAACCCAGACTGCCTCACTCGAGCTTGGCATGAAACAAGCAGCGAGCGATGCGGGCGTCTCGGTCTATACCACACGTGTGGGATCGATGTTTGGCATGTTCTTCTCGGATAAGCCGGTTTATAACTACGAAGACGCGACGGCTTGCCGCGTGGATGAATATGCAATATTTTTCCAAAGTATGCTTCACCAAGGGGTTATGCTCGCGCCGAGTGCCTATGAGACCTGGTTCACTTCGACACAGCACGATGAATCGGTTATCAATATGACCATTGACGCCGCTGCGGTTGCCTTTAAGAAGGTTGCAGGAGCTGTGTGATCGGTTGATGCGGCAGCATCGAATCGGTGGGGAGAGGGACATTTTTGACAGATTGTTATGCGATACCGGCTCCAGAATGGCGGGAGCGGCTATCGTTATCTCAGATGCTTCGGCATCAAAACTTCCACAAACTCCACGAATCGGAGAGAAGGGAAATAGCCATGAGCACATTTCGTATTTTGGCAGCTGATAAGCTCGCCCAAGAAGGCCTCGACTACATTACCAAACAGGATGACTGTGAACTGGTCAACAAGCCAGGTCTCACGGAAGAAGAGTACGCAGAATTGATTCAGGACTGCGACGCGATGATCGTCCGCTCCGGCATCAAGGTCACGGCAAAAATCCTCGAAAACCCCGGTAAGCTCAAAGTCATCGCGCGTGCAGGCGTCGGCGTCGACAACATCGACCTCGCTGCCGCAACCGAAAAAGGTATCCTTGTCGTTAACACCGCCGCAGCATCAACCATCACGACTGCTGAACACGCGTTCGCGCTCATGATGTCACTCATGCGTAACATCGGCCCAGCCTACAAAGGCATGACCGAAGGAAAGTGGGACCGCAACAAGTACACCGGTCGCCAACTCATGGGCAAGACCCTCGGCGTTGTCGGCTTTGGTCGCATCGGTCAAACCATGGCAGAGCGCGCTCTCGCCTTCGGCATGGACGTTGTTGCATATGACCCATTCATCAATGCTGAAACTATGATGGATGGCCGCGTGAAGATGTTCAACAACTTCGAAGACATCCTTCCACTCATCGACATCATCTCATTCCACGTACCGCTCAACGACGCAACGCGTGGCATCCTTTCAGCCAAAACATACCCCAAGTGCAAAGACGGCCTCTACGTCGTTAACGCTGCACGCGGCGGCGTCGTCGATGAAGCTGACCTCCTCGAAGCGCTCGACAGTGGTAAAGTCGCCGCTGCCGCAATGGACGTCTTTACATCTGAACCACCAACTGCTGATGATCCTTTACGCAACCACCCACGCGTACTCATCACGCCGCACCTCGGCGCTTCGACTAAAGAAGCACAGCAAGCCGTTTCAGTTGACGCTGCTGACAACTGCATGACCTACCTTCGTGGCGAAGGCATCGTCGGTGCCGTCAACGCGGGCAACCTCAAGATCAACCTCAGCCCAGTTCAAGAAAAATACGTTGACCTCTCAAATCGCATGGCCAAACTGCTCAGCCCAATGATCACTCGCGGCATCGCAGAAGTCACCATCGAACTTGCAGGCAAATCGCTCGCTGCTGGTCTTTCGATGATCGAACGTACCGCGCTCGTCGGCCTCTTCGAGCATCACCTCACCGACCCCGTTAACATTATCAATGTGAACCAGGTCGCTGAAGCTCGTGGTATCAAAGTCAAAACCGTCACGACCGACGACGACAAAGCCACCGGTCTCACCATCGAAGTTACCGGTCCAGCTGGCGCTGTCGACGATGAAACCAATGCTGATGACAAGACTCGCCGCATCGTTGGCCGCGTTTACGATGACCTCAAACCACGTATTGTCGAGATCAACGGCTACCACATGGACATGATCCCTGAAGGCCCGATGATTCTGCTCCTTAACGAAGATAAGCCTGGCATGATTGGTCTCGTTGGTTCAACCTTCGGCAGCGAAAATGTCAACATTGCTGACATGACCATCTCGCGTCGTGGCAATACTGCCATGATGGTTTTCAAAGTTGATAGCGAACCAACCACCGCTCAACTCGAAACCATCAAGACCAAAGAAGGTATCCTCAAGACCGCATCCGTTCAGTTAGCTGAAGCCTAATAATTGATTAGAACATCAAAACGCCGCCAACATCAACAGTTGGCGGCGTTTTTTTATATACAAATTGATGCTGTCTTCAAGGACTCACCTATCAACATGGGGAATGCACTAAATATCCAAATTGCTCGAACAAACATAATGTGAGTGAATCGAAAACGGAGATATTCTATGCCATCAAACAACGATCAATATACACTCACACGCCGCGCGGCCCTCACTACGATGGGGATCGGTGTGACGGCTTCTGCAATACTTCTCAATCAATCATGTTCGCAAGCACAGTCTGTGCCGAATTCAAATACCACAGAAGCACTGCAGGGTGCTGGCTTTTATCGATTTAATATCGGTAATATGCAATGCGCCGTTATTTCTGACGGCCAAAATGTGATGCCGCCCAAAACCTTCGCGCAAAACGCAAGTGAAGCTGCGATCAATCAGGTGCTTGAAGAAAATTATCTCAGCACCAAAGAAATCCCCACACAAATCAACACGATGCTCGTGCAAACCGCGGGCATCAACATCCTCGTCGACACCGGGCTTGGTGGCGGGGTAGGGCCTAACAATGGGCTTACCGTCAAACATCTCAAACGCCTCGGTCTTGAACCCAAAGACATCGGTATCATTGTCATCACGCATATGCACGGCGACCACATCGGCGGCCTGTTCAATGACGCTGGCGATAAGATTTATCCAAACGCAGAACTTGTCATCTCAAAACAAGCACTTGATTATTGGCCAAATGCCGGCTCGAGCAATGACACGCAACGAATGCAGCGATTGGTTAGTGGTGCTAACGAAGTGCTTGCGAGGTATAAAGGTAATGTACGAACGGTGATCGGTGACGATGAGATCGTGCAGGGTATCAAAGTTGTCCCGCTTTTTGGACATACTCCTGGCCATATTGGTTTGAATATTGCCAATGGCAGTGATCAGCTTTTTTACATCGCCGATACTGTACATATGGTTTATATGCAGATGCCGCATCCTGATTGGCATGTTGCTTTTGATATGAACCCGATTGAGGCAGAGCAAACACGCAAACGTGTCTTCGAACTTGCTGCCCAAGAAAGGTTACTCGTTGCCGGCTCCCATATACCCTTTCCCGCCCTTGGTCATATCCGCAAACAATCCGTTGGCTCTGGATTTATGTGGCAACCCATCATCTGGGTTTGGAATCCTGCCTGATTATTTTTAATATCTATTCGGTGAATAGTAGCCGCCGCCAAAGGATGTGCTATGTGGTGGTTCGTCCGTTTACATGCACTGATTATCGCTGCAAAAAGTAATCAAATGATCCGCAGCGCGATCACTGTAGCCCGTGGTACGCTTAGATCGAGCAAAGCCCAGAAGCCCGTTATTGTCGCAGCGTTGATCCATCTCATGAGCATCATCCTTCAGCAGGTCGGCATGATAAGGCAATAAAATAAGTAAGCACTAACATTACGAGTATTAATGTAAGTAAATGCTTTTCTTATGTCAAGTGAATATTGTGTGTTGACTCGAATCTGAAGCTAAGTGTACTGTAAGTCTATTTTAGTTATGATCTTACGGCTCTTGCTGTGATAGTCTCCTAGATGCGGAGGGCATCAATTTTTAGGTCAGCGATGAAGAAAAATCATCTTAAAGCAGTTAAATAACTGACGAAACAAGTATGGAAACGACGCCCCCCCATCGGTTGCCGTGGATCTTGGCTTGTCTGATCGCGTGCATATTCGTGACGCCCGTGCATGCTCAAGAAGAGGTTGCGATGTGGGCCCAGTGGCGTGAGCGGATGGAAAAGCATATCGCCCAGCGTAGCGGGATCATCGCTTGGGACATCCCATATCATCTGCCAACACCTGATCGACAACCCAATCTTAAGCAATCACTTGACGTCTATTCAACGAATAGCCCGCAGCTTCAGCCCGTCATGATGTACGTCCACGGCGGTGGTTGGAAGCGAGGTGATAAACGTGCTGTTGGCGCAAAAGCCAATTACTACCTTGAGCAAGGCTGGGTTTTTGTCAGTGTCAATTACCGCCTTCATCCCGAAGGCATGTACCCTAAGAACGCACAAGATGTAGCTGATGCTGTTGCGTGGGTCTACGAATCAATCGAAGCATATGGCGGTGATCCCAATCAAATCTATCTTATGGGGCATTCGGCTGGCGCCCATCTCGCTTCGCTTGTTGGCACGGATCACAGCCTGCTTGAAAAACATCAAATCGCTCCCAAAACGATCAAAGGTGTCATCTCACTCGATACCGCAGTTCTCAATTTACCTCGCTTGATTGACCAGGACGGCGGCATTCTTTACCAAAAAATATTCGGAGATAACCCTGCAACTTGGGAAGAAATATCACCCATCACTTATGTTTACGCTGAAAAAGAGTACCCGCCATTTCTTCTTGTCGTTGCGGGTAATGATGCGAATCGTCTTGATCAAGCCGAATTTTTCGGTGCATCACTTCAGCAAACTGGCAGTGAAGTTTTTATCCTTGATGCAGATGATAAAACCCATGCATCTGTTAATCGTGAGATTGGTACAGCGGATGATTACGTCACCCAGCAGATCACTGCATTTATTCTTCAAACAAAGCAATCCCAACCACCATCCCAGCCACAATCACAACAGCCAGAGCAAACAGACAACCAATCGCCCGCTTTGCCAGCTACTCATCCGGAAACAGAAAACTCGGCTCCATCAAATGAAGCCGAGTCTGAAGTAGTTGAAGTCATTGATCAATCAAACGAATTGCCAGTTGAGCCATCGGCAGAATCAACGCCTGCGAATGATCATCAACCCGCTCAATCCGAGTAATAAGATCGAAGATGGTTCCGGTATCGGCACCAGGGTCTCTGCAAAAGCTAACGCAAAGCTCTCGCCTAAATCTTTGTAATACTCAAGTGGATGTCCCAAAGAGAACATTGTCTCAAAGGTCATATCGAACTCAGCATCCATATACGCCTCTGCGAAGTTTGTTGTATGCCATGCTGTTCCCGTCGATTGAATCGGGATCAGTTGCGGCTCCATATCTAACAAGCTCAAGAAAAACGGGTCGTTCTGATTATTCTTTTCATACGGCAAGTATGCAAAATCCGTCTGCGCACTCGTCGGAATCGTTGAATGGAAGTCGATAAAGTAATCGACATCCGCTTCAGTGTCTCGCATCATTGCCTCAGCCGTTGTCTTGATGTCCTTATGCGTGTCATATAAATCAGGATGCCATAACCGATTCGGATCTTGTTCCGAATTCTCTATCGTCGAACGGTTGTTCCCCGCATATCGGCCGTCAGGATTCAACATCGGGTACACATAAAACTCAGCATGCTTTCGCAGTTCACGCATCCGCGGATCTTCCGACACGAGCATATCTACCATCGCTTCAAGCGTATGATTGCCCAGCACTTCATTCGCATGCTGCCCAGACGTCAACGCAATTTTCGTCTTTGACTGATTCGATGACGTATCTGTGATCTTGTATCCAAACATATTCTTCGGAGTCACAACCCGCCCCATGTCGTCCACACCACCCGGCGATTGCCCGATCACGAGGTTCGAATTTGCGCTCTGTGTCGAGGACACATACTGATTCCCAATCAACGAAGCCGTATGTGCTGCCGATCGGCCATAGGAATACGGATACGCATAGGCGACATACACCTCATCCTGCGTAAATCCTTGATTATTCGAGAATCGGTATCCCCCCTCAAAATCGCGACCATTGTTATCGAAATACGTCCAATTCTGCTGGTCGTACGAATAAATCATTTGATGATTGTTTAACCGCGAGGACCCACCCGCAAAATCATCTGAGATCCAAAATTTGGTCGCATCACTTTGCACCCCCGAGGCTTTGAAATACAACCATCGCCAATCGCCACCGCCATAAAAATTATCTCGCCCCGTCAGGATCACATCACCTGATACCGACGATACAAATGATCGCCCTGTATCTAGTGATCCATGATCGAAATTAGCGTCAAGCTTCACCTCCCCAAACACAGAATCAGTCACAAACCCCGCACCCAACAATGCTGTCGCACCAACAGCTGCCTTCAATGTCCCTCGCATGTTACGTCTCCATTAAGTAGCGCGAACTAATAGCCGCTCGATTCAATCGAAAGAAAGATCTAGACTCACATACCCAATGGGACCGTCATCTTACCAGCTTGTGATTTCCAAGAACACAAAAATCCCCATTAATTCACACCGCTAATATTCTAAAAGTAGCCGTTACTTCCTCCCGTGCCTTCAAATAAAAATCGGGACACGTTTTCACGCATCCCGATTAATACTTTATTTAGTTAAATCTGCAATGGATCAATAAAACGGAGCAGGTGGTGCTTGGCCAGGTTCACCCATAGGCCCTTGCATACCCGGCATCATCTGCTGCTGCATCATCATCACACTCTTCGCAGCATCTACAATAAACTTCACATTGTCCGCAGGCAGGTGTGATACTGAAACCGATGAATTTTCATCTACCACAACACCAATTGTGATCGGCGTGAGCGCTTCAGGGACCTGAACTGGAGGCATCCCCATCATCGGAATAAACATGTTCGCCATATCAGCGATTCCGCCTAAATTCACATAGCCTTCCAGCGTTGAGTTCGCAGGGATATATGCCTTGCGTGCATTGACGATTGCCGACTCCGAGCCAAGCCCGTTGTTTTTGTCCAGATTTTCAAGCACCTTACTCAGGAGTGCCTGATCCAGCGTCGTGGTCTGGACAACGTAATCGCCCTTCGCAGCCATATACCCGCTGTAGCCAGAGCCCATCATCATCGCCATCGGGTTCCCCTGCAGCATCTCAGGCGGCATCTGCATCGTGAACGCATACTGCGCCACATCCACATCGCCAAGCTCCAAAGCTTTGTCGTTCCATTCGGTTTCAAAGCTCATCTTCGGTGCGTTCAGATCACCCTCTGTGCCCGGCATGATATTGAACTCAGCACCATTCAACTTGCTCATGTACGCTTTCGTTGCAGCGATCAGCTTATCCGCATCTTTCGCCTTATAGACCGTGACCTGATTCAGAAAGTTGCCCGCAACCAATGCCATCTGGTCCGGCACGTACATCGCAACCGATTGTCCTTCAACCTGCTCAATGATCGCATCCGTACCTTCATACATCTGCGCTACCATTGGATTCGCTTGGCCAACCGTTTCAATCATCAAATCAGACAGCTTCAAATAATCCATCGTTGTCAGGTCGACCGAAGCCGCAAACAGATACGGATTTGCCGGCACTTTCCCAAGCAGACTCGCTGCATTACTCTTGCCACCCAATAAAATCTTCGAAGCTTCCGACCCAGCCTTAAACCCAGTTGGCTGAGCAAAGCTAATCCCGTCGTCCTTAATCTCAGCAAGCACTGCCAGGCCATCAAGATCCTCTTCCGCAACACGCAACATTGATGTCAGCATCAACTGTCCCGCCTGCATCTGTTGGATCTGCTCTGCTGGTGCACTGCGCTCCATCGACCGATTCAACTCTTGTTGAATCTCAGCGATCAGCATAGGCCCGAATTCTTCAGCCATACGTGGTGCATCAATGAAGAACATCACATCCGCGCTATCCACATACTTCTGGCCGGCCTTGCCGATACGAGCCTTGATCTTCGTCGCCATGTTGCCCGGCTTGTAAGCCTCAACCAACTCACGATTCGAGCTCATCACTGCATAGCCATCGATCTGCTTTACATACGTATCATTTTCATCCATCAGCGTGATCTGCGTGATCGCAGCATTTGCGTTCCCGCCCATGCTCGTCACAAACGCATCGTAATCGTTCACAGGCAACAGCCAATAAGCACGATCGCCATCTTTGTTATCTTCTGTTGGCAGATTGATCACGAACAGCATCGAGCCATTATCGTTCACGCCTGCTTCCAGACCCGCTGCCATCTTGAATTGGCCTAACACGTCCAGCATCTCTGGTGACAGATCCGCCAACCCTGTCTGCTCCGCCATCTTTGCAATCTTCGCGTTCATTTCCGCAAGATTCGATACCGCCACAAACATGTCACTATCCGCTGGAACTTTTTCCAGCACTTCGTTCAAATCAGCTTGTGCAACCATACTTGTGCACATCATCATGGCTGCACCTACAAGTGCTGCCGTCGATTTCGGATACATCCGCTTGAGCATTACATGACTCCTTGTTCATTTAAATACGCTCGTGTAAACCAAGCATATTCCTTATCTCTGTGGTAAAGACGTTCTCAGACGCCTCAAATCCCTTTAATTTACAAAAAACTCTTAGATCCCCCTTTTTCATCAACCCGTCCCATTTGCTCCCATCATCGCAAACCAATATATTCGCTCCCCTGCTCCATGTGATGCTAAAATCATGCGGGGATTATCCATATATGGGAAATAAAACCTCAAATAGCAATAAAAAGGTCCTCGTTGCCATGTCTGGCGGCGTCGACTCCTCCGTGGTCGCAGCGCTTCTCAAATCCGAAGGCTACGACGTTGTCGGCTGCTTCATGCGCCTCGGCTCTGACGACTCCGCCGAAGCCGCCGACGGCTATGATAACTTGACTGACGCGTCTTGTGACCCAAAAAAAATTAAATTAGGTCATCAAGGTTGCTGTTCCCTCAATGACGCCTCAGACGCCCGCCTCGTAGCCGCGATGCTCGATATCCCCTTCTACGTCCTCAACTTCAAGCAAGACTTTGGCCGCGTCATCGATTACTTCGTCTCCGAATACAACGCCGGCCGCACCCCCAACCCCTGCGTCCGCTGCAACGATTGGCTCAAGTTCGGCAAGCTCCACGCCTACGCCAAATCCATCGATGCCCACTATATCGCCTCCGGTCACTACGCCCGCATATCCCCCCCCACTACATCTTCACCCTATCCCAAACTCCTCCGAGGCCTCGACCACAACAAAGACCAGTCCTACGTCCTCTTCGGCTCAGGCCGCGAGCAACTCTCCCAAATGCTCCTGCCCATCGGCGAACTCGAAAAGCCAGCCGTCCGCCAAATCGCCGACGACTACAACCTCCCCGTCTTCAACAAGCCCGATTCCCAGGAAATCTGCTTCGTCCCCGACAACGAATACGCCAATCTCGTCAAGCGACGCACCCCAGAACAATTCAGTGAAGGCAACATCGTCGACACTCAAGGCAATATCGTCGGCACACACGAAGGCCATCAACACTTCACCATCGGCCAGCGCCGCGGCCTCGGCGTCGCTCTCGGTTATCCCATCTACGTCACTCACCGTGACCCGCAAGGCAACACCATCACCGTCGGCCAAAAACCCGACCTCCTCGCCCAAGCCCTCCAAGCCGACCAGGTCAATTGGCTATCTTCCTCCGAAGACGCCGCCTCCCTCACCGACGAAAACGGCTGGATCACTTGCGAAGCCAAGATTCGCTATAACTCCCCGCCCAAGCCCGCTCAGTGCAAACTCATCGAACAAGACGGCAACCAAATCCTCGAAGTGAAATTCCACGATCCCCAGGAAGCCATCACACCCGGCCAGGCCGTCGTTTGCTACTCAAACGACCTCGTCCTCGGCGGCGGCTGGATCACCAAAGCCATCGACTAATCATCGGTTAGGCTAACAGTACCGCCCCCATTAGACGCGGAGCCACGCTCCGTGCGCCCTCTCGCTTCATGTCACATAACCAACTCTTCAACAGACTTGTAAAAAAACTATAATTTGTGGATGAGCTACATTACTTTGCTCATCTACTCATTTGGCATCATCCTTGCCACATCCGGTTTTGCTTTCGCATGCTTCGGGGGGCTTTCGATTTCACAACACTCACTCCGTAAATGGGCTAACAGCAAAAACATCCCCTCCAATTCCCACACAATGAGTATCGGTGGCGTTCTCTTTTTCATCGGGATCGTTATCATGAATATCATAAGAGCATTAGCATCTTAAGTTACTCTAAAAGCCGGCGAACCACGCTCGCCGGAAGCCTAAAACCTCAATCTAAAAACGCCCTTCTCAAAATCAACACCATTATCTAGTACTGCTGTATTGATTGCATTAAACTGCCTGCATGAAGCAAGCCGGATTCATCATCATTTTATTAAGCATATTTTTGCTTTGTATAGGTTCGATATTGCTTGTTAATGCGTTAATCGCGGCACGAAATGAAAATTGGCGCATGCTGTCAAAAAGATTGCTCATCCCCGTCGATTTGCCCGCAATCAGCATGGGCAGTTTGGCTCTGATTATCGCATTCATACTCATTCGTCTTGGATATATCGTTCAAAGCTGGTGATGTCGTATATGCCATTTTTTTATGATGATTCCGCAATCCATCCACCCCCACTTCCCTAGACCCTCGGCCCCAGACCCCTTAAACTATTCCCATGCCATCCACCCTCATCCCCCAACTAAAACCTCTCCTCGCTCCCACCGGTATCCGCACCCTCTACGATGCCCCCATCGGCGAGATGACCTGGTACAAAACCGGCGGCCGCGCATCCGCTCTCTGCTACCCCGCCTCCGAATCCGAACTCTATTCACTGATTAGCCTCGCGGGCAACCATAACATCCCCATCTACATCCTCGGCTCCGGCGCCAACCTCCTCGTTCTCAATCAAGGTGTCCAAGGCATCGTCATCTCCTTAGACTCCCCTCCCTGGAAAACATACACCGTCAACAACAACGTCCTCACGGTGAAAGCTGGCTACGACCTCATGAAGCTCATTCACGAGACCGCCAAACTGGGCCTTGCCGGTCTCGAACCGCTTGCAGGCATCCCCGCTTCCATCGGCGGCGCCATCTGCATGAACGCCGGCGGAACCTTCGGCGAAATCGGCACTCACATCACCCGTGTTCGCACCATGTCCGCCGCCGGCCAAATTCAAGACATCGCCAAAGACGACCTCCAATTTAAATATCGCTCAACCAACATCACCGACCCCTTCATTCTCGAAGCCGACTTCCTCCTCACGTCTGCCGACCCTTCCGCCCTCCGCGCTAAGGTCAAAGAGATCTTCGACTACAAGAAGAACGCCCAGCCCATGGCCGACCGCTCCGCCGGCTGCACCTTTAAAAATCCCCCCCAGCCCCCGGAAGGTGCACAGTGTGCAACCTATAAGCCAGCCGGCCAGCTTATCGACGAATCCAACCTAAAAGGTTTCCGTATCGGCACTGCCGAAGTTTCCACCGTCCACGCCAACTTCATCGCCGTTGACCGTGATAACCCTAATGCCGATGACGTCGCTGCTGTGATCGATCATGTGCAAAAAGCAGTTCTTGAAAAAGTCGGTATCCAGCTACAGCGTGAAGTTATTATCTGGCCATAGCTCTTCTAGCTTGTATTATCACACCCAAATCTCTTGTGATGCATTTCTATACTTTCTCGCCACCAGCGACCGATATCTAATTCCAATGGGGTCCAGTCTGTCGTTGATTCACCGCCGTGAATTGTGTTTGTGTGTTTAGAATCGTCGAATACCGTTCGTCTTTTCTATCTCGTTATCAAGTATTTTTTTTCGTTTTGTTCTGCAGTTAAACGAGATGCGCACGATGTAATGCGAATCAAAACGTATGTGTTGTTTTGCACCGTGATGCAAAATCTTGTCATAGATTTGCATCGTTTCGCTTGTATTGCTAGGGTTGTTTACAGCCTAGTTGTATCGTCTAATCAACCACTGCAATACAAATATCGGTACTGACAACTAGCGTTGCCAAACGCTGTATCATTAGAACTAACAATCGATTAGATTGTGTTGTCTAATGGTTACACAAAGTTCAGCAACGCATGCAGGAGCTGTATCTATGGACTTTGATGTCGTATTCCTTTCTCGTCTTCAGTTCGCGCTGACCATCATGTTCCATTACCTCTTTCCCCCGCTCACCATCGGGCTCGGGGCACTGATCGTTATCTACGAAACGCTCTATCTCAAAACCCGTGATCAGCTCTGGAAGTCAGCCAACGTCTTCTGGATCAAGCTCTTCGCCGTTACATTCGCTGTCGGCGTCGCCACCGGCATCGTCATGGAATTCGAGTTCGGCACCAACTGGGCCAACTACTCCCGGTTTGTCGGCGATGTTTTCGGCTCAGCACTCGCCGCCGAGGGCATCTTCGCCTTCTTCCTCGAATCCGGCTTCCTCGCCGTCCTCGTCTTCGGCCGCGACCGCGTCGGCAAAAAATTCTACTACTTCGCCGCTTGGATGGTCTTCATCGGCTCCGTCTTCTCTTCCGTCTGGATCGTTGTCGCCAACTCCTGGCAGCAAACACCCAACGGCTCACTCATCCAGCAAATGACCAACCCCGCCACCGGCGAACCCTGGTTCATCGACGGTATCCCCCAGATGCGGGCCCAGATGCAAAACTTCTGGCAAGTTGTCTTTAACCCCTCATCCATCGACCGCATCACCCACGTCTGGGCCGGCTGCGCCGTCACCGGCGGCTTCTTCGTCCTCTCCATCTGCTCCTGGTACATCCTCCGCAACAAACACCTCGAATTCGCCCAGCGATGCTTCAAAGTCGCCCTCATTTTCTCCCTTCTCGGCATCCTCGGCTCCGTCCTCACCGGCGACTCAAACGCCCGTATGGTTGCCCAACAACAGCCCGCCAAGCTCGCCGCGATGGAAGGCATCTACAAAACCGGCGACGGCCCCACCCCCATCCACCTTTTCGGCATCCCCAATTCCGAAACCGGCGAAGTCGATTACTCCATCGAAATCCCCGGCGCACTCTCTATCCTCGTCTACCGCGAGTTCCCACCCAAAACCCCCGTCATCGGCCTCGACCAGTTCAAACCCGAAAACCATCCCCCAGTCTTCATCCCCTTCACCTCATTCCACATTATGGTCGGACTCGGCTTCGCCCTCCTCGGACTCATCATCATCGCCTTCTTCTTTTGGTGGCGACGGACTCTCTTCCAGCAGCGCTGGCTCATGTATCTTTTTGTTGTATCCATACTTGCAGCCATCACCGCGAATGAACTCGGCTGGGTTTCCGCCGAGGTCGGCCGTCAACCCTGGATTGTCTATCCGCCGATGCAACGCACCGAAGCTGGCGAACCATTGCGTGATGCAGACGGCATCATCCAGTTCCAGCAGGCTGAATGGCCGACCGAGTCAGGTAGCGTCAATCTTAAACCGGCTGGCCTGCGAACACGGGACGGCCACTCCCAAGCTGTCGTTCAAGGTGAAGTGCTTTTCTCCATCGTCATGTTCGGCCTCATCTATACTCTGCTCTTCTTTGTCTGGATTTTCGTCCTCAATGAGAAGATTCGTAAAGGCCCAGCTCCCGCTTCAGAAGCCGCAACAGCCCCCGAAGGTTTCCTGCGAACCGCTGGCGAGCATGCTCATGACTCCATGACCTCCATGCGGGAAGGCGATCAAGATGAAGAGGGAAACGAAGATGAAGATAACAACAAGAAAGATTCATCGTCCTAATCGATGGTTAGATGCGCATGCAATGATCGCTTGCGCTTTATCTAGCTTAAACACTAGTCCCAATCACTTTTTTCATAACAGCGAACATTTGACTGGAAAACGATATGGACCTTAACCTGCTCTGGTTCCTGCTCATCGGCGTCCTCATGACCGGCTACGCCATCCTCGACGGCTTCGATCTTGGGGTCGGCATCCTTCACCTCACCGTTAAGGACGATACCGATCGCCGGTTGCAGCTGAACTCTATCGGCCCTCTGTGGGACGGAAACGAAGTCTGGCTCGTCACCTTTGGCGGAGCTTTGTTCGCAGCGTTTCCCGAAACGTATGCCACGATCTTTGAAGCTTTTTACATACCCTTCATGTTGTTGCTTTTTGCTCTGATTTTCAGGGCTGTTTCCATCGAGTTTCGCAGTAAACAAAAGCTTTCATTGTGGCGACATTTCTGGGACTTTTGCTTCTCTGCTTCATCCGCACTCGCCACCTTCCTCTTCGGTGTCGCGGTCGGTATCTCCATGATCGGCATCCCCCTCAATGAACGATTTATCTTCACCGGCAACATCTTTCATCTGCTGCATCCATACGCTTTATGTGTCGGCGTTTTAGCGGTCGCGGTCTTTGCAATGCATGGATCGATTTATCTTTATCTGAAGACTGAAGGTGAATTGCAGAAGCACGCCCGTCGAAATTTTTGGCGAGCATTCTTCTTTTTCCTTGCGATGTACCTTGTCGTATCTATCTTTACATTAGTCTCAGTCCCTCGCGCGATTGAGAACTTCACGAACTATCCTTGGCTTTGGATTGTTGTCATCCTGAACATACTTGCCGTGGCTAATATCCCAAGAGCAATGTCTCAGGGCAGGCCACTCTATGCGTTTATTAGTAGTTGTTGTACGATTGCCGCGTTTGTGTTCTTGTTCAGTACCGCTCTGTATCCGAATCTTGTGACGAGTAGTGTGGATGAAAAGATGAACAGCCTGAATATTTATAATGCTTCATCGACACCGCTGACGTTGACGATTATGACGGTGATTGCCGTGATCGGCATGCCGATTGTGCTGTTGTATACCGCGATTGTGTACTGGACATTCAGAGGCAAAGTCGTGCTTGATGAGCACAGTTATTAAATGAATTGCCAAGTCTAATTGATAGATAGGTTCAGCCCGTGGTGATGGACGTGGGCTGTTTTAGTATGCGCATTTGTGCGCAAAAACGCGAAGGGTCCGCGCGCGCAAACGCGCATTTTTACTGCGCGCACAGAATTTCCTCAAAGCGCGCATGACGTTTGTAAATCGTTGATTGAAGTCAGCTTGCAGAGACGGATCAATGGATTCTCAGTTTTGCGAGAATTGTGCGTTTTGATGGGTTTGGGCGAAGAACAGATCAACTTTGGCAGGTAATTATGAGAAATGGTTAAGTTTTGAAACAAAAAACCTATTCACACGTCTAAGAATTAAACAATTTGTGTACGCTGGTGCTTTTCAGGTCTTAGTAGATTTAATCAATTGTCATGGGCTAACGCGCATGTCGTGAATGATGAAGATTCAATGTTTCAGTTTCCGGGAGATGATGATGCATCGATTTGCAAAAATATTCTGCTTGGGTTTATTTATTTTTTTTGGTGTGTGTAGTCAGGTTGTTTCGGAGAATGAAAAGCAAAAAGGCCGATTGAATGTTTCGGAGATGAGTTTTAGGGAGTTGGCGGATTGGATTGATACCGATGCGTCATCCTATTTTTATTACCTAGAGCAGAAGCTGATTTGGCAACGAACACATGAGGGTTCGTTTGATGATGAGATTGAGCAGTATCGCGAAAAGATGCAGGCGGGTGAGGTTGGTTCTGCTGTGGGTGTTGAGCGGTTGAAGATGTTGATTGGCTATGAGGAATATGCGTGGCTTGAAGATCTGAAAGGTATTCTTTGGCAGGTGCATGAATTTCCGGTGGCAAAGTTGAAGCAGATGGGCGGGTTGGATGAGATTGATGAGTTGATTAGGGTGCTGAATGATCTGGAAATTCAGGCCCGGTCG
Source organism: Poriferisphaera corsica (assembly GCF_007747445.1). Taxonomy (NCBI): domain Bacteria; kingdom Pseudomonadati; phylum Planctomycetota; class Phycisphaerae; order Phycisphaerales; family Phycisphaeraceae; genus Poriferisphaera; species Poriferisphaera corsica. Next base: position 695,522 of record NZ_CP036425.1, read on the forward strand.
AAGGTGGATTGGGCATATCAGGTGGGTAAAATGGATGCTGACAAGATTCAGGATGCTTATACGTTTGTGCTTGGAAGCCGGTCGATTGCGGAATTGATCAAGAAGACGTTGCGCGTAGAGCAGGGGGTTGATGTTGACACGATGTCGGCGCGGTTTATTGCTTGGGTGAAGGGGTACGATGAGTATCGTGCTGGGATGAGGCGAGCTCATCAGAGGATGCCGGGGAGCACAATATCGTTTGGGCCTTATGATGAACTTGATTTGAAGCTGGATTTATTGGGGGAGATGAGTGGTGAGGCGATGTTGGAGCGAGGTGTTGACGAGCAATTGACGGCGATATTACGGTTTGTTTTGGATAGAAAAGAAGAGATGCCATGGCAGGCGGATTTTATGTGCTATGACATGGAGGGGCTGCTGCTGAAAATGGGGGGTGAACGCTTTAAGGATCTGTTGGCGAAGCGGATTTATGATGCTGAATATCCGATCGCAACGCGGATGACGATGTTAATGGGTGGATCGTTGGGGGCTGAAGAGATGAAGTCTTGCCTGGAGAAGAAGGAAACGGATGAGGGGTATCAAAACCAATTGTTAAAGGCTGCGGATGAGTACCGTGAGCTAAGGGATTTGATTTGGGGGCATGATGACGCATCGATTGATGTTGATTTGCGGTGTGAATGGGATCAGGTGAAGCAACAACTCGTTGTTGAGGTTGAGGCGAAGAATGTGGGGGATGAAGTGTTGAGTATTGAGGAGCGATTGGATCGGACTGTGATGCGACTGTTCATGGTGAGTGAGGATGGGGGGCAGCTTTTAGAGGGGAGCTTGGGATTGATCATTGGGGATTATGGTGTGAAGCGATTGGAGGTGGGGGATTCGGTACGAGAGCGGATAGTTTTTCAGTTGAGTGAGTTGGCTTATCGTGTGGCTGGAGAGAATCGTGTTGTGAAGTTGTTGGGTGGGAATGATAGGCAGAGTATGAGCGGAGTGGTGATGAGGCGGCCGGGCCGGTTTGGTGTATATGCGTTGCTTGCTCATGAGTATTGTGGCGTTGGTGTGGATATGCCGAATCGGCTTGGGGAGGCATATCGGGGCGATGCGTGGGTTGGCTGGGCGGTGAGTGAGCCAGTGATGGTGGAGGTGGATTGGGAGTGAGTTGTGGGGTAGGGCAAGGGGAATTCTGGATGTGGGTTGGGAGAGGTGCGTGGCCGATAAGGGGGGTGAGGGTGTGTCTGGTGGGTGGTCATTGAAAAGTTGCGAATCGATGAGATTTGGGTGCGAATTGTGAGGGAATGGGGAAAAGTGCGGGTGTCGAATGGTGTTTGAGTATGGTATTGATGTGTCGTAGCTATGTTTTAGGGGCGATTGAGTGGGCTTGAACAAAAATATGGGCGATCCTGAGTAGCTGAGAGACAAGAGGCGGGCGGCGGATTGGTATCAAAAGAGAGATGGGTATAAAATTGGTGTGCTGTCACGGTTGTCTTGAAGTGATGGCTCGCGCGGCAGAGATGGTGGTGGATTGGGGTGGCTGTGGATGAAGGGTGTGGAAGTGCTCCCAATTCCGGGGGTGGGGATGATTCTTGATATGAAAAATGAGCCTGTTCGTGGCGATATGTACGGCTGCAGTTCGGGAAAAACAGACGCTTGTCGGGGTGATCGTACAGACGCAGGCGGCTAGACTGGCTGGGGAAAGGATGTGGAAGGTTAGGGGTGAGAGGATCGGATATGCAGGGCGGGAGGCTGATGGGGGTGTGAAAGTTTGGGGAGATGGGATAGGGGGGATTGAATGTGTTGTTTGTAGGTACTTGTAAAATATTGATTTAGAGGTACTTAGGGGAATATGTCAGAAGCAGACATAACAATCAGGGGAGGGCGAGGTGGGAGCCACGATTCTGCAGGTTTGCAGAGGATGGTTGTATGTGTCAGAATAGAAGGCTCGTATCACGAGCTAGAAATACCGAAAAGGAAGATATTCAATGGCGATTCGTATCAAAGCACGCAGCGGCGAGACCGCAGAACAAATGCTTCGTCGTTTCAAAAAGCTGTGCGAAAAAGAAGGTCTGACCAAAGACATCAAGAAGCGAGCATACTTCGAGAAGCCAAGCGAGCGCAAACAGCGTGCGATGCGCAAGAACCAGAAGCGAGTGCAGCCTGCACCACGCGGCGGTCGTCGCTAAGCATTGAGCGCTTGTGTGGTACGAGGCGGGATGACTCATTCAGTGGTTCCCTCCTGTCCCGCCTGACACGGCGAGTTCATCGCTGTGTGGACAATATTGATAAATGGTTGAAGACCTGTGTTGTGCTGAACGACCTGAAGGGGGCGGTTGGTGTACGCAGGTCTTTTCGAATGTCTGTAGAGGCTGATGGTCTGGCGAAGCTGGGCGATTGGTTATGGGCATTTGGGATTGATAAATGGACTAATCCGGTTAGCGCGGGCGACAGGAGTGCTGTTGAGCCGCGCTGGTCACGTTTAGGCATGGGCTTGTTTTGTTGTGATCGTTGTGAGAGAGGATCACAAGCGAGCTGACATGCATTTTAATGGAGACGCTTGAGATGAGGGTGAAACTCCCCCAATTAATGCTTGGTGCAGCGATAACCGCAGCGCTTAGCGGGCAGGCGATGGCTCAGGATGGCAGTGCAGCCCTTCCGATGCCGTACTATTTGGCGCCGGCAGGTGCTGTTTTGGCTTTGATCATGGCATTCTTCTTCTACAAGGGCTTCATGGCTCAAGATGAAGGCGATGAAAACATGGTCCGTATCGCTCAGGCGGTGCGTGATGGTGCTTATGCCTATCTGAAGCGTCAAGCTAAAGTTGTTTATGCTGTTGTTGCAGTCTTGGTTGTGATCCTGGTGGTCATGGGCTTGGCAGGTCTTCAGTCGGAACTGACTTGGGCTGGTGTTGCGATCGCTTCACTGTTCAGTGGCCTTTGTGGTTACTTGGGCATGAAGACAGCGACCAACGCATCTGCTCGTACTGCATGTGCAGCTAAGAACAGTCTTAATGACGGTTTGAAAGTTGCTTTCCGTGCAGGTGCTGTGATGGGCATGTGTGTGACCGGCTTCGCGCTGCTTGACATTTCAATCTGGTTTGTTGTTCTGACGAAGATCTTCGGCATGGCAACTGAAACGCTGACTGAAATCACAACAATCACATTAAGCTTCGCAATGGGTGCATCACTGCAAGCATTGTTCGCTCGCGTTGGCGGTGGTATCTACACCAAGGCTGCTGACGTTGGTGCTGACCTTGTTGGTAAGGTTGAAGCAGGTATCCCGGAAGACGACGCACGTAACCCAGCAACGATCGCGGACAACGTTGGTGACAACGTTGGTGACGTAGCAGGTATGGGTGCTGACCTTTACGAGTCCTACTACGGTTCGATTCTTGCTGCGATGGCGTTGGCTGCTGCGGCTGCTTACAGCCTTGGCTTGGAATCAACTGATGCGATCAAGCTTGTCATTGCTCCTGCAGCGCTGGCGGGTCTTGGCATCATCACTTCGATCTTCTCCATCTTTATGGTGAAGGCGAAAGACAATGCAAGCTTTAATCAGCTACTCAAGTCATTGCACTTTGGTGTGTGGGTAAGCTCAGGTTTGATCATTCTTGGTTCATTCTTCTTGCTGAAAACACTGATCGGCGGGGAAGCATTCTCGGCTGTGGGTATCAGCTCACTGGGTATCTTTGGTTCGATCGTTTCCGGTCTGGTGGCTGGTCTTGTGATCGCTTGGGGTACTGAGTACTACACTTCATACGAGCATGCACCGACAAAGCGTATTTGCGAACAATCAGAAACTGGTGCTGCGACCGTTATTATTGCGGGTATCGCTGAAGGCATGATTTCAACTTGGATCCCACTGATCACGGTTGTTGTTGCCATCATGTGTGCATTTACTTTTGCGGGTGGTAGCGAACACTTCCTGATGGGTGTGTTTGGCATCGGCATCGCTGCTGTTGGTATGCTTTCAACTTTGGGTATCACGCTCGCAACTGACGCATACGGCCCGATCGCTGACAACGCTGGTGGCAACGCTGAGATGACTCATCAGCCTCCACACGTCCGCGAACGTACTGACATGCTTGATTCATTGGGTAACACGACTGCTGCGACCGGTAAGGGTTTTGCAATCGGTTCTGCTGCTTTGACCGCGATGGCTTTGCTTGCTGCATACGTCACCACCGTTCAAACGAATCTGGACAACCAGATTGTTGAGGGCAACCTGACTGTTCAAGAAGAAATTGCTTATGCAGGTAGCGGCGGCACCTTTACCATCAAGAACGGCGAAGATGTCTTCGGCGGTATTCTTGTCAGTGGTAATAACAAGCAGATCGTGAATGCGATTGAAAGTGGTGAAGCTGTTGCTTACGACGTGAACGCTGAAGTAGTTAAGGGTCATGTTGCTGGCAAAAGCTTTGAAATTGTTAAGGTTAAAGAAGCATCACTTCCAGAGCTGCTTAACTTCTACAACGTGACATTGATGAACCCACGCGTATTGTGTGGTCTGTTCATCGGTGTGATGATGGTGATGGTCTTCTGTGCGATGACGATGAATGCTGTTGGTCGTGCTGCTTACGCGATGATGCGTGAGTGCCGCCGTCAGTTCGTGATCATGAAGAGCCAGTTCAAGAAGGACGGTATGAGCGATGAAGATATCGCTGATCCAATGAAGTGGCCTTTCGAAGTGAAGGCTGATGGCCATGATTATCCTGACTACGCTAGCTGTGTGAATATCTCCACAGGTAGTGCACTCAAGGAAATGGTTATCCCTTCAGTGATGGCAGTTTTGCTTCCGATCGCTGTCGGCCTGATCCTCGGTGTTCCTGGCACAATGGGTTTGCTTGCAGGTACATTGGTTTGCGGCTTCGGCATGGCGATCTTCATGGCTAACGCTGGTGGTGCATGGGACAATGCTAAGAAGTACATCGAAACCGGTGCACATGGCGGCAAGGGTTCTGACAACCACAAAGCAACTGTCGTTGGTGACACAGTTGGTGACCCATTCAAGGACACCTCTGGTCCTTCACTGAACATTCTCATCAAGCTCGTCAGCATCGTGTCTGTCGTGTTTGCTGGTCTTGTCGTGAAGTTCTCACCATTGGTTGCTGAATGGCTGCACCTCGGCTAATTGAGCATCATCTGGTAAGATGAAAAAATCAAAGCTCGGAAGTTTTGGCTTCCGAGCTTTTTTATATTCGTTTTTCACGTTTTGAATTCAGTCATCGTGTATTACTGAAGATCGTGAAGTGAATCGCGTATAGTATAAAAAGGATCGTAATAGGGAGCAGATGACGGGGATGAAAAGCACTATTGTTCTTATTATTAAAAGCGTATATTCTTTGTACGATTCGTGATTTAAGGTGGGTGTTTTGGTTATTATCTTGAGAATTAATTGAGAACGGATTACACTTTGTCGATGTATCTCAGATAGGTTAGCTTGTTTGCAGTTTATGTAAGAGTTTATAGAGCTGCGGGACTGAGTTATTCTGAGAGGTTTGGGGATTGTTAAGAGCTGATTTAACAAAGTGTGTAATTAAAAATATATCGCTAAAATAGATTTTCGCATGTGTTGTTACTTAAATACGTTTGGATAACCAGTAAGTCTAGTGGATAGGGCTTGCGAAAAGAAAACAGATAGAAATATGTCAGATAAAGCTGTTGGATCGCCTGAAGGGGTGAAAGATAACGTGGAAAAATCAGAATCAGAAGACGTGAAGAAATTTGTCATTGAGTCTGCACGTATGCTGAAAGATACACACTGCGAAGATGTGGTGGTGTTGGATGTTTGTGGTGTGAGTCAACTGACGGATTATGTGGTTTTGGCGTCTGGCACATCGGACAGGCAGATGCGTTCGGTGGGTGATGACATTGAGCAACTTGCGAAGAAGAAATATGGGATGACGCGTTTGGGTAGTGAGCGTGATCCTTCGATTACATGGTTGGTATTGGATTTTAGTTCGGTGATGGTGCATTTGTTTGAGCCTGCGACACGGGCTCATTATGATCTTGAGTTGATGTGGGGTGATGGGAAGCGTGTTGCGTGGGAGCGTGATGCGTAGGTGTGATGTGAGTTAAATAACGATATTCTAGCGAATGCTTTGCCCAATCAATCACGTCTGTGGAGCAAAGCGAAGCAAAATATTGGGGGCTGAAAGGAAAGATAATGCCAAATATTCAGCAAATTTTGAAGGAAGAGATTTCGCGTTTAGCGAGAAAAGAAATCAAAGCTCAGATGAGCGGTACGGTCAAGCAGGTTGCTTTGTACCGTAAGGAGATCGTGGCGTTGAAGCGTGAGGTTGCTGGGTTGCAGCGACAGATCGCTTCACTTGAGAAGAGCAATAAGCGTATGAGTACGGCAAAGGTTGAGACTGCTGCCGATGGTCAAGCTGCGATGAAAGGGATTAGCGGCAAGCGTATTGCATCGAAGCGTAAAGCATTGGAAATCAGTGCTGCGGATTTTGCAAAGCTTGTGGGTGCGTCAATGCAATCCGTGTATTTCTGGGAGCAGGGGCGTACAAAGCCTCGTAATGCTCAACTGGTTAAGCTGCATGAGATTATGGGGATCGGCAAACGCGAAGCTAATCGACGATTAGAAGAGATTGGCTAGTCAGTTAATCAATCGGTCAATAAATAAACGAATAAAAAACCCGTGAGTGATCATGGGTTTTTTTGTTATCTCGTGCTGAGTAGAAAAGATGTTGCTGAGTTGCTGGCGATTATTTGCGATTTGGCTGATAGCATTAAGGAATGCATGAGGATGGTACAGAGTAAGGGAAATCTGGGGGTAAGGATTGGTTGGGAATCGGGGGTTATGTGAGAAGATTTGTGATATGATTGTGTGTTGTTTGAGAGCATCAGCCAGGCAATATAAAGACAGGGCATAGAGGCATGATCGAGCGCGTACATCCACCGATTACTGAGAAAGGGCTGCGGCCTGCGCTGCTGTGGGCGGCGTTTTTAGGGAGTAGTTGGACGTGGATTATTGGGATGGTATTGCCGGTGTTGTTGGTGGCGGATTATGGTTTTTGGGGTTGGGCGGTGTTTGCTGTGCCGAATATTTTGGGTGCGGGAGCGATGGGATTTGTGCTGTCGAATGAGGAGATGAGCCGGAAGGTAAGCGGGAAGCATCGGGATATGTGTTTGAGGTTTAGTGAAATCACGGTGGTGTTCCACTTTTTTGTGATCGGCTGGTTGTATCAGTTATTGTTTGGTTGGTGGGGTGTTGGTGCGGCATGCGGGTTTGGTGTGGTGTGTTGGTTGATGGCACAGAAACGTGCGGGAACAATGATCGCGACAGTTTTGGTGACGGCAGCGAGTTTTGTGATGGCTGGGATTGGTTTTGGTTTGAATGGTGCGTGGGAAGGATTGGTTGGTATCGGTGGTGAGGGGCTGAGGTTATCGAGTGAATCGCTGTGGTTTTTCTTGCCTGCAAGTGTGTTGGGGTTTTTGCTTTGCCCGTATTTGGATTTAACGTTTCATAGAGCGAGGCAGTCGACTTCGCCTGGCGTTGGGAAGGCGGCATTCGCGCTTGGTTTTGGTGTTGTGTTCTGCACGATGATCGTATTTACGTTGGCCTATTCGGGGCTGCTTCGGCCGGTGGTTTTGGAAAATAAAGCGATTGAATTGCCGCGGATTTGGTTGGCGATTTTAGCGGTTCATATGACACTTCAGGCAGGGTACACGATCGGGTTGCATGGGCGAGAGATGAATCTGCGGATGGGTAAAGCGGGCGTGATGCGGATGATTTTTCTTGGAGTGGTCGGCGTGTTGTTAGGGTACATGTCGATCGATAGTGGTTGGACGTTGAATGGTCTGACGAGTTCGGAGGTCGCGTATCGAACGTTCTTGATGTGTTACGGTTTAGCGTTTCCGGCTTATGTGTGGCTGTGCATGATCCCGACGTTGCGGAAAGATGTGAGTGGCAAAGGTAGGGCAGTTATTTGGCTGATCGCGACATTGGCGGGCGCGCCGCTAGTGTTCGGATTCTTTGTGATGGGTTATTTGTGGTGGATGGTATACCTTTTGGGTGTATTGGTGCTGGCAAGGGTTGTGGTGGAATTGTTGCCGATGGGGAAAGCTGTTGAAGTGGAATAATGAGATGGGGGTGATTAGTATTTTTGGCGCCTAATCAAGGGTTAGGTGTTTGTTGAATCTGAAATAGAAGTCGGCTTAAGGGCTGATTGATGATCAAGGGACGTTGGATATGGGTTTTAAGTCAGGGCGAGTGACGTATTGCCGGTTTAAAGTGATGGGCGATGGGCCGAGCAGTGTGGATGAGGCTGCGTTGTCGATTTTAAATGAGCATCGGTTCAGAGAGGTGGAGATTGGTGCGCCGGACGAGGTGGAGGTTGGGTTTGTGACGGGGGATCATATTCTTGATACTCAGTTTTCGTATGAGAAAAATGGGTTTGGGAATCTGCTCATGTTTGCGATTCGGATCGACACGCATAAGGTGCCGAGCGAGATGAAGCAGGCGTACAAGATGATGAACGAGCAGGCAGCTGCGTCGGGGAACCCGAGCGGTTTTGCGAGCAAGGCCGATAAGCGCGATGCGAAGGAGTTGGCGGAACGTCAGATCCATGAGGATTTGGCGAGCGGGAAGTATCGTAAGTCGAAGATGGTGCCTGTGCTTTGGGATTTGAAGGCGGGGTATATGTACTTGGGCGGCGCGTCTAATGCAATCATCGAGGAACTGTGTCGTGTGATGCGGCACGCGTTTGCTGTTGATCTTGAGTATGTGAGTGGTGGAACGTATGCAGGGCATAGCTTGCGGGAGAAACATTCGGGTCGGGATTTTGATGATTTTCGGCCGACGAAGTATACGAAGCCGCCTGCGGCTGCGGCGCTGATTCATGATGAAGATGATGCCAGTGGGGATGCGGCATATGGGGGATCGCAAGGGGGCGGCGAGCCGATTGTACCTTGGGTGGCGAAATCAACGGACTTGAAAGATTTTCTCGGTAATGAGTGGTTGATGTGGTTATGGTTTGTGTGCGAAAAGTTTGATGGTCTAATCAGCGCTAAGGTGGATGGGGTTGATGAAGAGATTTTTGTGGCGATTACAAAGTCGTTGCAAATGGAATGCGCGTGGGATGCGGGTGGAAAGGTGTCATTGAGCGGTGATGGGGTGCGTGTATATAAAGAGGCGGGGGAAGCGCTAGTGCAGGGAAAATGGGCGCGTAAGTTTGGGATGATTTTGTCGTCGGGTGAGGACACGTTTGAGCTTAATTTGCAGGGTGATAAATATGTGATTGGTTCAGCGTTACTGCCTGAGATCATGGAGGCAGAGACGCCGCGTGAGATTGTTGAGGCAAGGCTACTGAAGATTATGGTGTTAAGCCAATTGCTTGATGCGGTTTATGATGTGTTTTTGGAACAACGATCAAATACGGGTAAGTGGGCGAATATCAAGAATGAGATGAGTAAGTGGATCAAGGAGCGGAGGCTGGAGAAGGTGGCGGTTGCTATGAAAGAGGAAGTTGTAGCGGCGGGATGATTTGAGTACTCATTAAGAGATAGATGCCCATGATGAAGATCGTGGGTTTTTATTTGAATATTTTGTTAATAATTTTGGTGCGGTAGTTGAAGATTTTGATGAGGTCGTTTTGGATGAAGAGGTGGTTAATGAGTGGGGCGAGTAAGCCGCCGGGTGGGTAGTAGGTGACGCGGTCGTGGCAGATGCAGCCTTGTGGCGAATCCTCGAACCAGTGTTCGTGTCGCCAAAGTTTGTAGGGGCCTTTGAGTTGCTCGTCATGGATTGGCATGTCAAAAAAACAACCCCGTACCAGCGGTACGGGGCTTGAGGTTTGTTGTTCTATCTATCGTTGCGCTGCAATCCAGTTTGGAATTGCAGGTGTTTGTGACGAAGCAGGGGGGGGAGGGGGGATTTAGCGGATGTTGTGTTCTCTTAGGAGGTCTTCGAGGATGGCGCGGGAGGCGGTGGGCATTTCGCAGAGTGGGAGTCGGAGTTCACCGGTGTCGCGGCCGCAGATGGCCATGGCGGTTTTGATAGTGATGGGGTTGGTGGCGAGGGTGAGGCATGCTTTGCAGAGTGGGAAAATGTCGTTGTGGTGCTGGAGCGCTTCAGCGAAGTCGCCATTGAGTGCGGCGGCGGTGAGAGATTTGATTTTTGCGGGGATGATGTTTGAGAGAACGGAGATGACGCCGGAGGCGCCGATGGACATGAGAGGGAGGGTGAGTGAGTCGTCGCCTGAGACGATGGTGAGATCGGTGAGCTGACGGATTTCGGAGGTCATGTCGCATGAGCCGGTGGCTTCTTTGATGGCGACGATGTTGGTGTGCTTGGCGAGACGCGCGACGGTTGGCGCTTCCATGGTGATGCCGGTGCGGCCGGGGATGTTGTAGAGGATGATGGGGATATCGACATTGTCAGCGAGGTGCATGAAGTGGCGATAGAGGCCCTGCTGGTTAGGCTTGTTGTAGTATGGGTTGACGATGAGGGCGGCGTCAGCGCCGACGTCTTTGGCGTGCTTGGTGAGGTTGAGCGCTTCGGTGGTGGAGTTTGATCCAGTGCCGGCAATGATTTTGACGCGGCCGTTGGCTTGTTCGACGACGGTTTTGATGACGTCGCGGTGTTCTTCGTGTGAGAGTGTTGGGCATTCGCCGGTGGTTCCGACGGGGACGAGGCCATCAATCCCTTGGTCGATCTGGTCGTCGACGTTGGCGCGTAGGCGATCGAAATCGACTTCACCTGCACGGAAGGGGGTAATCATGGCGGTATATGCACCTTGCAGTTGCATGGCTTGGCTCCTGTGTGAGCGAGGTTAGGCGGTTACTAAGTGTCCAATCTCCGCGAAGTGAGCCAGAACAGCCGTTGCAGGCACACCACTCATTCCCATCTGTTGAAATGCGGAGAGTGATATTTTAGTCGTTGAAAGGGGGGGAGGACAAATTTTGGTGAAGCGGGAGCAGATATTGAGAGATGGGGGGTTACACGGAGCGGCGGAGGGCGAGGATGAGTTCGATTTTTCCGATGTGCTCGCCGAGGGTTTGGGCGATTTGTGCAGCAGTCTGGCCGGTATCGGCGAGCTGGTAGATGTGCGTGTGGTGGTCGGCTTCGGGTGTGGATTGAGGTTTGGCGGGCGGTTGTGGTTTGGTTGATTGTGCTGGGGTTTCAGGAGGTTGGGGCGGTGTGTGTTTGATTGCAGATGGCGTGGGGCTTGGCGTAGCAGGAGGGGGTGTGGGGGAGGAATTGAGTTGGTTGAGTTGAGCGATGCGGATTTCAGCTTCGTCGAGGAGGCGCTCGAGGGCGATGGTTTTGGCGTCGATCTGGTGGGAAAGACGTTTGCCAAGCTCTTCGATTTCGACCATGAGTGATTCGAGGTCGTTCTTGACGGCGTGTTTGTTTTTCAGACGCTCGAGGTGTTCTTGTGCGGTGACCTGGTCTGTTGTGTGGCGGGTTTTACGTTTGCGGATACTCATCATGAGTGAGGCGATGATGAGGAGTAGGCCGAGGACGAGTACGGCATTCATGACGGTTTCGGGGAGTTCGGCAAGCATGTACAGCGGCTGAATAGATAAGGTGGATATAGGGTTCATGATGGGTCACCTCCATTGGATGAATCGGAGGTGAGTGTGGACAGCAACTCGTTAGCGGCAGCATTGGCGATTTGCTGAACGCGGTTGAGCGGCATGTTGTGTTGTTTGGCAAGCTTGGCGAGTGTGTCGTGTTCGGGTTTGGCTGAGAGGGGTAAGTTATTAAGTGATGCGACTTTGATAGGGATTTGGCCGAGGGGTGAGGGGGCGTGGTGGATGACGCGGTCTAATGTAATGCGGTCACGTGTGTGATAGCGGAGGCCGATGGCGCCGGTTTCGGTGAGCAATGCGATGGCGAGGCGATCACGGTCTTGCGGTGCGCAGAGGAGGGAGAGTTGATGGGCTGGGCGGGATTTTTTCATGACGATGGGGGTTGCCCAGACATCAAGGGCGCCGAGCTCGAGAAGTTTATCGATGGTGTGGCCGAGGAGCTCGGGGGTAGCATCGTCGAGATTGACGGTGATTTCGATGACTTGCTGCGCAGGCTGATCCGCGAGGTGGGATGAATTTGTAGCGGATTGTGCTTGGCTGCTGCCCAATGGATGCTCCGTCATCGTATACTTGGGTGAGTTGTTGGAAATGAAACGTGTGGTTGTGAAAGAGGCTGAGTGAATGAAGTGGCTCAGCTTGAAGGGCATTTTAACGTAAATGCGTGAGGATGTGAGGCTTGGATTTTAAGAAGCGTGCGAAAATCTCGTATCACCCAGTTGTGAAAGCGATCGCGCGCAGTTTGAAAGCTGCTGAAGTTATTAAACCGCGAGGTGAGGTGGCGGTTGTAGTGGGGGTTAGCGGTGGCGCGGATTCGGTGGCTTTGCTATTGGGGATGCATGCGTTGAGCCAGCGGCGCGGCTGGGGAATGCGGCTTGTCGTGGGACATGTACAGCATCACTTGCGGGGTGATGAGGCAGAAGCGGATGCGTTGTTCGTTGAGGATTTGGCGAAGCATTTAGGGCTGGCGTATGAGCGACGTGATCTTGATCTACGTGAGGCAAAGAATATTGAGGAGGCGGCAAGGCGGGGGCGGTATGAAGCCTTAGGTGAGATTGCTGTGCAGGCTGATTGTGTGTGGGTTGCGACAGCCCATCATGCGGACGATCAACTAGAGACGGTATTGATGCGATTGTTGCGTGGGGCAGGGGCGCGGGGACTGCGGGGGGTGGCGAAGGTGCGGTCGTTGGTTGAGGGAGTGAAAATTGTGCGGCCGCTTTTGGGGGTAGGGAAGGAACAGATTGAGAAGTTTTTGTGTGAAACGGAGCAAGATTGGCGAGAGGATCATACTAATGCGGATGTGGAGCGGTGGCGTGCGAAGTTGCGGCATGAGGTGTTGCCGGTGCTGAAGGAAATTCGGGGTGATGCGGCGATCAAGGCGGTGCAGCTTGGTGATCGGATGCGCGGATTGGAAGGTGTACTGCAAGATGCAGTGGCTGAGGTTATCGAGAATGATGCCCGGGAGGTGGATGGTGTATTTCATCTACCACGTGATCGGGCTAGGCAATGTCGAGAGATTGTGTTGATGGGTGTTTTGCGATCGCTTGCAATGTTAAAAGGTGTGGATTCGGATCGGTGTGGTGAGCGGGAACTTGGGCCGATTACAAAATCTGTGAGAGATCAGCAAGGCGGTATGCGGCAGTTTGAACTGTATGGGGGTGTGAGAGTTGTGGTAACGCGCGACAGCGTTTTAATTTCTAATAACTAATTAGAGTGTACAGGTGTTGATTTGATAGGTGCTTTGTGTGATGCCGGTGTTGAAAGATTCGGTGTGTTTGTGTGTGAGCGAGTAGTGTTGGGAAAGGCTTGAAAACAAGGGGATACCTGATCCGAGGATAATGGGGATGCGAGTGATAATGATTTCACTGAGCAGATTGGCTTGTAGGAACCGTGAGATCGTAATGCCGCCATCAATATAAAGGTGATGGAAACCACGTTGTGCTAGAGTGTCTATGATTTGATTAGGCTCTAGTCCACACAATGTTTCGACAGTTTTTGGCAATTTTGGAGCGATTTCATAATCTGAATGTGAAGTTAGAATGATGACGGGTTTCTCGCCGTATGGCCACTGGTCGATGAGCGGAGTAATCACATCAAGGGTTTTTCTTCCCATGACCAAAGCGTCTATGCTGTTGATAAATTTATGAAAGCCGTAAATATCGGGGTCGGATGGTTGTTCAGTGATATCAGGATTGGTTGTTGAAAGAAAATCGACGCCATGTTTTGCATCTGCGATATAGTTATCGATTGAGGTTGCGATATAAGCGGTTGTTTTCATGTTAAGATTGTACGGTGCATGTTTTATTTTGGAATAAAAAAACACTGAGTTTTTAGGCTTAGTGTTTATGTTTTATATTGTTATCGTTTATTTATTTCTTCGCAGCATTCGCCCGTTTCATCCAGACATCGCGACGTTTGCGGTAGTGAGATTTTGGTGTGATGTGGAAGTGAGCGGTTGACCTACCTACGCGGCGTTGCCGTTTGTTCGATGGGTTCACCATCTGCACGATATTCATCTTGACGGTCAGATTGAACTCGTTGCCTGTTTCGATCAGTGCATCAAGGTCTTCTTCCGTGGTGATCCGATAAACCGCTGGGCCGTAGCATGGGCGGAGGAAGTCATACGAGAGGTGCTTGCATACAACCGTGTAGTCTGCGCCGCATTTCTGGAATACGTACATCCCGCCAGCGACTTCAGAGTTGGCCAACAAGGCGCCGCCAGCCATTGCCGAGTACCAGTTACGATTGTGTCGACGAAACGGCAAGATGGCTGAGAATGTGCCCACATCGCCGTGATGAATCTTGATTCCAGATCGGAATGCTAATGGTAAAAAGATCCAAGACGTCAGCCTGTGCCAAAAATTGTTCTTCGTCGAAAGCTCGGAAAGTTTGCGTTCACCTTTGGTGATCATGCGTGAGAGCCATGACCTTGAATCTTCTTCCGCACCTGGGATCTTGATTTCTGTGACGCGGTTTTGTTCTTTTTCAGCAGGCTGTTCTTCTTCTGCTTGCTTGTCGGTAGCTGCTTCGTTGTCAGTATTCGCGCAACTGCAGCAGCATGAACCTTTCTGTTCACTGTCTTGTGATTCAGCCGAACCAATCGCCTCGTTGTTTTCACTAACACAGGCTTGATCGACGGCTTGGGCTGTTGCTTCGGCTGGCTTCATGCGGCTCACTTCGTTGTACTAATCTAGGTATGAACTTCGGTTGATCGCATTTGCGATCGATACTGCTTGTGTGGTGCGTTGTCGCTGTGTGGACAGGTTTATTATCTGTATGGCATATTGGGCGAATACGATTCCTTGTCGTCATCATTTTCGCCGTCAGCTTCTTGTTTTTCCTCGTACCATCCAACCTGGATCGCTTCCAAAATCTGCTCATTGACAGATTGCCCGGGGTCAGGCTCGAATCCTTCAAGATTCTCTACCATTTCGCGTAGTTCTGGAAACGTCACCTTTAGGGGTTCAACGTCGGGAAATTTTTCATATAAGCCGAGACAGATGTCATCAATGTCTGTCCAGCTAAATGTATCAGGGGAAGGCATGGGCTGATCCCTTTGATCATTGTTCTTTGTTTACGGGTGCTCCTGCAATTTGTTCACGTAGGTATACACCTTGGCTCTATTGTAGCGAATTGGGCAGGATGGCCCAATTGTGATCTTATATCAGATCCAATTCCTTGATGAGATTGCCAAACTCCTGCTATATAAAAAAAGCTGCAGCGTAAACTGCAGCTTTCTCATGATTTGTTTATATTTTTTGCGCTACTGGAGGTTCACAGGCATGATCACGTATAAAAACTGTGGCCCAGTACGCAAAACACCCGGCTTGTTAGGGGCTTTCATGTCGATATGGACTTGAGATTCGTCCGCGACTTTAAGTGCGTCTAGTAAATACTGCGGGTTGAACCCAATCTCGACCTCATCGCCCACATATTCATCGATCTCGACCTTGATCTCGGCTTCGCCCATCTCGGGTGCTCTTGATGACAGTGTCAGGCCAGCCTGATCGAATGCCATGCGAACACCCTTGGATTCCTCATTTGTCAGCAAAGCTGCTCGGCGAACCGCGGATACAAGCACGTCCGTTGCAATCGTCACCTTCTTATCGCCATCCTTCGGAATGACATCTGCATATGGCGGGAAGTTGCCTTCGACCAGATTTGTTGACAGCGTTGCTTCCTCTGTCGCAAACATGATTTGGCCATCCTTCATCTTCACAGACACTGTCTGCTCTGCATCATCAAACAAGCGTAGCAGCAGGTTCAACGCCTTTGTCGGCACGATCGCGGACTGCGGTGTGTCGTTATGTGACGTGCACATCCCTTTTGCTAACGCCAGGCGGTGGCCGTCTGTTGCGACAACTGTTAGTTTGTTTTTTTCTCGTTCAACCAAAACCCCATTGATTGCATACCGTGAGTTTTCACGGGCAGTTGCAAAAATCGTCATCGCGATCAATCGGTGCAATTCTTCCGCAGAGACTTCAAAATCCGGGTCGCCGTCATACTCTGGGATTGGCGGATAGTCTTCGATATTGTGCCCATAAATCGTGAACTTTGAGTCTTGCCCCGTGATCTTTGCAGCTTCGTCATTCGCTTCGATCGTCAGCGTTGCATCAATTGATTCACGCACAATGGCTAACAACTTATCAGAAGGCACGAGCATGTCGCCAGACTCCGCAACCTCAACACGAGGTGTCGTCAGCTTCACAGCTACTTCCATATCTGTGCCCGACAACGTTAATGCGCCATCATTCGCGGTCACCTTAATGCAGCTCAGCACAGGCTTCGGGGTTCGGCTAACGATAACGCCGCCGACTAGATTCAGTGACTCGACAAGCGCTCCGCGATCGCAAATGACTTTCATTATGGTTGCACCTTTTATGGTCTCTGTTGGTCGTGTAAATTGCGTGAGTACTTCGCTCAGGTTTTAGTCCAGTCGTCAGACGCAGACTGATGCCATGACATACTTTTTACTTCATGACCTGCTGGTCAACGGTTCAAGTAATTTCGCAAAACACGCTAAATGCAGAGAAATTGCGTAATACTTCGTATGCTAAAAGTACCGCCTAGGGGGCCAGTGGGCAAGAAATTCGAGCTTATTCCAAGGCAACCCCCCAGCGGGTGGATTGGTTGTCCAAAACTTGGGGATAGAGATGGGGTACGCTCCGTAAATCGTGTTAAGTTAGGGTGAATATGAGGTTTGTGATGTTTTTTTGATAGCGCGACGATAGATTTCAATGATGACCAAGATCGATAGCGAATCCATCAATATCAGGCTCTATCAGCCTCAGGACGCCGATGCCTTGGCAGGCATTCTGGTTGGTGCATTCCGCGGCAAGTTCCAGCGGCTTGCGAATCTCGACGAACCCTCGATGAGGCAAATGCTCCTTGATGCCGGTTTTGTCGGCCCGCACGGACATCCCGGTTTATGGGTTGCTGAAAAAGATAATACCGTTCTTGCCGCCATGTCACTCAAGTGGCAGCAGCAAAAACGCGGTTCTGAAGGCAGCCTACGCGGTATTCTCCGTGTTTGTCTGCGTCACGGTTTCACCCGCATTGGTCGTTTTATGATCGGGATGTGGCTACTCGAAGAACAAATCCAAAAACAAGACTGCTACATCGAATACCTTGCTGTCAGCGAATCAGCACAAGGCCTCGGCCTCGGCACGCAATTACTCAAAAAAGCCCAAACTGAAGCATCAGCTCTCCGCGCACAACTTGGCTTTGAGCGAATTTCGCTCCATGTTGCGGGCGGTAACACGGGCGCTCAGCGTCTCTATCAACGATTTGGCTTCACTGTAGAACGAACGATCCAAAGCCATCTCTCGCGCCGCATCCTTGGCGAATCAATATGGCATTTTATGTCAAAATCCCTTGATTAAACTGCTAATTACTTTCAACATAACTGTTTATAATGCGAAGAAATGATGTAATAGGGACCTGTTTATCAGGAAATTCGTGTCAATAAAGTGCCGATAAATTGTACTATGAGGAGTCGAGGTCTAAAGTATGTCATATCTCGCAAACAAGGCATGATTGCTTTAACAGTCATTGCATGGTCAGCGTTGATCGCGCCGAAGATGGTGGCTGCAGATCCGCTGGCCTTTTTTCATGATTTCACGCCACTCGTCCAATCTAATGAAGCATGGTCGCTCCAAAAAGGTTCTGTTATCGCCAGCAGCGACGGCAAGCATGCCGCCGGCATCGTCGGTGAAATGTTGCACTCTGGCGTCATGATGGCTGTGATGTGCGATCAGAAAATCCTTGGTCGGCCCGCCCCGCGACCACTGATCGCCTTCGCTCCGAAAACCGATCAGCTATTTCGCTTGTACGGACAGCTCAATTATTTTCGTATCAACTTCCCAGGCATCCCGGTCAACACACGCGTTCCTGAACCGATCAGTTCTGTGCTATTCTCACCCGAAGGCAAACAGTTTGCTTACGTCGGTAAAGATGCAAACAAGCGAATGATTGTTCATAACGGTGTTGTCGGCCCCCCTATGCGACGAATAGATCATCATTCGATTCAATTTGGAAAAGACACGATCGCTTATGCCGCAAGTGACGGTTCCACATGGCGCATGATTATCGATCGTTTTGTCGACACAGATTATACCGCGGTTCGCGATAGCCTCGCCGTTTCGCCTCAAGGCAACACCGCAGCCTATCTTGCCATTAGAGATGGCAAATGGCATGTCATCAGAGATTTAGGTTTAAGCAAGGATGGCAAGCGAAATAGACTTGTTTCTCAGGGTTTTATGCTTGCCAAATCTCCGGTCATTGTTTCCGATGACGGCTCAGTCACGGCCGCATGGGTGCAAATACAAGGCGGCATATGGCAGCTTGCAATCAACGGTAAAATCAATGAGGCCTATGCAACGACCAAACCCGGCAACATCGCTATTCGTCAAGACGGTAAACAAATCGCAGCTGCGATTAAAAGCGCCGATGGCCGTTGGCAGCTCATTGTTGACGGAAAACTCATAGCTACGTGTGATGGCATCGGTGAGAACTCACTCCGATATACCCAATCTCAAAAACACCTCATCGCCGGCATGAAGTGGAACGGACTCTGGTATCTCTGCGTCGATGGTAAGCTCGGCGAACCCAGCACCGCAATGATGACCGACGCCTATCAAGAATCCCCCAACGACACCTTCCTCTATGCCGGGCGAACCTCGCTCGGCCGCTGGCGTGTCATGCAGGTCGACCTTGCCAAAAACAACCAAACCGTTTGGCGATCCAGTGAGTACGACGGTATCCAGCCAGGCAGCCTCGTTATCTCACCTGATCAGCAGCGCGTCGCTTTCGTCGGCCGCTACGACAGTCGCGCGTGCCTCGTTGTCGGCAATCAGATGCTCGCCCTTCGCCGATGGATGGGGACACCTGTTTTCTCTCCTGATTCTCAGCACGTCGCAGTTCTCGCCTCAAAAGGCCAACAATTCGAGCTGCTCATCGATGGTAAATCCGTCGGGGAGCCATTCTTTGCCGTTCTGCCCAGCGCCCAGCCTGCTTGGGATGGTGCTGACGAGGTTAATGTCGTCATTGAACGCCAACAGCACCGTTTCGCACGCCTCCGTGTCGGCGCGGCCCATCAATCTGAAGAGACCACCGTTTCAGGTAGCGAGTAATTGGCGTAAAATCTTTTTATATAACAAATTAAGGCAATATATGCCTTGTGTTTTGTTAACGCATTCCACAGTCGATACACACCTTTCTGCGTTGTATTCAGCACCCAATCCCCTTAAGTTGCATAGCAGAGTAGGGCGGGTACAATATTTGGCTCGATTGAGCTTCAGGAAAGGTACGTTATGCCCAAGCTGAAATCCCATAAAGGTTTACTTAAGCGCGTCAAGATCACTGCCAAGGGCAAAGTGAAGTGGCGTAAGCCGTTTAAGGGTCACCTCAACTCGCACATGAGTGGCGACAAGCTTCGTAAGCTTCGTGGCACCGCATTGGCGACCAAAGGCGACATTAAGCGTTTGAAGATTATGCTTCATCGTCCGCTCAAAGCAGGCGACGCTGAGTAAAGAAACCGTTTCATGAATCAGGCAGAGTGGCCCAATTTGGCCATGTCTGCGTTTCTGCGAGCCGGGAAACAAGCATCTGACATCAAGTTCAGATCTCCGTCATCGCGAAAAGGAGTACACCATGCCACGCACACAAAAAGGTGCAGCACGCCGTCAGGCGAAAGTACGTGTTTTTAAGAAGGCAAAGGGTTATCGCGGATCGCGCCGTACACAATGGCGTCGCGTCCAAGAGGCCGTTGTCCGAGCAGGCGTCATGGCCTACCGTGACCGCCGTCAAGTAAAACGCGAGTACCGTAAACTTTGGATTGTCCGTATCAACGCAGCTTGCAAGATGCGCGACATCAATTACAGCCGATTTGTTCAAGGCCTCAAAGCCGCGAATATCGTGCTCAACCGCAAAATGCTCAGTGAGATCGCTATCCACGACGAGGCCGCATTCGACGCAATCGTCGAAAAAGCCAAAGCCGCTCTGGCAGCTTAATCCACAACGCATAAAAAACTGCTGACTTTTCAGTTGTTTATACGTACAATGATACGCCGGGTCTTTGAGAATCGAAGGCCCGGTTTTTACGCGCCGAATCAAAATCGGTATGCGTAAATTCCATGTGAGTTGGGTTGTTTTTCCCTGTAAAACAAGGGAATATGTGAGAATTGCCGGAGGTTTGTTTCCGTGCCTGTGCGGTATTGAAATTAAGTGAATTGATTTATTTTTTTGTTTCTTTTTAGATCGAAGGAGTGATCTCATGCCATTAGATAGAGATGTGGCCCTGAATCGCGAGACCTGGAGACTCTTTCGAATCATCTCCGAATTTGTCGACGGCTTCGAAGTCATGTCAGAAGTCGGCCCAGCGGTATCGGTATTTGGTTCGGCACGCACAAAACCAGACGACCCCGTCTATCAACGAGCTGTGGAATGTGGCAAGAAAATCGTTGATAAGGACTTTGCCGTCATTACCGGCGGCGGCCCCGGTGTCATGGAAGCTGCTAATAAAGGCGCATTCGACGCCGGCGGTAAATCAATCGGGTTGAACATCAACCTCCCAATGGAGCAAGATCCAAACCCATTCCAAAACTACGAACTTTCTTTCCGTTACTTCTTTGTGCGCAAAGTCATGTTCGTTAAGTACGCATGCGGTTTCATCATCTTCCCAGGCGGCTTCGGCACCATGGATGAAGTTTTTGAAGCCCTCACCCTTATCCAGACTCTTAAGATCGAGCCTTTCCCTGTTGTGCTCGTTGGTACGGATTTCTGGAGCGGTCTCCTCGACTGGATCAAAGACACCATGCGTGATCGTTACAAAACAATCTCGCCTGAGGACATTGATCTTTTTCATGTTACCGATGATGTGGATGAAGCCATCGAGTATGTTACGAGCCGCTTCAGCCAGGATCAGTGGGATCAACGCACCGAACCCACCATCCCGGAGCCAATTATTCAGCAAGTTAAAAAAGGCGCAACTGGCCGCGTGGCACCTGAAGTGTCGCAACTGGTTGATCAGCCAAACGAAAGTTGATGATATGCATCCATGTGGGGGGAGTTTAAAATTGCTGTTGCTGTTGTGCGTCTGGCTAACACACAGTTAGTCGGTCGCATGACTGATTGTTGCGAAGTGCCCGTCGATGGTTTCGACGGGCCGCTTTTTTATAGGCTTTTTATTCATCGATTTGATCGTTCTCAGGCAAGATCTTCATCTGTTGATCATTCCCCGCTTCAACATGATCCGTCACCGAGCTGGGAATCACCTTCACCTCACGTGGCAGCGCATCAATCTGATCCATTTGATCCGGCAGTGCCTTCTTCGGTTCGGCCGCCTCTAAATCCTCGAACTTCCTTGCCTGTGTCACGACCCTTGATTCAAATGAACTCGTAAACTGGTTGAAGTGCTTTACTGTATTCCCCACAGCCTTCCCAAGCTTCTCCAAGTGACCTGTACACGTTGAGATGCGTTTGTGGAGCTCCTTCCCAGCCTCACTAATCTTTCTTGCATTTTCAGCCAGCGCTTCTTCACGCCAGCCCACCGCAACAGTCTTCAGCAACGCGATCAATGTTGAAGGCGTCGCAATCACAATCCCCTTACTGAACGCATCCTCCAACAGCGTTGGCCGCTCTTGGACTGCGGGCTGCAAGAAGCTTTCAGCCGGGATAAACATCACCACAAATTCCGGCGTCCGCTCAAACTGTGCTTGGTAATCTTTCTTATGCAAGCTATCCACTTGCGTCAGAATATTCTTTGTATGGCGCCTTAAATGCCCATCTTGATCTGCTTTTGATACCGCCTCAATCGCTGATAAGTAAGCATCTAATGGCGTCTTCACGTCAATCACAATATCCCGATTGCTCGTCAGGTGCACCACTGTATCCGGCCTCAACTTCCCGCCTGCTGTTGAAACCTGCTTGTCATAATTCAACCCTTCTCTGAATCCTGCCATCTCAAGCAATTTCTCGAGATGCATCTCGCCCCACTGTCCCCGCACCTCTGGTCGCTTTAACGCAGTCACCAACTTCTGCGTTTCATCCTTCAGCATTCGCTGATCTTCGATCATCTTTTTGATCGTTGCCGACAACTCGCCATGTGATTGCTTCCGATCTCTTTCTAATACATGAATAGTCTCGTCGTAAGCCTTCAGCTTCTCTTTGATCGGATCAACCAGATTCTTGATCGCGTCTTTGCGTTTCTCAAGTTGCGCTTTCGCATCCTTCTGCTCGCCCTTGAATTGCTCCTTTGCAAGCTGTAAAAATGCTTTGTTCGATTTCTCTAACGTTTGGCCTGCGATCGACTCAAACGATTCTTTAGCCTGCTTCTGCAGCTTCTCAAATTGATCCTTTAGCTGCGCCTCTCGCTTCGCCGCTTCCTCACGCAGCGTCTGCTCATGCTTTTTCGTCGATTCTTCTTTTTCTAGCATCAACTCATCAAATTGCCGCCGTTGCTTTTCAATTTCCTCACCCATCCGTTCGCTTAACGACTCATTATCGCGCATGAGCTGTTTCTGTTTCTCTTCTGCCAAGGCCAACGACGTCTTCGTATCAGCAATCTGCTGCTCGAACGTCTTCAGCTCCGCTGCTTGGTTTTCGGTGATCTGAGTTTGCTCAGCCAGCTGCGCGGCTGCCGCCTGCTTCTCGCCAAGGCTTATTTCCGACTGCTTTTTTGCCCCCATCAGCTTGGCGTATAGCACCCCCGCCGCACCTAAAGCCACCAAAAACAACACCAGCATTATGATTGTAATAGGATCATTCATGCCGCCGATTGTACCAGCCTGCAGCATAAAATGAGAGAGGCAAAACCATCACGCTGACAGCTACCTGTCACCGCAATATCGCTTCAATATCCAACTGATTCCTCCACCGTCCGCCTAACTTACCCCTTCTCAACGCGACTTTTCTTCCTGCCCCCGTACTCCTGAAACAGATTTGCCAGCCGGCGCGCTTCCTGCATCGCATTATGCTTCTCCGCCACCATTTTTCTGCCTTGTCTGCCCATCTCTTCTAGTTTCTGATCGTCCGATCCAAATGCCTCGCGCATTGCTTTTGCCAATTCACCCACATCGCCCGCCGGGATCAGCCAGCCATTCTGTTCGTTGACCAATTCAGGTATCCCCGCCACGTACGTACTGATCACCGGTCTGCCCAGCGCCAGCGCCTCCATGATCACCACCGGCAGCCCCTCACCAAAACTCGGCAGCACCATCACGCGGCTCATCTCAATCAGCTCAACAATCTCTCCCGTACTCTGCCACCCCGTAATCGTCACGTGTTCTTCCAACCGATACCGTTTAATCAGTTGCTCGACCTCATGCCGCATCTCCCCATCGCCTGCAAGAATCAATTCAAAATCTAATCGCTCATCACGCAGTCTTTTAGCCGCTTGCATTAACAGCAACTGCCCCTTTTGCTCGCACAACCTGCCCACGCAAACCATTTTCCTGCTCGTTTCGATTGGTCGTAGCGGAGTCTCTAGAAAATTCGCATTCACCCCGCAATGAATCACCTTGATCTTCGGCCACTCATCGTGATGACACCAACGATACAACTGACTCTTTCCAAAACTACTAATCGCAACCACAAATTCCGCTTCAACAATTTTTCGATTCAGGTGAATCCCAGTCGGTTTATCAAACTCTTCAGGCCCGTGTACCGTGAAACTAAACGTTGGCCCGCCCAACAACTTGCACAGCATCGCTACGGTCGTCGGATTCGTTCCGAAATGCACATGCACATGCTGAACTTTATCCTTCTTCGTCCACCGATATAGCACCGTCGCTTCCATCAAATAAACTAGATGGATTAGCAATCCCCGCTCACTCCGCCAGCCAATCCGAAAGACTTCCAAGCAAGCCTTTAGCCAACCAATCGGATGTCGCATTTTCACACACGCCACCGCCCACAGCATCGCCAGCCCCCCGGACGCCAAAATGATCTTAGTCTTCGGCAACTCTGCCGTATCTAACGGATCAACTAAATTATCTGGCGTTTTACGAATCGAATAACGCATCACCTCAAAACCCTGTGCTTCCAATGAAGTAATCTCTCGTCTGATAAACGAGTGACTCACCTTCGGGTATTGATTTGTTAAATAAGCAATTCTCATACGTTATTCGTTTCCCATGGGTCATCGCTGACGCGTCTTACATCGACCACTCTCTCTCATGACTCAATCCACCCTCAATCTTAGCCGCAATTTCTTATCCCATACCCAACACTCGATGTTACCCTTGTGATTCGCCAGTGTTCTTCATACCAATAAGCAATGGTGGATCTTGTCTTCTGGCATTGGCCAGCAATAACAATGTTGCCCATCAAGGATATTGATTCATCAGCCCCATTGCTTGTATGAAATGGCTTCCCATCCCTCAGTTTTTACATGCAGTCAAATCATGTCTCTAACGCAAGCACGTCCAGCTACGCCTGAATATCCAAATGTTTATACAGCCTCTCATCTTGTGTCTGCTCTGTAGGTAAAGCAGCTTTTGCTTTTTCTTCTATTGGCAAGGCAGGGGTTGTGGTGTGGGGCTTGGGAGCGATCGCCGTTTGAGAATCAGGGGGGAGGGGGGATAGCGGGGGGGATTGCTGTTGGATAATTTGCTTGGCTTCCTCGCTCAATTCCGCGATATCACTTGCCGCCGATTTGTTTTCTTCTCGGATCTGACGCACCAGCTTATCCGGCGCATCATCAATCAGATCTTCATGATCGCGTAGCTGCGCTTCAACATGCAGCCGTGCCGAGCTGTTTTCATCACCATCGTTTTCTTCCAACCCTTTGATGTGCGCTTCGAAAACCTCCAGCACTTTTTCCGCGCTGTGCTGCTCCTCACGCACCTTCTTATCACGTTTACGTGCCTGTTGCTGGCTTTGTAGCGCGGTCCCCGCCACACCTGCCGCAACACCTGTTCCCATGACACTCATCTGGCTCACTCCCAAATTAAGGGCACCAAATACAACATAAAACATACTACGGACGACATCTTATATATCGGCAACCCCTAGCCGATTACTCAAAACTCCCTTTTAACTCCCTCTCTGTCAAATATTTATTTGAAGATCCTGGCCCCTCCCCCTCCTCCCCCTTCCCCTTCCACTCCCCCTCTCTTTTCCTACCTCGCCGCACATACGCCTATCCCCCGATCTCACTTCACAACTCAAGTTCATCAATATTGCATACTTTTGTTCTACAACGACAACCCAGCCTATCCCACCTCACGCAACCTCGCGCTCCCAGTCATGTTCACGGTGTTCGATGCTCTCAAGCCCGTCACCGCCGGTGGCGGGATGTTGCCCCAGCGATCTACAAGATTTTCTACCCATTCAATTCATCACAGAATACTTCAGCAGAAGGCGTGACCGCCGTTCCAAATTTCAACCACTTCCGAGATATTACTAATATCTGCTGTGTTTCATGTGCAGGCATATTTATACGAATTCCGCCCATAATCCCACATAGAATCACAAAATTAGGCTCATGATCCCTTTTCCACACCGCAATTCGAATAATTTTTTAAAAAAAAATATAAAGGAAAACCCCGCCTATCCAATTTAAACCTTACTTTTAAATTTTCTCTCAAATTCCTTGCCGATACGCCTTGAATTGGATCAGTTTTATAGACATATTATGCGTTAATTATATAAGACACAGCAAGATCCTTAGTTTCAAGTTTTCTTGACTGGAAATGCCGTAACTAGATAAATGGAAAGGGTTTACAATGACGACGCAAACAACTTCATTGCCCGGGCCAAAATCCCAACAAGTTCTCGATGAGCTCCAGAAGTACATCATTGTCGATCCGCACCCTTATGCCGTTGATCTAGCCGCTTCCAAGGGCATGTATATGGCCACTGTGGATGGCGACATGCTTTTTGATTGGGGTGGCTACTACGGCGCGAAACTCCTCTCACATAACCATCCAGGCCTCTTCGAGGAAGACTACCTCAAAGAGCTCACCATGGTGGCCAACCACAAAATCGCTAATCCCGATTTTCTCACCCCGCAGTGTCTCGCTTACTACCGACTGATGCGAGGTATGGCTCCCAAGTGCATGGAGAACCCGAACCTCGAACTTTATGTCGTGAACTCCGGCGCTGAAGCCGTTGAGAACATGCTCAAATACCTCATCAACATGCACGACGCGAAGCGCAAAGCTCAAGGCCGCACGCCCGGCATCCGCCGCTTTGTTTACTTTGATTGCGCCTTCCACGGCCGCACCGTCTTTGCACTCAATATCACACAGCTCCGTCACGACCCTGTCATGACCAAGGGCTTCAAAGGCATGGTTCCCGCTAACATCGAGATCCCATTCCCCGCAATCGACAACTCGCAGCCTGAGGAAGAGAACATCCAAAAAACAGAGCAGGCGCTCAACTTCCTTGAAGCGCAACTCAAACTCTTCGGTGACGAAATCGTCGGCATCATCTTCG
Organism: Poriferisphaera corsica; assembly: GCF_007747445.1. NCBI lineage: Bacteria > Pseudomonadati > Planctomycetota > Phycisphaerae > Phycisphaerales > Phycisphaeraceae > Poriferisphaera > Poriferisphaera corsica. Next base: position 721,993 of record NZ_CP036425.1, read on the forward strand.
AGCCTATCCAAGGCGCAGGTGGCCACCGTATCGCACTCCCCGATTTCTATCGCAAACTAAGTGAATTGGCTCACAAGTACGATACCTATCTCGGCGTTGATGAAGTCCAGACCGCGGGCGGCCAAACGGGCTCCATGTTCTGTATGGATCATTTTGATTTGCCATACCCACCGCAAGCGATCGCGGTTGCTAAGAAGTTCGGCAACGGCGTCCTGTACATGAAAGAATCCATGACCGATGAAGGCGTGCTCGACTCCACATGGGGCGGCTCACTCGTCGATATGGTTCGCTTCTCACAAGAGATGAAAATCATCGAACGTGAAGGCTTAGTCGAACAGGTCCCTGAAAAGGAAAAACACTTTGTAGCCCTTCTTAACGATCTGTGCGACAAATACCCGGACATCATTTACAACGTCCGTGGCATGGGCGTCTATCAAGGGATTAGTTTCCATAACGTTGCGGACAAAGGTAAATTTGTCGGCCGCATGTTGCACGAACAACAAACAATCTTGATCGGTGCAGGCACGGACACGATCCGTTTCCGTCCGCCGATTGATGTGACGATTGAAGATATGGATTTGCTGCACGAGAAGTTTGAAGCAGTCCTGTCAACATTTTGAAAGAACATATCAGTGTGAATCTGGAACATGTTTTAGATACACACTGAAAATATAAGCCACACTTTGTGCGGAATCTCGCGTTTCATTTCTACCAAACCAAAACCAAACACAACGCACCGCATTTAGTCGTAAAGAGGACATCAATAAAATTGGTGTCCTCTTTTTTTGTGATTGAATCATTGGTGATGAATGATCGTGCGCGCGTTTTGAATCGGCTTTGGTTTTTAGGATGGTTGAAAAAGTACGGTTTGAAAATATGTCTATGCGCGTGTTAGTTAAGTCGGTGAGTGATTTTGTTAAGTCGGTATGAATAAATAAGGGGTTATGAAAATTAGAAGGCGCTTTTGTGCGCGCGTGTTCGTGTGGGGATTGATTTTCGATGATTTTCCCTAATCGAGAATGGACGGGATTGGTGTGAAATGTGTTGGTTTGGGTGAGAAATGAGGTGGAAATGATTTAAAATAGGCAGGTTTTAAATGTGGGAATGCGCGTTTGTGCGCGCGGTTTGTTTAGTAGTTGGTTTTGGTATGCGATTTGCAGCGGGGATGGTTATGTGAAGCGCTTTAAGTTGTTGTTTTGCGGGATAAGATGCAGGTAGTGGGTTGAAATTTTAGGTGTGCGGTTGTGTTTTTGGTTCGCATTGGCTTAAGTAATTCGCAATACTCGGAATTGAGAATTCATTGCTGGTTGGAGTGGATTTTTGGGGTATGGATTATGGCGTGTGCGCGTGGGTGTGCGTGTGGGGTGTGTGGGATTGGGGGCGTGTGTGTGGTAGTAGCGTGATCGGTATGTGGGTGGGATGAGGGGAACGGCGAGGGAGATAGAAATGGCGTGTATGAAGCAGTTGAATTGTGTTACTTAAGTGTATTGTTGTTCGAGTGAATGTGCGTTTGAGTTGCTTTACTTAAGTGTGTCGTTGGAAGGAAGATGATAGTGATGGGAGAGGTGTGTGGACGGGAACGTGGAGGAGAGGGATTGTTTCACTAAAGCGTATCGTAGGTAGGTTTAACATTCCCGCACCAGCGGTGCGGGGCTTGAGTAGATGAGTTGTTTCACTAAAGCGTATCGTTGGTAGGTTTAACACCTCCGCACCAGCGGTGCGGGCTTGAGTAGATGAGTTGTTGCACTAAAGCGTATTGTTGGCAGGTTTCACACCCTCGCACCAGCGGTGCGGGGCTTGAGTAGATGAGTTGTTTCACTAAAGCGTGTCGTTGGTAGGTTTAACATCCCCGCACCAGCGGTGCGGGGCTTGAGTAGATGAGTTGTTTCACTAAAGCATATCGTTGGTAGGTTTAACATCCCCGCACCAGCGGTGCGAGCTTGAGAAGATGAGTTGTTGCTTGAAAGCGTGTCGTTGGTTGTGGGGTGGGGGCGGGATTGTTTTGTGTGAGGGGTCAGGTGATTGGTTGGAGATGATAGATGTTGAGTTTGACGAGGATGAGAGAGAAGGATGAGGTGATGAGCCAAAGGAGTGAGGCCATGAGTAGGAGTTTGCCGCGGATGATTTTGAGAGATTGCCGGGTTAGGCCGGCGCCGATGAAGAAGAGTGAGAGGATCATGAGTTGTTGGCCGAGTGCGTTGAGTGGTTGCCAGAAGTCGGCTTGGTTTGGGAAGTATGATCGGAGTGAAGCGGCGGCGATGAAGCCGAGGAGGAAGAGCGGGAAGTTGGTTTGGGTGTTTTGGTTTTTAACGAGTTTGGAGCAGGTGATGGAGAGAGGCATAATCCAGAGTGCTCTGGTGAGTTTGACGGTTGTGGCGATGGCGAGTGCGGGTGGGCCGTAGGCAGAGGCGGCGCCGATGACGCTGCTGGTATCGTGAATGGCGAGTGCGGACCAGAGGCCGAATTGGGTTTGTGTGAGGCCGACGAGTTTTCCGATGGGAGGGAAGATGAAGAGCGCGATGGCGTTGAGTAGGAAGACGACGGCGAGTGAGACGCCGATGGCGTGCTGATTGGCTTTGATGGAAGGGCCCATGGCGGCGATGGCGGATCCGCCACAGATTGCGGTGCCGCTGCTCGTGAGTAGAGCGATATGTGTGTCGATTTTGAGGGATCTTGCGAGGAGTAAGCCGAGGGCGAGGGTGGTGGTGATGCTGATTGCGGTGATGGAGAAGGATTGAAGGCCGACGTGGAGGATGGTGTTGAGCTGGAGGCCGAATCCGAGGAAGACGACGGCGGCTTGAAGGAGGTATTTAGCGAGATTGGCTGTGAATTGGGAGTGCGAGTTGCCGACGATGAGGCTGATGGCGACGCCAGTGCAGAGTGCGATTGCGGGGGAGTGGATGAAGATGAGTACGGCAAGGCCGAGGCAGATCCAGAGGGTGGGGGTTTTATGATTCATGGGTAGGTGCTGGGTTTGAGGTTGGTCATTTATGTTTGTGTTGCAGGCGATTGATTGTGTATTGGCTACACATCCCCGCACCGGCGGTATGGGGCTTGGAGTTAGGCGATGGGTGCTCCTCACTTCCGTGGGAGGTGCTAATATAGGGGATGTTTAAGCATGATTCTAATTGATTAAATATATGTATATAATCAGAAATAATGATGAATCAAGATGTCACAATTCGGCAACTGGAAGTGTTTGTGGTGATTGCGAGGGAGGGGAATCTGACGCGGGCTGCGGAACTGTTGGGGATGACGCAGTCGGCGGCGAGTATGTCGTTGAAGCAGTTTGAGAATTTGTTGGGGTATCCGGTTTTTAGTCGGGTGGGCAGGGGGCTGGTGCTGAATGATTTGGGGAGGCAGCTATTGCCGAAGTCGCAGCAGATCCTTGGGCAGTTAGAGGCGATGGTGAGTGAGGTTTATGATCAGGAGCATGTGCCGACGGGGCATGTGGTGATTGGTTGCAGTACGACGATTGGGAACTACCTTTTACCATCGTATTTGAAAGAGTTTTTGGATGAGCATGATGGGATTACGGTTTCGGTGCATGTTGGTAACACGAATGAGATTGCAAGGATGGTGCGACGGGGGGATGTGGATCTGGGATTGATTGAAGGCGAGTTGGTGGTTCATGATTTGTATGAGGAAGATTGGATGCGAGATCATCTGGTTGTGATCGTATCGCCTAATCATCGATTAGCAGGGAAGAAAAGGGTGAGTCAAGCGATGCTGTCGCGCGAGTCGTGGGTGATGCGAGAGATGGGTTCGGGGACACGGTCGACGGTATCGCAAGCGGCTGCGCGTCAGGGTTTGCAGATGGGACAGGTTGTAGAGATCGGGCATACAGAGGCGATCAAACGAGCGGTGGAGACGGGATTAGGTTTGAGTTGCTTGTCTGAGTTGGCGGTGAAGCGGGAATTGGAGGATGGGCGGTTAGCGGCGTTGCCGATGGATATGGGGGTGGATCGTTGGTTTCGTATGATCTGTGTGGATGGAGCGTCGGTGACGCCTTTGGTTGGGTATGTGATGCAGTGGATGCGTGATCTTGCGATGGAGTTGGGAGAGAAGCGAGTGTGAAGTTTTCAGTTGAGAGCGTCGTTGTTGGTTGGGATGGCTTGTGGGGGAAGTCACAAGAAAAATGGCAGCAGTTGTCGGGACACCCCGCCACCGGCGGTGGCGGGCTTGTGATGTGAGTGATATTACAAAAATGTGTCGTTGGTTGAGAGGGTAAGGCGAGATGGGCAATAAAAAACCTGCTGAAATGCAGCAGGTTTTGGGTGGTTTTTTGATGTGAGTTGGAAGTTTGATGACTTCCGGGGGTACTACTCTTCGAATTTTTCGATGAGCCAGTATTCGAGTTCGACGGGGGTTGCGCGGCCGAAGATGGTGACGACGACGCGAACTTTGCCCTGGTCTGGGAGGAGTTCGTCGACGGTTGCTTCCATGTTTTCGAAAGGGCCGCCGGTGATCTTGACGTGGTCGCCGGGTGAGAATTCCATCTTGACGGTTGGCTGTTCTTCGGCAGGCTTCGAGGCGGCTTGCATCTTTTCAATCTCGGGGATTGACATAGGTGATGGGCGGCCTGCGGTGCCGATGAAGTCGCCGACGCCGGTGGTTTCTTTGATGAGGAAGAAGACGTCCTGCGGGATACGGCCATCGTTTTCGAGACGCATCTCGACGAAGACGTAGCCGGGGTAGAGTTTCTTCTCGATGATTTTTTGCTTGCCAGCCTTGATGGTCTTTTCTTTCTCGGTTGGGACGAGAATACGATTGACCAGATGGACGAAGCCTTCGATCTTGAGTTTCGAGAGAAGGGTTTGGCGAACGTAGTCTTCTTTATTGGAGGCGACACGCAGGACGAACCAGTTCATGCCGGGATAGACCATGGGTTCGTCTTCGGGTGCGATATCATCACCGGGTTTCGGGCCGTCGGGTAGAGCGGGCGCGTTGCTATCGGTGGTCGCGTCTTCGGAGACGATTTCTTCAGGAGAATCGGTTGTGGGGTTGTCTTGCTCGCTCATGGAGCCGACCTCTCAGTATGGCGTCTAATGGTTAGTTAGTACGGAGTTGCGGGTAGGTGGCGGTTAGCTTTGCAGCACACCGATTTGCGTGAAGATCCAGGCGAAGCTGATGTTGATGAGGAAGAGGATGGCAGCGAGTAGGAAGGTTCCGCCGATGACGACGATGGTGGAGCCGTAGACTTCCATTCTGCTGGGCCAATTGACCTTTTTCATTTCGGCTTCGGTGGCGATCATGAATTCGGCCACGTTGGGTTTGTTCATGATCCAGAAGAGCAGGATCCCCCAGAATGCGACCATGGCCAGAGCCATACCGCCTTGCCAGTAGATGGTGTTCTGCTGGATGATGTCCATCTGTTTCCAGATGTAGAGGATGCCAGAAAGGACAAGCGTGCCAGCACCGATCCATGTCAGTGTGCGCGTCCAGTACCCCTCGCCGGGTTTGTATATTTTAAAAGCCATGTTTTTCTTACCGAATCTTTGACTTGATTGAGAGGCGGATCAAATGTTTAGTTAAACCCCCGCATACTCACGAATCTAAACCTTTAAGCCGCAATCTCTTAGTAAAAAGAGAGAAACACGGGTGAGAGGACTTGAACCCCTAACCTGCTGATTTGGAATCAGCTGCTCTGCCAATTGAGCTACACCCGTATGTCAGTCGTATCCTGATCGGCTGTGGGTGACTCGAAAGCCTCACTTCCGGGGGATATGACAAGCCCTCCGAAATTGGAGGGCAGAGACATATATTACCGGTGTAGGGGGGGATACGTCAAGTATCAACCAATTCCCCACAGGACTGTCTTTTGTGACAGGATGCTGTCGAAAGGGCTTTGTTTTTTTCTGTACGAGTGGAGTGGACGCGGGGTATGATAGCGGGCCGTTTTGAGGGGCACAGTCACAATAGCCGGAGATGAATGGTATGGAAGAGAACACTTATGATTTGGCGACGGAGCCGGATGAGGTGGTGAGTGATGAGGTTGAGTTGGAACCTTTGGATTTCGATTTGATCTGTGTGCATTGTGAATACAATTTGCGTGGTGTGTTGCCAGATGGTGATTGCCCGGAATGTGGTGCAGCGATTGCGGATTCATTAGGTGAGCGGACCTTGCGTTTTGCGCCGAATGAGTATTTAGAAGTGCTGAAGTCGGGCTTGTACTTTTTGCTTCTTTCGTTTGTCCTTTCGCTGTTTTTGATGGTGATGGGTTTTGCTGGCGGGCTTGCATCGGCGGGGATGGGGGTAGGACCAAAATCAATTCAGCTTATCATGTCGGTTGCTATGGTGCTGCCGCTAGCTGCACATGTTTTTGGCGCTTTAAAAACAGTAACAGTACACCAATACAATGCTGATGCTCCTCGGGCGCAGAAAACCGCAAAAGTTGGAACGATAATCTATGCAGCGACTGCATTGTTCTCAATGGTGTTAGGTGTTGTTTTAGTCGCAAGCAGTACCATGCCGACAGCAGGCGTTGCGATCGTTAGTGGTGTGGTTGATGTCGTTAGCGGGATTGCGAGTGTCGTAGCGTATTACAGTTTGATTTATTACATATGCAAATTCCAGACGGGTATGCCGTTTTCGCCGCATATGAAATATCCATGGCTTCCGAAGTTTGTTTTAATAACATACATCGTGCCAATTGTCATTGGCTTATTGGCGCTGTTGTTTTTAGGCGTATCTGCTGCGACAGGTAGTGGTGGGCTGTTTATTGGTCTCGGCGTAGTCATGGGTATCTTGGGACTCGCGGCAGGTGTCTTATTCCTTCTCTCGGCAATCTTCTCGATCATGTTGTATATTCGTTTGCGAAGAACAATCGCAGATATCCAATCGGTGCAAGGGGCGTTTTGATTATTAAGTGATGACATATTAAAAGCCGCATGTTTAAAAGCATGCGGCTTTTTTGCATTTATCGGGGGCCGTTTAAGAGGACGGCTTTGCGGAAGGTCATGCCAGAAACATTGCCGGTAAGCATGAAGCCGGAGTCGGACATCTCATAAATTTCGATGTCGCTCAATACTTCATTACCTGAACCTACCGTACCTTCTTTGTCTTTTTCTTTGAAGACTGCAGAGCCGCCAGCTCCGAAGGTCCAGCCGCCATATTGGATGTCGTCGAGGATGTCTACGTTATTAAAGATCATGACCATGTTGTATTCACGTTGGCCGACACCGATACCGCCGCCGTAGCGCTCGACACGCATGAAGCGGTCGGTGTCTTTCGTGTTGTCGTGGATGACACCGTAGCCATTGCCGAAGTTAGCGATGATGATACTAGTGCCGACACTGGAAAAGACGCCGTAGCCTGAAGCGTTTTGAATTTGCTCACGCGTCTCAGGGTACTGCTCGTAGAGGCGGCTGAGCGTTTCCTGCTGCATCTGAAGGATAGATTCACGCTGTTGCTCAGGGGTATCGCCTTTGGGGTGCATCGTGCATCCGGCAATCGAAACGAAGAGAGCGAGCGTGAAGAGGTATTGGGCTTTCAGTTGGGAGAGTCGCATGAATGGATTCCTTTTGCAAAGTACTCCAACTCGTGGATTAGATCGGTGAGATTGCATGTGCGCAATCGTATGCATCATGTGTATGCGGAAATCCAGGATAGGCATAAAAAAACCGTGAACTTTTTAGGGTTCACGGCATGGTTTTTATATTTCGCCGCCAAGGGTGTTGGCGATGATGTGATACGGGAATTTCTATGCAATACCGCGGCGAAGAAACGCCGTGATGCTGAAAGTGTTTACCCGTGAAGCACGGATCAATTACTTACGTTTGATCTTGTGGAGGATGTGCTTGCGTTCACGAGGGCAGTACTTTTTAAAGCCTGCTTTGACTTTATCGTCGATGCCGCCCTTGACGTTCACAGGCGTACGATAGTTCAAATCTTTGCATTCAGTACACTGAAGCCACACGTATTCGACTGCACCAGCTTTTTTAGCCATGATTCTTAACCCCATCTTACTAAGGGTGAAATTCGTCAGTTTCGTCTCATTTGGAGGCTGGATAGATCGAGGATCTGTGGCCCTGAGACGGTCGTACTCCCAGCTGCGGTGTTGTTCATCTTGCGGATGAAGGGGCAGGGGGGAGTTCGGTTGTATTGGCTCGGGGAGAGCCGAAAAACTGGGCCTTGGGCTTTCACCCAAGGCCAGTGAAAAATCAATTTCGTCGCTAAGCAAGCTTAGCTTGGCGTCATTGGCAGTGAAGACTACTCAATGACTTTGGTGATAACACCAGCGCCGACGGTGCGGCCGCCTTCGCGAACAGCGAAGCGGAGGCCTTCTTCCATAGCGATTGGTTTTTCGCCGAGGTCGACCTTCATGTTGATGTTGTCGCCAGGCATACACATTTCTGCGCCGCCTTGGAGTTCAATACCACCGGTGACGTCAGTCGTGCGGAAGTAGAACTGTGGTTTGTAGCCGTTGAAGAATGGGCTGTGACGGCCGCCTTCTTCTTTGGTGAGTACGTAGACTTCGCCTTCGAAGACCTTGTGAGGTGTGATGGTCTTCGGAGCAGCGAGGACCTGACCGCGTTCGATTTCGGTCTTCTCGATACCACGGAGGAGGCAGCCAACGTTATCGCCAGCTTGACCTTCTTCCATCTGCTTGTTGAACATTTCAACACCAGTAACGGTTGTTTCTTTAGTCTCGCCGAGACCAACGATTTCAACCTTGTCACCGATCTTAACCATACCACGGTCGATACGGCCAGTTGCGACGGTACCACGACCCTTGATGGAGAAGACGTCCTCGATGGACATGAGGAATGGCTTGTCAGTTTCGCGTTCTGGTTCTGGGATCCAGGTGTCGATCGCGTTCATCAGGTCGCCGATGCATGCAGAAGCAGCTTCGTCTGATGGGTTCTGAAGTGCTGGGAAAGCAGCACCGCGAACGATTGGGGTGTCTTCTTCGAAGTCGTACTTAGCGAGAAGCTCTTGGACTTCAAGCTCGACGAGGTCGAGAAGTTCTTCGTCGTCGACAAGGTCAACCTTGTTAAGGAAGACAACGAGTTTAGGCACATTCACCTGACGAGCGAGAAGGACGTGTTCGCGAGTCTGTGGCATTGGGCCGTCGTCTGCAGCCACAACGAGAATCGCACCGTCCATCTGAGCGGCACCGGTAATCATGTTCTTAACGAAGTCGGCGTGACCTGGGCAGTCAACGTGAGCATAGTGACGGTTGTCAGATTCATACTCAACGTGTGAAGTTGCGATGGTCACGATCTTAGTAGCATCACGGCGACCGTCTGATGCAGATGCTTTAGCAACTTCATCGTATGGCTTGTGCTCAGCGAGGCCTTTGGCTCCCTGAACTGCTGTGATTGCTGCGGTCAGTGTCGTTTTACCATGGTCAATGTGACCGATGGTGCCGACGTTGACGTGTGGTTTAGTACGTTCGTATACGCCCTTTGCCATTGTTTGCGAACCTCCGCCAAATTGATCATTTCAATTTGGACTCATCTAGATGAAATACGGGCTATTCACATCTCGAATAAGCCCAAACGCGTTTCGGGAACCAGTCCGGGAAACGCCCCGGACGACGATCTTACACGTAGATCATTTGATTCATAAGACTGAATCTGAGATCAGTCAGCTCGGCCATTATAGCCTGTTGCGTTACTAATATCAGATAAAGCCACCCATGGGACTTGAACCCACGACCTCACCCTTACCAAGGGTGTGCTCTACCAACTGAGCTAGGGTGGCACAACTGAGTGCTGCCGAGACAGCATAGCTATCTACTGCTATAAAACGCCTCTTTCTGCGTTTTGAAGCAGCATAAACTGCTATAGCCACATCGTGGCTTGCCGCAGGTTATTTACTCGCCTCGTCCAGCTAAATGCATTGCACTGAGCCAGATTAACCCGCCACCCGATCACAGCACGTTGACTTGCAGACCACCGTCCCGCTGCGCAAAGTCAAACTAAGCCATATCGTCATACGCTTGGCTGTAGCTGGAAAAAGTAACACTCCCATCACATCAAGTCAAACTGATCACTCGAGTTTGGGGGAAAAATCTTGATTATTTCAGCCTCAAACGGAATGTGCGAGCCAAACCTGCCAGTAGAAGGAATTCCTCCCGATTTCGTACCAATGTACAGAGCGAGAATCATATCAATTTAACAGGGAAGTTCAGGCTGCGTAAGCGGAGGTCGGGCCTGCAGGGAATTAATTCTTGTTCAGCGAGGTTAGATCTTGAAGCTCAGAATCAATATATAGAAGCGATGAGCGAAGATCATGCACGCTTAGTTCAAATATGGCACGATCAGGGCGCGGCGATGTTATCCCCAAGTTGTAGCAGCGTATGGAAACTATGTGCAGCAGATGTGGATACCAATAATCGATCTAAATTGTTACTATTTTATGATTTAGAGCGATAATACCGATTGCATGGATTGTCATGACTTTACCGGTTAGATTTAGCTGGAACATGATATTCGTGACAGATTGAGCATTGTTCCAGACCCCATCTGGGCCTATCATAAAGATAACAGCAAGTATTCAACTCGCGGTAATGCCGCGATGAGTGGGTTGAAATCAATCAACTCATTCAACATTGGAACTGAGGGAAGTATGAGTCAGCAAGCCCCCGAAAGCGCAAGCGGTGACGCTCGCAGCGTGCATGATCGGGTAGAAGAAATTATCGAACGCATCCGTCCTGCGATCCAAATGGATGGTGGTGACGTCGAGTTAGTTCGTATTACCGATGAAAATGTCGTGTTGGTTCGCCTGCACGGTGCTTGTGTCGGTTGCCCATCAGCAAACATGACGCTGCAGATGGGGATAGAACGCAATGTGCGTGAAAAAGTGCCCGAAATCGTTGGCGTTGAACAGGTGCCCTAAAGCGATTGCGGACATTTTGGGTTTTTCGTTCTGAGACAGCTCCGGTTCTGCTATGGCAGATCACCATTGTTCAGGGATGAGTTTTTATCAGGCGGAGCCCTGAATGCTGTCACACGAACTTAGCGAAGGACTGCCACGGTCAGCCAGGAGGCACAACCATGCTTGCTCTCACACGAAGAATCGGCGAAGAAGTTGTTATCGGGGATCCGAAAAATCCGCAGGGTGTTATCCGGGTTGTGGATATTCACGGCGATAAAGTGCGATTGGCTTTTGATTTCCCAAGGGAAACGCAAATCAATCGGCGTGAGTTAGCTGACCAGAAAGCGGCGGGGATTAACCATAAGCCCAGAGATTAGTGGTGCAGGGTTTCATTCCCTCCCCCTCCCGCCCACACCATCTTCCAGCGGCCCTACCTCCTTTCACTTCTTACTCTAAATCACAATGTATTAACGAAGCATGAAGCCGTTTAGAGACAGCTTTGTCGCTATCCGTTTACGCTTTGAATTTAGAAATCAGATATTGTCTGCTTGATTATCAGTATCACTTGGTTTGCTTGTTTTGTTTGGGCGTCTTAACCAATCAAAACGTTTCTCATGGCTCGTTGTGGGCCGGCCGGGGATCGGGTCTCTGGGGCCCGGCTTTGTCGCTGCATAAAAATGATGTCTGCGAGGGATGAGCAGCCCGCCAATAATCGTACATGTCAGACAGATAAGCATTAAGAAGAGGATGGTCGATTGATAGGCTGAATTAATGATGGAAAGTGTGATCTCGCGCAAGGCATCGAATTGATCTGGAGCATACTGTTGCAATGCATCAAAATCATCCTTATTGCCGCCGATGATTTTACGCATGATATAGCGGGTTTCGTGCCCATGATCAGCAGCTAATTCGTTGAGTAATCGATCCGCATGATGTTGATATACAGACCCTGCAATGGCGATACCTATCGCTGCGCCGATCATCGATGATGCTTTGAATAGGCCCGCAGCTCTGCCAGCATCATCATGAGAACTTGCCGCAAGTGCCGCCGCCGTGATTGGAGACGCGAACAGGCCAATCCCGAGTCCAATGAGAACAAATGGGCCGAGTAATCCAGCATAGCCCGCACTTTCTGATTTCATCGAGATAACAAGTAGTCCAATGGTGAGCATGATCATACCGATTGTCGTCGGCGCTTTTGCGCCGATGCGATTATAGATAACCGAACCAATATTAAGTGTGATCAGAATCGAAAGTGTCGCAGGTAGTAGGAGTAAACCCGTTGATAAGGCGCTGTAGTTGCCGACGATTTCGAGATAAATTGCGGAGAAAAATAGGATCGAAGCAAAAGTGATGTTGGAAACTGCATTAACAAGATTGGCACCCAAAAACGTGCGATCACAAAGCAGGTCGATTGCGAGGACAGGATTGCTGACCCGTTTTTCAATGATGATAAAAATGATCGCAAGAAGCAGACCGAAACAGAGCATTGAAAGGGTTAATGGAGAAAGCCATCCCGTGACGCCAGACTCAATTGCCGCATACGTGATGCCAAACATACTCAGCATGACGATGAGTGAGCCGATGTAATCGATGCGCGGGAGTTCGGTGCTGTTTTTCGATTCTTTCAGAAAGGTTGTTGAGAGGAAAAGAATGATGCCGCCAAACGGGACCAGGATCCACATGATCCATCGCCAATCTGCAATCTCCAGAACGAGCCCGCCGATCGCAGGGCCAATAGCCATCGCGAACCATGCGAGGCCAATCCATAGACCGATGGCAATGGTGCGTTGTGGCGGGTGGAAGTTCACCTCGACAAGTGCAAGTGATGGAGGGAGTATGAGCGCACCGCCTATCCCCTGGATAGCCCGCGCGATAATGAGGATTGTGATGTGATTTGTGAATCCGCCGATAAATGATCCGAGAATAAATAGAAGCAGACCAATATTCAGAACTCGCTTTCTGCCAAACACATCTGCAAGCCGTCCTGAAACAATGATAAGCCCGCCGCAAAGTGTGAAAACATTAACTGCCCATTGAAGCTCGTTAAGCGTGGCATTGAGCTGGTATTCAATGGGCGGTAAAGCAACGTTAAGAATCGTGGCTGATAACCAGACGAGCATGGCGCTAGCAATCAGAATTGATAAAACAATCACGCCACTTAATGTGTAGAAAAATGGTTTTTTGGGTCCCATTTGATTTTGCATGCAGCATCCCTACCCCTATCCATCGGCGAAATGTATCGCTTACTGATCAAGAGAGGGTATCTGCTAAGCGATGGCGCTTAGCCCGGACCAGATGAGCTTAATACTGGTCAGGATGGCAACAATGACGACAAAAGTGAAGACCGATTTAGCACCTTTTTTAATCGCGAATTTAGCGCCGATGACAGCACCGGTCATGGTTCCCAGTGCTAATAATAAGCCGTATCCCCAGACGATTTGACCGTGCCATGCAAAGATAGCGATAGGCGGGAACGTTTGCAGGAATGCGATCGTAACCTTTACCGCATTTGATTTCGCGAGGTCCTTGGGATGAAACATCGTAAGGCCGACCAATAACAAAAGGCCAACGCCAGCTTGAAGGAAGCCGCCATAAATCCCAATGAGAAAGAAGGTGAAAAACTCGCCCGCCGGATTCTGCATCGGATGCCGATCTGTCGCAAGTAGCAGGCGAGGCTTAAAAAATAACACGATCGCCATCGTGAGCATAGCGCCGCCAAAGACGAGTGAGAACCAATCCGCGGGCAGGATTTCAGTAATATATCCACCCAGTGTTGAGCCGCACAAAGCAGGGAGCAGGAGTTTAAAAGCGAGCCGTATATCGGTAAAACCGTGCTTGTGAAACATCGCCGTGCTGGTACCCGTTTGAAGCAAAACAGAGAGGCGATTCGTAGCGTTGGCAGCCTTGGGAGAGAGATCGAAGAAAAACATGAGTGCAGGGAGCGTAAGAAACGATCCGCCGCCAGCCATTGTATTGACAAAGCCAGCAATGACGCCGATCAGGGGCAAAGCAATATAAGCCGTCCAGATAGGCATGCCGTCGAAGAATTGATTCAACCAGATACTCATGCGAAGAGTTTAGAGGATTACAAAGTGGGCAACAAATAGGTTGATACCGCGCTACATCATCTGCGTGAAGCTTTTATAAATCATGTTGCAGCCGGTAATGATGGCAATAATAACAACGAAATAGTAAATGAACTGCGTCCCTTTTTTAATCGCGGTCTTAGCGCCGATTAGAGCGCCGGTAACAGCTCCGACTGCGAGCAGTGAGCCCTCCGCGACTTGTATCTGCCCGTAATAAGCGAAAATGGCGACAGAGAAAATGGCATAGCCGAGTGCGAGGCTGACTTTTACGCCGTTTGAATGCAGTAAATCACGTCCATGCGTCATCGCAAGCCCGATGAGCAAGAGCAAGCCAACGCCCGCCTGCAAGAATCCGCCATAGAACCCAATCAGATAGAACACCAGCCATTCAAGCCATTTTTTTTCGATCTTGCGGTGTCCCACATCAAGTAGCATCTTTGGTTTTGTGACGAGCATCATTGCCATGCCAATCATGGCAATGCCAAAGATAAACATGAACGCTTGAGTTGGAAAAACTGCTGCTGCCCAAGCACCACTGCCCGCGCCAAAAAGCGATGGCAACATCAATCTTTTCGTTAGACGTAGATCGCCAAAACCATGCGCATGATAAACCGTCGTGGACGTGGTCGTATAAAAGACCACAGAGAAGCGGTTCGTCGCATTGGCAATCTGAGGGGGCAGCCCGCAAAGATAGATCAATACGGGTAATGTTAGAAACGAGCCGCCACCGGCGACCGTGTTGATAAAGCCCGCAGCAAAGCCGACGATGGGGAGTAAAACATAAATGATCCATTCAGGCATGGCACAAGTATAGATAAACTGTTTGATTCGTTCATTAATGGGTATAAAAAAAGAATCGGCTGCTTGCCGATTCTTCTGGTTTGATCCAATCATTTGAAGTTACTTTATACCGTATGGATGATAGAAAGCAGGGCCTCGTTCACGCTTGATGTGAACTTCGCTCGAAATTTCTTTTGCCTTTTTGTAGTACTCGATTGCCTTTTCAATATTGCCGAGTTCTTCGTGAGCCGCCGCGAGCGTCTGTAGGAAATCAATGTCGCGGAATTTGGTTTGCCGGTTCAACTCAAGCGCGATTTGTAATGCTTTCTGCCCATCGCGAAGCGACTTATCTTCACATTTTGAGAGGAATTTAGCATAGTAATCCATAATCATCGGATCGCTAAAGCTGTTGGCGTATGCATCTGCAATATCTTGCTTCGCCTCCGCATACTTGTTCTCGTTTAGCAGGGCAACATGACGCATCAGCAATGCATTGGGGTGTGAAGGATTGGCGCGGACCAGACGATCATACCAATCCACAGGTGATACGGGGCGTCTTGGATTGAGAAGTTGTGCGGGTTGCGTTCTAATCGCGTAATAGGCTTCTGCAAGACAATCCGTACACAGCTCTTTGCCCGGTTTAAGGACTTGTGCGCCATACATGTCATCCTGCTGAGAGAAGGTTGGATGCAAAATACAGTGTACGCGTGTGCAGTTGCTGTTTGCAAAGCTATGGTTTGACCGGTGGGGCAAGCCAAGGCCGCGGCATAGTTCTTTGTAAATGGCATATTCCCATGCCTCTGTCTCATTAAGATATTCGATCTTGCGACCGTAGTACTGAATATTGCCTGCATAAAGCACCACGCGATTCGTGCCGGTCTTAATCCCATCAGCATCACGGGTCACAACCGTCGGCTCGTACGTGCTAAGCTCACGTACACCATCAACATCCGCAACGACAAACAAAAGAATGGTCGCAGGGCCGACACCGTCGACTTCCCCGCCAGCTTTGATCATTGCAGCTTCAAGTTTATCGCGATTAAGCCGCCCGAGGTTGTCGCGATCAACATAGATACGTTTGCCTTTGTTGAGTTTGACGCGGCCTGGGATGTGGCGCACAAATCTCTGAATCGCTGTATTCAGCGCAGTTTCAGGCAGATATGCTTCATTCACTCCAATTAACTCAATAACCACTTCTGCAGAATAACTCATTGGCAGATTGAGTGGTGAATTAAGTGTCGTGTCCGATTTTACAGAGCGCGGCTCACGTTTACGGATTGCGCCTGAACCCATGATGCAACCAGTCATCAGCAGACTGATTGTTATAAGTGCCATGATTGCAAGGTGATTGCGCGCAGCATTGGGCTGCACGAAGAGATTCAAAACCGATTTCATAACTCAAACCTTCCCAGATATTTGCCCGCCACCGGATGCTAACACTCACATCCTGTTGAGAATCTGCTCACTTCAACCCGCAGATTTTGAAGACTGATTATAGCGTTTTCGTTCGTGCCTCACATCATTCAAAGCGTTATATATTCGAAGCTTAGAGAAACATTTTTGATTACGAAAGTTGATTGATTTCAAAAACGCTAGAGCGACTATACGATTAAAGACGTAATGGCGCGTGGATTAGTTCGCTTGAGATCAGATAAAAAGTGAATTATCCAGTGGACGCGTTTTTGTGCGCGGATCATGTGGTATTGGCTATTTAAAATATTTGCCCCAGAGGACTTGGAGTTTATTGATCTCGTCGGCGGGGATCTTGTCTTTGTGCGACCAGATGCCCATGGCGAGCGCGGCGTGAGCGGGGCAGGGTTCGGATTCGAGGATGGTGAGATCGCGGAGTGCGGCTTTGATTAGGGCGATGTTGTTGGTGGTGGCGCGGTTGAGGTTGCCGATGATTTCTTCCAGAAGTGCTTGTTTGGAAGAGACTTCGTGCGGACGCCAACAGTCGTAGTCGGTGGGCATGGCGATCATGGCGTAGGCGATTTCGGCTTCACGGGCGAGTTTGGCTTCGGGCATGGCGGTCATGCCGATGAGGTCGCCGCCCCAGGCGCGGTGCATGTGTGATTCGGCGCGGGTGGAGAAGGCGGGGCCTTCCATGACAACGTAAGTACCTTTTGCGTGTACGGTTATGTTTTGGGGTTTGGGTGCATCGTTATTTTCTAATGCTTGATTAGAGGGCAGATATTTGGTTGCGTTGAGGAGCCAATTACGCATGGTGCTGCAGAAAGGGTCGGCGAATTCGACGTGTACTGCGGCGCGTTCGAAGAACGTGTTTGTGCGCTTGTAGGTTTTGTCGATGATCTGATCGACGATGACGAGATCGCCGGGGCGGTATTCTTCGCGAAGTGAGCCGGTGGCGCCGGAGGCGAGGATGTGGGTGACGCCGAGCTGTTTGAGGGCGAAGATGTTGGCGCGGTATGGGACGGCAGAGGGGTTGTGGATGTGGCCGATGCCGTGGCGCTGGAGGAGGTAAATGTCGACGCCTTCCCAAGTTGTATGGATGATTGGAGATGATGGCTTGCCGAAGGGTGTGTCGGGGTTGACGGTTTGGCCGGTTTCGAGGCCGAGTTTATCGCCGAGACCTGTGCCGCCGATGATGCCGATTTTGATGTTGGAATTGCTCATGAGGTGAGTGTAACGGCGCGGGGTTTGTGGGTCTAGGGAGCTGGATGGGTCGTTGAAAAGCTACGCGATGGGTTTTGTTGAGGTGGGCGAGATGTGCGCACAAAAGCGCGCTTTGCGATGATGATTTTTGTTGAAGACAGAGAAATGCTGTGCGCATGAAATGTTGCAGCTGGGGGTTTTTACTTATCGAAGAATCGTCAGAAACAGCGAGAAATGGCCAAAGAACGGCCAACTTTGATGCGTTTTAGGCAAGGAATGGCGCGTTTTGGTGTGGGCAAGGTGTGGAAAAGGCGGTTTTGTGCGCACAGTTGCGCTGCTTCACGGGTTAGTTAGACGGCGAAGCTGAGGTTATCTCTCGGATGTGAAATGTGGGTCATGTTGACTTGCGAGCTGGCCGTTATGAGAAGGTGCGATGCACCGAAAGGAGCGGCGGCATGAGGCAGGATATAAGCGTGAACTATTCGGTGATTAGAGATGTGCTGAGGACAGGTGATCTGGTGTTGTTTTCAGGGAAAGGGGGGATGAGTGCGGGGATCAAGTGGGGGACGATGAGTCAGTGGTCGCATGTCGGGATGGTGGTGCGGCTGGATGGTTTTGATTTTGTGGGTTTGTGGGAGAGCACAACCTTGAGTGATGTGGCGGATGTTGAGAGCGGGGAGAAGCGAAAGGGGGTGCAGTTGGTTGCATTGCGTGAACGGCTGAACCGGTATCAGGGCGAGGTGGCTATTCGGCGCTTAGAAGGTATAGAGATTGGTGAAAAGGAGTTGGCGGGGTTAATGGCGTTTAAAGGTGAGATGAATGGGCGGGGGTATGAATCGAATTTGTTTGAGTTGGTGAGGTCGGCGTATGACGGGCCGATGGGGCGGAATGAAGAGGATCTGTCGAGCGTGTTTTGTAGTGAGCTTGTGGCGGAGGCCTATCAGCGGATGGGATTATTGGGAGAAGAAAAGGCGTCGAATGAGTATACGCCCGCGGATTTTGGACAGGACCGGTTTTTAACGCTTTTGGCGGGGAGGCTGAGTGATGAGATTTTGATTGGGCGGGAATGAGTGTTTTTTTGAAACATAAGAGGTGTGTTGGGTATTAAAAAAAGGCTGCAGAAATGCAGCCTTTTTCGTTTGGTTATGTTTGGGGTATGAGGAAGAGCGAAAACAGGGGGTTATTTGCGACGGCGGAGCAGGGCGAGTGAGCTGAGCGCGATGAGTGAGAGTGAAGCGGGCTCGGGGATTGGTGTGATTGTGAATGCTTCGGTGTTGAGGACGATGCTGCTGTTTGAGCCGACCCAGTTGTCTGTGTTTGCGATGGCGGCCATGAGTTCATCGGCTGTGCCGGTGCGTGTGCCGATGTATTGTGCGTTATCCCATTCGTCTTTTGAACCGGCGTCTTTGCCGGCTGCGACGGCGTTGGTGCCTTCGATGAGGCCGGGGGCGAGTGCTGAGACGTTTGAATTTGAGGCGCTGCTTTGGAATTGTGTTGAATTGGTTTGTGCGAGGAAGAGGAATTCTTTGGTGTCGCCGCTCATGGTGTAGGCGAGAACCTGATCGCCGCCGGTTGAGAGGGCGAATGATTTGTTGTTGGCTTTGGTGAATTCGTTGTTGTTATCGAAGCTGACGACTTGGCCGACTTCGACGGTGGTTGAGGCTGTCCAGAGGAGGATACCTTCGCCGTCGTAGATGGTGCCATCGGTGTTGGCGCCGTTATCGGTGAAGTAGATTTCGGTGCCTGCTTCGAGTGTTTGGAGGGCAACGAACGTGAAGTTGTCTGATGTATCAGTGTGGATGCCGGTGATCGCGATTTTTGCTGCGGAAGCAGAGGCTGTAATGCTGAGTGCTGCGATGATGATTGTGATGAAGTTTTTCATGATTGTGACTCTTGAATTTTTTAGTTGTTGCGTTTTATTTTGGTTTTAAAAGCGGGCTAATGGTTGATTAGCCCGCTTGTTGTTGTAACGAAAGGATTAGCGGTTACGCTTGCGGCTGGCGAGGATGACGCCGGCGAGGCCGAATAGAGCGAGTGATGCTGGCTCTGGGACGGCGCTGATGACGTTGGCTTTTACGGTGAGGAAGAGTGAGTGCTCGTTGGCAGAGCCAGGGAGATCTTCGTTTGAGAAGTTGAGAATGTATTGAGCTTCAAGTTCGCCGATCTGGTCGGTGTCGAGTGCGGCTGTGAAGGTGTTGCTGTTGTCGGCTTCGAGATTTTTGAAGGTCGCGAGGTCGATGTCGAACATGTCACTGTCGCCACCAGAGAGGATTGAGTCGAGATCGAGGTGAGCGGTGAAGGCTGATGCGGTGTAGTTGTAGATCTCGAAGGATTGTTGGGCGAGTATGTTTTGCTTGATGTCGCCGAAGTCGATGACAAGTCCCTGCTGTTCATCACGGGCGTCGAAGGATGCGGTTGCATTTTCGACAACGGTGAGTTCGAGGTTGACTGAGTCGTTGCCATCGTTCGCACCGCGACCGTTACCGCCTTGGGTGGTGACGTCGAGGTTGTCGACGACGAGTGAGCCGCGGTACTTGCCGGCGGTATTGGTGTCGGCGTCAAGTGAGACGTTGATGGACTTGTTGCCATTTTTGTTCATGGCGAATGCGTTGTAGCGGCCATTGACAGATGATTGGACGTTGGCGTCGGCTTTGACTTCGTAGTATGTGCCGTCGTTGCCTTTTTTGTTGAGCAGTGCGGCGTAAGAGGTGTTGACGCCGGTTGCGCCTTTGATGACGCGGCCGAAGTTGACGTCGAGTGTGGATGAGCCGTTTGATTGAGCGGAAGAGCCGAAGTAGAGCTGGGTGTCGTTTTGCTGATCCATGTAGACGGACCATGCATATTCGGGCCGATCGATGTAGGCGTTGCGGTTGTTTTGGGCTTCGGGGTTGATGTAGGTTCCGCCGCGGTAGTTGTCGACGGCGCCGCCGTAGACGGCGTGGTTGCGACGGAGTTCGAATTCGTCTGGTGTGTCGAGGTAGTGCCATTGGATGAGGTCGGAGAGTTTGCCCATTTTGTTTGAGCCGGAGGACTCGCCGAGGGAGAGGTGTGAGTAGCGTGTTGCGGAGTAGAAGAGTGAACGAGCGACGTCACCTGCATCGGCGTCGCCGGTGTACCAGTAGCTGCCGTGCCTGCCCATGGATGAGCCGTAGGTTCCGCCGAAGGTGAGGTTGCCGCGTGAGGAGTTTAGGCCGGGGTTGCATGGCCTGAGTGCGTGCTGGTCGGATTTGTTTGAGCCGGAGGATTGTTTGGATTGAGGCCAAATGTGCTCGCGGTTCCAGGTTTTGGCGGAGTCCCAGCTGGATTTGTTTGATGCGCGGTTGTAGATGAGGAGCATGTTGTTGGGGTTGTTGGGATCGGTATCCGTGTACCTGGCTGAGTATTTGAGATCGTCGTATGAGGTGGGACGGTGTCCGCTGGTCATGATTTGGCGGAGCTGACTTTTGAGGGTTGAGCCGGTGCTTGTTGCGTTGTTGTAATAGTTTGAAGGTGCGTCATAAGAGACGGCAAATGAGGAGGTTGTGAGCAGTAGGGCGGTGAGTAGGGATGCAGTAGAAAATTTGATGGTGTCCATCAGTTTAGATCTTTCAATTAATGGTGTTAGTTGTGCAGCTGCCGAGGCATGGGCGCATAAAAAGAATTGAAGCCATGCAAATAACGATTGGCAATAGATGAGGTATAAGTGTGTTGAGGTTTCGTGCGTCAAGTGCAAGGCGCGTTGATCAGACGTGCAACTCTTACGGTGCGGCGCGAAGAAGAGCCGCGATGAAGTGAGAGCCGTCATGCGAGACGCTATGAATTTTAATTCGGCGGTGATTGAAAGCCGAACCCTGAAT
The DNA here is from genome assembly GCF_007747445.1 of Poriferisphaera corsica. NCBI lineage: Bacteria > Pseudomonadati > Planctomycetota > Phycisphaerae > Phycisphaerales > Phycisphaeraceae > Poriferisphaera > Poriferisphaera corsica. The sequence continues at coordinate 743,135 of NZ_CP036425.1, forward strand.
GAGCGTTCACTATAAATCGTGCAACTGATACGTCAAGGATAAGCAGGAGATTTGGGTATTTTTTTCGGGTTTTAATGTGTGTATTGAATGAGCGCGTGTTAGGGTTTGATGAGTAGAGTGTTAAGTTGGGGGGCTTTGCGAGGGTGCAGTGGATAGTTAGATTAGGGGGAGGAGATTTAATTGATTTTGTATTGAGAAGCATCATACTGAGGGGCAGGGTATTGCATATCGAGCGATTGAAGTTTTTGGTTGATGATCTGGATGATGGCGAGATTTCGGTATTCACGGTTTTCGGCAGGTATGACATACCATGGGGCATCAGTGTTTACTGAGCAAGTGTTGAATGCTTGTGCGTAGGCTTGCATGTAGTCATCCCAGTGATTTCTGGCAACGAGGTCGGAGGGGTCGAATTTCCAGTGCTTGTCGGGGCGGTCGAGTCGGCGTTGGAGGCGATGCTTCTGGTAGTCTTTGGAGATGTGTAGGAAAAACTTGAGGATGTGGGTGCCTTCGTCGGTTAGGAGCTGTTCGAAGGCATTGATGTGGTTGTAGCGTTTTTGCCAAATGTGCTTTGGCGCGAAGTCGTTAACGGAGACGGTGACGACATCTTCGTAATGCGAGCGGTTAAAAACAGTGAAGCAGCCTTTGGGTGGGACGTGTTGGTGTATGCGCCAGAGGTAATCACGTTCACGTTCGTACGCAGAGGGGGCTTTGAAGTTGAGGACTCGGCAGCCTTGAGGGTTGATGGGGGTCATGATGTGGCGAATGGTGGAATCTTTGCCGCCTGCGTCCATGGCTTGGAAGACGATTAAGACGGCGTGTTTGGATTGTGCGTACATGAGTTCTTGTAGATGTGTGAGTGCTTTGGATTCTGTTTTGAATTGTTCCTTGAGCGCTTTTTTTGAATGCTCAAAATCGGTGGGTGGGGTGGTGAGTGATGTGTGTAGATTGATGGGAGTTTGAGGGGAGACGCGGTGAATTTGGGTGTTGATAGCGATAGTCATGTTGGGACTTTATCAGAGTAGGATGCGGGAAGTCGAGAAAAATCTATTTATAGGGATAATTGTCTTATTCGTCAGAGTTTTGACTGGAGGATGTGGCTATCATTGATTTGGAATAGACGGGGTGCCGAAACAGTTAAGTAAGGTGTGTGATGGGTCTAGTGGTCGTAGGTTTTTTGCAAAGATTGAGATTGTGAATGAAAGGAAGTGTATGGTTGGACGGATCGCAAAGTTGATGGTTTGTGCTGTGGCTACAGTTGGATTTTTGTTTGTTAGTGGTTGCTATAAAGATGATGTGCCACAAGAGCGAGTTGAGATGCCGATGCCCGGAGGCCGCGGCGAAGTTAAGCCTAATCAAAAGATAGAGATGTTGGCGAAGCATGAGCGGGATGCAAGAGTCAAAGAATTGGAGGGCAAGGAGTTGATGAGTTGCGGTGAGGTGATGCCTGTTGCTAATGGTGGCGAAGTGGTTGGGGATGGAGAAGGTGTGCGGCGGGTTGAAAAGAGTGATGAAGAATGGCGATCGCTGCTTAGTCATGACGAATACCGGGTAATGAGAGAGAAAGGGACGGAACGGGCGTTTACGGGGCAATGGTTGAAGAATAAGGAAAAGGGGCAGTATGTGTGTGCGGCGTGTGGGTCGGTATTGTTTGAGAGTGATGATAAGTTTGAATCGCGAACGGGTTGGCCATCATTTTCTGAGGTTGCGGAAAAGGGGAATGTTGTTTTGAAAGAAGATCGGAGCTATGGGATGGTGAGGGCTGAGGTTGTGTGTGGGGTGTGTGATGGTCATCTGGGGCATGTGTTTAATGATGGGCCGCTACCGAGTGGCAAGAGATACTGTATTAATTCGGTGGCGTTGGATTTTAATAAGTATGCCAAGTAATCAATGGGTGGCGTGCTGGAAATGAATAATGAAGAGCTGAGAGATAATCTCAGCTCTTTTTGTAGTGTAGGAATTGAATGTTAAATGATTCAGATACCCTGCCAATGGTGGTGACGGGTTTGAGAGAGGGTAAATGAGATCATACGTGATATATGTTAGTAGCTAAATGAGAGGATGCGGTTGGTGGTGAATGCGGTGAGTGAGGATTTGCTGGCGATTTGTATGCCGGGGATGAGGTCGCTTGGGATTTTCTTGTGAGATTTGAGGCAGGAAGGGCATGCGTAGATGGGGACGTTTTGTGAGAGAAGTTTCTCGATAAGTTCTTGGGAGTTAAGAAAGTTGGATGTGCTGAGTGGTGGTGCGTCTTTTAAGAGGATGTCGATGCTCTGGACGTCGCAATACACGATGACGGGATTGGTGCTTGCGAAGTTGTCGGCCATTTTGAGAGCCATGAGAACGGCGTGGGGGTTGCTTTTGCCGGATGAGAGGTGGATGAAGATACCATCGGTGTTGGAGGTCTTGCTAACTGATGACGAGTTGGAGGTGGCTACGCAGGCGGGGAGTAGTAGGGCGGTGATGATGAGAAGAAGAAGTGAGGCTGTTTGTGGGCAGTGTTTTTTCATGATGTGCTTTCGTAAAAGGCTGTATGAGTCTTTTTATAGGTCGGGAATATTGCGGAGATGGCATGAATTTGTGTGTATGTGAAGAGATAAAGCTCTTGAGAACTAGGGGGCGGGGAAAAGCGTAAAGTTGGGATAAAGTTAGGTGGTTATAAGCATGTTGGGTATGATATGTCAGTGAGAAACGCAGTGATGTTGGTTTGTCCCGGTTTGATGGGCTGACATGACACATGAATGGGAATTTGGTTTTGGAAAGTCAAACTTTCAGAGAATTGGCTCTTGCGGAGATGGATTCGGTGTATCGAATGGCGATGCACTTATCGCGTCATCCTGATGAAGCATCGGATCTGGTGCAAGAGACGTATTTGAAGGCGCTGAAGGCTGAGGGCCGTTTTGAATTACGGGAGCAGGGGGTTCGGCCGTGGCTCTTTAAGATACTGCATAACAATTTTTATACGCGCGTGGGCAAGCGGAAACGCGAGCCGACATTGGGCGATGATATGCCTGAGCAGGCGGTGTATGGGGAGGTTGATGAGGAGCCGCCGGCGTGGGATTTAGCGAGTTTGGATTGGGAGATGGTGGACGATCGTTTGAAAAAAGCGATTGAAGAGTTGCCGGAGCATTACCGGGAGGTGTTGTTGCTTTGGGCTGTTGAAGGCTTGAAGTATCGTGAAGTGGCTGAGGTGGTGGGTGTGCCGTTGGGAACGGTGATGAGCCGCTTGTATCGCGCACGCGCGATTTTGAGTGAACGATTGGCTGACCTTGCTGCAGAGAGTGGCATTAAGGTTGGTAACGCTGGCGGGAAGAATGCTGGCGGTTGATCGTGCTGGGTTGTGGGAGATGGGGTTGTACGGGTTAGGGGATGTTGGATTCTAAATAAGACGCCATTTTTCTAAAAAAGCGCGGTAAGTGCATAAAAAATGGTGATTTATAAAAATATTGGGAGTAAAAGTTAGGTGGGTGACGTTTTAGGTAGTGCGTAGTCTAGGTTGATAGATTGCGTCCTGCGAAATGCTGAGATACTTGCGCTCAAGGAAAAATGAGTATCTGGCATGGAGAGCCTGGGATTGAATTGGGTTATGTATGGGTTGAAATTTGTTGGCTAAGTACAGGGCTGATGATTGATGAAAGATAAGCAAGATAAGACAGGTTGTTGCCGCGAAGAGACGATGTGCTTTGCGGATGGTGAAGCGTGTGAAGAAGTTCGCATGCGTGTGCTAGGCCGAATGGCTGAGGATAGCGATGTGGTGCGTCAGGTGATGCATCAATCGAAGTTGAAAGAGGGGGTGACAGATGCGATGGGGCTGGATGCGGCATATGAATGTCCGGCAGATTTGAAAGCGAAGTTGACGGGGATGTTTGAAGATGCGGCGACGGTTGAGCAGGTGGGAGCAAGTCTTAGTTCGGGTGGGCAACAGAATATAGAGCAAGAGATTAATGATCGGCCGGCAGTTGTTGGGCGTATTGGTAAGTGGCTGCCAACGGCGGTGGCTGCGGGGTTGTTGCTTGCTGCGACAGTCGTGTTCAACTCGTATGTTGGTGGTGGATCGGGTGATGGAGCGAGTGTGGCGGGGCTATTGCCTAGTCGTATGGTGAACTTGTTTGAGAAGCGGCATGTGAGTTGTTCGAAAGAGTTGGCGCAGTTGCCACAGGATCCGAAGTTGCCGAGCAAGATCGAGGCGCTTCCAGGCGCGTTGAACGATCGGTTTGGTGCGAGTACGAGTGGCTTGGATTTATCAGGCATTGGTTATGTGTTTGATCGCGTTGGCAAGTGTACTGTGCCGGGCGAGATCAGTGTGCATCTGATTTATAAGCCAGTGGATGGTAGCGGGCATACGGATTCGATTAGTTTGTGGTTGTCGCCTGATGATGGGCGGCTTGAGGCTGAGCCGAATCAGATTTATACGATTAATGATGCTTCCAAGGCGCACCCGATTTTGATGTGGAAGAATGGTGGGATGGTTTACTATCTGGTTGGTGATTCGATGGAAGTGACGCGGCAAGCGGTTGAGTCGTTGCGAAAGCAAGGCGATCGCTAATACACGATTAGATTATTTGAGTTAACGATCAGACTGTCGATAGGGCAGTCTGTTTTTATTTGGTTGTGGTGATATGCGGTGGTGTGGGTGCTTTGATTGCGTGATTTGTGGGGTGGATGTGAGGCTGGTTAGCTGAGGTTGCGTGGAGTACGGTGTGTGTGGATGGATTACGTATGGCGTGATGGTTGCTGGTGAGGTGTTGTTAGCGGGATGAGGGGTGTTATATGACGAGGTATGTGATGTAGGTGGTTGTTTGAAGCTGTTGTATATAAGGTCATAAAAAAACCCCGCGGAAGCGCGGGGTTCAGTGGGTTCGTTACCAAGCTATTCGCTAAGGTAATTTAGTTGTCTTAAGAGAGGGTGTCGTGGATTACTTGCGACGACGAGCGAGAGCGACGAGACCGCCGAGGCCGAGCAATGCGAGTGATGCAGGCTCTGGGACTGGGATTGAGGCGACATTGAAGTAGTTGACAGTGCCTTCATGAAGGTTTGATACGAAGAGAACACCGTCTTTGTATTCAATACCGTTGATGTTTGACCAGCCATCACCGACGTTAGCGACAACGTTGCCATCAAGGTCGACGAGGTAAACACCGCGTGATTTGTTAGGTGCGGTTTCGCCGCCGATTGAGAATGTGTCTTTTTCTTCCATGACGGAGAAAGCGATGAGTGGTGAGTTGCCGTCACCCATTTCGACGAGTTCGATATCGTAGTAGTCGTTGAATGCATTCCATTTGGTATTATCAAAGCTAGTGACGACTTTCGAGGTGAATGAGCCGTCATCGTTACGCTCAGAGAAAAGAATGTTCTTTTGTGAACCGTCACTTGTTACTGAGATAGCGGCCATGTTGCCAGCTGAATCCATGTCTGTTGCCATGAATGTTCCGAGATTGGTGATGAGGCCAGTCGCGGTGTTCTTGGTGACTGTGCCTGAGTCATTGACACTGAAGATGGAGTCGCCGAAACCGTGTGAGAAGTAAACCATTTCGCCTGAGATTGGATCGTAGCTAAGGTTACTTGCTTGTGGTGTATTCGCTGTGTCTGGATGGTTGGTGACAGTTTTATAGTTTTCTGCCAAGTTGTTAGTGGTGTCGTAGGAAGCTACGAAAGCATTTTCATTGCCGAAGGTCCAGTGGTTTGCACGGTAGCTTACGTACAGATTGCCGTTTGCTGCTTCGAGGCGAGGAGCTTTCCAGCCGACAACACCAGGAACAGTTACAGAAGTTGTGGACTTGGTGTCACCGCCAAATACCATTGCGTTTTCGATCTTGGCGATGGTCATATCTGTTGGTGTGCCGCCAGCCCATGCAGGATTAAAGCCTGCGATAAATAATGTGCCATTATCGAAAGCCATGTCGTATGCACGGTTCCCGCCGAGAATACCGCCAACGTATAGGCCGCCAGCAGACTCGATAGTGTAGTTAGCAGTGCCGAAATCAGTCATGTTGATAGCCGGTGCTGCGGAAGCTGTGCCAGCGATCATGGCAGATGCTGCGATTGCGAGTGCTGCGGTTGAAAAAAGTTTCATATTCCTCTCCTATGCATGTGTGATGCTATATTGAATGGATGCATGCGATCGCCGTGGGCATCGAATGATGCTTAATGTCGATCATTAAAGTGTTCACGATTCGATCTGACCAGATTGGGAAAGGAGCGTCTCTCCGATCTTTGGTCTGTTCAGATATCTACATGGCGTATGCCGTTGTTTTAAGCTGCATTCGATCGGCATACAGATCGAATAGCCTTCTTTCTATGATCAAGATTGTGTTGTCGTCCTGAGGCCGGAGTGTGGGGGCCAATTTGAGTTGGCTGCTTATAAGAGTGAAACAATCTTGACAGTGGTAAATATATGCCGAAATTGAAAGGAGGGTATATCATTTCTGATGGGGTCTTTTAACAAAAACGATGGTGTGGTGATTGGGCTGGTGGAATCCTGTAGTAATATGGCTTTAAAGGATTTAAATGGCGATTTTGTCGATGTGTTTGGGTTGAATCAAACCATATTTTTATGTTATTTGGAGGTTAGGATAGGAAGTTTGTAGCTTCTGAACCACCGAATATGCTAAAGCATGCGTGTGAATAAGAGTGGGGACTTGCTGAGTATGAGGCATGATGAGCGGAGTTATTGGGTGTAAGACTGGGATGCTTGAATGGATTATTATAGTTGGGTGTTATAGTTAATTTCGAGTGTGAGATGTTGATGGGGGGAGAGAAAAATGAAAAATGCCCCGCAGGAACGGGGCAGATCAGCGAGGTTTTGAGGTGTTCTATTCCACTAGGGCGCCTTGCAGAAAATGTTTGTAGTCTTTGCCAGCTTCGAGAGTCGGTCGTTGCAAGAAAAGTAGTGATATCGCGGGTTGGTTGCGCAATGATGTGTTATTTAGGTTTATGCAGATCATCACCCAGGCTGCTTTCGTGTGTTAGTGCATATGAGTTAAAGCTGTCTCTTGCGGCGGGTGAGAAGGGGTATGGCGGTGAGTGAGAATAAGGCAAGTGATGCGGGTTCTGGGACTGAGATGTTGATGAACTCGATGGTTTCGCTGTGTGCGTTGGTGACGACGAGTGTGTCATTGATGAAGTCGACGCCATGAACGTTGGCCCAGCCGTGTGCGGAGGCTGCGGTGAGGTTGCCGGCGATGTCGAGGATGTAGACGGCAGAGTCGTTGAGCGTGATGCCTGTACTGGTTGTAGCGGTTGTGCCGGGGACGAGGGATAGTGCAAAGAGTGGATCGCTGCCATCAATATTGATAAGAGCGAGGTCGTAGCCGTTATTGGAGTAGTTCGCGTCCGTGCCTGTGAAGGTGAAGATGGTTTGCGTTGCGTATGAGTTGGTGTCGCTGTCGTAGGCTGCGTAAGTGAGTGCGCCATTACCTTGTGTGAGGGAGTAGTCGAGATAGGCGGCATTGCCTTGCGAGTCGAAATCAAGGGCGAGCAGGCCTGTGGGGCGGTCTTGGGTTTTGAGTGATGGTGTGGTTGTATGTGTGACGGCACCTTGATCATCGATGTTGTAGAAGGTGTAGCCCATGGAGAAGAATGAAGTCGCTTGGGCGGCAGGGTTGTAGGCGGCGCCGCTTGTGGGTTGATGGCCGACGTTTGAGCCGTCTCCGACGTAAGACCAGTTGATGGATTCGGTGGCTGTATTGAAAGATGTGATATATGAATCGGCGTGATCGAATGCATATGGATTGATGGCGTATGCGGCGATGAGGTTGCCGTTGTGGTAGTCGAGTGAGGTGAGAGGTGAGCCTGCGTTGATGTTGTATTGCATGGCGGTGAGTGAGGCTTGGGGGTTGGTGGTCGCGTTTTCGACTTTGATGATGGAAGAGAGGTTGGTGGTGGACCAATCATTGTCCCAGCATGCGATGTAGAGGTTTGCTGAGCCGTCGTATGCGACGCGGGCTGGTGTGAAATTTTGTGCACCGGCTGACCCGCCGTTCCATGCGGTGATGTCGCTGATATTGACACTGGCGTAGACGTTGAAGTTGAGATTGTCGTTGAGGTTCTGATCTTCAATCGCAGCATTCAGGTTGGATGCTGCAAGTATGCTGAATAATGCGAAGGCGGAAGTGGTGGTTTTCATGTTTCTCTCCATGAAGTGATACAGGGGACAGATAGGGGTATGTGCAGTACAGCTTGAACTCAATTAGATGGGTTGGTACGAAAGGGATGAGATTTTGTAGAGGTCGAATTGGCTGTAACTAATGCAAAATTAATGTCTTTTGATCTTTTTCTGTCAGGCTGCCTCAAATATATCCCGTGTGAGAGGATTCGGTATGGCATTTATGATGATTGATTTAACATTTTTGATTAGGTAACAATCGTTCTTAAGGCTATTATTGCAGTTTAATGTGCTGTAATTAATCGAAAATGTTAAATAAGTTAAATGTGATGGGCAATATGTCTGGAGGCTTAATTTGAGGGCATGTCAGAGGAGGTGTTATGGGGTTATTTCGCTGTTTTATGGCTGCTGATTGGAGGTATGTTGACTGATATACGGGCTGATCGGTATACTTTGAACATGCAAAACGCACAGAGCTTGCAATTTGAAGCATTTTTGAGTGAGTCATCACAAGTCATTGTGGTTGGCGGCTCGCGCACGGTCCTTGTTATCTGAGCGGAGGACCCGCATATATACCCTGTCTGAATAAGAGGTTAGATTACGATTCGTTTTGGGAGGAATCGTGTTTGTCGCAACCTCAGGCCTAAAATATGAATGGATACTGAGTCAACCATGCGATATTCGCATGTTAGGTATGCTTAGTGACTAGAAGTTTGTAAAAAGGCTGAAAAAGCAAGCTCTCCCATCCGAAAAAGAACAAAACGGTACGAAACTGAATAAAATAGATATCCAGCGGCGGCGATCGGTCAATTAGAGATTGCGGGACAGCTGGAAGTTATAGAGCAACAACAAGGTTTAGAGTCATGATGTCAAAGACATTGAATACGCGTAACCTGGCGGCGAGCCAGGATGAGATGACGGATCGTTATATCGGTATGACGGGCGGGGAGGTTTTTCATGAGTTGATGCGTGAGCATGGTGTTGAAACGATGTTCGGGTATCCGGGCGGGGCGATTTTACCTGTGTTTGATGCGATTCATGAATCCGAACAGTTTAAATTTGTGTTGTCACGCCATGAGCAGGGCGCTGGGCATATGGCGCAGGGTTATGCTCGGGTGACGGGTAAGCCGGGTGTTGCGCTAGTGACCAGTGGGCCGGGCGCGACGAATACGGTGACGCCGTTGCAGGACGCTTTGATGGATGGAACGCCGCTGTTGGTGTTCTCGGGTCAAGTCGCGACGGGTGCGATTGGTACGGATGCGTTTCAAGAGGCGGACGTGACGGGGATAACGAGGCCGTGTACGAAGTGGAATTGTTTGGTGAAAGATCCGCATGATTTGCCACGCGTGATTAATACGGCTTTTGAAATTGCGACGACGGGTCGTCCTGGGCCGGTGTTGGTGGATATGCCTAAGGACGTGACGGCTGCAAAGATAACGCGTGCGGTGAATACGAAGCCGTATTTGCCGGGGTATCACGTTGCGGAATTGGGAGCGAGCGATCAGATTGATTGTGTAGCTGAGATGATCAACAAGGCGAAGAAGCCGTTGTTGTATGTGGGGCAGGGTGTGATTACAGGTGGGGCGGTTGACGTTCTTCGCAAGTGTGCGGAGCACGCGAATATACCTGTGACAACGACGCTGTTGGGTTTGGGGGCGTTTGATGAACTCAGCGATTTGTCGGTTGATTTCCTGGGTATGCATGGCGCGGCTTATGCGAACTGGGCGATGCGTGATGCGGATGTTGTGATCGCGGTGGGGGCGCGGTTCGATGACCGTGTGACGGGTGATGTGAAGAAGTTTGCACCGAGTGCACGCTTGGCTGAGGCTGAGGGTCGTGGTGGAATTATTCACTTTGATATCTCGCCGGACAATATTAATAAGACAGTGCAGGTGACGGTGGGTGTTGAAGGGGATGCGAAGAAGAATTTGGAATTGCTGTTGCCGAAGCTGAAGGATGTTGACCGAGGTGATTGGTTGGCAGAGATTCATCGGTGGAAGAAGGAGCAGCCATTTAAATATGATGCAGATGAACGTGAGTACCACTTGAAGCCTCAGCAGGTTATTGAGGAGATGTGGAAGCAAACGAACAGCGAGGCAATCGTTGTGACGGGTGTGGGGCAGCATCAGATGTGGGCTGCTCAGTTCTACAAGTACCGTACGCCGCGTCAATGGGTGACGTCGGGTGGTTTAGGTACGATGGGCTTTGGTGTGCCAGCGAGTGTGGGGGCGGCATTAGCTGAGCAGATTGAAGCAGATAAGGAAGGGCGCGAAGCACGTCAGGTGATCAACATTGACGGTGATGGCAGTTTCAGCATGACCGCGATGGAGATGGCGACGGCAGCTCAATATGGAATCCGTGCGAAGTCGATTATTTTGAATAACGATTTCCAAGGAATGGTTAAGCAGTGGCAGGACTTGTTCTATGAAGAGCGGTACTCGCATACTGAGATGCATAACCCGGATTTTGTGAAGCTTGCGGATGCTTTGAACTGTAAGGGTTTCAGAGTGACGAAGGCGGAGGATTTGCCTAAGGTTATGAAGGCGTTTATTGAGTATGATGGGCCGGCGGTGCTTGAAGCGCTGGTTGAGAAGCATGAGCATGTTTATCCGATGATGCCTGCGGGCAAGAGTGTGGATGATATGGTGCTTGGGCCTGCGAGTGAGCAGGGCGATTACGATCCGGCAGATGTACCGGGGTAATTGAGTAATGATGAATTGACGAAACCGGTAGCCGCGTGGCTACCGGTTTTTTTGTTGGTGAGGTGAGGGAGGGACGGTATGATTTGTGGATTGTGGTCGCGTCTGTGAACAACACGAACAAGATTGTCGGATGAAGAAGATGATGGATATGGTGAAATGTATGGTGATGGCGGGGAGTTTGGTGTGTGCTGTTGGTTTGCAGGGGTGCGGGGTTGGTGAGCAAGCTAGTGATCTGAAGAAGCCACGATTTATAGGGCATGGTCATGATGTTGGCAGTGAGCATGAAAAAGAAAAAGCGGATGGTGTGCGTGTAAAGCGAATGGGGAGGATGGACTATCCGGCGCTTAGTGAGGTGAGCGGAATTGTTCGTGCTCATCCAGATGAGAAGCAGTGGTGGGTGATGAATGATAGTGGTAATGATGCGATCGTTTATGCGATTGATGAGAAGGGGCAGTTGCTGAAAGAGGTGAAGGTTGCGGGGGCGAGAAATGTGGATTGGGAGGACATTGCGATTGAAGATGGCCGATTGTTCGTTTCGGATTTGGGGAACAATGGGAATGCTCGAGAAAATTTAGGTGTGTATGCGGTCGGTGGTGTGCTTGATGATGTTGCGGGGGGTGTTGATGTGACGTGGTATGGGATGAAGTATGAGGATCAAGATACTTATCCTGCAGCGGTTTTTGAGTTTGATTGTGAGGCTATTTTCTTTTTGGATGGGAAGTTTGCTGTGCTGACGAAACACCGGATGGGGCAGACGAGGATGGCGAACCAGGGGACGAAATTGTATATGTTGGATGAGCTGAAGGTGGGTGAGATGAATGTGCTTCGAAAAATCGATGAGAGAAGTGATGTTGGGTATTGGGTGACGGGTGCAGATGTATCGCCGAGTGGTGATCGATTGGTGGTGCTGGGGCAAACAGAATTATGGGTGTTTGATCGGCCGATGAGTGGGAGTGATAGATGGTTGAGTGAAGGTGTGTGTTGGAAAATGTCATTGCCGGCAGAGATGATGAAGCAGGCTGAGGGTGTGTGTTGGGATGATGATCAGATGATTCGGATTGTGAATGAGCAGCGGGATGTGTATGTGCTGGATGTGGTATATCTCGAGCGATACGGGGTTGGTTTTGATTCTAATGAAAAATGAGAGTGCATTTTTTCTTGGATCAATATGGCTGGTGATTACAATGTATGGCATGAGAAACGCCAAATTGAATGTCTGTGTTATGGGAGTGCTGTTGTGCGTCTGGGGCTTGGGGATCGGTGCAGTGTTACGGGCGGAGGTGGTTATTGAAAGTGCATTTCCTGAGTTGTGGTTTAATAAACCGGTGTATCTAACACATGTGCCGGACGGGTCGGGGAAGCTGATTGTGATAGAGCAGGGGGGCGGGGTGTATGTTTTTCCGAATAAAACATATGTGAAGAAGGGGGAGATGGTGCGGATGTTTGATGGGGATACAAAGCATGGGCAGATTCGGGCTGATGGTGAGCAGGGATTGCTTGGGTTGGCGGTGCATCCGGATTTTAAGACAACGCGTGAAGTGTTTTTGCATTATTCAGCGATGAATCCACGACGTGGTATTGTGTCACGGTTTAAGGTCGGGCTGGATTGGGTGATAGATAAACAATCGGAAGTATTGGTGATCGAAGTTGATCAACCATATGCGAATCATAATGGTGGGACGATTACGTTTGGGCCGGATGGGTATTTGTATGTTGGGTGGGGTGATGGTGGAGCGGCGGGAGATCCGAAGGGGCATGGGCAGGATCGGGGTACATTGCTAGGTTCTATCTTGCGGATAGATGTTGATCGACGTGAAGGAAGCAAGGGATATGCGGTGCCAAGGGATAATCCATTTGTAAGGTTGAAGAATGTTCGGCCTGAGATTTGGGCGTGGGGGATTAGGAATCCGTGGCGATTTTCATTTGATCGTGAAACGGGGTTGTTATGGGTTGGTGATGTTGGGCAGAATAAGTATGAAGAGGTGAGTATTGTGCCACGTGGTGGGAATATGGGATGGAATATCAAGGAAGGAAAGCACGCGTTTAAACGTGGAAGAGGACGTGGGCTTATTGATCCAGTGTGGGAGTATGGGCGAGATGAGGGGTATTCGATTACGGGTGGTTACGTTTATCGCGGTCAAAAGATCAAGTCTTTGTATGGAGCGTATGTCTTTGCAGATTTTGTTTCGAGTCACGTTTGGGCATTGCAGTATGACGAGAAACGGGGGGAAGTGAAAAAGCATGTGCGTATTGGTACGGGGCATACGCCGGCGAGCTTTGGTGAAGATGCTGATGGGGAGTTGTATATCTGTACGTATGGCGGCGGTATATTTAAATTTACAGAGCGTTAAATATTTACCGGATGTGTGCTATCGCTTGATTTTTGGATCGTATGAGTTTTTAGATGGATTTTGGAGATCGTTGGTGATTGACTTGGTGAGATCTCGTTTAAAAATTTCTGTGAAGAGGCAGATGCAGTAGGCTGCAACGACGCAGGCAGTGATAGCGATTTGGTAATCGGCGTAGTTGTATGCGGTTATCGCGATGGCCAACAGTACGATGAGTAGGAAGGCGCAGATAAAGCGGAGAGGTGTGGTGGCGGCTTGGTGGAGTGGCTCATTCATGGGCATATTTTAATGGAATATTGCGAGGATGACAGTGGGGCGTTGGAAATGTCGCAAAGTTATGTTTGGGCGGTATATTTCAGGGGATTAACGCGGGTGAGAGTATCTTGAGGTCGAGGATGTGGATGTCGGGGGAAAGGCGATTCTGCCAATTGTTGATCGCGGGGGAAAAGACGATATCGAGGTTCATGCCGACGGCGAGTTTGGGTGCAAGTTCGCCAAGGCCGAAGCCGACTGCGCGCATCGAGCGGTTGTTTTGCTTGATGTGAATTGAGAGGTGCGTGCCTTCAGAGCCAATACGGTTGGGTGGGCGATCTAGTGTTACATTGCGAAGAATGAGTTTGGGTTTTGGGTTTGCGTTGCCAAAGGGTGAGAGGGAATGGATGATCTGAAAGAGCTGCAAGTTGATTTCAGAACATTGAATTTCACCATCAATTTTGATGGTGTGGCTTAGGTCCTGTTCGGTAAGCAAATCATTGCAGTGGTTGATTAGAGCTTCGCGAAAAGCGGGTACATTGTCTTGGGGAAGCGTGCAACCGGCAGCGGCTTCGTGGCCGCCAAATTGGGTGAGGTGTTCGCTGCAAGCAGTGAAGGCGGCGTGTATGTTGAAGTTTGCGATCGAACGAGCGGAACCAGATGCAGAACCGTCCGGTTGATATGAGAGGACAACGGTGGGGCGATGATATGTTTCGACAATACGGGAGGCAACGATGCCGACAACACCTTTATGCCAATCATCGGCACCAATCACAATCGCTCTGTGATTGGGCGAATTGTCGCCAGCGGCTTCGATTTGTTGTTTTGCCTGTTCGATGATTTCGCGTTCAATTTCTTTACGTTTTTGATTTTCCTGCGTCAGGAAGTCGGCAATGTGTTTGGCTTGATTACCTTGGGCGATGGTTAGGAGAAAGACGGCGTTGCGTGCGTGGCCCATGCGGCCGCAGGCGTTGAGTCGCGGGCCAAGGACGAATCCGACGTGGTATGCGTCGACTTTCTCGTCACGGAGCTTTGCGGCATCAATGAGTGCGTTGAGTCCGGGGAAAGGTGTGTTTTTGATGCGTGAGAGGCCGAAGGTTGTGAGGGTACGGTTTTCACCGACAAGTGGGACGACATCGGCGATTGTGCCGAGTGCGACTAGAGAGATGAGATCGATCATGAGGTTGCGGAAGGGGGCTGGGAGGCTGCCAGAGTTAGGATCGAGGTTGTGGTGGATGCGTGCGAATTGCCAGGCAAGTTTGAATGCGACACCAGCCCCGCAGAGGTCGCCAAAAGGATAAGGGGTGGGGAGTGATGAGGGGATGCGTGGGTGGACGAGTGTGTGAGCGTTCGGGAGATTCTCGGCATCAAAGTGGTGGTGGTCGGTGATGATGAGGTCGACACCGAGTTGTTTGGCAAGGTCGGCTTGTTCTGTGGCGGTGATGCCGCAATCGACGGTGATGATGAGAGGCGGGGTCGCAGGGTCTTCAGGTTGGCGGTTGAAGATTTTATTTTCTGTATCTTGGTGCCAGTCACCTGAGGCGATGTGTGAGAGGGCTTCGGAGTTGAGGCCGTAGCCTTCGTCAATGCGGTGGGGGACGTAGCAGGAGACGGTTGCTTTGGCGAGATTCAGGGTGTGGTAGAGGATTGTGGAGGCGGTGACACCGTCGACGTCATAGTCGCCGTAGATGACGATCGGTTGGTCGTTGAGCACTGCTTGGCTAATGCGTTGTGCGGCTTGTGTGGCGCCGGGTAAGAGGGCAGGGTCATGCAGGTTTTTGAGAGTTGGCTTTAGAAAACTGGCGGCTTCTTCAAGGGTATTAATATCACGCTTTAGGAGGAGGTTGGCAATGAGTGGGTGTTGGTGAATCTGCTGTGCGAATTCGGTAGGCGAGATTTGGGTGGTTTTATTTGGATTTCTCGGGATCCAAGTTGATTTGAGGCCGGATTCTGGATTCATGGGATCCATGATAACGTAGTTGAAGCTGCAAGTGGAATGGTATTACTCATACAGATGATACGATCGTTATTGTTTGCCAAGTTGAACATTTTTCGGCTGAAAAAAGGTGTATTGGTGTGAGCTGAAATGCATATTCAGTGCAAAGGGTTCGTGATGTACTTTTTGTGGATTGCGAAATGACAGCAGTAAGAGGCAGAATAAGGATGAATGCATGAATAGGCTGCTCCATCGGGGGTTCACGTTGGTTGAAATATTGATCGTGGTGGTAATATTGGCCATATTGGCATCGATTGTCATTCCTCAGTTGAGTCGAGCGGGCGAGCAGGCGAGAGAGAATTCGCTTGCGATGAGTCTGTACCGCATACGGCAGCAACTTGAGATTTACAGAAATCAGCACAATGGTCATTATCCGTCGCTTGATCAGTTTGATAATCAGATGCTGAAGATGAGTAATGAGAGTGGTGATACTGCTGAGATTGGTACAGATGGATACCTGTTGGGGCCATATCTGCAAGAGGTGCCTGTGAACCCTTTTACGAGTAAGAAGACGATTGGTATTGGAGAAGTAGGTACAAGTGATTGGTATTACAATGAGTTGACAGGTGATTTTGCGGCAAACAATTCAGAAAAAGCTGCGAAATTCTGATTGCTATATAGTGATATTTTAATACCAACATGATGCGGTAGTGAGTTTTGTAAAGTAGTTGGTGAAATCAACATATCTGTTGTGAACAGCGAGTGGTATACTGACTGGTGTGGTGTCATGCATAGTTAGAAGACCGTGTTGGATATGGAGAGCGTCATGCGTTTTTTAAGGGTATTGTTGTTTGCTTTATGTATCTTGATCACAGCGGTATCGCATGCACAGTTAGGACGCGTGAAAGTAGATACCCGAACGGGCGTACCGGGCCCGAAAGTCGAAAAGTTTGCAGGCCGCGAAGCATGGATTCGTGTTCGTATTCAGAAAGACACAAAGGCATTGAAGATTGGCGGCCGTGGGCAAGTCAGAGTTGGGCCCGATGAATCGATGAAGGGACGCGTTCCAGAGCAAACTTGGGATTTACCGATTGAGGTGACTCGGGTTAACAAAGAGTTTTATATCAAAAGCAAGAGACGCGGGAAGGTGAAGTGGGCGTTACCAGCTTTAATGATGCAGGTTGGTAATGAACGTGTTTTGAAGTTGGGTGATCGTGAGTATCCGCACCGTCTGGTTTTAGATGGGAAAAATGTAAGTGCGTTTGATGTAATTAATCATGTACCTTTAGAAGAGTATTTACCGGGGGTTTTAGCCAGAGAGCTGTATCCAGATTGGGACGTGAAGGCTTTTGAAGCGCAGGCTGTTGCGGCGAGATCATATGCTTTGTGGGAGATGACATTAAAAACCGGTCGTAAGTTTGATCTCGAGTCATCGACGGCAAGCCAAGCGTACATTGGGAAAACGAAGGCAAGTAAGCCATTGACTGCAGTCAAGAATACTCGAGGTATGGTTTTATCGTGGGAGGGAAGAATCGTACCTGCCTTTTATTCGGCATCGCATGGCGGTGTGACGAATGATGCATCGGTCGCATTGCTGGGAAAAACACCATTGATAAAACCCTTGATGGGTAAGAATGTCGGTGACTGGGGTAAGGTTGGTGCAAAGGTTTATAGCTGGGGTCCGCAAAAAAGAAATCGACAAATGCTGTCGAAACGTATTGCTGCGTATGCCAAACGTAGAGGTCATCAGGCGTCTCAGCTGACGGAAATTCGGCGTGTTGTTGTAACAAAGAAAAGTAAGCAGGGGAGGCCAATAGAATTTGGTATCGTTGATCGTAATGGAAAAATGTATTTACTGCCGTGCGAATGGTTTCGCAATGCATGTAATTACAGTGATGGGCGATCGATACCGAAGCTTGCCCGAAAAGACATTGTAAAAAGTAGTTTCTTGACGGTTACGATTAAAGGTAACGAAGTGATTTTCAATGGCAGAGGGTATGGGCATGGCGTGGGGATGAGCCAATGGGGGGCGCAAGGCATGGCATTGAAGGGGTATACGTTTCAACAAATATTAAGCAACTATTACGCGGGTGCGGCAATCGCAAAATTGTATTAAGACAAGCTCGAAAAATTTATGGGTCAATTTTGATTTTCGGAAGTTCTTTATCGACTTGTGGGAAGTAACGTCGAATAACTGCACAATCAAATTTACTCATGATTGCCGAGGCAGGTTCATTCTGCAGCAGAAAAAGAAACGCTTTATGTACAACTTTGGAGGGAGGTATGGTACCGCCGCACCATAATTCGTAATCGGCAAAATTGAGTGTCACTTTGTATTGAAAAGTTGAGTCCGAATCTTTGACGGCAACGTCATAAATCCAAGAGTTGCTGTTTTCAATTTCAGTGCCGATGTTGATTTCTGGCATAAGCGAGTCTCGCATAGTTTTAGTGGCAAGTTTACGATAAGGATATCATATGGAAGGTCGTAAGTCGCATGATAACGATTGGGATGACGAAGAGGACCCTAAGCTTGCGATCCGGAGGCATACTGACCGCTGTTTTCATCGCGTTGAGGAGGTTGTTCAGGGAGGATATATCGTAGAGGGGATCATGATCGGTGAGGATGAGGTTGCGGAGGTGCGAAAGACGGGCGATGATGGCGGTTTACCTCAATGTAATGTGCCAGAAGATGAAAAATAGTCTTGTTAAGGCGCGAAAATTTGAAATTCGAGGCGTTTTTGTACGTCATTTAGATTGACGTGACGATTTCCTTGCAGGAAGATGGTGGCTTAAAACGTGAATTTTTTAATTGAAACAATTCGGCTTGGTTTGTCGAACCTTATGCTGCACAAGCTTAGGTCGCTTTTAACTGCCCTTGGGATCATCATTGGCATCGCTGCGGTGGTATCCATGGCATCGTATGGTGAGGGGGCCAAACAGGCGGCATTGGAGGATATTCGACAGCTTGGTGCGCGAAATATCATAGTTCGTTCCGTGAAACCGCCAGACTCGAATCAAGCGAGTGACAGCCGGCAATTCGCTCCTAAATACGGCTTGCTGCGAAGAGATTTAAGGCGTATAGAGCAAACGGTTGGGCCGATTGAGCGAATCGTGCCACTTAAGAAAGTCGGAGCTCAGGCTCAGCGTGGTCGATACAAAACGCCAGCGGCAGTGTTTGGGACAACGCCAGTGCTGATGGATGTGGCATCGCTGAAGGTTGCGCGTGGTCGATATCTGACTGAAGCAGATATGCTGCAATTGAATAAAGTTGCGGTTGCAGTGATTGGGGCTGAAATTGCAGATCGCTTGTTCCCGCTTGTAGACCCAATTGGCAGTCAGTTGAGGGTTGATACCCAAACGTTCGAAGTTGTTGGTGTTTTAAACAGGATTGGTTTGGCTGGCGGGGCAGGGTCGGCACTTGTTGGTCGTGATCTAAATTTTGATGTTCATATTGCTATGCCTGTAGCCAAGGCTCGATTTGGAGATACATTATTCCAAAGAAGTTCAGGCTCAATGCAGGCATCGCAAGTTGAAATCAGTGAGCTGTATATTCAAGCTCCTGAGGAAGATCAGGTTGTATCCGTTTCAGAACAGGTTAAACGTGTTTTAGAAAAAGAGCATAAGCAGCAGCAGGACACGTCTTTGACCGTCCCTCTGGAATTGTTGATCCAGAAGGAAAAAACGCAGCAGATGTTTAATATCATGATGATTCTGATTGCTGGATTGAGTTTGTTGGTGGGTGGTATCGGGATCATGAATATTATGTTGGCTTCTGTAACAGAGCGCACTCGCGAAATTGGAATTCGTCGTGCATTAGGAGCGACGAGGCATCACATCGTGATGCAGTTTTTGGTTGAGACGACCGTGTTATCTGGGATTGGTGGTGTCATTGGAGTTGGTGTGGGTTTGGGTGGCGTTGGCGCATTAACGGTTTTGCATCAGTTATGGCCGGACTTAGAGCAACCTCAGGTGACCATGTGGTCGATCGCAGTCAGCTTTGTCGTTGCGACTAGTGTGGGTGTTGTTTTTGGTTTATATCCTGCTATCAAAGCTTCACAGCAAGATCCGATTGTCGCGCTTCGTCACGATTAATATCTATTATCTGAGTATAAATTTTGCTCAATAATGCCGGAGCACATTGATGTCTAAAATATCTTTATATACACGTTCAATAGTTTGCTATCTATTAGTCGCTTGTTTTGCCACATCTCTTTGGGCCGGTGAGACTCAGAAAGCTAATAAGGACTATTTCAAACCAAGTGGTCAATATGTTTTGGATGTTGCGTATAGTTATGATAATGGCGGTAAGTATATTTGGAAGAAAAGCACAGGTGTGCCACATGACTTGATTCATAAAGGTGAGGTTGTACTTAAAAAGCAGCCAGAGGGCACTTACTGCTGTGGTTTTACTGTCACGATTGCTTTTGAAGTCGCCCAAGATTTCGGTTTATTTGATGAATTTTCGCCAAAGCAAGTGAAGAGATTTCAGCAGGAATGGTATGGCAGTATCAAAGAGACTGCGGAGCGTCAGGGGGCAATGGCGATGTCTAATTTAAAGATAGGCGAGCAAGTTAAGAATTGGAAAGATGTTCGGCCTGGAGATTTCTCGAATTACTGGCGTAAGCCTAAAGGTGGTCATTCGGTAATCTTTGTCGATTGGGTTAAAGAAAAAGGAAAGATTGTTGGTATTAAATATCGTAGTTCGCAGGGATCAACCAATGGGATTGGTGATAATGTTGAGTATTTCTACGGTGTGAAAAAAGATGCAAAGGGGAAGTTAAAGCGTGGTGTTGATCGAGATAGAATATATTTTTATCGTTTGTATACACCAGATGATTCGGAAAAGATCGAACAAGCCAAAAAGCGAATGGCTAGGCGATTAAAAGAAGAAAAATAAAAAAATAAAAACGCCTTATTTAAGGCGTTTTTTTGTGTTGTTATAGTTGTCAATACACGTTTTGCAAATGCATGATTTGTTTATGTATTGGTCAGGTATTTGGTCTAATAAATCCTGAGGTATCGTTGCGCTTACACACCAACATTCGCCTGCATCGGTTTGATGTAAGTAGCAGTTATTTGGTTTGCTGCACAATGGACAAATTTTCTCAATATCTGATTCTGCATTCATGTTTGCATTTTAGCACAAGATATTGTGTTTGGCTCTTATACTTGATGAGCAACTAATTGGTCAATTGTGAAAGGTATGTCAGAATCCTTGGCAATCTGCTCAAATTCCAATATTTCAGCCTCAGTAAATAACAGACCCCCGGCTTTGTCACTCTCGCAGGCAGCTTGATGTTCTAATTGTCCAGGTAACAAGCAGTTTTCGTTTCCATGCCCAAGTATATCTAGAATAACAGCTTTTGTATTCTCACTCTGGTTGCGTTTGTCGGCAAACAGGCCTGAACTAACCGCATCAGGATGGATGACTTGGAAGTAGAAATTAGGCGTTGTTTTTTCAATTGTTCCAGTTGTAATATTTTCTGGACGCGATCGTAACGTAGGTAGCGATCCACCAATTAATGCTGCGACTAATTCATTAATCAATGAGAGTCCATAGCCTTTGTGTTTTCCAAAAGGCAGTAGTGCTGAAGCGTTATGGGGATCTTGTGTTGGATTACCTTTGGAATCAACAGCAGCGTCTGGTGGTAATTGCTTGTTTTCTCGTTTGAATTGCTGAACACGTCCCATTGCGACTGTACTAGTTGCCCAATCGATGACGATTGGATAGCCAAGTGCATCCATTGTTGGAAATGCCCACGAGTGTGGATTTGTGCCTAGCGTTGGATGTTTGCCCATAAATGGCACAACCTCCGCTAATGCGGCAGTGCAGCATGTGTATGCAATGTAGCCGCGCTTAGCTGCTTCCATGACATACCCGCCACCCCATAAGTAGTGAAATGCTTCGTCAACACTCACGATGCCAACACCGTACTCATCTGCCAGTGTCATTGCTTGTTCAATAGCATTGAATGCGACCGCTTGGCCCAGTTTTTTATGCGCGTTCCAAACGGTGCAAGCTTTAAATCGATTCGGTATTTCTTCGATCTCGGCACGGGGGGTACAGCCTTGGCTTTTTTGATTACCTGACCCAAAAAGGTCATCTAAATGCAGCGCTTTAATTGCATTGTGTGTTTTAATACCGTGCCATGATGCCATTGCACAGAATCGCGCAGCTTTATCGGCTTCATCCTGGTTAAAACCTCGTTTGAGATATGCAGATGTAACGATTGTGTTATGTAGATCCAAGGGCATTATGAGGTCGTTCATCGTTTTTTAACCAATCGTTTACTTTTTGATGAATGTTTCTAAAACACAATTGTGCTAGCATTTAGGCTTAACACACACAATATCATGATTTTTAACGAAAGTGATATATGGTGTTTATGTGTGGATTCTGAGGGCGAATCCGTCAAAATTATGCCTGAAACAGTAGGTTATGTACGTAAGAAGGCTTACATGACAATAGCCATGCTCTAAACTTATATATAGTTTGTGATCATTTTCATGAGGAGTTGATATGAAGCGTTTTTCGATGATTATTACATTGTTTTTAGCGACTTTTTTCATATATGTGAACGCTTTTGCTGATCAATCGGGAATTAAGAATGTGATCGTAATGATTGCCGATGGCTCTGGATACAGCACTTTAGATGCAACTCGCTACTGGACCGGCGAGCCATTGATCTATGACCGAGATGATTGGAAAAAATATGCAATGGCTACATACTCCTATTCAGGCCCTAAGGGTGCTGATGAGCAGGATTTGAGTCGTGTCTATAACCCGGCAAAGGCATGGGATGGTACGCCAGTGGAAGGTAGTTCAGGGCGGTACCCGTACTATTTTGAAGGATATAAATGGCATCGAAGCACCTATCCAGATTCTGCAGCGACAATGTCGCAGATGATGACTGGTGTACTTACATCAAACGGTAGATTGAATGTTGGACCAAATGGCGAAAATCTCGTTAGTGTGCCGGAACTAGCAAAGCAAGCTGGCAAAAAAGTAGGCACCATATCTTCAGTTTTCTTGAGTGATGCTACGCCAGCTGCTGGAGGTGGCGCTCACAACATTAATCGGAAAGAGTACGCAGCTGTAGCAAATGAAATGTTTGATGCGGGTGTTCTAGATTTAATCGGCGGCACAGGTAATCCTGAATACAATGATGACGGGCAATCTGTCGTTCCTTCAAAGGATACCGATTACAAATACGTTGGCGGCAAGGAGACGTGGGAAACATTAAAGGCAGGTACACATCCAAATGGTTGGCTGTTAATTGAGGACAAAGAATCGATTATTCAATTAGCAGAACAAGGTTTAGATGAAGATCGCCGTATTGCAATGATTCCGCAGGCAAGAATAACATTACAGCAAAATCGATCTTCAACCGGTAATTCACGAGAAGCTGTCCCTGGTGATGATCCACTAAATACCAATGTGCCGACGTTGGTTGATATGACCAAAGCGGCATTGAATGTTGTTGGGAAAGGCGAAGATGGATTTTTTCTTCAAGTTGAAGGTGGCGCTGTTGATAAGGCAATGCATCTCAATCAAGCGGGTCGAATGATTGAGGAATACATCGATTTTCATCAGGCTGTCAAAGCGGTTTCAGATTATCTAACACACAACACCGATGGCAATAACTGGGGTAATACTTTGGTAATTGTGACTGCTGATCATGATCATCTGTTGTGCGGGCCAGATGCGCATAAGAAACCATTTCAGCCAATTATCGATAATGGGGCAGGGGTGATGCCCGGTTATCGATGGTACTTTAATAGCCATAGCAATTTTCCCGTGCCATTTTTCGTCAAGGGAGCGGGAGCTGATCGATTTGATCAGTTACCAAAGCAGATGGATTACTATGAAAGCAATGGCGAGCAGTTTGGGCGAGGTTTGTATTTCCATCAAATAGATATGGCACGCGTGCTTAAAGACATCTATCAGAATGAAATTTCTGATAATGAACAGAATAAAGAGCATCGTTTGCCATAAAATTGTGTTGAGTAGATATTAAAAAAGCCCACTAAATGTGGGCTTTTTTAATAACCTTGTAAAAAACTATTTTTTGTCGGGTAGTTGATTAGGATCAAAGCTATTATCGAAATTGTTCCGATCGAGCCATGACGGGATCACTTCTTTCTCTGAATTTACCCAAGCAGTTAAGAATAAATTTGCAACAAATCTAGATGCAGCCCGTTCTCGATTTTTCGTAAAAGCGATCACATCTTTATCGTATAAGTCTAAATCACGAGCTTCAGGGAATTTATCTGCTAATTCGTATGTCTGTTTAACATAGCTATGACTTTCTTCGAGTTCAGTAAGAACATATAGAAATAAATTATCAGCAGGCTTTATATCATCCAAAGCAACATCAAAGATTTCGTTAAATGTTATTTTACTGGGTAAGGCATCAACTTTTGCGTGGATCCCTTTATGTTCTATGTTGCCGTCTTGTTTAATCCAACCATTGAAGTGCTTGGTCGTGTGAAGAGGCATTTTTATATCAGCCGCATAATGAGATAAGTTGCCGGCATATATTAAACATTTAGCTTTTACGTGTGGATTGGATGGATCTTTTCTGTATTCAGCAAATGCAATGGTAAGGCGTTGGGTCCATTCGGTTATAGCATATGGAGCAGTACCAACTTTTTGGGGACTAATTTCTAGTTCATTACAGAGCTCGTAAAATTCATAGCGCGTGTTTGGTAGCTTGTTATCACCAATTAACTCTTTATCTAAATAATGCTCACTGCTTTCAAAATCGGTGAGTTGCTTTGTATTTGGTGATTTCATTACATCTGGATCAATAGAGCAATGTGCGATTGTTTTGAAACCGTCTTTGAAAAAAATAGGGAAGGTATTAGGAAGATTTTGAGTCGCAGCCATGGCCGCATAATAGTGGCCTTCATCATGCCAAGCTGTAGCACTATTGGGTGCTAAACTTATCGTTGATATTGCGATTGCAGTGATGAGTCCTGTGATCTTACGGCTTTTGTTTCGAGATAAAGCCGGGAGAGCCTGTATCTTGTTTGTCGTATTCATTTGTGACCTGATTATGTCTTGCACCATCGGTGCCGGCCTTTGATTGTTTCCAACTCTTACCTTGGTCATTCTCGGCCGTGGAGAGTTTGTCAGGCAAAAGATAAATACTCGGCCCCTGTTTTGTATCGGTTGGCCATGGTTTATTGTCGTCGTAGTTTACCCGATCTATTATGCGTCCAGAACCGTCATGTAGTGTGAGAATTTCATTTGTTTCGGTGGGATTATTGGCAAGGCCTTTGAGGCCACCGTTATTCCATTTTTTGACAGTCATGACTAGAAAGTCGCCTGGCCACGCCTTTCTGAATTCTTCAATTTGCTGGTCGTCTGGTATCAAAACAATTGCATGATTTGGTGCAATTTCAATCTGTTGTGTAAATGGTTCACTCTTGCCATCTTCGTCACTTAAATACCAGCCACGTATTGGGACCGTTTCGTCGCCGGTGTTGTAAAGCTCAAGCCATTCTGTACGCGCGGGTACTTTTTCTCGACTTGCCGGGTTGTACATAATCTCGGTGATCAAAATTTCAGCTTCAATAACGTTTGCGATGAGTACGTTTAGGCATAATACTGTGAAAATTGCAAGGTATTTCATGATGCTTGCCTCCAGAATAGAAAGATAACACTCGAAGCTGTCGCTGTCACGAACAAAGCCCTGGCATGGACAATCAAAAAAGCCTGATCCCTTTTTATGGGAATCAGGCTTGCATCTATAAAAGTGCACTGCAGGGTCTATGTTATCGCTTTAGTTTTTGCAGCAGGCAGTGTTGCTCAAACCCGCGCTTTCCCACCATTCGGAAAGTTCAACGACTTCGCCAGTTTCCATAGCTTTATCCATCGCGAAGCATGTTGCTGCTGCGACAAGTCCGTCTTCAAGTGAAGCTTGTGGTGCTGCACCCTTGGTCATTGTGTTGATGATGCCTTTGACCATGATGGTGTCGCCATCGCCGTGGCCACCGCCTGTTGCATCGATAACCGTTGTTGGGGCTTCCCAATCGATACGACGGAACTCAATTTTGCCTGTGATCAAGTCAGCTCTGACAGCACCTTCTGTACCCAAAATGTACATGCGGCGTTCTGGGATGCCAGCGTTGCAGCTTGTATGGAAAGTAACATTGACACCATTTTCATACTCAAGAATACCGACTTGGCTATCTACGATGTCCTTGTCGTTCCTGAAAGGCGTCTCGTGGCTGTAGATCCAGCCTTGATAGGCTGGGCGGTCATCCTTTGGATTTGGCCCAATACGATCCTGGTGATGTTTGTTTGCATCGGTGAAGAATGTGCAGCTACCAAAGCTGGCTACACGTTTGGCCTTAGAGCCAATAATCCAGTTCACAAGATCAACATCGTGGCAACATTTTTCTAGCAGGTGTGTACCCGCTAATTCTGTCTTGCGACGCCAGTCTTGGTGGATGTAACCGCCATGATTAAATTCAAGAGTCTCATTGAATTCGAAGCTCATGATGTCACCGATTTGGCCGGATTTCACAATTTCATTGATCTTGTTGTAAAGCGTTGCATATCGCAGAACTAGGCCGAATGAAAAGATTTGGCCAGGAGCAGCATTCATGGCTTTTTGCATCGCGAGGCAATCTTCAAAATTCGTCGCAAGCGGCTTTTCGCAAAAAACGTGCTTGCCGCACTCGAGTGCCTTGATTGCATGCTCCTTGTGGAAACAATTCCATGAGCCAATCATGATCCAATCGATATCATCAGCCTCGCAGAGGCTCTCGAAGCTGTCATAGATCACAGCCTCAGAAGCATCGCATCTGGCTTTGCATTTCTCAATAGATTCAGGATTCGGGTCGTATAAGCCGGAAATCTTGATCTGGTCACACTGTTTGTCCAATCGCTCCACGACATCCATCAATCGGAAGCCGGGGCCGATCAGTCCTACACGTACTACATCATGGCCATTTGCCATCATCTTTTCCTATCAAACAGGTAGCAAAAAGGGGGTCTTTACCAACTTGTATGATAAGGTATAATATCGAAATAGGTAAGTACATAGCCAAAATGACTAAAGATTTAACAATTACGACGGATATTTCCATTCCGCCACCCCCACCTAACCGTGCTTTAGCCGATGGTGCTGATTGGGTAAGGTTGGAAGGGGCTGTTTGCGCCATTTCAGATTGGCGTGAGATGTATATGCAGCACATCTCAGGGGATGTGATTGTGCCTGATAAGGTCTTGATGTTTAAACGCCGTGCTCCCATGCTTGGGCCAGCACATCGACATGGCCGGTTTGTCCTGATCATCCCCATTCGAACACGCGCAGATGTCATTATTGACCAAACGTTTTATCGCATCGGCCCGAGTCAGGCGCTCATGGTCTTTCCATGGCAGTTTCATCATTTCGCGAACTTTGAAGAAGAAGATCTGACCTGGCTATTTATGACGTTTGAATTAAAAGATGAAAAGCAGATCGCGTCACTTCGCTCAACACCGCTCACATTGAATGATCAGATTAGTCAAAACTTGATCACGCTAACAGAAATTTATGAAGCTCGAGATGCATCTGTTTCTGCAGTTGAACAAGAAATCAGATTGCGTTTTGGTTTGGTTCTCCAGCAATTGCAACGACAGGTTCAACGTCAAATCAAGCCGTTCTCGGGTGAGTCTGGCGACGTTCGTTCTGCTGCGGTTCCGCACCTATCTCTTTTTGAATCCGTTGCGAGATATCTACTGGACAATATGGAAGAGCCGGTTTCAGTTGATGATGTCGCGGAATGCCTTGCGATGTCCAACTCTCATCTGCGTGAGCGATTTAGAAAACAGTATGGCATGTCAATTGGCCACTATATCCGTCAAGTCAAGATGCACCACGCCATGCGTCTACTATCAACCACAGATCTGTCTGTTGCGCAAATTGCTTCTCGAACAGGCTTTCAATCTGTGTATGCTTTTTCGCGTTCGTTCAAACGTGAAACAGGTAAGTCGCCAAGACAATTTCGAGACAGTCTGATTAGCGAATAGATAGGCATAAAAAAAGCCCGCAAAATAGCGAGCTTTTGAATAATCGTGAATTATTGGTTAATTATGCCTTGTATTGTGGACGTTTAGGATCTGGCCAATCAATATGGAACATCTCACCGCGTTTTTTATCTGTACGCTCGTAAGTATGTGCACCAAAGTAATCACGCATGCCTTGTAGCAGATTCGCTGGTAAGACCTCACTTCGGTATCCATCGTAGTATGCTAACGCCGAACCAAATGCAGGTGACGGAATGCCATGCTCTGCACAGAGCGATATGATTTTTCGCCAATCTTCTTGGCCAGAATGTATCGCCTTCTTGAAATACGGGTCCATCATCAGGTTCTGCAATTTTTTGTCATTCGCATACGCATCTGTAATTTTCTGCAGGAATCGAGCGCGAATGATACAACCGCCTCGCCAGATCTTTGCGATCGTACCGAAGTTTAGCTTCCAGTTGTATTCCTTCTGAGCCTCCGTCATTAACTGGAAACCCTGTGCGTATGCACAGATTTTTGAGCAATACAAAGCTTCGCGGATCATTTCTACATACTTGGCCTTGCCGCGTTGGATCGGCTTAATTTTAGGCCCTTTTAATACTTTGCTTGCTTTAACGCGTTCATCTTTAAGAGCGGATAAGCAGCGGGCATAGACCGCTTCACCAATTGCATTAGCGGGTACACCAATATCTAACGCATTCATAGCAGTCCATTTGCCTGTTCCTTTTTGCCCCGCACGATCCAATACGATATCAACAAACGCCTTGCGTTTATTCGTTGGATCTTTTTGCTTAAGAATATCAGCCGTAATTTCAATGAGGTAACTTGAGAGTTCGCCTTTGTTCCACTCTTCAAATACTTCGCCAATCTCTTCAGGCTTCATTGCAAGCAAGTGGCGCATGATTGAATATGCTTCGCAAATCAACTGCATATCAATGTACTCAATCCCGTTATGCACCATTTTTACATAATGTCCCGCACCATCTGGGCCGATATGAGCGGTGCATGTTTCACCGCCTTTAATAGGCTTGCCGGCCTCAGCACCTTGCAATTCAGCACCGGTCTTTTTATCTACTTTCGCAGCACATGCGCGCCAGATCGGCTTAATGGCATTCCATGCTTCTTTCGATCCGCCCGGCATCAATGATGGGCCAAACCTCGCACCCAGTTCACCGCCCGATACGCCGCTACCTACAAAGTGAATCCCTTTTTCAGCAAGCTCATTTTCGCGACGAATCGTATCCGTCCACTCACTATTGCCGCCGTCAATGAGAATATCACCCTTATCAATTAATGGCAGTAATTCCGCGATAACCATATCCACAGGCCTGCCAGCCTTCACCAAGAATATAATCTTCCTAGGCTTGGCAAGTGACTTAACGAAATCCTTCAGCTTTGCGTAACCAATAACACGATCTGCGCTCGGCTCACCTGATTGGCATCGTTCAATGAATTCTTCCATTTTTTCCGTCGTACGGTTGTAGACTGAAACCGTAAAGCCGTGGTCAGCCATATTCAGTACGAGATTTTGTCCCATGACCGCTAGCCCGATCAGGCCAATATGATGCTCCCCATTATTTTGGTTCTTTGCCATCTCAGCGTTTGCTCCATTTTTCTTACCCCTCAGGATCTCAGCAAAATACATCATTAAGCCCTCATGATCCCGAGTGGTTTTGTTTCGTGAATCTTAGCCCTGATCCTGCCAGAGCATGAATATCTCCAGCAATATCATAAGCTTTCTGATAAACCGCGTTTATTTAACACAATATCGCAGCTTCTCGGGACATCGCTCTGATCGACATTTCAGCGATGCCACTTTCAATTATCAAATCCTATAGCCCTTTTTATCATTCTATTACGATATAACTATTGGCTTATCCTAGTTATTCGCTTGGATGTAATCTTCTACACCCGCCAAATAATTCAGTAGATTTTTAGTTGCGCGCATTGCCTGTCGTTCAACGCTCTCCTGAGTTCGGCTGCCTACATGCGGAGTCATTAAAATATTATCGACCCCAGTAAATGGATGCTCGGCACGCATTGGCTCTTCGTTTAGCACATCAGTTCCATATCCTCCCAGCTTTCCACTTCGGCAAGCCTCGGCAACATCATCTTCAACAATCAAACCGCCTCGAGCAGTATTGATGAGATAAGCCCCATCTTTCATCTTCTTAATCGATTCACGATTAATTAATCCACGTGTTTCATCGCTAAGGAATACGTGCAAGCTGACAATATCTGACTCTTTGAGAAGTTCATCGATTGTTTTTGCATGCTTGACACAATACTCGCGTGCAAATGCATCGTCCCAACGATGATCGTAGCCGATCACATTCATGCTAAAAGCTTGAGCACGTTCGGTAAGTGCCCTGCCAATTCTTCCCATTCCGACAATTCCAACCGTTTTGCCCATCAATTCATGACCTGTCACTCGTTTCCACTCACCATGCTTGCAAGCATTCATATGGATCCAGAAATGCTTAGCTAAGCCAATAATGAGCCCAATCGCATGTTCCGCGACAGTCGTATGATTCACACCCGGTGTGAACAAGACCGGAAGACCCTTATTTGTTGCATAGGCCACATCAATTGAATCTAACCCAATGCCATACTTCGAGATGACTTTTAGCGGGGTAGGGGCTTCCAACGCGATATCGATAAACTTGGCAGTAATCTCATCATCGCCATTCAATAATCCATCAAAGCCACCATATTCTTTGACGAGTTTGATCATTTCAACTTCGGGTAGCGGCCCACGAGCTCGGACAATCTCATATCCCGAATTTTCTATGACATGATGGTGCTCACCAGGTGTGTCTTGGTAGCTGGTTGTTGTTAATAATACCCGCATCAGGCGCTCCTCTAATCAGATGTTAGCTAAGAGCCTGCCGTAATAAATTCTATTTGAGGCGCGATATTGCCAAGTGTGTTTACTGGATTGACAGCCACGCTCATTCGGCAGGCTGCACATGCCTCCTGACATTACACACTGTCATTTTCATGAAGCCTGCAATCGACGCACCTGTGCATCATTCATATGTCACTGCATACATAACACGAGTTGATGTACCCAACAAAACTACCACCCATTCAAAGTATGTCAAGACGTACTGATATTACGCACTGTAAAAAACGGTGTTATCCGAATATTCGTGTATTGTTTGATCTGATCTGTAAAATCAATGATTGAAATTGCCAAAATCGAAATGATTCGCTACTCAAGTTTACCTTTAACCAGCGTAAGGCTGCGATCTGCAATTTTTGCGATCCCTTCGTCATGCGTCACAAGGATCAATGTTTGCCCGCCTTGATGAAGAGATTGGAATAATTCGATGATTGAGCCGCTCGTATCAATATCCAAATTTCCTGTTGGTTCATCCGCCATCAACACGTCTGGCTCATTGATCAATGCTCTTGCGATCGCAACTCGTTGACGCTCGCCGCCAGAGAGTTTGCTTGGCCGGTGTTTCATGCGATCTGATAACCCAACTTCCTCTAGCAGCATCTTTGCTCGCTCTTTAACTGCTTGTCTTTTTCCAGCCCAACTCAGCAAGCTTTTCCCTACCATCGACCCAATCAAAACATTTTCAAATGCATTTAGTTCTGGTAGTAAATGATATTGTTGAAAGACAAACCCCACATGCTGATTGCGATATCGATCTAGTTTTCCGCCGCGTAGCCGAAAAACCGGGTCGCCGTTGAAGAAAACCTCGCCTTCATTAGGTCGATCCAGCCCGCCGAGCAGATGTAACAGCGTGCTTTTTCCTGATCCAGAGCGGCCATAAATCGCGACAAACTCAGATTGCCTGACCTCCATATCGATGCCGCGCAAGATATGCAGATCCTGACCGCCCATCCGGTAGTGCTTATGCAAAGTGCTTGATCTGAGCACCGGTTCTTGGTTTGTCGTCGTGTCCTGATTCATATTTACTTCCGCTGTGACAAAAATACAAACTTATCTATTCGCAAGTTAGTTCTACTCGTAGCGTAATGCCTCAATAGGATTCAGCCGTGCAGCTAATAACGCAGGTATCAATGCCCCGACGACGCTGCTCGCGATTGCCCCAAGCACAATCCAGGTTGCTTTAGTTGGGTCAACCTGATCTGGAATGCGATCGAAGAAATACGTTCGTGGATCCCACATTCGCCAGCCAAACCACTGGTACAGCCAATCTTGAATTTCATTCAGATTCGTTACGATTTCATAAGCAAAAAACAAGCCTAAAAATGCACCGACAACACCAATGGCAAATCCATACCCCAAATAGATATTCATGATCCCCAGCCGTGAAGCCCCGATCGCTCGTAGCACGCCAATATCTCGCGTTTTCTCAAGCACAATCATGTAAAACGTTGTCGCGACCATGACGATTGCAACCACGCTAATGATCGCGAACAAGAACGTAACCAGCCCAACTTCATTCTGCACAGCTCCAAGTAGTTGAGCATGCATCTCCATCCATGTTTGAGCGTAAAGCACAGGCATCATCTGCCCCATCTCACGGTGCTTATCCTCTACGAGGCGAATTGCTTTTTTTACAGCTTCTGCGGTCTGTTCCGCGGTATAGCCCGGTGCAGATTTTACAAGTACCTGTGTTACCCTTGCAGGCACCATTTTTCCGGTCGGCTCAAGCGTATCGGGGTCATATTCCTCGGCTTCCCCCATATCCAACTTCTCTTGTAAAACCTTTAGCGGCACATAAACCCGGTTCGCATCAATGTCATACAAACCACTCTTGAATTCATTGACAACGGCAAACTCGGCATTCGCCGGCTCCCCACGGATACCACCCTTCTCATTTATCGGCATCAGCGCCAGTACCGCATTGTCATAAACGCTCGCATTTGCATAACGATATTTCCCCTCAGCGTCACGCATATGATACGGGTTCACCTCCACCCCCATCACCATACCCGGCAGATCTTTTCCTGCTCGATCTAATCGCTGCTTAGTCGGTTCAAGTTTGCTGCCCATTTCGGCCAACTCATCGCCCCTGCGCTTGCCGTCTCGTTGTTTTTCTACCTCAGCCAGATACTCACGCTTTTGCTTGAACTCTTCACGTATTGCTTCTTTTTCTTCGGCCGTCTTTGCTTCTGCTAAATCATCCGATTCCCATTTATCAAGCTGAAGACGCTGCGACGAAATTGCTTGTTCCAGATCCGCAACCAGTGACGGCCCAGTCCACAGCAATGTATCTTCATAATTCACAACTTCAGAATACCCGGCAGGCTCAATCCCCATCACCTCAATTGTTTTTGTATTACCCGTTCGCCCATTCTCCCCGCCGCGTTTTAGATTCAGCAAGCCATACGATTGAATAACCGGCGTCGCAGCTTCAACTTCCTTTAACTGATTCACTTCATCAATCACATCTTTATAGTACGGAAACCCTGTTAGCGTAAACGCCGTGACCGTAACATCACCACTCAGCTTCTGAGCACTCTTGCTCAGCATGTCAAAGAAGCCCCCCATAACACTAATCACAATGATCACCATCATCGTGCACATTGTTACCGCAAGCGCAGCAAACATCGGCGCTAATTTACGCCGCAAGTATTTTAATACCAGCAATACTTTGTACATGTTCCTATACCTACTCTAATGATCGTACCTGCCGTCACCCCTCACTTATCAGGACGTTTCCTGCGTCATTTGCGATCTATACGCTTCCATTTAATCGTCCATTCCCCATTATCACCATCATACTTCCTTATTCACCCGATAGCGTCACATCATACATAAAAAAAGAAGGGCCAGACGACCCTTCTGAGTATGATTAAGATTGGTATTTTATTGGGACGCCTGTGTAGGCCGCA
The DNA here is from genome assembly GCF_007747445.1 of Poriferisphaera corsica. NCBI lineage: Bacteria > Pseudomonadati > Planctomycetota > Phycisphaerae > Phycisphaerales > Phycisphaeraceae > Poriferisphaera > Poriferisphaera corsica. The sequence continues at coordinate 776,314 of NZ_CP036425.1, forward strand.
TCAATGGGAACAAGATCACATCCCGTATGGATTGCTGGTTCGTCATCAGCATCACCATGCGGTCAATTCCAATCCCTAACCCGCCAGCCGGCGGCATCCCCACCTTCAAAGCCTCTAAGAAGTCATGATCCACATTTCTGAACGTTGACTCCTCGTCGTCAATCCCATCAATCTGCTGTGTGAAGTTTGCTTCCTGCACATCCGGATCATTCAGTTCCGTATATGCATTCGCCAATTCCATTTTTGCGATAAACAATTCAAATCGTTCTGCAATCTCAGGCTCATCCGGCTTGCGCTTTGTAAGTGGGCACAAGCTCGCAGGATAATCAATCACAAACGTTGGCTGAATCAGATGTTCCTCAACCGTCTCTTCCCATACCGCATTCAGCAGCTGGTCATGATCGACAATCTCATCCGTATCGATGCTCAGCTTCTTCGCTTTTTCAATCAGCTTCTCATGATCTTTGTGCGAGAACCCATTGTGTTCTTCAAACAAATCCAGATACTTCGCGCGACGGAAGTTTGAGTAGTCGATTTCAAGATCACCGAACATACGTTTCATGCCGCCGCAGACATTTTCAGCGATATGTTGGAAGGTTTTTTCGACAAGGTTCATGATCGAGTAGAGATCGCCAAATGCTTCGTACAACTCAAGCATTGTGAACTCAGGATTGTGTCTCGGACTCAAACCTTCATTTCGGAAATTGCGATTGATTTCGAATACGCGATGCATACCACCTACAAGCAATCGCTTGAGGTAAAGCTCCGGTGCAATTCGCAAAAATAGTTCAATATCCAGAGCATTGTGATGTGTCGCAAACGGCCTCGCCGCCGCTCCGCCAGCCATCGATTGCATCATAGGCGTTTCGACTTCCAGAAACCCGCCACTGATACCGCTCTCGGCCGGAGGGTCTGTCAGGAAATCGCGAACACCCTTAACGATCTCACTACGCTTCACCATGGTCTGCATGACATCAGGATTCGTATACAAATCAACATATCGCTTGCGGTACCGTGTTTCCTGATCCTGTAGGCCGTGGAATTTGCCCGGGGGCAGGGCGAGTGATTTGGTGAGTACCGAGTATCCACCCGTTTCAACTTCTTCAGCTTTGGTCGCCCAAACAGAAATTTCACCCGTCTTCGTTGTCGCCAACGGCCCCTCCGCATGAACAATGTCAGATAGATCAGTAGCTCTCGCTAATTTGAATGTTGGGGCGCCCACCATCTTCTTTGAAACCGCGACCTGAATATCGCCCGTGGCATCACGCAGTGACATAAAGATCAGGTTCCCCATCACTCTGTGCTGTATCACACGTCCCGCGATTTTGACGATAGGCCGATTATCGACCTCAGCATTCTCTTTATGTGCTGCGTCCGCTTCTGCATCGTAAGCATCTCTAGCAGCCTTCACTGTCATCAAGCCATCGGTCCGTTGCCCGTATGGGTCAATCCCAAAATCGTCACGTAGTTTGACCAGCTTTGCTCGGCGATCTGCCAGCAATTCAGACGTGCTCTTACTGACTTCCTGTTTCCCGCCTTTGCCCTGCTTCTGTTGCTTCTGATTGTTTTGAGCTTGCTTCTCACTCATCTTTTTGTTGCTCCAATTGGTCGCCCGCCCCGTGATCCCAATCATTGTCACCTGTTAGACAGCTATCAACATAATACAACAGCCCTGAGCTTGCCGCTCAGGGCTGGAATTGTCGTTTTGTTGCAGTTGTGTCCCAATATTTTACATCACGATGCAATGTAATCAGGGCTGCTCTTGGCAATAGTTGTATAAGCCGCTAATGAGCTTATTCAGCAGCCTTTGTTGCCGCTTCAACCGTTGCACGACCCAAGCCTCTGCGGCGGTCACGCAAGCGGCGTTTCTTACCAACGCGGTCACGCAGGTAATAAAGCTTCGCACGGCGAGTATGACCAGAACGAACAATGTCGATCTTGTCGATACGTGGGCTGTTGAATGGGAACGTTCTTTCAACGCCCTCATTCGCCACAATGCGGCGAACCGTGAATGTACGATTCATTCCACCGCTTTGAATCTTGATCACAACGCCCGAGAAAACCTGAATACGCTCTTTCGCGCCCTCAATAATTTTCACGTGTACATCCACCGTGTCACCGACGGATACGTTGGGAAGATCCGTGCGGATCTGTTTTTCTTCAACTGCTTTGATAATGGCGTCGCTCATGACGTTATCTCGTTGCTAGTAAATTGTTTACGTATTTTATTCGGTTCCCGCTGCGGAAAACCGCACCGCCACCCTCATGTCGAGCCAAATAGTCTAGCTACTTCTCCCCGCTCTGTCGAATCCGCTCTCAATCCAGCCCTCTCAAAAGCGTTCAGCCACTAGCCAACTATCCCCAATCACCCATTTCATCCCCATCTTCCGCACAATCACACCCCCTTTTCCCCAGCACTGCACAACCAATCCCCGATCCTTTTCAATCATTCATGCTCCCATCCTACACACAGCCTTCTATTCTCGCGGCTTCAGCATCCCACGCAGGTACTCCGAAAATGTCACCTCCACCGAATCCTTAAATTCGCCAGCATCCAAATACATCCCGCCACATAATGAGCACATCTCGTACTGAATGTGCGGCTGGTCATGGAGCGACATCCCCACCATCAGCGTGTGACACTTCGGACACTTCACCTCACGTTCCGTATTATGCATCCGCCCAACACCCGCATCACCACTATCCACCAGCTCCCCAGCCTCTTTCATACCCTTCACCTTCTCATACTCCAACGCATCAAACCATATCCCCTTGCAGCTATCGCAGCGATCTACATCCACATCGCCAATCGACACCGTCTGCATCACACCTTCGCACTTCGGGCAATTCATTTCATGCTCCTCAACAATGAAAAATGACAGCTCTAAACTGTCATTATCTTCTCGGTTCGCCTCTTTTCTCGCAAGAGAAATTCATCGCATTGCATCATTCTTGTCTTTATCTCAACTCATTTTCTTTAAGTCGGGTTGGTGGATCTCTTTTGCAAGCCCAACCCATGAAAGAATTTTGATCGTCCAGTATGTCATGTCCCATTCAAACCACCGCATCCCATGTGCCGCTGATCGTGGCTGTGCATGGTGGTTATTATGCCAACCCTCGCCAAATGACAACAACGCCAGCCACCAAAGATTCGTCGAATCTTCTCCCGTTTCCTTGAAATTCTGATACCCCCATGTATGTGTTGCAGAGTTCACGAACCAGGTAATGTGAAAGATAACCACAGTTCTCGCACCAACCGCCCAGATCACCCACGATAGCCCGAGCACCCATCCTCCCCACAACCATCCCAACCCCATAAGGGCCACCATCAATCCAAACTGTGGCAACCAAAACCATGCGTTCAGTCGTCTAACAAACCCATCACGCATTAAATCTTTGGCCGCATCTTCGCCCTTTACACCCTCGATTTCGCGATGCAACATCCACAAAATATGCGCCCATGTGAAACCATGTCTCGGGCTATGCGGATCCGCATCGCCATCCGAATGCTTGTGATGTAACCGGTGTACACCAACCCACTGTACCGGCCCTCCCTGCCATGCCAGCGATGCTACCAGCAACAAAACCCGTTCAAACCATATGGGCGTCTTGAATGATCGGTGAGTCATCAGCCTGTGATAGCACAAATTGATCCCGATCCCTCCACTCAACCACATCAGCACAGCCATCAGCACCAACCCACTCCACGAGAACGCCCATGGCAATAATGCTAATAACGCGAGTAAATGCATCCCACCCAATCCCGTAATCACGACCCAATTCAAATTTCCCCATTCAATCCCACCGCGTCGCGGCCGAGCCGCTTCCACACGCTTTGCTACAGGCATTATTTGCTTCTTAATTCAAGAGGTATTGACAACATGGCTCACAACAGCTGCAAGGCAATCGCCGTAATGATCAAGGGCATAGTTTTAAAAACCATTCTTACCTAAACCCAACGCATCAGCTTAGCTCTTTCGAAAACGATTGCGATGAATTTAACATTAAAAGAAAAAACAGTTTTTAATCCTTATGCTGTAGCATTATTAATCCACTGCATTTTGCCCCAATCACATGTCAAAACACTCTCAAGACTGAACATGCCGATTCATTAAATACATACGATTTCTGCATAAGTCATCAAACGATCGATGAGCATTCAGTCGCTCAATCATCGCGCGACTCCGCCTCACCGAGTAAATCAGGCCGTCTTGCCTTCGTATTCTGTAGCGCTTCCTCGCGGCGCCATGCCTCAATCTTCGCATGATTCCCCGACATCAACACGCTCGGCACCTCTCGGCCTTCCCACGTCGCTGGCCTCGTATAGTGAGAGCAATCTAATAACCGATTAGCCCCCTCCGAAAACGAATCCTGATGCGCACTCTCTTCATGCCCAAGCGCACCCGGAATCAATCGCACGATCGAGTCAATCATCACCATCGCCGCCAACTCCCCACCACTCAATACATAATCACCGATCGAAACTTCCACTGGCTCTAACTCGTCGATGACCCGTTGATCAATTGCTTCGTAATGCCCCGCCAGAAAAATGACTCGCTCTTCCTTTGCCATCTCCTCCGCCATCTTCTGATCCCACACCTTCCCTTGCGGCGTCAGGTGAATCAATCTCCCCTTCGGTAGCACAACCCCATCATCACCCTTCACTTCACGTACCGCATTGACGCAATCAAACACCGGTTGGCACTGAATCACCATTCCCGGCCCGCCACCATACGGCGGCTGATCTACTTTTTGATGCCGGTTCGTCGTGTAGTCCCTAATATTCCACGTGTGATACGAGCATACCGCCTCCCTCACCGAGCCGTCCGATTTATCAACCACAGGCTCAGCCGCCCGCTTCAAGATCGAACTACCCAGTACCCCTTCAAACATCTCTGGAAACAATGTGCAAATATCAATTCTCATAGCTGTAGCCTACTCTTATCAATACTCTCAGTCCATTTTCAATGATTGCATGCTTTAGTATGCAAGCATATTACTGCTTTTTATAATTAAATTATGTACAAGTTTTGTATCCGCCATTCAGCGTTGTTTCTACTATGCATATTTGTGCTATTTCCTTTTACAGCATGTAGCACCCAAGCAACTTTTACTGCTTCCTATGATCAGGTTTGGCAGGCAACTGAAATTGTGCTTCGTGAGGAAACTTTTTTGGGCCCCACAACTTCCCGTCAGATGTCAAGCACAGGTCTTTTAGGTGAGTATAAATTTACCAGTCACTTTGATAAAAATACGGGATATATCAGAATTCCGACCTATGGCACAACTTTTTTCGATACCACAGTAATCTCTGCTCATATACAAGAAAAAAAGTACGCAAAACCCAAGCAATGTAGTTTGAAAATTAATGCCGCAGAGCATCCTTTCTCTATGCTATTTTCGATACGAGATAAGCAACTTGAAGCTAAGCTGATTAGCATGATTCAACAGGAGATCTTAGAGAAGATGCCTGAAAACGAAAATGATTGTGTTTGCAACGATTAGTCTTCCTCTGTTTGCCATGCGCGGCATGGCGTTAATCAATCCATTTCTTCTTTGCATGCTTCTAACCGCCTCGCTTGCGTCCATTCTAGGACTAGCCACTAGCACTAGCACCGCAACAAAAAACGCCCGACTTCGCAGCCGAGCGTTCTTAATTTTCGTTTAACTTCCAACTGGAAGCTCAAGCAGGCACTTAGGCCTTCTTGCCCGGCGTCGGATCAACGCCAGCCTTCTTCAAGATACTTGCAACCGTTTCCGATGGCTGAGCACCAACTGAGATCCAGTACTGTGCACGCTCAACGTTTACGTTGATCTGCTTCTCTTCGTCCTTGTTGCAAGGATCGTACTGACCTAAATATTCGATCGCCCGACTGTCGCGTGCTGAACGTGAGTCCATTGCACAAATACGGTAGTAAGGACTGTGGGTGCGACCCATACGAGTCAAACGTAATCTAACCATTTCGGTGTCTCCGGAGGGCAAAATTTCCTGCTCACCAGCCCAATCTCGCCACGATAAATGGCAATTTCTGGCCGTAAAACGGGGCAGGGTCGTCATGATAGGATTCTTATAAATCCGCCCAAAACCATGACTTGCGTGACCATTGACGGTTCAGCCGAGGTACATCACCAGGGCTTGAAGGTTCAACATACTAACCCAATCCCCCACCGCAGGCAATTTCTACGTCCCAGTTTCAGGCTTCCTTCATCGGCTTTGTCTTAACAACCCGCTCCCTGATCGGATCAAATCCTGTCAGCTTGCACACGTATTCAATCCACCTCATCGCGGTATCCGTGTTCTTCGCACTTGTTAACTTCCGTTCAACCTCTTCCCCATCATTCGCCACATACTTCAGCGTCAGATCCACACTAAAATCTCGCGAAGATTTCCGCTTCTTGTCTCTTTGATAATGTATGCTCCGAATCTGATCAAAATCCATCCATTCCGTATGCTCCCCATAGGTAAACCGAAATTTGTCCCGATACACATCAAACACCAACTGCCGTGGCGTCATTCGGTTCTTAATTGTCTTCGACACTCCAGCATACAAACCGCCACCAACCAATAGGGCAAAATAACCCTGTGCCGCAATCAAAGGCAACGCATCGCCTGCAAAGCCAAATAAAAACGCACCAACAAAACCACTCGCACCCATAATGATCAACGCCACCGCAACCCCCGGCGTGCGTTCAAATTCTGCAACAACCTCATCCCCATTTTCTTTTACCTTAACGCCACCACTACTATTATACGATTTGCCAAACAGGATCTTCGATACCCCAAGCCATATCCCGATTCCCACGCATACAAATGGCATCAAAAAAATGCACAGCACATAATCCACTTTTTGCAGTCCTGTCACCAGCACCGCACGCTCTGGATCATTCGCATCATAATAAACCGTCACCTCTTGACCCGCTGGAAATCTCTTTTTTACCGCTTTAGACGTACCCGAATTAGAAGTGCCGATCGTTCCAAAACGATATGTGTCACTTTCGTATGCTTTTCCATTCACCTCATATTCAAACACAATTTTCGCGCGGTAGCTATCGCTATCAACATCAATGTTGCTACTTGTCACAATCCCTGGCGTTGTCGGAAAACCCTCCGCCATGACTTGCCAATACATGTTTGGCCCAGCCATCCAAATGAAGAATCCAATAAATCCACACCACAACGTCCCAAAAATCATCAGCGGAATTGCGCTTAATTTATGCCCCATACTTTGACTTCCAATCCCAAAAAAATGGCGCATTCTATTGTTTTAGGCGCGCTGACTCACCCAATGCCCATTCTCAACTTCAACCAGCGGCGGCCGATCCAGCAATCGCTTTCTTGTCACAATCTCAATATCATCACTAGCTTCTGCAGCCCTTTCTGCTTTCTCTTCTTCAGACATTTCTTCAATGTTCCCTGCCGCAATATCCGCTGCTAGTTTCTTCTCATCCTCAAATAAACTGATCGGGCTCGGCACATCGCCCAGCAACATAATCCGCTGTTTTTTCCTTCTCGGGTCAGGACTCGGTGCGGCACTCAAAAGCGCCTTCGTGTACGGATGTATCGGGTTTGCATACAACGTATCACGATCCGCCATCTCAACAATCCGCCCCAAGTACATCACCGCAATCCGGTCGCAGAAATGCTCCACCACCGCCAGATTATGCGCGATAAACAGATAGCTCAGCCCAAACTCTTCCTGTAAGTCAGCCAGCAAGTTCAAAATTTGGCTCTGCACCGAAACATCAAGCGCACTCACAGGCTCATCACACACTATAAACTTCGGATTTAGCGCAAGTGCCCTCGCGATCCCAATCCGCTGCCGTTGACCCCCTGAAAACTCATGCGGATACCGGTACATATGCTCCGGCAACATCCCACATTTCTCCAGCAATACCGCAATCCGATCATCCAACTCCGACCCACTTGCGACCTTATGTACCTGCATCGGCTCACCAATGATCCGCCTGATTGTCATCCTCGGATTCAAGCTCCCCACTGGATCCTGGAAAATCATCTGCATCTCACGTCGCAGCTGTTTCATCCGCCCACTGCTTGTCCCCAGCACGTCCTCCCCGTTAAAACTAACTTCCCCATGGGTTGCCGGGATCAACCTTAATATCGTCCTGCCTACCGTTGACTTGCCGCACCCCGATTCCCCCACAAGCCCCACCGTTTCCTGATGCCCCACTGTGAACGAAACATCGTCCACAGCCTTCACATTCCCCACATGCTTGCGCAGTAATCCACGTTTTACCGGGAAATACGTCTTCAGGTTCTTTACCTCCAAAAGAGGTTGTGAACCATGCTTATTCACTGAGTCCATTCCTTCACTTGCATTCATGCCAAGATTGTAATTCAATCACCCCTGCTAGGTCTACCATCAATCCCCTCCGAACCCCTTTCTTCATGCCTCTCCATCCTGCCTCGACCCGGTCAAAAAACTGACCCGATTTTTCATCGGGCCAGCTCTCAAGTTTTCATTTCGCACATCAGATTCAGATCAACGCCGCCGCCAAAGCAGCCCGCTCATCGCCAACATCAACAACCCGGCCCCCGGTTCAGGCACGCTCAATGCTTCCAACTCCAACGCTCCAAGATAGCCAACCTTATTACCAGTTCGGCTACTGGCCATCACCTCAACCAGCAATTCTCCATTCTCATCCGCCATAAGATCCGCATACTCAGCGAAATCACTCAGGTTATCATTCGCATCGTACCAGGTCTTTTCGCCATTCACCGTGAACTCTGTCTCGTAATCATCCGTATACGAGTACCCGTGTTGCGAACCCGTCAGCAGCAGCCTGTAATGCCCGCCAGCTTCCAGCCCCGTGAGCTTAAACGACGCCGTCTTGTTCTTGTCAACATACCATGTGTCGCGCATCTTCAAGTCGCCAAACAATGATGAGCCTGCTTCGCCTTTGCTATCCCAGTAGCTAAACCCGTCCACAATCTCAAGCCCAACCTTCGTCAATTCGCCCGTCGTATTCGACGTCACGTTTAGCACGCTTCCAGCCGCGCCTACGCTATCTGCCACCGCATCATTCCAATGATTATCTGCCGCATCAAGCTTCCCAGACATCAGTACTTCCACAGAATCCTTGCCCGTTGAACTATCTTTCGTGTACTTCGATCTAGGCCCAAAATCAATGCGAATTTTTTCCCCTTCCAGTAACCCGCGAGGCTCATTATTCCGAACATCCAAATTCTGGTTAAACAACCATTCCCAGATCGTATCCTTACCCAGATCCCGTGCATGTCCGCCAACATACTGACTCGAATACGAGTCATTATAAATATCGCTCCAATTCGAGTGGCCAATATTATTCTTCAACGTATACCGGCTCGGTGACCCGTTCGCCTTCAACGTCGAATACATCTTGTCAATCTGGTTATAGTTGAATGTGCCATCATCCTCACCATGGAAAAGCCATAGCGGCACACCCGACGCGCCAAGCTCCGGAATGAAATCCTTGTACTGACTACCCAACGCTACGCCGCCCGCTATCAAGTTCGGGTTTTCATGACTCTGAATCAGTGTCCCAATACCCCCCGCGCTCAGCCCTGTCACATACACCCGCTTCGAATCAACATTCGGCAACGTCGCCAGCAAATGCTCCACAAATCCCGCATCCAGCTCCCCATTCCGCGAATCATGATTCGGCGCCACAACATACGAGTTAAACGCCGTTGTTCGCGATTTGTCGACAATCGGCGTCATGCTCCAATTGATATGTTTCTTATTGATCTGGCTACTTGGTATCCACGATCGCAGCTCGCCCGAACCGTGCATAAATATGATCAACGGCACCTTGTTGTCTGCACTCGCCTCTGTCGCATCAAATATCCGATACGGCATCGTGCTGTATTGCGCTTCTCGGCTTATCGCCAATGCCTCCGTTGGCGATATCGCTATCGCCTCTCCGCATACACCGAATCCACTAAAAATAGCAAAACACAACACCCCAGGCAGGCAACTAGTCAAATTGGTGCATTTTCTTTCTGTACCCACAGCCTCTCCTCTCAACTGTCACTCAAAATCAGGATAGTTAATCTTTTACACTGAACTGATGAACATAAGATATTTCTAAAATACCACGAATTAACCATCTTTCAATATGACTTTGCAGAAATTAATGCCAATTCAACAGTAGGCAAAAAGGCAAATAGGGCGTTGGTCGATTCGAATTAAATCAGCGCATAAGAAAACGGGCTGAGGAGAGGCAGCCCGTTTCGGAGAGGTATTCACACGTTCAACTTTCTAGGAGGAAACTTTCACTTCATCAGTTAATACGCATCACTCAGATGAAAGTTCGAGGAATTCGTAAGTATTTATATATTCCTCAGATTCTTTATCCCAGATCGCGATCGACAGGCGGATCCCTGCCGTCGGATCATGCTTCGAAATCTCTTCAGCGAGTTCACTCACACTCGTTACAGGATCGCCCATGACATGCGTGATAATCATCGGTGCTCGCGTACCCAATCCCTCGATCGCAGCAACAGACCCGCTTCTCACCGACTTCACCAAAACGCCCGGCTCAAACTTCAAACCATAACGTTCTGCCAATTCCTCACTAAAAGTCTGCAAGCCCGTCAAGCCAAATTTCTTCAGCATCTCCGAACCCTTCGACGTTTCAGTCTCAACCGCCGCTTCATCTTCGAGTTCATTCGACCTGGCGATCATGTTCGTCGGCAATTCTGCCAACTCAATCGATGTCACCTGCTCACCTTGGCCTTGACGATAATAAGTCACGTCTATCTTGGTATTAGGTGAGAATGAAGCCACAACATTTCTAAGCTGGTCAATATTGGTAATCGGCACATCATTAATCTTTGTAACGATATCGCCGCGTTTCAAACCCGCTTTCGCCGCCGGCCCGTCAGGCACAACATCGTTTACAAGCACGCCACTTTCACCTTCAAAACCAAACGACTTCGCCAAGTTCGGAGATAACTCCTCGCTCGGCAACATAATCCCCAAATAACCCCGTGATACAGAACCTTTCTCAATGATCTGTGTCACAATTCGCTTCACCATGTCTGTCGGAATCGCAAAGCCCAAACCATTAAATCCACCAGTTCTCGACGCAATCGCTGTATTCATCCCCACAACTTCACCGTAAATGTTCGTCAGCGGCCCACCCGAATTCCCCGGGTTAATCGCCGCATCCGTCTGAATGAAGTTCTCATACCCACCGTTCCCAATAATGTTCAAATTCTTGCGCCCCGTCGCCGACACAATCCCTTGCGTCATCGAAAACTCAAACCGGAACGGCGAGCCAAACGCGAAAACAATCTCACCTTGCTTGACTGGTTTCGATGTCAGCTTCGCCGGATACAAACTTCCCGCTTGTACCTTCAGCACCGCGATATCAGTTTTTGCATCCGTCCCAACAACCTCAGCATCATAGCGATCACCATTACGGAACCTCACACGAATCTTCTCAGCGTTCGCCACCACATGGTTGTTCGTAATGATATGACCTTCATTGTCATACACCCATCCCGAACCATTACCCACCGGCAATTGCGGGTTGTATTCTTCAAAATTATCATCCCCGCCGCGTTCTTCGGGCGCCTGCTGTTCAAGTTCCGGGAAGAATTTTCGGAACTCCTCCGGCATCTGTCCGAACGGCGCCATACGTCCACCACGCATACTTCGTGATCTTTGCTTGCCCAAAATCTCAATATGCACAACCGATGGCTCAACCACCTCCGCAACCTGCGTAAACGATTCAGACAACGTCTGTAACGCTTCGGACTGCGACAGATTATTTTGGATCAATTGAATCCGCGCCTCGGTCTCAGCATAAGCCAGCGACCTCACAATCCCAGGCCCCGCAACCATCGTCACCAAAACCGTTAACAATAACACAACCGATGGACCGTACCAGCGTATCCGTGGCATAGACTAAGCTCCTTGTTTCTCAAAGTCCCAATCAATTCTTCTCATGCTTATCACATCCCAATGACCAACCTGTCCCTGTCGACCGCAGACTTTTGCATGCAGCACCCAAACTATACGCATCAAACCCCCAGACTGTTCTGCATGATTTGCCCTTGCAATGCTTACTTTTGCAGCTTCGCAATTCTTCGTAAACAGCTTTGCATGCCCAATCCAGCCATACCCATAACCCACATCCCAGCAGCTTCTCGTTGGCACAAGATCACTGCATAAATATCTACTTGGAAAACAACAACTTAAGCCGTATTTATTCCCACCTCCCAAATCACCACTGCGCTTAACTCTCGTCCAGCATCGTATACGGCCCGCCATCTCTCAAATATCGGCCAGATTCAACCAACTCCACCCATTTTGCCCCAGCCTCCTGAATCTTCTCGCCCATATTGTAAATCGGCTTCGCAAACGGCGGCTGCCAATCCGATAACCCAAAAATGTCATGGAACACTACCACATGACCATGCGCCGCTGGCCCCGCACCGCAACCAATCACCGGCACAGGCCTTCCACTCCCCGGCTGCTTCGCTGCCGCAACGATCCGTTCCGTTACCTCATCAGGTACCGCCTCAACCAATAACGCTGCCGCGCCATGGGCAATCATCGTCTCCGCTGTCTCAATCAATATGTCTGCAACCCGTTTCGTTCGGCCGCTCGACAAAAACCCACCCATCGCACGCACCGTCTGAGGTCGCGATCCAATATGAGCCACCACCGGAATCCCCGCATGTGTCATCCGATGCACCAACGGAGCATGCGTCATATCCACCTCAAGCTTCACCAAATCCGCATTCCCATGCGACAAAAATCGGCAAGCATTCTTCATCGCATCATCATCACTGCACTGATAGGACCCAAACGGCATGTCCCCCATAATCAACGCTTTCGGCGCACCACGCCTCACCGCCGCCGTCAACTGAATCATAAACTCGCACGGGACAGGCAACGTCGAGTCATGCCCCAAAATCATCTGCGCCGCCGTATCCCCCACCAGCATCACACGGCAACCGCCCTCATACAAATGCCTCGCCGTCGTCGCGTCGTAACACGTAATCATCGGAAATTTATGATCATCACGAGCCCAATGACGGATATCGCGAAGGGTACAACGCTTGTCTGTTGGCTTATCACTCATCCCACGATTGTAGTTTCACCCGCCTCTTCAAGCGAATTAAACATTCTCGTCTCAATACCTTCGCCCAGAACGATTTTCGTACGATCAATGCACGAATACACCGTTTTACGTCAGAATCCCCGCCTTTCCTTATCTCCAACTACCCCTACCTCATTGCCATTCCCCATTTTCTCCGTCACAATACACCCCATGATCAGTTCTATCCGCCACGCCTCTTACCCTTTGTACGCCCTCCTCATCACCGCCATCTCTCTGCTTACCCCCACCACTTCCCTCGCCGCCGACATCCCCATCAACCTCACCGACACCCGCCAACTCGTCCTCAAAGCCTTACCTGATCCCTGCGTCATCCGCGTCGCCGACACCTACTACGCCTACGGCACCACCGACCCCGGACAAGGTTTCCAAGCCTACAAATCCCAAAACCTCACCGATTGGCAATCCCTCGGCTTCGTTTTCAAGAAAACCGAATCCAGTTGGGGCCAAAAACATTATTGGGCGCCCTGCGTCGTTCAAAAGAACAACAAGTTCTACCTCTTCTACAGCACCTTCGGCCCGATCAACGGCACATGGGGCAGGGCAGGTCACCGCATCGGTGTCGCCATCTCCGAGTCAGGCCCCCAAGGCCCGTTCATCGAACAAAAAATCCCCCTCTTTGGCGTTGGCAAATCCATCATCGACGCCGAAGTCTTCATCGACAACGACGGCTCCGCCTACCTCTACTACGTCCTCGATATCAGCGAAAACAAACGTTCTGAAATCTTTGTCGTCAAACTCAGTGACGATCTTCTTAGTATTGCCGACCAATGGGATCAAGACGACACCACCAGCAACGAACCCGTTTGGTGCGCCGAACCCATCGGCAAATGGGAAGGCAAACAATGGAATGAAGGCCCCAACGTCTTCCGTGTCGACAAATGGTACATCATGATGTACTCCGCCAACGGCTTCTTCACCCCCGACTATTCCGTCGGCTACGCCATCGCCCCATCACCCCGCGGCCCATGGTTCAAAAGCCCCAGCAACCCCATCATCAAAAAAGATCCATCCTCCGCACCAAACCCCATTGTCGGCACAGGCCACAGCGATGTCGTCCAAGACCCTACCGGCCAATACTACATCTTCTATCACGCGCATAGCCAAGACCGTGGCGTTAAACGTCGCGACCTTTACGCTCAAAAACTCTACATCCAACCCGACAAAGACCTCATCCTCAAACTCACCCTCACACCTCAACCCGCTCCTCATAACCAATCAACGTCAACTCCTCCAATCAAGGACTGATTGCAGTAGCGACAAGGGGAGAGCAGGGGAAAACGAAGTGGAATAGGGGGAAAATAGGAGGGGGATGGAGGGGGATTAATTCGTTGCATGAATAAACTGCTTATACAGATGCGCATACGTCCCACCTTCATGCAGAAGCTCCACATGTGTTCCTTCCTCAATCACGCGTCCTTGATCCAAAACCAAAATCCTATCTGCCTGCCTGATCGTCGATAGCCTGTGCGCAACAACAAACGATGTTCGCCCCGCCAGTAAAATCTCAAGCGCCTTTTGGATCCGTGATTCTGTGATCCCATCCACCGATGACGTTGCCTCATCCAAAATCAAGATCCGCGGGTCTGCCAGCATCGCCCTGCAGAAACACACCAACTGCCTCTGCCCTAATGACAAGTTAGACCCCGCTTCGCCTACTTCCGTATGTAAGCCATCCGACAACTGCTCCAAAATATCCAGACAGTTCAGCGCCTCCGCCGCAGCATACACCTCCGCATCGCTCGCCTGTGGCCGCCCCATCCTGATATTCTCAAGCACACTCCCCGTAAACAGAAAATTCTGCTGCAACACAATCCCAAGCTGCCTCACCAATGAACCCGTCTCAATTTTTTCAACCCGTATCCCATCAATCCGCACCTCTCCCTCCGTCGGCAAGTAGAACTTCGATATCAGCTTAATCGCTGTACTCTTCCCCGATCCCGTCGCCCCAACCAGTGCGATCGTTTCTCCCTGCTTCGCCTCGAAATTCACATCCTCCAGCACCCGTACCCCCGGCTCGTACTCAAAACAAACCCCCTCAAACGTCACATCACCCACAATCTCACCCACCTCCTCAGCATCCTCATCCTCCATCGCCTCCACTTTCAAATCCAGCAGCGTAAACACACGCTCCGCGCCCGCCATCGCCGTCAGTGAAAAATGATACATCCGCCCAATGATCGCGATCGGGAAGAAGAACATCCCCGACATAAAGAAGAAGATCACCAGCGACCCAAACTCGCCCGCCTGTTCACCCGGATCCGCATACGTCATCCCCAAAATCTGATACCCACCCAGCACCAACAAGATCGCAATAAAGAACTGCGAGTTCAATTCCAACAGCGGCAAGAAGATCCCAGACAGCTCTGCCGTCCGTTGGTTGTATTGCGAATGATCTTCTACCAAACCCTTAAACCGCCGCGCATTCTCATCATGACGCACAAACCCCTGCGTTACACGGATCCCGTTCACGCTCTCTGCCAGCGTTGACGTGATTCGTGAAAAACTCTCCTGCACATCACGAAACGCCTTCGATAACTTCTTCCGAAAATACCCCGTAATCAACCAGATCACCGGCGCCATCACCAGCAACACCGAAAACAACACCGCATCGTAATACAGCATCACACCCGCCGCGATCAGCATCTGTCCCCCCTGGACCAGCGTGACAAACAGCACATCCTGCACCCCCATCCGCACGTTCTCAGTATCTGACGTGATCCGCGAAATGACCCGCCCCAATTTCGTGTGGTCATAAAACCGCATCGGCATCTTCTGCAGATGCGCAAAAATCTGTTCCCGCAAATCATGCACCACAAACTCACCCAGCATCATCGCCAGCTTCATCCGAAAATGAAACACAATCGAAGTCAGAAACGATAACACCAAAAAACCGCCCGTATACCAAACCGTCCCACTGAAATCCTTTTGCTCAATCGGCCCCTTAATAATATATCCCACAAACCAACCCAACAGCGGCAACTGAACCGCCCTTAAAAACACCGTTACCAGCAGCCAATTCCGCGTCTTCGCATACGGCTTCGTATACTGCAACAGCCGCATGATCAACCCCATCGACAGCGGCCGCTCCTTCACCTCCTCCAACTTCTGCAGCGCAACCAAATCATCCAGACCTAATTGATTGTTAGATCTGTCCGCCTCGTTTGTCCCCGTCTTCACCGCCGTTGCTGTTGTCGTTGTTGTCATATCCGTCACCTCTCCCTCCCCTATCCGTTAAGTTCAATTTCCAATCCCGCCCTCCCCCCCCTGTTCGTAAAATTAATTTTTCAATCCCGCCCTTGAATTGCAGCGCTTTTTGGTTGTGTCCATCAAGCCCCGCACCGCCGGTGCGGGGGTGTTCTCCCAATCAATGACCCCTTTCTTTCCTACAACCCCCATGGGCCCAACTTTCGGGGGTTCGGGGGAGGGCAGAGGCCTAACTTCCGGGGGAAACCAGCCCTAAAATCTCTCGCGACCTCGGATCCGCGATCTGCAGATCCGCCGCCGTCCTGTAATGCCCGCCATTCGCCATCAATTCCCCGTGCGTCCCCTGTTCCACAATCTTCCCCTTTTCCAGCACAATAATCTGATCCGCACGCCGCAGCGTCGACAACCTATGAGCAATCACAAATGTCGTCCGCCCCTTCATTGCCGCATCCATCGCGCTCAAAATTTCATGCTCGGTTTCCGGGTCAATCGCCGCCGTCGGATCATCTAACAATAAAATAGGCGGCTCCAGCAATAACGCTCTCGCAATCGCCAGCCGCTGCTTCTGACCACCCGACAGATTGTTCCCTCCCTCTTTCAGCTTCGTGTCGTACCCGTTTTCTAACCCCACAATAAACTCATGCGCCTGCGCGATCTTCGCCGCCTGTTCGATCTGTTCCCGCGTTGCCTCCGGATGCCCAAACGCAATATTCTCCGCCACCGTATCCGAGAACAAAAACGACTCCTGAAACACAATCCCGATGTTTCGTCTCAGATCAAACAAATCCACATTCCGTACATCCGTATCATCGATCAGCACCGCCCCTTCCTGTGGGTCATAAAACCGCGGGATCAGTGACAGCATCGTACTCTTTCCCGATCCTGTTGCCCCCAACACCGCCACACATTCCCCCGGCTCAGCCGTAAAGTTTACCCCATTAAGTACCCGCGCATCTTCATCCCCCTCATTCTCTCCGTACCCAAAGGACGTATTGAAAAACGTCACCTTCCCCGCAACCCGATCAATTCTCTTCGCGCATTTTCCACTCTCAATCTCGATCGGCGTATCCATCACTTCAAACACACGCTGCGCTGAGGTCAGCGACCGCTGCATCCCATTCGCGATCTGCGCAATCGAATGAATTTTGTCCGAAAACTGTTGCAAAAGCCCCGCAAAAACCACCAGCCCCGTCCCAATATTGAACGACGCATCATGAATATACAACCACCCACCATACACCAGCAGTACCGCGATATTCACCGACGGTAAAAACGAGATCACCGGCACAAACCAAGATACAACCCGAAAAATATAACTCTTCTGCGCCGCAACCTCATCATTCGCCCGCCCAAACACTTTCCGCTGCTCCCCCTGCAACCCAAACCCCTTCACAACATGCACCCCCTGCACATTTTCCGACAACACCCTCACCGCCCCATCAAACAGCCGTCTATTCTCCCGATAGGCCGGACGCACCATTCTCGAAAACAACACCACCAATAAATACACCACCGGCGTACTCACCAGCGTCGCCAACGTCAGACCCACATGAATCTGAAACATAAACACCACATACGCCGCCAGCGACAACCCAATAATGATCACCTCCAGCAACACCGCATCCACAAACATCCGCAGACCTTGCACATCTGATGTCACGCGGTTGATGATCGACCCCGACTCGTTCGCATCGAAAAATCGAAACGATAGCCGCTGCAATTTGTCATACACCGCCGACCGCAAATCCACCACCATCGTTTGCACCAACAGCGACTTCCACACCGTCGCAAAACGCTCCAGTATAAACCGACCTACCGCCAGCAAAAATACAATACCTGCCAACACACAAACAATCTGCAGCGCCCCCCACTCCCCCGGCGGCGCAATACCAAACGGATACTGCGGATCTTTCGCCTCAGCATTAAACCCCTTCTGAATAATGTCCACACCCAACCCTGTCAGGCCTAGCGTCGAGATAATCACGCCCAACAACACCAGCTGCACCACAAGCAGCCGCACCGCGTGAAATTTATACTGCCACGCCAACTTCACCATCCGCCAAACCAATTCCCCAGTCGTGTAATCAATATCCATCCCTCCCGTGCTGCTCACCTCCCCACTTTGTTTCTCGCGCACGACATCCTTGCTCTCCCCATCTGTCTTCCGTTTCGTCTCTGTTGCCGTTGCCAAATGAACATCCTTAGCCTGCTAGGCCGAACGTTTTTTCTCATGCATCAAGTCACCGCAACCCACGCTACCAGACGTGAATCACAACCCACGAATCTAACAACCATTCACAAACTTACAAGCGCAATCCGCGCACAATCGCCACATCGGTCAACAATGTCTCATCAGCCCATATTCCATCTCTTTTTTTGCACAACCCCTGTCTCTCAGATAATGCCTCTCGCTCCAATCTATCTCTCAATCATCCTCACCGCCCCGGTAACGGCGGCAGCCTTTCATTCATCCGCTCCAGCGGCAAAATCTCCACGTACAGCGGCAAATGATCAGACCCAATCTGCGGCCCAAGCCGGCGGTCAACCGCCGACAACTTCGGCGACACCAGACAATGATCCAGTGGCAATCTCAACCAGCTTGGAAACTGCGCCGGCCAAGTCCCCGCATAGCCCCAACCTTGTTGTGAATACACCAGCACCGGCACCTCACCCTCAGGGTTCATCAACTCACTCAGCGGATGACTAAACGGAGTCGCATTTAAATCACCTATCAATACCGGCGGAAACGGCTGATTCCTTGCCCATTCAAACGCCCTCACCAATTGCTCATTCCTCACCGACGCATAGCTCCCAGCCCACGTCCGCACATCCATCGGCACAATCGGCGGCAACGTGTGCAACGACAACACCGAATACGTTTGACCTTGCACTCTCACCGTCGCCTCGATCGCCGGAATGTTATAACCCCCCGTCATGTCCGCCAGCCCCGCATCAATCAACTTAAACTCATCACTCTGCCCACGCTTCACAAACATCGCAATCCCAAATGCATCCGATCGTGGCCGAGGCGTGTGTAAATCATATCCCTCAAAATACCCCTCTAAATTCATCAACCACCAAGTATTCACCTCCTGCAGAAAAATCAGATCCGCATCACTCTCCTCCATCAACTTACCCACCTGCTCGTAATCCATATTCCGATTATGCACATTCACATGCAGCAGCCGCAGTCCCCGCGCCCCTTCCTCAACCGTCGCATTCGCCACACTCTTCGCCGCCGGTAAATACAGCGGCGCTATAAACCCAAGATTGATCAGTAAACACAGCAGCATCAAACTCGACCAGAACCAACGCTGCCGTAAACCCATGACAATCACACTCAACACCAGTATCTCCGCGTAGATCAACCGGAAGTTCGACATCAAGTCTAATATATGGTTATATCGATTACCCAACCCCAATATCGTCCCCAACATCGCCCCGATTCCAATCAACAACACCACCCCACTCACCACACCCCACAGACGTCGAATCACGCCACCCACAGCACTGTGCCGCTCGGACGCAACCTCACCTTCTCCTCCCTCAACCCGCTCTTCTTCGCCAGAAGATCCAATTGGCTCATCAGGTGAATTCAAGGCTCATCTCGCATTCATATCAGGCAACAAGCTCACAATCACTGCACGATAAGACTCATCCCCATCACCCTATCTCCCTTTCATCGGCCACACCTCTTCGCACCACACACTTTTCATCCAACCTCTTTCTCCCCACATGCCCACTCCAGCCCCACACGCTATCATATTCCTTTCGTACACCCGCTTATCACCCCAGAGGTTTCCCCCGCCATGTCCACCAGCAAAAAAGTCTGCGTCTTCTGCTCCGCTTCCGACCGTGTTGATGCCGCCTATAAAACCGCCGCTCAAACCCTCGGCTCCCTCATCGGCCAACGCAACCACTCCCTCGTCTGGGGCGGCGGCAAAGTCGGACTCATGGGCGAAGTCGCACGCTCCGCACAATCCGCCGGCGCAACACTCTTTGGCGTCATCCCCGAATCCATGCAAGACATCGAGATCGCCTACACCGATGCCGACCAACTCGTCGTCACCCAAACCATGCGCGAACGTAAAGCGCTCATGGACTCCGAAGCCGACGCCTTCATCATCCTCCCCGGCGGCATCGGAACCCTCGAAGAACTCACCGAAATCATGGTGCTTCGTTACCTCAAATACCACGACCGTCCCATCATCCTCATCAACACCAACAACTTCTACGACCCCTTCATCAAACTCATGCAGCACTACGTCGACGAGAAATTTGCCAAACCCAAACACATGAACCTCTTCACTGTCGTCGATACCCCCGCTCAAGCCCTCGACCTCCTCTAATCCCTCCCCCATTATTGAACAACGATCTTTCTCCCTTGCCCGCAATCAAGCAGCGTTTTTCTCACGCATCGCCCATTCAACCTTGCGCACCAATTTCCGTACGCCCAGCACCGTACCCGCCGCAACCAATCCACTCATCGCACCCGCCGTCAATGTAGCCGTGAACGTCATCTCCAAGCTTGCAAAAGCATCAAGAAATTCTGCAAGGATGACCCCGATGACAAGCCAGTAAGCCAGATAACACGCACGCACCGCCCAGTACCCCTCCTCAAATCGCAATAGCACACGCCACAAACCCAAATGCAGCAACCACAACGCAATCCCCAATGGCACCGTTAAATAAAAGATGAATAATTGCCCAATAATCGCCGCCGGCAACGAAACCAACGGCACCAGCAGCCAAGGAAAATCCTCCCCGTAAACCGCCGGATTAAACAGCCCCATCACCGTCATAAACGCCCACGGCGACAACCCCATCACAACCACACAGTGAACCCCCAATAAACCAATCGTTTTTACCATCTGAAACTGCCTCCCAATATCCCCATCACACATCTTCACACCCTGCCATCTGTTATTATAAGCACTTCACCTAGTCAGGACTCCATCCACCCTCACCACTTGCCACCCCGCATCATCTACCTCATAATTTCCCACTACACTTCCCACACGAGGCCCACATAATTGAACATGTCACGTTCCAAAACAGTCCTCATCTTTGACGCGCACCAGGTGCTGCCGCCAAATCCCCATCTATTGCACATCCCGCAACTCCGCGCCACACTCATGCGACTCAACCGCCCCATCTATCGTCTCTATATCCTCACATCCGATAACCCCGCCGCTCTTGAACAGCAACTCAAAGACAAGCAGCTCCGCCACTTCTTCCACGACATCCTCACACCCGAATCTTTCACCGAACTCGATTTCTCCGCACCCACTATTGAACGCGCCTACATCATCTCTAATCAGCCCACCCCCCCTCACGCCGCCGATGCCCCCATCGAACACCTTGCCTCCATCGACGACCTTGTCCTCCATCTCGCCACATCCCCATCCCCCCCCTGATCCCCCCCCCCAAAAAAAAAAATCCCCCCTTTTATCTTCTTTCTGATCTCTCCATCGCTCAAAAATCACCTTATTCAAGCCCGCCACCGCCGGTGGTGGGGTGTTATCCCAACCACCTCCACAGACATTTTTTCTCCACGCTGTCCCTTCTTTCCCTTTAACATCCCCATTACCATTTGTAAGTTCCGTATACAAAATGAATCCTGACCTAATCGTTACAAACCATTGCATCACGCCCTCATTACACTACAATCGCTTGCATAAATTGGCTCATTTTCAGAAATATCTTAAATTTTAGTACGCGAGAATCATTAACAATCTAGTCACGCATGCCAGCTTATTGCATGCTGCCTAATCATCGATCTGTAGGAGGAGAAGATGATCAGACCCACCACTTTTGTGAAGTGCGCATTAGCCGCTTCTATCACATTAATAGCCACATCACTGACCCAGGCTGCGCCTTTGCCCATCGCAGGTGACTACAACACCTTCGTCTTTGGAAACGCAAACCTGACTTCCGACACTCAAGGCCGTCTCGCCGTTGGAGGCGATCTCGTCATCTCCAACTACTCTGTTGGCGATCAGCTCACGCCAACCGACATCGCCCATAACTCCGACGTCCTCGTCGTCGGTGGCTCGCTCAACTTCAACAGCGGCCACATCTATCACGGTAACGCCATCATCTCCGCACCACCTTCTCAAAATAACATCCCTCAATCCGCATCAATCGACGGCCAATATTTCCAAGGCGCACCCTCACCCATCGATTTCAATGCCGCCAAAACCGCACTCTCAAACTACGCCACCCAACTCACCCATCTCGCCTCCAACGGCTCAGTCATCCAGCAATGGGGCGGTATCACCCTCAGCGGTGACAACACCAGCCCACTGCAAATTTTCGACCTTAACGCTACAGATCTTCTCAACTCGCACACCCTCAACCTCAACAACGTTGCCCAAGACGCAACCGTCCTCATCAACGTCACCGGCGACACCGCCGGCATGACCAACATGGGACTCTTCGGCTTCGAATCCATCCGCCAAAACGTCCTCTTCAATTTCGCCGACGCAACCTCACTCACCCTTCAAGGCATCGGTGTCCAAGGTTCCGTCCTCGCACCCAACGCCTCACTCACCAACGGCCAAGGCGTCATCTGGGGTCAGATCATTCTCGATTCCATGCAAGGCAACCTTCAGCAAAACCTCGCCTCATTCGACGGCGACCTCCCCCCAATCCCCGAACCCACCACCACCGCACTCCTCGCAACCTCATCGCTCATCCTCCTCACCCGCCGCAACCGCAAAACCTCATAAACGAACCCACAAACGTTAGTCATACTTTAATTTTGCTTCGAGGATTCCCATTGCACGTTCAGGCTGCGCCTTCATCTGAATGCGAATCTTCTCTGTAGTAAACGCATGCTGCGCATCGACATAATTAAACTGATCCAGCTTCGTTTCATAGCCGCTGGTAATGTAAGTATGCAACGGTTTCCAGCCCCCATTGGCCCAGTATTCCACCGACCAATCAGCAGGCGCCGCGCACCCACCGTTGTTCTTAATATCATCAAACCAAAACACACCAACACTCCGGATGGGCTTCTTCTCCTTCAACGTTAACACAACCCACTGGTCCTGACCCTTTTGCGGCCAGCTCGTCCATCGTCTCATCGACGTCTCATGCGATCCATTCGGTGTATCACCATCTCCGATCGCATATACCGTATCTGTCGCATGTGTATACGACGCCTCTAGCTTCTTGTATTCACCATCAACATTCAAAGGGTTCGAACTCAACGATGCCAACGACTTCTCTCGCGGCATCCACACCGCCATCGAACTCAATCCGCGGTTGCTCCAAGCGTAATACGGTATCAATCGGACCTTGCGATCTTCCATGCCTTGGCCATCAGCTGTCAAAGCTTGACCACGCAGATGTGCTTGAATTGTTTCCACCCCTTGCGTGAGGTGTCCAACTTGCGCCTGGCGTTCCTTAATCTTCGGCATGTCTTCAAAATACAAACGTGAAACATCAAAACTAAAATCTTGATCCAGCCCCTCCGCGCACATCACCAACGGTCCATGTGTAAACGCAACACGCCCTCGATTCGCTTTCACACGCTCAATCGTTTCGTTGCTACGCACATCCATCGGCAACTCAAGCGCAACAACATCACCCTTTGACCATTCTCGTTCAATCACCGCGAAGCCGTTTTGCACATTAAAATCCATTGACTCGCCATTAATCTTTATCTCAATATCTTTCTCCATCACATCTGCATAATGATACAGCTCGCCCGGCACAAACTGCTTGTTACCAGCCCAAGTCGGGATTCGCATCCGTACTGAAAATTTTGCCCCATTGTTCGCGGGGTTCACCGTCAAACAAATCTTGCCATCAAACGGATACGCCGTCTGCTGCTTTACACCAACCGTCACGCCACTGATATCTACCGTCGTTTCCGAACTCGCATACAAGCTTAAATACAAATCATCATCATCCACCGCATAAATCATCCCCGATATTTGCGGGATATATCTCGCCAGATTCGATGGGCAACACGCCGTACCAAACCACGTTGCGCGACCTTTGTGCCCGTGGTTAAACGCTCGCTCACCATCCGTCGATAGCGGGTTCACATAAAAAAACCGATCCCCTTTCAGATTCATTCCCGCAAGCACGTTATTAAATAACGATACTTCCGCAACATCTAGATACTTCGCTTCCTTCGTCATCAAGAATAAACGATAGTTCATCATCACGTTTGCAATACCCGCACACGTCTCGTTATAGGTATCATAATTCGGCAACTCATACTGCGGCCCAAACCCCTCATGCCCATACACAGCTCCCAAACCACCCGTAATATGCATCCGTGTATTGACAATGTCGCCCCAAATCTCCTGTAGCGATGTCTGCAATGACGAGTCCCCCAGTATCGCGCTCACATCCGCCATACCCGCGTACATATACACCGCTCGTACCGCGTGCCCAACCGCTTCACGCTGATCTCGAACAGGCAGATGCTGCTGTGCATATTCATCATGATTTAATCCCGCTTCTGAAGGCTTATACGTCACGCCTCGAATATCCAAAAACTTCTTAGCCATATCTAGGTATAAACGCTTCCCCGTTTCTCGGTACAACTTGACCAGAGCCAGTTCAATTTCCTGATGACCCGGGGCCTGATTCACCGGCTTGCCCCCGTTGTAATCACGATCACCCTCAAAAAAAACCTTGTTGATATGCTCCGCATTCTTCTCAGATAGTTTCAAGAACTTATCTTTCCCCGTTGCTTGGTAATATGCAATCGCCGCCTCATACATATGCCCCATGTTGTATAGCTCATGACTATAAATCACAAAACTATATGGCCTGTCACCCATCCCGTCATGAGAATGACGCTTCGTTGCGCCCGTAATGTGTGATGGATATAAATACCCGTCTTCAAGCTGCGCCTCGCCAATAATATCAATGATGCGATCCATCTCTGCTTCCAACGCTTTCTCGGGCTTCAGCTTCAATAAATACGCCGCGCCTTCCATCACCTTATATAAGTCAGAATCAACAAACGGATGAGGCCGATGCCCAGGCACGTCCTCGCCACGATTAAACTTCGCCGCTGCCTCCAAATGAGCCACACCAACCTGCGCCTCCTGCATCGAATGCGGCAACAAAACTTCCGCCTGTAGTTTCAATCGCGGTAACCAAAATTCATCTGTCAATCGCACTTCATCAAATGCAATTGGCACGATCGGATAATCCGCAGCTCGTAAACTTTCCATCGCAACTAATCCTGACATATAAAAGCCGATCATGAGCAATCCAAATCTATACATGAGTTAGAACTCCGATTTAGAGACAGGATTATGAGTCGAATTCAACCCCGAACGGCAAGCAAAACATGCAGCAGATACACACAAGCGAATACCACTGCTATGAATCGGAAATGATGAAATAACACCCACCATTCGTAAAATAGCTATCTTAATTTCAACACATGCTGAGGTTCCATAGTCACACTGCAACACTTAATACCACTTCATGAAATATATCCGCTCCGCAGCTGAATCTTGATCAGCGACGGCGAAATCAGAATCTTACTTATATACTTGTTTTTTCGGGTTGGCTTTGTGATTTCACTTCCAGCTTGCGCTATAACAAAGTGACCGACGTTTGACCGAGGTCCGGCAGAGTGGTAATTTGACCACTCTTTGACGGGGTCTGTATCTGTACGCAACCCCCGATACATTCATTCACCCAATTTCTCCACGAATCGGAAGAAAGAAGGTAAGTCATGACTGCTACAGAACTTAAGCAGCGTCTTTTGACTCCCGGCCCAACCGCCGTCCCTGCAGAAGTCCTCGCCGAATTGGCCAAGCCAATCATCCACCACCGCACCAAAGAGTTTCAGGCTATCTTCGCCGAACTCTCCGCACTTCTGCAAAAAGTCTTCAAAACCGAAGGCCCCGTCCTCTCTATCGCCGGCTCAGGCACCACCGCTTTTGAAGCCGCGCAAGTTTGCCTCGTAAAACCAAATTCCAAAGTCATCACCTGTGCAGGTGGTAAGTTCGGCGAGCGCTGGCAGGACGTTTACGATGTTTACAGCAAATTCCTGAACATCGAACAGATCAAAATCAATTTCGATTGGGGCAAAGCCGCTCCCGTCGATCAGATCAAAAAAGCACTCGACGAAAACCCAGACGTCTCCGTCATCACCATCTGCCACAGCGATACATCAACCGCGACCGCGAGTGATGTTAAAGCGATCGCAGCTTTGGCACAGAAGACCGACGCGCTGTTGCTCGTCGACGGCATCACCTCCGTTGGCGCATTCGAATGTGAAATGGATAACTGGGGCATTGATGCTTTAGTGACCGGTTCGCAAAAAGCGATGATGTTGCCGCCAGGTTTGGGTTACGTTGGTTTAGGCAAACGTGCACTGAAGCGTTTGGACGAAATCGAACACGATATCCCTGCATACAACTTGGATCTGCGTAAGTGGGTTGCAAGTCATGCGAAGAATGATGTGCCGTTCACGCCGCCGGTCGCTTTGATCCGCGGTCAGAAGGTTGCCTGTGAGTTGATTTTGAAGGATGGCCTTGACGCGAAGATCGCTGAAACCAAGAAGTTGGCAAAAGCATCACGCGAAGCGTTTGTTGCGATGGGTTTAGAACTCATCAGCGACAGCCCATCTGAATCAGTGACAGGTGTTTATTACCCTGAAGGGGTTGTTGATGGCAAATTCCGTGCGGGTTTGCGTGATAATCATGGGATTCACATTGCGGGTGGTCAGAGCGGCCGCGGCGCGAAGTGGAAGGGTAAGATTTTCCGGATTTCACACATGGGTTATGTTGATTTTGCAGACACGCTGGCATGTTTTGCGGCGATGGAAGTTGAATTAGCGGCACAGGGCTTTGCGATAGAGCAGGGCGTTGGTGTGACGGCGTTTGAAGCGGCTTACAATGCGTAAGTTTGAATAAAAACAAGATGAAAAACCGCGATGTATTTTACATCGCGGTTTTTTTGTGCGCACGTTTTGATTGGAAGTCGAAAATTTGAGGTGTGAAATATGGGTTGAAAAAAAAGTGGCTATGCGCGGATTAGACGGGTTGATGATTGGGATTGTGAAATCGCATGTGAAAAATAAGGGGTTATGAAAAATGTGGGCTGGGTTTGTGCGCACGGTTTTTCGATTTTCGTGATTTTCCCTTATGGTGCGGTGATTGAAAAGCGCGAGAAATGGGAAGAAAGTCGTTGGTTTTGATTGAAAATGAGATGAAAAGTGCGGGAATTGTGTGTGTTTGATAGGGGGGGATCGGATTTGTGCGCGCGTTTTGTTTTGTGAGCAATTTGGTATGGGTTTTGTGGGAGATTGAAAAGACGCAGCGAGATTGCTGCGTCTTTTTGTAGGGAGATTGTGATCTATTTTTTGAATGGGGTTATTTTGTGAATGTGAAGACGCGGTGGCTGTTGAAGAGGTCGAGTGTGCTGAGCAGTTTGCCGTCTTCTTGGAGGAAGAGGGTTGTGAAGTATGAGGTGTTGGAGCCATCGGATGTGTTGCCGGGGTGGATGTTGGCGGGCGAGGACCAGGTGTTGAAGTTATCAGTTGAGTAGGTGAATTGGAGTTGGCCACGTCTGTGGTGTACGGGTTGATAGGAGAAATCGGCGGGCCAATCGGATGAATTGATGGCCTCATCGGTGAGGAAGGCAACGACGGCGGGGCCGGCGTTGTTGCCGAGTCTGGCGATGTGTGGGTTGTATGCGTTGTAGGGTCGGCCGAGGTTATCGAGTTTTGTCGGTTGATAGATGATGAATCGATTGTCGTTGTTCCAATTGTCATTCCAGTCGTTATTGGTTTGTCCGCCGTTGTAGCCGATGATGCCGCGGATGACGTTGTTGTAGGCGATTGTGTTGTGGTGGGTTGTATCGTTGATACGTTTTTTGAAGGTGTATTCGTTGATGCTTTCGAAAGCGAGTAGGAGGGTGTCGTTGCCGTTGTTGCGTGGATCTTTGCGGAGTGTGGTGACGGTGGGCATGCCGTCACGTGAGAGTTGGTTGTTTGGGGCTCGGGCGGCGATAATGCGGAAGCTTGAAGGGGTGAGGTATGTGCTGCTGATGGTGAACGTTTTCATGACGATGTGTTGATCGTTTGAGTTGGGCAATTCATAGTCGTAATAGACTTGGAGTGTGTTGTTGGATAGCTGATGGATGAAGGGTGAGCCGAGGAATTTGTTGGTGGCGTTTGAGTCGATGCTTGTTGCGAAGTGGTGATAGGTTGGTGTGGTGTTGAGGTTGTCGATGCGTATGAGATTGATGGTGAACTCGGATTGGTTATTGTCGGTTTGTGGGTTGTTATCGGGGTCAGTGGTTTTTTTTGTGCCATGCGCGATGAGGATGCAGGGGTTGGTTTCGTTGGGGAGGGTTCCGGCCCAGAGAGCGATGTCGTGGAATACGCTGTTATCGGGGAGGAAGTCGATGATGATTTTTTCGCTCCATGTTTGGCCGTCGGTGCTTTGGAGGAGTTGGAGTCTTGAGTTATTGTTTGGGTATACGGGGCCGATGTTTTTAGCGCCGTAGTATGTGCTGCCGAGTTTGACGATGGAGCGTTGGGGTGCGAGCCCTTCGTTGGTCGCGGTGTCGGGGAGTCGGGGGTTGATCCATGAGGTGTCGGTAAAGGCGGTGTCGGCTTTTTGTAGCCATTGGGATTGAGGGAGGACGGCGTTTGAGATTCTGACTTCATCGATGAGGCCTTTGGCGTAGTCGGTGTGAATGCCGTTGTAGAGGCCGCGTCCGACCGTCCAGCCGCCGGGATGCCAAAGGTTTGTGCCGATTTTTGATCCGATGTAGATGTTGGAGTTTGAGCTGCTGTATGTGGTGGATGCGATGGCGGTGTATTCTTGGTTGTCATCGTCGTAGAGAAAAAGTTCGAGTTTGCTGCCATCGTTTGTGGCGACGAGGTGATACCATTTTGAGGTTGTGACGTAGTTTGCGGCGGTTTGTGCTACGTGTGCGTTGCCATCGTGGTCGACGAATAGGATTTTGAAACGGTTGTCGTATGTAATTTGGAGGTAGAGTGAGGCGAGCATGTTTGTGGTGCTGAGTTGGGCGTCTCGGCCGACGATGGTGCGGAATTGGTTGTTGAGTAGAGGCTTGTAGCTTGCTTCGATGGTGAAGTTGGAGAAATCGGCGGTTTCGATGTCGGCGCCTGAGGGGTTTGAGGTGGTGGATTTGGTGAAGAGTTTGGGTTTGATGCCGTTGTTTTTGATGGCGTTGTTGTTGCGTTGTGAGGATTGAGGGACTTTACTGTGGTCGGTATCGGCGTCGTATTTCATGGCTTCGTCTGAGCCGGGCCATGAGGAAAGGTGGTTGCCGTTGCCGGACTCGTCGTAGACGACGGCGGTGAAGTCGTATGCAGTGGACGGTTGTGGGAGCGTGTTGTTGGTGGTGCCGTCTTCGAAACGCCAATAGGCGATAACGCTATCGGGGGTGTATGATTCGGCGAATAATCTGGTTTGCAAATATGTAGATAATATAAGGAAAGGTATGATGCCAATTATTAAGCGTTTCATGATCGGGTCCTTGTGATGATGAGATGTCAGATTGAATGAATTCAGACAATAGCTGGATAAGCAGTAGATTGTGCAGATCGCCGGGATTGAATGATTGATTGTACGGGTAGATGAATACCTGCCTATAAATTGCTATGAAAGTAGATGTAAAAGTAATGTAATAAGGGGAAAGATACTATTGCTAGTAAGCAGTACTCAATATCCATGATCACAATATTTGATGGTGTTATGTGATGTGGGTGTGCTGAGGGGATGGGTGATAGGGAGAGTTGGGCGGTGCAGGCTGAGAAGTTATCGGGTGTTATGGGGAGAGGGATTGGGTGGCGGGTCTGATAATGACGTGTGTATTGAGGCGGGATTGGCGCTACGCTGGTGAGTTTGGTCAATGAGGTTTTAATAACGTGGTCGTGTGATGTTGCTAGGCCAGTCGCACGATATTGATCCTGAATTATATGGACGAAGTTACGGGTACGCTGTGGCTACGACGTGCACGTTCTCATTTTTAATAGCACTGTGTTGTTGTGTGCTGTGTTGTACGGGCGCAAGACAAACAATTGAATAGGCAGGATGATATGTCACCAGTCAGATTTTCGCGGGTATCGTTATTAACAGCTTTTTGTTCGATGGTGATGGGGTCGGGCCTGCATGCAGGTTGGGTTGATGATAGTGGCGGTAACTGGGATTGGCAAAATGGTGTTGGGCCAAATTTTGCGATTGATATCACGGCGGGTGGGCCGTTGAATGTGGTGGTGGCATCAACGGTGAGTGGTGCGGGGCCCCAGGGAACTTATGGTCTTTCGTTGGGCGGGCCTAGCTTTACACGTTGGCTTCAAACGGATCAGGTGGCGGCGGTTGATTTTGATGGCAAGGTGCGTTTGCAGATCAATGCGGATCACCATCAAGCTTTTGAATTCAATAATGCTGGTACGAATACGTTTGATATGGATGCGGCTGGTATCTTGATGGTGCACTCGGATAGCACCGCGGCTAGTACGAGCGCGACTGGGGTTATGAGTCTTAATCCAGCGAGTGTGCTTGATCTGAATACGTTGGCGGGTCAGATTTATGTGAGCAGTGATAACACGACGGCTAGTTATACGAATCTAAGAGGCATATATTCGAGGCATTCGATTGTTGCGGATGAGATTGCGAGTACGGCGTTGATCAGTGTTGATGGGCCGGGTGGTATTAATCGCGGTATTGAGACGAATCTTGGTGATATCACGATTGGGCCGGGGGGTAGTGGAAATATGGCTGGTCGGATTGTGATTAATGGGCGGCGCGATGGTGAATCCGAGTCGGATCATCTCGCACGAATTGCGAATACTTCGAATGCATCGGGTATGCATACTGTGAAAAACGTGACGATTCATGGTACGCTTAGTGGCAGTATTGAAGTCAATACTGGTTTGAGTGGTACGAGCTCTAATGCATACGGTATTTACGCGAGTGAGGCGGTGAATATTGGTATGTTTGCAGAGTCGGGATTGATTGAGGTGAATGGTCAGGGTAATCGCGTGGTGGGGATTAATGCGCTTGGTGATTTGCATATTCATAACGAGCTCGCTGGGGATATTTTGATTAATACTGCGGGTGGTGATGCGAGAGGTCTGTTTAGTGATGCGAACTTGACGATTGGTTCGTTCAGTGACACAGGCTTGATTGATGTGGTTGGTTCGGCTGAGTTTGGATCGGGTCAAGTAGTTGCGGGTATTGATGGACGTGTGGTCGAGATTACTGGGGAGATGGCGGGCGATATCACGGTTGAGAATACGTTGGCGGCTGGATACCGGACGCATGGTATTTATTCGGGTGGTGATTTGACGATTGGGTCGGTGGCGAGCACGAGCCGCATTGATGTGACGAGCCCGGGTCGTGAGACGCAAGGGTTGATGGCGTTGGGTTCGGTGATCGTGGCAGGGAATATGGATGGTGAGATTATTATCAATGGCAAACGTGTGGGTGAGTCGGATGCGGATCATGCGGCGCGCATTGCGGGCTCAAATACGGTGATGGGGATTTGGGCACGCGTGAATGTTGATATGCAGGATGCATTAAATGGCCGTATTGAGGTGCATGCGGGACATGTGTCTGATAGTTCATATGCACGCGGTATTTTTGCAGATGGTGATGTGACGATTGATTCGGTGGGTAGTACCGGCGGGATTATAGTACGTGGTGATGGGTGGGGCGCTAACGGCATTGAGGCTTATGATGGGGTGACGATCACGAATGAAATGGCTGGGACGATTGATGTGATTGGACGCCAAGGGGCGTATGGTATCGCAGTGAATGGTTCGGATGGGATTAACTTGGGAAATGTAACGGGCACGATCTCGGCGGTCTCGACGGATCCGACTTATGTTGGATTTGCACTGTATAGTGGTGCGGCTGATGCGGATGATTCGGTGACGCTATCAACGGGCGCGAACATTGTTGGGGAGATTGCTTTTAATGGTGAAACAACAGAAGACGTGTTGACGCTACGTGGTAACGGTACGTTCTCAGATAATCTTTATGATGTGGAGCGACTGGTTGTGTCGCAAGATACGGGTACGGGGTCCACGAAAGATGAGGTTTGGCATCTCAGTTTGGCGGATAGTTATGATGAAACGTTTGAGCGTAATATGTTTGATTCGATTGAAGTCAATTACGGGATGCTGGGAGTTGGCCAAACGATTAAGACAGATACATTGACCGTTGAAGCGGATGGCGGGTTGTACTATCGGTTGAATAGTGATGGAAGTTCAAACACGATTGAAGCGGCTTCGGCGACACTTAAAGAGGGTGCGACGATTAAGGCTGATTTGGATGGACCGATTACAGGATTGAAGACTTACACGTTGATCGATACGACAGGTGGGGTGACGATTGATGCATCGGGTGATGTTGCAGATTTGATTTATATTCCGAATACGGCGTTGATTGAGTTTGAATCTGAGTTGTCCATTGATGGCAATGATCTGATCATTACGGCAAGCGCGTTTGAGGAATTGCAGACGTATGCGGATACTCCTGCGAAGCAAGCTGCAGAATCGTTGCAGCGTGCATTTGATGAGGACGCAACGGGGGATGCGGGTGATGTTTTGGCGGCGTTCCAGAGCATGAGTGAAGAAGAATTGGTGGAAGAGCTGGATAAGATTAGTCCTGAGCAGTCGGTGGCATCTGTGAATGCAGCGGCGGATACGAGTTCGTCGTTTGCAAAGACGTTGACGGTTCGGACGCAAGCGGTGGGTTCATCGGCGTTGGCATCGGCGGGTGATGAGGGAATCTATGCGATGATGTTCTCTGGACCATCGATGCGAGATGAGGATGGATATGAATTCTGGACATCGGGATTTGGCACGTTGACTGAGCAGGATGATAAGGATGGGATTGTTGGGTATACGTCGCGTGCAGCAGGTACGTTGGTGGGTTTGGATCGGATGAGTGAGGATGTGTTGATGGGTGTCGCGTTTGGATTTGCGCATGCGGATATCGATGCGAATCAGTCGCGTGGATCGACGGATCTGGATGCGATGATGTTTGGTGGATATTTTGCTTATGCTCCATCTAACTGGAAAATAGAAGGCGGGTCGGTTTATACGATGGGGTTGGCAGATTACAAGCGTGAGACGTCACTTGGGCGTACAGCTGAGGCGGATGATGTGATGTCGCATACGTTCACGAATTATGTTGGCGCGTCGTATGATTTTACGTCGGCGGATGGGCGACTTGTATTGATCCCGAATGCGCAGCTTACGTATACGTATTTCAGGCAGGAATCGTATGGTGAATCGAAGGCTGGAGCGCTGAACCTTGATGTTGATTCGTTTGATAATGATATGTTGACGGCTATGGTGGGGATGAAAGCGGAGTATGCGTATAGTGAGCAGTTGAAGATTAATTCATTGTTTGCGTATAAGCGTGATTTGGTGAATGATGCGGTGGTTGTGGAGTCATCATTCCAATCGGTGGGTTCGACGCCGTTCAAAACGAGTGGGATTGAAGCGGATAAGAATGCGATTGAGATTGGCGCGGGTGTGGATTATCAGGTCAATGACCGCATGAAGGCTTCGGTTGATTATTCGTATGAGCATCGTGAAAGTTTGAAGACGCAGAATGTGACTGTGGGTTTGAATATTCTGTTTTAATTAACTGTTGGTTATATGAGAATAATAAAGACGCGGCTTTGGGCTGCGTCTTTTTTGTGTGATTGAAAAACCTCGATCCAATTCTCCTTCCCCGGAAGCACCGGAATCCCCGGAAGCATCGGAAGGTGGGAGAGAGAGAGGGGGATGGATCGAGGCTGCATAGAAGATTTTGGTTGTTGTTTTATGAGTCAGCTTGGAGAGCTGTTTGTTAGTGGGTTGGTGTGGGGCTATTGTGGTTTTTCAGTTGTGCGGTGGAAGATGAGGCCTTGCTCTGACATGAAGAGGGTGTCGTTGTTACAGGAGATGTATTCGGTACTGTCAGGGGAGTTGATTTCGAAGGTGTTGAGGTTGTGGCGTTGCCATGTGTAGGCGTTGAATAGTCCGATGTTTTGATTGGTTTCTGTGTTGTAGAAGTAGCATTTCGCGGTTCGATCTTCAGAGACAACAGCGTGGAGGCCGAAGGATTTGTAGTCTTTGAGTTCGGTGAAATAGCTTTTCATATCGGCTTGATATTCAAGTGGTAGCTCTGTTGCGTACCAGTGGCCGAGAATATTATTGATGGGTGTGGCCTGGCTGATGTATGTTTTGTTTGTGGGGTGATCGGCGCGGTAGAGATAGGTTTCGGCGTCGTAGAGGTAAATCGAGTTATTTTGGAGGATGCCGATTTCATCTTTTTGGCTGTTAATGAGGGCGAATGAATCGTCTTTGTTGTTGTGCCAGGTGCATTGTTCGAGGAGTTTGATTTCTTGTTGTGTTAATGGGTTGTATGCATAGAGAGATGCGGTTTTGTCGGGGTTGATTGTGCAGTGGTAGCCGATGCCGTCTGTTGTGGTTTTGATGCCGTAGTAGCTTTGAATTTGACTGATTTGTTGTGGGGTGATTTCGAGCGCGTACCAATCGCCGAGGTAGGGTGCGGTTTGGGATTGCTTGTGGAGTGATTGGTTGGTCGGGTGGTCGAGACGGTGGAGATAAACTTCTTCGACGTAAAGGTTGAGTGTGTTGTTGTTGAAATTGCCGATGTCGTTTCTGGTGGCGTCGTAGAGGTAGGTTGTGTTTTTGTCAACGGCCCATGTGCATTGGTAGAGAAGTGCGATGTTTTGCTGTGTGTTGGCATTGATGAGGTGTACGGATGCGGTTTTGTCGGGGTTGAGTGTGGTACGGTAACCGAGTGCAGGGAAATTTTTGGCTTCGGGGACGTGATTGCGGATGCCTGATTGCATTTTTGTTGGTAATTCGAGAGCGTACCATTCGCCGAGGTATGAGGGGGCGGATGTGCTTGCGGTTTGGGTTTGTGGTTTGTTGCGTGTGAAGGTAAAAGCTGGGGATGTTTCAGTGACAAGTTTGTCATCAATGATGGTCATCGTTTCTGTTACATCATCGGATGAAGTCAATTTGAATTTAGAGTTGTTTAGCTTTTCCCATGAGCCGATCAGGAAGAAGGATTCGGGGATTTGGTTGGTTGGATCCTGAAAGGTGATGTGTGTGGTGAGGTCGTCGTTGAGGGTGAATTGAAGGTAAAAGGGATCGGCAACAGGAGTGAGTTTATTGTTGAATGTAAAGCCTGCAAGTTCTGCGTATTGCTCCTGTGTGAAGAGACGCGAGTACCATTTGCCGGTGATTTCAGGTGTATTTACTGCTGGTCTGGTTGGTTTGATGGGGTTGCCGGTGAAGCCGGGGGCGGCGGTCATGTTGGGTGATTGTTCGAATAACCATTTGAGGCCGTTTGCGGTGTTTGAGTAGAGTCCGGGGTGGAACCAGCCGTGCGGGCCGTTGTAGGTTTTGAGTTGGACGTTTGCGCCTTTGGATTTGAGTTGTGATTCGGCCTCGAGGGCGAGGTCGATGTCGATGAGTGTGTCTTTTGAGCCGTGATAGATGAAGATGGGTTTGTTTTTGGCGTAATGGAGTTGTTGAGGTGTGGGTTTGAAGACGCTCATGGCGGCGAAGGAGCCGGTAATGGGTGAGTTGGGTTGGAGGGTGAGGTCGTAGACGGCGGGGCCGGCGGATGACCATCCGAGTGCGATGACGCGTGAGCGGTCTATGTTGTGATTAGATGCGATGTCGTTGATGATGTTTTCGATGATGATTTCGGTGGGGATTCTCACGCCTTGGATTTTGTGGTATCTGTTTGGCCAAACGACTTTTTTGGCTTGTTGTGGGTTCCATACGGGGGCGATGGGTTGTGCGGCGATGAAGGCAGGGTCGGCCTTAAGAGCTGCAAATTTATATAGTCTGCGGCAGAAAAAATGAAAATCCTCGGAGCCGTCGCCGCCGGGGAGGATGAGCAGGAGTGGGCGGGGTGCGGCTTTGGTTTGGTCGGATGTGTCGGCGTGATCCATGAGGATGTAGGATTGTTTGCGGTTTCTATCGAGTGTGATTTTTGATGCGATGATATCGGCGACGTCCTCGACATCGGTCGGGGTTTTGTAGGGTTTTTCGGAGCGGTGTGAGGGGATGATTCGCGCAGGTGTTCTTCCAGGCGTGGAATGTGAGCCCATGGGCATGTGAGCGTTATTTTCAATGTCTTTGGTGTAGCCGATTGTAATGAAGTCGTTGGGTAGGAGTACAACGTCGAGGCGTTTGACGAAGATGTGATGAAGATTGTGTGTTGATGTTGATATGACGTTGCCTTGGTCGTCGTAGTGAGTGATAGTAGCAGTGAGAGATTGGTAGTAGGTGTCAAGTGGTTTACCTTTGAGCTGTGAGGCGTCGGTGAGGCCGCCAGCAGAAGTGATGAGTTGTGCGAGCGTGAGTTTTGTGCCATCGGATGAGAGGTTGTATGCGCCGGGGCGCAGGTTCTTGAACTGGGGAGCCATGATATAGACGGATTGGTGATCGTCGTCGGATTCAGGTTGGGTGGAAATGGTGACTTCTATTGTTGAGTTAGAGTCATCGGATTGTATGGCGGCGAGCATGGCGGTGGGTATGGTGAGTGAGAGGAGAAGGAGAGTGATGAGGAGAATTTTGGGTTTGGTGAGTGTGGTACGGATACGTTTGGGGTCAAGGATTGCAAGGATACGCTTTTCGAAAGTGTTTTTGTTGGCCATTTGAATGCCTCCGCCCCCGCCCCCGGAAGTTAAGAAAGAGAGGGCAGAGGGTGTTGTAGAATTAGTCGCAATATCAAGGATTAGTTGTGCGTAGTCGGAAGGTTTGACGGGGTTGGTTTGGTTTTGGGTGATGGTGAGAACAAGATCGTCGCAGGCGCGTTCGCGTTCGATGTGCATGCGGTGGGCTGCGAACCAGACGAGGGGGTTGAAGTAGTAGAGGCAGCAGGCGAAGTGGGCGATGAGCTGGGTGAGACAGTCGTGGCGTTTGATGTGAGCGAGCTCGTGGAGGAGGACGGAGCGTGTGCGGTGGGCTGGCCAGGATGAGGCGTTGGCGGGGAGGAGGATGTTGGGTGATGAGAGTGGAGGTGAGCCGAAGGTCTGGGGCATGGTGGTGCTGGTTGATTGGTAGAGATTGATGTGGGATGTGATGTCGAGCGATTGTTGCTGCTCGTCGAGAAGATTGAGGAGGGGTTCGTGGGTTGTGAGTGAAGATTTGGATTTGAGACGGCGGAGACGGAGGTGGGCAATGGGGATGAGTGCTAGGAGGATGAAGGTTGGGATAGCGAGGAATGTGTGTGAAGAAAAGGTGGAAATTGATTTTAGGTTGCGTTGACTTGCGGTTTGCAGCGAAGTTGAGGTTGATGCGTCTAATGGTTGAATAGGAAGCGATGTGGACGAGGATGGGGAGGTTTGAGATATAGGGGCAAGTGTACTGTTTGGTCGGCTGATCGGTCCGGTTGATGGCGTGATGGACGCGGCGAGGCGGGTTTGCGGCAGAGTGTTTGTTGACGGAATGATGGGTAATGCTGGGAGGAAGTAGGTTGCGATTGGAAGAATGAGAAGGCTGAGTGTGGTGAGGAACCAAGTGAAGTGGCGGGTGGCTGCGGATGCACGATGAAAGAATAGGGGGATGAGGATTGATGAGGCGGCGGTAATGATGAGTGATTTGAGGGCGATATCAATTAAGAAAGCTGACATGGTGTTACTCCCGGCTGGAGGTTTTTTTAGTTTGGC
Organism: Poriferisphaera corsica; assembly: GCF_007747445.1. Lineage (NCBI taxonomy): Bacteria > Pseudomonadati > Planctomycetota > Phycisphaerae > Phycisphaerales > Phycisphaeraceae > Poriferisphaera > Poriferisphaera corsica. The sequence continues at coordinate 814,333 of NZ_CP036425.1, forward strand.
GTGCGGCTAATGGGCGATTAGATGAATGAGATGTGATACAGGAGGTTAGTTGTCCTTGTTGCGGGCGGCGCGGATAAGTTTGTTGAGATTTTTGAGTTCGGTGTCAGTCAGTTTGGTTTGTTTGTCGGTGAGGTGTGCGGAGAGGGCGTCTTCGAGTGAGCCTGAATAGAAGGTGGAGAGAACGTTTCGCAGGGCGTCGAGACCTGCGGCGGATTTGCGGTGTTTGGGTTTGTAGACGAATTCGCGGCCGGACTTGGTGCGGTTGATGTGGCCTTTTTGTTGAAGGATTTTGAGAAAAGTGCGAACGGCGGTGTGGGAAGGTGGATCGGGGAGGCGGGACTGGATGTCGTTGACGGTGGCGGATTCGAGTGAGAAGAGGATGTCCATGATTTGGCGTTCGCGGCGGGAAAGATCTTTAGGGTGGGGGACTGGTGGCATGGGATTGCTCTCTGGTCTATAGGAGTTATGCAAAACTTAACGCTAATAAATTAGCGTATAGGGTTTGGCGGGTCAAGATAAAAAGCGAAAAAATTAGCGAATGTGGTTTGAGAGAAGAAGTCAATGTTAGATGTACTGTTAATTATTGTTTGGTATGAGATGGTTTGATGCGGAAGAAGAGGGTGTAGAGGAGGGGGACGACGATGAGAGTTAGGAGTGTGGCGAAGGCGAGGCCGGCCATGATGGTGACGGCCATGGCGGCGAAGAAGACATCGGCGAGAAGGGGGATCATGCCGAGGATGGTGGTGACGGCGGCGAGAGTGACGGGGCGGACGCGGGAGACGGAGGCTTGTACGACGGCTTGATAGGGGGGGAGGCCCTGTGCGCGTTCGAGATTGATTTGATCAATGAGAACGATGGCGTTTTTGATGAGCATGCCGGAGAGTGAGAGGAAGCCGATGAGGGCCATGAAGTTGAAGGGTTGTTGAGTTGAGACGAGCCCGATGGAGACGCCGACGATGGCGAAGGGTACGGTGAGGAAGATGATGAGTGGGGTGCGGAGTGCGTTGAAGATGCAGATGAGGGTGAGGAACATGATTGCGGCGATGGTGGGGATGGGTGCGAAGAGTTGAGCTTGCGCATCGGCGGAGTCTTCGAATTCGCCGCCCCATTCAAGCATATAGCCTGGTGGAAGGGGGATGGATTCAACGAGGGGTTTGACTTGGGAGAGGAGTGTTGAGGCGGGGCCTTGTGCGGAATCGCATTGCGGGATGATGGTGAGGCGACGGTCACGTCGGCGAATGATGGGGTCTTCCCAGTCGGTGGTAAAAGCGGTGGCGAGTTGTTGGAGAGGGATGGTTGCGTTTGCAGCGGATGAATAGACTTGTGTGTTTTGGATTTGCTCGGCATCGGAGCCTTCCTCGGGTGGGCGGCGAGAAATGATGGGGAGAAGTTTGTTGCCGTCGCGGTATGTGCCGACTTCGAGGCCTGAGAATTGGGTTTGGATGGCTTGTGAGATTTCTTGTTGTGTGAGGCCTGCGGCGATGGTGCGTTGCTCGGAGATTTGAGGGTGGATGACTTTGACTGGTTGTCGCCAATCGTCACGGATGTTGGTGGCATTGTTGTTGGCGTAGAAGATGTCTTGGGTTTGTCTTGAGAGTTGCCGAAGGATGGTGGGGTCGGGCCCGGAGAAGCGGGCTTGGATTTTTGCATCGCCGCCGGGGCCGAGTACGAAGCGGTTGAAGATGGGTTGAGCTTCGGGGTAATTTTGGTTGATGTAGTTTTTGATTAGGGGGATTGTTTTGGCGATATCGTCGTATTCGTTGACGGTGACGAGGACTTGGCCGTAGGCGGTGTTGGCGTCTTCGGGTGAGAAGGTGAGGATGAAGCGTAGGCCGCCTTTACCGATGAAGGTTGAGGTATTGACGACAGTGGGCAGTGTAAGAACGTGATCGGTGATTTGCTTGAGGTCGGCTTCGGTGGTTTGGATGTGGGTGCCTTGTGGGAGCCAATAGTCGAGGTAGAACTGGGGGCGGGTTGAGTCGGGGAAGAAGGATTGCGGGATGAATTGCATGCCCCAGACAGAGAGGGTGAGCGTGGCGATGAGGATGAGTGTGGCGGAGAGGCGATTATTGAGGACGAAAGCGAGGAAGCGTTTGTAGGTGTTGAGGAAGAAGTTGTCGTAGGGATCTTTGTTATCTTTGTCGGGTTTGATGCGGAGGAAGTAGTAGCAGATGAGTGGGGTGGTGGTGATGGCGAAGATCCATGAGAGGAAGAGAGAGAAGAGGATGACCCAGAAGAGTGAGCCGGCGAATTCGCCGGTGGAGTCGTCGGAGAGTCCGATGCCTGAGAATGCGAGGATGGCGATGACGGTGGCGCCGAGGAGGGGGAAGGTGGTTTGGCCGACGATTTGTTTGAGTGAGTCTAGGATTGAGAGATTTTTCTTTTGATTGATGATGCAGCCTTCGACAATGACGATGGCGTTGTCGACGAGCATACCCAATGCGATGATTAGAGCGCCGAGTGAGATACGCTGGAGGGCGATGCCGTAGAGATTCATGAGGACGAATGTGGCGAGGACGATGAGGACGAGGATGAAGCCGATGATGATGCCGGAGCGGAGTCCCATGGTGAGGAGGAGGACGCCGACGACGATGAGGACGGCTTCTGCGAGGTTGACGATGAAGCCTTGCACGGCGGCGTTGACGGAACGTGCTTGTATGGAGATTTCGCCGAATTCGATGCCGATGGGTCTGAAGGGTTCGAGTTCTTCGATGCGTTTTTCGACGGCTTGTCCCATGGTGACGACGTTGCCACCGGAGACGGTGGATATGCCGACGCCGATGGCGGGTTTGTTGTCGAAGTAGAGTTTGTTGTTGTAGGGTTCTTCGTAGCCACGGTAGATGTTTGCGACGTCACGAAGACGGATGATGGGTGTTGTTTTGTCGGCAGAAGATGATGAGGGTTGGTTGGAGGCATCGGAGATGAGAAGGTTGCCGATGGCTTCGACGTTGGGGAAGCCGCCGGTAGGGGCGATGCGGATGTATTCGTTGCCGACTTCGACTTTGCCTGCGGGTTCGAGGAGGTTTTGTTTTTCGAGTAGGTTGTAGATTGAGGAAAGGGGGAGGCCGAGTTGTGTGAGTTTTGCGTTTGAGATTTCGATGTAGACGACTTCTTGCTGGGTGCCATAGAGTGAGATTTTTGCGACGTCTTGGACAAGAAGAAGTTCGCGTTTGAGGAAGTCGACGTAGTCTTTGAGTTCGGCGTCGGTGAAGTCGGGGCCGGTGACGGCGAAGTAGAGTCCGTAGACGTCGCCGAAATCATCGTATACGAGGGTTGTGGTGTTGGGTGGGAGTTGGCCTTGTGCGTCGTTGACTTTATTGCGGAGTTCTGTCCAGACTTGAGGGAGGGTGTCTTTGTCGTAGTTGTCTTTGATTTCGACATTGATTTGAGAGAAGCCGAACTCGGATCGTGAGCGGATGTTTTTGATTTGTCCTAATTGCTGGATGGCTGTTTCGAGTGGGTCGGTGACTTCTTCTTCGACTTCTTTTGGTGAAGCGCCGGGGTATCGCGCGTAGACGACGGCTTCTTTGATGGTGAACTCGGGGTCCTCGAGTCGGGAGAGCTGTTGGTATGCACCGATACCAGCGACAGCGAAGAGAATGGTGAAGGCTGCTGTGACAATTTTGTACTTGATGGCGAGTTCAGCGATATTCATGTTTTTTAGTGTTAGTCGTTAGTGCTAGTTGAGAGTTTGGGTAGTGAGAGTGGGCTAATTGGTGGTTAGGTGTTGAGGAGTAGGGCAGGTTAAGGACCGTAGTCGGCGGGGTTGAAGGGGCGGACGGTTTCGTTGTCGTGTAGCTGGGAGACGCCGGAGGTGACGATGGTTTGGTTGGTGGTGAGGCCATCGGTGATGATGGCGGAACCGGCGGAGAGTTTAGCGACGGTGACGGGCTGTTTGGAGACGGCGTTTGTGTCGGGGTTGACGAGCCACACGTAGGATTGGTTGTTTTGCTGGAAAACTGCGGAGGAGGGAACGGCGTAGCCTAGAGCTGGTTGATCGTTGATATTAACGATGGGCGTGACGTGGACGGTGGTGGTCATGCCGGGGAGGAGGAGGATATCGGTGGGAGCGGGCATGGTGAGGGTGAGTTCATAAGTTTGTGTGACGGCGTTGGCTTCAGATTGGTATTCCTTGATGGTGAGTGGGAATGTGCGATCTGGGAGGAAATCAAAGGTTGCTTCGAAGTCGGGCTTTTTTTCTTCGTCGCGTTGTGATTGAGCAACGATGGCTTCGGGGATGTCGACGATGATCTCGACTTCGTTGACATCTTGAAGCGAGACGATGGGTTCTTTGGCTTGGATGTTTTGAAAATTGTCGATGTAGGTTTTGGCGATGAGGCCTGCGAAGGGGGCGGTGAGGGTTGTGTCGTCGAGTGCTTTTTGCTCGATGTCGACTTGGGCTTGGGCGATGTTGAAGGCGGCGGTGGCATCGATGAGTTCGTTTTGTGTGGCGGCTTTTCGGGTGACGAGTTGCTGAATCATGGAGAGTTTGGTTTGTTTTTCGGTGAGGTCGGCGTTGGCTTTTTGAAGGTTGTTGATGTAGTCACGGGAATCGAGTTTTGCGATGAGGTCGCCTTGCTTGAGTTCATCGCCTTGTTTGACGGGGAGTTCGACGATTTGGCCGGGGACTTGGAAGGCGAGTTCGACGGTTTGCCCGGCTTTGACGCGGCCTGGGAAGATGAGTGTATTGGCGGCGGTGGGCGTGCCGATGGTGAGTAGTTTGGCGGGTCGGATTGGATTGACACGTGGTTCGGGTTGAGGCTTGGGATTGAAGAAGAGTAGGGCGATGATGGCGATGGCGAGGAAGGTAATACCGATGAGAGGGCCGATGCCAAGGGTGAGGATTCGGCGGATGAGAGAAGGCTGAGTGGGGGGCGGCGTTTTATCGGGAGGTGATGGGTCAGTGGTTTGGGATTGGTCGTTCATAGGGATAATTTCCTGCTGCAAGAGCGGGTGATGATATGGGTATAGATCGTGAATGTGAGGGTGATAAGGGGAAGAAATGAGGTAGGGGATTGTGGTATTTGTGCTAGATGTTAGTGCTAGTCCTAGAAATGTGATGGATCGGAAACGCGTAATGGTATGGGTTGAGAGGTGGTGGTTTTGGGGGAGATAAATCGAGTAGGGATATGAAAGTTGTTGCAGGCGAATGAGGATAGGTGTGTAAGACACCCCGCGACCGGTGGTCGTGGGCTTGAAGAGAGTCTAATGGGTGATTAGGAGGGGATGCCGATGTCCTCGTTCCATAGATCGGGGTGTTTTTCGATGAAGTCGGCCATGAGTTTGACGCAGGCGGGGTCGTTTAGGTTGATGAGTTGGACGTTGTGTTGTGCGAAGAGTTCTTCTGCGCCGCGGAAGTTTTGGTTTTCGCCGATGATGACGCGTGGGATCTTGTAGAGGAGGGATGTGCCGGTGCACATGATGCAGGGTGAGAGTGTGGAGACGAGTGTGAGTGTGTGCCAATCGCGGCGGCGGCCGGCGTTTCGGATGCAGACGGTTTCGGCGTGGGCGGTGGGGTCGCCGGTTTGAACGCGGAGGTTGTGGCCGCGAGCGATGATTTGGCCGGATGAGTTGGCGAGGATGGAACCGATGGGGAGCCCGCCTTCGGCGAGGCCGCGTTCGGCTTCTTTGATAGCTTCGTTGAGTAGGTCTTGATCGGTCATGGTTTTAATGTGCTTTTTGAAAATGGTGTCGCGTGGCCCAGTCGGTCGTTATACAGCATGTATTTGATTCTTCACTGGCTGTTATGGGGTTTAGTAGTGCTTTGGAGGTTTATTGCGGTTAATGAATTAAGGATAGTCTTGAGGATAGTTAAGGTAAAGAGGGGAGAGAAAGTGTGCGGGGTTTGTAGCGTGCGATATGATGGGGGGATGGGATTTATGATATTAATGTTGGCGGGGTGGTTGTTGGTCGTGCTGATTGTCACGGGTGGTTTTGTATGGCGATTGCGTCATCCGAAGCGTAAGACGTATGCGGTGGCTTTGGGTCGAGGGGATGCGGTGGAGCCGGGAGATTTGGGGTTGGTGGGTGAGATGGTGCGTTTTGATTTGGGTGATGCTGGGATGACGGATGGCTGGGTGATTGAAGGTGGGAAGAGTGATGGGGATACGGTGGTGATGGTACATGGGTATGGTGATAGTAAGTATGGATTGCTTGGGTGGGCAAAGGTGGTGTGTGATTTGAAGGTGGCAAGGCGGGTGGTGGTTTATGATCAGCGAGGGCAGGGGGAGAGTGAGGGGAGGCGTTGTGATTTGGGGGTGCGTGAGCCGGGGGATGTGAGAAGGGTTATTGAACAGTTGGCGGGATGGCAGGAAGGTGAGGGCGTGGTGCTGTATGGGTGCTCGATGGGTGGGGGGACGGCGCTTGAGGCAGGGCGGGTGATGTGTGAGGCGGGGGAGAAAAGGTTGAAGGGTGTGATTGTGGATGGGCCGTATCGGTTGTGGGATGAGCCAGTGCGGAATGTGATGAAGTTGAAGAAGTATCCGACTTGGCCGATTGTGACGCTGGGTGGATATTTACTGAATTGGCAATTGGGCGGTGGGCTGTATCGGATCGATCGTGTGGCGGATGCGGCGGGATTGGGAGTGCCGCTGCTGGTGCTGCATGGGACGGCAGATCGTGTGTGCCGGTTTGAGAGCGGGGAGGCGGTCGCTGCTGCGGCGAAGGATGGGGAGATTGTCGGGTTTGAGGGTACGGGGCATTTGGAGCTGCTTGAAGTGGATACGGAGCGGTATCGGGGGGCTGTGAAAGGTTTTTTTGAGAAATTGGCTGGTGTAGGGGATAATGGTCGGGCTGGTAACTAAGAAAGCGAAAGGAATGAAGAGATGGATATTGCTCGCATGATCGATCATACGTGTTTGAAGGCTGAAGCTCATCGGACGGAAATTCGTACGTTGGTGGATGAGGCGATGATTCATGGGTTCGCATCGGTGTGTGTGAACGGTTCATATGTGAAGAGTGTGAGTAAGACGCTACGAGCGAGAAGTTCGTCTGTGAAGACGTGTAGTGTGGTGGGGTTCCCTTTGGGGGCGATGAGTGAGAACGTGAAGAAGATTGAAGCAACGGTTGCGGCGAAGGATGGAGCAGATGAAATTGATTTTGTGGGGAACTTGCCGGCATTGGTTGAGGGGGATGTTGAGGTGCTGCGTGAGCAATTTACGACGATCGTGAAGGAAGCGAGGGCGGTGAATCCGGATCTTGTGGTGAAAGTGATTATTGAATCGGCGTATCTGATGAAAGATGTGGACGGGGTGGAGGCGGAAAGAAGAATTGCGGCGGCGTGTCAGGCGGCGATTGAGGGCGGCGTTGATTTTGTGAAGACGTCGACAGGTTTTCATGGTGCAGGTGGCGCGTCGGTTGAGGCGGTGCAGTTGATGAAGAAGCATGCTGGGCCGATTAAGGTGAAGGCGTCTGGCGGGATACGGACGTATGATGATGCGATGAGGATGATTGATGCAGGAGCTAATCGCTTGGGTTGCTCAGCTGGTGTGTCGATTGTTCAAGGGCTTGCGTCAGAAAGTGGCGGGAGTGGGTATTGATATGATGGTTACAGGGGATTTGTTTGACTAATCAACGGTTAGTTTGTCGTGCTAGCTTGAGGTGTTTGTATGGATCTGGCGAAGTATTTTGATCACGCAAACTTACGGGCTGAGGCCAGTGAGGGAGATATTCGGCAGTTATGTGCCGAGGCGGAGGAATGGGGATTTGCAGCGGTGTGTGTGAATGGGCGATATGTGCGGTTAGCGAGTGAATTGCTTGCGGGGTCAGGTGTGCGGGTCGGAACGGTGGCGGGCTTTCCGATTGGGGCGATGGATGAGCAGATGAAGCAGAGCGAGGCATTGCAGGCGATGATGGCGGGAGCGAAGGATGTGGATTATGTGGCGCATATCCCGACGCTGATGGATTGCGATAAAGCCAAGATTGCCGAGCAATTCAAAGCGTATGTGGATGTGTTGCGATCGGCGGATGAAGATGTATGTGTGAAGGTGATACTTGAAACTGCGCTGCTGATGAAGGATGTTGATGTGGCTGAGGGCGAGAGGCGGATCGCGGTTTCGTGTGATGCGGCGATTGACGCGGGTGTGGATTTTGTGAAAAGCTCGACGGGGTTTCATCCGGCTGGTAGTGCAACGATTGAAGCGGTAAAGTTGTTGAAACGGTATGCTGGGCCGATGAAGGTGAAGGCATCGGGTGGGATAAAGACGTATGAGCAGACGATGGCCATGATAGCGGCGGGGGCTGACCGGATTGGTGGGTCGTCAGGTGTGGCGATTATGCAGGGCGGTGGCGATATGGATGCAGATTATTAATTGGATGGAGAGTGATGATGAAAACGATACAAGCAGGTGATGTGAAAATTGGTCATGGTGAAGGATTGTGCGTGATTGCTGGGCCTTGCACGTTGGAGTCGTATGATTTGTGTATGACGATTGGTGAAGCGGTGAAGACAAAGTGTGATTCACTTGAGATGGGCTATATTTTCAAGGCCAGTTTTGATAAGGCGAACAGGAGCTCGATCCATACGCCGCGTGGGATGGGGATTGATGAGGGGCTTAGGCAACTTGAGAAGATTGGCGTTGCTTTGGGTGTACCGACGACGACGGATGTTCACGAGTCGTATCAGGCGGCTCAGGTTGGTGGTGTTGTGGATGTGATTCAGATCCCAGCATTTCTTTGCCGGCAGACGGATTTGCTGGTTGCCGCGGCGAAGACGGGCAAGGTTGTGAATGTGAAGAAAGGTCAGTTTTTATCACCAGCTGAGATGGAAAATGTGGTGAATAAACTGAGTGAGAGCGGGGCAGATCAGTCGGGGATAATGCTGACAGAACGCGGAACTTTTTTTGGGTACAACCGTTTGGTGAATGATTTTGTTGGGTTGGGCGACATGATGGAGTATGGGTGGCCAGTGTGTTTTGATGTGACGCACTCGACTCAGCAGCCAGGAGGCGAGGGCAATGCGTCGGGAGGCAGGCCTGAGCGGGCACCATTGCTTGCAAAATGTGCTGTTGCAGCGGGCGTGCAGGCGGTCTTTATCGAGACACATACGGATCCAAGTCATGCGATGAGTGATGGTGCGACGATGTTGCCTTTAGAGCGATCGTTGGGGCTTTTGGATGAGCTGGCAAGGCTTAGGGCTGCGATTTAAAGCGATTTCTGACAGAGGCGAAATAACTGTAATTTTGGCTCAATAATCGGTAAGATGGGGATATTGAGTGGGTCAGGTTGTTGTGCAGTTGTTGGGCGTGGGAGGAGATTTTTTTTTTGGGGGGGGGGAGGAAATCCGGGTGTGATCGTAGACTGGCTAAGGCTGTTGCGGTTGCGAAATCGCTTTGGGCATTCCAATAAAGGATAACAGGGATGAACAGCGTTGATCGAATGATCCGAAAAGCACGGCGGCGAATGATTGTGCAGCGCTGTCTGGATGGCTTAAGTTGCGCCTTGATGGTTGGTGCAGCGTTGTTTGTGGTCATGTTGTTGGTGCATTACGTCGTGCGAATTGAACTGCCTGTTTGGGGTTATGCTGTAGTTGGAGGCATGAGTCTGTTGGTGGGATGTGTGATGGGGTTTGCGAAACGACCTGCGATGGGTGAGGTGGCAGCGGAACTGGATGAGCGTTTGGGTTTGAATGATGCGGTAAGTACGAGCATGCATGTGAAGGGGATGGGGAACCATCCGTTTAAAAATAAGATTGAAGAGGATGCGAAGGCTGCAGTGAACGGTAAACGTGTGGGGGATGCGTTTAAGATTCGTTTGGGACGAGGATGGTTGTGGACAACATTAACGTATGCTGGTGTACTTGGATTGGCATTCTATCTAATGAATAGTCAGTTTGATATTTTTGGGGCTGAGGCGAAACGTGAAGAAGTTGTAGCGGCGTCGGCTCATGAGGAAGAAGTCAGGAGCAATATCCAGAAGATTGGCGAAATGCTTGAGGAAGTGCAAGGCCAAAGTGATGTGAAGCATGCGACTGATATTGATGCGATCTTAAAAGAGTTGGGTGAGATCAAGAAAAAAGATATTGGAGATTCTCGCAGGCGTGATGAAATGTTGGCTCAGCTTGACGCGATGAAAAATAAGTTGGGTGAACAATCCAAAGTTGAAGAAGAGAAGCTGGATGCTATGAAAAATTCGCTTAGCCAGCTTGATCCCAAGGAAAATGGGCCAGCAGATCAGTTTGCGAATGCGATGCGACGTGGGGATTTTTCTGGGGCCATGCAGGCATTAAAGGATCTGTCTAAGCAGGTGAATGAGGGTGATTTGTCTGAGGCTGAGAGAAGCCAATTGCAGAAGCAGCTTAATAATATGGCGAATCAGTTAAAAGAAACAGCTAAAAAACAGAAGCAAATGCAGAAGGAGAATGAGCGACAGATTGAACAGCAGTTGAAGCAGGCGGGATTAACTCAACAGCAGATTCAGCAGCTCAAGCAGCAAGGATATCAACAGAAGCAGGTTCAGAAAGCGCTGCAAAAGGCAGGGCAATCGCAGCAACAAGCACAGCAAACAGCCAAGCAAGTACAGAAACAACAGCAACAGGCACAACAACAGCAGCAGCAAAGCGGTGGGGCAAATCAGATGTCGCAAGCGATGAGCCAGATGGCTGGAGGGATGGGGCAATCCGGAGCTGGACAGCAGTCGCAACAAGGTCAGCAATCGCAACAAGGTCAGCAATCGCAACAGGGTGGATCGCAGTTTCAGCAGGGTTCGGGAGCGATGCAGCAGCAGTTGGGTCAGATGGCCCAGATGCAATCGCAGATGCAACAAATGCAGATGGCGCAGTCTCAGATGCAGCAGACCATGCAGGGGATGAGTGGGCAAAGCGGGCAAGGGGGTGGGCAAGGGATGGGAGCTCAACAGCAACAATGGCAACATGGGCAGTCACCGTTAGCGCAAGGTGGGGCTGGGCAGGGGAATCAGTCGGGTGGCCAACAGGGCAAAGGCAAAGGTCAAGGGGCAGGTCAAAAACCGGGTCAGGGTGGTGGCAAAGGCGGCGTGAAGGCTGGGAAGGGTGCTGGGCAACATCAGCCAAGCGGGCAGACTGCAATTGGTGCAAAATCGCATGCTAGTAAGGATATTCAATACCGACAGGGGCGTGTGGTGGCTGACTGGATGGAAGATGGTCAGAACTATGCGGGTGAGATGTCAGTTGAGGTTAAGAGTGAGGTCAAGCAGGCGGTTGAATATGCGGAGCGGGCAGTGACGGATGACCGTGTGTCACGTAAGCATCAGGCAACGATTAAGGAGTATTTCCGAAAGTTACCGGATGCTGTACAGGAAGGAACTCCGGCGGCGCCTCAGTAATAAAAGATTGATGTATTTTGATTGATGATTGTATTATCTAACTAGGTATTAGAAGGGTATTGGATTCGTTTGAGTTTTGCTTTTGATCATCCTGAATATCTTTGGCTGCTGCTGTTTGCTGGGCCGATTATTTATTTGGGGATGCGCAGTTTGCGTGCGATGAACAAATCTCGACGTTGGTGTGCGATCGGATTACGTTTATTGGTGTTGGTTCTGGTTGTGTTGATGTTGGCTGGGTTCCAGACGGTACGCAAGAACGATGTGATGACAGTCATTGCTGTATTGGACCAATCGGAGTCGGTGAGGAAATTTGCGAAGCCACCTGCGGCTTTGGGTGGTAAAAAACATGATCGTGGTTATACCGTTGAGCAATGGCAGGAACGTCTTGTTCGGGCGGTGTCAGAGGATCGACGGCCGGATGATTTACTGAGTGTGATTTCATACGCAGATCGGCCGATAGTCAGGGCGCTGCCGAGCAAGGATCCTGTGTTTGGTGAAGCGATACAGATTGATACGGGGAGTGGGACAGATACCGCAGCTGCGATCAGGACGGCGATTGCACAAGCCCGTTCAGATTCGAGTGCAAAAATTCTATTATGTAGCGATCTGAATGATATTGATTCTGAAGAGGTGTTGGCTGCAGCGCGAGACGCTGCGGTGGCTGGCATACCGATTAGTGTGGCGCCGGTGCCGTATAGTATTAAAAACGAAGTGATCGTGAAGGCGGTACACGTGCCAATGGATGCACGTGAAGGTCAATCTGTGCGGGTGCGTGTTGAACTTGAAGCTACCGATCCAACACGAGGCGAATTATTCCTGATGTATGACGATCAGGTTGTTCCAGTGGGTGATGGGAAGCCAGGCTTAGATGTTAATGAGCGTGATTGGGTGGTGAACCAGTCAGAAGAGGGGCGTGGGCAACGTCAATTCGTAGCACTCAAGCGGATGGATGTGCCACTGGGGCATACGGGTGTGAATCATTTTAAAGCGGTATTTACTGCGGATTATGATGATGCAGTAGATCGTGTGACGGCAAATAATGAAGCGGAGTCGTTTACGATTGTACGTGGGCAAGGGAAAGTATTGTTTGTCGATGGATTGGGGGGCGAATCGGGAATGGTATTACCACGGACATTGATGTCGCATGGCATTGATCTTGAAGTTATTATCCCCAGCCAACTGCCGGGTTCTGTGAGACGGTTACAAAAATATGATGCGGTCATATTTCAGAGCGTGCCAGTAGAGTATGTATCAGCATCGCAGCAACGAGCATTGGCTACGTATGTGCATGATATGGGGGGCGGGTTTGCGATGATTGGTGGACGTGGTTCGTTTGGTGCGGGTGGGTGGACGAACTCAGTCATCGATAAAACGATTTTGCCTGTAGCTTGCCAAATCCCGACACAAACACTCATGCCTTCTGGGGCATTGGTGCTCGTGATTGACCATTCCGGTTCAATGGCGAGTCCGGTGATTGGTTCGCGTTATAATCAGCAGGTACTTGCCAATGAAGCGGCAATTTTAGCGATGAAGACGCTGTATCCCCAGGACTTGGTGGGAGTGGTGGTGTTTGACGACTATGCGAAGTGGGCTTGGGATATTCAGATGAATAGCGATACGCAAAAGCTTGCAAAGCGGGTGCGTGCAATCAGCCCTGGTGGTGGAACCAATATATTTGCCGGGTTGGAAACAGCACATAAAAAGCTCGCGCCTTTGCGAATGCAGGATGCAGCAATTAAGCACATCATTTTGCTGACTGATGGTAATTCGCAAGAAGGTAAATATGTGCAGTTGATTGGGAATATGATGAAGTCGGGTATTACGTTATCAACCGTTGGGATCGGTGATGCGCGACAGTTTGGCTTATTACAACGGCTAGCCAATATGGGTGGTGGGCAATACCACGATGTGAAGGATCCAAACGATCTGCCACAGGTTTTTATTAAAGAAGCTCAGACGATTCGGAAGAACCTGATCAAGGAGGTTGGTTTTGCGCCTGTTTTACGAGACGCAGATTCACCTTTAATTACAGGCTTTTCTGCGTCACCAGAATTACGTGGTTATGTGTTGACTGGTGAAAAACAGGATCCACGGATTTTCGTGCCATTGGTTGCAGCTGAAGGTGAGCCGTTGTTAGCTCACATGCAAACAGGATTGGGGCGTAGTGTCGCATTCACATCAGATGCAACCAATAGGTGGGCTGTAGATTGGTTAGCATGGGGTGGCTACGAAGATTTTTGGGTAAGGCTTGTACGATACATCGCAAGGCCGTCGCAGAATCGAATGAATCAGGTGATGGCAAGTGTTGAGGGGGAACATGTGCGATTACGATTAGATGCAGGGCAGGTCAAGGCAAATGGGCGGCGATCAGAAGCAAGTTTCCAGAATGATATGATTGTAGAAGGTGCAATGCTCCAACCTGATGGAAGCGTGCAGCGGATTCGATTAGATCAGGTTGGCCCCGGGATGTATGAAACGGATGTGCCCGCAGAGCAAGTAGGTAACTACATTATTGAATTGCAAATGACAGATAAAAATGGCTCGACACAACGCGCATCAACCGGTGCGACACGTTTGCCGGGTGAAGAGCTTCGGAGATTTAAAACAAACCTGCCGTTAGCCGAGCAGGTCGCTTTAATTACCGGCGGCGACATCATCAATCCGGCTGATGAAAAACCCGAAAGTATGTTTACCGAGAATCGCCCCGAGACATATACGTTACGGTCGGTATGGCGATATCTCTTGATTGTCTTGCTGATTGCATTTTTTATGGATGTTGCAAATCGACGTATTGCATGGGATCCAGATGAGATGGCCCACTGGTATCGTAAACGTAAAGCCGCTAAGGCCGCCAGAGCAAAGCGAGCCACGGAACAGACCATATCGAGTTTAAAAAACAGACGAGATAAAGCTTCGGAAGGTATGCAAGCAGATGACGATGAGTTAGCCAAAGCTGCGCTGACTGTTGAAGCGATGTATCAACAACGCAAGGCCAATACACTTGCAGAGCGTCGCAAGCGGCTAACAAAATCACGTACGTCTAAACGAAAATTTGAGGCAAATGAAACACAGTCAGCTAGCAAGGATTTTGTTGCAACAATGGGCGGCGCTCAAATTGAAGAAAACAAGCCAATTGTTCAGAACGCAAAATCAGAAACGCAGGCCGAGATGGATTCTGATGATATGACCTCACGCCTTTTAAGTGCAAAGAAAAAAGCGCAGCAGCGTTTGGATGATATTGGCAACGATAAAGAATAAAAGTTCGCGGTATACGCGTATGGAGAGATAGCTATGAACGAAGAACAGCAGGTTATGGAGCAGGTTGAAAATTTTGTCAGCGGTTATAAAGCTGTTCGTGAGCAGGTCGCGAAAATGATTGTTGGCCATGACGAGATTGTGGATGGTGTACTGACATGTTTGTTTGTTGGCGGCCATTGCTTGCTTGAAGGTGTGCCTGGGCTGGGCAAGACGCTTTTGATTCGTTCGCTATCTGAAGCCCTTTCACTTGATTTTGCTCGAATTCAATTCACACCCGATCTGATGCCAGCTGATATCACTGGCACCACGATCGTAGCGGAATCCAAGAATGCAGATGGTTCGTCTACAAGAAGTTTTCAGTTTCAAAAAGGGCCGATTTTTTCGCAGATTGTCTTGGCCGATGAGATCAACCGTGCGACGCCTAAAACACAATCCGCAATGTTAGAATCCATGCAGGAAAAATCAGTAACGGTTGGTGGCACGACTTACCCGATGTTCGAGCCATTTTTCGTGATGGCAACACAAAATCCGCTAGAGCAGGAAGGTACCTATCCGCTCCCGGAAGCTCAGCTTGACCGCTTTTTCTTTAAACTGAATGTGGGCTATTCGAGTCGGGATGAATTGCACGAGATCATGAATCGTACGACGGCATCGGCTGTTCCACATATTGAACCTGTGATGAGTGCTAAGCAGATTTTAGATTTCCAGCAGCTTGTTCGACGTGTGGTGATCGCGCCGCATGTTCAGGATTATGCGATCCGCTGTGTACTTGCGACACACCCTGAAGGTGATTTTGCAAGCAATCTAACAAAACAATACGTCCGAGTCGGCGGTTCTCCGCGTGCAGCTCAGGCTCTTGTTTTAGGCGGAAAAGTACGTGCACTACTTCAGGGACGGGCACACGTCGCGCACGAAGATATAAAGCAGATTTTATTGCCAGCATTACGACACCGAATCTTGCTCAATTTCGAGGGGCAAGCTGAAGGGGTGACCACAGATATGGTACTCAATGATATCGCAGATAACTTGATGATGGATGTGGCATATACATCTCAGAGCTAACTGAAGGATAGACATGACGCAATTTGCTTCACAAGCTGAATCTCAAAAACTGCTTACGCCGGAATTTATGAACCGGATTGAGCGGCTTGATGTCATGTCACGTAAGATTTTGCATGGCAAGATGCAGGGTGAACGCCGGTCTAAACGCCGCGGCCAGTCCGTTGAATTCGCTGATTACCGCAATTACGTTGTTGGTGATGATCTGCGTTTTATCGATTGGAATCTTTATGCGAGACTCGACAAGCTTTTTCTCAGGCTCTTTTTGGAAGAAGAAGACCTCTCCGTAAGCTTTGTCATGGATACAACCGCGTCCATGTCGGTAGGTGAGCCGAACAAGATGCATTACACCAAACAGCTCGTTGCGGCTCTGTCGTACATTGCATTGTTGAAATACAACCGTGTATCGCTGTTTTCTTTCGTTGATACGATAACTGATTCATTGATGGGGTTGCGTGGCCGAAAATTTGTACCGCAGATGATCGAGTTTATTGATCGGCAATTCGCTTCGCCTTCTCTTGAAACACCGGGCGATTTAGCGACTGTTTGCAAACGTGTTGCAATGACACAACAACAGCCGGGTGTGATCGTTTTAGTATCGGATTGTTTTGATAAGGGTGATCTCGCGAATGCAATGCGTTATCTCGGCGATCCGCGGCATGACGTTTACGTCATTCAACTACTCTCACCGCAGGAGATCGATCCGAAGAAAGCCGGTATGATCGGCGATCTCAGGTTTGAAGATGTTGAAGACGGCGATATAGCAGAGGTTTCCGTAACTCCGGAGCTTATTGATCGCTATAAAGCGAACCTTGAAGCGTACTGTACGCATATACGTGATCTCTGCATGAAGCGAAATATTGCATATATGATCGGTGATACAGCCGTCCCGATTGAAACCATGGTCATGAAATATTTGAGAGAGAAAGGATTGCTCGGCTAATCAAGAGTTAGCTGTACAACAATACGTATGAGTTTCCTGACACCCATTACTGCAGCTATTGCCGCCGCCATTGCGATCCCCGCTTTGGTGTTGCTGTATTTTCTGAAACTCAAACGCCGCCGCATGTCTGTTGCCTCCACGATACTCTGGAAGCAATCAGTGCAAGACCTGCAGGTCAACTCTCCATTCCAAAAAATTAAACGTAATTTACTGCTCTTCGTACAGCTTCTAATTCTCGGCTTACTGCTTTTTGCTGTTGCCCGTCCGATTATTCAAGCCGAAGTCATGCCCGGCAAGCGCATCGTTATTTTGATTGATCACTCCGGCTCTATGAATGCAAAAGATGGGTCGCCAACGCGTTTAGATGATGCGAAATCAGCTGCCTTACGTATCATCAATAACCTCGATATCAAACAGACTGCGGACAATGAAAACGGTGCGATGATTGTTACGTTCGCGGAGCGTCCGCAAGTTTTAACTAAATTTACGACTAACAAAGCCGCATTACGCAATGCTGTTGATATGATTCAACCGACCGATCAGCGAAGTGTTTTAAGCTTGGCACTTTCTGTGATCGAACCTGAGGTGTTGCAGCGCACAAGTGATAGCAGTACAACAACGCAGGTTTATATCATTTCCGATGGACAGGTTCACAATCTTAATGCTCGGCCGCTTGCAATCAGTGGTGCAGATCTTCAATACGTCCGTGTTGGCACGCCTGAATCTGAGGACCCACCAAAAAATCTTGCGATCACCGCACTCTCGACTCGTCGTGATCCCGATCGCCCACAATACGTTCAGGTTTACGCCAAGGTGAACAATTACAATCACGCAAAAACGCAAACTAGTCTCACACTTCGCGTTAACGGCAAAGTCGCAAATGTACGGCCGATGACAATCAATTCCGCATCATCCGATGGCCCTGCTTCATCAAGTGTTCAATTTGATCTGCGTTTTCCAGGCTATGCTCGCATTGATCTTGCAATCAATAGCGACGATGCGTTGCTCTCTGATAACTATGCCTCAACGATCCTCGCGCCAGCCAAACGCTTACGTGTCTTGCTTGTCACAGAAGGCAACGCCTATTGGCAATTGGCTTTAAAAAGTGTCGGTATCCGCGAACTTGTTACGATGCGCCCACGCAAATATGAGAATCAAGATCTTAGCACACTCATGCGGGGCGGCTGGGATACTAGCGGCCTGATCGGTGCGACCGGTGAGGGCTTTGACGTCATCGTCTTTGACAGCTATACCCCATCTAAGCTGCCGCCAGTAAACAGTATCTTCATGGGCGGCGTACCATCCGTCAATGAACTAGAACTTAAAGCATTCAGCAACCAAGACAATCTACCGGTCACCGGTTTCCTGTCATGGGAGCGTGATCACCCAGTCATGGTCTCCGTTGCATTGGATGATGTTATGATTCGCAGCCCCGGTTGGCTTGCTGTGCCAAGCAATGCAAAAATTCTCGCAACATCAGAAACAGGCCCCGTCCTTGCTGAAGTGAAACAAGATGGTCGGCATTATCTCATCAGCGCCTTTAGCCTGCTCGATAGCCGTTGGCCGCTGCATACCAGTTTCCCTGTCTTTGTCGATAATGCCATCCAATACCTCGGGCTTGGCAAGCTTGCCGAGCAATCTGGTGTCAGCTACCAAACCGGTGAAGTGGCAACCATTCCTGTTCTAGGAAAGGATCAGATCCAATACACAGGCCCAGCCGCCCTCAGCACCGCCGAACCTCGCCAAGGGCTCGCCATACTTGACCGCTTTGATCGAGCCGGCGTCTATCAGACGGATAGTGAATCCGTTGAGCCGCCTTTCAATCAATTGGCTGTCAATATGCTTGATGCGCAAGAAAGCAATTTGGCCACTATCGATAGACTTCAAGTTGGAGCTTCAGCGGTACAAGGGCAGTCCACACAATCCGCGATCACACGTGAAATATGGCATCTTTTCATCTGGGGCGCACTGATATTCCTGCTCATCGAGTGGATTCTCTATACGCGTCGAATGCATATTTAACGAAATGATTGTTTGCTAATTTGTTTTTTGAATCCGCGATTAGCCGCGCGGAAGCTTCGATCTGTCCGTGTCCGGTGTCATCCTCGGCACTACCGGATTCATCGCTGCCGCCAGACCCTTCTGGTATTCAGGATCAGTCGTATCAAGACATTTGCGACGACGCCGCTTCTGACGCTCGCTCTCGTGCTCAGGGGCCCCCATTTCCGAAATTGCCTGCTTATTCTCACCGACTAGTTCAATGCGAACCTGATCTATCTTATATCCCATCTGTTGCTCGATTTGCTCAAGCAGTTCCTCCGGGATCGCATCCAAGATCTTGCGGCTCATGTCGTCAGGAATATCCGAAATCTTCCCGGAAACCCGACACCGAACATGTAAATGCTCATCACCACGATCCGCATCATATCTCGCAGAGCCATTAACGCCTGTCCCCGGCATCTTGTGTGCCAGACCGACATCGCAGAACGCCTCAAGTGTGTTATACACCGTTGCCAAGCTCATAGCAGGCACATGATCACATAACGAGCGATATAACTCGTCAGCGGTCGGATGGGTTCGAGCTTCCTGTAGCGCTTCATACAACGCCACACGCTGCTTCGTGCATCGCAGCCCATGGCGAGAAAAAAGCTCACTTAGCTTGCTTTTGTTCTTTCGGCTCATACTTCACATACACTAACACGGGCGATAAAGACATTACAGCATGGCTGCCTTACGGCTCGCCAATTCTACTATGTACAGTTTAGACAGGACTTTACGAATAGTCCACCAAAATGATATTCATTGCCTCTTCAGGTCAACATTTTTACGAAACGGATTATTCCACTACACTATCCCCATCATGGCACGTAAAAATAGCAGTAAAAAGGCCCTTACTTACGCTGAGGCAGGTGTGGATATCGAAGCAGGCGACGCTGTCGTCGGTCGTATTAAATCCCATATGCGGAAAACCTATGGCCCGCGCGTGCTCGGACAACACGGTGCTTTCGCTGGGTGTTTCCGGCTCGACTACAACGAAAAACTTTTCAAACGCAATTATAAGGACCCCGTCCTTGTCTCAGGCACCGATGGCGTGGGGACCAAAGTCCTGTTGGCCATCGACCTGAAGGTCTACGACACCATTGGCCAAGATTGCGTGGCCATGAACGTCAACGACATGATCGTTCAAGGCGCCGAGCCGCTCTTTTTCCTCGACTACGTTGGCATCCACAAAGTCGTCCCTGAACAGATGGAACAGATCGTCAAAGGTGTTGCCGACGGTTGTCATCTTGCCGGTTGTGCACTACTCGGCGGTGAAACCGCTGAAATGGCTGATGTCTACAAGCCCGGTGACTTCGACCTTGCCGGTTTCTCAGTCGGTGTTGCCGAACTCTCCAAAGTCGTCGATGGCTCACGCGTCGAAGAAGGCGATATCATCCTTGGCCTCACTTCCTCCGGTATCCATTCCAACGGCTACACCCTTGTCCGGAAAATCATCGAGCACGCAAATCTCGATATCCGCACAATCTATCCCGAACTCGACAAAGAACGCACTCTTGGCCAGATCCTCCTCGAACCCACACGTATCTACAGCAAATCGATTTGCTCCGTTCTCCGATCATATAAACGCAAACAACCCATCGGTGGCATGGCCCACATTACTGGCGGCGGTCTTCCCGGCAACGTCAACCGCGCTCTACCTAATAATCTTGATGCCCTCATCAATAAAAAATCATGGGACGTTCCACCCATCTTCAAATTCCTCAAGAAGCATGGCAACGTTAAGCCCGCAGAAATGTTCCGTGTTTTCAACATGGGGATCGGTTACACCATGATCGTTCGTCCTCACTTCGCAGACGCGATCATGGACAAACTCAAACGCAAAGGTGAGACCGTCATGAAAATCGGCGAGATCGTCAAAGGCTCTGGTAAGGTCCAGCTCAAATAGCCTCATCCCTATAAGCCGAACAAATTAACGTGACTAAAACGGCTGCTTATGCAGTCGTTTTTTAATTCACACACATGAACACTTGTATTTGTACCGATTGCACCGATCCGATCATGTCCATTCGGCTTTTTCTAATGCCCTTAACTCATTGTGTCTTCATCATTTCCTGAAACCTTCCCGATATCACAAAGAACCACAGCTATGTTGTGACCAATCGTGTCATGCGTGGAGTAGGAATGAAACATCTCAAGACCACACAATATCTTTCAACGCGCCTCATGTTTGCCTTATTCCTGGGCGGCTTTCTCGTTGCCATCATTCTCACCATCACCAATTGGCAAACCAATTCCCAAAATTTCCAGTATCGCTTCTTATCTCAAATGGAGCAGCGCCTCGATATACTTGCTAGCCAAGTGCAGCTTCAATTAGTCGCTTCAAATAAACCCGAAGCAAAGCAACTGATCCAGCAATTCCAACAGAGCCCGGAAATCGAAACCGTCCGTCTAATTCAGGCACGTTCGTTGGCAAATAATGAAAGAACGCATTATCCGCAGGCAAAGGATCATATTCATGAAATCAACAGTGCGATCTGCGACATTAATATTGCTCAGCAGAGCGTTATTCTCTACACATCGCTAACTGCAAATGAAACGAAATGGAACATTCAAGCCAGAATCAGCACTGAAAACTATCAACAGCAACTGCTTCAATCCAATCTTTTGAATGCAGCTTCAGCGCTGCTCGTAATTTTTGCCGCCGCTATCGTCATAGCTTACATTATCCGCAAATCACTCATGCTTCCCTTTAAGCAACTCCAAAAAATTATCAAACATCAAGCTCCTGCCAAAGTTCTTCAAAGGTATGGCATCATGCATCGCAATGAGTTTGGTATTCTCGCTACCGAAATCAGTCAACTCATTCACACAATCGATCAAGAAAACGATAGCCTTAAAAGCCTTGCCAACGCACACACCGATCTCTATCAAAATGCCCCTGCCGCATTAATCAGCATCGATCTTGAAGGTTGCATTGAACATGCCAACCTCCGAGCCACTCATATGCTTGGCCTCGCGAATTGCAACGCTATGTCCGATGTCGATGCCTTCAATTACATCTATCCTTCAGATCGTCCCCTGCTCAAAGAGACACTCGATCGTCTTACTTGGCAAGACAACTGCCGCTGCAATATCCGTTTGCTTACACAAGTAAGCGAACAGCCAATCGATGTTGCGATTGAGGCCATTGGAGTATACGACGAACTCGGCAACCTATCCCATGCCCGCCTATCGCTCACAGATATCAGCCGTTCAAAAGAATTACACCGTCAACTACAAGATAAAACCTACCTCATGAATCTTGTCGTTGATCACATGTCCGATGGCATCCTACTCATCAATCGCGATAATAAAGTTGCCGCCATCAATCAACGCATGTGTACTCTCCTTCAAAGCGCACCGGAGCATATTCAAAACATAACCTACAACTCTCACACTTTCTGGGATAAACTCAACATCAAAGATCACGATGCGTTTATTCAGCAGGTTACTAATATCGAAGCGGATAATCAGCGCCCCGCGCAGGAACGTTTCGTCTCGCCACATTGCACGTATCTATTCCAAGGCATCCCCGTTCATGATGGCCTCGATAATCAACAAGGCCGCCTCTGGGTTGTATCAGAATCCCCCGATACCGAACATAATTCTCGTCTCATCAATCAGCACAATCAGCATCTTTCCGCCATCAAACATATGGCCGAAGAACTCACCAAAGCAAAAACAATCTCCGACCTCCTCGAAGCGACCGTTTCTCAACTCAACAATTTCTTTGATGTTGAAGCTGTTGGCATCGCGATCCGTGATAACAACCCCAACTCTCGAACCACACAACTGATCAACAGAAAATCAAACATCTGTGAGATCGCGCCTAATCGTGAGATAGCCCAAGCTGTTCAAACCGGCCTCATGCCCGAAATACTTGCCTCACCCGACTTCGCCTATTGGCCCGATCTTGATCTCAGTAAAGGCTTCTGGGTTAACAACCAGCGCAGCAACGGCTGGAGACAAACCTTCTCAAACGCTCGTTTCACATCACTCGCCGTTGGCCCTCTCATCGATAATTGCGGTTCCGCACAAGGCATCATCTGGTGCGCACAAAGATCAGGTGAGCGTTTTGATCGACACGAAATGCTCATGATCGAAATGATCACACCACTCATCGAAGCCCGGCTCGAAGTCGTCCAGATGCAGGAATCTCTTCAAGCGATCGACTTGATCGACCCCATTACCAGCCTACCCAATCAACAACAGTTCCACCTCGCCGCAGAACACTTCGATCATGCCACAAATTCCACTTGGTCATTACTCCTCATCGAAGTCGACAACTATCAGTCATGTCGCCAATCATTTAGTCACACCATCGCAAACAATCTTCTCACCCAAGTTGCCACACTCATAAAAAACAACACGCGGCGTAGCTGCTTCATCGCCAATTACCAAGGCCCCATCTTCGCCATTCTCATCCCTGAAACCGATCCGCAAAATCTCAACGAACTTGCCGAACGTCTCAGTTCACTCGCGACCACAACAACATTCAACCTCACCAGCGACCCCGCCCACGCCGTCGTGACATCCTTCAGCATCGGCGCTGCCTCATCCATCACCGATGGCCCTTCTATCACCAAAATCCTGGCCCGTGCAGTCACACGTCTCGATCGTGCTCGGAAATTGGGTCGCAACCATATCGTCTGTACCGATCCCGCCAGCATTTCGACTGCTAGCTGATTCAGCAGCAACCTTGCCTTTGGAAGCTCAATAATATTCACTTCTAGTAGATTGCATGAGCTTTGTTGAGAATACGAAACACACCTCACATTTCTCAGAATTAAGCTGATGTGTTGAATTCTGTAAACATCTGATGTAACTCTATTCCAAGTATCAATTTACATTTGTTTTAAGCCGGTCGATACTCATCGCCATGTTGTCCCATTGCCACATCTCACTTCAGCCCACCCACACCTTCTAATCAGATTACTATACCAGATATTATCGTAAGTTTTAACTAAATAATGACTTATGGCGTACGGTAAGCCTCGCCAGCCCCGCGCGGACGTTTGGCATGCCCTTTGAAGTAACTCTACCGTTGCCCGGATATGGACACAGACGCAAACAGGGCGGGGATTAAAAGAGACGGACAAGGGGGCGGGAGAAGGAGTTACTAAGACGTATGGAACAAACAAATTTTCATTCTGAATTCCAGACCAAGCTCGCTGATCTTATGAAAGAGATCTCAACGCTCCCCAAGACCGAGCGCACCAAGCTCGCTGATCTTGCAGGCAAAACGCAGCAGAAGCACACCGAGCTCAAAAAGACCGTGGATGGCCTTCAGGAGTCACTCGACTACCTCCGCCTGTCCATCAAGTACCTCGTCTTCGACCTCGAAGCCACACGCCGCGAAAACTCATACCTTCGCAAGGTCATCGAAGAAGAAGATCAGACCCCAGAGCCCGGCAACGACCTCGGCTCGGACGATTTTTCCTCAGGCGATCTTAACTTCTAATCTTTACCACTGACTACTAATCGAATGCAGCGTATTCCAGAATGCCGCAAAGACCCGCACTTTACCGTGCGGGTCTTTTATTATTCATACTACTCACGACCCGTTTAACCCGAGGTTACACACTTTTTTCCCCATTTATAGACCAATAATCCGCACTCTCACTTTAGATTGCCCGCTTATTGCACCGAAGACTATCATGTGCCCGAATAAAATAGGGAAACCTGTTGTTTTCTCTAGAGCTAATTGCGTCGTTATTTGGCACGCCTCAAAGCGTAACCTTCTGCAGCAGACCCCTGTTATGACTGCTGTTTAGCGAAATGACCGATGAATTACTGCTTCAGGTATTTTCGCAAGACGCTCAAAAATTCTCAGCGCACTCAAACGCATCCAACCACGCAAGATTTCAACGGTATTTCAAGGTCCGAATAACTCAAACCATCAGGAACTATCCATGCAGGACGCGAGCAAGATCCATCATCCACTCATGAGCATTCAAACCCCACAGATGATGCCCGGCCACACCACCGCCTCTCCCTATCAATCACCCTCTCTCGCCGCACCCATCCAACGCATGCGCGAGATGACCATTGACGAACTACTCCTCGAAAACCGCATCGTCTTCCTCGTCGGCGAAATCAACTATCAGTCCGCCACCTCAGTCATCATGAAGCTGCTTCACCTTCAGAACGTCAAGCCCAGCGTCGACATCCACCTCTACATCAACTCGCCCGGCGGTGCCGTCGACGACACACTCGCCATGTACGACACGATGAACTTCCTCAACTGCGACGTCAACACCTACTGCATCGGTAAAGCCATGTCTGGCGGTGCCGTCATCCTCGCAGCAGGTACCAAAGGTAAACGCTTCGCACTCCCGCACTCCAAAGTCATGATCCACCAGCCATACGGCGGCGTCTACGGCCAAACCACCGACGTCCAGATCCAGGCCGAGGAAATCCTCAAGACCAAAGACGTCCTCAACGGCATCCTTGCCAAGCACACCGGCCAAGATAAAGCCACCATCGAAGAAGATTCCGAACGTGATAAATTCTTCGCCGCCGCCGAAGCCAAAGAATACGGCCTCGTCGACGAAGTCATCGAAAAGCGTCCCGATGAAGTCAAAAAGGGTGCCCACTCCTAATCCCCCCCTCAAAAACAAAATCAAACCACCCCAAGCTCGCTTGCCATAGCGAGCTTTTTTATTTTCCTTCCCCCTTCCACCCCATCTCACATTTACTCATCCTTTCGTTCCCTACCGTCTGATAAACTTCACATTCAACCCGATATATTTCCCTCAAGCCTGCCACCGCCGGTGGCAGGGTGTCTGAAACATATCCACACACCACCAAGATCTAAAACAAAAAAATTCAAAACGCGATACGTCTTACCTAGCGCTAGCACCACATTCATGCTCTCTTCCCCCAATCAACTCTCCCTCTCACCACACCGATATCACCACTATGGCCGGCTGCATGATGCACGAATAAGCTGCCGCCTGAGTAGAAAGATACACACAACTTCCCATTAGTTGCGCCTCGCGCGCAACCCCATAATCATGTCGGATCTCAGGCAGGGCAGGGGCGGAAGGGCCGACATGATTTTTACACGCAAACAAACAGGCACGTTCAATAAAGCAACTCAAACAAATCAGCCATCGCGTCGTGGCATGCCAAGAAGATTACATGACTCAGACTAGGTTACAATGCTTGTAAACAGTATTTTCATTTGCGGTATCCCTTGCACTGACACGAACAACAAGTACTAACCAGGAGTTAGCCCATGCCTTGGTTCTACCTCGTCTTAGCAGGCCTCACCGAAATTATCTGGGCCATCGGCCTCAAATATACCGAATCCTTTACTCGCCCACTCCCAACCATCGGCGTCATCATCGCCATGGCCATCTCCTTCTTCTTTCTCTCGCTTGCACTCAAAGACATCCCCATCGGCACCGCCTACGCCGTCTGGACAGGCATCGGCGCAGTCGGTGTCGCTATCATCGGCATGATCTACTTCGGTGACCCCGTTAACACCCTCCGCATCATCTTCCTTACCCTCATCATCGGCGGTGTCATCGGCCTCAAACTCTCCACCATCTACGCCAAATAAAAAAGCAGTCTTATAGGCTGCTTTTATTACTTATTCGTGAATTGCTTTAATCAGTCCAGCTCCACCGGATTCTCCAAAACCCGTATCGTCTGAGCATCCGCGTCAAGCTCAACCATCGCCCCGTTCGGCAATGAAGCATTGTACTTATGATGTCCTGTTGAAAAATGTGCTATTACAGGGATACCTAAGTCTTTGAAGTAATGATCTAAAACTTCATCTAAACTCTGGTCGCCTTCATCACCACCCGCTCGTGTAAAGTGACATAAAACCACACCATTCAGTTCATCCAACCGACCCGCAAGTTTCATCGTGCTGAACATTCTATCTAGGCGATAGGTCTTCTCACCAACATCCTCAACATAAAGAATGTTCCCTTTTGTCTCGATCTCATAAGGCGTGCCCATCGTTGCCGCGACCAATGATAAGTTGCCTCCAACCAATCGTCCGCTCGCTTTCCCACCATGCAATGTTCGTATCGCAGGCATCCCCTCCGGACGCTTCTTTGGCAACTCAATCACATAACCTTCTTTACCCTCTTTATATTGCTCCGCCATAATCGCTCGGAAGAAATATTTTGCGGAAAAATCACTCAGATTCCCCTCACTACCCAACCCATACATCGTGTTCGGCGTGTGAAACGTAATCAATCTCGAATGACGGCCAATCGCCAAATGCAACCCAGTAATGTCGCTGAACCCTATCAGCATCTTCGGATTTGCTCTAATCACCTCATAATCCAATTTGTCTAGCATCCGAGTAGTTCCATATCCACCCGTACCCGGAAAGATTGCATCCACTTCAGGATCCGTAAATGCATCCATCAATTCTTGTGCCCGGCGTTCATCACTCCCCGCCAAATACCCATTCACGCGCCAAATATCTGATGCCTGCTTCGTCTTAAACCCCATCGCCTCAAGCCGCGCCTTTGCGCGCTCCATGCGTTGCTTATTCATAGGGCTCGCCGGCGCCACAAACAAAATCGTGTCACCCTTTCTTAACGCTTTAGGCTTGATCCACTCACGCTCTTTCATCTCTATACCTGCATCCTCATCATGCCCCATCGCAGCACCACTCATGCTCAGCACACCTACCGCAAAGCACATCATCACACACAGCATCCATCGGCCCATATCAAAGCTCCATCATTGTCTATTCGCATGCAGACATCGCAGCCCGCTCTTATACAGACCCACACAACACCAATCGGTCTCTCATGCCCCATATCTACCACACACACCGCTCAATTCACCAAACCTCACTTCGATTTCAGCCCACTCATCTTACCCGATATCAGCTTTCTTTTGAATGATTTCCATACATTTGCCATTCAAGCCCTCACTCCTCGCCTCCTTCAAGCCTAACCCCCCCGACGCCCGATAAATCCACCATGATCCGTTCCGCACACATCATGATGCTCACCGCAGCCGCCCTCCTATGCTTCGGCCTCCTCATGGTGCAATCTGCTGGTATGTATGTCGGTGCCACCGATATCCAAACCACAGCCGACGTCACCACCTCTTGGACCAACTACCTCTCCAAGTTCCTCACCTCCTCCACAGCCCTCCACGCCGCCCTCGCCATCCTCGCCATGCTCTTCGCTTCACGCATCAACGTCCGCCAGTTCTTCACCTCTCGTGGCCTCACCAATCCCCTTCCATACCTCATTCTCATCGCTTTCGCCCTCGTGATCCTCACCCAAGTCCCAGGCATCGGCAGAGAAGTCAATGCCTCCAAGCGTTGGCTCGCCATCGGCACCTTCACCTTCCAGCCCTCCGAAATCGTTAAATGGGTCATGATCCTCGCCATCGCCTACTGGTGCGCCCGTAAACGCGGCATCATGCACCGATTCCTCCCAGGACTCTTCCCACCCATCATCCTCATCGCTATCGCCTGCGGCCTCATCGTCATCGAAGACCTCGGCACCGCCGCACTCATCGGCCTCGTCTCATTCTGCCTCCTCTACGCCGGCGGAGCCCGTATCTACCAGCTCATCCTCCTCGCCGTCCCCGCACTCGCCGCCGTCTACTACTTCATCACATCCTCCTCCTATCGCATGGACCGTATCACCGCCTTCCTCGACCCTTGGGCCGATCCGCAAGGCACAGGCTTCCACCCCATCCAATCCATGACCGCCATCGCCGAAGGCGGACTCTTCGGCAAGGGTCTCGGCAACGGTGTCCGCAAACTCGGCTACCTCCCCGAAGACACCACCGACTTCATCTACGCCATCATCTGCGAAGAGCTCGGCATCTTCGGCGCCATCGCCATCATCGTCCTCTTCACCGTCCTCCTCTTCACAGGTCTCGGCATCATCCGTGAAACCCGCGACACCTTCGGCCGCCTCGTCGCCCTCGGCTTTATCCTCACCATCACAATCCAAGCGCTCATCAATGTCGCCGTTGTCACCGTCGTTATCCCCACTAAAGGCATCGCGCTCCCCCTCGTCTCCAAAGGCGGCACCGGCTGGATCCTCACCGCCTTCGCCATCGGCCTCGTCGCTTCCCTCGACAACGCGCACCACCTTGAAGCATCCCCCATCGATTCCCCTCTGGAATCCCCCCAACTCTCAACCGCCTAACCACACATCATCTTTCTTTCTCAGTTCTATAATCCAGTCCCTGATCCCACATGCAAGCATCAAGCCCATGACCGCCGGTCATGGGGTGTCCTACAACCGACTTCCAATCGCCTGCAATCATGACTTTATCAATAGCCGCCGCGACACTTCGCGTCGCGCCGATAAGCTCACAGCAGACCTGTGAATGTGCAAATGCTCAATTCCCCCCCCCCCCCCCCATCAAAGCCAACCCACTTTCTCCTTTCAATCTACGTCCTTACGCACTTCCGATCTCCAGCGTTTCTCGCACTAGCACCAGCCACTAGCACTTCTTCCAAAAAATCCTGCTAAACTATCCCTCTCCCTCAACCTCACCACCAAGGAGCGACCCACATCATGGCCAAACGCACCATCATCTTCGCAGGCGGCGGTTCAGGCGGCCACATCTTCCCCAACATCGCCATCAACGAACAACTCATCGACCTCGCACCCGACTCTGCTATCCACTATCTATTGTCTAATCGTCCGATAGACGCTGATATCGCCGCCAAAAACGATCTGCCCTACACCGCCCTTCCTGCCGTCCCTTTCAACATCCGACCACGCAAATTCCTTAACTTCTATAAAAACTATAAAGCTTCTCAACAACACGTCATCTCACTCTTCCGCCAACTCAATCCCACCGCGCTCGTCGCCACCGGCGGCTTCGTCTCCGCACCCGCCGTCAAAGCCGCCAAAACGCTCAATATCCCCATCGCACTCGTCAACCTCGACGCCATCCCCGGCAAGGCCAACCGTTTCGCCGCAAAAGACGCCACAGAAACCTTCTCCGTCTACCCCACTGGCCACCTCCCCCGAGCCAAACAAATCGGTCTCCCCCTTCGTCAATCCGCACGCATCCAAAAGGAACAAGACCTCGCTCGCCTCGACCTCCATCTCGATCCCGGCAAGCCCACTCTCCTTATCTTCGCCGGTTCCCAAGGCGGCCAAACCCTCAACAAAATGATGATCGAATTCGCCTCACGCACCAACGCCCGCAACCTCCTCACCGATTGGCAAATCCTCCACATCACCGGCCAAGCCGATTACGAATCCGTCAAAAACGTCTACACGCAACTCAAAATCCCCGCACGCGTCGAGCCTTTCTGCAACCAGATGCATCTCGTCTGGGCCGCCGCCACCCTCGCCATCTGTCGCTCCGGTGCTGGCTCCGTTGCCGAAGTCTGGGCCAATGCGATCCCCACCATCTTCCTCCCATACCCCTTCCATAAAGACAATCATCAACAAGCCAATGTCGAACCTCTCGCCGCCACCGGCGGCGCCCTCGTCCTCAAAGACCTCATCGAGCCCCACCTCAACGCTTCCCAGCTCATCGGCGCCCTTAAAGCCCTCGTCACCAACGAAGCTCGTCGTGAGAAAATGATCGCCAGCCTCAAAAACACGATCCCCGTCGACGGCGCTGCCGAAGTCGCCCGTTGGCTCCTCACCGCCTAATCACCAGTTAGGCACAAAACCATTGTTGATCATCAAGCCCACGACCCTCCGGGGGCCGGTCGTGGGGTGTCTTGCAACGATCATCCATTTGCCTGCAACTCAAATAACCACCACGATATTTCACCGTGCGTCAATAAAATCTAGTGATACCGACCTCGACTCACTTACCTTTAACTCAAAGTAGCCATTGGCTGATAGCCCGCCGGTTTTCATACCCTGGAAAACCAATTAAAAAAGGTCGGCTCATAAGAAACCGACCCAAAACATCTATCACTCTCGTTGATATTTTTAATACGTTACTGCAAAGTTTTTCTGCGTCACCGTCCCCGCTTGGTATGACTCAACATGCCCATCTACAAACCCCAAGTTGCAAGCACCCGAATCCAATTGCTGATTATCACCACCATGACGATACCTCAATGCACCTGGAACTGAACCCGTCGCGCCTGGTTCCAAATCCCGGTTATATGTCAGCGGCACTTCTCTGTCCGGTTCCTTCTCACCCGGATCATTTGGCTGGAAGATAAAATCACCATACGACCACATCGGCTGAGATTCATTCGTATGCCATAAAATGAGATCCGATGCTCCTTCGTAACCTTCCGATTGGTATTTTCCTTGGTTGCTATCGCCCAACATCAAAATCTCTGACGGACGTCTGATCTCATCTAATTTACGCTGTGCAAATACCGGATCATTTGAATCATATGGACCTGCGGAGTCCCACCAGTGTACGGACTTCAATACGCCTAGATTCGCCCCATAACTCACCTCACGATAATCTTCTACCGGGATTACAATGGATGGGCACTCATACACCGCCACCATTCCCGATCGTGACTTGGTCGCCATATTCGGGTCGGTCGAATCATCGATCCCCATATGCTTTCTGATCGCTGCCGGCCACATCTGCCCGTCCCAGCCTGACGCATCGTAGGGTGCCCAAGCATAAGGTAAAAAAGCGTCGTTATCTGACGCGTATGTATAGATCGCGATGCCAATTTGTCGCAAATTCGATTTGCACAGCAATCCTTGCGCTGTATTTCTCGCCGCACCAAGTGCCGGCAGTAAAATGCCAATCAATAACGCAATAATGCTGATTACAACCAGTAATTCGATTAATGTAAAACCGAACCTATGCATTGCCCGTGTCTCATGTCGCATTGTGCTTTCGCTCCTGTTTTGACGAAATATCTAAGCCGAAATGACCAGAAAGAAATGTAAACGCTTACATAATATTATTCACTTTCCATGTAAATGCAACATTCCATTGCCAAAATACTCAATATAAATGCTTATTTGCCAAATAAAATCCACCATTTGATCCATATTTGGTATTTTCTTGAAGAATACAGGATTTGCATTTATTTTGTAAACGCTTACAAATAGGTATTTTGGCTATTTTTGCACACTGGCAGCCTAAGCCAATGCGCTGAAAATCAAAACGGGAGCTTACGCTGAAAATTTCCACACATGGATCCCTTCGTAGACATCGAACACAAATCTTCAATGGTGTCTAGCCTTCAGACATCACTTGTTAAATAACATTTATTCAGCGAACAGAAAAAGAAAAAACCATAGAAGCAAATCGCTCAGCAAAAGAGGTCATTCCGCTCATTACCTCTTATCCGTTCGTGTCAGTTATCAAGCGGCGCAAATACCATGCCAAAAAGCATCGATTACAAACTGCGCGCACAAACACGAAAAACCTAAATTCACTTATGCGCTTTTATTTACTTTTCTCGCCATTCTTTGATGAGAACACGCCAATGTTGAGCTGTTTCTTCTCAAAGAGGCCCAAAATGGATACAGGAAAACCCTGTTATTTCTCTTTTTGTGCGCAGAAACCCGATGAAATCTGCCTACTTTAAACCGAATATGCTCAGCTTACGTCTTATCTTAACAATCGAGTTAGCCTAATGCCCATACCTCATTCAAGCTGCCTAAATGATTGTCTGAAATCCGCGTTAAACCTATACTGCCCTCTACTCAACCCGCCACTCAGGGAGATCATCACACATGGCCACAGACGAGACATCGATGAAAGATATTGATATCAAAAGCATTACGAACGTAGCCGCCGATGTTGAGCAGTACCTCATCGACTTCCTTGATTCACGACCGCTCCCAAACAACCTCCGCGAAGCCTGCAAATACGCGCTGCTCGGCGGAGGCAAACGCCTGCGGCCCGTACTCGTTATTCAGTCAGCACTTGCAGTCGGGGGTTCTCTCCAAAACGCACTCCCACCCGCGGCCGCAATCGAGATGATTCACGCCTTTTCACTTGTCCACGACGACCTCCCAGCCATGGATGATGACGACCTCCGACGCGGCCGCCCTACGCTCCACAAGCACACAGATGAGGCGATGGCGATCCTTGCAGGGGATGCGCTGATGGGGCTTGCATTTGAGCTGATTACCACGAAAATCGCAGATTCGACGCTTGCGACGCGGATTGTCGCGGAGCTTGCCACGGGTAATAACAACATGATTGCTGGGCAGATCTATGACACGCTCCCCGACTTCGAGGATGGTGTTGAATCGCTTGAGCGGTTGGTGACGATTCATAAGAATAAAACCGGTGCGTTATTGCGAGCATCTTGCCGCATGGGGGCGATGACCGCGGGCGCTAACGATAAACAAATTAACGACTTAACCCAGTATGCCGATGCGATCGGCTTGATGTTCCAGGTTGTGGATGATGTCTTGGATGTAACCCAGACGACTGAACAACTCGGAAAAACAGCGGGTAAAGATGTTGAGCAGGACAAGATGACCTATCCGGCTCTAATGGGATTGGATAAATCACGTGACGAGATCGAGCGGCTGCATGCTGAGTCGATTCAAGCACTTGCGGGTTTCGGTGAAAGCGCGGATGCTTTGCGTCACTTGTCGGATTACATGGCAGTTCGCCAACATTAAGCATGCTGCATGGGGAGGCGATGATTGGTAAAATGGGCTGCTGAATGATGGCTGCGTGTATTTGTTTGGTTAAATACGTGTATAGGCCATGGGTGAAAACTGAATGAGACGCTGTTTAAGTCTAATAACTGATTAGGCGTGAGTCCTGTGGGACTCAATGAACGGATGTTTGGTTTGGCCCGGAATTGGGTGGGTGTAAGGGTGGAGGTAAGGGGAGTGAGAACCAAAAGCGTTGTAAGTCCTCAGTAAATAACCTAATTGCGTATATGGTAATAGGTTATATCCCTGAATGAATTTCAGACTGACACCTGACAGCGCCGATAGAGAGGGGTAAAATGGGTCTTGATTGACCGCCGAGCCGTATGGGGATTACAGCAAGTATTGTTGCTGTGAGAACCATGACGTAAACCAGTGGGCGGGTTACGGGTCGGAATGAACAGTTGTCTGCGATGTGAAGTATGAACAGACAGACGCCCGTGTTGTGACATTCATTGCGTTGGATGTTTATAAATGACCAAGAGCAGTATGGAAATCATGAAGGATGTGGACGACGCGTGTGTGCGCAAGTCGGCAGTTGTCATGTTTTCATGTTGCAGGCGAATCAAGGGTAAAGCGGCGAACTGGATGAAAGCCGCGGCCGACTATCTGCATGTATGATTTTGCGCTGTAATGTATTGCGCATGTTGTACGTCGTGTGGATCAGACGGCATTTGCCCGAAAAGAAAGGCTAAGGACATGCCTCAGGATCTTTTGAAGACCATCAACGGTCCACACGATTTGAAAGCATTGAGTGTTGATCAACTCCCGCAATTGGCAGATGAATTGCGTGAGTGTATCTGCGATCAGATTTCAAGGACGGGTGGACACTTTGCATCGAATTTGTGTGTGGTTGAGTTGACGATTGCGCTGCATTACGTGTTTGATTTTGCGCAGGATCGTTTGCTGTTTGATGTTGGGCATCAGTGTTATCCGCACAAGTTGTTGACGGGTCGACAGAAGCTGTTTCCTGAATTGAAGACGAAGGGCGGGATGGCAGGGTTTCCTGAGCCGCGTGAGAGCGAGTTTGATTTGTTCTCGGTGGGTCATGCTGGGACGGCGATCCCGACGGCGGTTGGTATGGCGATCGGTGATACGGCAATCGGCGAGGGGCATCGGCGGTGCGTATCGATTATTGGCGATGCGTCGATTATTAATGGCGTGTCGATGGAGGGGATGAATTACGCGGGGACGCTGAACCGGCAGTTCCTGACGATCTTGAATGATAATGGGATGGCGATTGGTGATCCGCAGGGCGCGGTGGCACAGTATTTTGATCGCATCCGTGTGAGCCACACGTTTGATGATTTGAAGAAGCGGGGTAAGGAGATTCTGGAGATGATCCCGGGCGGATCGTATCTGGAAGATTTTTATCATCGTTCGGGTGAGGTGATTAAGGCAGCGATTTCGACGGGCCATGTGTTTGAGCATTTTGGTCATGTGTGCGTTGGGCCGCTGGATGGTCATGATTTGCCGACGTTGGTGGATTTGTTTAATGAGGTGAAGGACATTGAGAAGCCGATCTTGCTGCATGTGAAGACGGTGAAGGGTAAGGGGTATGTGCCGGCGGAAGGAGATCCGTTTAGGTTCCATGCGCCGAAGGCTGGGGTTGTTGTGAACGGGAATGGTGAAAAGAAGGTTGAAGAGGCTTTATCTAAGGGTGAGTTAGAGAAGAGCGACTGCTCGGTGGTGAAGAAGCCTGCATGTGGGGGCAAGTCGTTTACGGCTGCGTTTGCAGATGGGATGAAGGGGTTGATGGCGAAGGATGAAAAGGTATACGCGATCACAGCGGCGATGCCTGACGGCACGGGGCTGGATAAGGTGGCGGAGGCGTACCCGGATCGGACGATCGACTGTGGTTTGGCAGAGAGTTTGGGGATGGATATGGCGGCAGGTATGGCGAAGAGCGGGTTGAAGCCGTTCTATGCGGTGTATTCGACGTTTAGCCAACGGGCGCTGGATCAGACGTTCCAGGAGGTCGCATTGCAGGGCTTGCCGGTCCGTGTGTGTATGGACAGGGCAGGGTATGTGGGCGGCGATGGGGCGATGATGCACGGGTTTATGGATATCGCGATGAATGCGGTGTTCCCGGACGTTGTGATGATGGCACCAAGCGATGAAAGCAATTTTAATGCGGGGTTGGAATTTATGCGGGGGTATGAGAAGTCAGCGACGTTTATCCGTTATCCGCGTGATGTGGTGGCGGCTGAGGAGTTGCAGGCGGATGTGCCTAAGTATGAGTTAGGGAAGGCGAACCTGATTAAGAAGGCGAAGGGCAAGAAGCCTGACGTGGCGGTGTTGGCGTATGGTGTGATGGTGTATACGGCGGCTGAGGCTATTCGAGAGTTAGAAGGCCAGGGTTATGATGTTGCTTTGTATGATGCACGGTTTGCCAAGCCTGTAGATATGGGTTTGGTCACGGAGCTGATTGAGGGCGGCATCCCGGTCGTGACGGTCGAGGATCATGGGATTGTCGGCGGTTTCGGCACGATGGTGCTGGAAGGCTGCAATGAGGCTGGTCTGCGGACGGATAAGCTTAAGCGGATCGCACATCCAGAGAAATGGATGTATCAGGATTCACGCGGCGGTCAGTTGAAAGATGCGGGTTTGGATGCGACAGGAGTTGCAAGCACGATCCGTAAGTTTCTTGACAAGCTGAGCCACGATGTGAATGTGGATGTGAAAACGAAGTCGTCACAGCAAGTCGCCAAATAATCTCCCCCCCCTGTTTCGCAAGCGAGGAGTGGGCGTGTGGTTGTAGGCCTTTTGTTTCGCAAGTGAGGAGCGGCGTGAGGTTGCAGGCAAGGGATTTAATTTGAGGCTGTTTTGTTGGCGAGTCATTTAATAAATATTCAAGGCCGCATACGAAAGTGTGCGGTTTTTTTATGAGAGGAATCAGTAGAAACAGTGAACAGGTATGTTCAAAGCTAAAGGAGTTGCAGAGATTTTGTTTGTTGGGATAACACCCTGCTACCGGCGGTGGCAGGCTTGAGGTGTGTGGCGTTTGATGAAGGGGCGATAAGGATGGGGCAAGGGGGGCAAATTGCAGGAGGAGGATGAGGTTTAACGATGTTAATGAGATCAGGGGTGATGTTTGAAACGGTTTGCTGCGTCTGTGTTGTGCTTGTGTTGTAATCATCAATCGGGTCTGTGGGAAATATGACAATGGGTAAGCTGGCTGTGCGCAAGAGCATGGGTAAAGATAAAGGGCGTCGTCATCGCAGGAGTGGAAATGAGGGGAGAAACAGGGGGGGGATGGGAGTGGTTTGGAAATTGAAAATGGCGGTGAGGTTGGTGGTTTATGGGTTGGCGGTGTACTTGCCGGTGATGGGGGTTTGGCTGTGGTATACAGGTTACGGGGCGAAGGAGTTGTTGAATGCGGGGGGGATGTGGATGACACCGATGACGAGCTTTCTGATGACGCCGATGACAGTGATGAGGGAAGATGGGGTTGTGGGTGAGATCGGGATGATGTGGGGTGTGATTGCGGTGGGATTATTGGTGTTGATGGGGTTGCACTTATTGAGTCGGCTGTTGGGTGGTTGGCGAGGGATGAAGTGGGAGAGTTTGATGTTGCTGCTGGTGGGCAGTTATTCGGTGGTGTGCAGCTGCTATTGGTTAGAGGTGTTGGCGCGGGTGTAATCCCCCCCCCTGTTTCGCAAGCGAGGAGCGAGTGTAAGGTTGTAGGTGATTCGTCTTTCTCTTCTGCAGGTGGAAGGCGCGAGCGAGGGGCGGGAAGGTGTTGTAGGCGGCTAACATATCGTTGGGATGACACCCCACGACCGGCGGTCGTGGGCTTGTTTTTTAGGCTTAGATATGAAGCTTTGTCTAATAGATGGTTAGTTTATTTATTTTGTGCCCTTTGGCCCACCGTCTTGGAAGTACTTTTTGTGGAGTGCGGATTCGAGGTCGATGTTGTTGATGTTTGCGAGGGTGGTGAGCCATGCGATGACGTCGGCGAATTCTGATTCGAGGTCTTCCTGTGTCGAGCCGCCGGAGGTGTCACCGCCCTGGCCGTTGACTTTGTGGAGGGTGGTGGCGAGTTCGCCGATTTCTTCGATGAGCCACATGAAGGTGCCGGGGGTGCCGCGCTCGGCGTCTGTGGCGTAATAGCGGTCACGGATGTGCTGCTGGAAGGCGGCGATGGTGAGGGGGTCTGTGGATGGGGCGTTCGCTGATTTAGGGGGGAGATTGTCGCTCATGGAGAGTATTTTAGTGGTGATTTGCAGGAGCGTGAAATAGTTGGGGCTTGATGCGGGTTCAGGGGGATAGAATGTGGCTGTGAATGAGGGAGATATGTAAGGGCATGTGTGGGGGGATGGGGAGAAAAAGTGGGGAATGTTTGCATGTTTGGGGTGAAAAAAGGTGATAAATGGATAGAAGGGTGTTGTGGTGTGCGGAGAAGCGAGTGTGGTAATGAAAGGTTGCAAGATCAGCTTACTTGGTGAGGGGATCAAGGAGTTTGTTATGAGTACCGTTGTGATCAAAATTAGTGGGATGAAGTGTGAGGGGTGTGTGGGTGAAGTGCAGGCGAGGTTGAGCAAAGTGCGAGGGGTGAGAACAGCAGTAGTGGATCTGGCGAGTTGCGAGGCGAGTGTGCAGATTGAGGATGGGGTGGCGGATGTGGACATGCTGATGGCGGTGGTTAAGGACGCTGGGTTTGATGCGGCTCCCGCGTTCGGGAGTTGAATGGTTGGGACGTATTGAGATGGGTTTATTGAAAGTCTAATTAGGAGTTAGTCAGTGGCAAAGGTAACGTTAGATGTGAAGGGGATGCGTTGTGCGAGTTGTGTGAATCATGTGGAGAAGGCGCTGTTGGCATGCGATGGTGTGGATAGTGCGGTAGTGAATTTGCCACTGGAGGAAGCGGTGGTGGGATATGACGACGTGGAGATGGATGTTGAAGAATTGGTTGAGGTTGTTGGTGATGCGGGATATACGGCGGAGGTGCGCGGGGCAGCGGATGAGGAACATCAGCATGGGGATGCTGGGAGTGGTGGACATGAACATAATGAGGTCGGGGAGTGGAAGCAGAAATTGATCGTGGGAGGTGTATTGGGGGTTGTGGTGATGGTATTGGCGATGGGTTGGAAGGGGCAGGCATCGCATTGGTGGCAGTTGGTGCTGGCGACGCCGATCCAGGTTTGGTTGGGTTGGAGTTTTTATAAGGGGGCGTGGAATGGTTTGAAACATAAACGTGCAGACATGGATACGCTGGTCGCGTTGGGGACGAGTGTGGCGTATGTGTATTCGGTGTTTTCGACGTTTTTCGGCGGGGAATATGTGTATTTTGATACGGCGGCAATGATCTTGGTGTTGATTGGTTTGGGGAAGATGCTGGAGGCGAGGGCGAGAGGAAGTGCAGCGAGTGCGATCAGAGGTTTGATGGATTTGCAGCCGCCTGAGGCGGTGGTGCTGCGGGAAGGGAATGAGGTAGTGGTGAGTGTGGGTGAGGTGAGGGAAGGGGAGGTTTGTGTGGTGAAGCCGGGGCAGAAGGTGCCGGTGGATGGGAGGGTTGTGGAAGGTGGGTCGAGTGTGGATCAGTCGATGGTGACGGGGGAGAGCTTGCCGGTGGATGTTGAAGTGGGGAGTAAGGTGTTTGGGGGGACGGTTAATCAGACAGGCGCGTTTCGGATGGAGGCAACAGCGACGGGTGGAAAGATGTTGTTGTCGCAGGTGGTGGGGTTGGTGAAACAGGCGCAGACGAGTAAGGCGAAAGTGCAGCGGATTGTGGATGAGATCGCGGCGGTATTCGTGCCAGCGGTATTGGTGGTGGCGGTGATAACGTTTATCGGGCAGGGGATTTATTGGTGGGGCGAGGTTGGGGGATGGCAGATGGCGATGGAAGCGATGATTGCGGTGTTGATTGTGGCGTGTCCGTGTGCGCTGGGATTGGCGACGCCGACGGCGATCATGGTGGGGACAGGGATTGGTGCGCAAAGAGGGATTTTGATTAAAGATGCGGCGGCGCTGGAACGGGCTGGGAAGTTAACGGATATTGTGCTGGATAAGACGGGGACGTTGACGGTGGGTAAGCCGGCGGTGACGGATGTGGTGTGTATGTTGGGCGAGAGTTGTCAGGATGATGTGTTGCGGTTTGCTGCAGCAGTGGAGATGGATTCGGAGCATCCGCTTGGTAAAGCGATTGTGAATGAAGCGAAAGAACGTGGGATGGTTGTGGTAAGAGCGGAGAAGTTTGAATCGTTGACGGCGGCGGGTGTGAGGGGTGTTGTAGAAGGGCATGAAGTGATTGTGGGTCGGATGACGACGTTGCGGGAGATGGGCGTTGAGGGGATGGATGAACTGATTAAGAAGCGAGATGAGGTTTTGGAGGCGCAAAAGACGGCGGTGGGTGTGGCGGTGGATGGTCAGGCTCGGGGTGTGATCGCGTTTGCGGATAAAGTGAGAGATGGCGCGGTTGAGGTTGTGGCTGAATTGAAGGAATTGGGTTTGAATGTGGTGATGATGACAGGGGACAATGCAGGGAGTGCGAAGGCGGTGGGCGATCGTTTGGGTATTGATGAGGTGATGGCGGAGGTGTTGCCGGCGGATAAGCAGGCGAAGGTGAAGACGCTACAGGGGGAAGGGAAGCGGCGTGTTGCGATGGTGGGGGATGGGATTAACGATGCGCCGGCGCTGGCGAGTGCGGATATTGGGATTGCGATAGGTGGTGGGACGGATATTGCGATGGATGCGGGGCATGTGGTGTTAGTGGGAGATGATCTGAAGAATTTACCACGGGCGATTCGGTTGAGTCGGGCGACGATGAAGCGGATTTATTATGGATTGGGTTGGGCGTTTATTTATAACGTGGTGTTGATACCGGTTGCGATGAGCGGGTATTTGTGGCCGATGTTGGCGGCGGGGGCGATGGCGTTTAGCTCGGTGAGTGTGGTGGGTAATGCACTGTATCTTCGTCTGAGTTGGAAAGATTAAAATGGTGAGTCTAATTAATGATTAGGCTAGCGATATCTGAAGATATGGATACGTTGATTGAGATTGCTGAGGCGACAGGGTTGTTTCGGCCGCAGGAGTTGGAGGAGTTGATTGGGGTGATGGGCGCATATTTTGAAGGGCAATTTGATGAGCATCATTTTTGGGTGGTAGATGAGGAAGATGGTGAGATTGTCGGGGTGGTGTATTATGCGCCTGAACCGATGGCGTGTCATGTTTGGAATACATATTTTATTGCGGTGAGAGAAGGGTGGCAGCGTATGGGCAAGGGCAGTGAGTTGATGGGGGATGTTGAAGAACAAGTGAAAAGAATGGGAGGACGATTGCTGTTGGTGGAGACCTCAGGGTTGGAGCGATATGAGCAAGCGAGGCGGTTTTACAGTCAGTGTGGATATGATGAAGAGACGCGGATACGCGATTTTTATGATGAGGGTGAGGATAAGGTGATATTTCGTAAAGCGCTCTAAGCGTGAGATGGATCATTGTTTGAATAAACAGAAGTGCAAAAAGTCTTTATTAATAGGTTTTTGATGTGATAATAGGGATGGTGGGGTACATCTCAAAATTGAGATATTGCTTGTTGACGAGAAGTATGTTTAAGTACTTCGCGTTGTTTGTATGTGGGTTGTGAGGTGGTGCGGTAAGAATGGGCGTGTGGTTTTGTATTGAAATTTAAGAGATGACTTTTACTAAATCCAATTTTGGGAGGATGAATTATGCCTGTGTGTTTGAGAACGCATTCTTGTGTGATGTTGTTGATAGGTTCTTTGGTTGGTGGAATGAGTGGCGTTGATTGTTTGAATGCGGCGGATGTTAGAACGGTTGCGCTGACGCGGCATCAGGCGGCGGGGACGCGTGATGTGTGGGATGATTTTTATCATTTTACGATTAATGATTGGGGGCAGACTGCGTTTGGCGGTAAGTTGACGGGGAATGCTGTGACTGAAATTACGGACAATGGGATATGGCTTGAAGATTATGGTAATCAGTTGTTAATAGCACGCGGTGGTCAGTCAGCGTGGGGTGCGGATGATGATGCGGTGTTTCGTACGTTGACGAGTCCTCAGATTAACTCGTTGGGTACGGTTGTGTTTAAATCGAGTTTAGAGGGTGAAAATATTAGTAGTTTTCTGAATGGCTCGGCTGTGTTTCGGTATGGTGAAGATTACGGGCCACAGATGTTGTTTCGAACGGGACAGGCATGGGGCGATGGGACACTGGATATTAATAACTTCAGTAGCTTGCGCACGAATGAATCGGGTGAGTATGCGCTAAAGATGGAGTTGAATAAGTTGGGGCAACCATTGGACGGGTTTGTCGTGGTGAAGGGTGATGGACAAACGGTGAAGACGATCGCGGAGAAAGGTAGTTTTGCGGGTGGTGTTGGGAATGGTGTGGTCTATGAGGATTCATTCTTTGCGCCGAAGTTAAATGACAACGGTGATGTTTCGTTTATGGCGCACATTGAAGGTGATGGTGTTATTCAATGGAATGATATTGGGGTTTGGATGAGTCAAAATGATATTCATGTTTTGCAGATGCGTGAAAGAATGAGTGCACCGGGAACGGGGCAGGTATTAGAAAGCATCTCGATTCCCTCGATTAATGATGCGCGAGAGATTGTGTTTAAAGGTGATTTGGTTCCTTTGCTTGGTCATGATTATGATCCGCTGACAGATGCAGGCCTTTGGGGCGGGCATAAAGATGATTTGCAATTGATCGCACGCCGAGGTGATGCCGCGGTGGGTTTAGAGGGATGGAATTTTGGCAGGTTTTTGAATACTAGTATTAATCATGATGGAACGATCATGTTTACCGCTCAGCTTGCCAATGATGTTGAAAGTTTAGAGGAAACCAAGGGGGTATGGCAGCATAAGGATGGTGTGACAAGTTTGATTGCAGGGACGGGTAGCGTGATTGAGGGGTTAGATGATGGTGAGTTTGTGAGGTACGTTTTTGAAGATAGCATCAATGGGTTAGGTCAAATTGTCTTTAGTGCTAGCATCGCGGGGGCAGGAGTTACAGAAGAAGATAATGTTGGGCTGTGGATTACGGGGTTGGATGGCGCGTTGGATTTGATCATTCGGGAAGGTGATTTGTTTGATGTTGATGATGATCCGATTGCGGAAGACTTACGTGTGATCAGTGATATTGCGATGGATGGATGGTCGGGTGGCGAGGAAGGTCATGCGAAGAGTTTGAATGACTGGGGTGAGTTGGCGGTTCGTTTGAATTTTACGGATGGATCGGAAGGTTTGTTTGTGTTTAACACGATTGCAGCGATACCTGAGCCGGGGAGTGTGGCTTTGCTTGGTGCAGGTTTAGTTGGGATGCTTGCTCGAAAGAGAAAGTGTGGTTTGGGGTAATTGAAAATTCGTTGTGATTGATAGGGGCAATCTTTGTCATTGAATGATGTAAAGCAAACTCTGAAAGGAGGGTTTGATATGCCTGTGTGTAAAAAGAAAATGACTTTAATTGTAGGGATTTTGGTGTGTGTGGTTAGTGGTGGCGAAGTGATGGGTGAAGTTGAATCGCGGACGGTTGCGCTGACGCGTGAAGCGGCGCCGGGAACACGTGCGATCTGGGGGGAGTTTGGTAATTTCACAATCAATAATGCTGGACAGACAGGGTTTATGGGGAGGTTGACGGGTATTGGTGTTGTTGATGCAAATGATTACGGAATTTGGCTTGAGGATGGTGGGATCAAGCAGTTTGTTGTGCGTGAGGGGGATGGCGCGAGTGATGTGGATGATGGTGCATACTACAGGAATTTCAACTTGCCTCGCATAAATTCGGAAGGGCAGGTGTTTTTTTCTGCTGAGTTGATTGGCGAGAATGTGATTGATGAAACTAATCGTGGATTGTGGCGATATCGTGAGGGGCATGGTACGAATATGTTGGCTCGCAGGGGGCATCCGTCGGGTGGCGACATTGAGTCGACGGGTTCGATTTCGTATGCTCGAGTGAATGATGCAGGGCAGTTTGCTTATCGTGCAATTCAGTATCTAGATAATTTTGAAACGGATGCGTTTGCGATCATGCGAGGGGAAGGCATGGTGCAGCATGTAATCGTGGATAATGGTGAGCATGCAACGGATCTTGGCGATGAGGTTGTGTTTGCGAGTTCGGTTTATACTCCGAGTATGAATAATGTTGGGGGATTGGGTTTCATTGCTCGGATTGAGGGGCCTGGGATTACGAATGAGAATCACAATGGTATTTGGTATGGGGATACAAACGGGCATGAGTTGATTACGCGTCAGGGTTTTGCGGCGAATGGTACAGATCAGTGGTTTAATGAATTTGGAAGTATCCGTGTGAATGATGCTGGTCAAGTTGCGTTTAATGCGAGCTTGAAGCCAAAGGTGGGGCAGGAATATCACCCGTTTACAGACAGGGGTTTGTGGGCGGGGACAAGTGATTTGTTAGAAATGGTCATGCGTTCGGGTGATGATGCTGCGGGTCTGAATGGATTGCAGTATGGTCAAACGCTGAGCTTTGTGATGAATACGGATGGTGATGTTTTATATTCATCATGGTTGTTGTTTGATGGCGTGGAATTGAATAGTGAGAAGGGGATGTGGTTGCATTCGGATGGTGAATCAGAGCTGATTGCGGTGACGGGGCGATCTCTACCTGGATTACAAGAATGGGAAACGGTTGATTATATCTTTTCGATGAACATGAATGATCTGGGTCAGGTTGTGTTTACGACGACGGTCGAAGGGGATGGGGTGACGGATGATAATGATCGTGCGTTGTGGTTGCGGAATGCGGATGGTGGTTTGCATCTGTTATTGCGTGAGGGTGAGTTGTTTGATGTAGATGATGATGCTGTGGGGGAAGATTTGCGCATGATCAATGATATTGATATGTATGGGTATTCAGGTGGTGAGGATGGTCAGACGCAGAGTTTGAATGACTCGGGTGAGTTGGCTGTGCATTTGAAGTTTAACGATGGCTCGGAGGGATTGTTTGTGTTGGATACGATGTCGACGATACCTGAGCCGATGACAGTGGGTTTGATGAGTGCTGGAGGGTTGGGATTTCTGTTGCGGAGGCGTCGAAGGGAATGAGTGGGAGGGGTGAATGTGGGCGCTGAATTCGCTGTGCATCTGTAGGTAGATGCACAGCGAATTTTTTATATTCTGTGATTGACTTAACCTAACAAAAACCTAAAATAAGAGTGAAGTCGGTAGGCTATTTTTTGATCAAGCGTTTGCGAGATAGGGGGAAGATATGAGGTGATGTGATGATTGTTAGTGCGAGTGTGCGGACGGATGTGCCTGCGTTTTATGGGGAGTGGTTTGTGAATCGATTGAGGGCGGGGTTTTGTGGTGTGTTGAA
This sequence comes from Poriferisphaera corsica, assembly GCF_007747445.1. NCBI lineage: Bacteria > Pseudomonadati > Planctomycetota > Phycisphaerae > Phycisphaerales > Phycisphaeraceae > Poriferisphaera > Poriferisphaera corsica. The sequence goes on from NZ_CP036425.1 coordinate 858,808, forward strand.
TCCGTATAGTGGGAAGCCGTACCGGGTGAGTTTGGAGCGGGAGGATGTGGATGGGATTGTGTTTTGGACGAAGGATGTTGGGCCGTTCATGAAGCGATTGCATGAAGTGAAGGGGATGGGGTATCCGTTTGTGGTGAGTCATACGATTACGGGGAATCCAAGGGTGCTGGAGAGGTCGGTGGTGGATGCAGAGAAGGCGGTGGCGAACTTGAGGCGGATCGCGGATGAATTTGGTGAGCGGGTTTGTGTGTGGCGGTATGATCCGATTGTGTTCAGCACGGTGAGTCGATATGAGGATCATGTGCGGCGGTTTGAGATTTTAAGTGAGGCGTTAATAGGGGCAGTAGATGAGGTGGTGGTGTCGGTGATGCATCCCTATGCGAAAGTTAGACGGTCGATGGATGAGGTGGCGAAGTTGGTGGAGGACGGTGAGGGGAAGAATGGAGGGAGTCACGGAGGATATGGATTGAAGTGGTGGGATCCGAGTGATGATGTGAAGATGCGATTGATCAGTGAATTGGATGGGATTGCGAAAGGCAGGGGGATGCAACTCAAAGTGTGTACGGGAGAGGCGTATCGGCCTGCAGAGGTTGTGGCTGCGAAGTGTATCGATGTGGGGCGGATGAGTGATGTGGCGGGGCATGAGATCAAAGGAAAGGAAAGAGGTACGCGCGAGGGGTGTCTTTGTGATGAATCGCGAGATATTGGGATGTATGATACGTGCCCGCATGGGTGTGTGTATTGTTATGCGACAAACGATATGGCGTTAGTTACGAAGCGGTTTAAGGGGCATGATCCAGAAGGGAGGTTTTTGTATCGCTTGGATAGGTGTGTGGTTGATGAGGTTGAGAAGGAAAGCAAGACGGTTCAGCTCGGACTGTTTGGTGAGTTGTAAAAACAAACAGCTTCGCGGATGAGGCGAAGCTGTTTGGATTGTTTTGTTATTAAGTAGTGTGGAAATTATTCTGCAACGGGGACGTCTTCGGGGATTGCAGCGGATTGTTTTTTGCGGAACTCAATGTACTTGGCTTCTATCTCTTTGTTAGAAGTCGCGAGGATGGAAACCGCGAAGAGAGCAGCGTTGACGGCGCCGTGTGAGCCCATGGACATTGTGCCGACGGGGATACCTTTGGGCATATTGCAGGTTGAGAGGAGCGCGTCAAGGCCACCCATGAGCTTACCGTCCATTGGGACGCCGAGGACGGGGATGTGGGTGTAGGCAGCCATAACACCGGCGAGGTGTGCGGACATACCGGCGGCGGCGATAACGACCTTGATGCCGCGTTCTGCTGCAGTGGTGGCAAAGGTGTGTGCGCGTTCGGGTGTACGGTGTGCGGAACAGATTTTCATCTCATAGGGGATGCTCAGTTCATCAAGGATGTCCGCACATTTTTTCATTGTGGGAGCATCTGATGGAGAGCCCATGACGATGCCGACGAGGGGTTTGGATTGTTGCGTATTCATGGCGGGAGTATAGCGGAGAAAAGTGGTACGAATCAACTGGATGCTGGTTTGGAGCTGGGGATGTGAAGCGCAAGAATGGGGAAAGTGGGGGAGGTGGGTGCATCATCGGGAGAGGTTTGGATCTTATGATGTGGCTGTGAAATCAAGGGCGAGGGTAAAGGGATAGGAGGGTGAGCGAGAAAGGATGGATGATATTGGGGAGGATCGGAGGCTCGCATTCCGGGGCGGGCTTCCGGGCAGGTGCGGGGTGAGTTGATAGATGTTGTGCTGAGAAGCATGATGTCCGAAGCCGAGGATGCGGGGGCGGGTGATATTGGGGTGGATGAGCTGGGGGAGAATCAATAATTGGTTGATTCGACTGGGGAATTTGTCTAATAGAGAGTTAGGTAGGTAGTAAAAAAAAGAGGCTGACGAATCAGCCTCTTGGGGATGTACTTATGTATCGAAGAAATTAGTGTTTTCTGCGGAGCATCGCGAGGGCACCGATACCGAAGAGAGCGAGTGAAGCTGGCTCTGGAACTGTGGTGTAATCGATGTTGAGGACAGGGCGGTAAGCTGCGATGTTGTCATTGAGTGAACCGATCGCGGCTGGGAGTGGATTGGTCGTAGGGAGATTGCCTTCTGCGTCACGAATGACTTCTGAAGCTACGATTGCGAAACCTGCGTTGGTTGGATCTGCGATCCATTCTTCAATGAGTTCTGCGGAAAGATCGATGACGTATGTCATAGCGTGCTTACCGTCAGCAGAGTTTGTGTCAGCAGCAGAGTACATATTGTTGGTAGCAACCCAAGTTTCATTGCCTTCGCCATCAATAACACGCTTGTTGAGTTGTGTTTCGACACCGTCAACGAGCGTTTTGCTGATGTTGAGGGTTTGATCGAAGTTGCCAGGTTGGAAGCCGAAGTAGGCGTTGCTGTTCGCAGCCCAGTTGTCCCATACGTCGTTGCCTTGATAGCCCTTGTAAGCACCTGAGGCGCCGTAGTTAGCCCATGCTTGGTCAGCCGTTGTACCGAATGTCCAGCCAGCATTTGCCGATGTTAGTGTTTTAACATCGAACATGAAGGATGGAGCACCTGCTTGGCGATCATACAGCGTAATTTCGAGTGTACCACCTGTGATCGCGTCGTAATTGCCAGCCATGCTGGAGACATCGAAACGCATGATAGGTACGCGAACACCCTCGATAACGGTGTGATCGTTGCCACCTTCTGACACGATTTGAGGTGTCCAGTCGTGTGTGGAAGTGCTGCCAACAGAAACCTGGTTCCAGTTGTCGCCCATTGACCACATACGCATGTCGCTACCGAGAACGATACCGCCATCGTTGGTTGTGTCGAGGGCATAGGTTGTATTGGCGAATGGATCGAGCTCACCGACTTTGTAAGAAGCGGTGTCAGCTGAAGCGATGCCTGTTGTCAGAGCGACGGCTGGAAGAGCCATAAGTAGTGAATTGAAACGCATAATTTCTCCTTTTCTCTCTAATGCATGTGTGATTCTGCGTTGAAATGGATGGTGAGCCCATGGTTGGGCGGAACAATCACGCTCCAGTACGCTGCAGGAATATTCAAATTAGTGTCTTAAGTAAATGACTAGCTCAGTTTGCTAAGTGCGAATGCAATGGGATTAAATCAAACTGCTTGCTAGATGAAAGTGATCTTGAGGCTCAAAACAAATGAGTGTGATCACGCTTCTTTCCGTCTCTGTGTGTAAATGTAAATCGTGTGGATGAAACTTCAATTGCATGATATTCTTTTCAGCGAAAAAGTTATTAGCCGTCGAAAATGATAAATACTGGGGTGTTAAGATAGGTGAGGTGTTCGTTCTAAGCTTGCTATATTTCGTTATTTACGGCGAATACTCTGTGGAAATGAGTAAATATTTCGATTCTAAATGTGAAGCAAAAATACAACAACTATTGCGAATTAACAAACAATAATATTCACAATTTCGTGATAAAAAGTCGGGATATGTCCTGAGAATAGATAGGATAGGCGTGGCTTGTTGGTGGAAATTTAGACGAGATCAAGCCACGCTTCGGGGAGGACTTCAAGCCAGAAGCGGCCGTGGATCTTTTTGACGAAGACTTTGCAACCGAAGGTTTGGGTGAGAGATTCTGGGGTGATGATGTCAGAAGGAGGGCCTTGATTGATGAATTGACCGTCACGCATGAGGAAGACATTCGAGGTGCGTGGCGAGAGTTCTTCGACGTGATGGGTGATCATGATCAGGGCAGGAGGATTGGGTTTTGCGAGGATCATTTCGATGGTTGCGAGGATTTGTTCGCGTCCGGCGATATCAAGGCCTGCAGTCGGCTCGTCGAGGATGAGTAGTTGCGGGTGATGGACAAGGGCGCGTGCGATGAGAGCGCGGCGTTGTTCGCCCGTTGAGAGTGTGGCGAAACGATGGTCTTGGCGATGGGACAGGCCGACAGCATGAAGGTATTGGGAGGCGGTTTCGATTTGTGTCGGTGATGGTGTGTCGTATAGGCCGATGGTTGCGAAGAAGCCGGTGCAGACAGCTTGGAGCGTCGAGAGACGGGCGTCAACAATAGCGCCAGTGGTGTGGATGGATGAGGTGTCGGTCGTTGGATTGACGATGCCTATGTGCTTGCGGAGTTTGGGGATGTTGGTTTCGCCGATGGTGCGGCCGAGGATTTGGAGTGAGCCGCTGGTTGGGAAGATGTGTCCGAGGATGGTGCGGGCGAAGGTTGTTTTGCCGCAGCCATTGGGCCCGAGGATTGCGACAGCTTGGCCTGCCTTGATGGTGCAGTTGAGGTTGTTGAGGATGGTGGTGTTGCCGCGTTGTATGGTGAGGTTGTGGGCTTGTATAGCGAATGTTTCTTGGGGATTGCTCATGCTGTCATGATAGCTGTTGGGTGTGATATGATCTATTTATATATAGATGCATATGATCTGAATGGAGAAACGATGGCAGCAAAGCGTATAAAGAAAATTGTGGTGAGCGAGACGCAAAAAAAGCGGCATGAGCGGTTGTTGATAGAGTTGACGTCGTTGCCAACGGGGACGGGTAAGGAGCATGCGGTTGTTCGGTATCTATATGATTGGGTCGCGCGGCGAGCTTGGGTGAGTATGAAACGAGACAAGTGGGGAAATGTGTTATTGGGTTTGAAGGGAAGGCGAGCAAAGCGGCCAGTGGTGTTGACATCGCATTTGGATCATCCAGCTTTTGTTGTTTATGAAGTGAAAGATGGTGGGCGAGAGGTATGGGCAGAATTTAGAGGTGGGGTGCATAATGATTATTTTGTGGGAACGAAAGTGCGATGGTGGTCACGTGTAGAGGGTGAGCTAGATAAAATAAAGTGCGAACAATTTGAAGGTAAAGATTCATATCAAACGCTGATAGATCTCAAAGAAACGAAGAGGGGCGAAGTGGCAGAAGTATTCGATGCTGATGAAAAAAATGGACAAATGTTTAAACAGGCTAAAATTTGTTTTCTAGCTAAAAATAAGGTCAAAACAGGTGACTTGCTAACGTGGGATTTACGCGAAAGCAAAGTTGTTAGATGTAAACTGAATGCACGGGTTTGTGACGATCTCGCAGTTACCGCAGCGTCACTCACTTGTTTTGAACGGTGGTATGAACGAAATAAAAATAAGCTCAAAGAGGCACATCATGTGCAAGTGTTGTTTACACGCGCAGAAGAAGTCGGATTTATTGGCGCGATGGGAGCTTGTCAGTCGGGGTTGATTGCAGATGATGCGAGGTTGATCGCGCTTGAGAATTCGAAGAGTATTCCGGGAGATTCGCCGCAGGGAGCAGGCCCGATAGTACGCGTGGGAGATGCAACGTCGACGTTTGGTCACGAATTGAATTACCGCATATCGCAGATCGCGAAGCAACTAACGGGTGAGGATGAAACTTTTCAGTATCAAAGAAAGCTGATGCCGGGTGGATCGTGTGAGGCTACAGCCTACCAGTGTTATGGGTATCAAACGACATGTTTGTGTTTGCCGCTTGTCAATTATCACAACATGAATGAGCAAACGAAAAAGATTGATGTTGAAGTGATAGATATGAGGGACTATCACAATATGGTTAAACTGTTAATTGGTGTGTGTGAGCGTTTGGATAACGGTGAGGTTGACGGATTAAGGCGGGTTTTGGATGACTTGTTTGAGAAGCGGAAGCATGTCTTGAGCTGAAGATTTTTTGTCAGTACAGAGTCTTGAGATTGTGATTTGTGCCAGCACGTAAAACGCGCATGACTTGCGCGTTGCTGGTATTTTTTTTGCGCTGATGAGGTTTATGCGCTGCAAGTGCGAATATTGCGCATTGGCACGCGAATTGTGAATGCATTGGCACTTTTGTGGGAAAACTGTCGAGAATCAAAGTTTTTTTGCTGGCGCACGTCCAATAATGACGGTTTGGCACAGTGTTTGCGTAGTGATGGGCACGGTTTGACGCATACGGTTTGCGTCTTGTAGTGATCAGTAAACGAATCAGAAAGAAGTGCCACATGGGCGGGTCCAGTGACCGACAAGGTGAAAAGTCCTTGCTTCACATCCTTCGTGAAGCAGATGCGCATCGACCAGCTGAAGACGGCAAAAGTCTTGGGCGCGGTCTTGTTCGGCTTGCGCACCTTGCATCGGCGGTTCATCGCTATCAAGCGGTTGCCGATCTGGAGACTTCAGAAGATTCGTTATTGATGAAGGCTTCAAGCGGAGCTTGAATAGTGTCCAGATTGTCCGTGCGGAGCACGGCTGGCAGTAAGCGATAGACGATGAACTACGGATTGTACATCTCTGCTTCGGGCGTGTTGACGAACATGTATCGTCAGGACGTTTATGCCAACAATTTGGCGAACATGAAGACGACAGGCTTCAAGGCTGATCTCGCAGCTTTGATGCAACGTGATCCCGAGTCGGTGGAAGACCAGCTTGGGATGGACGTGTCGAATGATCTTTTAGACAAGCTTGGTGGCGGTGTGCTGGCCGCTCCGATGCAGATTGCATTTAATCAAGGCAAGCTTGAGACAACTGGGCAACGTACAGATGTTGCTTTGCTAGAAGCAGATCAGTTTTTTGCTGTGCAACAACAAAATCGGGATGGTTCCTCGACAATCAGACTTTCGCGCGATGGCAACTTAACGCTCAATAGCGAAGGATATCTGGTTCAGTCGAATGGCCAGAAAATTCTCGATGATGGCGATACGCCAATCTTGCTGCAGCCAGGTTTATTCGAAATTACCAGCACGGGTCTTGTCAGGCAGAACGATGAGACTGTCGCACAGCTCCAAGTTACAACGTTCAAAGATTTAGAGCAGCTCTATAAAGTCGGCCAAAACATGCTTGGTTTTAAGCATGATTTGCGAGAAATGATCGACAATCCATCAGTTAGCCCGGGCCAATTGGAATCTTCATCGGTTGATCCGATTAAAGCCATGATGGACGTGATGGCAGCAAGCAAAGCAGTTACTGGGAATGCAAGAATGATTCAGTATCACGACACATTAATGAATCACGCGGTCAATCGTTTAGGAAAAATATCAGCCTAATCGAGCATTAGGCTTACCAGTCATTGTGTAGATGATTGAGCCTTCGTAAGAGGAAACAGGAGTTTAGGATGGCAATCTCGGCCTTACATTCAGCAGCATCTGGCCTATCTTCGCTATCGACGTCGCTTGATGTGATCTCTAACAACTTGGCGAATATGAATACCGTCGGGTTTAAAGCGTCACGCGTTAATTTCGAAGATTTGCTATACGAGCAAAAAGCTCAGCCGGGTGTTCAGAATGAAGAATCTGGCTTTCGTCCTCACGGGATTCAGGTTGGCCTAGGGACACGGGTAAGTGGTACGAGCATTGAGTTCACTCAAGGTGACCGCATCGAAGACCCCAACCCATACTCAATGGCTATTAATGGTGAAGGCTTCTTCCGTGTTCAGATCCTTAGCGGACTGTCAGAAGATGGCTTTGGCTATACCCGGGCAGGAAATTTTTCTACTAATGCCGACGGCGAACTTGTACTTGGAACCACCAGCGGTCCAAGGTTGGATCCACCAATTAATATTCCAGACGGCACCACTACAACACGCATCAGTGAAACCGGTGGGGTCTATGCGGTGAGCGGCGATGGGACTGAGCAACAGATTGGACAAGTTGAGCTATACAACTTTGCTAACCCATCGGGTCTAACGCAGATTGGTGGGAATATTTATGTTGAGGGTGTCGCTTCGGGACCCAATATTCCCGGAAATCCAGGTGATATTTCATTTGGTCGTATTCAGCATAAGTTCCTTGAATCATCCAACGTGACGCCCACGACTGAGTTAGTAACGCTGATTACAACACAACGTGCTTTTGAAATGAACAGCCAAACAATCAAGGCTGCTGACGAAACACTCAAGGTGATTAGTAACCTTAAGCAATAAATAAAAACAGTTAGTGATGCAGGATGACGCTAACTGAAGCATGAAGCGAATGAGTTCGGCACGGATGCCGAAGAGGATGGATAAAAATCGGCAGCGGAGCTGTCGCCGGAATCCAAGGAAGAGGAGGAGGGGATGAAAGTCGGGGGATCATGGAGGGGGTATCGTGAGTCGTTGACCCACACTGGCAGGATGCACTGCCGGGGAAAAGGATGTCCCCGGCCGATGAAGGATCAGGATGATGAATAGCAAAACATGGATGTTGTTTGCTACGCTCACAGTACTGTTGACAGTCTGCATGCGAACGGATGCGAATACGATCCGTTTACACGATCAGATCACGGTTAATGGGCCAACTGTTGAGTTGCAAGAAATCGCAGAAATTGATGGTGAATACGCCAGCCAATTTGCGGAGTTAACCGTTGGCTCTTTTTCCAATGTGACGCAGTTAAAGATCAGCATGAAAAATGTGCGTGAGTTGCTGACGAGTGAAAAAGCCAACTGGGGCTTGTTATCACTAGTCGGTTTCCAGCAATCAGTCGTTTCTTTGATAGAACCTCTTCCTGAGGTGATCGAAACTCAATCAACCGAACCAATCATTAGTAATTCGGTTGCACGCATGACGATTGATCAACCCATTTCACTAAAATCATTTGTTGTGAAAAAGATTGCAGAGCGTCTGAAACTAGATTCGAATGATCTTAAAATTGAGTTCAAAAGTAGAGATTCCGAGTATCTGTCGCAAAGTGTGTTAGGCAAAACATACGAAGTTTCTTTTAAAGGTCGAAATACACTTGGCCGCGTAACGCTTGCAATAAGACGTTACGAACTATCCCGGGTTATTGAAGAATACTATATCTATCCAAGTATTAGCCGGAAAATTGCAGGTTTAAAAGCTAACCATTCGTTTCGTACGGGTGACATTATTAAGCCTGGATCCGTCCAAATAATTGATAAATGGATTGATAAACAAGAAGGTGAACCTATCCAAAGTATTGATCTCGCAATCGGCCACGCGGTAAAGCGTCCGATTCGTGAGGGATCTTTTATTTATCCAAGAGATATCAAATTACCCGCACTAATTAAACGTAATCAGTTTGTTAGTGTTCGTGCTATTTCTGGCAGGCTTGTTGTCAGAACAACTGCCAAAGCGCTAGAGGATGGTGGACTAAATGACATCATTAATGTTAAGCACATCAAAACCAATGAAACGTACAACATTCTCGTAACAGGTCGCGGTCAAGGCACAGTAATTAAATCTATACCAGCCGTGGAATTGTCAGATCATGTGATGACAACCATTGAGGATACACAGTCATGAATAAAATGATCCTTCTTATCCTACTAAGTGCTTGTGTTTCACTTGATAGAGTCGCAGCCCAGACATCTTCCCTTTATGTCACAGAAGAAGCAGCGTCAAGCATCCGTGTGCCATATCAACGTAATGGGTCGAGCCTTGACCGACGTCTTGCAGTGTCAGTTTCACAAGCAAGCTTTACAGCGGTTCGTTTGCCTGAACTTCGTCAATTCGCAAAACATGATCTGATTCAGATCATTATTCAAGAATCCACATCAAGTGACTTTAAGTCATCAATGGATACCGGTAAGGAAACGACGATTGAAGGTAATGTGACGAATCTACCTAAGTTTCAACTTGCAGACTTACTTGAGCTTCGCATTGATCCCAACGGCGTGACTAATCCGCTGAAAATCGGCGCTGATTATAAGCAAGAGTTTAAGGGTGACGGGGATATCAAAAAGACAGAAACGATTACGGGCAGGATTCAAGCGCGTGTCATCGATGTTAAACCAAACGGAACCCTCGTACTTGAAGCACGCAAATACAATCAGGTAGACGATGAAGTTGTCGAGATCGTCCTGACAGGCACATGTCGTGCTGAAGACGTTTCCTCCATGAACACCATCACCTCAAGTCAGCTTTATGACTTGCATTTGGTTAAGAAGCACTCCGGAGAACTCCGCAAAGCGACTAAGAAGGGCATTCTTACTCGCATAGCAGAGACTATTTTCAACTTTTAAACACTGGGTAATCAATATGAAAAAGATTCATCAACAATTCATTTGTTTCGCAGTGTTTAGCCTCTTTATATTGGCGACACTTCAGCAAGTCAGTGCTGTGCAGATTATGGATATCGCTAGGCCCAAAGGTGCTGAAACCAGTTCCCTAACCGCTTACGGCTTGGTTGTTGGTTTGAATGGAACTGGAGATGGCGGAAAGTTTGATGCGACTAATCGTGCATTAGCACAAACAATCGCCCATCTAACAGATGAAACAGTGACCGCCTCTGAAATGTCATCGTCAAAGAACGTTGCGCTGGTCGCAATCTCAGCTGAAATACCTGCCTCCGGTGTTCGAGAAGGTGATCGTATCGAAGTCAAGGTGAGCGCCGTCGGATCAGCAAAAAGTCTCGAAGGTGGCCGCTTATTCCTCTCGCCAATGATCGGCCCATACCCTAATGCACCAATTTTTGCGATGGCAGAAGGTGCTGTTCAGATTAATGCAAACACGCCAACCAGCGGAGTGATTTATAGAGGGGCACAGCTGACTCGTGATGTGACTACACGCTTCCTCGATGAGTACGGCAACATTACTCTCGTACTTGATGAGCAGCACGCACAACTCAATATTGCTGTGTTGCTCGCTGATCAAATCAATGCAGAACACAATCCAGATGATTTTTCTGGCGACCCAAGAAGAACAAGTCAAATTGCATGGGCTCAGGATGCAAAAAACGTCAAAGTCAACGTCCCACTCGAATACCGTCAGCATGTCGCACAGTTTTTAGCCAAGATCATGTCGACCTATATCCCCAAAGATTTTATGCGTGGACAGGCCGTTGTGTATATCAACATGAAAGAAGAAACAATCGCGGTTGATGGTGCTGTTGAGATATCACCGGTTGGTATTTCAAACAGTGGTTTGGAAATTTCAACGATCACACCAGCCCCAGTCGCCTCACCAATAAATCCAATTGTTGAAAGAAATCGATTCGTTGCAATGAATGCAAAGGAAGATGATAGCCCACAGCTGAATGATCTCATTGATACCTTTAACCAATTAAAGACGCCGATGAAAGATCGAATCAGCATTATCAAAGCCATGCATAAAAGTGGCAATATCCACGCAAAACTCATTATCGAATAAAACCATGAATATCGAATCAATACAAAACTCGAATCTATCTTTGCCACCATCCATGATGGACACGCAAAGAGTATCTCATGAAAAATTTGATTCACTTGCCGCAGAAGCACGTGAAGCTTTGAATAAAAAGCCAAGTGAACTTGAAGCAAAAATTCGCGATGCTTCCGAGCAGCTTGTTTCCAGTTCATTTGTTTTGCCAATCCTGCAACAGATGCAAAATGATCCGTTCCGTAGCGAGCTTTTTCATGGTGGTCAGGCCGAAGATATTTTCTCACAGCAATGGAATACCAAGATCGCTGACGACATGGTTAAACGTGCGAATTTCCCAATGGTCGAAGCGGTATACAACAAGATCATGAATCACGCCAGCAATCAAACCGGTGCAAATACTCAATCGAAAGCGTTAGATATCAATGGATAAATCAATCGATAATCAAATCAACACGCTTGATCTAATCTTGCAAAAACAATTGCAATTACACACCTCATTACTCGATTTGCTCAAGCAAAAACGTAATGCGATCGGTAGCAGTGACCCCTCGCAAATGACAAATATCTGTGAGCTTGAGCAGGAAAAAATACATCTAATCAAGCAGCTGGAAAATAAACGCCAACAGATTGTTATTAACGTAACGAAGCATCTGAATCCACAAGCAACTCTGCCGCTAACAATGCAGGATATCGCGCAGTATATCGGCGGCACCGAAGGTGATCGGCTGCTCATACGACGAAACCAATTACGCCAAAAGATGGAAGATGTACGCCAGCAAGCGTCAATCGCGAAACGCGCAACCGAGTCACTCATGCGTCACATGCAAAGTATTGTGCAAACAATCACAGCCGCCTCATCAGGGACTGCTTCATATGGCGATAGCGGCGTCATGAATAACCGAGGCATGAACATGAGTTCATTGAACTTAACTGCCTAACTCGATATTTACCGGATCGTTATCATGGGTTTAAATACCGCATTACAAATCGGCCGATCAGGATTACTCACCGCTCAAACTGCTTTGGAGTTGACCGGTAATAATCTTGCGAATGCCGCAACGCCCGGCTACCACCGCAATAATGTTGTGCTTTCCGCGGTTGCTTCTCAAAGATTAGGCCCCAACGTTTATCTTGGCCAAGGTGTTCAGCTAGATAGTATCGTTCGTCAGACTGACGAAGCGCTTGAAGCCCGGATTCGTGGTTCAATCTCAGATGGTTCGTATTCTCAGACACGTACTGATTTGCTCAAACAAATCGAATCAATCGAAGGTGAATTTACCACCGTTAATGTCTCCAGTAAGCTAGGCAAATTCTTTGATTCATGGAGTGGTCTTGCGTCCAAACCACAGGATGATGCAAAGCGCACAATCGTTATTTCCGAATCTGAAACGCTAGCTCGCCACATTCAACAGATTGATAGCGAAATCAAGGACCTGCGAGGGCAAACCGATAGCGCCATCAAGCAAAGTGTCGTTTCCGTCAATGATACGCTTGAGCAAATCGGTCAGCTCAATCAACAGATCGCACTCAGTGAACAGGGGACAGGCAATGCTTCTTCTCTCCGTGATCAACGTGACCAATTACTCGCTGAGCTTTCGAAGTACATGGATGTTTCAACCGTCGAAATGCCCAGTGGTAGTGTCGATGTTTATGTTGGCTCAATTCCGATTGTGATGAACGGGCAACCACAGCGCATTGAAGTTGCGTACGACACAATCAATGGTGTTTCAACACCTGTCATCAAAGCTGGCAAAGATAAAGATCCACTCGTGATGAATGGTGGCCAGCTCGGAGCTCTCATTGATTACCGCACCATTGATCTCGAAAAAACAATCGATTCTCTCGATTCACTTGCAAAACAGCTGATTTTTGAGGTCAACAAGCAACACTCCCAATCGCAAGGCCTTTCAGGCTTCACAGATATCACCGGCACTTACACAGTACAGGATTCCTCTGCCGCTCTTAATTCAGTCGCAGCAGGCATGGAATTCACGCCAGAACATGGCAGCTTCAAAATCCATGTCAAGGATAAAAGCACAGGTCAGATGACAACCTCCGTTATCAATATCGATCTTGATGGTATTGGTGGCGACGATACCTCACTTGATTCACTCGTTGCTCAGATCAACAGCGTAGCCGGCATATCCGCTTCAATCTCACCTTCTGGCCAGATCAAACTCAACGCTGATGGCTCAAATCTTGAAATGTCATTCAGTGAGGATTCGAGTGGTGTACTTGCTGCACTCGGGGTGAATACATTCTTCGATGGCTACAACGCCACAACAATCGCTGTAAACGATGTAATCAAAAGTGATTCTTCAAAAATCGCTTCAGGTCGCGGTCATCTTGCTGGTGATAATACAGCCGCTCTGGCGATTGACGCTTTACGCGACGAGCCTATTGATGGTTTTAATGGTACGTCAATCACAGATTTTTGGAACAAGCATGTCCAAGATCTCGCGGTCAATATTTCACAGTCAAACAGTCAAGCGACAGCTGACCAAACCGTTAAAAACAGTCTAGAAGCACAACAGCAATCTATCTCCGGTGTCAATGTTGATGAAGAAACCATCAACCTGATGAAATACCAACAAGCATACCAGGCTTCTGCCCGTTACCTCAGTACCGTTCAGCAGCTTATGGAAACACTGCTCTCACTTGCCTAAGCATGAGTTAGTGAGATTAGAACTTAGGAATACAATCATGAGTGGATACGGCTCAATCGTCGGACGCACAACCATGAATCTCAACTCAAATGCACTGCGATACAATCTCAATCGTACGCAGCTTGAGATGTTCAAAGTCCAGCAGCAACTTCAGACCAACCAAAAATATGCTGCGCCTTCCGATGGTGCAAGCGCAACCTCCGCTATCTTGCAGCTCACACAACAGCTGCAAGCTCGTGAGCAATGGAACCTTAACCTGAACGAAGCCAAAAGCTCGCTTGATACAATCGATAGCTCGCTGAGCGAGATCACAAAAACACTTCTTGAATCCATCAGCATTGGCTCCAGCCAAATCGGTACCGGTTCAACCGAAGATACACGTAAAGATCAGGCCAAAGTGATTGATGAGCAACTCAAGTCAATCCTCACACTTGTTAATCAGCAATATAGCGGCCTTTCACTTTTCGGTGGAAACAATGGCGCCAGCAACGGCGGCAAGGTCTTTGAAGATTTTATGGGTGGCATCCGCTATGTTGGCGGCTCAGATAATCTCCAAACAAACTTCGGTGGCATTAACAAACAAGATTTCACTTCGAATGGGCTTGATGCTTTCGGGGCTCTCTCCTCACGCATTGAATCAAATGTCGACCTCCAGATTAAAGCAACACCTGAGACCCGCCTCGAAGATATTGAAGGCGCTGATCAGCTTGGTATCCGAGACGGCGGCATCCGCGTAAACGTCAACGGTTCCGAAATCTACGTTAATCTTTCTTCTGCCGAAACCATGGGCGATGTCGTCACGCGTGTTAATGATGCGATCAACCTATCTGCTCCTGGTGCGGGTTCACTCGCTGTCACAGACGAAGGTTTCTCACTTTCCGCCACAGCGGGCAACAACATTACCATTTCCGAATCCGGCGGCGGTGCGACCGCTTCGGATCTCGGCATCAAACTGACCGCCACGCCAGGCACCACCGTCAACGGCCCATCCGTAAACCCAAAACTAACTCCTCAAACAGAACTGTCTTCGTTTGGCTCATCCGTCGACTTTGCCAGCGGACTGAAAGTTACGCAAGGCGGTGTCACAAAAACAATCGATTTTAGCAGTGCGCAAACTGTCGAAGATATGATGAATATCGTTGACCAGGCTGAGCTTGGCATCAAGCTTCAAATCAACGAAGCAGGCACGGGCTTCAATCTCATATCTGAGGTCAGCGGCATCCGTCTAACGGTTGGCGAAAACGGCGGCACAACCGCTCATGATCTCGGCATCTCATCGCTAGGCGATCAAACCCGCCTCGACTCCTTCCGTGAAGGGCTTGGCGTTGAGTCAGTCCATGATAAAACAGATTTCCGCGTGACAACTCACGACGGCACGACATTCGAAGTCGATGTTACCGGTGCAAACACCGTCAAAGACGTGATTGATCGCATTAATGATGCCGCCACCACTGCTGGTCTAACGGTTGGTACTGATTTCTCTGTTGGTTATGCCTCAGACGGCACTGGCATCACTTTTTCCGATAACACAACTGGCACGAGTGATTTTCAGATCGAAAATATCAACGAATCACAAGCCGCGGAACATTTGGGGATCGCTAAAAACGCAGGCGCTACAAACAGCTTTACAAGCGACGATAACGCGAAGGTTGTCGTGCAGAATATTTTTACGAATTTAATGGATTTATCTGCAGCTTTGTACAAAAACGATGTCTCTGGCATCACTTTTGCTACAGATAAATTAGAGGATAGAAATAAAGAAGTGATTCTGGCTCGCGCAGCATCAAGCGTGGACGCGAACAGAGTCGCTTTGCAGCTCGAACGGTCGCTTGAACTTGAAACATCGGAAAAATCAATGCTTTCCCTTATTCAAGAGGTCGACACAACTGAGGCAATCACTCAGTTCCAGATGCTGCAAGTACAACTGCAGGCCTCCTTACAACTAGGAGCGCAAAACATGCAGAATAGCCTAATGAATTTCTTGCGCTAGAAGGCGCACATAATGCGCAGCGTTGTGTATCGTACGGCCCGATACCAAACGCAGCAGAAGGCAGGATGCCTTCGACCTCGTTGGAGTAACGAGTGACTATTTCCAGGATGGATGGCCGCTATGAAGGTTAATGATCATGATGATCAATACCTCGCGTTTCGGTGAAATGGAAGTCGATGATTCTCGGGTCATCTCTTTCGAAAAAGGTTTGCTTGGCTTCCCCAAATACAGGCATTACGTCCTGATCGAAGCCGGGCAAGATTCCTACTTCTGGTGGCTTCAGTCCATCGAATTGCCTGAATTGGCTTTCGTCGTCACGGACCCAAGTCTCTTTGTTCCTACTTATCGCGTTCCTCTTCGTGAAGAACAGATGAAGGACATGGGCATGGATTCCGTCGAAGACGCACAAGTCTTTGTGATCGTAAACAAACGCGACAACGTTCTGACCGGTAATCTGCAAGGACCACTCGTTATCAATGTAGGTAGCCGCAATGGTGAGCAACTCGTCCTCAGTGACAGACGCTTCACCACTCGTGTGCCACTCATTGAGATCGGCAATAACCTGCAGAAAGCAGCTTCTGCGTAATCCGACTTGCTGAGCAACTTGCGTGATGAACGATCAAATGCGAATTGTAGCTTCAAGCAAACAATACGCTGAAAATCCTTCACCACACACGATCGACCCACAGGTCAACACGTGTGTAATAACGCAAAACACTCTAAAAACTGTCGTAGCGATTGATGTTGTTTGTTGTAACGAGTAACTCACATTACTCAGGCATTCAAACCGAATAGCCTCAACTTCATCTGTCGCAAATGTGTTAACGGGACCCCGCGCACGGATACGCGCAGGGTAAACAATCGGCCCAAGGAAGGAGCCCGACACCATGCTGGTGCTTTCCCGTCAACGCGACGAAACGATCATGATCGGTGATGAAATCGAAATCACCGTCGTCGATATTCGAGGGGATAAAGTCAGACTCGGTATTAACGCGCCAAGACAAGTTCAAGTACACCGTAAAGAAGTGTATGAGGCAATCAAACGCGAAAACGCCGAAGCCGCACGAGTCCAAGTCGAAGATCTTAACGTCGCTGACAAAAATCTGCGTGGACGAATTAACAAACTCGCCATGCATCGTCATAACAGGAACGGTTAACTTCATACGGAATAGGGTTTAAACCAACCCGCCTTGATCTAAGCATTTGATAGATTTTCATACGTTTCATGGAAGAAGCAGCTCAGATCTTGGAATCCAAAACAGCTTAACGCTGATATCAGGCAGGAGCCTGATCAGACAATCAAGGAGGATTGTCAATGTCCAGAATTAACACAAACGTTTCATCATTAATTGCTCGAAACAATCTCGCTAAAACCAACGGTGAACTCTCGACCAGTTTGCAACGCCTCTCTACAGGCCTCCGCATCAATCGCGGTGCAGACGACCCCGCTGGGCTCATCGTTTCCGAAAGACTCCGCGCTGAAATGTCCGGCGTCACGCAATCGATCGACAACATCGAGCGTGCCTCCAACGTCATCGCCACCGCTGAGTCCTCACTTCAAGAGATCAACACACTTGTTCTCTCGATGAAGAGCCTCGTCCTTGAAGCCGCCAACACGGGTGCCTTCTCCAAAGAGGAAATCGAAGCGAACCAGTTGCAGATCGACTCCGCAATCGAGTCCGTCACACGTATCGCGAACACCACTACTTTTGCAGGTCTTAAACTGCTCAACGGCTCGCTCGACTACATCACCAAAGGTGTTAAAGCAGCCGAGATCACAGACCTCACCGTCCAAGGTGTCAACTTCGGTACAAACAACTCTTTGCCCGTGACCGTCGAAGTACTTCAGTCTGCTCAGCAGGCCAGCATGTACATGACCGTTACCGACTTCGATCATGCAACACCCCCCACCGACCCAACACTCAAAGACGACGTGTCTTTCGAGATTATGGGCAACAACGGCGTCGAAGTCTTCGAATTCGCAGGTGGCACTGCTATCTCCGCGATGGTCTTCGCCATTAATACCAGCAAAGATGCAACAGGCATCACTGCTGAAGCCGGTGTCTCAGGTATTACACTCAATTCAGGTCAGTTCGGCACAGACGCTTTCGTCTCCGTCAGACGGCTTGATGGTGATGCGAACACAACTTTCCAAACACGCACCGCAGCAGACGTTGCAACCGCAGTTCCTACAACCGGCACACTCGTCGGTGGGTTCGACGCAGCAAAAATCGGTACATCCGAAAGAACAAGTAACCCAGATGGTACGGTGACCGTCAGACGCTTCTTTGATGGTGGAACCAACCCCGGCACCGACATGGACTACATCGACACCATCGTCAACGCTGGTGAGCCCATCGAACGTGATGAAGGTGCAGACGTGCTCGCACTCGTCAACGGCAACCTCGCCGTCGGTGATGGCCTCGACGTCTCACTACGCACGCAAGCACTTAACCTTGAGATGTCCCTCGATAAGGATGCAGCTCAGGTGATTGGTAGCCCATACACCTTCGAAATCCTCGGTGGTGGAGCAACCTATCAGATCGGGCCAGACGTTAACTCGCAGCAGCAGGTCGGTTTCGGAATCCAATCCGTTGCCGCATCAAATCTTGGCAACACCAATGTTGGTTTCCTCTCACAGATGAAATCGGGTGGACCCGCTTCGCTCGTCACGGGTTCCGATCCAGTTGACCAGGCACGTAATGCTGATGCGATTCTTGATGCAGCGATCAATGAGATTTCCTCACTTCGCGGCCGCATCGGGGCGTTTGAGAAGAATACGCTCAATGCAACGCTTGCATCGCAACAGGTTGCCCTTGAGAACCTTACAGCATCTGAGTCGCAGATTCGCGATGCAGACTTTGCGGAAGAAACCGCGAAGATGACTCGTGCTCAGGTTCTTCAGCAGGCAGGTCAACAGACTCTGTCGATTGCTAACTCCTCTGCTCAATCTGTTCTTTCACTCTTACAGAGTTAAGTCAGGTAGAAGCAAAGAATTAGAACTAAATTCGTTCATAGACATCCCGCAATCGGATGAAATAAAAGACCCGAAGCTTTAAGCTTCGGGTCTTTTACATTTTGATCTATGGGTGGTTGAATGAGGCTGCGTAGTATTTGTAATCGTTTATTTTGCAGTAGGTTGCGGGTAGCCGAGGAAGTTGGCGATCATGGATGGGCCTTCCTCGGTGAGGAAGGATTCGGGATGGAATTGGACACCTTCGAGAGGGGCAGGGCCGAAGATGCCGGGTTTGGCGCGGAGGCCCATGATTTCGCCTTCATCAGTCCAGGCTGAGATGTCGAATCGCTCTTCATCGAAAGAATCGCGGTTGATGACGAGTGAGTGGTAACGCGTTGCAGTTGAAGGGTTTGCGAGGTTGGCGAAGATGCCTTTATTGTCGTGATGGATGGGAGAGGTTTTGCCATGCATGATGCGGGTGTTGCGTTCGACGATCATGCCGTAGGCCTGGCCGATAGATTGATGGCCTAAACATATGCCCAATAAGGGCTTGCGACCTGCAAAGGTTTTGATGATATCGATCGAGACACCGGCTTCGGTGGGGGTGCACGGGCCAGGCGAGATGATGACGTGATCGGGGTTGAGTTCTAAAGCCTGCTCAGGTGTGATCTTATCGTTGCGATAAACCTGCAGGTCGATGCTTGGATCGAGCTCGCCAATGCGTTGCACGATGTTGTAGGTGAAGCTGTCGTAATTATCGATCATCAGAATCATGGTGTTAGTTTACGTTGAAAATGAGAGTCGTTCTAGGCGGCGCGGCGGGTTTGTGCGCATAAAGGCGCAGTGTGATGCAGTTTTGTGCGCATGAATTCTCGAAACTGATGATTTTCCCTAATCTAAAATGACCAGAAATGGCTAAGAAAACCGAAGATTTCATCAGTTTTGATGCGTTTTAAGTCAATTTTCGAAAGTTAGAATTCAAAGAATAAGGACTTGCAAACGCTCACTCATTTTTGTGCACGCGGAAAGATTTTTTACCGCAAGTTGAGTATGTGAATGGAGAGGTGAGGTGGTGCCAATCAATAGTTCGTGGAGTACGCGATTTGGTTGAGAGATTTTTTTTTGGGGGGGGTGTACAAGTGGTATTGGCATGGTGCGTGTTGATGTGTTGTTGGCTGAGAATGCAGCTCACTGCATTTCGGTGTTGTGTATTGTGATATGGGGTATGAATCATGGAAGACGATCGTTAATATCAATGAGAGTGGAGGCTTGGTGTGTGCTGGTAAGCAAATGGATGATATGTTGAAGAGGTCATCAATTGCAGGGGTTGCGTATTAACCGGATTTGAAATTCGACTTGTGTGTACTTGAGTAGAAGTTGAGGATGGGGATGTGCAGGCTTGCTGTTTATGTCTATTCAAGTGTTATATGTGAGTAGATGGTTGAAGAGTTTGTAAAGAGATGGAGCTGAGTATGTTGCGGATCAATCGATTGTTAATAGTTTGTGCGGTGTTATGTGTTGGGGTGCTTTGCGTTGTTCATGAGTGTCATGGGCAGGGTGCGAGGGGGTGTGAGACTTGGCGGAGGTTTGTGCATGAAATGGAGAGCGGTGAGGAGCCGACGATTCATGATTTTTCGTATGCGGGGTATCGTTATGGCGAAGTTGATTTGCCGCGGGTTGAGGGACCGGTGTTTGATGTACGGGATTATGGGGCGAAGGGTGATGGGAAACATGATGATCGTGAGGCGATTGAGTTAGCTACGAAAGCGGCGAATGAAGCGGGTGGTGGTGTGGTGTATTTGTCGGCGGGGATGTATGCGATCAGTGAGCGGGGGACGGACGCGGGGCCGATGATGTTGAATGTTGCAGGTGGTGTGGTTTTTCGTGGTGATGGTGATGGGGAAGGTGGGACGGTGCTATGGATGAAGGATCGTTTGGATGCGCTGAATCCGAAGCAGATGTGGTCAACGCCTTACTTTTTTCAGGTGAATGGAGTCGCAAAGAGGAAGATTGAAAAACTGACTGAGATTGTGGGTTTCGCTCAAAAGGAATCGCGTCGGGTGAAGGTGGGGGATGTTGGGAAGTTGGCGGTTGGGCAGTGGGTGACGGTTGAATTGAGGGATAAGGCGATTGTGGATGAGGTGTTGTTGCCGTATGAGGTCGAGCCGCAGATGACGGTGCTGCGTAATGAGGGTTTGTTGCTTCGGTTTAATATGCAGATTGTTGGTATTGAGGGAGATGAGGTTGAGTTTGGTTCGCCGTTCCGGATGAGGGTCGATCCGCAATATGGGTGGACGATTCGATCATATCGATATGCTGAGGAAGTGGGTGTTGAGGGGATTAGGTTTAAAGGGAATTGGCAAGAGCAATTTAAGCATCACAAGAATGCGGTGCATGATAGTGGGTGGTCTTATTTGCAGGTGAATCGCGTGGTGAATGGTTGGGTTCGGGATTGTACGTTTGAAGATGTTAGTAATGCTTTGGCGGTTATTCGAAGTGCGAATGTGACGGTGCGTGACGTTGTGATTGAGGGGAATGGTGGACATGCGGCAACACATGTCAGCGACTCTAGCAATTGTATGTTTGTGAATGTTGCGGACAAAGCGGGTCAGTATCATTCGTGTGGTGTTGCGCAACGTGCCTCGGGCAATGTGTTTTATCGATGCCAGTGGGTAAAGGATACGAGTTTTGAATCGCATGCGAACTATCCGATGGCGACATTGTTTGATCGGTGCCAGGGCGGGTTTATGTTGAATCGGATGGGAGGTCATACGTCGAATCAGCCGAACCATATGGGTGGTTTGACGTTTTGGAATTTCAGGGGTGAGGGGGAGCCGTTGCGATTGTTGGAGTTTTGGCGAACGAAGTCTAAGTGGGGGAAGGTGTTGCCGCCGGTGATTGTGGGGTATCACGGGAACCGGACGACGTTTGATCGTAAGCAAGTGTTGGTGTTGGAGTCGCAGGGGAGGCCGGTGTATCCGGAGTCATTGTATGAGGCGCAGTTGGAGCGACGGCTAGGCGAGTTGCCTGAGTGGTTGGTGGGATATGCGAAGTGATGAAGTCGTGACCAAAATGGGTGTAAAAGCTTACATATTATGCGTCACATTAGCGTGAATATGTTAACCTTTGGCTCACTTGGGTTTAGGTACATGATGAGGTTGGACAACAGTATTTGGCATGCGCTGTCATATAAAAAACACGTATATCATAAGTTAAAAATAGTTGACAAGTGATATTCTGAGATTAGTATTTAGTCTTAAAGCTTGTAACGGATTTATTGATTACCTATAGAGCTCCTACGTTTTTTTTTTGGCTTACGAATGTAAGCGTTTACAAATAGGTTTTGGCATCTGTTTAGCCGAGGGGTTTGGCTGAGATACCTGCGTGTTTCTCGGCGGGGTTATCTATACGACTAGATGTGTTTGTGATGTCGTAAAGATCGTTGATTTAACTGAAAACATCTTTCTTTTTGTTCCGGATCTTACATCTTTTTTCAAATTAAACGGAGAGTAGACTATGAGAGGCATATCAACAATTTTATGTGGTGCGGCGATGGGGTTGGCATTTTCAGCGGGTGCGCATGGTACAACATTAATTATTGACTTGGGTGATGATGATGAGGTTGAAAACATCAACTACATGGTTTTTGACAACCAGCAGGTGACCGATGCGGTTGATCTGGATGGAAATGCGACAGGTATTTCGATGAATTTGGCGTCGCCTACAGGTTTTAATGAGATCGGGCCAAACTGGAATGCAGGCACGCAGAATCCCGCTGGCCCGGTTGCGGATTATTTTGATGTGGGCATGACGGAAGACAGTTTGTTTGGTCATTCTGGGCCGTTTCTTGGGGTCGATGCACGTCCATTTGCTGAGTTTGAAATTGCGGGTTTAGATAAGGATGTGACCTATAATTTTACGATGTATGCAGGCCGTGCGGATGGGAATCTGGCGAACAGCCGTGAAACTCTATACACGCTTTCCGGCGCTTCAAGTGTGAATGCACTATTGGAAGTGACGAGCAATGATGATCGGGTTGCGCAGTTGTCAGTGATGCCCGATGCTGATGGCAAGTTGGTGTTGAGAGTAGAGGCTGGCCCGGGTAACAATGTTAGCAATGGCTACTATTATTTGGGTGCGATGGCGATTGAATATGCTGCGATACCTGAGCCTGCGAGCTTGGCGCTTCTGGGATTGGGCGGTTGTGTTGCATTGCTGCGTCGTCGCTAAGCATAAAGGACTTCTTGATTGGTGCGTCTCCCGGGTTGTGAGGTTTGCTCATAGCTCGGGGAACACCGAGTGATACGTGCGCATGGGAGTAACATGAGAGTGTAAGCTGAGTTGAGTGGTCAATACTTAGCGGATTTCGGTTTACTGAGAGCGTTAGGTGCTTGAATGCAGCGTTTGATTAGGCTGCTTCAAGATCCATTTGTAAAACTTTCATGCGCACGTTTATTTTTTGGCGGGTTGATTGAAAGGAAGTATTGTGGGTATTAAACGCATCATTGTCGTGTTGATGGTCGTTGTGATGGGCGGGTTGATTGTTGGGGAGGCGGGGGCGGTTAATGTTTTGTTTTACGGTAATAGTTATACAAGGAAGTATGCGGTTGCGAATGTGTCGTTGCCGGATATGGTGAAGGCGATTGCTGATGCGGCGGGACAGCCGGATGTATTTGTGAAGGATGCAGCGCATAATGGCCGCGATTTTGCCTGGCATTTGTCGAGCAATCAGGCGGTAATCGGCAACACGCTGAGTGCTGGTGAAAATTGGGATTATGTAGTGATGCAGAATTATTCGACGCGGACGCTGACATCGCATTCTGCGGGTGATTTGACGAAGCATCGTCAAAATAGTGTGAAGCTGTATCAGGCGGTTGCGGATCATAGCGGAGATGTTGTGCCGGTGCTGTTTGAGACGTGGTCGCGTGCGCCGGGGAGTCCTGTGATGGATTCCTATGCAGATGGTCGAGCAGGTCAAGATCAGATGCAGGCTGAAATTAAGGCGGGGTATGCATTGGCTGCGGGTGATATTGATATCGCTGCTGATGCGGTGATCGCGAAAATTGCGGGTGTGGGTACGGCGTGGCAGACTGCAGATTTTAGTAATCTTCATCACACGGATCATTCGCATGCGAATCAACGCGGACGTATGTTGTCTGCATTGGTGATGTACTCGACTATTTTTGAGGATGATACGCGAGATTTATTACTGTCTGGAAAGTTAGATACTGCGCTTGGGATGCTTAATCTGAGCTATGCGGATGGTGATGAGTTGACGCTGGTGTCTGATGCGGTTGCGAGCGTGCCGGAACCGGTGACGGGGATGATGCTGGTTGTTGTTGGTGGTGGAATGATGTTGCGTCGGAGGCGTATTGCGGGGTAGGTGGAGGGGTTATTGAACACCTAGAATCCAGCCTTCGAGGAGTGCGATTTCGCGCTCCTCTTTTGTTAATAATGGTGAAAAGAAAGTGGCGAGCTGTTGATTTTGATCTTGTTCTTGTAGCCATTTGACGATGGCGTTGGCGTCCCGCGCGTCAGCTTTTAGATTAGTTTTATATTTGTGCTTGTAGAGAGCGGGGTAGGCCTCGAGAATCACATGTTTTTGTGTTTTGGAAATGTCGAATCCATCGAAGGGCCAGAAGTGGAGGTTTGGGCAGTTGTCGCGGAGTTGATGAAGCCAGGGGATACCTTCATGTGTGGAGAAGGCGACGTTTCGTTGACAATTTTCGTAGTCGAATACGGAGGCGGCAGAGCCTGAACGCTTTTCCGTGATGCGTTTTTCGTTGGGGTGTCCTGCGTGTGAGATGCGGTGTTGTTTGCGGGTTTTGTATTGGGTACGCCGCTCATTTTTATCGGGATTCAAGTCGAGTTGATCTTGCTGCCAAAGGGTGTGGTATTGAGAGAGGAATTCGGGGTATGAGGTGATGAGGTTGCGGCGGAAGTAATCGATGGGGAAAGAGAAGCCGTGGTCGAGGCCAATGACGATGCGGTGAGATGATTTGGTGTTGAGAATATTAGTGAGTGTGCGGGCGAGGTCAGTCCGTGACCAGTTTTTGGCGGTGGTGTTGTTAAAGGGAAAATCGCAGGGGAAGACGGGACTGGGCGCGTTCTTAAGATGCGTGAGGTAGAAAGCGATATTGCTGGGGCGGTCGATGGGTGATGCGGATCCAGAGTAGTCGATGCCGATGTATAGGTTGAAGAGCATTTGGCCTCCAAAATGAAAGGCTGGGAACATTGCCTTGGGCGTAGTTGTGTGGTGATGTGATAGGTTGTATGAGTGATGTGAGTGCGGTGTGTAATGCGTGCAGTTAATATTAAAAGACGGAATAAACTGATTTGTGATTTTAGCGGGGAAATCAGAATAGGTGAAGAAAAACCCGCAATCATGGCGGGTTTTAGCAAAAGAAGTGTTGGCTAAAGATCAGGCTAGGGTGCGAGGTCGGCAGAGGAGTGTGAGTGTGGCGAGAACGAGTAGAGATGCTGATGCGGGCTCAGGGATTGGGGCGCTTTTAATGCGGACAGTAAAATCATCGATTGCTGTAAAGATGAGATGATTAATGCCACTGTCTAGCGTTGTGTTTGTTACAGCGATCCCGAAACCAAATTGCATTTGCCCATTGTTGAAATCAGGGTGAGAATCCAGAAGAATTGAACCGTTTGAAATTTCAGTGAAATTTTCAGCGGTCATTCCACTTCTTGATAAATTTTGAGCGAGATCATCGGTGGTAAATGAATCTATGACGGCTCTAAAAATTTTATTATTCTGATGAATGAATAGGCGGGCAAATGCAACTGTTACGCTCGGTGGATTGTTGACGACAGGAAATACATGGATTTTAGCTGCGAGTGACTGAATCGGATCATGGGTTTGTGGGTCATAGAAGAAGTCTGTGAGAAAAAGAGGTTGCATCACAGCATTGAAATCATTTGGCGCATAGTTCAACTGGAATTGTTGGATTATGAAATTGCCTTGATTTTGTGAAGTAAACCTTGAAGAGGTTACTGAGAAAGAACTGTCGGGTTCTTTTGGGAAGGATGTAATTGTTGGCGACACAATGAAGGACCCGTCTTTAAAATCATTTTCACTAAAAGCAATGTCCGCAGTGAGGTTTGGGACAGAGAAACACATGCACATGACTAATGCTGCGATACTTTTTTTTATCATTCTTAGTGATTTCACGTTATATTTCCTTTGAGGTTCGATCTGTCTATTGGAACGATGATCATAAAATAGTTGAAATAATTAATGGATTAGTATTAACAAAATGAGCATTATGAGGTTGAATTGTGATTCAACTGCGGGCTGATCTGAAAATAAAATTATTGCGCCGCTGTGAAGATGCCAGATCTGATGGGCGTAGCATGACTGTTCATGTCAAGGCATGGTTAGCTATTGACAATTGCATTCATGTGGCTTGAGATTAGTTGGCAATTGTGTTTCTGAATCACGTTAAAAGTGATTCATTATTCCGCTGTAAAAGTTAATCAATAGTAAACGCTACGATGTGCCGCCTGACTCAGCATTAACTTTCGGCGTGAATTATGTCACAAGAGAAGGGAAATACAACATCTCAAATTTGGGAGGGTTGCTGATTAAGGAGACATAAATATCATGTTTTATAGGTTTATATGTGTGATTGCTGTATTTAAGAAGGAAGTTGGTTGCCGTCACCGTGTGTAAAGCGTTTGGTGAGTTCGATGCGGCTGGAAACTTTGAAGTGTTTGTAGATGTGGCGGATGTAGGTGCGGACAGTGTTCTCTGTAAGATTGAGAAGATGGGCGATACGTTTGGGTGTATAGCCTTCAATGATGAGTGTAAAGACAGTTTGTAAGCGAGGTGGAAGTGGAGCGGGTGGGGAGTTTGGCGTTTCAGATAGTTCGAACTGGTGAAGCCAATCGACTTCTGAGATCAGGATGTGATTAATAAGGCAATCACGATCGCTAAATGATGGCTTGGACTTTGAACGATGGATACAACAGCTTGAGAATATAAATTGTTCTGGATTGATGGGATAGATTGAGATGAGCGAGTCTCCAAGATCTGTTCGGTAGAGATGTTTTTTGTATGCATCTGATTGCTCGAAAAGCGATTGTGAAACAAGCTGAGGTCTTCTACGGGTCCAATGTCTGTTTGAAGTGCTATGGTGAATAATTTGCTGGGTGACTTCATCTTTTGGTAATTCGTAATTGATCGCAGCAAATGCAGTAAAGATATCTTCAGGCATGTTGTATAGAACATCGTATGCAATTGGAATATTGTTAGGTTCGAATCGCATGACATTCCAGAGCCAATAGTCGGCGTCAACAAGATCACACAATCCTTGCATCAGCTTTCGTTTTTTAGCTTGAATGCTACCTTGCATCATAGCGATTTTACTGAAAAGCTGAACGATGGCGCGTACATCTTTTTGATGTAAAGAAGGTGATGTTTGGACAGGCGTGATTGGTTTCATAGCTGCTTAGATGTGAGTGCTTTTGGGGGTTCAAAGTGGGAGGTGGTTGCCGTCACCGTGGGTGAAGCGTTTGGTGAGTTCGATGCGGCCGGAAACGTCGTAGTGTTTATAGATTTGCCGTATGTATGTGCGGACGGTGTTTTCGGTGAGATTGAGATTGTGTGCAATACGTTTTGGTGTGAGGCCGTCCATTAGAAGCGCAAAAACGGTTTGTAAACGGGGTGGAAGTTGTGCGTGTTGTGGGTCTTCGGTATTGAGTAGATCAAGATTATGAAGCCAATCGATTTCAGAAGTGATGATGTGGTAAATGAGGCATTCACGATCAGTGAAACAGGGTTTAGAAGTGGTTCGATGGATACTGCCACCGGAGACGAGCATGGGGTCGCTCTGAATTGGGTAGATGGAAATGATCGAATCGCCGATATTGGTTTGTGATAGGTATTTCGTACAAAGCTCAGTTGTCTTGAAAATTTCAGGAGGGACAAGATGAGTGCGTTTGCGAGTCCAGTGTTTGCCGGTAGCTGTGTGCGCAGCTATTTGCTGATTGATCTCGCTATTGGGCAGTTCATAGTTGCCTGCGACAAAAGCGGTAAATATGTCTTCGGGCATGTTGTGGATGCATGAGTAAGCATGAGGTGTTTGATTAACTTCAAAGCTCATCACATTCCAAATCCAGTAGTCTGCATCGACAATATTGCAGAGACCTTTCATAAGTGCTTGTTTTTTGTCGCTAATGTTGCCGGCCATAGTGGCAATTTGACTGAGTAGGCGCACAATTGTACGAACGTCCTGATGATGGAGTTGGTCAACGATTGGCGGGGGGGATGTGTTTACAGGCATGTGAGTGATTGTAAACAAAAATGTGGGAGAGATGAAGGGATCGGGGGTTAGCGTTTAGGAGGTTAGCTCACGGAGCTTGCCGGTGTTGACATCGAAAATGAAGCCGCGGATGTTGGTGGCTTTGGTGAGGTATGGATGGGCTTTAAGTTTGGCGAGTTGTGTGCGGATATTTTTGCGGATGTTAGGGAATGCGTGAAACTTGGCAGGTACGCATGGTGCACACTTGTAGTCGTCTGCGAGTTGGGTTTTGAATTTGTCTTCGTTGAACTTGGAGAGAGCGCAATCAGTGTGCCCGATGATGAGGATGTTTTGAACTTCTCGGGTTTCGACGGCAAGGATAAGGGATCTGATGACGTCTTCGGTGACGATGTTGCCGGCATTTCGGATGACGTATGCTTGGCCGTTTTGGAGGCCGAGCGCTTCTTCGATGGGGATTCGGCAATCCATGCAGGTGACAATTGCGGTATTGAGTGGGGGTGTGATTGCTTCTGACGGGGGGATGTTGTGCCGAGAATTTGCGTATGCACGGTTGTTTGCAAGTAGCTGATCAATTGGAGAAAGGACTCGCGGGGTTGATGTGCGAGAATTTTTGACGGGCTTATGCAACAGCTGGCGTGTCATGGCTATATTTTACTGGCGCATGAGTTACGAAACAATTTTGTGGATCATTGTATGGAAGAAATCCACGTTTAATCAGATTGAGGCAGGTTTTGATCCTCGTTTTGAAAATATAAAGAGTCTTTATATTTTGAGGATTTCGGATCGGGTAGTGGTTTGATGTGGAAAATGGGTGGGCGAGTTTTGAGATTTATATCGAAAGCAGGGAGTAAAAAAGCTCAGGTTTTAGGCCTGAGCTTTTGTATACGTTGGCGTGAAAGTGGTTAACACTTCCGGTGGGGATTAGTTGGCGACGATGTTGATGAGGCGTTTGGAGATGACGATGACTTTGCGGATGGTCTTGCCGGCGATGTGTTCGGCGACGTTTTCATCAGCTTTGGCGGCTTCTTCGATAGCTGCGTTGTCAGCGTCTGCGGGGATTGTGATTTTCGCACGGAGCTTACCGTTGACCTGTACGGGCATTTGGATGGTGTCTTCGACAAGCATCGCTTCGTCGTAGGTGGGCCAATCGGCTTTGATAACAGAGTCGGTGTTGCCGAGTTTCTGCCAAAGTTCTTCACTGATATGCGGTGCGAATGGTGCGAGCATGCGGACGATGGCGTCCGCGGCTTCGCGTGGCGTACGGTCGAGTTTGACCAGTTCGTTGTTGAGTTGAATCATGGCAGCGATGGCGACGTTGAAGGCCATACCTTCCATGGAGTCGGTGACGCGTTTGATTGTTTTGTGGATCAGTTTTTTGAGATCTTCGGAGGCAGGATCGTCGGTGATGAGGCATTCGCCGGTTTCTTCGTTGAAGAAGTTACGCCATAGACGCTGGAGGAAACGGTGGACGCCGACGATATCGCGGGTGTTCCAAGGCTTGGATTGATCGAGTGGGCCGAGATACATTTCGTAGAGACGGAGTGTGTCGCAGCCATATTGTTCACACATTTCATCGGGGGCAACAGAGTTCTTGAGCGATTTGCCCATCTTGCCGTATTCGCGATTGACTTCTTCGTTGTTGTGGAAGTACTTGTCGTCTTTTTCGATGACTTCTTCAGCGGGGACATACATGCCACGCTGATCGGTGTATGCGTAGGCTTGGATGTAACCTTGGTTGAAGAGGCGGCCGAAAGGTTCGGGGGTTGAGACGTGGCCGAGGTCGAAGAGGACTTTGTGCCAGAAGCGAGAGTAGAGCAAATGGAGGACGGCGTGTTCAACGCCGCCGACGTAGATGTCGGCGCCGCCGCAAGCTGCTTGACCCGGCTTGCCTTGTGATTGCATCCAGTATTGTTCGATTTCTTCGCTACAGAAACGGTCTTCGTTGTTTGGGTCGAGGTAGCGGAGGTAGTACCAGCATGAGCCGGCCCATTGCGGCATGGTGTTGAATTCACGTTGCCATTTTTGACCATCAAGCTCGACAAACTTCCATGCGTCAGAAGCGTTGCCAAGTGGTGGGCGAGGTGGCGCGTTGGGATCGTCAGATGAGACCGGCTTAAAGTCGTCCATGTGTGGATGTTCGACCGGGAGCATTTCTTCGGGTAATGCGCGGATTTCGCCGGCGTTTGATTCTTCCGCACCGTGAAGGATGGGGAACGGTTCACCCCAGTATCGTTGCCGTGAGAAGAGCCAATCTCGGAGCTTGTAGTTGGTCGTGCCTGAACCGAGTTGACGTTGTTCGAGCCATTGAATGATGGTGTGCTTGGCTTCTTTGACTTCGAGGCCGTTGAGTGTGATTTCTTCGTTTTCAGAATTCAAGCCCACGCCATTGCCGGTCCATGCGGCATCGGCAATGTCATGATCTTCAGGTGAAGAAATGACTTCGATAATGGGCAGCTCGAATTTTTTCGCGAATTCGTAGTCTCGTTCATCATGAGCCGGGACAGCCATGATGGCGCCTGTGCCGTAACCCATCATGACGTAGTCAGCGATCCACACCGGAATCTTTTGGTCATTGACTGGGTTCAGTGCATATGAACCGGTAAAGACGCCAGTTTTTTCTTTGGTGTCGTTTTGACGATCGATGTCGGTTTTTGAGGCAGCTTCTTTTTTATAGGCTTCTACAGCTGTTTTTTGTTCGTCTGTTGCTAAGCGATCAACAAGTGGATGCTCTGGCGCGAGAACCATGTAGGTTGCGCCAAAGAGTGTGTCGGGGCGAGTTGTGAAGACCGTGATTTCTTCGTCAGCTTCTTCTGCTGTGCCGTAAGCGAGCGGGAAGTGGACTTCCGCGCCTTCGGATTTACCAATCCAGTTACGCTGTAGGAGTTTGACGGGCTCGGGCCAATCGACCATATCTAAGTCATTGATAAGGCGTTCACAGTATGCTGTAATGCGGAGCATCCACTGCTTGAGTGGGCGTTTGTAAACGGGATGGTTGCCACGGTCTGACTTACCATCGTTGGTGACTTCTTCGTTGGCGAGCACAGTTCCCAGTGCAGGGCACCAGTTGACGGGCACTTCATCGAGGAACGCGAGGCGATATTCAGCAAGCAGGTTTTGCTGTTGCTCGGCATCAAGTTCGTACCATTTGCGTGTGCCGATCGGATCGCCGCCGATAGCTGCCATGCCACCTTGCATGCCGACGGGGACGAGGTTGCCGTCAAGATCGACTTCGAGTTCGCCTGACTCGAGCTTGCCGATCAGATGAGAGATCGGGCGGGCTTTGCCGGTGGATTCATCGAAATATGAGTTGAAGAGCTGAAGAAAGATCCACTGAGTCCATTTGTAGAATGCAACGTCAGTCGTGGCGACGGAGCGATCCGTGTCATGTCCAAGGCCGAGGATTTTGAGCTGGCGACGGATGTTGTCGATGTTTTTTTCGGTGGTTTCACGCGGATGTACGCCGGTTTCGACAGCGTATTGCTCAGCGGGCAAACCAAAGGCATCAAAGCCCATCGTGTGAAGGACATTGTGTCCGGTGGCACGCTTATACCGGGCGACGATATCGGTGGCGATGTAGCCGAGGGGGTGGCCGACGTGAAGGCCAACACCTGAGGGGTATGGGAACATATCGAGGGCGTAGAACTTCGGCTTTGAAGCGTCGAAATCAGATTCGCCAGGGTTTGGCATTTTGTAGGTCTGGTTCTCTGCCCAGGT
Organism: Poriferisphaera corsica; assembly: GCF_007747445.1. Lineage (NCBI taxonomy): Bacteria > Pseudomonadati > Planctomycetota > Phycisphaerae > Phycisphaerales > Phycisphaeraceae > Poriferisphaera > Poriferisphaera corsica. Next base: position 890,415 of record NZ_CP036425.1, read on the forward strand.
CTGCTGCCAACGTGATTCAATGTCGATAAAGTCGTATTTCATGGTGTAACGCCAGTGTGAAACAGGTTGTGGGGCAGGGTGCTCCGAAGAACGCTTGCCGTTGGGTGCCTATGAATAAGACTGCATTTTACTAAATAGTAGGGTATGCTGCCTGTTGGCGCGATCAGGCGCAGATTTGCTGTAATTGTGAGTTGAAAACGCAGGTCAGGCCGCAGCAAGCATAGGGGCGGGGCAATGAATGTGCTCCGCAATACGGCTTCGGCTCTGGTGGTCCTCCGCATGAATCCAGCAGACGTCATTCGTCACATCGCTTGAATATTCTGAAGTGGGCGAAAGCCGTAATTCGATCGGCTGCCAGCGTTTGTTGTGTGTACTGATGATGTGTGCTTGGTAGCCAAGATTCGACAGCAAATCAAAAAGCTCAGCCGCGGAACTGCCCGCTCGCTTGAGACAGCAAGGATTCATTTCAGTGATCAACACCGGGCGATCATGAGTCAACGTGTCGGTGAATCCTCTTAGAGCTTGAGTTTCGTGTCCTTCAATATCCATCTTGATCAATTTGATTGGCTTGTGTTGATCAGTCAGAGATTGAATAAATTCATCACCGCGGATGGTTGCAATTTGTTCGGACTGCGTGAAGGTTTGCTGATCCTGTTCTGAGAGCTCGCTAAGTGTGCTATAGCCCGCATGTGAAGGGACGATCTTCAGCTCGGCTTCACCTGTTGCATTGCTGAAAGCTAGCGCGTGCAATTGTACATTTTCGATCCGATTTTTATGGAGTTGCCTCTGAATGCGCGAGCAGCAGTCGGAGTTAGGTTCGATCGCATAGACGCGTCCGTTGGGGCCGACGAGGTGAGATGATAGCAACGTCAGCATGCCAACATTTGCTCCCACATCAATCATGTGATCACCGGGTTGGATTAGTTTTTTCAGTACTAATTGAACGCCAGCTTCATAGAACTGTCCATGAAAATAGGTATAGCGATCCATCCAGTCGCTGAGATGGCATTCCATAAGATAGCCATGATGCTTGCCTTTAACCCAACGGGTGGGCGCATTTTGCCAGAGGTGTTGCTTTGCGTTGCCGTTGCCCACGACATATTTGAAAAGGCGATCAGAGCCCGGACAATCATTCCGGGTGAATGGCGTGACGAGTGATGCAAGAAATGGCAGCAGCATATGAGCCTCATGGATTGTTGTGTTTCACGACAAAGCAGGCCTAAATACGGGCCTTTCAATCCATACAATCGGTGTAATCGGACTCGATCTTGCTTGAGATTGCAAAAACAAGCATAGAAATGTCGAAAATTTCGTGTACTAATCGTGCAAATGGGGGTTGGATGATGACATTTTTAGAAATTCAACATCAGGCCCAGATACAGCTGTGCGCCATCGAGGCCGTCATTGACATCCGAGGTGCCTGCATTTGAGATGTGAATATAACGAGCGCCGCCCATGATTCTGAGGTTGTCTGTTGTGGGGACTTTAACGGTCCCGCCGAATCCGACGAGGAGCCGAAAGTCGTGATGTGAATCAGATGGAAAGTCGGTGTCAGCAAGTTGAAACCCCGCTCCGCCATCGAAGTAGACGGAGAAGGTGTCGTTGTTATCAATACCAAAGAAGTGCCAGCGAAAGAGCAGATCGAATCCGCCGACAACGCCCGTACCTTCGTAGGGCGTGAAATTATTTTTCACATAGCCAACAAGCGGTTCGAAATTGATCGAGAGACCATCAACGAAGTAGTAGCCAAAGCCAAAATGTCCGGTGTACTCGAAGCCGTGATCTGGATCACCAACGATCGCCGAACCATAAAACTGTGCCGTCCAGGATCCTTCTGCGAACGGGTCGTCAGAACGGTCTCCGTTATCGGCCGGCTTGGCCAGAGCACGTATATAATCCATGCTGAATGGTTTGGTTTCTTGGTTATCGTCCAACCGGAATGATTGAGCATGAACTCCAGAACTAACCAACAACACCGCAAAACAGATGAAAGCGTGTACAAGCTGTGACATTGAAAATAATCTCCAAAGGCACAAATACTAAGCAAGCGAAAATTATTTCACATACCGCATTGTGATGTTCAGTTCTATCGGGCAAATTGTGAAATCAGAATGAGTAAATCATGGGGTGATCACATCAGACTAATTGGTCCACAATTTCCGCGATTATCTGGATTATGCTCCTGTAAAATAAAAATGCAATAGCGGGCGGGAGGGGTTGCTGATTGTGCAAAATCAGGGCACAATAAACATAGTCATTGGCGGCGTGAAAACCTCGATGAAAAAGCTTTTTTTAGCGGTTTTCTTATGTAAATGCCTCGTTTTATCGGGGTGTTTGAACCGATTACACATATATCCAAGATGAAGTGATGACGTGATGGGGACTGTGGGTTGATCACTTTAGCGGGCTTACTGCATACGATGTTGATGTGGTGGCACGTTGATAGTTCTCTGAAATCTCGTTGAAGAACGACTGGAAATTAAGCAATGACAGATGCGAGCATCAAGCAAGAAGGCAAGAAAATTAACCTCATCGACACCTCCATGCGTGACGGGCACCAAAGTCTTTTGGCCACACGTATGAGCACAGAGCAGATCATGCGCGTGCTGCCCCTCGTCGCGCCGATGGGTTATTCAATTCTAGAACTATGGGGCGGAGCCACACTCGACTCCGCGTTACGCTTTACTGGTGACAATCCTTTTGATCGGCTCGAGCAGATGCGCGAAGTCTGTGACGAAGTCGAAAACAAGACCGGCCAGCACATCCAGATCCGTTCACTCTGTCGTGGCCAAAACCTCTTTGGTTACAACCCATATCCCGATAACGTTGTCTGCGAGTTTCTTAAAGAAGCCGTCCGTTCCGGCTCCGACCGTATGCGATGTTTCGACGCACTCAACGATCATCGCAATCTCATCACCGCCATCATGGCCACCAAAACGTTCGACGGTCACGCCGAAGCCGCCATGTCCTACACCGTCTCGCCTGTTCACGACAATGAGCACTTCATTAACTTCGCTCGCCGCTGTATGGATGCCGGTGCCGACTCGCTTGCCATCAAAGATATGGCTGGCCTTCTCCATCCTTCTGATTCTTTCGCACTTGTCGAAGGTCTCAAATCAGAATTTCCGAACACAGAACTTTCGCTTCACTCACACTGCACCTGTGGCCTCGCTATCGCCTCCTACGTCGCAGCTATGATTGCCGGTGTCGATAACCTCGACACAGCCTATGGCCCAATGGCAGGCGGAACCTCACAGCCACCCACCGAGCTTATCGGTTTCTTCGCCAAAGAACTCGGCCTCGAACTTAATGCAGATCTCTCAAATGCACCAGAGATCGACGCCGAGCTTCGCCAGATCCGTAAGGAACTCGAAAAAGTCGACAAAGATCCTGCCCACTTCGGTAACCCTTGGCCAGCCCAGCCGACCGAAGAGATGCGTGCCAAGATCAAGCAAGCCATTGATCATCTCCGCAAGAAGGACCATGATTCCTGCGATAAAGCGATCGAAATCATCGAAGAAATCATGGTCGCGCAAGGATATCCTGCCTCCGATCGTAAACAACTCGAATCACAAATCCCCGGTGGCATGTATTCCAATCTTTACAACCAACTTAAAGAGCAAGGCAAACTTGATCTGCTCGATAAGATCCTCGAAGAAGTTCCCAAAGTTCGTAAGGCCGCCGGCTATCTTCCGCTTGTCACGCCAACCTCACAGATCGTTGGCACCCAAGCTACATTCAACATCATGCAAGGCAAGCCATACGCGTTCGTCAGTGAACCATTCCGCGATGTCATGATGGGCAAGTACGGCAAGCTTCCTGGCCCCGTCGATCCCGATGTCCTCGAAATTGTTTCTCGTGGAGAGAAACCGCAATCCGGCCGCCCCGCCGATTTTGTTGAAGATATCGACCTTGAAAAAATCTATTCACAAGATAGTGATCATCTCATCCAGTCGCAACGGGATCTGCTCCTCATGATCCTCTTCCCGATGCCAGCCAAGCAGTTTCTTTCAAAAGAACGTGAAGCAGCCGGCGCATAAATAAGTCGATCTCAATTAAACCAAATCAAGCCTCGCAGATAGCGGGGTTTTTTTATTCGATAAAACCAGAAGTCCAATAATAACGCTCGCGAAATCTACCAAAAAGATCCACATAAATGACACCGAATCACAAACTCATCATTTATAGGCCCCGGCAATAACAAACGTCGATATAACAATATCTATAAGAAGGTTGCGGTTGTATTTTTGTCCCTTCTTATTAACACCATTGTTAGGTTGTATTCATCTCACAACTCATCTCAGATGTGTAGCTAGCAGTTACTCAGTTCATAGCTTGATATTGCGTCTGTTATATAGGTTATGATCGCGATGCCCATTCTCATACTACTTATCGCCTTTTTTATGACGGGAGCTCTGACCGCTCAAACATTTACCTTCAACGCTCCTGATGGTGACAATGTCTGGACAACCGACTCTAATTGGTCAGGGGGTTCCGCTCCCGGCACAAATGTTGGTGGTGCTCTTTTCATAACGGCTGGTAACGTGACCGGCGGAAGTCCGGCCATCCCAATCACAGGCATTAATCTCGATTACACAAACATCTCACAGCTCGTTTTTACCGCTGCAGGCGTCACCAACAACTACGACCTACAAGGTACAGGTAGCTTTACATTCAACGGTGATGCTGAAATCATCAATCAAAAAACTTTCACAAACACAATCAGCATCGATATCGTCGGGACCGGCGATAGCTTAAGCATCGAATCCGAAGAAGCAAGTATCGAACTCGCAGGTAACATTGATCTTAATGATACTGGCGGCGTTAACTTGAATTTTGAAACCGACTCAACAATCCTAGAGAGTAGTGGGATAATCTCCGGCACAGGTGGCTCCGTAACAATCAATACTTCTACAGAATCAGGACGTGGTGTGAATCTCTTTGGAGCCAATACCTACACCGGTGGCACAACACTCGGTGGTAATGTCAATATCGACAACAACGCTTCCTTCGGCACCGGCGCAATCTCTGTTATTGATGACTCAAACCTTTCTAATCTCGCGGGTGCAACACTCACGTTAGATAATAATATTAATATCACGCTAGGAAGTACCTTAACTTACAATGATGATGATAACCTTGTTCTTGATGGTGTTATCTCAGGTACCAGCACTTTCGCAAAAGGTGGTTCTTCCACACTCACCATCAACGGTACCAACACCATCTCCGGCAATTTCAACTTCTCGGGCGGTACCGTCATTGCTGGCAACGACGCCGCCTTCGGCACCGCCGATGTAAATATCACTAGCAACACCACGCTCCAATCGGATGACGACGCACGTGCTTTAGCAAATGACTTCGAAATCTCAAGCGGAGCCACCATGACCTACAGCGGCACTAACAGTCTAGTTAGCTCTGGCATCATCTCAGGATCTGGAGGAATCACACGCAGCAGTTCAGGTAATCTAACCCTCACTGGCAATAACACATTTACAGGGGGGATCAATAATGCACAAGGTACATTAATTGTTGGCAATAACAATGCTCTGGGAACAGGTACGCTCACGATATCAGGTGACTCAGAACTTCAATCTAATGACAGTGATATTGACCTCGCAAACAGTATTACCGTCAACACAAGTCAAACACTTACTGTGAGTGGTACTAGTAATATTGAACTTTCCGGTGTGATTTCTGGCGATGGTGGTTTAACTAAAACAGGTTCACATGTTCTAATGCTTAGCGCTACGAACACCTATACAGGCGATACTGTTCTAAATGATGGTTCAATTTCTTTCGGTGCAGATGATGTTTTTGGCACGGGTGATGTGTCTGTTACAGGCACTACTATTTTTACAAATCCAAACTGAATTAGTGAAATGTCAATCAGTAACGATATATCCATTGACAATGGAGTTGTACTTCGTGCTCAAATTCGTGGTGATTTAACGCTTTCTGGTGTAATAAGCGGAGCAGGTAATTTAAATATCAATGGGCTTATAGATTCAGATACAGTTACATTGACTGGCAATAACACCTTAACCGGAAACGTCATTCTATTCGACGGTATATTAATTGCAGGCCATGACAATGCGATTGGCACTGGGAATTTGCAAGTTACTGGTAATGCTTCATTACAATCTAATGACGATTCACGAACACTTAGCAACAATGTCACAATTACGAATAGTGATACACTAACCATTAGTGGAAGCAACAACCTCACCTTAAGCGGCGTCCTCTCAGGTGCAGGTAGCTTAACAAAAAGTGGTACTAATACGCTCACACTTTCAGGCATAAATACATACACCGGTCTCACGACTGTCTCCGCCGGCACACTTCTAAACTCCGGCACCATTGCAGGCAGTGTCACCGTCGGTTCAGGTGCAACACTTTCCGGCAGCGGAACAATCTCTACCAATCTCATAAACTCCGGCACTCTCTCACCCGGCACATCGCCCGGCACTCTCACCGTCGGCGGCGATCTCACACTCAACTCCGCTGGCACATATAACATGGAAATAGCTGATACCGGAATCGCTGGCACCGACTACGATCTCATCGACGTCACCGGCGCAGCAACCATCGCTGGCGCACTCAACGTCATTGTTTTCGATACATACACACCAACCCTTGGTGACACATTCACCGTCATCGAAACCGACGGCGGTGCTACCGGCACATTCACCACTATCACCGACAATCTTCCTGCAATGTTCTCTATAGAACAATCAATATCAGGCAACGACTTGGAAATTGAAATCGTTGCGCAACCACTAGGCCAAGCCGTCACCGCGCGTAACCTCGTCTTCGCCGCAGAAGCATTCGAGCGTATCCGAAATTCCTCACCCACTGGCGATTTAGCAACGGTCATTGATCAACTAGAAACACTTCAACAGCGCCCACTCGAAATCGCTTTCGAACAAATTGTTCCCAACTACCTCGTCACACAATCCCAAGCCACATTCCGCGGCATCGACGTTCAGAACAACAATATCAACGGTCGTCTCAATGAACTCCGTTACGGACTCCCCAATAATATCTCAAACAATCTCAGCATACAGCAGCCGCAAACCCATTCCGATCCTGAACGTGAGTTAGATATCGCCGCTCAAGCCAATCGACAAATCTTGCAGCAAGCGCAAGAAATCAACCGCTTCTCCGGATCAGGCTCCGACATCTGGGGTGCATGGATTTCAGGCTACGGTACCTTTGGCAACTTTGATGCAGCGCTTAGTCAAGCCGGTTACGCATTCGATACCGGTGGCGCCACACTTGGCTTCGACTATCGCATCCTCGACACACTCGCCGCTGGCGCTTTTGCTGGCTACGCAAACACCGGCACAACCGTCGATGGTGGACAAGGCTCAAACTACACCAACACTGTCAACACCGGCATCTACATGACATGGTTCAACGAAGAAGGTTTCTACACCTCTGGCCTCGTCGGTGGCGGCGTCTCCTTCTATGAAAACAACCGCCGTATCGTTTTCGGCAACATCGATCGCGTTGCCGAATCCTCTGCCACAGGTTTCTATGTCCAAGCTCTTGCAACCGGCGGCTATGAGTTCACATCCGGCAACTGGGGCTTCGGCCCACAACTCGCCCTTCAATACGTCAATCTTCAAATCGGATCGCACTCCGAATCCGGTGCCGATTCACTCAACCTCGATGTCGGCGCCTTCCAAGGCAACTCCTTCGTCACACGTTTGGGCTTTCGCGTCAATTACACCTACGAAACCGAAGACCTCCTCCTTGTCCCAGAAGTCGTTGGCTTCTGGCAACACGAATACCTCTCCAACTTCCAAGTTGTCAACGTCGGCGTCCCCGCCGGTAATCAATCCTTCGCATACACAGGCATCGGCCCCTCTCGCGACTCCGGCCTTCTCGGCGTTAACCTCATCGGCATCAGTCACGACATGCCGCTCACATTCGACGTCCAGTACAACGTCGAGTTTACGCCCAATCAGTTTCTCGTGAACAACTTCTTTGTAGGTATTCGAGTCACCTTCTAATCGACAATATAAAAAGCCAGCACATCATAAGCCAGCTTTCATGCACTCATTCATACTAATCACATAATCGGCACAGAGATCCCTGCCGCTTTCCGCCATCCCGTCAGCTGACCAAAATGTGTTTCTTCATGTCCCGACATAACATGCATGATCAAATGGCCATACGTCGGGAAAAACGAACGCAACTCTTCAATCGGCATTTCGCTCATCATTTTTTCATCAGATGTCGCTTGTACGGTCGCAAGTAATGATTGATGAGTTCGCAGATAATCCTCTAATAGCTGCTTTTTCGAAGGATATTTCCCCGGTTCATGGCTCGGTTTCGTTCCATAATCAAACAACGCCTTGTATCTCGCAGGTAAGAGCGATTCTCCTCTCAATAAACCAACCGCCATATCCGCAGTGACTGCCAAGTGTCCCAGCGTCCAAGCCGGATGGTTCACCTGCTTACCGGGTTGTTCCGTGAACCGTTCGCTCGGTATCGTATCTATTAATGCAAGTACAAACCGTTCACACATTTTGAATTCATCAATCAATAATTGTTTGTAACTCATATCATCCCTTTTGAAACAGATTAATGCCTAACTGATGGTTAGTTTAGGGTTATCAATTCAATTCAGCTTAGCAATCAGCGGCCGCACGCCATTGTACGAGTTGGCCATAATGCACACCTTCATGCCATGACACGATGTGAGATAGTAGGTGCCCATGAGTCGGAAATTTAGGCTTTGCTTCCTCGATTTCAACGAGCTTCGTGATCTCAGTATCTGACAAATCTCGAATCATCTCGCAAACGGATTGATGCACACGCTGATAATCAGAGACAAGCTGATGCAATGAAGGGTAGATTGAACTGTTGTGAACGGGTGTTGATCCGGTATCAAATAATGTCACATATTCTCGTGATGTTACACGCTCGTGTCCCAATATACCCCGTAGCATATCACCAGCATTTGCTAAATGCCCCACCGTCCAGATCGGATGATTTACAATACCACCAGCCGGCTCTGCCAAGCGATCCTTTGGCAGTGTTTCTACCAATGCAATGAATACACGCTCATTCAACTGATACTCGTCTATGAGATGCGATCTGAAATCAAGCACATTCTTCCTAACTTAGATACGTACTACAAGATAAATGTGAGTCATCATGATGACCACTTACTCACTCGCCAGCCCCGCGACTCTTCGCCATGTGCTCAACTGTCCCAGATGATACCCCTCATGCCCCGCCAGAACATGCACAAGAAACATGCCGTACGTCGGGAATCGTGAAATCAATCGTTCAACATCCATCTTTTTTGTAAACACCTCCGGTAACGCATCCTCCAATGCTCCAATTAATAATCGATGCATCTCCAAATACCCCTCCACTAACTCCGTTTTCTCTGGGTACATTGAGGCATCCGCAATCGGCTCACTCCCCACCTTAAACTTCGCGATCTCTTCCTCACTGCACACCGATTTCCCACCCGTCAGTAACCCATACACCGTGTTTTCTGACACACGTAAATGCCCCAAAATCCACGCCGGATGATTCCGTATCCCCATCGGTTGCTCGGTGAACCTTTCCGCTGGGATCGTATCAATCAGTCCCATCGCAAGCCGTTCGTTTAACTGTAATTCTTCAATCAATTGTTTTGTACTGATCATATCTCGCATCCTTTTATTGTCATATTTTGTGACCATGGTAAAGCATAGCTCGCATGTCTAACATGATCCTCTTAGGATTTATTGCATCACTTCCATCTCATCCCATCATTCACGCACCCACCAGAACCGCCCGCTTCATCAACCGCCACTGCATCCAAACCGCCGCGCATAATACAGTCAACCACATCACCATCGTCGACCAAACATAAAATAAATGATTCAGCTCCAAGCCCGCCTTCCAACTCACCCAAATCAATCCCATCGCTATAGGCAGCCACAATACCCCGATCAAATAAACCCATGACACATAACATCCGCAAATAAAACTCAGGTACACCGTATTTCGCCCCAATTTGTTCCGCCCGAGCCCCCATACCCCCATCGCAACCGCGTACGTAACCAGCAGTACCCCCACGATGGGCATTAAGCCATTTAATAACAACCATATCGCCATTCCCCCATCTACTGCATACAGCCAGTCGCCAAAGACGAAACCCCACACATGCTCCTGCGTGACTGCATATCCTCGGTCATCCACGATCCTCGGCCCTAGCTCCATCACCCAATGCAACCCACACAGCAATCCCACTAACCCACTCGTCATGACTGCCCGCCACAGCAACATTTTTACCCGTCTTGCCGATTGGGGATCATATAATCGCGTCCTATCTATCAACCGATTAGGCGATCTCCAGCTCATTTTTACCCCTTCCCAATACCGAACCTGTTTCGGCGTCATCATCTCTCGCTCATGCGCCGCTCCACATTCCGGACAGCCCACAATCTTCGGAAAATCATAAAGCAGATACCCGCACCCATTGCACTGCTTGGGCCATAGTGTTCTCACGCCAACGCCCGTCTTCCCATCCCACCATCGCGCATCATAACTCACAACCCGAAATAGCATTACCAGCCCCCATACCCAAGCCATCACCACAAACCATCCGCTAATCGTATCTGTCTCCCGTAAATACCACGGGTACGCCGTCATCGCATCCCCCGCACTTGTCGCCGCCTCCCAATACGCATTTTTTATAGCCTCTAACCATAGATTAGGTACGCATCCCAGAATCCACACCCCCAAGAACCCCGGCCCCGCCAAACACAACCGTTCAAACGTCATCCATACGCTTGTCCCATATCGCACCACTTCACCTCTTAAAGGAGCGATCAAAACTGATAGTCCAAATAAAAGCCCCCCCAAGATCGAAATCGATACCAACCAGCCAATCATGAGTACGAGAAGTATCTTGAGCTTATCACTCATCTGACCGTTGAATAGAACTTCAAACTCACTCGAATACCCAACCCCATTTTCCCATAATCCGAACACCAAGTTGCTCAGAAACAGCGCAGCGATACTCACCAACAATCCAAACACCCCCATCCTCCACCCTTGCCCTTCATACCGCTTCGCCATCGCTACCGGCCTCACCCACACCTGTAATAGATACCCCAGCAACTTCGCAAAACCGCCAGCATCCCCCCGTTTCGCCGCGATGCTCTCCAAACTTGCCGCCTTAATCTCAGTCATATCACCAGTTTACACACTCCCCCCTCACCTGTAACGCCCTATCTCCCATACCCGACTTCCTCTCCTGCCTCGCCTCAACGTGGACCATGTAACAGTTCGCAACAAACCATCACAAATGACCCACTTAACCCTTTCCAGTCCGGTTATTTGCATCCCACCTCTCCCCCCTGTAACCTGTTTTTCTACCGTGTTTGGCAGGGTACTGGGGTCGTTGACTACCTGCTATTTTTTATTGCGTCTTGCGCCATGACTCACTGGGCTCGCCCAGCAAAATGAATTGCCAGCCATCTACAATCGCATTGGCGATCTCTCAGGCAACGCATGAGTAGCTCCGTAAGACGCATCAGTGTGTTCTTCCCGTCTCAGATTCGGGATTTTTTGCGTTCAGCTTCCATCAGCAAGCACCGTCTATATATAGATCCCATCGCTTGCCCGCATACGCTGAACCGTGGTATGGAGTATCAGTCATGAACGAGCGTACACAAATCGCACGCGCAACCGCCGAAGGCCTCCGCGCCTTTTCCCCCAACATCGATCAAACCCCTGTCATGCTCGGCTTCGACGGCTTCGTCGATTCCATCATCGACGTTGTCGATCAACGCATCACCGCCGACAACTACACACCCATGCCCACCATCGATACCTACGGCAAGCGCATCTCTGCCGCCGCAGGTAAATCAGCTAACTTCGAACTCGTCGTCAAACTCCGCAAACTCGGCGGCAACGGGCCCATCATGGCCAACGCCATGTCACGATCAGGCTTCAACGTCACCTACGTCGGCGCTCTAGGCTATCCAACCATGGACCCCGTCTTCCACGAACTCGCCGAGCGTGCCGAAGTTCACTCCATCTCAGAGCCTGGCTTCACCGATGCACTCGAATTCGAAGACGGCAAGCTCATGATCGGCAAACTCCAATACCTCAACGCCATCGATGTGCAAACTCTCCGCAACGCCATTTCCGACGATAAATTCTTCGACATCGTCAACCGTTCCGTCCTCATCGGCATGATCAATTGGACCATGTGCGCTCAAATTCACAAAGTCTGGCAATACATGCTCGACGAGGTCTACCCCAAATGCGAAGCCACCGTCAACGGCCGCAAACGCATGATCTTCATCGACCTCACAGACCCCGCAAAACGACCCGCCGAAGATCTCCGCGACGCACTTTGCATCTGCTCCGACCTCACTAAATACACCGATCTAACCCTCGGCCTCAACCTCGCAGAAGCCATTCAAGTCTCCGAAGTCCTCAACCTGAACGTCCCCGGCGATCCTCTCGACACCGTCATTGAACGCGCCGCCGCCATCCGCGAAGCCATGAACATTGCCGGCGTCGTCGTCCATCCCCGCCAGGGTGCAGGCGCAGCCATCCTTGAAGACGGCCAAGTCAAAACCGCCTACTTCAAAGGCCCATTCGTTGCCAACCCCAAACTCTCAACCGGAGCAGGCGACAACTTCAACGCCGGTTACTGTCTCGGTATGCTCGCCGGTCTCACCCTCGAACAGCGTCTCTGTTGCGGCACAGGCACCTCCGGCTTCTACGTTCGCAACGCCAAGTCGCCAACCCTCAAAGACCTCTCCGATTTCTGTAACAACCTCCCAGAACCCGAAGGCGCATAATAAGCACCCACGCAACTATTATAAAAGCAAAAAAATAGGCCAAGGCTCAGCATAACGCTGAGCTTTTTTTGTCCTTGCAATGGGTATAGATAAAACTTCGCCTCTAGGCAAAATGATAGTTTTTGTTTTGACTCAATAATATGAGCCCGAAGACCACGCTGTTAACAACAGCCAGCTTTAATCGCGAGTGACTTCATATTCTAAATTCTGGTCTTTTAATGGCCAACACAATCCCTTTGTAAGTAACCATATTGCGAATACGATTTCTTGTAACACAACAGGTATTGTCATCATGCCATAACCAATAGAAACAACATCCAATAGCTGGAATAACAATAAAAAACTTGCAACTAGAAGTAGTGTATTCCCAGCGATCCCCCAGACTGACAACCATCTTGGGATTTGTTTTCCCATAAAAAATAGAGCGTATAAAATCAAACCCCCTAATCCTGTTGCTACCATGACTCCTAAGTGATTGATCAAATCCCGTAATAGTTTTAACATCTCACCAATCGTCTCATAAAGCACGATGTTTGAACCTGAATCAGATGTGTATTTTTGACTGATAAGAATGAATGCAGGCAGTAATATCAGGCCCACCAACTGGAATGCTCCCGCTACAAATCGAAAACCAACGAAGCCAATAGATAGTGGCCGACTAAAATCTCGAAGCACCGGATAGATGACAAGCGAGAATCCAATATAGATCGGAACTAACAAGAATTGAAATAACGCTCCGCTTAGAACTTGATTTTTGTTGGGATAGACTTCTTTGAGATAACTTTCCCCTTCAACCGAGGGCACGATGCTCAAAATGCCAGCAATCATGCCAAGGATAATGAGTGTTCCAGCAATTCGTGAAATGTGTTTGATTGAGGTCATTAAATCTACGGCCTTGCGATGGATTTTAAGCTCTTTTTTATGAACGAAATCATAAGGTTCTTACGCGAATGATATTGCGATTTTAACAGGATCACATCCCAGCGATCATATGCTTCTTTCGTATCTGCTGACCCAAAGACAGTTCGTCGTATCCAGCAGCCAAAATCATCCGGAAATACGCCATTCAGCAAAACGGTATGCAGCTGAGGAGCGGTGGTGTTGTTTTCTGGGTAACGACAACGTGAGTGAAGACCTTCTCATCCGAAGGCCACTGCCGGTAGCCGCCCGATTTCTGTCGCCAGTGGATTACTTATTAAAATAGATGCGATCCATATCACATCGTTCATATCTGAAACTCAAAGAATCGAAATTACATAGATTATGTTAGAAACACATGAGTAAAGAGAGTGGCTCGAACGAGTTTTTGGTGTTCTATATATGGTTCGATTTTGCCGCCATTGAAAATATAGTCAAAAATAATCTCGCCACATATCGTTTTGTAAAAATGTTTTCCCTAGCATGACAGAATTTCTCATACATATTCTGCGCGACAATGCGGTATGGCCCAATACTCAGTTTTAAATATAGTACAAGCGAATCATAATTGATCTAACTAACGGTTAGATTGTCGTTAGTCGTTAGAATTTCTGAATATAAAACGTTATTTCATATGCGGCACTAAAAAATAAAATCAACCATAGCGAATAGATAGCGATGATAAACAGATAAGCCTTGTTTTTAAGGGGTTTAGTCATTTGCTTGAACAACTAATGTAATTCCCTATATTCCGCGATATTCTCGCGATTGCGCTCGCATTTGCTTTTAGATGATGTATATTAATCACAGTTATTTTTGACGAGGAGAGTAGGGGGAGGGTCGATATTCCCTTCTGTATCTTCTCAATTTAATAATACTTGTAACTTTTATAACCCAAGTAGTTTGGGACTGCTTTTGATTTGATCAGGGTCTCAATCAAAATGCTATGGGAGACGCATCTATGGGACGAACAACAAAAATTATTAAAACTAGCGTGCTGGCTTCAGCCTTAATTGCAGGCCCCGCAATGGCTGCCAGCTATACTTACTCGAAAGGTGATTGGGCGCCCCCCGGTTCTGAGAACCCACCTTTCAGTGTCTCCAACACATGGAATGTCGATAATTCCGTCACCAGTGCAGGCACAATCGAAGTCTGGTTCTTTGGCGATCTGGACAACATCGACGAGAACGTGCAGATCCAGTTCGAAAGTTTTGACCTCGGAACTCTCCTTGACGGCAACATTGGCAATGACGTGTTTAATGCTGGTGCTGCTGGAGATCCGTTTTACGACGGATCAGTATCGAACCTTCAGTACGGTACGTTCAATAATCTTGGAGCGAACGTGACCGACACTGGTACACAGCAAGTACAGATCCATTATGGCAAAGTATCGGTTTCGAAGGATGTGATCGATGCCCTCGTTGCAGACGGCATGGTCTCCTTCAGTCTGAACTTCACCGGCGACGTTGAAAACCTCATGCCACCCGCTCCAGTCGACGACTGGCTGCAGGTCAAGCTGACCTACGTCCCAACGCCTGCTGCCGCATCCATGGGCCTGGCCGCCCTCGCAGCACTCGCTTTCCGCAGAAAGCGCGACAAATAAGCTGATCATGCGTCACGTCATCGTGACCACCAATAATGAGATTCGCAGGCATCGCTTCAGGCGGTGTCTGTTTTTTTGTCAATATTTTGCTGCAAATATCTCGAGAAGCACCCGAAAATGTTGATACTCTGTCAACAAGCCCGCGACAGATAAACCTGATTGTCAGTCTCACCGAAACCGCTAAATTGGGGTGATGGAAGACGGCAAGCCACACTACAAGAAACGAGATGAACGCAAGATCGATATGAAAGGGCTTTTTGATAAATTGCCCCCCCACGCACCGGAGGCTGAATCCGCGGTGCTGGGCTCCATGATCCTCGATTGGCGTGTCTGCGGCGATGTTCTGCAGATCCTTAAAGGCTCGACCGACTTCTATAAAGCAGCTCATGCTGCCATCTATGACGTGCTTGTCGAACTCTATGATAAGACGCAATCCATTGATATGGTTCAGCTCAATCAGCGTCTGGTTGATAAGCAGCAGCTTGAGCAGGTTGGCGGGTTGGACTACCTGATGGAGTTGGCTGAGTCGGTTCCATCCGCGACCAATGCTGCCTTTTACGCCCGTATTGTCCGTGATAAAGCCAAGCTTCGTGGCCTGATTGAAGCTTCAGGCAAAATCCTCCACGATGCTTATAACGCTGATATCCCCGTCTCTGAAATGCTCGACAAGGCGGAAAGCTCGATCTTCGAGATCGCGGAAGATAAGGAGTCCAGCGATGAAGCAGATTTAACTTCATTGCTTCAAGAAACATACGCGATGCTCGAAAACTCTGATGGCCGAGATATGGGCGGCGTCATGACCGGGTACTTCGAGCTTGATGAGATGACCAACGGCCTGCAGCCGGGTGAAATGATCATTGTCGCGGCTCGTCCGTCGATGGGTAAAACGGCTTTTGCTCTGAATGTCTGTGAAAATATCGCAGCGACCAACAAAGTACCATGTGCGGTGTTTAGTTTGGAGATGGGCAAGCAGCAGCTTGCTCAGCGTTTGCTCTGTTCACGATCCGGGGTCGATTCACATCGTCTGCGTCGTAACATGCTGTCGCAGGACGATTTCGGTAAGTTAGTCATGGCGGTGGGTGAACTTTCGGATGCGCCACTATACATCGATGATACACCGGGCCTAACGCTGATGGCTCTGCGTGCAAAGGCTAGGCGGATGGCTTCACGCCACGATATCAAACTGATCATGATCGACTATATGCAGCTTATGACCGCGCCCGGGGCTGAGTCACGTCAGCAGGAAGTTTCGAATATCTCACGTGGTATTAAGGCTTTAGCGCGTGAACTGCATGTGCCTGTGATTTGTCTTTCGCAGCTTAACCGTGGTTCGGAAGGTCGTGAGGGACATAAGCCGCGTATGAGTGACTTGCGTGAATCGGGTTCGATCGAGCAGGATGCGGACGTTGTGGCGATGCTTCACCGTGAAGACTATTACCACCGTGGCGAGGAAGATTATCAGATGACCAACATGGCGGAGTTGATTATCGCGAAGCAGCGTAACGGGCCATGTGGTGTTGTGAAGCTGCACTTTGACGGCGGTACGACGCGGTTTAACAACCTGGCATATGCTGCGGCTGAAGGTGGCGGCGGATTCTAATCGACGGTTAGAAGGCTGCTCGTTTTGTTTTTATTGAGGGGGGGAGAAAAATTGTTGAAGAAAGTTTTGGCGTGAGCTAACCAATGATTAGACCTTTGTGTTTGTGTGCGCATTTCTATTGAGTAGACTGTGAGAATAGGGGTTAAGTGTGCGCACAAATGCGGTGTTATCCACAGAGAACGGCGCGTTTTGGCGCACAAAAAAGAAAATTTGATGGTTTTCCTGTATTCGAAATGGTTGGGAATTGAACAGAAATGGCCAGGAAATGTTCGGTTTGGGTGAGAAATGAATAGAAATCGCTAAGAAATCATCAGCGCGAATTAGGCCCAAAGCGCGTTTGTGCGCTTTTGTCATTAGGTGTGATATTTAGACTTTTTGGCATGGCTTTTGCATACGCGGTTTGGATGTTGCTATGTTTTTGAAAGCATGAAATGGCGGCTGAAGGAAGTGGTGGGTTGATGGGATTGGGTGAGTTTGAGGCCAAGCGGTGCGATGAGTGTTTGGAGGTCTTGATCATCGTAGAGGTAATGGATCTGAATGGGTAAGTTTTGGCTGGCTGGTTTTTGGGGGGTGATTGGGGTGGTTGGAGTTGTTTGGGGGAGTGGGGTGAAGGTATGTTTGAATTGGAGGGTTTGGGTGTCGGGGTTGTATTGACCGCGATAGGTGAATTGGCCGGTGGAAAGGGTGTGGGCTCGGGTGATGTCGAGTTCTCGTTTTGGGGTGATGGCGTGCTTGTCCCACATTTCGATGTAGATGTGGCCAAGTCTATTCAAACGCTGTATGCAGAGTTTTAGGAGGGTGGCAAGTTCATCGGGTGGGAAGAGGCTAAAAGTGTAATCAAGAGAATAGATGAGGTCGGCGGATTGGCTGCTGGAGACGAGATGATCTCGGAAATCCCTTTGTATGTAGGGAATTGGTGGATTGGTGGCGTGTTGTTTGGCGACAGTTAATGCGGCTTTTGAGAGGTCGATGCCTTGGATGTTGTGGTAGTTGCGATGGTGGAGTTCACGGAGGTGACGGCCTGTGCCGCAGCCGAGATCCCAGAGGATGTGGTGAGGTTGGATGTTTGTTGCGTTGATGAGGGCCGTGATGTCTTGTTGGGTGGCATCCTTTGATTCCGCGTTGGGAAAGAGAGAGAACCATGTGTCGAAGGTATGGGCGAGGTTCGAGGGGGAAGTGGTTGATGTACACATATTGCTGCCGGATGTTGGGGGTAAAGAAAAAGGCGATCAGATGATCGCCTCTATTCGATGGTTAGTTGTTTTATTTGGTTGCTTCGGGTTCGGTGTCGGGGTCTTGTGAGTCGAAGCGGTGGAGGGTGATGTTCTCGTATTGGAGTTTGTCGGGCAATGATTTGTCTTCAAAGATGGTTGAGTTGGATTTGAGGGCGAAGACGTTGGTGATTTTTTTATCGACGATATCGACGACGATGAGGGATTGTTTTTGAGGTTCGGTTGTGCCGATGAGTTTGCGTGGGCCGTTGCCGCAGGCGTTGAGGGAGATGAGATTGAGGCCTTTTTTACGGGCTTTATAGTAGGCGTGATGATGGCCGGTGAAGAAGACGGAGACGTTATTGTCGGCGAAGAGTTTGGTGATGCGTGCGGCATCATCGGGGGTCATACATTGGGTTTCGCGGCCGTGAGCGATGGGGTAGGGGGGGACGTGTGCGGTTACGAAGACGTGGTCGAAGTTATTGGCGTTGGCGAGCGCTTCCTCGATGAAGGCCCATTGCTGTGAGTCGAGTGGTTCCATGGTGGTGATGTTGAGAGAGAGGAAGAGGATGTTGTTGACACTATGCGCGTAATAGGTGGGGAAGTCGTTGAGCCAACCGACGAAGTTCAGGGGCGGTTTGTTGTTGGGGTCTTGCCAACGTGCGCGGAAGACATCGCAGTCGATTTTGAAGGCGGGGTATCCTGAAGCGTCGTGGTTGCCGGGGGTTGGCGCGAAGGGGATGGCGGCGCGTTTGAGTGGGAGATAGACGGCGTTATCGAAGCCTTGCCACATGGAGTTGAGGATGTCTTGACCGAAGCCGCGTTTCTGTGCGGCGATGAGGTCGCCAGCGGAGATGACGAGATCGGGTTTGATGTGCTGGGTGGTGAGTCGGATGAGGTCGCGTACGTCTTTACGATAGGTGGTTTCGCCGTAGGATGAGTTGGCGTCGGAGAGGACGATAAAGCGTGTTGCGTTTTCGCCTTTGGGTTTGACGGGGATTTGATCGGGGCTGAATGGGAGGCGGTCGGCGGCGGCATTGAGTGTGGTGGTGAGGGTGAGGAGTAAGAGAGCCAACAGGGCGGGGATGTACGATAGCGATTTCATGGGCAAAAACTCCGGTAGGGGGCGAGATGCTATTGTAACATTTCAATGATTGGATTGAAGGGGGATGTGGTGGAGTGATAAAAGTTGGGTTTGAGGGTTGTAAGAGGGTTTAGATTGCCTTGTGTAGATATTCACGTGTTGACCAGTGGGTCGTTACGTTATGAATGCTTATTTACGTGAACCTACTGCCGATGATGCTTCTGCTTATACGGCAAATAATGATGCAAACTGCTCTAGAATGCGTGCCAAGTGAGGATGATTGCGGTTTTGAGGGCGAGGCCGAGGTAAACGGTTTCGCCAACGTATTTGTCCCTAAAGCAATCACGATAAAACTAGCGGGCGGGGCAGGTGAGGTTTGGGGGCATTTGTGTTGGTGGGATATATGTGTTGGGATGACACCCTGCCACCGGCGGTAGCGGGCTTGATGAGGGTAAGGGATTTAGGTGTGCACAAAAAAACCCGCCGAGGGCGGGTTGGGGTTGTTTAGTCTAATAGACGATTAGGTTAGTTGGAATTTGTAAAGGTGAGTGGTGTGATGGCGGCGTGGATGAGTTCGTTGGCTTGGTCTTTGTGGGATTGGGTATATGAGTTTGATTTGTGGATGTCGTTGGCGATTTTGAGCATTTCGCTGGCGACGGATTTGTTGTCTACTTTTTTGGTGATCTTGTAGGTTCTGGGTTGTTTGAGTTTGTTATGCCATGCGTTACGAACGTCAGCCCAGAATGCTTTGGTGTTATCCCAGTAGAGGCGACCGGGGGTGAAGTCGGTTTGGTTGGTGCGTGTGTAGGTGTTGATGCCGATTTCGTGTGAGATGACTTCGAGTGGCTGGCCGGTGTCATCAAGGACGAGTTTCTGGTTGTCTTGCTCGTGGACCCAGCCATCAGGTGTGATGGTGTGGCGGTTCTTGGCGAGGAGAACGTCATAGTCGCTACGGTTTGAGTATTCGCGTCGAGGGAGGGTTCGCCAAGTGTCTTGGGATTGCCAACTGGATTGGTTGCCGAGATGTGTCCACTGGCCGAGGGCTTCGTAGCGAGGAGAGTCGTCGACTTGATAGACGGCTTGGCTCCATTGGCCTTTTGATTCGTTGTCGTAGATTTCAGAGGTTTGGAAATTACGGTAGCCGATGTAGGTGGTGAGTTTGGTGTCCTGGTATTGCCAATCTTGGCGCCAATGTTTGGTGATGATGGGTTGATCGCTGTCTTCGAAGTACATGACGAGGATGTGTTGGAGTGAGATGAATGAGCTGGTGTCTTCGACGACAAAGACGTATTCGGTGGCTTTTGAGGTGTAGGGTTCTTCGAGTTGGTAATCGGGGATGCGACTGAGGGTTTCGTGGAATTTGAATGAGACATCGAATTCGCCGGCCATGGCGAGGATCGCTTGGCGGTCGAGTTGGAATTTGGATTGAGTTGATGGTGGAGAGGAGGGGGAAGTGTTGGTGGGTGTTGAGGTTGCGCAGCCGACAAGCAGGGCGAGCAGGCAAAGGGGGATGATTGATTTGTAAAACACAGGCGTATCCTTCCGGATTATGTTGGGGGCGCTGTAGGCGAGGTTATTATATGAAATTGAGAATCAATATCAAATGCAAAGAAAGGGTGAATGCTTTCTATGGAGATTGATGGATCGGGGAAGGATTGGGGATGAAGAGTTTGCGAGCTGTAAGCTTGCAGCTATTTGAGTTGTGGGTTGTGTGGCATGAAAAAACTGCGAGCTGGGGTGCTCGCAGTTGGGTGTGGTTTGGGTTGGTGTCTATTGGATGGTTAGGTTGCGGGTGTGAGTTCTGTGTCGTTGAGGTAGCAGGAGGGGTCCATGCCGAGCCAGTTTTCGGTGGCGGCTTCGGCGCGGGTGCGGAGGTTGCCGTTGCAGATGTCGAGGAACTGACAAGAGCGGCATCTATCGGGGAGATAGTCTTTGCGATCGCGGAGTCGGGCGAGACGTTCGTCGTTGGCTGAGGCCCAGATTTCGGAGAATTTTTGATCTCGGATGTTGCCACAGTTGTAGTGCCATGAGAACTGGTCGTAGTGAACGAAGCCCATGGGGTCGATGGATGAGATGTTTGAGCCGGAGCGGTTGCCGCCGGTGCCTCGGAGTTGTTGCCAAACGTCTTCGGCTTTTTGCGGATTTTGTTTTTGTAGTTGCAGGATTGCGTAGGCGGGGTCGGTGTGGTTGCCGACGGTGAGTACTTCGAGGGGTGAGCCAGATTGGTGGAGTTTGATGGTGCGGTCGAAGATCATGTCGACGACGTCGCGGGTTTGTTGGGAGGTGAGGTCGACTTTTTGCATTTTGCCGCCGCGGCCTGAGTAGGCGAGGTGGTAGACGCAGAGGCGGTCGATGTGGTATTCGTGGCAGAGATCGATGATGTCGTCGAGTTGGTGATAGTTGAGTGCGTGAACGGTGAAGCGAGCGCCGACTTTGATGCCGACGTCTTTGCAGCGTTTGATGGCGGCGAGCGTTTGGTCGAAAGCGCCTTTCATGCCGCGGAGTTTGTCGTGGTTATCGCGGAGTCCGTCGATGGAGATGCCGACGTATTTGATACCGATGTCGGCGAGTTTGTGAGCGGTGGGTTGGTCGATGAGTAGGCCGTTGGTTGAGAGGGTGCATTGGATGCCGAGTGATTTGGCGTATTTGATGAGGTCGAGTGTGTCGGGCCGGACGAGGGGCTCGCCGCCTGAGAAGAGGACGGCGGGGACTTGGAATTCGGCGAGGTCGTCGAGGAGTGCGATGCCTTCCTCGTGTGAGAGTTCGTTGGGGGCAGGGTTTGCGTCTGCGGATGCGTAGCAGTGGACGCATCGGAGGTTGCAGGCGCGGGTGACGGCCCAGACCACAACGGGGCGTGGGGCATCGGGGAGGATGTTGTAGGTTTTGCCGGCGGGGTGTTGTCCGCGGTCACGTTTGGTGTGGCCATAGCGGAGGTCTTCGTTGCCGGCGGCGTGGTCGGCGAGGATATTGGATACGCTGAACATGGTTAAGGTTTTCTCCTGCAGGCGAACAGGGGTAAGAGAGTTTGGGGTTTAAGGGAGGTGAGGTGATGAGTAGATCCCACATGCAGAGCATGTGGGCTTGAAGATGTTAGCTGGTTTTGATCAGGCTAACTGATGATTAGATGTCGGATGCGGCTGCTTGTTGGCAGGTGCATGCGTGCTCGTTGTTGAGCAGGTCGATGTTGGTTGTGTTTGATGTGGTGATGTGGTTATCGAGTGTGTATTTGCCGAGGTTTTTCTGGCGGTTGATGTGTTGCGCGAAGGTTGGTGGGATGTAGCCGCAATCGGGTTCGGGCGCGAGCATGTCGCCGGTGAGGGCTTTGGCGCGGGCGCGTGATCCGCCGCAGACGCAGCGGTAGTTGCAGTAGCCGCATTTACCTTTGAGGATTTCGGGTCGGCGAAGTTTTTTGAATGTGTCGCTGTTTTGGTAGATATCGACGACGGACTGTTGGCGTGAGTTGCCGCAGTCGACGGGGAGGAAACCGGAGGGGTAGACGTCACCGATGTGTGAGACGAACATGATGCCTTTGCCGTCGTTGAGTCCGAGTGGCGCTTTGGAGGTTGAGCGTGGGTTGCCGTTTTGTGTGGGGATGGGTGAGGTGTTGCCGTTGGATTCGCGGTGGGGTCGGGCGACATCTTCGGCGGAGCCTTTGCCTTTGACGGGCATGGCGGCGAGGATTTCCTGTTGTTGCAGGAGGTAGCGGCGGTAGAAGGGTGCTTCGGTGGTTTTGATGGGGAAGGGGCGGCGTTGTGATTCGCGGAAGAGGGCTGCGAAAGAGTCTTTGTATTGCGGTGGGTCGATTTTGAGGTCGTTGATACCGCGGCCAACTGGGACGAGGTAGAAGACTGACCAGAGGTCGATATTGAGTGGTTCGAGGATGTCGGCCATGTCGGAGATTTGATCGACGTTGGCTTTGGTGATGGTGGTGTTGACTTGTGTTTCGAGGCCTAGTTTTTTAGCGACTTTGAGCATGTCGACGGCGTGTGTGAATGTGCCGGGGATGCCGCGTTGTTCGTCGTGTGTTGCGGCGTCTTTGCCGTCGATGGAGAGGCCGAGACGGGAGATGCCGGCTTTTTGTAGTTTCTTGAGTGAGGCGACGTTGAGTAGTGGTGTTGCTGAAGGGACGAATGAGACGTCGAGGCCAGCGGATTCGGTTGCGTAGGCGATGAGTTCGAAGATGTCGGGTCGTTTGAGTGGGTCGCCGCCGGTGATGACGAGGATGGGCTTTTTGGGGAATGTGGCGAGCTGATCGATGAGTGCTTTGGAGTCATCGGTGGAGAGTTCGTTGGGATGGGATTGAGGTTGGGCACATGCGCGGCAGTGCTTGCAGACGAGGTCGCAGGCGCGGGTCGCTTCGTAGAAGACGAGTAGAGGTGAGTGTTTGGTGTCTTCGATTTGGTATGTCCAGGCAGAACGCATTGGTTTGCTCCAAATAATGTGGATGTAGCCTGTGACGATGACGGAGAACAGGCGGGTCATACGTCAGGGGATATTCGGATCATTTTATAGTTCTCTGGCTGTTGATGCACGTTTGGGGGTAAAGAAATGGGTGGAAATTTGCGGTGATGTAAGGTGTTTGGGATATGAGGGTTGTGAGGTGATGGGTGAGAGGGATGGTGGGAGTGGGGGGGATGCTGCGAGGCGGGGGAGATGTCGCTATGATTGGGCGATGTGAGGGGGCATTTGAGGGGGTGTATATACAGGAAGAGCATGAAAGGCGCGAAGGCGTGAAGGGATCTGCGATGAGTTTGACGATGGATATGAGTCATGAGTTTGAGGTGGCGGTAACTGCGGTGCAGGCGGCGAAAAGTGTGTGCAGGCAGGTGCAGAGGGATTTGGTGGATGGCCATGCGATGGACAAGCAGGACAAGAGCCCGGTGACGGTGGCGGATTATGCGTCGCAGGCGCTGATTTGCGGGGTGATGGGTGAGTCGTTTGAGGGGATTGCGATTGTGGGTGAGGAGGATGCGGAGGATTTGCGGAAAGAAGAAAATGCGGGGATTCGGGGGATGGTGGTGGAGCAGGTGAATGGGATGCTGGAGGAGGGTGTGAGTGAGGCGGATGTGCTGCGGTGGATTGATTTTGGGAACGCTGAGCCGAGCGAGCATGAGCGGTATTGGACGCTTGATCCGATTGATGGGACGAAGGGGTTTTTGAGAAAGCAGCAGTACGCGATCGCGCTGGGTCAGATTTTCAAGGGTGAGGTGGTGATGGGGATTTTGGGTTGTCCTAATATGGATATTTTAGATGAGGATGCGGCGAAGCCGAGTGGATTGCTGATTACGGCGATCAGGGGGCAGGGGGCGTGTATGGTCGCGATGGATCAGCAGGTGGGTGATGCGGTACCGCTGCGGGTGAGTGAGGTGAGTGAGTTGAAGGATGCGCGGTTGTGCGAGTCGGTGGAGTCGGGTCATAGTGATCAGTCGACGAGTGGTGAGATTGCAAAGCGGCTTGGGATTGTGAAGGAGCCGTACCGGATTGATAGCCAGTGTAAGTATGCGGCGATTGCGCGAGGTGATGCGGAGGTGTATTTACGGTTGCCAACGCGTAAAGACTATGAGGAGAAGATCTGGGATCACGCGGCGGGGATGATTGCGGTGGAAGAAGCGGGGGGCGTTGTGACAGATATTTATGGGAAGAAGTTGGACTTTGGGAAGGGTAAAACATTGAGTGCGAATCGTGGGATTGTCGCGACCAACGGTAGGTTCCATAACGAAGTGGTGAAGGTGGTGGGTGAGGTATTGGGTTTATAACCTAAGCATTGATTAAAATAAAATTTGTAGCAGCTTGTGTGTAATGCATGAGCTGTTTTTTAAATTGATATTAAAGCCTAACGTGTTGTTAGAGGTTTGATTATGCGTACGTATTTGGATTGTATTCCTTGTTTTGTGAAACAGGCGTTGGGTGCGGCGCGGCAGGTGACGGATGATGAGGTGTTGATTGAGCGGGTGATGAAGCGGGTGTGTCTGGCGGCAAGTGAGCTGAGTATGACGGAATCTTCGCCGGTGATGGGTCAGAAGATTCATCGGATTATCCGTGAGGAGACTGGGTGTGGGGATCCGTATGCAGAGATCAAAAAGCTGTCGAATGAGATGGCGATGCGGATGGTGGATGGAGCGAAGGCAGAGATTGAGGCTGCAAAACAGGTAGGAAACGAGGTTAGTGGGTTTGAGGTGGCAGTGCGGTATGCGATTGCGGGGAACTCGATGGACTTTGCGATTTATTTGGAATGGGATGAGAAGCGGCTGAATGATTCGCTGGCGGTGTTGAGGGAAAAGGTGATTGATAAGCAGGCGGTGGCGGATCTTTGGGAAGCGATCGGGAAGGCGGAGAAGATTTTAGTTTTGGCGGATAACGCAGGTGAGATTGTGTTTGATCGGTTGCTGATGGAGACGTTGCCAGCTAAGGTTTTGCCGCGGATTACTTATGCTGTGAAGGGGAGTGCGGTGATTAATGATGCACTGCGAGAAGATGCGGATGAGGTGGGTGTGAGTGATTTGGTTACGGTGATTGATAATGGGACCGATGCGCCGGGGACGGTTTTGGAGCAGTGTTCGGATGAGTTTATGAAGGCGTACCATGAGGCGGATGTGGTGATCTCGAAAGGGCAGGCGAACTATGAGACGCTTAGAGCGTCTTGCGAAATGACTTGCTCGTTGAGCAATGGGTCGTTACGTAAAAAACGCATCTCACATGAGCCTGCTTCCGATTGTTTCACAGGACATATGACACGTAATGATGCAACTTGCTCTAGTGGTTGTGATCGCGAGGTGTATTTCTTGCTACAGGTGAAGTGCCCGATCATTGGGAAGTATGTTGATCAGGGTAAAGAGGTGGGGGATTGGGTTGTGCAGCGGTATCGGCCGTGATGGGGGAGGGTGTTGTAGGCATTTAGGTGTTGGTTGTAAGACACCCCATGACCGGCGGTCATGGGCTTGAATAAAATGGGTTGATTAGACTAACTTATGGATAGAAAGCGAGTCGTGAGAGCGGCTCGCTTTTTTTGTAGGAGAGGTGGGGTGTTGGTATGAAAGAATGAAAGCTATTTCGGGGGGGGGATTCTGGTGAAGTGTTTTTTGAGTTTTAGGAGGGGGGATTCGATGAGTTTGAAGCTGAGGGTTGCGGCGATGATGGTGAGGAGGGTGCCGAGAAGGAAGTCGAAATAGGCTTGATTTTCAGGGGAAATGTGAGGGGTGAGGAGTTGGCGTTGGAGGGCGAGTACCCACATGTGGTAGAGGTACATGCCGTAAGAAATGAGGCCGATGTGGGTGATGGGTTTGAGGTTGAGTAGGGTGTGTGCGAAGTGTTTGGGGTTGAGAATGATGGCGGCGAGGATGAGGGAGAAGTTGAGTTGAATGAGGAGGCGGGGTAGGCCGAGGATGTTGGCGGGAGTGAAGTGGATGAGGAGGATGAGGGTGAGTACGAGGCAGGGGAGGGCGGCGATGTGAGCGAGTGGTTTGTAGAGTTTGTTGAAGGTTGGTTTGTGGTGAAGGAGGTAGGCGAGCCCAACACCGAGAAGGATGGGGGTGAAGGTGGACTGCATGATTTCCAACGATTGGAGATGGGCGGCGAGGTCGGGACTGAAGAAGGGGTAAATAAGTTGGAAATTGATGGCTTGAGAGAGGCAGAGGGCGAAAGCGTAGAAAAGGAAGCGGATGGTGGGTTTGGCGAATCGTTCGACGAGGGGCCAAAAGAGGTAGAACTGTTCTTCGGTGGCGAGTGACCAGAGGGGGGCGAGGTTGAGTGCGTGGGTATCTGACCAGTTAGAGGTATAGGTGAGATAGAGTGGGAGTTGTTGGAAGAAGGTGGTTTGGTGGTGAGGAGAGGAGAAGCCGAGGGCGAAAAGGAGGGTGAGGGCGATGAGGGAGAGGTAGTAGATGGGGAAGATGCGAAGGGATCGGCGTGCGTAGAAGGCGCGGAGAGAGATGGATTGGTGGATGGCGCGTTCTCGGATGAGGAGTGTGGTGATGAGGAAGCCGCTGAGGATGAAGAAGAGATCGACGCCGAGGAAGCCGCGGGTGAGGAGTTGGGCGTTGAGAAATTCGGGTCGGAATGCGTGATGCCAAAGGACGGTGAGTATGGCGAAGCAGCGCAGGCCGTCGAGTGAGGTGAAGTGGCGGCGAGTGAGGAATTGCTGATGGGGTGTCAGTGGTGGTGGTGCGAGTGTTGTGGATGTGGCGGTGGCTGTTGGCAAGGCGTACTCCGGCTTATGAGATGATGCTGTTTGTGATGCGGCATTGCGGTCGGGTACTGATTGCGTTTAAGCGTGTTTGGTGCCAATACAGGTTGCATTGACTGGTAGGTTGTTGTGTTGAGAATGCTTTCAAGGTGGGCTGCTGCGGTTTGTGGTTTTGGGGAGCACTGAATGTATGATGCTATTCGATTTTGTGTGGGTGTAGATTAATGGAGGGGGCGGCATAAAGAAAGCGTAAACGGTGAGGTTTACGCTTCTGGACGTTGGTGGTTTTTGTCTGTTATCAATTTATCGGACGCATGGATTGATGCGACCCGATTAATGTCTATTTCATGAATAGCTATGGGGGGGGTTAGCCTCGGACGTCGATCATGGTGCCCTTGTGCGGCTCAGCGGCAATACGCTGGGCTGATTGTGCAGATTGGGCGGTATCGCTGATCATGTTGATGATCATGTCGCCTTGCGTGCGGGCAGTGTCGAGTGCTTTTTTTGCCACAGCGGTGTCGATCTGTTGACGGACTTCGACCTGCTGCATTGCGCTAAATTGTGCGGTTAATCCATTGACCATATAGGGGTCATCGGCGAAAAATGCCTGAGGACTTGAAAGGTGAAGGGAATTATAGGTCTGAGATGGGACATTTGTTGCGATTTTGTGGTCTAGGTTGACGAGGAGAGTTGTTTATCGGACGTGTGGTTGGCTGGCAGGTTTCTTTGGGTGATCTGAGGGAGAGGGGTTGACTCTCCTGTTAGGGGAGGGCGTAGGCTATGTATCGAAAGGTCGAGCTTATGCAGATGAATAGAAAGAAGTGGGTTATTAAATTTGGGGTGATGTTGATTGGGATGGTGATGTTGCTGGGTGTGGGAGGGTTTTGGTATGTGAGCTGGCTGATGAAGCAGCCAATGTATGAAGTGGGGGATGCGCGAGATGAACGTCTGTTGAGGGGGCCGTTGCGTCCGCCGATTCAGACGGGTGAAGCGGGGGTTTGGTTGGTTGAGCCGGATGTTAAGTTGGCGTTTGATGTGTATGGTGAAGGTGAGGATGTGTTGGTGGTGCATGGGGGGCCGGGGATGCCGTATGGGAAGTTGTGGGACGGGCTTGAAGCGTTAACGGATCGGTACCGGTTTTATTTTTATGATCAGCGTGGGGCGGGACGATCAACGCGATTGTTCGATCGGTTTGAAGGAAACTATTACGAGAATATGGTGCGATTGGAGCAGGGATTGGGGCTGGGGGCGCAGGTCGCGGATATTGAGCGGGCGCGGCAGATTTTGGGGCAAGAGCAGATCACGGTGATTGGTCATTCATATGGCGGGTTTGTGGCGATGCTTTATGCGGCGGAGTTTCCGGAACATGTGAAGAAGTTGGTTTTGGTTGCGCCTGCGGATGTGTTATTGCCTTGGGATGAGAAAGAGGGGGATGATTTGTTTGAGGGGACACGTGAGAAGTTGAGTGAAGGGGATCGGGTCGTGTTTGATAGGTTGATGTCGGAATACTTTAATTTTGCGGGTATTTTTGAGCGATCGGATGAGGAATTGGCTACGATTCATGTTGGTGTAGGTAAGTATCTGCTTAAGGGACTGGGGGCGGATCATGTTGAGATGAATGATGCAGTGAAGAGTGGTGGGTGGTCGGTGTTTGCTGTCTATTTCAGTCAGGGGCAGGCTGGTGATTATCGTGAAGCGCTGGAGCAGGTGAAGGCGCGGACGCTGATCGTGCATGGGGCGGATGATGTGATGGCTCGCCGGGGTAGTGAGCATTACCGCGAGATTGAAGGGAGTGAGTTTGTGGTTATTTCGGGTGAGAAAGATGGAGGGACGGCGGGGCATTTTGTTTATGATGAACAGGCAAAGAAATTTGGGGAGGTTGTTGGCGCGTTTTTGGATGAAGAGTAGGTCATGTTGGAGCAGATAGATGTTCAGTATTGGTGAATTCTCAAAGGTTAGTGGATTATCGGTGAAGGCGCTTCGTTTTTATCACGAGAAGGGTGTGCTTGTGCCTGCACGTGTGGAAGGGGTGACGGGGTACCGGTTTTATGATTGGGAGAATGTTGAGCAGGCTAGAGTGGTCGTTATGCTGCGCGGTTTGGAGTTTTCGATTGAGGAGATCAAGGGGATTTTAAAGGAGTGTGAAGGAGAGGGGGATCTATTAGAGCGACTGGAGAAGAGAAAGTCGGCGGTGAAGGCGAAGATAAAATCGCAGCGTGATGTGTTGGCTGCATTGGATCAGGTGATCAATTTTGAGAAAGCGAGTTTGAAGATGAAAGCTGAAGGTCTGCATGAGATTGAAGAGCGTGTGGTGGATGGGATGTTGGTGGGAGGCGTGCGGATGAAGGGGCGGTATGAGGAGATGGGGAAAGTATTTGGGAAGTTGGGGCGCGGATTGAATCGGCATATTGGTGGGAATGCGATGTGTTTGTATTACGATGGTGTTTATAAGGAGGAGGGAGCGGATTTTGAGCCGATATTCCCTGTGAAGAAGGCGGTGAAGGTTGAGGGGATTGATGTACGTGAGTTATACGGGGGGCGAGCGATTTGTTTGAAGCATGTTGGGCCTTACGACAAGATTGGGGATGTGTATGGCTATCTGTTTGAGTATGCAAAAGAGAAGGGGTATGAGGTGGTATTGCCGACGCGTGAAGTTTATTTGAAAGGGCCGGGCATGATTTTTAAGGGGAATCCGGAGAAGTATGTTACAGAAGTTCAGATGTTGATTGCGTGATGCTTAGCCTAATCGAAAGATAGGTTTTAATAACCGAGGGAGTTGCCTGAAGAGGTTGGGGGTGGTGATGATCAACTGGGGTGCTGATTAAGCTGATAAATTGAGATGGAGTTGCGGCAGAATATTTTGTGATCAGCTTAAGTGATGGGAAATTCAAGATGCATATGTCAGTGGGGAACTATGTTGCGTTGGTTTGGGTTGTATTTTTGAGTTGGGGTGTTGTTGGCTGTGTGGCTGGCGGTGGCGGCGAGATGGATGATGAGGATGTGAAGAAGGATGAGCAGCGATCTGATGATGAGGTATCGCAACAGGATGAGGATGGCGATGATATTACGATGAGTGAGTTTGATGCGGAGGAGGAGCGTGGTGTGGGGCGTGATAATGCAGGCGAGGAAGCAGAGTCGGATTGGAATGCGCAGATGGCTGTGGATGACGGTGAGATGGAGGAAAGCGGTGAAGCTGTGATGGTCAGGGAGACAGATGAACAGCGAGCGAAGCGCGAGGCATGGGGGAATGAGAATACGAAGCAGATGAAGAAGATGAAGGGGTTTGGTCAGTTGGAGTATGGGAAATTGAGAGGCCAAATTCAGGGCGGTGAGTATGAGTCACCGGATCGTGTGTTTAAGGTGAGAGAGCCGATGCTGGTTGGGCCGAATGAGTCGGTGCTGGATTATTACAATGAAGATTTGGGGATGTGGGTTGTGAAGTTTTCGGATTATGATGGGCGTTTTTATACGGTGATGTGGGGGATGCCGGAGGGTCTGAATTTGGATGATCGGCTTAGCCATGAGGATCAGGCATGGGCGGTACATGCGTGGTTTGTGAAGCAAGCGGATGAGGAAGATGATGGGGAAGTGAAGGTATTGGATGCATATTATGATGCGATGATTGCGAATGGTGGCGTGGTGTCGTTGGATTATTGGGAGAAACGGAGTGCGGTGCTGCGATCTTGGGAAGAGGATCATCCGGATCGGGCAGGTGAGAAGGTTAAGAAGTATGAGCGTTTGGATCGGTATTTTGGAGCGTTTACGACGGTGTATCGAGGCAGAGTCGTGAGGTTAGAGGTGGATGATCGTGCGAATATGTTTGAAGAGGATCACGCGAAGCTCGGCGGCGAGCAGGGGCTGTGGACGAAAGAACGCCGGGTATATTTGATGAATGAGATTTTGGATTGGTCGAAATCTTTGAAGTTGAATCCGGGGGCGTTGGAGTTGGAAACGGTTGAATCGCAACCAAGGTAGCAATGAATAGAAATGCAGTGGTTCACGAAGCACGTCGTAGGGGGCGTGCTTTGTTATATAAAGATGTTATTGTTGCTCTTCATTATTATCTAACTGTTGCTTAGATTTATCAGCGGCGTCTTGTTCGTCATTACGCTGGCGGTGGGCTTGAAGTTTGCGCTCGATTTCATCGAGTTGAGCGTCCTGGTCTTCGGGGAGGAATTCCTCTTCATCCTCGCTGAGCCATCCTCCCTCTGTTTCATGGTCATCTTCTGGGGATTCATCGTCTTGGGTTGCATCGCCATTGGGATCGGCTGCAGGATTATGTCCTGTAGTTTGGGCGTTTTTAGCTGCGAAGGGGTTGGCGCGTTTTGATTCTTTGTAGACAGGAGGAGGGAAACCATAGCGGAGGTACTGCTCGCGTTCCCATTGGCGGAGATCGCGTTTCCATGCGGCTGCGTTGAATTTTTCGCCTGTTTCTTCGGCTTTTTGCTTGGCTTCTGCGGTGCGTCGCATTTTTTCACGGCGCATGTGATGTTGGAAACCAAGGAGGTCGGGCCAACCGTATTCGAGTTCGCCTGTTTCGGGGTTTTTCCATTTTTCTGAGGCATCGATGTCTTCGAGTGATTTGTTTTGATCCTCGACGGGGATGGGAACGAGTTCGATGTCGTCTTTAGCGGCGTTTTGTCGGATGGTAACGCGGTTGTTTCGTGCGAGTTCGAGTGTGGCGAGGAATAGGCCGATCATTTCGGAACGGTTGGTGCGGCCTGTGAAGATTTGTTGGAGGGACATGGGGCCGTCGGATGCGAGGAGGTCGTAGATGTCGTCGGCATGGACGGAGATGGGTGTGTCGTCGTAGGTGACTTCGTGGAAGTTTTTACGTCCGATGGAGTCGAGGAGGCGGCCGAAGGCGCGGCAGAGGTCGAGGACATTGATGTCGGCGAGGTCGATTTCAGGTTCTTCGGGCTGCGCGTCTGGGTCTTCCATGGCCTTTTTGGGGGCGGACTGGAAGCGGTTTTGCCATTCGTATTCGCGGTGTTCGAGTTCGATCGATGCGTCTTTGAATCGTTTGTAGGCGAGGAGTTGCTGGACGAGTTCGTAACGTGGGTCGGACTCGTCGAGGCGGTTTTGTTCTTCTTCGGTGAGCTCTTCTTCGCCGGAGCGCTCGCGGATGGCTTCGTCGATGCGTGGGACGAGGAGTTGAGATTTGATTTCGAGGAGGGTGGCGGCCATGACGAGGAACTCGCCGGCACGGTCGACATCGAAGGTTTGGATAACCTTGATGTGATCAAGATATTGTTCGGTGAGTTCGGAGACGGGGATGTCGTAGAGGTCGATTTCGTTGCGGCGGACGAGATAGAGGAGTAGGTCGAGCGGGCCTGAATAGGCGTCGAGGCGGACTTTGTAGGCTTGAGGTGAGGCGGGAGAGGGATCGGCCTGATTAGGCGCGGGTGATGAGGTGGGCTGAGGGGCTTGTTTGGGGGTGGGTGGATTGTCGGGGGCTTGCTCGATCATAGGGGAGTAATTTTAGCGGATTTTTGGGGGTGATGCTGGGCAGATTTGGGGGGATTATGGTGGAAAAGCGCGTTATGGCGATGAATGAGGGGTGGGGCGGTGAGTGAAGCGCGGCAGGGTGTATAATGGTGCTTTGAATCAACCTTGAGACTGGATGAACCATTCATGACTGAGATGCCAAAAGAAACGTGTGATGGTGTGGGGAATAAGTCGAACGATCAGCGTTTTGCTGAGGAAGTGTTGCGGGTCGAGCGGGAAACGATCGGGCGGTTAGTGTTGGGGGATGCGTTTCATGCAGCAGTGAAGTTGGTGCTTGAAAAAACGGGAGGCTGGATGTCGGGGGTCGGGGGTGCATCGAACGGTGGGTCGTTGGTGATCTCTGGGATGGGGAAATCAGGGCTGATTGGGCAGAAGCTTAGCGCGACATTTGCGTCGACGGGAACGGCATCTCATTTCCTGCATCCATCTGAGGCGATGCATGGTGATCTTGGGAAAGTGCAACGCGGTGATGTGGTGATGATCTTATCATATGGCGGAAACACGGAGGAAGTTGTGTCGTTGGCGTCACTGCTGAGGCAGGATGATGTGCCGGTGATCGCGATGGTGGGGACGGATGATTGTGAGTTGGCAAGATTGTCAGAGGTGGTGTTGGAAGTGGGTGATATTACAGAAGCATGTCCGTTGAATTTAGCGCCGACAGCTTCAACGACGGCGATGTTGGCGTTGGGGGATGCGCTGGCGTTAACGGTGTCGCGGCGTCGTGATTTTGGGGTAGATGATTTTAAGCGCGTGCATCCGGGAGGTGGCTTGGGCAGGCAGCTGATGCCGGTGGTCCAGGCGATGCGGTTTAAGGTGGGAGAGAATTTGCCGCTGGTGAATGAGGCGGCGAGTGTTCGAGAAGCATTTGAGGAGGCGGACGCATTCGCAGCGAAACGAAAGATCCGTCGGACAGGTGCGATTTTGGTGGTGAATGATATAGGAGAGCTGGCGGGGATATTTACGGATGCGGACTTCAGGCGGTTGGCGATGAAGGGGGCTAATCAAGCGTTAGGTACGATGATTAAGGATGCGATGACGAAAGAGCCGCGAAAGCTGGGAAGTGATTCGATTGTGCGTGATGCGGTGCATCTGGTGCGTGAATTACGGATTGATGAGATCCCGGTGGTAGACGGTGCGAATCGACCTGTTGGGCTGGTGGACGTGCAGGATTTGATTGCTTTGAAAGTAATCGAGGGTTAAGTGCTGATTAGTATTTTTGTTTACAGGCGGCGTTCATCATTGCGCGGACGACGAGATGGTGGAATGGTCGGATGAGGTTGAAGTAGATGGGGCCGGTCCAGTGCTTGTATTTGACGACGGTGGTGACGGTGAAGTGGCTTTTATTATCGGTTGTGACAGCGAGCCAAGCAGCGAGGTGGTTATCTTCGGGAGCTTCGACAATCCAGTACTGATCTTCCTGGGCTTCTCGGACGGTGAAAAAGAGGGCGAGTTGGTTGGGGGTGAAGGGGACATCTTGCGGAGATGTGATGGTGGTGATCGTTGGATGGCCGGTCTTGAGGCGGAGGAGGGTAGTGAGAATGAGACGTATTTTATAGAATATTTTGAGCCACCACGGAGAGTAGGATATGAAGCCGAGGATGAATTGGCGAAGGGTGAGATTGCAGGTGGTATGCTTGCGGTCGACGTGATTTGCGCCTTGGAGGTAAGGTTCGAGGATGGGATTGATTGGATGCGTCAATGTGCAACTCCTTGTGAACCAAGTAGAATTACTTAACAGACAGCCTAAGCAATAAAACTGACATTTCTTAGCGGAAGTATAATGGTTTATTGTCGATAATGTATATGTTGCGTGAATTAATAAATTGAAATGAGATAAGCGAGTTAGCTGATGCGCGAGATTAAATTGATTGTATGTGACGTGGATGGCGTGCTTACGTCTGGTGAGATTATCTATGATAATCAGGGTAATGAACTGAAGAAGTTTAATGTGAAGGATGGGTTTGGGATTAAAGCTGCTCAGCTGACTGGTGTTAAGGTGGGTGTGATTACAGCTCGTGAGTCTGAGGTGGTACACAAACGGGTTGCGGAATTAGGGATGGGTGATTACTACCACTATGGCGTTCACGATAAGGCGGTGGCTGTCCAGAAATTAGCAGAAGCTGCGGGCTGTGAATTGGAAGAGGTCGCGTATGTGGGTGATGACGTGATTGATATGTCTGCGATGAAGTTGGTGGGGTATCCGATTGCGGTGGCTGATGCGGTGCAAGAAGTGAAGGACTTGTCGAAGCATGTGATGATCAATAAAGGCGGTGAAGGGGCGGTGCGTGAAGCGATTGAAATGATTCTCAAGACGCAGGGGACGTGGCATCGGGTGATTGAGACGTATGGTGGGGCAAGGAAATCGGTGTGATGGTTTATCGAAGCATTGCTTTAGAGATGGCAACGATCTAATGGCTAGAGATGTTTGTTTGATACATCAAATAATTTATGGTGTTGGTTGAGCAACTTTGTGATGTATTGAGATTCTTCGACTGTGGCGTAAGGAGAGAATAATTTATACGTCTTGCCTGCGATGGTTTTGATTTGGGGTTTATATGCGAATCCGTTGATAAAAGCGGTGTCTTTATCACCATTATCTTGGATGGCATAGTAGAAGAAGTTGATTTGATTGGCTGGGAAGAATTGTTTGCCTATATGGGGTAGAGGTGATTCTTTCTTAGTGAGGCCGAGAGGAGAGAGTGTGAGAGTGGTTGTGTTGAGGATGGAGGCTATTGTGCCGTAGATCAAAAATAAGCCTATGATCCAAAAGATCAATAGGAAGGTGTTTTCTAGAAAGAACTGAAGTGTGAAGATGGGTTGGTTGTTTGCGATCGCTTGCCAGATGGGGATGCCGACGGCAGCGTTCCATAATAGCGTGATGATGACGGCGAAGAAGAATTGTAGTCGTGGCCAACGGTATTGAATGACGCAGGTGTCTTCAATGGTGTTGACGATGATACGGTTGGTTGGCGGTTGGAGAGGAAGGTTGTTGGCTTGATTAGCAGTTTGGATGTAATTCTTAAGATTTATGTTTTTTAGGCAGTTGAGGCAAGAAGCATCGAGTGTTGCGATATCTAAGTTTGAGGCAGGGATAGGGTGCTTGCAATTTGGGCAGGTGATATTCATGTTGCCGATCCAGATGAGGATTGGGGGCGATAATTATGTGCCGACTGTTTGTAGTGAGGAGATGCCGGTTTGGCGTTCGAGTTCTTGCTCGATGTAAAGGGCGTGGGATTTTTCTGCGAGGCGTGCGGCGATGAGTTGATCTTTGCCTTCGATCATGATGGCGAAGACGTTGTAACGGGGCATGTCGTTGACGGTAACGCCACTTTTCTTGACGTGGAATTGTTTGATTTGGGCGGGGTCGAGGCGTTTGTTGCCGAACCATGGGAATGGGCCGTGTGAGACGCGGAGCTGATTGGCGTCGAGTGAGTAGATGGTGCGGTTGAAGAGGCCGGTGATTGCAGAGTAGGAAGTGCCGATGCCAACGCAGATGAATGGGATCATGAAAAGGGGAAGGAACCAATCGACGTCGGATAGCGATTGGGCCGTGGCGATGTCTTTGATAGCCTGATAGACGAAGATGCTGACGATGCTGTTCCAGAAGAGGGCAAAGAAAAGGAAGAAGAAGGCGCCGCCGTTGAACCAGCGGTGGATCATACGAAAGCTGTGAGAATGTGGATCGATTTTAAGGAAGGCGGGTTTATCGACAGTGTGCTTGGTTTGGATAATACCTTCTTCTGTATCGGGGAGCTGATCGGTGATGCTGAAAATTGAATCGCATGCGTTACATTTAGCGATCATGTGTTCGATGTTGATGTCATCGGAAGGAATTGCTTTATTGCAGTTTTCGCATTGGATTTTCATGTTGCCTCACTTTTGGGTTACTCCATCATTTCTAGCAGGTCGTTGATTTCTTGTGCGGCGTGGTCATCGCCTGATTCGACGGCCATTTTGATGCCGAGATTGAGGACGGATTTAGCGTCGTGGTCTTCGCCAAGCTCAGAGAGCATTTTTGCTTTTTGGAAATAGGCGTAGCAATAGTGCTTATCGAGGTCGAGGGTTTTGTCGAGCCAATCGATAGCGGTTTGGAAATCTTCGGTTTTGGCGTGTTCGAGGGCGATGCCGTAAGTGACGAAAGGGTCAGTCGGGTCGGCATCGAACATTTTTTGCAATTGATTTAAGCGATCACTCATGCGGGCATTATAATGCATTCACAATGTATTGAATAGAAATGAAAACGTTATGTGTTTTACATTTAACAGTTGATATTTTTTTAAGTACATTGCGAATTGTTCTTTTATTACAGTTTGTTTCGATCCATAATAATTAGTCGCTTAGCGAGATTGAAAAAATGTCGCATTCTGAATTACTTTGTTTTTGCGGATCAGGTAAAAAATATTTCCAATGTCACACAAAATTTGAGGGTATGCAAGAGCCATCTGATAGAGATTTGCATAATGTTGATCAATATGTTCCTCAAGAACGCGTATGCTACGCGCCCGACTTTCTACGAAAATGTAATGGTAAGATCATTAGGTCACATACAATACAGAAAAAGGGTAGCTTGTCATTTATTGCGGATAATGGGCATGTTATCGGTGTGAAATTTGGTGATAAATACAATAATCATATACGGTTTGATAAAATTGGAATAAACAAAGCTTCGACATTTTATGGTTTTTGCCAGCACCACGATAAAGCGATTTTTAAGCCAATTGAAGATGTTGATTTTATTGCAAGTCCTATGCAGTGTTTCTTGATGTGTTTTCGAGCATTATGTTTTGAGTTGTATAAAAGTAGAGGGGCTGTGATAAATAATGATTATCGAGATCTTTGCTGCAGAGGCCAGCACTATAGAGAACAATTAACAATTCATGAAAATGTGAGAAGATATAACGCGGAAACAAAATCAAAAATCCATGATCTGGAAATATTAAAACGATGGATGGACAGCAGCATATCAAAAGGCGTAATACCAAAGAATTTTGCCTTTACTGTAATTGAGTACAACGAACAATCGCCATTTCATGTTTCAGCTGTGATTAGCCCAGAATATGATTTTGAGGGGCGACAATTACTAGAGCTATCAGATCTTAGCAGTTTTTCGGATCGTGTAATGATTTCAACAATCCCCTTGGAACGAAAAAAGGGTTGTATGGTTTTGGGGTGGAATTCGTCCTTCTGTGGGGCGTCAGAAAGTTTTGTGAATTCGTTTGTTGATCAAACTAAATTGCTTGGTTTTGATGTACTGTTGCAATCTTCAATTATATTAGCGGAGAATATTTATTTAAATCCTTCTTGGTGGGAGTCATTAGGTAGCCATCGTGATGTTTTAAATGATATGTTGGAGCATAATATTCAGGATTATGGCTTAAATAGTTTGAAAGATATCCAGTCGTCAGGCCTGTTTGATAGTACTGAATTCAGATTTCAGAGTTTCGGTGGGGGTTAGTCGTCAATGTCGATGATTTCGGCGGTGACGGTTTCTAGGTCGAGGATGGCGACGGTGCAGCGGCCTGTGAGCCAACCACAGCATTCACCGGGGTTGAGGAAGAGTGTTGAGGAGTCGTGGCCGGGGAGGGTGCGGGTTTCGTTGACGATTTCGTGGGTGTGGCCGGTGATGATGACGTCGGCGGGTTTGTTATTTGGGGTCATGTCATCGGTTTTGAGCCAATCGATGAAATGCGACATGACGATGGTTCTGTTGTGGAGTGTGACGGTGATCTGGTCTTCGAGATCGGGTAGGACAGATTTGAGGCCCTTGCGTTCGCCATCGTTGTTGCCGAAGACGCAGTAAAGGGGGATGGGGAGAACTGAGGGGGCAATGAGCTTTGCGGCGAAGGGAGCGACGTAGTCGCCGGCATGAAAGATAGCGTCAACGTTCTGCTTGCGGAAAAACGCGATGGCTTTCTTGAATGTGGGGAGGCGGTCGTGTGTATCGCTAATAACGCCGATTTTCATGGGAGGCTCCTTAAACGGGGTTTGCGAGGGTGTGAAATGGAGGGGTGAGGAGCGGGAGAGATTGTGACTAACTATGCACAATGCTATTCAAGATGGCAGAGAGGTCAATGGGGGACAGTCTTGCGTGCAATGGTTGAAGGAGGGAAAGATGGGGGAGATGGGATGATTCGATTAATAAGATGTGCGAAATGGTGTGTATAGTGGGGTGAAAAGGGCGTCTGATTCGCCATTTGAGGGGCAAATGGGTAAACTTCATCAAATTTAGGTGAAAATTGTCTCGATCGGTGCGCGATTTGTTCGCGCTGATTTGTAGGCGATTGGTTTGAGTTAATGTTCCCGAAAGCTGGGCGCTGTGGCGCTGGTGCTGTTCTTACAGGTGAAACATGCCAAAAAGAGAAGATATCAAAACGATCCTGATCATCGGTGCAGGCCCTATTGTGATTGGCCAGGGCTGTGAGTTCGATTATTCAGGGACACAGGCGTGTAAGGCTCTCAAAGAAGAGGGTTACAACGTCGTGCTGATTAACTCGAACCCGGCGACGATTATGACCGATCCGGAGTTTTCGGACAGGACATATATTGAGCCGATCACGCCGGAAGCGGTTGAGAAGATTATTGCGAAAGAGCAGGATGGGCCGTTCCACATTGATGCGCTATTGCCAACACTCGGTGGACAGACAGGACTTAACTGTGCGTGTCAGATGTTTGATGCGGGTGTGCTTGATAAGTACGGCGTTGAAATGATCGGTGCGAACCGCGAAGTGATCTACCGTGCTGAAGACAGGCTACAGTTTAAAGAGTGCATGGAATCAATCGGTTTGCAGTGTCCAAAAGCAGGCGTTGCAGAAACGATGGATGAAGCGAGAGCGATTCTCGAAGAAGTCGGCTTGCCAGCAATTATACGCCCGGCGTTCACGCTCGGTGGAACAGGCGGTGGGGTTGCATATAACTATGAAGAATTTGAAGACATCGCTAAGCGTGGGTTAGACGCATCGATGAATAGTCAGATTTTGATTGACCAATCGTTGCTTGGTTGGAAAGAATATGAACTCGAAGTGATGCGCGACAAGGATGATAACTGTGTCGTGATCTGCTCAATTGAGAACTTTGATCCGATGGGCGTACATACAGGTGATTCAATCACTGTGGCACCATCTCAGACGCTGACGGATAAAGAATACCAGCGAATGCGCGATGCGTCGCTGGCAATTATGCGTGCGATTGGTGTTGAGACTGGCGGTTCGAACGTGCAGTTTGGTGTGAATCCGGCTGATGGTGAGATTGTGGTGATTGAGATGAATCCACGCGTGTCACGTTCTTCAGCACTTGCTTCCAAAGCTACAGGATTCCCGATTGCAAAGTTGGCGGCTAAGTTAGCAGTCGGTTACACGCTGTGGGAATTGGATAATGATGTTACAGGTGAAACCAAAGCATGCTTTGAACCAACGATTGACTATGTTGTGACGAAGATTCCTCGTTGGACGTTTGAGAAATTCCCAGAAGCAGACGAGACACTGACAACGCAGATGAAGTCGGTTGGTGAGGCGATGAGTATTGGACGTACGTTCAAAGAATCGCTGCAAAAAGGTATCCGCTCGATGGAAGTGAAGCGGTTTGGCATTGGTCTTGATGCGAATGATAAGTGGTTGAATTCATCACGCGGTAAGAAGAATGCGGATGATTCGCCAATTGAGTGGCCGATTAAGGCGACGAAACTTGAGCGAAAATTAGCAAGCCCGTCACAAGGTCGTATGTACTACCTGCGTTATGCGTTCAAGATGGGGAAGTCGGTCGAAGAAGTGAATGCAGCGACGGGCATTGATCCGTGGTTCTTGGATCAGCTTAAGCAATTGATTGATTTTGAGGACGTGCTTTGTAGCTATCAAAGGTTGGAAGACGTGCCAGCGGAAGTGATGAAGCAAGCAAAGCAATGGGGTTATAGTGATCCGCAATTGGCGTATCTGTATCTCGATACAATCGGGACAGAAAACATTTTGAAGGTGCGTGAATACCGCAAATCACTGGGCGTTGAGCCTGTGTATAAATTGGTTGACACCTGTGCGGCAGAGTTTGAAGCAAGTACACCTTACTACTACTCGGCTTATGAATCGCCTATTACGCAAATAGATGATAGTGGCAGTTCGACACAAGTTTATGACGATGAGATCCGTGTTACGGATAAGAAAAAAGTCATCATTCTTGGCGGTGGTCCGAACCGCATCGGGCAGGGGATTGAATTTGATTACTGTTGCGTCCAGGCTGCGTTTGCAGCGAAGGAGCTTGGGTTTGAAGCAGTGATGGTGAACTCAAATCCAGAGACTGTTTCGACGGACTATGACACCAGTGATCTGCTATTCTTTGAGCCATTGACGTTTGAAGATGTGCTGAACATCTGTGAGCGTTTGAATGGGGGTGCGTTTGGAGCTTCTGATAGCAAAAACTTAGTCCATGGCGTGATTGTGTCATTTGGTGGTCAAACTCCGCTTAACTTGGCGCATAGCCTTGAGCGGGCAGGTGTGCCGGTGATTGGTACTGCGGTCGATTCGATCGATCTTGCTGAAGATCGTGAAAGATTTGCTGAGTTATGTGATAAGTTGAATGTGAAGCAGCCTGATAACGGTATTGCATACGATGTTGATCAGGCGATTGAGATTGCGAATCGTATTTCCTATCCGGTGCTGGTGCGTCCTTCGTTTGTGCTGGGCGGTCGTGCGATGGAAACGGTTTATGATGACGATCAGCTACGTCATTACATGACGATTGCGATTGGTGCATCTGATCTTGAAGGGCAGCCGATCCTCGTTGATAAATTTTTGGCTGAAGCGATTGAATGTGATATTGACGTGATCGCTGACTTTGCTCCTGCTGCTGGCAGTGAAGGTAAATCATGCCGAGCATTGGTGTGTGGTGTGCTGGAGCATATTGAAGAAGCTGGTATTCACTCCGGTGACTCAGCTTGCACGATTCCGCCGCACTCGCTGTCGGCTGAAACAATCGAAAAATTGAAGCAGCAGTCACGTGATATGGCAGAAGCCCTGAGTGTGCGTGGTTTGATGAATGTGCAATGGGCGATCCGAAAGGGTACGGTTTCGGGAGAAGACGAGATTTATGTTATTGAAGTGAATCCGCGTGCATCGAGAACTGTACCGTTTGTTGGTAAAGCGACAGGTGTGTCATGGGCGAGATTGGCTGCAAAGGTTATGGCTGGTAAGCAGCTTGAAGAGTTGGGTATAACCGAAGAGGTGATACCGACGCATACTTCGATTAAAGAATCAGTGTTCCCGTTCTCCAAATTCCCTGGTGTTGATGTGATCCTCGGCCCAGAGATGC
Organism: Poriferisphaera corsica; assembly: GCF_007747445.1. Classification (NCBI taxonomy): domain Bacteria; kingdom Pseudomonadati; phylum Planctomycetota; class Phycisphaerae; order Phycisphaerales; family Phycisphaeraceae; genus Poriferisphaera; species Poriferisphaera corsica. Next base: position 932,642 of record NZ_CP036425.1, read on the forward strand.
GTTCTACGGGCGAGTGCATGGGTGCTGACTACGATTACCCGACGGCTTTCGCGAAATCACAATCATCGGCAGGTGTGACACTTCCGACGGAAGGCAAGATATTCTTGTCAGTGAGGGACTCAGACAAGCCAGGCATTGTTGAAATTGCACGCGATCTTGTCGATATGGGTTTTGAAGTCCTGACGACGGGCGGTACGCATGAGTTCTTGAAAGAACAGGGTGTTGAAACCACACGCTTGCGTAAGATTTCAGAGGGGCGACCGAATGCAGTCGACTTAATCAAGAACGAAGAGATCGCGCTGATCTTGAATACGCCGACGCGAAAGGGTGCAGGTTCAGATGAAGGGCATCTCCGTGCAACAGCAGTTCGTTTCCGCACAGGTATGATTACGACGTTGACCGCAGCAAAGGCGGCCGTGGCGGCGATCAAAGCTTTGAGGAATGAAGATTGGCAGGTTAATGCACTGCAAGATTATTTCCCAGAGGTTGCTCGGGAACGGTAATCATGAAGATCATGTAACAAAAAAGACAGGCATTAAGCCTGTCTTTTTTAATTTTCAACTTACGCTGATTTTGTTATTTGTCCTCAATAATTCCCGGCCCCTCTATTGTTTCATCTTTGCGGTGCAGCGCTTTCCAGTTACGTGGGGTAAGTGTTGTTTGCTGTTTGAAGCAACGTGAAAAAATACTTTGTTCCGAGAAGCCGCACGCCCTGGCAACATCTCTTAAAGGCAGATTAGTCTGAGACATTAATTCTTTTGCTCTGCCTATTTGGATTTGCTTGAACATCGCAATTGGAGATTGGGATTCAACCTGGTTGAACAATCTACGTAAATGTGAGGGCGAGATACGTACTGCAGCGGCAACGATTTCAACAGATGGATTGGATGCAAGGTTTTCAGCATACCATGACAGTGCATGAGCAACCTTGCGGTGCGATTCTTTTTCTGGCGTTATGGAGGCTGTCATCGGGACGTCTTTTAATGCGCTCAATGAGAGTTCTAAAAGCAACTTGTCGAACCGCATATTTGAGAGCCCTGTCGGGTATTCGTAATCAGGTACGACCTCCCTGATGCTCTGGTATAAAGCTTGTGATTGTTCTGGGCCAAGTGGTGCGCAGAGTGGGCCATTATCTGTGACGTGGTGTCTCAGTGCATCGGGTACTTGATCAAATTGTGCGACAAATACTCGACAACCGGTGTTAGGTAGCCCTGTCCAGCCATGTAGTTGATGAGGTGCAAAAACCCACATCGTGTGAGATTTGAGGTCGGGATTCATGTTTTCTGGGAGCAGTGGGGCCGCATATCCCTCTACGACAGCCTGGAATTCCCATAAAGCGCGCGTGACGGGTTGTGTGGGGTAATCGCCGTAATGTCTTGTGCCTAATCCGATATAGCCAAGCATACGAAATATCCTATTGAAGTGGTAATTGATAATGCACAATGAAAGCAATGATAATAGCTGAATAATGCGCTTGTTAGTCGAAAATGTCAAATAGAATTTTCAGGCTCTGCCTGCTGCATGAGCGATTATGTTAAATACTAGTTTATAAAGATAATTTATTTAGAATATTTCTAAATAACGGTTGACGTGATCGTCTCGACAGCCTACATTTACTTCGTCGTAAGCAAGCTGTCCGATGATAGTGTGTGGGACGAAATAAATTGTTCTGCGAAGCTGTTGGGCAGCAGGAACACAAAACAGCGGGTCAGGTGAATTCCGCTAGCAAACGATAAAACTCCAGCAACGAGAGAGAATAATCATGTTAACCGTAGGTGACGCTTTTCCAGTTTTTTCATCGAAGGCATGTGTCGGTAACACGCCGGATGATTTAATTACAATTGATAATTCAAGTGATGGTGATAAGTGGCGGGTTTTCTTTTTCTACCCCAAGGACTTCACATTTGTTTGCCCAACTGAGATCGCAGAATTTGGCCGTCGTCTTTCTGAATTTCACGATCGCGATTGCACTGTATTTGGTGGTTCAACTGACAATGAATTTTCGCACCTTGCTTGGCGTAACAGTCATGAGGATCTTCGAGATTTGCCATACCCGCTTATTGCAGCTCAAAAGCTTGCGACGGAATTGGGGATATTAGATGCAGAAGAAGGTGTATGCTTACGTGCAACTTTTATTGTTGATCCGCATGGCGTGATTCAATGGGCGCAAGCAAACAACCTGTCTGTTGGCCGCAATGTCAATGAAGTACTTCGTGTTCTCGACGCAATTCAATCTGACGAACTCTGCCCATGTAATTGGAGCAAGGGTGATGGCTTCATTCAGGTATAATTTCGCAAAATTTAGTGCCGATTTTTTAACGGAAATCGGCATATTTTTTACTCACATCGTATAAGTATCGATAAGGAAGAAATGATGGCAACTATACAATCGGGTGGAATTGAAGCCATAAAAGAGCAATTGTCAGAAGAAGCCAAAGATTTGAAATTGAATCTTTCTGGCATTTTTGCAGGCGGAGTGCTTTCTGAATCACAGACGTGGGGAGTAATCTTAACCAGTGCGTATTTTATTAAAGATGATGCACTTATCGATGCTTTTGAATCTGATGCTGAAGCATCATCGGTATCGAATGAGGTTATTAGTGACGCTAAGGCCGCAGCTTCTATTATGGGTATGAATACCATGTATTACCGATTCAAGCATTTGATTGGTAAGGAATCTTATATGAAAAAACCTGCTCGGCTTCGCATGCAGCGTATGATGACACCTGCAACAAGTAAACTTGATTTTGAGTTAAACTCAACTGCTGCCGCAGTGTTGGCTGGCTGTGAAATGTGCGTCAAAGCTCATGAAGCGAGTGTGCTTAAAGAAGGGCTGTCCGAAGAGCATGTGCATGAGGCTGCGCGTTTGGCCGCAATCATACATGGCGTATCGATTGCACTTCATGTTTCATGATTTGCGAGATAAAATAGATAACCCTGAAACCCAGCATGAGGAGATGCATGCAAGGAGTCGTGTGTAGGGGAATAGATAAAAAGCCACGCAATTAAGTGTGGCTTTTATTGTGTCCTCATGTTGGCATTACGCGACATCTGCAGGTGGAAGGAATGATATGTCCTCATCTTCTGCATTAGCCTCTGAGTCTTCTCGGTCGATTTCTGCTGGATCAACGCCGAGTAGTGCAAGTAGGCCAGTGTCGATAATGAATTGGCTACCAACTAGAAATAAACCATCATCCACTTCATGGACATGTTTTACAAGCACTGCCTGTTGTCCAACAACAAAGCCGCGTTTGGTAAAGCAAATTCGCCATGTTGAGCCGGCGCGTAGGTTTTCTTGGCAAATAAAGCCTAGGCCTCCGCGGCCAATATCACGTAGTTGTATTTCGATTGGTGTCGGGTCGAGCTTGCTGCGATTCATAGGATGAAGTTCAGCTTCACCTCTCACAACGTACCGATCGTAGTGACGGCTACATGGTGAGGATTCTTGAACCATACGAACGTTCTCAAGTCTGCCAAGCTCATCTAGGAGTTCTTCTGGGGATCGTTTGAACATGCTGGTGCTCCGGTAGTTGACGCATCAAGCCGGCTCTGCTCTAGCCTTCGCTTCATGCCTACAACGGCCATGGTTGTCCCCGCCCCAATACTGGAGTCACATAACTGCACCTTTGTTATCGACTCATATTTGATATGTCTTAAGTGTCCATCTGAGATTGCCTAGGGAAAATAGCTATATAACATGATAGTCCAATAATAAGCCAGTCCTTTGATAAGGACTGGCTTAAGCAATCGTCTATTAAAATACACTCATGTTGCCAAGTTATGGCGAAACGAATGGATTTGCCTGGGAATTTTGATCCAGGAAGAAGAGTCGTTCGAAATCGTTCCAAGCTGTGCGTGAACTATTGTCCATAACACGCGACCACTTATAGTGCATATCGCCAGCAGCTTGAGTGCCTGACATCAGTTCGGGAGTCATAGTACCACAGCCGGTCAAAGAAACCGCGACAACTGCGAGGACACATAAAGCTGAAACCGTCTTCAAGGTCTTTGTCATAAAGCACGCCTTTCGATGAATTGACGAGCCAATTGTCCTCATAAAATGATATTTTGTCAAATGTATTTCCTGACATTGGGGCAGGTTTCTTTGCCCAAAAACATACCTACCAACAAGGCGTCGCAAATAGTGACTTTTAGTCATAATATATGCTTGAAATGCCAGCTATTTGGCGATTTTGGCTGTTTGGCTGACCTTTTCTGCTGGACGCAGTACGATATTGACCGGCGTGCCTCTAGGGGGAATCAACGCAATATTGGGTTGTAAAGTCTGACCATCATTTGCACTCGATGGCCCGTCCTCGCTTGAAATAACATCATCGCCAAAACTGACCAGTGAAATGAATGTCCCATTCTCATCGGCCATATATCTTGGCTGGCCGTCCAAATCTTCCGCAAAAGCTGAGCCCGCGAAGACCCATTGCCTGCTACAGATGATTTGCTTGTCGGTTCTCCCAATGATCCATTCGGAGGCAGGAATTCTCACGAATTCGCCGCTTTTGGGATCGGTATACGTCAATTCGATTTCCACTCGATCACCTGTCGCTGGGTAAACCTTCCAGCCATCTTCTTCGCGGATTAGCTTCTGCGGTTTGCCTGGCTTAAGTCCGATCGAAACGAGCGCTAAATGAAGGTGTGAGGGTAGGGCGTCCGTTACAACCAGTGACTCGTATTCACGTGTATTCGGATTACATGCAAGAAGCTCAAGCCAATCGCAGACGTCAGATAGTTCCCAGCAAACTTGGCCGCTAATGGTTACAGTTCTTGTTTCTAAATTGGCAATAATTCCCGGTAAAACAAGCGTTTTAGGGTCGGTGTGGTTATTAGTCTCTTGTTGATATGACGCTTTGCTTTGGCGATCGGTAGTAGCTTCTACGGTTGCAGTTTTCGTAGGCGCTAAGGCGCAACCGCTCAGCAATGCGATTACAAATAAAACGAAACATAAAAGCGGAATCATCTGAAATCGTTCTGTCGTAATACCTTGATTCATGGTTCGAAGTGTATCGCACGAGGCGAAAAGATGAAAAGGAAAAAGGCCCGATTAGGAGAACCCTAATCGAACCTTTCCGGGGGCAAATCTGTGTTGCTCAAGGCAACTGGCCATATGATAGGTTAGCCTGATTGGATTGCAAGTGGTATTCTCATGAATGTATTGCTCAGGCAAAGAAAATGAGTGAGTTATTGCAAAAAAGCTTAATAAAGTCGCAATAGACATTTATAGCAATTGGTGTGAACAATCATTGAATAATTAATGTGGAAAGATTTCTACTCTGATTCTTGAGCTGTTATATATGATCACCTAATGTCTGTTAAGTCGAAATATGACTTACAATCCGCGTTATGCTCAAATGACATCGCAGCAATTTATGCGCAAGTAAGCCTTGAACAACCGCATTACAGGGATTCAGTTATGCAGCAAGACAAAATCAGAATCGGTTTCATTGGTGCCGGTGCAATTTGTGAACTCAGGCATCTGCCCGGCCTTAAAGCAATTGAAGACGTAGAACTGGTTTCTGTTTGTAATAGGACCCCCGATAGTAGTAGTAAAATCGCTAAGAAATGGGGTTTCCAAGATGTCGATACTGATTGGAATGTGCTCATTGCCCGAGAGGATATTGATGCTGTTTTTATTGGCACTTGGCCATACACGCATGCCCAAATGTCAATCGCTGCTCTTGAAGCCGGAAAGCACGTGTTCTGCCAGGCCAGAATGGCCGCTGATGTAGAACAGGCTCGGCAAATGCTCGAGGCCGCTGATGACAGCCCGCATCTCGTAGACATGATCTGTCCACCGCCTCACCGCATGCCTTATGAGCCTTATATTAAGCAGGTGCTTGCTGATAACGAACTTGGTGATCTTCGCGAGGTACGTCTTGTATGCCGTAACGCCGCAGATCTTGGCCCGTTAAATTGGCGGCAACGCACCGAATATTCTGGCCAGCAGATTATGCAAATTGGTATTTGGGCCGAAACCATCAATGCTTGGCTTGGTGAATATGAAGAATTGCGTGCCGAGTTTGAATCACCAATCGACAGCAAGCCTGACCCTGAAAACAACAATCAGGAATATGAGTTGCGCATCCCGCAAATTGTAAAAGTCGCCGGTTGGCTGAAATGTGGGGTCTTTATTCTCGAAGACCACTCCGGCGTGGCTATTGGTGAAAACGCAAACCACCTCACGATTACCGGTAGTCACGGCGCCATGCGCATCAACTACGATGGCGAGATTGAACGTGCAAAAAATGGTGAATCATTTCATCCTGTAGGCCCGCCTGTCACACTGCAGCGTGATTGGCAAGTTGAGCAGGATTTTATAGATGCGATCCATTTGGCTCAAGAAGGCATCCCTTCTTGTGATTGGGGTGTATCACCAGATTTTGCAGAAGGCTTTAAATATATGAAAAAAATGGATGCTCTTTGGCGGGCTGCAAAAACAAGTGATGTCGTCATAGTCTAATTCATGGTTAGCCGTCTTTGGATAGGTATGGTATAATTCTCGGTCATGAATTCTTCAGAATCTAAATACGAACCATTGCCTGCCGATCAGATCACGTGGGCAGCACTCCTTGGACAATGGGTTGAGTTTGCTCGTTCAGCCGTTGCGCTCCCTTCGAATGACGAGGGGGCACGAATGAAGGATTCCATCGCTGATGTGATCATGCTTCAGGCCGTCTGGTTTGCACTTGAAAGCCTCAGCGGCCTCTCCACTGACGAGCAAGCTCTCGGCCTTAACCGCGCTGCGCTTCTAATAAAAAAACACAAAGCAAATCTTGTCAGCCGTTACACGGAAATACAAATGCCGCACTCAATGAGCCAGCTCATTTCAGATGCAGAATCTAGCTACAGCAAAGCCAAATCAGCCGATAAAGAATAATCATTAAACTGCAAAAAAAGCTTTGATTTTACTAGATTCCTCTATATATTGAATTCTTACATCGCTAATCATGTTACTTTTAATTTAACTTCTATTGATTTTTGATTTCAATATTTTAAGTACTTGTTTTCAAATGTTTGTATAACGTTTAGATTGTCATAAATTACATTTACATCGATCTAGTCAATAATTGTTGATTATTATAACCGGCATAAAACCACACGAAACGAACACCAACCAAGGCGGAGAGGTTCTATCATCGTCATCATGTTGCCTGCTACGATTGTGCGTAGGTTATATGGATCAGAGCTTGGTAGAGAGATATACCGGTAGGGAGAGAACACCCACATCATTTAGTATGTGGGTGTTTTTATCTATTGATCCGCTGTATGCAATGATTAGCCCGTGAACCGATTGCAGATATTTAAATACGCCTTCACTGATTCTTTCAGCCCAGTTTGTAGCGCATCCGCGATCAGTGCATGTCCGATCGAAACCTCATCTAGCCACGGAATATGCTGAATCAAATAGCCGAGATTATCTAGATTCAAATCATGCCCCGCATTTAGCCCCAGTCCGGCTTTTTGTGCCGCTTTCGAAGCTTCGATGAACCGCCTTAAAACGTTATCCTGCTCGTCTGTTCCCCATGCATCCGCATACGGCTCCGTGTACAGTTCAACGCGATCTGCGCCAACTTCTTTCGCCAGTCGAATTTCGTCAGGATCAGCATCCATGAATAAGCTCACCCGCCCGCAGTGTTTCTTCAAATCGCCAATCACTTCTATCAGCCGTTCGCGATTTTCGCTTACCTTCCAGCCAGCATTGCTCGTGAACGCTCCCGGATCATCCGGCACTAGCGTGCATTGATCAGGCTTCACCGTTGTGACCAGCTCAATATACTTCCCTTCAAACGGGTTCCCCTCAATGTTATATTCCCGTCCAGCGTATGCCGTTTCTTTCAAAACCTCCTGAATTGCATAGACGTCATACTCACGGATATGGCGCTCATCCGGTCTTGGATGTACGGTCACACCAACCGCTCCCGCGTCCAAAGCCGTTCGCGCAGCCCACGTCACGCTCGGCACCTCCATATGCCGTGTGTTCCTCAGATGCGCTACCTTATTGACATTTACACTCAGCTTCGTCATCACGAGCCTTCCAAATCAATTTCATACAACACAGCCAGGACGGGCCACAGTCTCTGCCACAGATACCATCGGAAAGCTCAACACTTTATCCGCAATCTCACTCCCTCGCCAACCGTATTCATTCAATCAGATTTCGCCAAATGCCATCAGAGACGCAGCCATATTTATAAAGGACATCCCGATCACCAGGATTGCCATCTTTGCCATCCAAGGTTCGTGTTTTAGCTTTTCACCAGCCAAATGCTCGTTTCGTGTTATCAGAAATCTACCACAAGGCGCAAATATCAATTCAGCCAAAATGACTGCATACAGTATCCCCAACATCGCTGTCGCCATTCCCATACCAATCGTACTCGGATCTCTTAAATCACGTAGTATCGCAATCAGTCCTGTGATGAAACTAAAAATCCCAGCTATCCACGCGATGTTTCTTCCGCGATCCATCACCCGGACACTCGCTACAAACTCAGCATTATTCGAAAATCGTTTCCCAATCAGTACCGCTTTTATGCCCCGAATGACGACCCCTAAGCCGCAAGTCATCCATAGCCCCCCAACCGTCAAGCCACCAACAATGATCATCTCCGGAATGTAGATCCACGCGCCAATATCTCCAGCCGCCGACATCCCCCAAACCATAACGGCAAGCATCAGCAATCCGCCCATGTAAAAACTGGAGAGCTTCATGCCTTCCTCATTTGTTTGGCGTGAAGAATCAATCGTTTCTGTATGGTGATCTTGCATGGTGGGCCTCGACAAAGATCTCAAAGAATTCTAAAAAACAATATCAATCATTATCGGCTATCAGCACGTCTATTCTCGATCATCTGATGCCAAATCCAGAACCCGCTACTCATTGCGACCAAACCAAAAATAACTAGCTGCCAAATACAAGCACCATGTCGCAGCAGATCACCCGCATCACCAATATGATTTATCCATCCCAGCCCGATGTATGCACTATTGGCCAGCAAGCAAAAGCCCGCCCACCCCAACGTCCAGCGTTGCGGCCAGATCATAATTCCCACGCGTTTCCATACAATCGTGGAGCCTATCGCCATAACTAACGGCACGGCGCATCCAGCACTTGCACCCATCCACGCCACAAACAGCGGTTGCGGATTGATCCCAATAGTCGTTCTTGAAAAACCAACGGCGGGGACAATAATATCAATCTCGCTTCCACCGCTAAGCCATGCTCCCCATGCATGACCTAACTCATGGATAGCCATCATCCCACACCACCAACTCAATAGACATGCAATAGCCCCAATCCCCGCTCGCCAGCATATCCGATATCTTTTCAATAAAAACAAACACGTCATCTTGCAATATGACGTAGCCACCATCAACTCATTCCATCGAAACTTACATCATTGCAACAGCAATTAAAAACACAATGATACTCGTTGCCCAAAATACTGGATTGGTTAAAACAGCATTTAATAATTTGTGACGCGTAGGTTCTTTGTGATGTACTCTCTTTTTCTTCGCATGATGCTTCGACATGTTAATCCCCTTTAGATATTGGGATTGATAACCTAGCTAATCATTCAAAGTGAAATGCAAAACCATACAAGCCAAGCAAGCAATCTGCTCGCATCACTATTTTAAGCGCTAACATCCAATCATCAAAGAAAAAAACAATCACCTATCATGTATTGCAAGTCCAATCCCCAACAAACATAGCACGCTTCCAGAGACGTATCGTATGCTCCCCGCAATCTTATCATTCTTTTTTAGTTGCTCGCCAAGTTTCGCAGCAAAGACGCCAATGACTCCAAAAACCAAGATCGTCATCACCATAAAAACGGCACCGAGTTCTAGTAGCTGAGTCCATGCCCTGCTATCTTGATTAATGAATTGGGGTAGGAAAGATAGATAAAAAATTGCCACCTTCGGATTCAATATATTCGCAATCACGCTTTGCTTATAAATTTGTTTGATCTGCTTGCCTTCGAGTTTGCCCGAAATATCGAAATGAGATTTATCAAAAAGAGCACGCAACCCCAGATAAATCAGATAACCTGCGCCCACCAATTTAATCACCATAAAAGCAACTGCGCTCGCTTGAAGTATCGCACTGATCCCCACAATTGCAAAAGCAGTGTGTGCCAAGCTTCCAGTTGCAAAGCCAAACGCTGCAGCCAATGCCGCCTTCGTCCCTTGAGCCATGCCGCGAGTTAGTACATAGATCACGTCAGGACCGGGTGTGACTGCCAAGACTGCTGTTACCCCAATAAACAAAACTAATTTTTCCCATGTGACCATAATATTTACGCCTTGACTTGATGTTCATTCAGACTAATTTTTCGTCTGTGCTTTGGTTGTTTTGTATAGCAGCGTTCCCAATAACATTGCGAGTAAAGCAAGGACTGTTGCTTGTAAAATACTCAGTAGAATGTTGTCTGCGATACCGGTTGAATATACTGCATGGTGCGAGTCGAATTGACTGTTGTACTCAATGACCCCGAAAAAGCCTATATATAAGGTGTAAATCGAGCCTAATCCTGTGATCAGCACAGATGGTCCAAAAATCAGCCACATGCCAATGAGTACGATCGAGCTTCCTTTTTCTGATGTTCTTTCAGTTGCAGATCTGTACGCGTAGCCTTCACTGAAAATCTGCCCAAACGGATCGCTGCTTGCAATACCAGTTAAAGGTTTGCCACATTGCTCGCAAAAATGATTTTCCTTCGGGTTCTGTGTGAAGCAGCCGGGACAAGCAAGCTCTGCATTCTCACCCATTTCCTCAACATACACATCCGCATTCGGATCGTCTGATTCCCAATATTCTCGGTCGTTGTTATTCGTTTCTTCACTCATTTTAACCTTTGGAAATTAGCAAGCCCTAAACCATACCCATCGCGGCAATGCCCGCATGATCCATGCCATTAGCCGCCATCGTTTCGTGACCACCACGTAAAACTTCCCCTTAATAATCCCCGCATAAGCCTGATCAACAGCCTTCTCCACTGGCTGCACCCAGAACATACGATCATTATCCTTTACCAGTTCCGTATCAACAAATCCTGGCAAAACTGCTGTGACATTCACGTCTAACCGGTGCTTCATGAAGTACTGTTTGGCTGCTTCCAGATAAAGCCTTTCATACCCCTTGCTAGCGCTATAAACTGGCGCATCTCCAATCCCCTTGATCCCTGCGATTGAGCTTAGCCCCACAAGTGACCCTTTCTTCTGCTTCTGAAACAACTCAATCGCAGCATCCGCAATCGCGGTGAAGCCAACCACATTCACTCCATTTGTCCATTCACTGATCTCCCAGTCAGCCATCGAATTGTTTTTCCCGACACCCGCCGAAATTACCACCATGTCAACGATACCGCCATCTTTAGCCATTTCATTCGTAAGGCTCTTGAAAATTTTTCTCGCTTCTTCCGTTTTGGTGACATCCATCTCTCTAATCAGCGCATTGTCTTCTCCGACCTCATCCCGTATTCGCTTCATCTCCACCGTACGCCGCCCCGTCATTCCCACGCGATACCCTTCCCGTACTAGCTTTCTAACAAAACCTTCGCCAATCCCTGAACTCGCGCCAATCACAATCGCATTTTTCATTCATTAACCTTCCAGCGGAAACAGCGGCTCAACTGTACAATAAAAATCTTTTAATTTAGTTAGTTCCTCATCATGAAGCGGCTCGCAATTCTTAGCCGCTTGCTCAACACCTATCCGCATTAGTTTCGCATCGCCCGGCGGTATCGCAGCCGCAATACCCGGTAAATTCAGCGTATATCGCAACAGTAAACCAATCGCCTCTTCACGATCCTCAGGCTCGTACCAGCATTTCGAATGCGTTCGTTCGCCAATCAACTTGGTTTTCGCCATGCTTTTTAGAGCTAAAATACCCATCCCCTTTTCATTGGCTGCCGCTAACATTCGCGGCCCAAACCCTGCTTCATACGACACGAAATTCAGCGGCACTAACATGCTGTCAAATAGCCCGCTGGCAATAAGTTTCAGGGCGATTTCTTCATTGTGTGCGCTAAAGCCAGCGTATCTGATCTTTCCAGCTTTCTTTGCATTCATTAGGGCTTCAATAGCTCCGCCCTTACCCATTGCGAGCTTATAATCTTCTTCTGTCGTCATCGCGTGGAGTTGGTATAAATCGAAATGATCCGTGCATAATTTATTGAGTGAATCGTCTAACTCACGATTAGCATTATCTGCTGTTCGCTCTAGTGTCTTGCATGCCAGTACGACTTCATTCCTGAAAGGCTTCAGGGCCGGCCCCATTAATTCTTGAGAGTTCATGTACTGTGGCGCGACATCAAAATATCGTATCCCCTGATCATATGCCCACCTTACTTCCTCATTCACTTCCTCTTGTGGGCGTTCGCATATCGTTACGCCGCCTAACCCTAAGATAGACACCTCGAGATCCGTACGGCCTAATCGCCTTCGTCTCATACATCACCTCACACTCAGTAATTTTTTTAGCATACGTTACGATTCGCATACTTGCTTACATTGTAATCATACCCCACGGCATCGGATATGAAGTCAGATACCTAACCCAATGGGGCAGGGCGGTTCGTTTCTCACCACTTAGCAGCCTCTAGTAAGTATGCGCACAAAAAAAGACCACGCCGTGGGGATTGGCGTGGTCTTGCGGTTGGGGTCTCGCTATAGAAGCGAGAAAGGTGGTTGGTCTAATTTATTATGCCGGTATTCTAACATCCGACGGTCTCAAATGCAAACCCCATTCGAGACTTTCCACAAAGGCTTGCTATTTACTTGTTCTCGCCTTCGACGATTTCCTTAGCAATGCTATCTGGAACTGGACGGTAATCCAATGGTTCCATTGAGTAGCTGGCACGGCCTTGTGACATGCCGCGGAGGCTGTTTGAATAACCAAACATTTCACTGAGTGGTGCTTCAGCCGTAACAATACGGGTGTTGCCTCGCTGCTCAGTGTCCGCAATGATCGCACGGCGGCGATTCAAGTCACCCGTCACATTACCCAAGAATTCGTCTGGAGTTGTGACAGAGACCTTCATAACAGGCTCAAGAAGCTGTAGACCAGCCTTGCGGGTCGCTTCCTTAAAGCCAATCGAGCCAGCCATTTCGAATGCGAGCTGTGAGGAGTCGACATCGTGGTACTTACCGTCGATGACTTCAACCTTACAACCGATCAGTGGGTAGCCAGCCAAGACGCCGCCCAGTGCAGTTGCACGAGCACCAACGCCGACGGATGGGATGTATTCGCGAGGAATTGAACCACCCGTGATGCTGTCCTGGTAAGCAATGCCGTCCTTGTATAGCAAGTCCTGCTCTTTGGCTTCTTCTTCAGTGATTGGGCTGACGATGATAGTTGCATCACCGAACTGGCCGCGACCACCGGACTGTTTCTTATGAATGCCGCGTGCCTGAGCCGTGCCGTTGATCGTTTCACGATAAGCAACGCGTGGCTGACCGACGTTGACGCCAATCTTCAGGTCACGAGTCAATTTAACATTGATGATCTCAAGGTGAAGCTCACCCATGCCAGCAATAATGGTTTCGCCGGTTTCATCGTCATAGTGGAACTGGAACGATGGGTCTTCGCGGCGGATCGTTGCCAATGCACTTGAGAGCTTCTCTTTGTCGCCAGCACTTGCCGGTTCAATAGACATGGAGATAACTGGGTCTGGGAATTCCATACGGTCAAGAACGATTGGATCGTTCGCATCGCACAGTGTTTCGCCGGTGTAGCTGGTCTTCAGACCGACAACAGCAACGATTTCGCCAGCCTTCGCATCTTCACGAGCAATACGCTCTTTCGAGTGCATTTCGAAGATACGTGAGACGATTTCCTTCTTGCCGTTGTTCGAGTTCAACACACGTGTACCCTTCTGAAGAACGCCCGAGTAAACGCGGACATAAGTCAGGTCGCCGTGTGCATCGTTAACAATCTTAAAGACCAATGCTGAGAAAGGTGCGTCTTCACTGTGTGGACGAGACAGTTTCTTCTCTGCGTCCTTAACATCAGTACCCTGAGTTTCAGGAACTTCCGTTGGATTTGGCAGGTATTCAATCACACCGTCGATCAGCTTCTGAACGCCGATGTTTTGGAGAGCTGAACCACAGAAAACTGGGTGAGCCTCCTGAGCCAAGGTGCCCTTACGAAGTGCTGCTTTGAGCTCATCAACACTGATTTCTTCTTCCATCAGGAATTTTTCAGTCAGTGCATCGTCAAGCTCAGCAATAGATTCCACCATCTTATGGTGCCATTCATTAGCCTTGTCTTTCAGCTCAGCAGGAATATCTTCCTCTGTCACTGTTGAGCCCATATCTTCTTTGGAGAAGTAATAAGCTCTCATTTCCATCAGGTCGATCACACCAACGTGATCGTTGGATGCGCCGATTGGGTATTGCACTGGAATGACTGGTGCGCCAAGACGCTCAATCAGTGTGCCGTACGAGAACTCAAAGTCCGCACCCATCTTGTCCATCTTATTGATGAAGCAGACGCGTGGGACGCCGTAACGGTCAGCCTGACGCCACACAGTCTCTGACTGTGCTTCAACGCCTTCCTTACCGTCAAATACAACCACTGCGCCATCAAGCACACGCATCGAACGTTCAACTTCCATCGTGAAGTCAACGTGGCCTGGCGTGTCGATCAGGTTCAGTGTGTAAGTGGTGTTGTTGAATTCCCACGGACAAGTCGTCGCAGCAGACTGAATGGTAATACCGCGCTGCTGTTCGTCTTCCAAGTGGTCCATGGTAGCCGTACCTTCGTGAACTTCACCGATCTTGTAGTTCTTACCGGTGTAGTACAGGATACGCTCGGACACAGTCGTTTTGCCTGCGTCGATGTGGGCACAGATACCGAAGTTACGGGTCATGTCTAGACGACCCAGCTTCCCTTTTGGAGCTGCTGTTGCGGTGCTCATACCTTCTAACCTTTAACTGAAAAAAGAGGTCTGCTACTTTGTTATCAATATTAGCCGGTGCATCGAGCACCGTTCTATTCATACCAGCTTTCGCCAGTCTAAATTTCTTCTATTGCTTGCCGTTCCATCCCTAACAGCCACATTCATGGCCGTCGCGGCATACTCTTGGGTGGGGCTTCTCAGCCTGTTTCCAACCTGGCTTCTCAATTCCCCGCCTTACCGCTTGATGCAACGCTCTAACTCCCTCACATCCCGCGTTACATGCTCTCCACAGCCCCCTCTGCCGCCCAAAACAACACAAAAAATCAAGGCGCTACTATTAATAGTAAATTTCCGTGGAGCGAAAAGAATAACCGCTTTACGCCCCCCGTCAAGTTTAAGGCCTACTCACGCCCCATCCATGCCCCTAAATCACGTTAAACTCGGCACAATATGACAAATATATCGACTGCCGCACCCTTCTCCTCAATCATCGTCTCCCCCAATCCGCCCTCATATCACTCTCCAAAGCCCCAAATGCACTCAACCTGGTGGCCCCACAATCAAATCCCAATCTCCGACTGATCAATAACTTACCGGTATTCGACGTATTTAGGGGTTTGCCCGAAATATTAGCAGTGGTTCGCCTATCTTCCACTCGAAAAGCTAAAAATCTTCATCATTTACATATTTAAAACATTTTTTACGACATAGTCCGCTCCACTTAGCTCGAAAAGTTAATTGTACGAGTTTATGTCAGTAACATTAGTCACGTAAGTGCTTACAGTTTGAAGATTTGTTTGCCACAATATCTCGTTGAACCAATGACCCAGAGATGAGCCAATCGACTACCTCCAGCATCACATCAATGCTATCACCATCGCATCCGCCCGAACCGTCTTCACCAAAGCCGGTTTCAAGGTTTTTCACGTTGAGCCGGCACCTGGCAAGCTGGCGACCATCCCCAAAGACGCCCACAAAACCTACGACGACGTTTTTGCCGACCGCCTAGGCAACTTCATCATTACCGTCTCAATCCTCGCCATGATCGCCGTCACCATCGGTCACCTGATTGCTTACTCAAACGCCCCGCACAACGGTAATGCAATCTTTGCCAGTTTTATTTTACTTCTCATCCTCAGCTTCACCTCCGCTGTTTTTGGCTTCGCCCTCAAATACCTCATCCGCCTCTGCAAAGCTCAAGAAACCATCGCCAGTTTACTCATCAACAAAAAGAGCGGTCAGCCTTGCAGCTAACCGCTCAATCCCACACCTAAATTCTATCCCCTATACCTGTCGCGATCCGATCATCCACGCTTGCGGCCGAGAATCGCCAATCCGCCCAATCCCAGTAGCATGATGCTCGCAGGCTCCGGCACAACAACCAACGATTGGATATCAAATCCCAAGCCACCTTCAGCAAATCCACTGCCATCGCTATACATATTGCCGCTGTAGCTATTAATTTTGGTGTCGCGTTCAGCCGTATCCACGAACGTCGGCAGCTTTCCATCAATCAGCGTATTCGGATCAAACGTGCCCGGCCCGCTTGCACCAGTTCCCACATTAAACAAATCCGGCGCCGCCGCAGGTGGCAGCCAATCAATTTTCGTAATGTCAAAATTGAATGAAGGCGGGTTTACAGGATCCGCATAAGGAACCGCGTCTACAAACGAAATGTTCTGACTACCATAGTCTGCTCGATCCCACAACTGCATCGTCGCTTCGACATTCGTATACAACACTGCATCTCCGCTCGTTGTATGCAGAATGACTTCATCGAAAATGACACCCGAATAATCCGTTTGTGAACCGTCTTGCCATTCCCCGTTATCCGTCATCGCCAAGCTGTCGGTTAACGTGAACACAACCGTGGCGCCTGTTACCGTGTTGTAATCAAACCCGTCTGCCGCATCACGATCATCCGCATAATTAGTCACCATTTCCGCGCGATATGTCGTCGCTGCTTCGCATATTCCAGCCAGTCCCATTGCCACCAAACCCAATGCTATTGTTGTATGGAATTTCATTCTTTTTCTCTCCGTTTGCGTATCGCAAGACACGATCTAAATTAGAATCAATAGAATCAATTTATGAACTTAATTATTAACATCGATGAATATCACCCACGCCTGCGCCCAAGCACCACGAGGCCGCCCAAACCCAATAGTGAAAGACTCGCTGGTTCAGGAATTGGCCCGCCCGTAAAACTCACAATATCGAAATACGCTGACCCACCAGCACCAATAATCTCACTGCTCGTGTAGCCGCCATTCGTATAAAGTGCATGACGTTCGCTTATATTCGTAAACGTTGGCAAACCGCTGCTCAAATATGTATTCGGATCAAATGTACCCGCCCCACTCGCACCAGTGCCGACATTAAAAAACGATGGTAATCCCGGCAAAATCCCCAATACCCGCTCGAGTCCAAATGTAATACCCGTAATCTCGTCGCCAACATTACCAAAACTGTAATGGTTGATACTCTGTATGCCGCCATCAACATAATCCCAAAGATTTGCTTCAGCCGCATACACAAGGCTCGGCATCCAATCCCCGCTCGTCGTGTGAATCGTCACGTCACTAATCGTAACGCCCGAATAATAAGTAGCCGAGCCGCCATCCAGCTCGATATTGCTTGTCATCGTTAGCGCATCCGGAATGGTCAGCGTCAGCGTCATCCCCGTAATACTTTCATAGTCGTAAGCATCCGACGTGTTCCCATCAAACACACCAGCCAGAGCCAAATCTGCTGTGTAAATTTGCTCCGCTGCCGCATCTTCTGCAACACCAAACAAACCCATCGTCGCACTACATATCACAACACTCATCGCTTTTTTTAGCCGCATCGCGCATTCCTCTCCTGTTGAGCTGTCACATACATCCCAAACTCATCTTATTCGGGCTAAGCTAACCATGTAATAGACTTCTAATGCAACGGGTGTTACACAGAATGAATCTACTTTTTAATTGAATCGCAATAACAGCTTCTCGCACCGTCATTGCTCAAGAAATGAGTCGATCTCCTCGTACTCACTGTGCGTAGCTTACATCAAAAAAAACGGTCTTCAAGTCGAGATGGTTCTGTTGCATGCAGATATTCCCAGGAAACCGTAAGTAGGCATGTAGCTATTGCGCATATCCAAGTCAATGAGTCATATAACCCACTCGGCTTGCGCGGCATGAAAAATCTTACCGCAACTAAACAACATTGCACGCAGTTAACTGCGTGCAATGTTGATAATTCAAATTATATCTGCTCGTTATTATGCCCGATTGCGTCGCAGCATCACCAGTCCACCTAAGCCCATCAATCCCAAGCTCGCCGGCTCAGGCACAGGTAAAATCTGTACGCTCGCAATATCAAAGTATGCGACACCATCAGCAAAACGGAAGCTATCTGAGACGAGCTTTGCCGATGAGCTGCTAAACAGTTGGCTCGGATCAATCGCGCTCGTAAACGTCGGGAGAAGTTGATCGTTCGGCAGATTCAAATTGGGCGTTCCCGCTTTGATCAAGTTGCCGTGATTCGCATGCCCTTCATCAGTGATCAATTCAACCTGAAATGTAGGTACATCAATGCCATAGCTATCAATATAGAGCACATGCTTTTTTGTAGTTCCTGGGGCCGGATCATATACATTGGCTAGTGCCAAATCTGTTAGCGGATCAGACCCTTTGGGTAGCACAATGTCACCTGTACTTGTATGTGCGACAAGACTGTCCAAGCTTAACGAATCATAATATCTCGTGACTGTAGCTTCCCCGTAATCATCGTCATCGGTATGTGTCAATGTATCAGGCACAGTAAATACAGCGGTGATACCTGTAATCGCCGTATAATCAAAACCATCATTGCTATCGTAATCTTCTGGTGTACCGCTTACCACAAATTCTGCCTGATACTGTGTTGCCGCATGACTCAATCCCCCCATACCCATCATGACCACCCCAAAAACTAAAATATTTTTGAATGCCTTCATCATCTCATTCCTCCAATAAAAAGTGCCATCCATATCGCCAGAAAAATCCAGCAGGATTGCGAGTTAAGCAATTGATCATTCACGCATAGTAATTGATCACTATCGCTCGCCTAATGATTGATTCATCGAGTTACATAGCAGCAATCAAAATCTTTGCCATAAACAAACATGACGCTGCAAAAAGAAATGAGCAGATCTCCTCGTACCCATTAAACCCAAGCTTACATGATTAAATGCATGATGCAAATTGTTTCACTGAATTGATGAATCGTGTTAGCCTATATTGCCCAGCCCAATCACATCAATCGGAATAGCACTATTAATATCGTGCTATTGAGAAGTCAGTCTTAAATACAGTACGGTACAATTCATCTTACATCTCTTTCACCATCACCTCGTGCCGTCTCACCTCATGTAGCCCACCTTTCTCCGCATAAAATCTTGCCGCCGCGCCGCCCGTCCATCCTAACCATATAAAGTGTTCGCCAGCTTTTTTCATCTGTTCCACAACCTGCCAAAACAAAATCGATCCAATCCCCTTACCTCGTAATTTTTCACTCACCCCAAACGGCCCGAAGTGCGATCCATTCCATTGCACATAACCCAGCACTTCCTCATCTTTCGTCGCAACAATAATCTCATCATCCGTCCCCTTCTTGATCTTGTCCACGATCACACTCGCCCAATCACCCGCAAACTCTTTGCGCAGAAAATCTAAAAGCGAAAACGCATACTTATCCTCAAACATTTTGAGCTCAATCCCCTCAGCCGCCAATTCCTTCACCTGCTCCTTCACCTTCTCAGGTATCACCATATCCTGTAACTCATTCCCCATCCCCACAACATCTCCGCCTTCGCGCTTCTCAAACCCATGCTTCTTCAAAAACGCCCAGCCACTCGCATACGCATCAATATCAACACCAGCAATAAAATAGTTTGGCACGTACGTTGATACATTGACCAATCGTCTATTCATTCGCTGCATATACCCCATCACCTCCTTCAGCAAGCGGCTCCCAATTCCCATCCGCTCATACACCGGATCAACAAAGAAGCTCGTAATCCAACCTAAATCCTCCTGCATACCAATCCCTTCCAATGGGTTCAGCCGCACGATCCCTAACATAAATCCAATAACTCCGCCGGAAGTTTGGTCAACTGCCACGTAACACCCTGCCGGATCAAAATTCCAATCCGCCAACACTTTCTCCATAAATACTCGTTCGCTGATCCCGTCCCTGACTAGCACCTGATTCCATAGCGATACTACCCCCTCAAGGTCGCCTACCGCATATTCACGCACACAAATCGCTTCAACCGTCACACTCATCTTCAGCTTCCTTGTTGTCTTCAAGTTTCTTTGTACCCAATTTTTGGCAACTTCCAAACCACATTATCGCAGAACCTATATAAAACATCAACGATTGAACATATTGCAATGTTTCCAAAAAAAAGCCCCACACAGGGCAGGGCTTGGCATCTCTACAAAAAATTGAGATTCAC
Organism: Poriferisphaera corsica; assembly: GCF_007747445.1. NCBI lineage: Bacteria > Pseudomonadati > Planctomycetota > Phycisphaerae > Phycisphaerales > Phycisphaeraceae > Poriferisphaera > Poriferisphaera corsica. The sequence goes on from NZ_CP036425.1 coordinate 953,045, forward strand.
TATTCACCAGATGGCTCAAACATCAGTACCACCTCCCGAGTGTCATGCGGCAACATGATGCGCCCATCCAATGACATCGACACCCGCTTCCCATCCGCCTTCACATCCACAGGCTTCTCACCCTGCCAATCCACAGTCATATGTTTCAGCCCCACATCATGCGTCAACGGCTCCACCCGAATTACAAGGCGATCCTCCGTATATTTTGCCGTCATATTCAACTCGCCAAATCGCGTCGGAACCCTAGCCAACCTGACCCCATCCCCACGCAACCACTCCACCGGCGTCCCTGGCAAAAGATGCAACGCTTCATCCGCTTCATAATAAACAAGATTCAAGACCGCATGCACAAATCCCGATCCCACCCACGTATGCGGCATGTCTCCAATGTAACTCCCCTTGCGGACATCACTATGCACCACTTCTGCCAAATGTCGCCACCCAGCAGGTCTTCTATGATTCATCAACATCTTCAACAAATCATGAGCCGCCTCAACCTGACCCATCGCCACCAACGCATTAATATTCCGCACCTCATACGGCGTATACGTAAACGAAGACCCAGGCTCACTTCGCTCCCTTATCTGCCGCACATAATGATCATACGTATACGCTAACTCCGCCTCAGGCAATAATTGCTGCTGATTACACGGAAAAAACGCAATCGAAATCGATGTCGGGTCAGCATCCCCCAAATCCGCGCTCGCAGGTAAGTACGAAATCTTTTTGTATTCAATCGTTTGTGTGATTGATCGCAACAACCCCTCATAAAGCTTACCGTACTGCGCCAGCGCCCAGTCTGCCGTTTCCTGATCCCCCATCTCCATCGCCGCAAAACGTCCTGCCTCCCACCCCTGCAATGCAAAGAAGTTATCCCAGTAACTATGCATCGGCTCGGAATACCCCTCATGACTGATCGATGGCAACAAAATCCCTCTGAACCGATCACCATGTTCCACATCCGCCATATAACTTCCCGACGTCGTTCCGAGTCTTAATTCCTCGGTCTTTTTTAGCACCCGTCTAATCGTCTCATAGTTCTCAGTCAAAAACTGTTTATCATGTGTTAACCGGTAATACGTCATCAACAAGTACAAATACTGCCCCTGACTGTCATACTCCAAATCCGCGCCAAACCAATCATTGACTGTCCCATCCGTATTCAAGATCGGATTGACCAGCCCATCCTCAGCGATACCACTCCGCTTATACCAATTGATGTAATCAATCGCCTGCTCAAGCAATCCCATCCGCATCATCGCCGTCGCCGTGATCGACCCATCACGCATCCACGAACGATTGTAGTTTCGCGAGCCCGGCTGTATCGCATGCCCATCTTGATTGATCAAAATATACGCAATCTGCGCCTTCACCGTATCCATGATCTCACGATCATTCACCGAAAACTCAACCCGTCCCAGCCGTTCTTCCCAATCGCGAATCAGTCCTCGCTTAAGCAAATCAAAAGCCGCACTCGTAAATTCATTCCCTTCAATATCAGAACCTTCATGTAAAGGTACCGCAATCATATAGTCTATTTGCTGGTTAGGTTTCAACGAGTAATCATAAGAAACCGCCGCTGACAGCATTCCTTCTTTATCCTCAAACTGCCGCGCCGATTCCCCCTTATTATCTTCAAGTAGACGCTCAATAATATCCCCATGCCGAAACACTTTCGCATCAAACCGTGGTTCGCCGTTCAGCGTGACATACACAGGCTCATCATTCACTAAAATTACCTGCCTGCCACTCACTGATTCAACAAATCCAAGTTTCTTAATCGGTGCGAAGCCACCATGCTGCCACGGCGGATTAATCTGTACCGGCCGAAGCAATAAATTCAAAGTCCCCGACAAATCCCGCTCCGTCTTATTCGTTAGCCGATACCGAACATAAGTCGTTGATTTGTTCTCCGCCCCTGCCGTAATCGCCTCAATATCCATATCAACATCAGCATGCCGCCACGTCACCTTCGGCAACGGCAAATGCCCCTTCGCTAAACGCTGCTCAATCCCCGCCGCATTTTGTGCGTGATAAACCTTTCCCTCGCTCACACGGTAAGGCATCAAAATCGGGGCGCGCGTCTTCGCCTCCAAATTCCCATACTCATCCAGCAACGATTCCTCCCCATCATTCGGCACGCCCGTCACCGTCCAATACACCTGCTGCTTCGAAACCGATGGCGGATAATACCCCGCCTCCGCCTTCATCGCCGCAATCTGATAAGCCGCCATCGGCGTCATTTCCTCCCCCGGCCCGCGCAACGTTAACTCACGCACCCCTATCACACCATCCTCCGACTGAGCATCCCAAAAGCGCATCCGCAGATACTGCGCATCTCGCAACTCACCCAACAAATAATCCAGCTGCCCCCGCCCTTCATCCATCTCCCCAATCACTCGCCACGCTTTCCCATCAAGCGAACTTTCCGCCACCATCCGCTTCGCATACCCCTCAGCCCAATCAATCCGCAGCCCCGTTACTGGAAACACCTGCCCCAGATCAACCAAGACCTCAGCCTCCCCCTTACTCAAATCCGCACGCCACACCGACTCCAAATCACTATCCAGCAACTTCTCCACCATCCCATCTCCCTCAACCCGCGGCTTCACCGATTCATCAAGAACCATCACCTCCCATATCGATATCCCCCAACCCGTTGCACGCTTCACACCCGTAATTCTGCAATATCTTCCAGTTCGTGGCTTAATGTAAACATAATCACCATTCCCATCCCCCTTTGTCGTCTCGTAAGCCATCTCCCAATTTTTTTTATCAACCGATACTTCTATCTTGTAGTTAGTCGCGTACGCCGCTTCCCAAAAAATCACAAAACCATAAATCTCCGTCGGCTCCCCCAAATCAATCATCAGCCACTGATTGTCACTGAAACCCGACCCCCACCTCGTTGACATATCACCATCCACCGCCACACCAGAAGGATTTTCTCCGACCTGCGTCGATGACGCCTCCGTCACCCATTTCGCACTCCCGCCCCACGCACGCCCCATCAATACGCAACACGCAAAAAGCACCACACCAACGATCAATCTAACCTGATACATCATGTATTCTCCAATCCGCCATGTCTCATCATCAGCGGCCATGCAATACCTGTCGCGCAAAAGATGCCCTCTCTAACGCGATCAGCCAAAACACATTTTTCTAACGCAATCCACTGCACACCTGATGCAGCAATCAAATCCACCCACCCCACAGCCATAACTCATCAAGACTTCATCATTCAGTTTGGCCGAACAAGCAAAAGATAACGAATTACAGCAATGTAAGCGTTTACATTCTACACCAAGTAATCTCAGCATGGAAGTCGTTTCTGCCTTGATTTGATCATAAAAAATAAAGGCCGCACACTTCCGTATGCAGCCTTCATCTTCTTTTCTTATCTCAGCATGTGTTCGTGATTACGCACGCTTGCGACACAGCATCACCAACCCGCCAAGCCCAAACATCGCCAAGCTCGCAGGCTCCGGCACAGTTGGCAAACCATCAACAACTTTCAGATCCAACATCTCACCGAAGAAGAAACCTTCACTACCATAATTGCCAACAGATGCTTCATCATAAAACTTCTTACGTTCTGCATCTGTATCAAACGATGGTGAAAACGGATCATTCATCGCAAGCTTGCCAGAGATTTTGTCCAAAAACGACGCATAGAGATCATCTTTAGCCCACCAACGTGTCTTGAAAATCATCTCATAATCATTTGTCTCGATCATGATCTGCTTGTATTGACCTTCGCTGTCAGTACCGATCGACAAAGTTGCCCAAGCATCAAGATCGCTTGCAAGGATCTCTTTAGTCTCGTTTGATTCGCCGTAAACAGCATCAATCTTCAAGCCGTTATACCGCGTCCCAGAATTGCCGCTGCTGTTGGCTGCATCATAGGTCAGCTTGTCAGCATCAATCGTGAAGTAAACGTCAAAGCTAAAGAAACTGCTGTAGTCAAAAGAATCATATTCATCGTAGTCATACCCATCAGCCGTGACGGTCGCTTTGTACATCGCCGCATCTACTTGGCCGCAGTACGCCATTCCCAGCGCGCACAATCCAATCGCTAAACCTTTTTTCAACATCGTCATCCTCTTCTCTCCACAGCGGCTCCGCGCCCATGTACAGCGACACATATCCTCCCCACCAGCCTCAATCACCAATCTTCGGAAGCAATCTCTGCTGTACACAGCCGCAACGACAAGCCTCTATGGATGCATCTCTTGAGTAAGTTTCCGCTTCCGCACAGAAGATAAGGGAATCCTTTAATGGAAACTAGGCGATTCCCCTATGTATCGTAGAAAATGAGTCCAATTTGCCCGCTTAAACGGACTTTCGCAATCCAACTTTAGCTGTTTTCTTAAAATAAGCATCTCCTAACCCGCCAATCCTGCCCATCATAACATCGGGCTTCTACCCATATCCGATATTCGCCTCACCCCTTACCATAGCCGCTACATGCGAATCATCCCCCTTCTCAAACAAATCGCCCTTTACCTCCTCCGCCTCACCCCCGCCCAACAAGCCGGCCGAACTTTCGACCTCTCACGCAAAAAACTCGTACAGCTCCCCAATTTTTCCCTCTATGTTCACCCCCACGATTTCAACGGCCAGCGCATCCTTCGGCTCAAATCCTACGAACCACACGTCACACAAATCCTCACCCAATCCCTCGCCCCCGGCCACGTCGTCCTCGACATCGGCGCCAACCTCGGTTACTTCACCCTCCTCGCACACGCCCTCACTCAACCCGCAGGCCGCGTCATTGCCTTCGAGCCCAATCCCCAAAACCAACAACTCATCTACCAATCCATCCTCCACAACAACGCGCAAGACAATATCACCCTCTATCCCTACGCCGCCTCCGATCACGATTCCCCAAAACTTCTCCGTTTCACCACCGTTGGCTCCAACGGCGGCGTCGCTTCCTCTCTTGTCTCCTCCCAGCCTCATCACCTCATCGTCCCCGCAAAACCCGTCGATGAAATCCTCCAAAACGAACCCCGTATCAATCTCATCAAAATCGACATCGAATCCCACGAACCTTTCGCCATTCGTGGCATGGCCAAACTCATCAAGAAGCATCACCCCATCATCCTCACCGAGTTCCATCCCTGGGCCATGAAAAACAACCACGACTTCCCGCCCCTCGATTACCTCAACCTCCTCACTTCCCTGAACTACACCCTCGCCATCATCCAACCGTCCCCCCCCTATAAAACAGTTCAGCTTACCACTGATGAAATCATGGGTTATTACCACAACTTATCTAACCCCACCGACCATCTCGATCTCATCGCTTACCCGATCAAATCTAATACAAAGTTAGTCCCCCCCATCCCCGCCACCCACCAAATCCAACCCATCTAATAACACAAAAGCAAAAGCTCCCTCAAGCCCACGACCGCCGGTCGTGGGGTGTTGTGCAAGAAAATCACAGTGACCCCAGGCCGCCTATACCTGCAATTCAAATATCCCCCCCCCCACACACACTGCGCCCACCACCATCTCATCACCCCTCATCTTTTAATTACTCCTTCGCTTCCCTTAATAAAACGATCTTTCCTCGCAAAAATTCCTATAATACAAACACCATTCGCCTGTTCACGGACATACGACACCTTCCGGAGTTTCATCATGCCCATCTATATCGCATACCTGCAAGACAATGAAAACTCACCCGAATACACCCGTAAAGTCAACGCACCAACCGTCGATATTGCCCGCCGCGCCCTCGAATCCGAAGGCTATATCGTCAACTCAATTGTCCTCGAAGAAGATGTACCTACATCCGAACAAGATTCACTCATCTCTCGCGAAGCACTCAGCTATGACTTCCTTCATTTCTTCGCTAAATGCCTTTCCATCCTCCCCGCCGCATGGTTCGTCTGGGTCTTCCTGAACTTCATGTACACCCTAGCCAGATCCGGCAGCCGCATCGGCTCTCGCCGTCTGTGGGATATCGACTGGATTCCCGTCCAGTATCAGTACAGCAGCAACTTCCACCAATTCGTCAATGCATGGCTCGACCTCGTCGCCTGCTTTATGATCCTCGTTTCCTGCATCGCCATCGCCTCCGTAATCAAAATCAAACTCCAACGTCTGACCGAAAAATAAATAAAAACTGCACACATCAATGATGTATGCAGTGCAGATTATTTATGTCTAATTGACGGTTAGATTAAACGTTTTCTTCCGAAAATTGCAAGACTGCCCAGCCCCAGCAGCATCAAACTCGCAGGCTCCGGTACCTCAACCAATTCCAATGAACTCATCAAGAAATACGCACTGCCTTCCGCATAGGTCGTGCCGTCACTGTAAAACGAAACCGTCGAATCATTCGTCAACGCATCGCGCTCAGTCACATTACTAAACAGTGGCAACAAAATCGCATTCGGAACATTCGGCCCCGGCGTACCCGCTGTAAACAAATTTTCATGATTCGGATCCCCTTCATCCGTCTGCACTTCAAGCTCAATATCCATCCCATCATACTGAATCATGTCAACATCCAAATGGTGCTGATTGTCAAACACCAGATCAGTCTTATTCCGATCCCACAACGTAACCTCAGCCTCCGCGCTATGCGTCAGTTGCGAGACCACCTCAACATTCCCATTGCTTGAAAACAACGTAAACGACTCAAATATCGCACCCGTATAAATCGTCAGCGATCCACCCTGATTTTCAATATTATCCTCAAACGTCAGCACATCCTGTACGTTAAAAATAATTTCTCCCCCGGTGATCGACATGAAATCGAAACCATCCGAATCATTTTTATCCGACAGAAAATCCGTCATCAATACCGCGCGATACCTCTCCGCATTCACTTCACCAATCAAACCAAATCCCAATGCGCACGCGCATACCCCAGCAACACAAGCTAGTTGTCTCATCTTTCTTTTCTCCTGAATTTCAGATCTGTCTAGCAATTATTTCTTGCAGCCTAATAACGTTGACTGCATGTCTCGTAGCACAAGCCTATCACGTCATTTTATCGATGCAATACACGAACACCCTCAGCCATCAATTATTCGTGCTATATATAAAATCATCATTCATGCATTTCCAACATTGAATCCGACATCACATAAATCCTACTTTTGTAAGCTTTTCTTAAACTTTCGTACCCGCGTCCTCGCCGAACCATACGGCCCGATCGTATTCACTTGAATCCATTTCACCATCGACCATTTTTCACCCGTCCATTTCCGCTGCCCAACCTCAAGCAATTCTATCTCATCAAGCGATTCGATCATCCTTCTAATCTTCGCATAGATATCCGCCCACTCACTTCGCAATCGTTTCAACGATTTACCCTTGTTTTCGCGATAAAACCGATCCGCCAGTCTACCTAGCTCATTCCACTTGTAACCCGCGCATGGCATCACAGCTTTTTGACCATCACGTTCCGCTGCCTCCCAGCCCAATAACAATCCGCCCCAGCCAATCTGATACGCCACGACCTCGCAGCAACTCACCATCTCCCCATCTTTGCTCTTCGAACTCGCGACCCCTTTTTTGTTTGCATCCCCCTCCAGCATACCCTCAAACTCATCGTCTAACAGACGATAAGCTTTCTCAAGTTGCGCTAACAATTCGACTTTAGTTTCAGCTAATGGCATATCAAAACCCTCAACACGTCAATCAACCAAATCGTGCTAACCTACGATTAGATACTCACGATACCCCATGATATGTAATAACACTTACATGCAAAAGCCGTGCCAAGAATCAGCGCCGTGCATTTGTGCGCAAATCATCGATACTGTTAAAAAATAACGGATCATAAACGCATCAAAACCGACAAAAACTAATCCGATTTTTCAAAAATCGCTTGTTTTTAAGCTAAAAACGTCCATTTTCTCATACAGGAAATCCCCCGAAAATCGCTTTCTGTGCGCAAGAACCCGCCGCGCCGCAGCACCCCCCCCCCTCCTTTCTTCCCCCTCTTCTCTCCCCCTTTCCCCCCTCCTCTCACACAAAAAACGAGCGGGCAAATCCAACCTCAATTTCATGCAGCACCTTTAGCGCGCAGGGTCAAGGGCGGATTTGGAAAAATGATCTGACGAACAGGGGGGGTTAGCGGCCGAACTGTTTGTATAGATCTTTGAGTGTGAGACGTAGTGTCGTCGGCCTGCCGTGCGGGCAATTGCTGGTACGCTCAAACTTATCCTTTTGCGCAAGTAGTTCAGCCAATTGATCTTCGGTCATGTTGTCGCCTGCTTTGATCGCGGCTTTACACGACATCATATCGAGGACTTCATGCAGCGCGTTTTCCTCTGCTGCCGGATCGTTGATCGAGATCGCACCTTCCAATGACTTATCAATCAACTCCCGCATAAACGGTACCGCTTCAACTTTGCGTGAATACAAAAACGATGGAAATGCTTGCAGTGCAACAACATGTGGGCCGATCGGTTCGACTTCAATCCCTAATCTCACCAACAGCGGCTTCAATTCTTCCAGTAATTCCTGCTCGTTCTGACTCGCCTCAATAATCTCCGGCATCAATAACCGTTGTGATTCCAAGCTTTTAGGGGCGCCAGAATTTGTCCCCAGCACGCGTGCCGTTAGTTTTTCAAACATGATCCGTTCATGAAGCGCATGCTGGTCGATGATCACGATACCCTGATCATCTTCTGTAACCACAAAACTGTTGTGGATTTGCAGGATTTTAACGGGTGTCAGATTCAAGCCCTGTGGTTCAGCCGCCAGAATAGGCGCCGCATCATTGGCTGCGGCCATCACCTCACCCGTCTCCGTGTCTACAACCTCTTGCTCGCTCACTGCTTGCGTGAACGTGTCGTTCAGCAGCGGCGCTTCCTTTGAGACCTCGGTTTGGATTGCGCGTTGCACTTCCTGATACGCAAATCCTTTTTGCTTCGGCGCCATCTTCTTGAAGTAGTCGACAAAGGCTTGTGTCGCCTCGGTTTCCGGCACCTTTTCCTGTTCGACAGGTCGGAACGCGGGAACCGCATCGTCGGAAAGCTTCGCCGTGGGCATCAGGTCATTGTCGAGCAGGCATTGCCGGATCGCGTTGCGTACTAAACCAAAATACTGCTTGGGTTTACGGAAACGCACCTCCGCTTTGGATGGGTGAACATTGACATCCACATCCTCAGCGGGCATTTCAATAAACACCGCTGCGACCGGCGTTTTTTCTGGCGGAATCAAGCCGCGATACGCTTCACGCACCGCATGGATCAGATTGCGATCTTTGATAACTCGCCCGTTGATACAGAGATACAAAAACTTGTTGGTAGCGCGGGCAATTTCCGGGAGTCCAGCCATACCCCAGAGCGTGGCGCCGCCATGCTCTGCGAGGTCTTCATGCGAAAATTCGAGCAGCCCGTTTTTGATATCTTTACCAACTAATGAAATCACGCGCTGTGCGCGCGTTTGGTTGGGGGGTAAGTCTGTAATTTTGCGGTCGTTATGCGTTAAGCGAAAGCCGATATTGTGGTTACACATCGCAATACGCGTGACGATCTCGTTGATCTGGGCGAATTCGGTTGAGGGTTGACGTAAAAATTTGCGTCGAGCGGGTGTGTTAAAAAAAAGGTCGCGCACATCGATGATCGTACCCGGCGCGCAAGCTGCGGGGTAGGGCGGGCTTAGACGTGAGCCTTCGACTTCGAGGACGGCTGCGGCCTCGGCAGCCTTGCCGTCACGCGTGGGGCGTGAGGTGATTTTGGTGCGTGAGACGGATGAGATTGAGGCAAGGGCCTCGCCGCGGAAGCCGAGTGTGCCGATAGCGGCAAGTTGATCGGGGGAATGGAGTTTGGAGGTGGCGTGCGGGGAGACGGCGAGCTCAAGTTCGTCTTCTGCGATTCCTAAACCATTGTCACTGATGCGGATAAGCTGATGCCCGCCCTGTTCGATGGCGATATCGATTTGGGTGGCTTGGGCATCGATGGAGTTTTCGACGCACTCTTTGACGATCGAGGCGGGGCGTTCGATGACTTCGCCGGCGGCGATCTGGTTGATGAGCAGTGTTGGCAGTTTACGGATCTTCATGTGGGATATGGTAAGGGGGGAAAGAGGGTTGTGCTAGTCGGGAAATATTGAGGAATTTGAGTTTGATTGCGGGCTGGAGATGCTGGCGTATACAGTGTTTTGATGTCGCGTAGTTTTTCAGATACATTCGAACACTAACTAATTGTTAGTTAGAAATGTTATGAGATGTATTGTTGATTCTTGTAGGCAGTATAAGGTACCTGCCACCTTTTCCTCCCCCCCCCACACACCACCTTTTCCCCCTGGCTACCTTTTCTTTCCTCGGTAGAACTAAATAAAAGGCGTGTCCCGCGCAACGATTTACTTACCTTGCTTCAAAACCCAATCGATATGCCCAGCCTTAATTTTCAGTCACTTCCTCAATTGTTAATGTCAATACTAATAACTCATGTTATGATGCGATTTACACATTGAACGAGTGCAGACCCTAATACTAATTCACACTGACAGGCAATATTAAAACTGCGCAATACCAACCTTCCCGGGAAAATACCATGTTCAAAACGCTTCAGTGCTATTTGGTTTGTATTTTGACTTTCGCTATGACCACTCATGCGTTCGCCGTCTACGAGGGATTTCGCAAGAATGGCAGATGGAAAAAAACTGCAACAGATGGAAACGTCGGCTCGGAACATGGCCGCTCAATCACACTGACTTGGGGATTCGTGAAAGACGGTACAGAAACTTATCGCAAAGGAAAACCCACTCGAACGAGCACATTCATAGCGGCGATGGATGCCAAACTCGGCTCAGGCGCCGGTGGGGATGACTTGACCAAACGTCCATGGTTTAAACTTTTTGATAATTCCTTTAAGCGTTGGAGCGAATTAACAGGAATCAATTTCGTCTATGTCCCCTACGACGATGGCGCCAGACATGGACAAGGCGGTCTTCCCGGCGAACTCGATAAGCGAGCGGATGTCCGTATTGCGGGCGCAAAAATGGGGCCTAAGGGCGGGGATGTTGCATATAGCTACCACGAAAATAACGGTGACATGTTCATCAATCACAACTGGACATCTCGCTGGAAGTTGTTTGACCCATCAAAACCCATAAGAAAAAATAACCCCGTTAATTTCAATAACACCATTCTGCATGAAAGCGGGCACGGCATAGGCTTAAGCCATATCTCCTCAAAAAGCACAGAACAATTAATGGAGATACGCGGAGAAAAGAATTTTTTTGGCCCACAACTCGATGAAATCCTCCTTGCACAAAGACTATATGGGGACAAATACGAGCAATTCGGCGGCAACGACACACTCGACACCGCACAGAAAATCGGAACCCTCACTGGCCGCGCTACATGGTCCATTGGTAGAGATGCGCTTCGCAGTCCCCGTCGATTTATTTCACCAAACGAATCTGACTTCGTATCAATAGATGACGAATCAGATACCGATGTATATCAATTCAACATCACATCCAGCTCAACAATCAGCATTACGCTAACACCTGCCGGCTACGAATATAGCCGACGCGTTGGCGGCGGCGGCAAAAAACCTGAATCCAGGGTAGATATGCGAAAATTTTCCGATCTCGGTTTCAAAATCATCGATGCTGATGGCTACGTCCTCAAAACCATCAATGACAACGGTGAAGGACGCAATGAATCAATCCGCAACTTCCCCCTCAACACAACTGGCCCCTACTACATAAGCGTCTTCGGTCTTTCCGACGACGCACAATTTTATTCACTACGTCTCAAAGTCACAGCAGTTCCCGAACCTGCTCATTTAACTCAATCGCCTTCCCTTAGTTCGCAGTGACCCGCGGGAAACCAAAAACAGCATAATCTTACCTAGCACCTTTATTCGGTTTCTGCGGTGATTGTTGTGATTTCTGCGTAGCGGCAGTAGTGGGCGTCGTACTCAGAGACCAATGCGCGGAACTGATAGGATTTATTGCGTTTGATGATTGGGGTTGAGAATGATTGTTCGGCGACAGGTCTTTGATTGGTTAAGTTGAGGTTTGGTTTTGCGCGGTATAGGTTGACTGTGCCTTGGAATTTGAGCGGTTCTTCCGACTGGTTTTTGATGGCGAAGGTGAGGACAATTTGATTCTGTTTGAAGGATTCAAAGAACTCGGTGTTCGTCAATTTTCGCCTGCATGTTTTAGCGCGTTTGTAGCGGCGCAGGCTGGCGTTAAATTTCTTGCGTAGGCCGAACTCGTCGAGATCTTTGAAGACAAGTTTATTGAGCGAATAGCTGTAGGTGTATTGAGGGTCTTGAATTTGATTAGTTGAAGAAATGGTTGTGGTTGAGGATGTGTTTGTACTTGTTACTGCAACGGACTGAATTTGCTTGATTTCAGTTTCGATGTTTGAGAGCGAGCTATTGATGGTGTTTGATTGATTGCGGAGTATGCGTGATTGAGATTCGATTTGTGAGAGGGTTTGTTTGAGTTGTTCAAATGTGTGTGGCTGAGCATCTTGGGCGTGGAGTAGGGTGAACTGGAGGGTAAGAGTGGAGGCGATGATTAGGCTGATTGATGACTTTCGCATGATATTGTTCCGGAAGGTTTGCGAATCGAAGGCATAAAGTACCGCATGCGATTACTTTGAGGAGATCATAAAGGCGGATGCGTTTGTTGCGATGAGGTAGTTTTCTTTTGAGCCGACGTTGTTGAGGAACTTGGTTGCGGTGTACGCGCGGCGAGGTTGGATGTAATCGGTTGAGATGCTGAAATTGTCGAGGAAGTCGGTGTTGCTGTTGTCGGCTGAGGGTTTTAGTTTTTGGTTGGTGAGACCGACGTCGAGATTGTATCGTTGCGGCTTTTTACTCATGTTTCTGATGGTGATTTGGGCGGCGATATAGTTATCAAGTATGTCTTTGTGGCTGTGTACGACGCCGCCGGCTTGCAACTGGGTATCGAGTTTTTGGATTTCCTTGCTGGTGAGTTTGCGGAAGGTGTAACGCAGGGCATAGTTTGCGTTGGCGGGTATCTCGTTGGGCTGGACTTGCCGATTGAGTTTGTTTTCTAATGCGGCGGCTTTTTCGGTGAGTAGGTCATATTCTGCTTTGAGTTTGTCGTAGTTTTGCTGAAGAGTTTGGATTTGATCGAGCAGTTCTTCGAGTTGCTCGGGGGAGATGGATGAGGTCGGCTCTCCATGGGTAGTAGATTCGAGATCTAACTCGACATCAGTGGAGCTGCTTGAAGAGGAAGGGGGTGTGTCGGATTGAGCGAGGAGGCAAGGGGACGCGAGGCATAGCGTGAGCAATACGATGAAGTGATATATTGGTTTATTTGCGTAATACATGCACACTCCGGAAGCTGAGGTGAAGGTTGTGAGACCATTTTAATGGAAATGAGTTGAGATTTGAAGGGCAGGTGTCGGCGAGCGTGAGCGATGGTGTTGGAGGTGGTAGAATGGGGCGATGGTACAGAAATTGAGTGATATTAAGGGGATGTTGAGTGTGCGCGGGCTGCATCCGAAGAAGAAGTTCGGGCAGAATTTTTTGCATGACCATAATCACATGAAGCGAATCATGGCGGCGGCGGAGATTGGGGAAGGGGATGTGGTGCTGGAGGTTGGGCCGGGGACGGGGGCGCTGACGGAGTGGCTGTTGGAGGCGGGGGCTGAGGTGGTGATGGTGGAGATTGATCGGGATATGGAGGATATTCTGCTGGAGCAGTTGGCGGCATGGGAAGGGAAATGGCAATTGTATGTGGGGAGTGCGTTGAAATCTAAGCATGAGATAGCGGATGAGGTGGGGGAATTGCTGGGTGGTCGTGAGTTCAAGATGATTGCAAACTTGCCGTATAACGTGGCGAGCCCGCTGCTGGCGAATTTGGCGGTGGGGTATGAGCAGATGAAGGGTGCGGTGGTGATGATTCAGAAAGAGGTGGCGGATCGTTTGACGGCGGAGCCTGGGGGGAAGACGTACGGGGCTTTGGGGATTGTGGTGCAGGCGATGTGTGAGGTTGAGGAGGTGAGTTTTTTGAGTGGCGGTTGTTTCTGGCCTCCGCCGCGGGTTGGGAGCAGTGTCGTGAGTTTGAAAAGGCGTGCGGAACCGCTGACCGCGGATGCTGGGCGGTTTAGTGCGTTTTTGCAGAAGGTGTTCAGCAAGAGGCGGAAGCAGTTGGGGGGCGTGTTGAGTCGAGATTTTGATGGTTGGCCGGAGGGGGTGAGTGGGGAGATGCGATGTGGGGAATTGAGTGTGGCGCAATTGGAGGCGTTGTCAGTGGCATGGACGCGGTTTGAGGCGGAAAATGGGGCTGATGATGGGGCGATTGGGTAGGGAGGAATGAGGGGAGAAGTGGAGCGGATTGAGGGAATATAAGGGGAGGGGTGGGTGTTGTGTTGGTGCGTAACTAGAATGACAGTAGTGTGAGTGGGGCGAAATAGTAGGAGACGCGTAGCGATGCGGATACTTGTGGCGATACCTGTGTATAACGAAGAACAATATGTGACGGGTGTTTTAGCGGAGGTGGGGAAGTATACGAAAGATATTTTGGTGGTCGATGATGGATCGACGGATGAGACGCCGAGCTTGTTGGCGAGGCAGCCGGTGGATGTGGTGCGGCATAAGCGGAACCGTGGGTATGGTCGGAGTATTCGCGATGCGATTCGCTGGGCGAGTTGTTATGGGTATGACTGGTTGATCACGATGGATTGTGATGAGCAGCATGAGCCTCGGAGTTTGCCTGACTTTTTTGAGGCGATCGAGAAGGCGGGGAAAGAAGATGGGCATGGTGCAGACATTATTTCGGGGAGCCGATATTTGCATTGTGAGGCTTGCGGTGGTGGAGAGCTTGTGCCGGAGGATCGGAGGGAGATCAATAAGACGGTGACGGGTTGGGTGAAGGAAACATTGGGGTATGAGATTACGGATTCCTTTTGTGGGTTCAAGGCTTGCAGGGTGAGTGGATTGCGGAAGATGCAATTGGATCGGGATGGGTATGCGATCCCGTTACAGTTTTGGGTGCAGGCGAAGTCGCATGGCTTGAAGGTGGATGAGGTGCCGATTCGGCTGATTTATAATGATCCGAATCGAAGCTTTGGTGAGAAGCTGGACGATCCGGCGCACCGGATTGCGCTGTACCGTGAGGTTTGGGAAAATGAACTGTCTCGTACTGCGAACATGCGCGAGAACTGTATGCCAGCAGATTGCGTTGAAGAAAAAGTTGAGGCAGACGCGAGTCAGGCTTGATGTAAAAGATGAGTGTCTAATCAAGGGTTAGGCTGATGAAGATTGTGATCGAGCCACAGATGTGTGAGTGGGAAGGGATGGTGGAGTCGGCTGTGGGTGCGCGTGATGGTGAAGAGGGGGAGAAGCTAGGGGGAGATGAGCAGGGGGGGGATGATGATGGGTTGGTTGCTTGTATCAACGCGAATGCGGATCGATTAGGGACAGGACGGGTCAGTTGTGATGATCGTTTAGTGGTGACGGGGCATCAGGCGTGGTTCTGGCATCCGGGGATATTAGCGAAGGATATAGCAGGGGCGGTATGGGCTGAGAAAACGGGGCGGAAATTGGTGCATTTGGTGGTGGATCATGATGTCAATGCAGCGCTTAGATTGCAGGTGCCTGTTGAGAAAGATGGGCGGCTGTACGTGCAGACTGTGCGATTAGGGAAGGAGATGGTGGGTGTGAGTACGGGGTGGCAGGGTGTGGTGGATGTAGACGAGGTACTTGAGAAGGTGGGGGAGCTGGATGAGCCGTTGCGTGGGGTGATGCGCGGCGCTTGGGAGCGGGTTCAGGCTGCGGATTGCAGGACATTAGCAGAGCAGGTGGGAGTTGCGCAGGTGGCGATGATGGAGCCGTATGTGGGGGGGGCGGGAGAAATGGGACTGCTTTTTACGAGTGATTTTGCGGAGATGAAGGGGTTTGATGGATTGGTTGAGATGATGGTGGGTGATGCGGCGCGGTGCGTTCGGATCTATAACGAAGAGGTAAGGAGGCGGCCTGAGGCGGGGGTTGGTGAGTTGGTTGTGACGCGTGAGTTTGTGGAGTTACCGCTGTGGGGGATTAAAGGGGAGAAGGGCGCAGGTGCGGGGCGTCGGATGCGGGTGTTTGCGGATGTTGGGGATTCGCGTGAGGTGGTTTTGGTAGATGAATGGGGGGAGGTATTGGGTGATGATGTGGTGATGATGCCGAAGGCGCTGATGATGACGTGGGCGCTGCGGAGCGGCGAACTCGGGCGATGCGATCTTTTTATTCATGGGACAGGTGGCGGTATCTATGATGGAATTATGGAATCGTGGTGGCTACGATGGTGCGGGAAGCGGCTGGCGCCGATGGCGGTGGTAACGGCAGATTTATATTTGGATTTTGATGTGCCTAACAGTGGATTAGATGAATTAGAGGCGGCGGTGTGGTGGGCGCATCATGTGGTGCATAATGTGGAGCGCGTGGATGGTGCGGTGAATGATGGGGATGGTGTTTTGGTTGAGGAAAAACGCGAGTTGCTGGGGCATATGGATGATGATCGTGATCGGCGAAGGCGGCGGGCTGCGTTTAAGCGGATTCATACGATTAATGATGAGTTGGTCAAGCGGCATGGTGAGGTGATTGAGGCGGCGGAGACACGATTGGCAGCAGCGAAGGCTGGGGTGAAAAATCGAGCGATTGCTGGGCGGAGGGATTGGTGTTTTGGGCTGTATGATCGGTGTGAGCTGAAACGGTTGCGTGAGATGATTGCGGGGGCATGTCATGCTGAAAAAGAGGGGGATTTGAGGGGTGATTGCGAGAAAGTTGTGGGGTCGCGGGACGAGAGCTTGTAGAATGCGGGAGTTGCAGGGTGGGGAGGCGAAATCTCAATAATGAAGGATATGATGATGCGGATGAAGCTAGGCCGATGGTTTGTAGGTTTAATGTGCGTGTTAATGGTGGGCGCGGTGAGTGGGGTGGTTAGGGCGCAGAATGTGCGGCCTAATGAGATGGGAGATGTGCAGGAGGAGCAATGGTACGTATTGATGTTAGGCGGACAACGGGCGGGTTGGACGCAGGCGAGGCGGGGTGAGGATGATGGTTTGGTACGTTCGGATGTGAAGATGAATTTAAAGATCAAGCGGGGGGCAATTGAGCTTGAGATTGACATGTTGCAGGTGAGTTGGGAGACGAGTGGGGGCGAGCCACGACGGGCTTATAGTGAAATGAATATGGGTGGTGGGAGTGGTTTGAAGGCGGCCTATAAGATGGGTGAGGATGGCGTGATTCAGACGACATGGCAGTTGGGTAAGCCGGTAGAGAAGGCGTTTCCTGAGTTGCCGACGGACGTGCTGGGGTTGGCTGCATCAGAGAAAGTGATTGCTGAGAAGTTGAAAGCGGGTGAGGATGAATTTTCGATCAAGACGGCAGATTTATCGTTGGGTGTGACGGTTGTTGAAGCGAAATTCAAGAAGGTTGGAGAGAAGGTGATTGAGGTTTATGGGAAGAAGGCGCCTGCGATTGAGTGGGAGGTGAAGCTGTCGAACTTGCCGAGCATAACGGCAAAGCAGTATACGGATGAGCGGGGCAGGGTGCTTCGGATGATGGTGCCGATGGGTGGTGGATTGGATGTGGAGATGGTGGCGGCGGATAAGGCAACGGCGATGATGGATCTCGAAGCACCGGAAGTGATGGCGGAAACATTGATTAAACCGATGGCTGGGAGTGTGAAGGGAGATATCCGAAGCTCACGCCAGGCTGTTTACGAGTTGAGTTTTAAGCGAGGCAAGGATGTTGATTTGAAGATGCCGCGTACGGGAACACAGAAGGTGATCTGGGGGAGTAGCAAGAAAGCGCGCGTGGTGGTCAATCTGGATGAGGCGAATAATCCGGAGGCGGATCTGCCGGCTGAGGATGATTTGGCTTCGACGCAGATGCTGAGGTGGGATGATGAGGTTGTGCAGTCGCTGATTAGACGTGCGTTAGGCGATGATATGGGGCAGGGGATGAGTGATCGTGAGAAAGCGAGCAAGCTTCGCCGCTTTGTGAATGCGTACATTGATGAAAAATCGTTGGCGGTCGGGATGGCGACTGCGGCTGAGGTGGCGCGAACGAAAGAGGGAGACTGCACGGAGCATGCGGCTTTGTTGGCGGCAATGTTGCGGGGTGCGGCGATTCCGAGTCGTGTGGTCAATGGGTTGATGTTTGTCGATGAGTTTATGGGGTATGAACGCGTGCTTGGATATCACGCATGGACGATGGCGTGGATTGAAGAAGAAGATGGTGGACGATGGGTTGATTTTGATGCGGTGCTAAGCGGGAATGAAGATTATGATGCGGGTCATATTGCAATGACGGTGAGTTCGATGCGCGATGATCAGATGCAGAATGATTTGGTGGGGCTGGTGCCGATGATGGGGAATGTGAAGGTTAAGGTTGTGCGGCTGCGTTAATCGCTTTGGTTTTAAAATTTAGGATTTAAAAACGCTGACGAGAGTTAGCGTTTTTTTTTGCATTGATCGGTCATTAAAAAAGGATGGTTGGCCGGTCATGATGCTTTTGCTTGGCATCATGACGCAGCGCCCATCCATTCGCCCGCCATCCCGTCCCCCCCTCCTTTATCCCTCTCCCCGATTATCCCCTATCCCGTCCCTCCCCGTATGTAATCCCGCCCCATTAGTCCCTCCCCTTGGTTATCCCCCCTTGTTTTGACCTCACTGATTGATGATGAGATCGTGGCAAACTCTGGTTCGCCTATCCATCCGTATCAAATGATGCGCGATATGTGCATGTGCGGGATTAGCGACATGACAGTGAACGGATGTCTTCCCCCCCCCCCTTCTATTTAAAGAGCGTTTTGTGTGAATGGTGCTGCTTGTAATGACATGCAGTTGATTGCGGTGCAGGTCTCAGCGGCTGATAATCACGCGAACGGCTCTATCCTCCCCCCTTTGCCCTCAAGTTAGGTTATATCGAATTGAAGTTTGTGATTTATGGGTAAACGTGCTGCCAAATGGCGTGTGTATTCGATATGCTGAATATTATGGCAACAGTGGGTGTCATCTGTTTGGCACCCGTGTATTGTTTGTTGAAAAAAAGATAAAAAAGTAGGCCTATGAATCTCGCGAACATCATCAAAAGAATTCGCACCGGTGAGCTAACCGAACAAGCAGGATTAGATGCGATAGAAAAATTGCAACAGGAGCATGCTTCAGAGCAATATCACGCCGAGCAGTTGCATGCGGGGCATGGTGTTTCGGATGTGATGGTGGATCATGATCGTAAACGCCGGTGTGGTGCTGCCGAGGTGATTTATGCTGCGGGTAAGACGGCTGATCAGGTGGTTCGGATTGCCAAGGCTATCTATGTGCGGGGTGATGTTGTGCTGATGACACGTGCAAATGATGAGCAGATTACAGCGGTGTGTGATGCGTTTAAAGGTGAGCCGATTGAGGTGGCAGATTCGTGCGGCGCGGTGATGATTGGTAGCCCCGGTGGTATGGAGGATGCAGAAGATTCAAACAGGGGGGGGATGGTGGTGCCGATTGTGACAGCGGGAACGAGCGATTTGCCGGTTGCAGAGGAGGCGGCAATGACGGTGAAGGCGATGGGATGTGAGGCGAGGATGGTTTGTGATGTGGGTGTGGCTGGGTTGCATCGGTTGATGGGACGTATGGATGAGTTGGGTGGTGATGATGTGCGTGTTTTGATTGTTGTGGCGGGGATGGAAGGCGCGTTGCCGAGTGTTGTGGGGGGGTTGGTGGATGTGCCGGTGATCGCTGTGCCGACGAGTGTGGGGTATGGTGCGAGCTTTGGGGGTGTGGCCGCCTTGCTTGGGATGTTAAATAGCTGTGCATCGGGCGTGGTGGTGGTTAATATTGATAACGGATTTGGTGCTGGATATACGGCTTCAATGATCGTGAAGCAGAACCGTGTTTCAGCTAATGACTAACCGTCGAATAGGTGATGAGATGTTATGGATAAGCAAACCATGAAGCAAATAACGAAGCTACCATCTCTACCGCCTCGGCCAAAAGATGGGCATAAGGGGGTATTTGGCACGGTGATCGTAATCGGTGGTTGTGAAACAATGATTGGTGCGCCAGCTTTAAGTGCGGGAGCTGCATTGCGTAGCGGCGCGGGGTTGGTGAAAATTGCGAGTGATTTGAGGTTACTTCATCATATACTCGTGGTTGAGCCGAGTGCTACGGGGATCGCTTTTGGTGGTGATATTGAACGTAAGCTCAAAGCTTTGGATGATGCTGATTCGAATGGTGGAGCTGTACTTGCTATTGGGCCAGGTATTGGCCAGAGCGCTTCAGTGCGTGAGATTGTGCAGCGGATGATTAGAGATGGGCGCGATGTGGTCTTGGATGCTGATGGACTCAATGCGCTTGCTGGATTAGGGGAAGCAGGTGTAAAGGATCGAGAACAAGGTGAGGGGGCCGGCTTGGTGATGACGCCACATCCGGGTGAATATGCACGGTTGGCAGATGGTCTGAGGATTAAGTGGAGCGGTGTTGATTCAGATCAACGAGTTCAAGGAGCGGGCGAGCTTGCAAGGCGATACCGAGCAGTGGTGGTGTTGAAGGGGCACGAAACGGTTGTCAGCAATGGCACACAGTACTACATCAATAAGACCGGCAATGTGTCGATGTCGACCGCGGGGAGCGGCGATGTGCTGACAGGTGTCATTGCCAGCCTGCGGGCTCAGGGTGTGAGCTTGTTTGATGCTGCGGTGTTGGGTGTGCATCTTCATGGTCAGGCCGGCGACATCTGGGCAGACAAAAACGGCTTTGCTGGGCTTAAAGCGATGGATTTAGTTGAGTTACTCCCGTTAACGATGCAATTAAACAAACGAGAGCGGCTGTGAATGTTGAAAACTCAGCCTTGAGATAGGTGTTGATGCTGGCAGTGTGGGCTTTGAAATATTGCGTGTAATTGAATAAATAACAATAGGTTATAATTTTGTTCTGTATGGTGGTTTCACGGCTCCTTACGATCTGTCAGGTATGTCATGTGGGAAAAAGGAACTTGAACTCTGGAAAGAGTGGTTAGATTTGCTTGAGTTTTGGTTTGCCCTATAATTGCTCGCCCAAGCCAATTGGACGGCCCCTTCGTCTAGTCAGGTCTAGGACACCAGGTTTTCATCCTGGCGACACGGGTTCGAATCCCGTAGGGGTCATTTCCGAAAGAGCCGCTTTGCTACCAAGCAAGGCGGTTTTTTTATTTCAATACAAATCTAATATCTGATCGAAGTTGCCATTTCCTATGAAAAATCAATTTATGTTTTGGCTATCCATTAGTTCTTAATACGTATTTTGATTGGTGTTTTACCAAATCAATCTCAAATTAGTTTGCTTCGATCGGTTTTATCTTTTATCTATTCTCATCACCGTGTATGAGTATTGGGAATTTATGTATGCGCTTTTGTGCGAATTAATCTAATACATGATTAGTTTATATGTTTTATGCATACCTTGTCTTGTCTGTTTGATTCGATTCGTAATTATGATTTGAGTGTTTTTGTGAAATATGCTGCAAAACATGTGATTTTGGGAGGTTAGCTTGTTATGTGTAAGCATGGATTTGACGTGACACAACAGTAAGCCATTTGTATGATAAATTTATCCGGGATGTGAGGTCGCAATGAATAACATGTGGGGCATCCATCATGCAAATCAGTAAGGTCCATCGTGTCATCAAACTCATTGTCGTTTTGCAAGGGGGGCGAGCGAAAACTGTTGAAGAACTCATGAATGAGTTAGGTGTCAGTAGGCGAACACTTTTTCGTGATTTAAACATGCTCGAAGCTGCAGGTGTGCCGTATTACCATGAGAAAGGTGTGGGCTATCGACTGGGCAAAGAGTTCTTCATGCCACCGATCAGTCTAACCGCAGCCGAGACATTGGGGCTCATGATATTAGGTAAATCTGCGGCTGCGCAGCGTGATAAACCCATGTTCGCCTCCGCGCTTTCGGGAATTTACAAATTGATCAGTTCAATGCCAGAACCCATGCGGTCTGCTTGTGGTGAGATGATGAGTGGCGTTTCGATTGATGTGGGTGCACATGGCTACGGTGAGAGTGAGATCGAGCATTACGCTATTTTGCATCGCTGTGTTGATGAGGGGCGTGTTTGCAGATTGCATTACAAAAGCCCTGTTGAGAAAAGAGGATTTTGGACGACAGTTCATCCGTATGTGCTTCATTATGCTGCTCGTGCGTGGTATCTCTTCGCATGGACTGAGAAGCACCAGGAGGTGCGCGTACTCAAGTTAGCACGCATTAGTGATATCGAAGTGCTTGATGAGCGTTTTGAAAGACCATCAGATTTTGCGGTTGGTAATGTGCTTGATGGCGCGTGGGCGCTCAATCCCGAAGGCCGTGTTTATGATGTGGAGCTCGAATTTAAGCCGCTCGTCGCGACCAACATTGCAGAGACATGCTGGCATCCCACACAGCACATCAAAATGCGGCCCGATGGCAGTTGCGTGGCGCGTTTTCATGTCAACGGTCTGAACGAGATCGCATGGTGGATCTGTGGCTATGCTGATCAGGTGATCGTCCGAAAACCCGACCAACTCCGGGAAATCGTTTTGGAGCGAATGAAGCGGGCAGTCGATAACTTTAGCAGCGAAGTTGCACTGACGTAGCTCAATCGAATCATCTCGTGGCCCCACTCGGGTTGTGCCATGCTCAATTATGAACTAACTCATCCACGCATCCTTCATGCGCTTGCTGCTGCTAGGCACAGCTCGCAAATACTGATTGCCGATGGCAATTTTCCTGCGCGTACAACGCTTGGCCCAAATGCGACACTATGCAATCTGAATTTGAAGCCTGGCTTGGTTGATTGCGTGACTGTTCTTGAAGCAATTCTGAGCGCAATTGTTATTGAAAAAGCAGCCGTCATGGATATGTCTAAAAATAGTCCGCATGCACCGGCTCACGAGTCTCGTATATGGGATGAGTTTCGGGAAGTTCTTGCAGATGATGGATAGCAGGGTGAGTTAGGTAAAATCGAGCGGTTTGCGTTTTATGAAGCGGTTCACAGCCCCGATGTTGCACTGGTGATCCAAACCGGTGAGCAGCGTGTATATGGCAATATTTTGCTCACGATGGGTGTTGTTATTACAGAATAGATACGGGTTGCCTATCTCCAATCATCTAAGACTAAAATCTATCTATTGATTAGCTTGAGCGTTCGTAGGTAATAAATGTAAACGGGTAGATGTGCCGATCGTCTGCTGGGTGTTCTGTTTTTTCAGTAACTTCAAAATCAGATGGATTGAAGTTGGGGAAGAAACGATCGCCTTCGACATGCGTATGCACCAGCGTGATATACATGCGCGTAACAAAAGGCAAAGCAGCTTTGTAAATCTGTTCCCCGCCAATAATGAACGGCTCGTCATCTTGTGATTGAGCGATATTGATCGCGTCCTGCATGCTTTGTACAACCGTGATCTCGCCCGTTGCCATGGCTTCTTCAGTGAGCGAGTAGTTCTTATCGCGTGTGAGAATAATGTTATGGCGGTTGGGTAGTGGCTTGTTGCCGATTGAATCGAAATTGGCACGCCCCATGATCACTTGATGCCCTTTGGTTTTGTTTACAAACCATTTCATGTCGTCAGGCAGATGCCACGGCAAATCGCCCTCGCGTCCGATCACGCGGTTCTCGCTCATTGCAACAATCAATGATAGTGGCTTCAAGTTATCTCCCTTGGAAGATCATGGTCATTTCGTGCGTCTTGCGAGGTTATCCATCGCGCTGAGAAGTCGGTCGGGCCGTTCAAATTATGCATTTGGTGGGCCTGTTGCCTGACACGGATTCGGTTTCGCATCATGAGTGATCATGCAATTTGCTTTATCCCGACTTATTCGAACGTGACATCATAACCTAACCTCAAATTTTTGCAGCCAATCTCAAGCGGATCTGTTGATATCTCTCCAGTTTTACCTGTTTTAACATGAAACCTGTACGCATTTTATTGCAAATGAGTGTATCCGAATCCACCCGCTTGCTGTTAAAATGTATATCAGATCGCAATGTGTTCTACGGTATCGCTCACCTATAACTTACTAGGTCATCCTTCGAGGCTCAGCAACGTGCTACGTTTGAAATTTAGTTCTGGCATTCAGGAGGGGCGGGACTACAGCATCAGGCAAAGCAAAGGCGCTGTTCTTGGGCGTAAGTGCAAGGGTATTCTCGTTGCTGACATGATGGCGTCACGTCAGCATGCTCAGATTGTTTACCAGAACGGCGCCTGGCTACTCAACGATCTCGAATCAAGTAACGGCACCTATCTCAATGATCAGAAAATCCAGAATTTTGCTGAGCTTGAAATCGGCGACATCATCCGAATCGGCGAAACCAGTCTCGTCATCTTCGAGATTCAACAAGAGCCAGATTTTCCAATCACGTCAACAACGAAGATATCCGAATCAAATCCTGTAACCCCCTCGCCACAAGCAGATCGTCTAGCCGCTCCTATACCCATGACTCGCGATCAAGCCGTGGCCGCACAGCTTGATGCTGCCATGCACGCAACGCCGCCTTCCTTCCCTTGTCCTCAAGTCAATATCAAATCACAGCCTTCACTCGATGATCAGCCCAACTCTCCACTAACCGACGCTCAAATGAACGAGCAAACAGTCGCTGGCATGGCCTATGATCCTTCGCAAGTGATTGAGCATTGGGATGATGATGATTTAGTTGAAGAAGATACGCCGCTTGCAGAAGCTGAGCTTAACGATGCTGATCAGATGGCCGTGGAAATGAACGAACTGCTTCAGCCGCTTCCCGATGGCCGCTCTCTTGAGCGAGTAGATTTTAATACCGACACACGTACCATTACGCCGTTTCGTGTTATCTCAATGATCGTGTTCATTACAGCCCTTGCTGGTATTACTTTCCTTGCTTATCAAAATCAACAGCTCAAGCAGGCCATTAATCGCAGCGATGTTCCCATCAAGCCTGTGACGCAAAAAGATAGCGGTGTACCTGAGGCAATAGCTTCAAGTCCGCCAGAGCATGCCGCGGTATCGCTAACGGTTGTGCCTGAGGTGGCCGTAATACCAAAACAGGATCGGACTGATCAGAAAACCAGCACAATCTCACCCGCTACTACAACAGCACCGGTGAAACCGGTGAAACCTGTGGAATCTGCAAACAAAGGCAATACTGCCGCAGCGGAAGATCACTCTGCTGATGCGACTACGCAGCAAGCTCCATCCTCTGTCAAGCAAGCAGTACCTGAGAACATCTCAAAAGATGGCAAGCCCGAGCCCGATTCCAAAAGTAAAGGTGATCGCACTTTAAAACCGCAGCAAGAAAAGATGAACATTCAACCAAATATCGCCAGTTCTGATTTTCTTCCCAGGAAGCAGACCGCCCTCTACCTCATGCATCAAGGTGATCCAGAACCGTCAACAGCAAAGCCGTCACCATGATCTGTAAAAAATGTTTTTACAACCTCTATTACAACGAATCAGGTGCCTGTCCAGAGTGCGGCCAATCTTTTGATCCGCTCGACCCAAGCACCTATCGAGATCGTGCACCTGACACAGGCTTCCGCCGCTATCGCTTCTGGATTTGGCGCATTGTGAAAACTGCCATCCTCCCACTGGTCCTCTTCTTTCCCATTCCCGGCTTCCCGCGCCCTTGGGACCTCTCACCGATCTCAATCTGTTATACCTTCATTATCAGCTTTATTCTCTTTACAGTCTTGATTGATTTTTCCATCGCCCTCATGAGGCAAATTTTCAACGAGGCGAAACTACTCAGATAGCATCAGCAATAAAAAAGGCAGCTCATTGAGCAGCCTTCATATCATTTCCTATTATCCAACCACCGTTGCGCTGCAACTCAAAGTCGGATTTGAAAAAACGATGCTACGCACGGGGGGGATCGCTGCAACTCAAGGGCGGGTTTGGAAAAACGATGCTACGCACGGGGGGGGATCGCTGCAACTCAAGGGCGGGTTTGGAAAAATGATGCTACGCACGGGGGGGATCGCTGCAACTCAAGGACGGATTTGGAAAAAGCTTGTGACGTAACAGGGGGATGGGATTTAGTCGTAGCGGAATACGCCTTTGCGGAATGCATAGGCATACGCCACAATCGTAGTCAACACGAAGAACAGCATGCGGCCCAAGAAAAGCGTTGGTAAATTATTCGCATCTGATGCATCGCCACCCAATGACAAGAAATCAACTGCCCATGGATACAGGAACACGATTTCAACGTCGAAAAGCAAGAACGTCATTGCGACAACATAAAATCGCACATTGAACCGCCGTCGTGTCTCAGCCAACGGGTTCACGCCTGATTCATACACCGAGCCCTTCACCTTCCCCTTGCGACTAGGCCCCAACAAATGAGTAATGACCACATTGCCCAGACCAAAGCCAAGGCCAATCAAAACCAGCAGCCCGATCGCCGCGTAATGATTAAATTCTTCGACAGCTAGTAGTGTGCTCATGCCCAATATTGTAGCCATCACGCCGCACCTGTCGAATCATTCCCGCATCCCACAACTGCCCTTGGCGCGGCCATTCTTCCTCACCACAACATGCATCTGTGATGTATTCCACATTTTCTCCCTAACCCGCTTTGAACCAACTGCTTAAGGCAAATATCGCTTCCCCCGATTGGCAGCCACCATCCACCCCCTTAAACTCATGAATATGAAGCAATATCTCGACCTCATGCAGCACGTCCTCACCCACGGCTCCGATCGCTCCGACCGCACTGGCACCGGTACGCGATCCGTCTTCGGCCACCAGATGCGCTTCAATCTATCCCCCCCCTCAAAAAGCAATGCGCTGCAAGTCAGCAGCGGCTTGGAAAATGACATGACACAAATAGGGGGGGGCGGGTTCCCTTGTGTCACCACCAAAAAGCTCCACCTTCGTTCTATTATTCATGAGCTGCTCTGGTTTCTTAAAGGCGACACCAACATCGCCTATCTCAAAGACAACGGCGTCTCAATCTGGGATGACTGGGCAGACGAAAACGGCAACCTCGGCCCTGTCTACGGCTCGCAATGGCGCTCCTGGCCCAACCCCGACGGCTCAACCACCGATCAGATCAGGCAACTCCTCCATCAAATCAAACACAACCCCGACTCCCGCCGCCTCATCGTTTCCGCATGGAATCCCGGCCTCGTCGACGACATGGCCCTCCCTCCCTGTCACGCGCTCTTCCAATTCTACGTCCAGCCTCAGTCCGATGGCGGCCCCGCTCGACTTTCCTGTCAACTCTATCAACGCTCAGCCGACATCTTCCTCGGTGTTCCCTTCAATATCGCCTCATACGCACTGCTCACCATGATGATCGCTCAAGTCTCTAACTTGCGGTTAGGAGACTTCATCCACACCCTCGGCGACGCCCACCTCTATACCAATCATTTTGAGCAAGCTGAACAGCAACTCGCCCGTACACCCCGCCAACTCCCCACCATGCGTCTCAACCCAGACGTCAAAGATCTCTTCGATTTCACGTTCGATGACTTCGAACTCCTCAACTACGATCCACACCCTCACATCAAAGCCCCCGTCGCCGTCTAATTTTTTAGGTCGTAATATCGACTATCCAAACCCGCCCTTGGGGCGACGCGTATCGTTGTGCGCCATCGATTCAGCATCGTGGTAGCCACGGACTGGCAGGCCGCCGGTCTTCTGTCCCCGCATTTTCACCCTTATTCCCGAACTTCTTCCCAACTTGCACTCGCCCGCATATACCCGCTATAATGCCTCCCCTAAAGGGCGATTAGCTCAGTTGGCTAGAGCAACTCGTTTACACCGAGTAGGTCACTGGTTCGAGTCCAGTATCGCCCATTAAACACCACTAAAACTCCTGACTACGATCAGGAGTTTTTTTGTTACCCATCTCTTTCTCAATCACGCTTCCACCCGATCCCGCCTTGATGCATAATACATCTGTTCACAAACCAACATGATTCCGGAGCTGAGATGATTCTTAACGCATCAGCCAAATTGCTCGCTATGGTCGCCTTTCTGTTGGCCTCCATCGCTCACGCAGCAGATCTTACTGTGACCATCCCCGGCCACACCGATCTGGCAGATATTTGGTCCTATCAACTCCCTTTTAGCGAACCCTACAGGACCTATGACCTTTCCACGGAATTCAAAGCCTTTACCGTTGATCAGAACAAAATCACCGCACAGCTTCCCGATGGAAAATATGCGCTTGTCTTCAATCGCGTAACCGAGGACAGCATCCTTTCCGTAAGAACACCCCTCCTGACACCTTCGCGTCAAACACGATCAGAAAATATCCCACTCAAAACAAAACAAGTTTCGCTCACTCTTAACGCTCCCGCCAACTTCACCGTTGAATCGCTCGTCCTCCGAGCTCATGATGATGGCAAACAAATCCGATGGATTCGTCCCAGCCATGCATCGCCAACAACGCTCCCCACACTCACCGTTTCGCCCAAAATCAAATACCAACTCATCATCAACGCGACCTACAATAACACGCCCCTCATCTATTACACACAACTCTCTCAAATCCGCAATGGAACACTCGTCATACAAACATCAAAGCTCAACCGCATCACGATCACCCTTGACCCCGAGACGCCGCCTCATACCGAAGCAACACTCAACCTCAATTTGATGGATCAAATCCGTACACTCAATTTCAATGATCCCGTTGTTGTGTATACGAATCGGCGTTACCTCGAAGCAACCTACAACCTGAAAATCAGCAACCAGAACACCATCACTTTTGGCGTTAAATCCATCTTCGCTTCACGTAATACCAATCTCACCCTCGGCGGCCCGCTCAAGCCACACGCCTGGGTTGAAGCGATGAAGAAAAAACACAAAGGCAAGTACATCTACCCCATCTATCAGCAACTCATCGTCCGCGATAAGTCCGGCCTCATCCTCAATCCTGCCGACTTACAACTCTCAGGCATTCAATACGAAGTCGGCTCGAAAACCGGAAAACTCAACCTCCCATCCACTGAAGTACAACCCGATCATTGGCCCAATGAGAAATTTGTCCGTCAATTTGCCTGTGCCGTTAAAACAACGACCAACCTATTTCCTGACGCCGTCATTCCCATCGAAAAAATCAATACCTACCGCACGAGACACTTTGAAATCCATGTCCCAGCCTGTGTCGCAACCCTCGCCCGTATGTACATGGCTAAAGCCGAAGTCGCATACACCCACAGCAAACCCATCACCGATTATCCCGGTTCCGGCAACATCCGCATCTACCTCATCACCAATAAATCCGGCGCAAAAGGTGGGTGGCGCGGTAAACGCAAAGGTAAAAAGAACGGCCACATCTCCATGCCCGAAAAACACTTCCTCCTCAATCGCGATTATCAATCAAGAATCAATCACCTTCAGCACGAAATCCTCCACACCTACGGGCATGGCCACGGCAACCCTGCCGATCAGGCCGCCTTTAAGATCATCGAAGACCAGTCAATTAACCATTGGAAAGCCTACGCAAAAACCGCCGTCCTCGACCCTAACTTCATCCCCAAATTGCAGCGCAGATAACCCGACAACCCAAATATTTTACCTCCGAGTCCCTGCTTTCCTATAATGAGCTGATCAATCATGACTACCAAGCTCACACAACAACTCGATGATCTCTGGGCTAAGCTCAAACAGGCTCCGACTATTGCACGATTAGATCAACAATCGCTTACGCCAATATCCAGCCCATCCCCCGACAACAAGCTCATCGTCGTCATCCCCGTCGGCATGATCGGCTCAGGTAAAACCACCGTCGCTAAATACTTTCTCGACAAACACTTCCTCATGGCCTACGAGGACATGCTCATCTCTTCATTCCACGGCGGTACATACGATTATAAAATCCCTCTGCAACAACAATATCTCGCAGCAATGCGGGAAGTCGCTGCATATTGGTTGGGGCAGGGTTTTTCAGTTGTTGCGGATTCAACGAACCATACCCGTCGACGCCGTCTTGATGTAATCAACCGTCTTGCAGAAGTGCATGGCCGTGAGTTTATCTGCGTGTTAGGCGTTGTGATGCCGAAACGCGAGGCCGCCTTCCATGCCGCCATTCGCATTCAGCACGATCATCGCGATTACGCAACCGAACGATGGAAGCGTGTTGCCGCCGAACACGAAGCAGAATACGAACCAGTGACCGAAGACGAGCCATTCGATTTTGTCCTCCATCTTCCTGATGTTTTTGACTAACTGTCGATTAGGATAAAAACTGAATTTTACAATTGTATTTGTATCGCTTGAGATCAATTTGCGCGCATACGGCCTACAGAACGCTGAACAAAACATGCACACGCCTAAAATTCCTGTGCGCACGTTTTGTTGACCCTTCGAAATACGTACTCATTAACCTGTTGCAGCAACAGTATTAAACGATTTGCCTAGCACTTCGCACAACGAATTTCGTTTTGACTGGTTTTGAGGCGAAAAGATCAAGCAATCTCAAGCAATGGATCGTTTTAGTCAGAAATCGACCGAAAAAACGCAGTTTTGATGCACACGCACACAAACCCGCATCAGGCAATATCGTGCATTTGTGCGCAAATATAGCTATTCAGAAACATAGCATTTTATGGGAGCGACGTGTTTCCAATTGCAGGGTATGACTCAGTAGTTCATTTCTTGCGCAAGAGATTCAGTATTTTGGATTTGATATTCTTCGGCCTTTTATCGGATTTGATGATTATGTCGTTGACTCTTTGCCCATTTTTTATGCTCGTGGTTTTATGAAGTAGTTGGCTGCATAGATCGACATATAGCTGAAAATCAGTTATTTCCAAATTATCAATCGTGTCTGATCCACCGAGAAACAGAGGTGTTTTATAACCGACGCATTGTTGGTAATTAAAGTGTTGGTTATAAGTGCTATACCACTCAGTGAAGAAGGGATAGGCAAGTGCATCATCTTGATGATCGATTAGAGCTTGACTATGGAAGCTGATGATATCGAAAGGGATTTCAAGGGCTTCACCTGTACCTGGCTCGATAAGAAGTATTGTCGGTTTGCCGTTTACGGTGTTTTTATGATCAATCACGAAAATTCGTCCAAGCCAATCTCGCGAAAAAGCGACACAGCGACCTTGGGACTTTGGAAAAATGCAATACACAAGTTTGGTAACAGGCTGTATCTCGTCTGCAGATAGTACGGTGTACAGGCCGTTGTTGTAGGATGTGCCGCCTATAGTTTCCACCACAGATTTCAAATCATTATCGACATTGAGTCGGAGTGGCCCGTTTTTAGTATTCGAGCTTGGTGTATAGTTTTGAAGAAATCGGCTGAATGTCATGTTCTGCCCCAGACAATCAATATTCAGATAGGAAACAGGATATTTACATACGGGTTTAATATATATGTAATCAGTGTGAATAAAAAGCTGCGAATCGATCGCAGCTTTGATAGTGTCTAGTTTTTGTTAAAGCTTTAGCTTTAATCCTCAGCGTGGTCTAGGAAGCGGGAGAGGCCGGGGCGGAAGACGACCTTGTTTTCGAATGGTAAAAGCTTTTCATCCAAGTACATTTGAACAGCATTGGAGAGGACGTTGCCTTCGAGTTTTTGGCCTTTTTCGCGGACGTCTTCAGCAGTGTCGTTGCCGACGTTGATGTGGAAGACGTCTTGGAGGATGGTCGGGCCTTCGTCGAGATCTTCGGTGACGAAGTGAGCGGTGCAGCCGGTGACTCGGACGCCGCGTTCCCATGCCTGGTGGTAGGGTTTGGCGCCGGGGAAGTAAGGCAGCAATGAGGGGTGGATATTAATAATACGGTTTGAGTACTTTTTCACCATCTCAGGCGGAATGATCTGCATGTAGCGAGCGAGAGCGACGAGGTCGATGTCGTACTCAGCTAATTTTTCCATGATCCATTTGAAATGGGCGGGCTTGTCTTTAGATGACAGCCAATGGAAGGGCAGGCCGGCATCTTTGGCGACAGACTCAAGGTCGGGGTGGTTGCCGAGGACGCAGACGATGTCGCCGCGATATTTGCCGGTTTTCCAATCACTGATCATCTGATCGAGGCAGTGAGCTTCCTTGGTGACCATGGCGGCGACGCGTTTGCGGCGGCGTTGATCGTGGAAGGTGACGCGAACCTGCATGTCGATTTCTTTGCCAAGCTCGAGCATTTCGGTGATGAGCTGATCGAGAGAGAGAGACATTTCAGCAAGATCGACGAGCATGTCCATGATGAACTTGCCGTTGACGACCTGCTGCTCAATATCGAGGATGTTGATGTCCTTCTCGGCGACGTATGTTGCGAATCGAGCAACGACGCCTTTCTGGTCGGAGCCGATGACATTGATGACGGCTTTGATGGTTGGCATGAGACTGCTCCTCGTATCTCCTCGGTTATCTACGGGTGAGGATATGTGTTTTGAATGAATAACCTGTTGATAAGCGCTATTGTAACGAGATTCGGCTTGTGGAATGCGGTATAGCTTGTTTATAATCGTGTCACTGCAAAGTCCACTTTTGTTATAAGAGCAAAGGAGTGCTCACAAATCATGCTAACTAAACAGGTTCCGTAATTTCGACGTCAGATGCGCTGGGTAGAATAATGCGTATGTGACGTTCTTGTCTTTCTTAGGGACTGTTTGTTGGCTAAAGCTTTACTAACTGCGACACGTCATGGTAGACGAAGAATGTTAGCAGAATGTGGAGAATGGATGATTTGATGCTGGGACAGGCATGTGGACGGCAGTATGAGAAGTGTATGTCTGAACGTTGCGTGGCATGCATGGACCATCGGGTAATGGATCACGGAAGCGCACTGGGTCAAGGAGAAGACCATGAGCCGCACGGAGGCAAGCCCATCAAGCCTGTCGACTATTACAAATGAGAATGTTGACGAGGTCTGGAAGGAATACAAGTCTGGAGAGACAGAGTTTCTCCGTAACAAGATCTTGGAACACTATCTTCCGCTCGTAAAATATATAGCAGAGCGTGTCCACTCAAAGTTGCCGAACGAGGTCGATTGTGATGACCTGATTAGTGCGGGGATCTTTGGGTTGATGGATGCGATCGATGCATTTGATTTGTCGAGAGGGATCAAGTTCCAGACTTACTGTGCACCGCGAATTCGTGGGGCGATCCTTGACGGATTGCGCGCGATGGACTGGGTGCCACGTCTGGTGAGATCACGTACGAATAAAGTCGGCACGGCGAGAACCAGGCTTCAGATGCAGATGGGTCGTAAACCGACTCACGACGAGATAGCTGAAGAGATGGATATCTCGATGGAGGAGTACGACAAGATCCGCAAGGACTCGAGTACGGTTGGCGTGACCTCGCTTGACCGGAAGTTCTTTGAGACGGATAGCTCGCGTGAGATGCGTGAGATTGACGTGCTGATCGATCGGACGCAAGAGAACCCGATGTCGGCTGCTCAGCGTAAGGATTTGAAGTCGCTGATCTCGAAAGGTCTGTCACGGGCTGAGCGTTTGATTCTTATACTTTACTACTTTGAAGAAATGACGATGAAAGAGATCGGCACGACGCTGGATCTTTCGGAGTCTCGCGTCAGTCAGATGCATGCATCGGTGCTGGCGAGATTACGGGCGGGGCTCGCACACAGAAGCGGACAGCTTTATTCAGAGCTGGACTAATGTGAGCGATAGATTTCGCAGGGGTAAGATGAGAGAGAATAAAAAAAAGCCAGTCTTCGGACTGGCTTTTTTGCTGTTATATGGGGCGAGGGTGAGTGCGTGATGCGAAATGTTGTTGGGCAAATAGGTGGTTGAGTGATGATAAAGATCGGTGGTCTGTAGGCCGCGGCTATTGGCGTTGTAGGATTCGGTATGGTGTCTAACTATGCGCTGCAATCGAGAAAATTGATAAGCATAAAGATCTACGAGCTGTAAGCTCGCAGCGAATGGGGAAATCAATGTGAGAGGGATTGGGGGGGACACCCCGCCACCGGCGGTAATGGGCTTGGAGGCGTTCTCTTTTTTACGTCTAATTATGCGCTGTAATCGTGGGGATCGCTGCAAGTCAGGGGTGGGATTGGAAGTTGCGTGATACGAACAGGGGGGGGGATTATTGTTCGAGGATGGAGCGGTTACGGCCGTGGCGGATGATGTCGCCTTCAGTCATATAGATGACGTCCTCGGCGATGTTGACCACATGATCGGCGATGCGTTCGAGGTTGCGCGAAACATTGAGCAGATGGATGTAGGTTTGCACGAGTTCGGGGTCTTCGCGGATGGCCTGTTCGACGCGGCGGTACATGCCGGTGTGGATTGCATCGACTTCGTCGTCACGGTCTTTGACTTGTTGGGCGAGTTGAGCGTCTTGATTGATGAGCGCGTCGAGGGATTTTGAGAGCATCCATTTGACGGTGTGAGTCATGCCGGGCAGGTCGAAGGGGATGCGGTCGAGGCGTGCGAAGCGTGAGAGGTAGATTGCTTGTTGAGCGATGTTGACGGCAAGGTCGCCGATGCGTTCGAGTTCGTTGTTGATCTTGAGTGTTGCGACAACGTAGCGAAGATCCATTGCGACAGGATGGTATAGGGCGAGGGTGTGGAGGCATTCTTCTTCGATGTCGACTTCGGCGAGGTCGATGAGGTGATCGGCGTCGAAGACTTTTTGTCCGAGTTCAGGGTCGCGGTGTTGGATGGCGGTGATTGCGTTTTGAACCGACTCTTCGGCAAGTGCGCCGAGTGAGAGTATCTGCTTTTTCAGTTTTTCGACTTGTCGTTTGAGGTGCATTGTCCATTCAGCTTGTGAGGAAGCTGCTCGTCATTAAGTGTTTGTTTTATTAGGCGTTTTACGCGTTTACTGTTTTGCTGAGGAACGCTATGAAGCGGCTTCGGCAGGTATAGGCTTGTGGCAGGATAAGAGGGGGCATCTTTGCGATCGTGAACACAATCATTGTGTTGTGTGTGATTAACCGAAGCGGCCGGTGATGTAGTTTTCGGTTTGTTCGTTTTCTGGGTTGGTGAAGATCTGACGGGTTGGACCGTATTCGATGAGGTCGCCTTGGAACATGAAGGCGGTGTAGTCGGATGAGCGGGCGGCCTGCTGCATGTTGTGTGTGACGATGACGATTGTGTATTCTTTGCGTAGCTGATCGATGAGTTCTTCGATCGCTGCGGTGGACTTGGGGTCGAGTGCGGAGCAAGGCTCGTCCATGAGGAGGACTTCGGGTTCAGCGGCGATAGCGCGTGCGATGCAGAGACGTTGTTGTTGTCCGCCGGAGAGTCCGAGTGCGGATTGCTTGAGACGGTCTTTGACTTCGTCCCATAGGGCAGCGTGGCGGAGTGAGTTTTCGACGATTTCGTCGAGATCAGTTTTGGAGATGCGTGTGTGGAGGCGCGGGCCGAAGGCGACGTTGGCGTAGATTGATTTGGGGAATGGGTTTGGTTTTTGGAAGACCATACCGACGCGTCGGCGGAGGTCGACGACGTCTGTGCCGGGTGCGAAGAGGTCTTGGTTGTGTAGTTTGAGTGTGCCTTGTGCGCGTGCGCCCATGGTGAGGTCGTTCATGCGGTTGATCCATCGTAGGAATGTGGATTTGCCGCATCCTGATGGGCCAATGAAAGCGGTGACGCATTTTTCGGCGATGTTCATGGAGATGTCGTGAAGCGCTTGAAAGTTGCCGTACCATGAGTTGAAGTCTTTGACTTCGATGGCGACTTTATTCCCGACGACGTCGGCGCGTTCGTGGACGACAGGCTTTGAAAGTGAAAGCTCGTCTTTTGGTTGATCTGTTGTGACGGTTTGCCCGTTGGTTTCGGGTGCGTTCACGAACTGTTCTTGTTGGTCGGTGGTTTGTGTCATGGTCATGGCTATTAACTGGTTAGGTTAAGTTGATTTTAATTGGTCATTAGGCTGAGCGTGTGTGTGATTAGCTCATGGGTTTGTGTGTGAGTTGGCGGATGGTGATGGCGATTGCATTGAATGAGAGGAGGATGATGAGTAGGACGATGATGCCTGAGGCTGCGACGTAGTGGAAGTCGGCTTGTGGTCTGCCGGCCCAGTTGAAGATTTGTAGCGGCATGGCAGAGAAGTCGTCCATGAGGTGTCCGGGTGTGAAGCGGAGGTATAGTGAGGCGATGATAAGTAGTGGAGCGGCTTCGCCGATGGCGCGTGACATGGCGAGGATCGTGCCTGTCATGATGCCGGGGATTGCTGCGGGGAGTGATGTTGACCAGACGGTTTGCCAACGCGTGCATCCGAGAGCGAGCGCACCGTGTCGGAGTGATCCGGGAACGGCGCGGAGGGCTTCCTGTGCTGAGATGATGATGATGGGGAGGATGACGAGCATGAGTGTGAGCCCGCCTGCGAGGACGGAGCGTCCGAATGGGAAGCGGAGATAGTACCAGTTGTCGGTGGTACCGAGTTCGAATGCGGGGTTATCGATGGTGGCGATTTCGCCTGCAAAAGAGGCGTAGAAATCGGATTTGAAGAAGTTGAACATGAGTGCGAACGCGGTCATGCCGAGGATGCCGTAGACGATGGAGGGGACACCTGCGAGGTTGGTGATGTTGAGTTGGATGATGCCGTGAAGCATGCGGAGGTATTTGTTTCGTGGTTTGAATTCTTCGAGGAGGATGGCTGTGCCGACACCGATAGGGATTGCGGTAAAGGCGCAGACGCCACAAACGAAGATGGTGCCCATCATGGCGGGGAAGATGCCGGCTTTGACGGGTTTACGTGAGGGGGAGTTTGTAAGGAAATCCCAAGTGAGGAAGTCTTTGCCTTGGAGGCCGATGGAGGTGAGGAGGATGAAGAGCATTGCGATGGAGAGCGCGGCTGCGGTGATGCAGAGGACGACAAAGAGTTTATCTTTGGCGAAGCGGCCGTTTTTATGGAGTGCTGGATCAGAGAGTGACTGCATAATGGATTGCTCTGTGGTGTTCTAATCAAGGGTTAGTGTGAGGCGTTGAGCTTGTTTGGGTTAATCGTATGCTTGGCGGAATCGTACGCGGACGATGTGGCCGATGATGGTGAGTGCGAGGGTCATGAGGAAGAGAGTTGCGCCGACGGCGTAGGCTGAGTAGTATTCGGGGCCGAAATTCGAGACATCGCCGAGGAAGATTTGAACCATGTAGGCGGTCATGGTTTGTGTTTCACCGCGAGGGTCGAAGCCGTTGACGAGTGAGTCGACGAGTTGCGGTGGTGATGAGCCTGCGGCGAGTGCGACGATCATGACTTCGCCGATGGCGCGTGCAAATGCGAGAAGGAATGCGGCGATGATGCCGGAGAGCGCGGCGGGTGTGACGACTTTTGTGGAAGTTTCGAATCGTGTTGAGCCGAGACCGTAGGCGCCTTCGCGTAGTTGTTTGGGTACGGCGCGGAGTGCGTCTTCGGTGAGTGATGTGACGATGGGGAGGCACATGATGCCGACGGCGATGCCGGCGGACATGGCGTTGAAGACTTCGAATCCGCCGTGTAGCCATTGAAGCGAGGGTGTGATGATGGTGAGGGCAAAGAAGCCGAAGACGACGGTGGGTATACCGGCGAGTACTTCGAGCATTGGCTTGAGGACACGGCGAATTTTTTCGGGAGCGTATTCGCTGAGCCAGATGGCGGTGATGAGGCCGAGTGGGATGGCAACGGACATGCCGATGACGGTGACTTGGAGTGTGCCGGAGATGAGGGGCCAGATGCCGAAGTGGTGTTCGGCGCCGAGTAGTGGTGCCCATTTGAGGCCGAGGAAATAGTCGGCGAGTGAGACTTCATCGAGGTTGAAGAAACGGATGGTTTCTTTAGCGAGGACGATGATGATGGTGAGTGTGGTAGCGAGAGAGAAGAGGCCGCAGGAGATGAGGCCGGTCATGATGAGTGATTCGCGGATTTTGCGAATCCTTTTTGAGCGTGGTTTGCAGTCGGAAAGCCGACGGGGCTCGTGGGGAGAGGAGGATGTATTTGAAAGAGTGGTCATATATATAGCCGTGATACGTGGGTAAGGCTGGGTCATGAAATCGAGTGGTGTGTGAGGGTGATGAGTTTTTGAGGTAGAAGGCACGTTGCTGCGGTTAGGCAGCAACGTACGAGATATTTAGTTGTTATTTATAGATGTCAGGGAGTGCACCCTTGATCTTTTCACCATCTGCATCGAGGAAGTGTGTGCCGGTGTGAACGGTGAGGTACTTCTTTTTAGCGATCGCGTAGACAGCGGATGGAAGGCGGACGTAGCCAACTTCTTCGGCAAGGGCAGGGCCCTGTTCGAAGTAGAACTTGACGAAGGCGTCAACTTGTGGCTTGTTCACGCTCTTTGCGTTGACGTAGATGAACAGAGGACGTGAGAAAGGAGCATACTCGCCAGACTCGATGGTCTTGGATGATGGGAGTACAGCGCCCTTGCCGCCGTCGATTGCGACAGCTTTGAGCTGGTCGGTGTTTTCGAAGTAGTAAGCACAACCGAAGAAGCCGATTGCACCCTTGTTGCCGGCCACGCCGCGGACGAGGATGTTGTCGTCTTCGGAAACGGACATGTCGCTACGGATAGAACCTTTTTTGCCAGCAACGACTTCTTTGAAGTAGTCGAATGTGCCGGAGTCTGTGCCTGGAGCGTAGATCTTGATTGGGAGATCTGGGAAACCTGCACGAACGTCTTTCCAGTTGGAGACAGCGGAGCTGTCGAGGAAGATTGCCTTGAGCTCATCGACAGTGAGGTTTTTAGCCCAGCTGTTCTTTTTGTTGACGACGATGGTGAGGCCGTCGTATGCCACGGGGATTTCGATGAAGTTGATGCCGTTTTCTTTGGCAGCTTTTAGCTCTTTGCCTTTGATTGGGCGTGAAGCGTCAGAGATGTCGGTGTCGCCGATGACGAAACGCTTGAAGCCACCACCGGTGCCGGAGACGCCGACGGTCACTTTGACGCGTGGGGCTTCACCGGAAAATTCTTCGGCGACAGCTTCGGTGATTGGGTAAACAGTTGAAGAGCCGTCGATACGGACTGGGCCGGAAAGCTTTTTGTCGGCGGCGTTAACAGTCGTGAAAGTTGTTGCGATCAGGCCAGCAGCAGCGAGGCCGAGTGCTGCGAAGCGGATTTTGCTGATGGGGTTCATCAGTTGATCTCCTAAAGGATGTCACAGTTTGAATGTTGAAGTCAATCTTGTTTGTTTCCGTAACAGTTACGGGTGTACGTTTTTCCTCCCCCGGTTATCCCCTTCCGGTATCTTTCTCTCCGTTATGTTGCTGTTATCACTCACCAGGCAACGGAGACGACAACGAACTGGCTGCAGCACCTTTGCGATTGTCGAGTCGCGTTCGAGCGTTGGCGTGTTTAGTCAAAATGAATGGGTATGGCTAGGTGCGAAACTGAATCATGTGTACATATAGTTTTGCACGAAAACCCGTTCATAGAGACACAAACACAATTGGCTCTTAGTTCAGGTGCAAAGAATAAATTTGGTTTGTTAACGGATTGTTAGCGGTAGATGAGGAATGTAAGAAAGCATGCTAACGTTCGTTTTAGGGGCATAAGAGGGGTATGGAATGTTAGGAATAGGTTAGATGTGTTCAGATTGTGCGTAACAGGTGTTGATGTGGAAAGGTCGAGAAGCATGAATGTTAGAGCTGATCGGATAGGCCGAAGGTTGGTGGGGAACCGATTAATGCGTGAATGATTTTGCCGAGGCAGATGATGAGGACGGCAAGTAGGAGTAGCGCGGTCATGACGATGGCTTGCCAGTACATGCCGAGGCCGATGAGCCATGCGACGTCGTAGACGATGAGCCAAAGTCCGGCGATGCGGGAGTATCGGAGTCCAAGTTGTCGACGTGTGGTGATGTTTAATTTTTCGGCTTTGCCAAACATAATACTGGTGATGATGGCGAAGACGATGATTGCGAGGACGGGGCCGAGCATGAGGCGGATGATGTGCGCTTGAGTTGCGGTTTGTGCGATTGGGTTTTCATGAGGCCGGAGGACGCCAACGATGAGCATGCTCCAGAAGAGCCAGCCAGCGCAGATGCCGAAGCCGTCTTTTGCGGTGAGTCGGGGGCGTTTGTTGGCGAGCCAATGACGAGCGGTTGAGCAGAACATGACGTGTGTCATGGCGAGGATGATGGGCCATGCATATTCGGGTCGAGGGTCGGGGATGAGCATGACGAGTGATGTGATGAGCCCGAGAGAGACGACGCCGACGGCGGGCATGAAGCGGCCGGTGAGGTTGTAGAAGAGGATGCCGCCGACGGTGATGAGTGTGATGGTGGTGTTGAGTTCGCCGAGCCAGATGGATGCGGCAACGGCGTCGATCATGCTGACAACAGCGGCGGCGATGGCGAAGCGGACATTGACACGGCCAGCGGGGATGGGACGTTTGGGGGCGAAAGCACGGTCGTGGCGGGCATCGAGTACGTCGTTGAGTGCGATTCCCAGGCCGGCAAGACCGAGTGCGATGAGTGTGACAAGGATGAGGTGAAGGGTGAGAATGGGGGTGAGGCCGTTGTCGTCACGGTGGAGGATGAAGGTCATGAGCCAAATATTGGCGATGAGTGTGAGGATAACTTCGCCGCGTCCGAGTTCGAAGAGGTGAAGTATGTCACGTAGGTTGATTCGTGTTTTTGTGGATGGGTGGTTCATCAGTGTTATTATCGGCGTGATGGTGAGTTGTAGCCTTAATAAAGTCTTGGCGAGTTGGCAGAATGGGGGTGAATGCTCAGAAAGGGGGGTGTGGCGAACAAGGGGGGTAAGCCGATCGTATACAGAGTGTAAAGATCAGTGCAATGGTTGGTTAAAAAAGGTAAACTGTCAGGCCTGATGAGAAGATCAAGTGTGAAAAAGATCGGTGCGACAAAGGTCGCGTTGTTAACAACGATGGCGTCGCTGCTGTTGGGTGGCTGCAGTGCGAGCTCGTCAGGCAATCCGATATTGGATTTGCTATCGGATTTTATGCCGCCGTCGCCGAAAGAAGCGGCGTTGGATTTGTTTGATATTTATGATGCGGATAAGCGTCGTCGTGCGGTGGCTTTGATTGCGGCATCGCCGTTTGGGCATGAGGAGCCTTATGTCCGGACGTACCGGGTGATGTTGGGTCGTGGGTCTGAGGGACAGGTGTTGCCTGTGGACGATGATGCGACGGTGAGGGCGACGTGTGCGAAAGCGCTTGGGATGCATGGGACGGTTGAGGATGCGGAACTGATAGCGCCGTTGTTGAAGGACAAGGTTTCGTATGTGCGTTGGCAGGCGGCTCAGGCATTGCAGCGGATTCATAATCCGATTGCGGTGCAGCCTTTGATTGAGACGCTTCGGATGGATGAGGACTCTGATGTGAGGCAGGCATGTGCGGCGGCGTTGGGGCAGTACCCTCAGCCGTTGGTCTATGACACGTTGGTGGGTGCGTTGTCCGATCCGAATTATGGTGTTGTGCAGGCGGCGCATCAGTCGTTGCGAACACTGACGGGGCAACAATTCACGTCGCAAGGTGAAGCGTGGATTAAATGGGGAAGTGAGAATCGCTCGACATTGTTTATTGATCAGCAGATGTATCAGTTTTTGCCGTATCAAAAGCCAGCATCGATCATCGATAAGGTGCGTTTCTGGAAGGAACGCGAAGAGGTTCAGCCGAAGCTTCCGATTGGCAAGCGGCCGCTTGAAGAAGAAGATGTTATTGCAGTTGAAGCAATGACGCCGACAGACGAGGAAGAATAGGCGGGGGTTATTAAGAAGAAATATTGCGGTCGCCTAAAGGCGGCCGTTTTTTTATATAAAAAAGATCGCTCGATATAAGGAGCGATCTTTGTGTGAGATGATTTGTTGTGTTATGAGCGGCGGCGTCTATTTGTCATCGCGAGTATGCTGATGGAGATCAGGCATAGGGATGCGGGTTCTGGGATTTGGTTTGACGAAATGCTTAGGCCAGAAGCAACTGAGTAGCCAGTGAGGTATGAGAGGCTTCCGTCGGTGTCATGTGCGAGGTTGTCGAGATAAACGACGGTGTCGCCTTTGCCCCAGATTTGGATGGAGTCCATTGTGAAGTCACTGCCATCAATTTGACCATTGGTGTTATTCACCCAACTTTCCCAAGCGGTCGCGTCATCAATGTTCCATTCGTAGAGATGCCAATTGCCGTCAGCGGTGATTGCTTTGCGGATACCACGATCACCAGTCGTTGGATCATCAAGTGCAATGGAGATATAGGCATCGGTGTCAGTGGTTTTGGCCCAGACTCCGACATATCCGTCTGCGATTCGGATGGTGTTTTGGCTGCGTGTTGCGTAACTTCCTGAGACGAGTCGAGCGAACCACTCGTTGGTTTGATAGGCGTCATCGGTAATCGTGAGTTTCATGGCACCTTGGCCAACGGCTACATCAGAAGTGACGATTTCAGTTGTTGAAAGGCTTTCATTGAAGCCGGTGCTGCTGCCTGAGTAGCCGGGTGAATATTCAAAGTTCGCGAAGTTGTTGTGTTCGAAGTTTGCGAAGGCCATGTATGAGTTGTCAGCCACAGCGTGTACGCCGAAGTTAGCACCGACAGCGCGATATGTATCTGATGGTGTATTTACATAATGTGCAGTGCCATTGTTCATGGTCATTTGAGTCGAACCGCCGCCATCGAGGTTGATTGCCCATGTTGCGTCGAATGCCTTCATGAGTTTACCTAACTCATTGTTAGTGACGCCGATAGAATCGGAGCGACGGCCATCAACAGTCATGAGAATGAGTTTGTTGAGAACGGCGTTGTAGCCTACGGCAGTGCGGGGGTGACGTGAAGTTGCGTGCGAGAGTTGGCCGTTGCCTGTGAGTTGACCGTTTTGAACGATGATGTCGCTGCCTGCAAATGCGTTTCCGTAGGCATATTGATTGCCGGTATAGCTGGTGAGGAGTTCGATTTGTTTTGTTGGTGAGATGTTGACAGCGGGCCAACCGGTTGAGAAAGATGAAACGAGATTGGAGTCGGAAACAACTAGACCAACGTTGTCAGCATTTGGACTGAATGTGCCATAAAAGTTAGTGTTAATGGCGATTTCAGTGTTTGTTGCGTTCATGAAATCCATTGTGGTTTGAAGTGTCGTATCGTATGGATCTGAACCGTTGCTGGGTGTCGAAGTGAAACTGATAGATGGTTGTGCGAGTTTGATTTCCATGACATCGACGTCGAGGTGGCTATAACTCCAGCCGAGAATACCGTGAACGTCAGTACCTCGCAGCGCGCTGTATGAGACGCCGCTAAATGGGTTGGTTGTCGTCCAACCGGCAAGCGCGTGAGAGGTGAGAGCAATGGAGCATAATAGTCCGAGTGCGATTCGTTTTTTCATCATATGTTTCCTTAGAGAGGTAGAAAAAGCAAAAAAGCCGACGATAGATTTTCGCCCCGGCGGAATGTTAGATACGTCATATGTTTGCAGAAAATAGAAACGAATTGATATGTGAAACAGAGAGCAAAGTACATGCAGATATGGACGCGCGTAAATATCAAAAACGATGAAATTAGATTATGTATACCCGCGGTCTTATTCTCGGCTTTGTTTGAAAGTGTTTCATTTAGCAAGGCTAGCCTATTGGAGTGTATATAAAAAAACCACTTCATTTGAAGTGGTTTTAGAGTTTCGGGTTTTACGATTGGTTATCGTTTACTTCGAAGGAGTGCGAGGCCGCTGATTGCGAGAAGACTGAGGGTTGCGGGTTCTGGAATGATCATTGAGGAGACAGTGTCGTGCTTGAGGTTGTCAATGAATGTGACGGAGTTTGATTTACCAGAGAGTAGGATTGAATCGAGTGAGAATGTGGCGCTGTCGATTTTGCCATTGCCTACGAAGCTATCCCATTGGTCGGCATCATCAAGATTCCACTCGTAATAATGCCAGTTACCGTCGGCGACGAGCGCCTTTTTTGTGGATTTTTCGAGGTCAGATCCTTCGTCGAGTGCAAGTGA
The DNA here is from genome assembly GCF_007747445.1 of Poriferisphaera corsica. Taxonomy (NCBI): domain Bacteria; kingdom Pseudomonadati; phylum Planctomycetota; class Phycisphaerae; order Phycisphaerales; family Phycisphaeraceae; genus Poriferisphaera; species Poriferisphaera corsica. Next base: position 996,795 of record NZ_CP036425.1, read on the forward strand.
GAGGAACTGATCTGCGTCGGTCGTTTTGGCCCAGATACCGATGAAGCCGTTGGCTTCAAATTTCGTGTTATTGGCGGCACTGCCGGAAGCAGAGACCATACGTGTGAGCCAATCGCTAGAAGACGAGGCTTCGTTGATGGTGAGTTTGAGTGCGCTGTTGCCTTCTGCGGCATCGCCTGTGATGACTTCGAAAGAGGAAGATGAGGCGATGTTATTTGAGGTGCCTGACCAGTCGAGGTTTTTATCGAATTTGGCAAGGTTACCGTGCTCGAAGGAAGCGAGTTCGGAATAGGTATTGTTGATGTTGGCGTTGACGCCGAAGTTGCCACCGACTTTGCGGTATTTATCTGAGGGGTTGTTGACGTAGTGAGCGGTACCATTGTTCATGGTCATTTGTGTTGAGCCGCCACCGTCGAGGTTGATGGCCCAGGTTGCACCGAAGCCTTGCATGAGTTTGGCGAGTTCGTTGTTTGTGACACCGATGGTACGGCTGGAGTCGCGGCCATCGACGGTCATGAGGATGAGTTTGTTTTCTGCTGCGTTGTAGCCAACGGAAGTACGTGGGTGGCGTGAGGTGGCGTGGTCGATTTGACCGTTGCCCGTGAGCTGGCTGTTTTCGACGATGACGTCACTGCCAGCGAAGGCATTGAAGTAGGCATATTGATTCTGATAGTAGCTGGTAACAAGCTCGACTTCATTTTTCGAAGAGATATTGATTGCGGGCCAAGCACTAGAGAAAGAAGAGACGAGTTGGCCGTCAGAGTACATGAGGCCAATGTTGTCGGTTTCGGTGTATGGCGAGAATGTGGTGCCATAGAAATTGGTATTGATGGCAATTTCTGTGTCTGAGGACTGCATGAACTGCATGGTGGTTTGGCGGGTGGTGTCACCTGCTTTTGAGCCATTGGAGGGTGTGGTTTTGAAGTTGATTCCTTCTGCTTCGAGATCGATTTCCATCACATCCACAGCGAGGGGGCTGTAGCTCCAGCCTAGGAATTGGTGTGCATCTTTGTTGCGAAGTTTGCTGTAAACAACGCCATCAAATGGGTTACTGGTTTCCCATGCCTGGGCAGCAGTTGCGATACTCAGGATCATGCCTGCGCTCAATAGTCCCAAAGCGGATTTCATCATACGTTTCACCTCTCAGAAAGTAAGGTCTCTACTCAACCCATCACAAAGCATTGGAACGACAGCTGTTATGCCGATGCCTGTGACAGCAACTCATATATGCTTGAAAAAGCATGTTTACTTGGAGAAATGCGGTTTACCGATCAATTTGGCGTGCAAAGCTGGACGTCAATCCCGGCGGTCGGCATTTCAAGCGACCCACTGTGTATATAAATGTACATGAAATTCTGAAACTAACAAAGAAATTGTTCGGTGATTGAAGAAATATTTGTTTGGCTGTTCTGCCGGGCTGTAAGACGGGGCAAGATAGCTATTTTAGGTTGTTGATTGATGTTTGGATGCAGCGTTAGTCATATCTGTACAAGTTAGGTTTAAGTTTGGTTGAGTCTAGATGTAAATACTGACATAAAATTAATATTCACAAAGGCTTGTGTGAGATAAGATGTGCGTATCACGAAAGAGGGTTCATGCATCAAAAAAATAAAAACGGGGTCGGGGATTGTGAACGGCCAAACCGATTCTGGTGGCATTTCACACTGATTGCGGTGGGTGTAACAGTTGTCAGCTTGTTAGTGACAAAGGTTCTTTTGGATCAAAAGATTCTGAGGCCGCCGTATCCTGCATTTGGGAAACAAGTGGCTTGGTTATTGGGTGAACAAGAATCTGCGTATAACTTCGATGAGGTTGTGCCGGGGCTGGTGTATCGATCATCGAACCCTGATCTTGCGTTTCTGGAATATCTGAAGGCTCAGTATGGGGTCGGTACGGTAGTGTCACTCGCTGGGCCGCAGGATTGGTTTGAAGATGCTGAGAAAATGGGGATGAAAGTGCATCGATATGGGTGGGGAACATCGAAGTTGCCTGGGATTGATGAATTAGGTGAAGTTGAGAAGCTGATGGAGCAGGCGGAAAAAGGGGATGCGGTGTTGGTGCACTGTTCTGCGGGTGCGGATCGCACGGGATATGCGGTGGCATTGTATCGGGTAAAAGCTGAGGGTTGGAAATTAGACGATGCGGTTGAAGAGATGCGCGGGTATTGGCATTTTCCAGAAACAAAGGAAATGCTTCACCTTCAAATGAAGGTCTATCTTGAATCGCCAATTGAGACAGCGCAGGCGAAACCACCGGCTTGGGATAATGCGGCTTACGAGTGAAGAATTTTGGTGGGGCTAATCATCAGATAGATAAATTAATTTGATCGCGAGAGCCATTCGTCTTCGATTTGGCTGTACTCACTTTGCAATTTTTCTCGTTCAGCTGTGAGTTGTGTGACTTGGTCACCTTCGCGGTAAGTGTCTGGATTAGCGAGCAGGGTGTCAATTTCTGTGAGACGCACTTCAGCAGCTTCGAGGGCGGCTTCGAGTTTTTGCTGATTCATGTGCTTAAAGCGTGTGTTTTTTCGTTGGGTTGGTTGCTGTTGAGGTTGTTGTTTCTGAGATTGTTGAATGCGGATTTCTTCGGCTCTGCGTTTTTCAGCCTCTTTGCGTTGTTGTTCGTTGCGAGCTGCTTCGGCTTTTGCGGTTGCTTGATGCTTTTCTCTGGTGATGGTTTCGGCATACTCGGAGTAATTGCCGAGGAATTGTCGGACGTTACCGTTGCCGTCAAGGATGAGTAGTTGATCGACGAGATTATCGAGAAGCATTCGGTCGTGGGAGATGAGGATTAGTGTGCCTTCGATGGGTTTTTCACCGACGGTTGTGTAATTGTTGACGGGCTTAGTGTATTGCTTGAGTGATTCTTCAAGGCGTTCAGATGAGGGGATGTCCAAGTGGTTGGTGGGCTCGTCGAGGATAAGGACGTTGTGGCCGCCTGCAACAAGGCCTGCAAGGACGACACGTGCGCGTTCGCCGCCGGAGCATGTGCCAAGGAGCGAGTCCTGTTCGTTGCCGGTGAAGAGGAATGCGCCAGCCAGATCGCGAGCTTCCTGCTCGGTTTCGTTGGCAACGTGTCGGCGGAGATAGTTGACGACGGTTTCGTTTAGTGCGAGGTCTTCATGGGTTTGTTTGAAGTGCCCGACGTCGATCTGCGCGCCGTTTTTAACGATACCTGCATCGCGATCGAGGAGACCGAGGAGAACTTTGACGAGTGTGGTTTTTCCAGCACCGTTGGGGCCGATGATGCCGATTTTTTCGCCGCGTGTGATCTTGATGTCCACATCTTTAAAGAGGACTTTTGATCCATAGGCTTTGCTGACGTTTTCTGCGATGACGATGTGGTCGCCGGGACGTTTGGCTTTCTTGAAGCTGAGATTCATGACGTCGAGTTCTGCGGGACGCTCGAGCTGCTCGTCACGTATATATCGGCTGAGCCGCTTTTCACGGCCTTGCGCTTGTTTTGAGCGTTGGCCTGCGCGGTATCGATCGATAAAGGCTTTTTCCTGTTTGATTTTGGTTTGTTGCTTATCGTAGGCGCGGCGTTGGGCGAGAATACGTTCAGTGCGAAGCTCACGGAATTTGGTGTAGCTGCCGGGATATTCGACCATTCTGCCAAGTTCTAACTCGTAGATAGTCTTAACGCTGCGGTTGAGAAGCCAACGGTCGTGTGAGATGAGGATGACGGCACCGTTGTATTCGCTGAGGAATTCTTCGAGCCATTTACGGCCTTCAATATCGAGGTGGTTGGTGGGTTCGTCGAGTAGCAGGATGTCGGGGTGTGCGAGCAGAAGTTTGGCAAGCGCGAGTCGGCCTCGCTGTCCGCCGGAGAGATCTTTGACTTTGACGCCAAAGAATGCGTCAGTGAGTCCGAGGCCGTGAAGGACTTCGTCGACGATGTGATCGACGGTATATCCACCAGCAGTATGCATGTTGTGCTCGACACGCTCATATTGCTTCATGAGTTTTTCGAGTTGACTGCCTTCGGCATCTGCCATTTGGTGGGCGATATTTTCGAGTTGGGCATGCATTTCATCAAGGTGGGCGAAGGCTTCGCCTGCTTCCTCGCGGAGCGTTTTTTCACCATCGAGGTTGTGATCCTGATGGAGGTAGCCGACGGAGGCGCCGCGAGCGACTTGGATTTGCCCTTTTTCGGCTTTAAGGTTGCCGATGCCGGCAATGAGTTTCATCAGCGTACTTTTGCCACAGCCGTTACGACCGACAAGGCCGACGTGCTCACCGGCATCGAGGGTAAGGTTGACGCCGTCAAGGATGACACGGTCGCCGAAGCTGAGTTCTACGTTTGCTACGCTGATAAGAGCCATGTTGTGGAGTGGCCTTTCGATTGGTGATGCGGGGTACGGATAGTTCTGTTGCGGGCTGGGATCGCTTGAGTTGATGAGGGTAGAGATTGTAGCTGACATGGTGATTGCCGCCAAAAGTGACAGGATCATTACAGATGGTATGGCCGTTACGATTGGAACAGAAGGGTGTATTAGGACCGTTTTTGTCTGGGGGATTCGTTACTTTAGACAGTTGATGACACCTGTGCGGATCGACCAGCGTGGCCGTGATTTTATCCTTGATATTAGGGCGAAAATGTTCAACAAATGGGTCTGTATCTCCTATGCTTTGTGGCATGAGATCGACGCCCAATTTGTTGATAATCTTGCCGCGAGGATTCAGATCTGATGCGGTATCGGATGAACATGCGTGGCCGCTAGCGACTGCGCATCTGGAGGCGCTTGCGCGACGAGGTTCACGGATGGTAACGACCGCGTCATCGCCAGCGGATCCACTAGCGTTTGACTCGCTCATTACGGGGTTGCATGCGAGGCAGATGAGTGGCCATTTGGTGGCGACGGATGAGGATTTGGTGGATGAGGAAGGTGAGAAGAATGTACGGCCATATTCGCAGCGACAATTGGATGTGTCATTGGCGGGGTATTTGAGGGATGCGGGATATCACACCGCGGGAGTGGGATTGGTGCGGCCGTTTTTGACGCATCTGGACCAGTCAGTTTGTCTGGAAGATTTAGATATTGTGCGGCAATCGCGTGCGACTGAAGATTTGTATTACAGGCATTTACGAAAGCGTGGCTTGTTGGCGGCAATCATGAAGCAGCGGATGACGCGAAAACGGTATGGGCCGTTTAAACCGGAACGGTTGCTGCTGGAGCCATGTGATGATATTGATGGGTTTATTGCAAGGCAGGCGGAAGAGATGATTCCGACATTGCCTGAGGATAGGCCGTGGGCATTATTTATTGTGATGGCTGGGCCTGATTCACATTTGCCGCCGCCGACGATTTATGATGGACTAGTTTCGACAAAGCATTTGCGTGATGGTTTTACGTTGGCAGATTTCAGGGGGATGCATGCGATGACTCAGCCGGTATTTGTGCGGACATCGCTGCAGCATCTAGATCCGGGGCAGTTGGCTCGAATCAGAGCGGATTATCTGGGGCGTGTGTCGATGGTGGATTATGCGGTGAGGCAGATTGTGACGGCATCGGATCAGCGTAAAGATCGTGAACGGACATGGACGGTGTTTACATCGGATCGTGGAACGATGTTGGGAGAAAAAGGCCTTGTTGGTCATCAGTCGTTTCATTCGGGGTGTATTCAGACACCGCTGATTGTTGCACCGCCACGTCATACGACAATGCCGCATGATGCGATACCTGAAGGATTTTTCTCGACCGCTGATGTTGTGCCCACACTATTGGATATTGCAGGGGTTAAGCAATTGTCTAATGTAAGGTTAGGCGGTCGATCGTTGAAGCCATTGTTAATGACGGACGATCTTGTGCCGAAGGATACACCGCTTGGTTTGATATCAGAATTTGAGGATCGATTATTGATCGAAACACAGCGATACAAGATTGTGTACCGTACGCCGAGCTTTGAGCCGATGGCAGTTTATGACCTGATTGGTGATATTGATGAGAAAAAGAATTTAGTGAACTCGACCATTGGTTTTGGCGTGGCGAATGCCACGAAGCCACGGTTGGATACGATTCTTCAACGGATCTCTGCCTGATAAAGTCGGAATAATAAAGATGGATACGAACGAGCTTGGTTCGAACCCATCGCCAGGCTATCGCGGGGACTGGTGGCCTAAAGAAGATAACGCGGTTATGGTTTCTTTATTGCATGTAAAAAGCACGCTTAAACAAGCGTGCTTTTTGTATTAAATAGAGATTGTGACTAGTCACTATTTTGTTGCAGCTTCTCAACGATCGACTTGTCCTCAAGTGTTGTGATGTCACCTGTGATTTCACGGCCAGCGGCGATATCACGGAGTAAACGCCGCATGATCTTGCCACTGCGTGTCTTGGGTAACGCAGGGGTAAAGCGGAGTTTGTCGGGCTTGCTGATAGGCCCGAGTTCCTTTGCAACATGATTGCGGACTTGAGCTTTGAGTTCATCGGTTTCTTCGATACCACCGACGAGCGTCACGAATGCCGCGATGCCCGTACCTTTGATGTCGTGTGGGAACCCGACAACGGCAGCTTCGGCGACAGCCTCATGTGAGACGAGTGCAGATTCAACTTCCATCGTGCCGAGGTTATGACCCGCGACAACGATAACGTCATCGATTCGGCCCATGATCCAGAAGTTGCCGTTTTCATCTTTTCGTGCACCATCGCCTGCGGTGTAGCATCCCTCGATTTTTGACCAGTAGGTTTCGAGGAAGCGTTCACGGTTTCCGTAGATACCACGGAGCATGGATGGCCAAGGTTTGCGAACGACGAGAATGCCGCCTTCATTGGTGCTGACTTCTTCACCTTCACTGTTAACGACCGCAGCGTCGATGCCGAAGAATGGCCGTGTGCAACTGCCGGGGGTGGTGGTTGTGGCGCCGGGTAGTGGTGTAAGCATGTGCCCGCCAGTTTCGGTTTGCCACCATGTATCGACGATGGGGCATTTTTCGTTGCCGATGACTTTGTGATACCACATCCATGCTTCGGGGTTGATCGGTTCGCCAACGGTGCCGAGGACTTTAAGTGACGAGATGTCGTGTTTATCGATCCATTCGCGGCCCCATTTCATAAAGGCGCGGATAGCGGTCGGTGCGGTATAGAATTTGGTAACTTGATGACGTTCGATAATGTCCCAGAAGCGATCTTTTTCGGGAAAATCGGGGGCGCCTTCGTACATGAGCGTTGGAACGCGGTTGGGAAGTAATCCGTAGATGATATAAGAATGGCCAGTGATCCAACCAATATCTGCGGTACACCAGTAGACATCACCATTTTCTGCGCCGCCGTTGCCATCAGGCTTCGTTTCGTGTAAGTCGAAGGTGTAGCGGCTAGTTAGATAGGTGTAGACCATGTAGCCGCCGGTGGTGTGCATGATGCCTTTAGGTTTGCCGGTGGAGCCTGAAGTGTAAAGAATGAATAGCAGATCTTCGGAGGCCATCTCTTCAGCAGGGCAGTGCTCGCTTGCTGTGGATATGACTTCATGCCACCAATGATCACGACCATCAGCCATGACGATGTTGTTTTTGCAGCGCTCGTAAACAACGACGGTTTCAACGAGATCTGTAAGTGTGAGCGCTTCATCGACGTTATCTTTAAGTGGGACAATTTTACCACGTCGCCATCCACCATCGGCGGTGATGACGATTTTACTTTTGCCGTCTTCGACACGGTCACGAATCGCACTGGCAGAGAAGCCGCCGAAAATAATCGAATGAACCGCACCGATGCGTGCGCATGCAAGCATCGCAATCGCAAGTTCGGGGATCATTGGCATATAGATGGTGACGACGTCACCTTTTTGGACGCCGAGCTTTTTCAGCCCATTCGCAAAGCGGCTGACTTCGCGACGAAGATCGTAGTACGTGAGCTTGCGGACTTCGGGTTGGCCATTCTCAAGGGGCTCACTTTCCCAAATGATTGCGGTGTGATTGCCAAGCCCCGCGTCGATTTGCCTGTCGATGCAGTTGTAGCAAATATTGGTCGATCCGCCGACAAACCATTTCGCATCAGGTAATCGCCAATCTAGGACTTGATCCCATTTTTTAAACCAGTGCAATTGATCTGCGATCTCAGCCCAGAAAGTTTCCGGCTCATCTATCGAGCGCTTATGCATGGCTTCGTATTGCTCAATGGACTTGATATGCGCCCCATTTGAGAAAACCTTTGATGGCGGAAAATGACGATGTTCATCAAGAATCGATTCCATCGTGCTGCTGGTTTCGGCTGCGCCTTTTGCTTGAGTCATAGCCACGCTCCTCGTGATGTGCAATTCGTGTCTGTATGTTGATCTGAATGATTGTGTGTTCAATCATAGGTTGTGATCAAGCCGCTGAAATGAATGCGATAATTCAGCAGCCATGATTGATTGCCGACTTAACTCTGATGCGCTCGATCACTTGGTCGTATATAGGACTAACTAAAAACCCTTACGCATCTGCCATGCGTTTCATATACTTCCGCAGCTTATCCCTATGAACCCTCATGAGCAAGATATTTTTGAATCGTGTGATGGGTATGTCAGTATCATGTGAAAACGGATATGTCCCTATAAAAACAGTATAAATAAGACTGATATATATTTAGATCGGTGTTTAAGCTATGACGAACAAGATGTGGGCGTATCTGGCAGAATGTGTTGAGCAGAAATAATCGTATGGGCAAAATGTACCCGCGTTTTGGCAAATGATTTATCCCCATTCAGACGATCTTCTCTTAAGGTTTTAGTGAGCTATCGCTCGCGATGCGGTTGGCGAATATTCAATGAATGGAAGGTTGGTTTCGAAAATGGCTGTGATTGCAACTGTGTTTGGCCGCATGTTGTGTGCGGGTGTGATACTGGTCGGACTGTCTGCGATTGGCTCGCCAATTCATGCTCAGGAAACAGGACTCATTTCCGATTCACAAATGGCAGAGATGCGAAATCGATTTGCTAACAAAATAACTGCCGACGATGCGGTTCGCAGATTGAAAGGAGGAAACCAACAATTTGTGAAGCAGGAAAATTCGACGATTCATCTTGATCTCAAACAGTTAAAAACGATCTCACAGGCAGACCAATCAAAATATGCGTTTGCAACGATTCTGTCCTGTTCAGATTCACGCGTACCACTGGAATTGATATTCGATCAAAGTTTTTTAGATCTTTTTGTCATACGCGTTGCGGGTAATGTTTCAGGCGTATCGCAGCTTGGCTCAATTGAATACGGCTTGGCTCATGTGAAAACACCTGTACTGCTTGTCTTGGGTCATGAAAACTGTGGTGCCGTCGAAGCGACAATCCAGGCAGTGGATCAAGGCAATCTAGTTTTAGAACGAAATATCCCCGCGTTGATCGAACAGATTAAGCCGGCTGTTGAGCGAACAAAAAAAGAACATCCCAATGCCAAAGATCATGAGTTGCTTGATCTTGCGATAGCAGAAAATGTTTACCAGCAAATAGCGCAAATCTATTACCTATCACCAGTCACCCGTAAGCTATCTCAAGCAGGGTTGGTTCGTGTCGTCGGCGCGGTCTATAACTTGAGGAATGGTGAAATAAGTTGGTTATCACAAAATCGTATTAACGGGATTTTAAGTGACGTACTTTCAGATCCAGACCGTGTAAAGGATGTGTATGCGATTCCAGAAGTTCAATTCGGTTTGTCAGAGGCAGCACCTTTAAACGGGTATCCCATGTCGCATGTCTATCGACGAGACCATGATCGCTCGATTCGAGAGAGTCGCGCAGGGCCAGGTCCGGATAGCATCTCGGCGAAAGGCCGATTTTCCATTACAGGGTTAGGAGCAGCGGATTCAACTGATCCAGCGCCTCTACCTTATCCTAAGAATCTGACCAAATTAGACGATTCAGTTCTTGCAATACCAACAAAAACTTTTCCATGGCAAGATGTCATTATTGTTGTGATCCCATTTGCAATTGTCGTTCTGCTTGTGCTGACAACATTAATCGTGCGGCGATGCTATTCTAAATGAAATCCGATCAGCGTAAGCTGCCGACACGCCGTTGCTATCCACTCTATAATGCTGCACCATGCTCATTATTGACGCATACAACGTACTGCATCTGCCGATGCCTCAATCCCTCGCTGGGCTTGACGAGGCGCGGTTATGCCTTGCGATGTCGCGATCCGCATACCGTGAACGATCCGCAACCGTGGTTTGTGACGGTCGCCCAAAACCGCATATCCCCTCAACTTCGCCTGTTCCATCAGTACAGCTGCTTTATTCTGGTTTATCTAATTCTGCTGACGATCTGATTATCTCGCTGCTCGATGCGTCGACATCGCCTCGAAAGATCACGGTGGTGACCAACGACCGAGCAATTAAGCGAGCCGCTAAACGCCGCAAGGCTCAGCTTCTGTCTTCCGAATCTTTCATCACCCGTTTAGCCTCAACGCTCGGCTCAATACCTCCACTTCCAAAATCTGCAAAGCCTGACCTTTCCCCTGTCCCTGAAGATCAGGTGCGTGGTTGGCTTGAGGAGTTCGGTCTGACAGTCGAGGATCTGCAGAACGACCCGCTTTATGCAGAGCTACAATCGCTATCTCACGCAATCAACCCCGAAGCGCGCCCTGAGCCCACTGGGTCTCAGCAAGCTTCTCCAGCTTCAAACGAGGACATCATCCAAAAGCTCCGGGCAACTGAGAAAGCTGAAACCAAAGCAAAACGCAGGCAGAAAAAAAACAAAACCAACACCAAAAATCACAAGAACAATCGCATCACGCCGCCGCTCTCTAAACATGTCAACCGCCTCGACCCTGACAAACTTTTATCTTCGGATCTGCGGGAGGAACTCTCGAAATATTGGCCTCCACCCGGCCTCTAAACGGCCCTGTTCGCCCTTGGCCCCGTTTCCACCCGTAAAACCCACCTATTTTCGCATATTCTTATCTTTTTCACCCTTCACACACCCCCAATTCCAACCCAATAGCGTGTATCATTATCCCAGCGTAGGGCAGGGTATCGCTCCGCTCTTTTCCGCAAGTTTTTTAAATCAGATTAGGGATCACGCCTCCATGACCCAGCCAGCAACCTCTTATAAACGCGTTCTCCTGAAAATCTCCGGCGAAGCGCTCTGCAAATCAGGCTCCTTTGGTATCGACTCCGATGAACTCAAAATCATCGCCAATGAAATCGTCAAAGCAGCCAAGGTCGGGGCTCAACTCGGTATCGTCGTCGGTGGCGGCAACATCATCCGTGGTGCGACCCTCGCTCAAGAAGGCGCAATTCAGCAAGCGACCGCCGACCAGATGGGGATGCTCGGCACCGTCATGAACGGTCTCGCTCTGAAGGAAATGCTCGAAAAACTCGGGCAACCCGCTCGCGTTCTTTCTGCAATCAATCTCTCTGCTGTCGCAGAAACCTTCATCCGTGGTCGTGCGATCCGTCACCTCGAGAAAGGTCGTGTCGTCATCTTCGTTGCTGGCACAGGCAACCCATTTTTTACCACCGACTCTGCCGCCTCGCTCCGTGCAGCCGAAATCGGTGCAGACGTCCTCCTCAAGGCCACCAAAGTGGACGGTATCTACGACAAAGACCCCGTCAAATATCCTGACGCAACGCGCTACAAGCATCTCACCTTCTCTCAGGCGATCGACCAAGATCTTAAAGTTATGGATCTGACCGCCTTTGATATGTGCCGTAAACGCAATATCCCCATTATCGTCTTCAACATGAAGCAGACTGATCACATCGCCAACGTTGTGGCCGGTAAAGATCATGGCACCAAAGTGACCGTCAACTAAATCTTCCTGCCTCAAACATCGCGCACCACTCAAAATCGCAACTTTTACCCACACATACCCCTACTTTTGAGTACAATAGCCCAACAAGTCCGATCATGGACACCAAAGCACAATCAACCCTCACGCCGCCGCGGCGTCGAGTCACATAAACAAGGACAGAATCATGGATATCGATACCATCCTCCTCGAAGCCGAAGAAGCTATGGACAAAGCCGTTGATTACCTCAAAGGTGAACTCAAAGGCATTCGTACCGGCCGCGCCTCCACCGCACTTGTCGAGTACATCAAGGTCGACTACTACGGTTCCATGACCGATCTTCGTCAGCTTGCCATGATCACCGTTCCCGAGCCAACACAGTTGCTCATCAAGCCGTTCGATGCTTCCTCTGTGCAGGCTTGTGCGAAAGCCATCCAGAATGCTGGCCTCGGCCTCAACCCGCAAGTGGACGGTAAACAGATCCGCCTTAATCTTCCCGCACTCTCCGGCGAACGCCGTCAGCAACTCATCGGCACAGTCAAGCAAATGGGCGAATCCACCAAAATCTCACTCCGCAACACACGCCGCGATGCCAATAAGCATCTCGATAAACTCGGCAAAGATAAATCGCTTCATATCCCCGAAGATGACGTCGCATCCTCAAAGGACGATATCCAGGAAGCGATCAAGAAGCACGAAAAAACAGTCTCCGAGCTTGTTGATTCCAAATCCAAAGAAATTCAAGAGATCTAATCTCCCAATAGATAAACAAAAAAGCCGAGGCATCATGCTTCGGCTTTTTTTGTATTCAACTTTTGGGCAGTGCCGCTATTGCTTTTTCATTTGTTCTAACTCACGTCTCTCATACGGCCGTTCTAATCGCATCGGAGTCACAACTTCCCCCTCTTCCGGCAGCTTATCAGCACGTCCCGACGCAATCAGCTTCTTCAATTGATCGCTAATCCATTTATCTCTTTTTGCCTTTAATTTATAGTCGTTTGCGATCATCATCGCATACCCCAACCCTCTGCTTACAGTGACCGTTCCCTTACTGCGAAAAACCTTCTCGCCATTCTTCTTTAAGTACGAATACACAAACTCACGCAAGCGAATGTCTTCTGCTAATGACCAATCCTTATCCCAATGCTCGTACACATATTTCACCGTCTCAATCATCACATCCCCCTCTTGCGGCACCTCGCCCGGAAAATGAACGCTCGGCCACTTGTCAGGGTGACTCATGAATTCATGCAGCAATAAAAAACCAATCGCGACCGATGCTTCGTAGTGTGATTCCCCCTTGTCACCGTGATCCAGCTCAAACAACCTCGCCCAACACGTAATCCGCATCGCTTTTGGGGTACTGTGTCTAAGCGCTGTTAAGTCAGCATAAAATTCCTGCAGCACGCCATACACCTCACCGTGATATCGATACAACTCAACCACCGCTTCTTTCGGCAAGCGTGTTGTGATGTAGTTGTGCCCCAATTCATGCCGCACAATCACCTCAACATAATTACCCATCGTGATCTTATGCAGATCCGCCAGCTCGCCAACAGCCGGCGTTGGACTGTTGATATACTGCGGCCGCCACGATACCACAGGCAAAATATCGATCACACGTCCCTGCCGGTTACGACGCTCCAAAACCATCTGTACACCAACTTGCTCCTTATCCGGAGCGTAATTTGCAGTAAACTTATTCCCCCACATATTCACATCAAACGTGATCGGCTGCGGGCTCGATACATGCTTCCACCATTTTGGCCGAAAGATCTTCATGTAACTTTGTACACGTCGTACCGCTAACTTCTCATCCGCCTTTAAAAACCCACTCATACCTCTAACTGAACGCGATAACGCTTCAACTTTATCCCAATCATTGCTCAGATAGGCCTTCTCGTACTCGGCATATGTCTTCGCAGCATTTGCCTTACGTTCTTCCAACGATGCCCGTGGTTTTACCGCGCCAAACGCGACACCTCCGCACATCACAACCAATAGCAATGCGATACCCCAATTAGCCCACCACTTCTTGCTCTCCGGATATTGGCATTCATGCATACAGTAACTCATCCCATGAAAACTGATTTAAGACGGTTTTGTGGTTTTTGCCCCACATTTCGCCCCTATTCTAACCCATCACATCCCCATACCCAAGATTTTCCCAACCCAGTCCCTCAATCCTTCCCCCAATCCCATCAGCCCCCCGAATCCTTTACAATATTCCCCGTACCCAGCCGTGCACCCTCTATGAGATGGCAATCAAAATGACCCAGCAAACAACCACCCGCGCTCTCATGCTTCCGCTCGATTCAATCGATATTGATGCCGTCGTTGCAGGCACCAAACGTCTCACCCCGCAGGAAGCCTATAGCCTCTATCATCAAGCCTCACTCTACGATCTCGGCCGCTGGGCTAACGCCGTCGCCGAGCGCGTCCACGGCTCCTCCACGCGTACATACGTCAAAGATCGCAACATCAACTACACCAACGTCTGCACCGCACGTTGTACCTTCTGCGCCTTCCGCCGTGATCTCAAGGCCGATGGCTCATACACCCTTTCAACTGAACAACTCCACACCAAAATCAAGCAGCTTCTCGACGTTGGCGGCACGCAAATCCTCCTTCAAGGTGGTATGCATCCAGAACTCCCCATCGAGTTCTATGAAGACATGCTCCGCGATATGAAATCGACCTTCCCCTCAGTTCATGTCCACGGCTTTTCCCCGCCAGAATTCGTCGAATTCGTCGCCATCTTCAACATCCCCGGCTTCCCAACCCCCGGCCCCCTCAAAGCGCATACGCTTGACCCAGACATCTACATCGAAAAACTCACGGTTATTATGAAACGCCTCCAAGACGCAGGCCTCGATTCCATCCCCGGCGGCGGCGGCGAAATCTTCCCGCCTCATGTCCGTAACCGCATCGGCATCGGCAAAGCCGACGCGAATCAATGGCTGCAAGTCATGAACATCGCCCACTCCCTCGGCATGAAGACCTCAGCCACCATGATGTTCGGCCACATCGAAGGCGTCTACGACCGCATCATGCACATGAACCTTTATAGACAGTGGCAGGATAAAGCGCATCAGCAAAATCTTCCGGGGGAGTACGTCTCCTTCATCGCTTGGCCATTCCAACGTGAAAACACACCCATGGGCAACCTCCCTGACTACGATCCCGCATCAACAGACCAATTCCCCGGCGACATACTCGCCGACTTTATCGCTAATCAAGAGATAGACCCTAACGATAAAAAAGCACATGTCGCCGCAGTACCCGATGCCGGCAAAGTCGTCCGCCTCGCCGGTGCAACCGAATACCTCCGTACACAAGCCATCGCTCGCCTTTTCCTCGACAACATCCACTCCATCGGCTCATCTTGGGTCACCATGGGCCCGCACATCGGCCAGCTCGCCCTCAAATACGGCGCCAACGACATGGGTTCCATCATGATGGAAGAAAACGTCGTCTCCGCCGCTGGTACAACCTACGCTCTCAATGAGCAGTACCTCTGTCACCTCATCCGCACCGCCGGCTATACCCCCGCCGAACGCGACAACTCATACAACATCCTCAACATCTACACCAACGACAATATCGATGCCCCTGATCTGGCAGTTGAAGATTGGTCAACCCAACGCGCCACCACCATCCACTACGAAGACGGCTCCTCTTCCGGAACCTGTGACAGCATCCCTGCCGATCAACAATCTCAATCCGGCGATCCCAATACAATCTCACTCGACATCGCCGACTAATCGTCAGATAGCACAAAATCCCAACTGCCGTGATCTTACAGATTGCAGATTATCAATAAAAAAACGACCAGTATCTCAAACTGGTCGTTTTTATATTTTCATTTTCTGCAAGCCATGCAATCAACTCGCTCGCAGATTAATCCCAACTCAACTTCCGGGGGCGACCAGCTTCAATTTGCGTTTCCTGCGCTGCTCTGCCATATCCACCAGTACCCGCTGCGTGATCGTGCAGTTTCTCGCGACTTCATTCAACAGCGCAATCTGCTGCAGCGTTTTCTCAGGATCCATGGGCTCGCCGTTACGTACCGCACGCAGTTGTGCCAGCGTCTCAGCCGCATTACGCATCATATTGATTGCCGCATCTAATGCGTCTTCAACATCAACAACACCGTCGTCATTCACATCAAGTTCTAGATCCATATGCGAATACTGCCAAGCTGTCCCCGCCGAGTAGACCGAAAGCAAAGCTTCCTGAGCTTCTTTACGCGGCATGTGCCGCACCAGTAACCGAATCGAATCAAAGTCTGGCTGACTCTGCCCACTAATCCACCGATAGACTGTTGACGTCGACACGCCAGAAAGCTCCCCAATTTCTTTCGCCGTCGTCAGATTCTCATCTATCATCATCTGAAGTGTTTTTGCAAGCATACGTCGTACATCCTTTCCCGGAATACCTTGTCCATTGTTGATCGTGAATCCATCAACACACATCGCAGGCCTCTCAGTCTCCAATTCCACTACCCATGCGGATCAAAGATCCTCCCGCCGTATGTTTGAATCAGCGGCAAAACCTGCCGCCATAGTATAAACGCTTTTTTCGTTTGCCCCAGTATCAATTCGTAAAAGTCTACCCGCTCATCTTCCTCAGCTCTGATAACCTGCTATCCAATATCCCCATTCATGCAATCCTCGTTCCTCCCCGCAATTCCCCCTTTCCTCCCTAACCAGCCCATCCTCCCCCCTCCATCCCTCCATCTCTCTCCAGCCTCCCTCCCCAAGCACATTTCGCGCCACGTCCCTCCCCAACTCATCTATAACCCCACATTATTCAGCCCCAATACCAAGCACATTTAAACCGATACTGTTAGTAACCTTCTTCTCCGCAAAGACTCATTTCTCCTCAATATCACTCGCACGATTTACTCGCTTGTTTTGGAGTTCTAATCATGACCAATCAACCACCCCATGCCAACGCCGCCCCCACACCTCCGCAGCGACCCACCGTCGTTTCGTTTTTCTACGCATACATCACCTTCATGAATCTGCTCTACGCGATCGTTTTCGCTTTTTCTCTTCTCGCGATTGCGCTCCCGCCAGATGCCGATCAACCTCCAAGTGATGTACCTGCCGATACCGCAGCTTCGCAACCTGATCCCACCCTGTTCGATAACGATTCATTTCTGCAAGGTGCAGATCCTCAATTCGTAGGCCAGCTTCTCGCTGTTTTTTCCATCGTCATGATCATCCTTTTCACGACTTCTTACTTTATCAATCCGAACCGTTTTCGTTGGGTATATGCACTCATCCTCCTCGCCATCGGCGCCCTCAATCTGTGTCTTTGGCCTGTCGTCCTCCCCATCCTCTATTTCTGGTTGCAACCCAATAACCGTCTCTACCATCAATTCAACCCACTCGACGTCTATCATCGTCAACACTTTGGCCCCGACATTGAGCCGCCCAAACACTAATCCCAAGTTAGCCACACACGCACAATAAAAGCTCGCCATCAAGACGAGCTTTTAGTTTTTATTACTTTAAATGTACTTCGCGCGTCCTTTCAAGGGCGGGGTTGAAACAATCACTCTGACGAACAGGGGGGGATGGTGAAGGCCACGTCGAATTAATAAACCGTCCATCCTTCGATATCACTTCCCCATCCACCGTGATCGTCCCACCTTCACGCAGATCACACACCATATCCCAGTGCAATCCACTCACATTCTCATTCCTCGTCTCCGGATAGCCAGCCCCGACTGCAATATGGAACGTTCCGCCGATTTTCTCATCAAACAGCGTATTTTTCGTATATTCCTGAATCTGATAGTTGGTCCCAATCGCAACCTCACCAACTGCCCGCGCCCCTTCATCCATGTCCAGCATCTTCAGCAGAAATTCCTCATTCTTCTCTGCCTTCGCTTTGACAACTTTCCCCTTTTCAAACCACAACTCCACACCATCAACTTCACGCCCAAGATGCACCGCCGGGAACGAATACTTCACGTACCCATTAATCCCCCCATCCTCAGCCTTAAGGTTCGGCCCCGTAAATACCTCGCCATCCGGGAAATTCTCATGTCCACAACAATTAATCCACTTCATCCCCGATACGTTCACCACTACATCTGTCCCGTTAGCGCTCTGGAACCGAACCTCTTTTTTCCCATTCAGGTAATCCGCCACAAGCTGCTGACGTTTTTCAATCTCTTGCCATACAGCGACCGGATCTACCTTGTCTAGGTGTCCCGCCTTGAATACAAAATCTTCATACTCACGCAAACTCATCTCTGCATCCTGCGCACTGCCATTGGTTGGATACTGTGTCCCACACCACCGCAGCTCACCCGCCGCCGCACGCTTCATGAAGATCTCGCCGATTTCTTTTCTTGCCGCGCCTGCAAGCCCTTGCTTCGCTGGATCCACACGACTAAGCGATTTCGTGTTCACATCTGCCCATAACCCGATCGAGCAATCAATGGTCTTGATTTCTTGTAGTGATAACTCACTCACATACTGCAATTGCTCATCGTTCGCCTTTTCGTACATGATCGCCTCAAACGCCTCTGGCGAACTCCGCCAAAACGCATGCGCGCCCGCTTCAATAACCTTTTCATACACCGCCTCGAGCAATGGCAATCCAACTGGATCGCCGCTCAATCTCACCAGATCCCCTTGTTTCACGCCCACCGAATAACGCACAATCACATCCGCCAATTTATCTAAACGATCATCACGCATCGCAGCAATCCTTTTTTAAATCCGTTATCATTCTCACCGACCCGCCGCTACATAAACCCCATTATACGCCCTCTTCGCCCTTCTATCCTTCCTCATAAGCCTCATCCCTCTCATGCTCCTTATTTATCAAATTCATTCTTAACCTTCCTAGCTCGTGACCCTATAATATGACTACCAATTCGAAGCCGTTCCCTTCTTTCAGGACACCGTGCCCATGAGCCAGTCCCAGTCTTGCAGCCGATCGCAAAAAGTCTCAAGCGATACACCCTCCACCGAGGCTGATTCAGAACCATCAAATAATACCACGCCGCTGCCCGCTGAAGATCACGCTGCACACACCGCACCCGACGTCCCGCCTGAACTCAACACCGGCCACTTCGGCTCTCACCTCGAACCCATCATCAAACAGACCCTCTCGCCAAACCTCGGCGATATCCACTGGTTCCGCACCGATTGGCAACGAGGTGGCGCACTCACCGGCTTCTCCACATGGACAACACCCGACA
Organism: Poriferisphaera corsica; assembly: GCF_007747445.1. NCBI lineage: Bacteria > Pseudomonadati > Planctomycetota > Phycisphaerae > Phycisphaerales > Phycisphaeraceae > Poriferisphaera > Poriferisphaera corsica. Next base: position 1,015,727 of record NZ_CP036425.1, read on the forward strand.
AACAATCTCATGACGTCGTCATCAAGCTTCCCGTTCCCCCATGCGAGCGTCATTGGCTCGCGCACCTACAGGCTTACGCCGATCAAAACCCCACCGAACCTCCCATCGCGCCACGCCTTTTTGCTCACGGCGAATCTCTCGGCTCACACGACCTTTCTTACGTCGTCATTCAACGCCTCCCCCACGGCCCGCTCAACCATAAATGGCAAGGACACGAATTCGACCTCCTCACCGATGTCGCATCACGCTTTTACAAAGCCACCGCCAACCACCCCCTCTTAGGCGAACCTCTCCACCGTGATTGGCGGCAAGTCTTTTCCCTTGCTCAAAAACACGTCAAAAATCATTCCCTACCCAAGCAACTCGAAAAACGTTGGGCGAAAGTTTTCAAGAAAACCAAAAAAAAGCTCCCCGAATGGATCAAGATCTGGGACGATCGGCCCATCAACGGATGGAACCACGGCGACCTCCATCTCCGCAACGTATTAACCTTTAATCCTCCCCCTTCCCAAACAACACCCCCCGCATCCAATCAAAACAAATCCATAGCAAATACTTTCAGCGGCGCCGTTCTTATCGATTTCGCCGAAGTGCGAGTTGGCCACTGGACCGAAGACGCCGTCTATTTCGAACATCTATACTGGGCTGCACGCGATCGCCTTCAAGGCCGCAAACTCTGCAAAATGATCGCTCATGCACGTAAGCTCGCTGGCTTCACACTCGATCCTCATTGGCCACGCTTCGCTCAAACCAAACGCAACCTCCTCGCGATGTCCACGCCAGCCATGCTCCAACATGACGGCGGCTTTCACCATCTCCAAGCATGCCTCGAAGTCCTTGAAGCAAACGTCTAATAATCGATTAGGCTGCGTCTTTGATATCCCCCTCAGGCATGACCATTACCACGCTTATGCAGTACACCATCAAGCTCATCTCTCATACTCAGGCTCCGCTTGATCTCCTCCTCGAAGCTGATCCTTCCGTAGAGAAAATCAATGCTTACCTCCCGCATTCACATTGCTACGCAGCCATCACCTCGATCAATCAAATCTGTGGCCTCTACGTCCTGACCCCTCATTCATCCAATACCATCGAACTCATGAACCTAGCCGTCTACCCCGATCACCAAAAGCAAGGCATTGGCACTACGCTCTTAAAACACGCCATCCAAACCGCTCGTTCACGCCACTACCACACGCTCACTCTCGGCACGGGTATCTTCGGGTACCAACTCCCCTTCTACCAATCACTTGGCTTTACACCCACATACTCCATACCCAATTACTTCCTCAATCATTACTCAAAAATAATCTACGAATCAGGCAAGCAACACCACCACATGACCTGCCTTTCATATTCCCTTGAATAAGCAACACGCCATCTATTGAATATTGAACAAAATGCTGGAATCAATAATATCTCATATATATAGGTGTTTATCGTACCTGCGATCAAACTATCGCTCCTATCTTTTTCATTTAAACGCCGTTTGCTGAATAGTGCAGATACCATTTTGTAAAGTGAGAAATTAAGTATTTTAAGCTGCTGTTAAAAAAAAGATGTCAAAATTGCGCTGTGATACACAAAAGCATTGCAGGTATCCCATAATCTGTTTTTTTAACAAAATCGTCTGTTATATTAAATTGTTGAAAACACTTGACTGCGATCAAAAGAACGAAACTCTTAATTTAGAAATCGTATTTATATTATTTCAATAGCTTTTTATCTTTGTGTTTCTTTTGTGTCTGTGTGGGAACAAACCGGGACATTTGACTGATCAAGGAAATATCATGTCTAGAAAAAACGCCTTTACGTTGATTGAATTGCTAGTAGTCATATCTATCATAGCTCTGCTCATCGGAATACTACTCCCAGCACTTGGAGCCGCTCGTAAATCTGCTCTCAGTATTCAATGTCTTTCAAATCTCAGGCAACTCGGTACCGCAACACAGGCATTCGCGGTTGATCATGATGGATATATGCTCAAAGCATGGTTCAATCGTGGTATTTATTACGGCAATAAAAATTCGAATGTTGACGTCTGGATTGAAGTCGATTGGCCTCTCTACGGATTCGATGATCGACTCGCAGCTCTGACAGGCAGTAAAGACTTTTTGCATTGTCCTTCAGATGACAGCGGCGTCTTACGTGATTCTTTTGTCAGCAGTTATCCTGAAGTTGATCCCAACTCAGCTTCCTATCGCGTGAATATTAGCAATAACCCAGATGAAGGCAGAACCGCGATTAGTCTTGATAATATTAAAAATCCAACCCAATCAATTTACATCCTTGATGGCAATCCAGTTTATAGCGGCAGTGGTAATCCAAATAAACTGCACCACGTGGCAACCTTTGATTCTGTATGGGGCACAAAAGTAAGTTCGACTCACGATTATAACATTGGTTTCCGCCATTCCAGCAACGAAAATTTCAACGGTAACTTCAATGCAAACTTCTTGGATGGCCACGCATCAAGCGTCGGATGGGCAGATTCATGGGAGTCATTCGGTTCCTCCGGCCCAAACCGCGATCACACGCTTTGGCGCTCTCATTACGTTGAGAACCAATTTTTTAATGCTGGCGCAGTATCCGAAAATCAACAATGATCGACTCTCGCATGAGCATAACCAAAGGGACTGCGTTTACGCAGTCCCTTTTTACATCAACGTGTCGATCACTCACCTCATCGTTCGCAACAGATGCAGCTAATGTGTAAACCTTCACGCAAAGATTTACGAATTGTGTTGTGTCTTGAATTCCAAAATGACTTCGCACACAAACAATCACTCATCTCGAAAAACTCGCCCATGTTGTATCTGTTTTAAAACTCAGTCTATGCAGCATGATGAGAATGGAATCAGATTGCGCGCACAAAAACTCACCGAGACGCATAAGTCCTTATTTTTCGAGACCCCCACTTTCTGTTTTTGGCTAAAAACAATCCAAAACGCACCAAAGTTTGGCTATTTCGAATTAAACATCGCGATTCTTGGATCAGGCAAAACCCCAAAATCGAGATTTTGTGCGCACAAAAACCTCAAATTTTATCCGGCTCACCATGTAGATGGTTCAGAAAAAGATGAGTACAGCACATCCTTCATCACTGCTGCAAATTTAATTTTCGATACTGACATCCACCACAAACTACTTCAAATACACCCGCGGAACGTTTTCAGCGATACGGCACAGAATTTCCCACGGGTGTGATCCAATCATCGCACTCGTGCGTGGCACACTGTTGGGAGCATTCTCATCCGCACTGTAAAGCTCGACCACAGAACCAATTAGCGATTCAATCTCCCCGTCCCAATCTTGTACGACATCGGTCAAATCAATACTGATCTGATCCATATTCACCCGCCCAAGCACAGGTACATCACAGATCGGCAACCGTTCATCTGTAGGATGCAATCGAATCATCCCCTTGCTGCTGAGCGCTAGTGGATATCCATCGCCATAACCTATTGGTACTACAGCAAGTAGCGAATCTCGCTCCAGCGTTGCCGTTCCGCCATATCCTACCTTCGAGCCTTTTGGCATTCGTTGTATCAGCGCGATACTGCTCAGCCAGCTCACCGCATGTTTTAATCCCATGCTGTCCGAAATAATCGGGCCAGGCTCGAGGAATTCATATCCATAACCCCACAACCCGATCCCTGGGCGGATCATGTCAAAGTGATATTTACCATCACGAAGTATTGCGCAAGTGTTTCCAATATGAAGAGTTACATCTTTCGGAATGTTCTCAGCATTCTTCTCGATCGCTCCTTCGAAATTTGCCCACTGCTGATCTAGAAATTCCGGATTATCATCCGCTGTCGCCATATGTGAGTAAATCCCCGCCAGCTTCACGTGCTTGTAATCCGCCAATTTACCGATCATCTCATCGAACATCGAGAGGCTCATCCCGCCTCTGCTCATCCCAGTGTCGAGCATGATGTGAATGGGGATTGTTAAACCGTAAGTCCTGCCTATTGCATTGATTGCATCAAGTTGTACGAAATCATGGACAGACAAGTGCAGGCGATCTTGTGACAGGGGTCTGTACAGTGAATCATCCCGCTCGAGCTTTGTAAAAGGTAAAAAAAGCAGTACAGGCTTATTAATCCCACTTTTGATCAATTCGTCCGCTTCTTGCGGGCTGTAAACCGCGAGCATTTCGCAGCCGAGCTTGATCAGGCGATGCGAGATGACATCCGCGCCCATGCCATAAGCGTTCTTTTTGACCACACCGCAGACCTTGGCGGGTTGCCCGGATCGAGACGTTAAGTTGCGTAATGAGTTGACGTTATGATCGAGTGCGTTGAGATCGACTTCGACCCAGCTCACGGCGATTGAGTTTGGAGCTTGATCGAGTGATCGCCGATTTTTCTGTCTGTCAGCTTTCACATTGTTCTCAGCGGTGGAGGAGTTGGAAGGAATCATGTCAGGTTGCCTGTGTGGGAGTCTGGTGGGGTGGATTGTGATCTAAACGTGTGTAAACGGTGCATTGGTGATGCGTTACGCGAACGGCGGTTGTAAGCGTAGGCGAGTGTTTCTAAAATCAGTTGTCAACACACTTGTCAGGCTTATTATGATAGGGACTCGCGGTCGATCAGTTAAGTCTTAAATAGCGATAAGCGATTACTCACAGTATTGTCTACATAGGTGATACGGATCGCCTGAAGCATTGCGAATCATGTGTGTTGATGTTTTGCAGGGATAGAAGCTGCAAGCGGTGTAAACAGCGCGATCAGATCCGCGAGATGTGATCGGTTCAATCGCTGAGTGCATTTCATGTGTGGGTTGTTGTTGATTGTTACAAACCAGCAGCAGGAACGATTTCTGGGCGATGAGGCAATGAAACAGGTGTGATGTAACATGCCTGGCCGGCATATGGAAAGCGGTTACTGTTTATTTCCAGCCCCAAGGGAGGGGCTTACCTCAACGGGTCACAGAGTCATTTATGAGCGAGATTTTTGATACAAGTAATACGTTTGAAGACCTAGGTTTGCGCAATTCCGTGTTAAAGGGAATTGAGAAGATGGGTTTTCAGCATCCGACGGATATTCAAGCGTTATTGATCCCGGCGGTGCTGAGCGGTCGCGATGTGATCGGACAAGCGAAAACGGGGACGGGTAAGACGGCGGCATTTGGTTTGCCTTTGCTTCACATGTGTGAGCAGGGTGTTCCGATGCAGGCGTTGATTTTGACGCCTACGCGCGAGTTAGCTGCTCAGATATGTTCAGAGTTGGATCAGTTGGGCGAGTTTACGCCGATCCGATCGGTGAGCATTATTGGTGGCATGTCGATGCGTAAGCAGCAGCAGGCAATTGAGGAAGGTGTTGAGATTATTGTCGGCACGCCTGGCCGCGTGATGGATTTGTATGGTCGTAAGCAGATCAACTTTAAGAACATGAAGCATGTAGTGTTGGATGAAGTTGACCGGATGCTTGATATCGGTTTCCGCGATGATATCCGCAAGATTTTGTCGAACGTGAGATGCGAACATCAGACGGTGTTTGTGTCTGCGACGATTGATCCGGAAATTGAACGGCTCTCACGAAGCTTTATGAAGAATGATGCTGAGAAGCTGTCAACAGTGTCGGGTTCACTGACGGTTGATATGGTGGATCAGAAGTATTACACCGTTGAGGGTTGGGATAAACGTCGGTTGTTGATGCATATATTGAAACATGAAGATCCTGAGACGACGGTTGTGTTCTGTAAGACGAAGGCAACGGTTCAGAAGATCGCGGATTATTTGCGTGGTCGGAAGTTTGATGTGCGTGAGATTCACGGTGATTTGCGGCAGAAGAAGCGTAATAGTGTGATGAACTCGATGCGTGAAGGGAAAGTTCAGGTGTTGGTTGCATCAGACTTGGCGGCGCGTGGATTGGATGTTGAGCATATTACGCACGTGCTGAATTATGATTTGCCTGAAGATCCTGAGATTTATGTTCATAGGATTGGCAGAACGGCGCGGGCAGGGCGGCGCGGTTTTGCGTGGTCGTTTGTGACGCCGGAACAGGGGCAGTTGCTGACGAATATTGAGATTCTGACGGGTGCGCATATTGAGAAGCTTGAGTTTGATGAAGGCTTCAAGCCGGGCCCGGTTCCTAAGGATGTGTTAGAGGAGCGGGAACGGGAGGAAGCGCGTCAGAAGCGGCGAGAACAGGATACTGTGCGAACAGGGCCGCGATCGCTTGATGGGCTTAGTGACGATCAATTGAGCGCGATGTTCCCAGGTGGGAAAATTCCGACAGGCGCGAGTAAGAAGAAATCGGGTGGCCGATTGCGATCGAAGCGTCGCCGCTAAAAGCTAGAATAGAATTGAGATTACTTGAACCTCGTCATTGCATGGCGAGGTTCTTTATCTAATTGATGGTTAGGCTTGTCGTGTTTAATTAGATGTGGTGATGTTGCGACGAGTTTGAACAGTGCCCCACACGCAGAGCGTGTGGGCTTGTAGTTTGGGCGAAGTGGCAGTGTTGTTGCAGACGATTGATCGTTGATCTGCTAAACACCCTGCCACCGGCGGTGGCAGGCTTGAAGATGGGGAGGATGTTGATCAGTGGTGTTTGTGTTAGACGAGGCAGAAGTCGTGGTATGAGCAAGATTGGTTACGGCCGGATTGCTTGGCGTGATAGAGCGCTTTGTCAGCAGCAGAGATGAGTTTATCGAGGGTGTCGAGTTCGGGTGTGAGAGCCGCGAAGCCTAGGGAGATGGTGATATTAAATGAGGTGTTGTCGTTGTCGATGGTGGTGTTTTGAATCGCTTGGCGGATCTGTTCTGAGATAGTACGCGTTTCATCTAATGATGTGTTAGGTAGAAGGATGGCGAATTCTTCGCCGCCCATTCGGCCAAAGGCGTCGGATTTGCGGAGGATTTTGTTGATGCATTGTGTGAGTGAGGTGATTGTTTTATCACCGGTGGGGTGGCCGTGGGTATCGTTGACGCGTTTGAAGTGGTCGATGTCGAGGAGTATGAGGGTTAGAGGGGTGTTGTCCGATTGCGTTTGATGGATCATTTTCTTGCTGTGTTCGAGGAAGTATGAGCGCGAGTAGATGCCGGTGAGTCCGTCTTTTGAGGCGATTTTCTGGAGCATGGATTCGATGGCTTTGCGAGGAGAGATATCGTCGACGATCCAGAGGATACCTTTGTCGAGGTCGGGGGGAATGTTGGTGTCGAGTGCGTTGGCAGAGAAGGAGCACCAGACGGGAGAGCCGTCTTTGCGTTTGAGTTGTAGGTCGGCATGGATGGGTTCGCCGTTGATGAGTTTGGTGCGGTATGTGTGTACGAAGCGTTCGGTTTCTGGGTAATCGTAGTGTAGTATTTTGGTGCTATGTTTTTCGATATCGGAGGGGTGGTCGTAGCCGAGCATTTGGGCGAGGCGGGGATTGCACTTGTCGATGGTGCGGCCGGGACGCATGATACCGACACCTATCATAGAGTTAGAAAAGATAGATTGGAGCTCGCGTTTGTGCTCGGCTTCTGCGGTGATGTCACGGATGATGATACAGAGATGAGCATCGGCATCGACCCAAATGGGAGTCGATTGGATGAGGACTTCTTTTTGGGTTTTGTTGTTGAGTTTGATGATGAGTTGTTCGTGATCAGCTTGACCGCTTAGGAGCATGTCGAAGAGGCCGCGGGATGAGTTGATGGGCTGGGCGATGTGATTGGCGTGTTGTGAAGTTATTTGGTTGTAGTTTGTGTTGAAGAACGAGCAGGCTTGGTGGTTTGCGTCGGCGACGTGGCCGTTTTGGAGGTCGATGAGGATGATGGGGGATTTGTGGCCTTCGAACATTTGTCGGAACATGGCTTCGGATTCGATGGAGCGGTCTTCGGCTTTTTTCTGGTCGGTGATGTCGCGTGAGTAGATGAGTGCGCCGATGATGTTGTTTTGCTTGTCGAAGTAGGGTGTGAGTTTGGTGGTGACGTAGCGTCTGCCGATGGCGTTGTAGTTGAACCAGCCTTCATAAGTGGTGGTGTTGCCGTTGAAGCATCGTTCGAGTGCGGCTTCGGTGTGGGTGAAATAGATTTCGCTGCCGATGACGTCTTTGACGTGCTTGCCGATGATTTGTTCTTTGGGCAGGCCGGTTGCGGTGACATAGCGATCGTTGATGATTTGATAGGTGATCTTGCGATCGATATAGGAGATGAAGTCTGGGGAAGTAGAGATGAGTCGGGAGAAAAGGTCGAAGAGATCGCGCGGGGGCTTTGCAGGCTCGTTATTGGATCGTGGCTCGACTGAACTCATGGTGTTGGGTGTTGCGGCCCGGTGTTTGGGGAAGCGAATTGCGCGACTATTCATCGTGTTGGTTAATCGTTGGAAACACTATGTGATTAACCTGACAGAATCTGGATCGGCATGAGTGTGGGGGGAAATGAAGTGAAAGGCGTGAAAAGTTAGTGATGTGATTGTGCTTGTTGTGCGAGATGAGATGAAAAGAAAAGCGGCAGTTGAAAACTTGCCGCTTAATAATTGTTTTTCAGATTTATCTGATTATTTTGAGCGTTTTGTGATAATGCCTGCCGTGTTGCTCTAGCCGGCTCGCTTGACTGGTTCATAGCCATCGCAAGATGAGACGGCGGTGACTTTGAGGTGAACATTTTCCAGGGTGGGGTTGCCACATTCTTCGGTAAGCGTTTCGGGGGCTTCATGGTTGACTCGTATTTGAATAAGTTCATCGCCGCCGTGGTGCTCGCCAAAGTGCTTGCACATACCACACATTCCGTCACTGATTGATAGCATCGTGTATCTCCTATTTAACGTTACTGGTTTGATCCGGTTATTTAATTGAATGATTGCTCGGTGGAAAAGTGGAGCAGGGGTGTTGCGGGTATTGGATTGGAGTGAGTGAGGTGTACGAAAAGCGAACGAGTTGAGGGGGTTTTGGGGGTGAATCGATCCGGTCGAGATGAGGCTATGTGTATTGTGGGGGAAAAGGTTCCGTGTGTGCATAGGTATTATCGTGCTAATAAGTAGAGAAATAGCAGAGAATAAGTATCAATTGCATATTGCGAGTGTGTTGCAAGAAGCTGAAAAAGAATGTTGTAAAAAGTGTGCTGAGAGGGTGAGGAAAGGGATATGATTTTCGGACTTCGACTGATGTTGGAGGTAGTATTTATCCGAATAAGTAATAGACCTAAAGCGGACTGTAAAGTCTTTTAATTTTCTTTTAACTTCTTGAGGTAGCCGCCTTTGGCAAGATTTGACGAAGGCGGTATGATACGCCGACCATGCCAGCAAACGTACGCGAAATCAAGGGCCGAATGAAGGCCGTCGGGAATATTGAACGTATCACGAAGACGATGCAGATGATTGCAACTGCGCGTTTTCAGGCGATGCAGAAGCGGGCTGTGGCCGCGCAGGCCTATACTCGGAAGATCGCGGAAGTGGTCAGCGAGTTGGCAGACAGCGTGGGCAGTGATGCTGAGGGAGTTCATCCGCTGTTGTTGCAGCCTGAAGAATCGACGGGGAAGGTGGCAGTGCTTGTACTGACCTCAAACCGTGGTCTTTGTGGTGGTTACAACGCGAATATTATCCGTAAAGTGAACGAATTTTTCCGAGAGCATGATGATGCTCATCTGGAAGTTTCGGGCAAGAAGGGTCATGCTTACTTTAAGTTTATAGGCCGCAAGGTTGATGTCTATCATGACGAGTTTGATGACAGCCCGAGTTATGAAGAGATCGAGGCGGTTGCGAACACGTACATGAAGGATTTTGTGGCAGGGAAGTATGACGCGGTGTATGTGATTTACACAGCGTTTATCAGCATGGCGAGGCAGGAAGCGAAAGCGGTCCAGTTGTTGCCGATGCAGCCACCTGAGGCTGATAAAGATCATGGGGCGAAGGCTGAGACGATGTACGATTTCTCGCCAGAGCCAGAGGTGCTGTTGGCCGAGTTGTTGCCGGTGACGGTGAAGACGCGACTGTATCAGTGCTTTAATGAATCGTTGGTGAGTGAGCAGTTGGCACGTATGATTGCGATGAAATCGGCGACGGATTCGGCTGGGAAGATGAAAAAATCTCTCGGTAGGCAATATAACCGCGCTCGTCAGACAGCGATCACGACCGAGCTCAGCGAGATTATCGGTGGAGCGGCGGCGTTGGATCAGTAAATAGAATAAGGAAGCGCCGGTGATTTGCCGGTGTTTTTTGATATGGGATGGATCGGGACGTGTTGAGGGGGATGTGGGAATGACAATTAGTGAGTCATGTGCGTGTGATCAAGCGACGTGCGTGTGTGACGAAAGAGATCAGGGCTGCTGATTGAGAGATTGATTGGCGGAGATAAACCGAGGTTGTATTTACCTGTGTTAGGTGGATGTGACTAGGTCAATGGTAAGAGCTGCATGAAGCGAGGTAAGCCGCAGGCTGACAATCCGTGGGTAATGTTTCACATGGGGTTGGAGTTTGCGGGCGCTGCAGTGATCTTGACTTTGATTGGTTGGTACTTTGTCGACCTCAAATTCGACACGGGTCCGTGGGGAGCTCTGACTGGTTTTGCGATTGGCTTCATTGGCGGCTTCTATTTGTTTATCAAAGAAGCATTGCTGGCGAACCGGTTGGCACAGAAGCATTACAAAGAGGGGTTAAGGAGCGGGCTAACGGGTAAGCCGAGCTTGATGAAGGGTGTGGAGCATTTGGGGAAGGGAATAGATGGGAAGGGTGATGAACCGTCTTCGGATGAGGCATCTGAAGATGAGGTTAAAGAAGAAGAAAACGGTTTGCCCGGCGATGAAAGTTTGGATGAATCGGATAAAAGTGAGAACGATTGAATCAGTGAGTCAGAAGCCAGCCACAATTCCACCCTTTCCGATCGTACGCAGCTACATCAGGCTGATTGCGAGTATCGTTATTGGTGTGGCTTTGGGCTTGTTTATTACGATTGGTTTAGGTCATGGGCAGTGGGTGCTGCCGATGGTTTGTTCGGCAATCGTATGTTTGATTGCTTCGCTGGTTGCGATGGAGCCGATTCGAATCGTGAGTAAATGGGGAGTGGAGAAGATCGCACCTGCTTATTTGATAGGTATTGTGATCAGGGGTGGATTGAGTTTGGCTGGCGCGTGTATGCTGGTCTTTGGATATGGCATGCCTTCACGTGAGACGGGGGTCTTTACAGCGGTATGGTATGTACTGTTGTTGGCTGTGGAGGTCATGATTTTGGTACGATTTTTCAACACCGCGACAGTTGATCCGACGAGACGTCCGGAACTGATGGAGAGTTGATGGTGTCGAGTTATATAAACATATTGGCTGAAGAAAACCTATTGGTTCACGTGTTGCCACAGTCTGCATTTAAGGTTGGCAACTTCACGATCTATAACCAGATGGTGCTTACAGGTATCGCTGCGTTGATCGTGTTGCTGATCTTTGGTTATGCGTCGCGCAAGATCCGAACGAATCAAAATGAGGGTTTGGATGGCTATGTCACCAAGGGTCGATTCGCACAGTTGCTTGAAGTGCTGTGCGTGTTTATCCGTGAAGAGGTGGCGCGGCCGAACCTTGGGAATCTTACAGATAAGTACATCAAGTACATCTGGTCGGTGTTCTTTTTTGTATTGACGATCAATCTTGTGGGGATGGTGCCTGCGGGGCCGTTCTTTGCAGAGATTGCATCGTACTTGCCGGAGAGCACGCAGACGGGCATTGTTCATGCACTTGAAGCGATCGGCGCGACGCCGCACCCATATGGTGCTGACAAGATTGGTCTGGTGACGTGGTTGTCACACCTCAATGGTAATGCGAACGGTAACCTGAATATGACAGCTGCGATGGCGGTTCTTTCGTTCATCGCGATTGTTGGGATTGGTATGAAAGAGCAGGGGCTCAAGTATTTTGCTCACTTTGCTCCGGTACCGTTTACGCCGATTTTGATGTCGCCGATCGCTGGGATGTTGGTGGTGATTGAGGCGATGGGCGTAGTGATTAAATGTGTTGTGTTGGCCATGCGTTTGTTTGGCACGATGCTTGCAGGTCACTTGGTCTTGGCGGCGCTGTTTAGTTTGATTTTGGCGGCAACCAAAGCGGGTGGGTTTATTATGGAAATGGGTGTTGGTGTGTTGGTCGTTGGTGGTGCGACGGCACTCTCACTGCTTGAACTGTTCTTTGCAGTGTTGCAGGCGTTTATCTTTACCTTCCTGACGGTGCTGTTTATCAGTGCTGGTGCGGTGCATCATGGCGAGCATGATCATGATGAAGAACATGAGTTCGAGCCTAAGCACGACAAGGGTATGGAAGGGATTGAAGGCGTTTCGCTTTAATAAGCAATGACACGCAGCTGAGGCTGCGAAAAACGATATTCGCCCCGGGTTATCGGCGCCGCGTTGGGCAACTTTTTGAAGGCCGAAGTAACGTTTAATCTCAGAATTGGAGATTTTGAAATGATGGATTCACTGATGACACTGGCGCAAGAAGGCGCAAGCATGATCGGCGACAAGGGTTTGGCTCTCTTGGGCTTGGCACTTGGTTTTGGTTTCACAATCATGGGTGCTGCAAAGGGCATCGGCAACATCGGCGGTAAGGCTGTTGAGTCGATCGCACGTCAGCCAGAAGTTGCTGGTCCAATCGGCACGAACATGATTATTGCTGCTGCACTGATCGAAGGTATCGCTGTTATCTCAATGGTGTTCCTTGCTTTCGTTCTTACAGGCAAGCTCTAAATTGGAAATTGCAGATGAGCGTCTAGCGACGTTTATCTGTTTTCAGGGCAGGGGACTAAATTGAAAACATGATTGATAGCACGAGAAGGTGCGAATCAATCGATCGAGCGTTTACACTGCAAAAGGTGAGACGATGAAGAAATATTTGTTAATGGCAATGCTTGTGACAGCAACACTCTGGCTGGGAGGCGCGGAAGCTTTTGCTGCTTCTGACGCTGGGGGTGATGACAACCTCTTGAAGCCAATGCTGGGCCAATTCGCATGGCAGTTGATCTTGTTCTTGGTTTTGTTTGTGGTGTTGACCATTTTTGTTTGGCCACCAATCCTGAAAGGTTTGCAGGACCGCGAAGCGAAGATCAAAGGCGATCTTTCCAGTGCTGAAAAAGCTGCTAAAGATGCGGCGGGCACGTTGGAAGAATACAAGGCGCAGTTGGCTGACGCACAGAAGAAGGCTCAGGAAGTCATTGAGGAAGGCCGTACTGCGGCGACGAAATTGTCTGCTGAGTTGAAAACTCAGGCGGAGAGTGAGATTCAGGCGATGCGTGAGCGGGCTGGGGCAGAGATCCGCGGTGCGAAGGAAGAAGCCCTCGCACAGATCTACGAGCAGGCTGCGGTGATGAGTACGCAGGTGGCTGGTCAGATCCTTCGTAAAGAGATCAGTGTAGACGATCAACGTGGGTTGATCGATGCGTCACTACAGGCATTGAAGGAACGCAACTGATCCTATTCAGCGGTTAGTCATGAAGGATTGAGCCGATGGCATTGAAAAAACAAGAAATGACAGATGCAGTGAGCGAAGTTTATGCTCGTGCACTGATTGAGATCGCTGAAGAACACGGTGAACTGGATACAGTTGCCGGCGAATTGAACGAGTTGGCTGCTGTGATTGAGCAGGAGCCGGACATGATGCGGATCATGCGGAATCTTGCGATCAGCAAGCGTGAAAAGGCGGGCTTTATAGAACGCGTTTTTCGTGGCCGATTCAGCGACACGATGTACAAGTTCCTGCAGGTGGTGAATGAAAAAGATCGTTTGGTGAGCCTTGCTGGTATGGTGACGGCTTACGATGAGCTGCTTCGTGAAAAGCGCAATGTGGTGAAGGTTGAAGCGTGGGTCGCTCGTGAGCTTGACTCGTCTGAGATTGACCGTGTTGCACAATCAATTGGCGAATCACTCGGCGGGAAGACCGTCGAGCTTGAGTTGCAGGTTGATGAGAGCCTGATTGGCGGCTTGAAGATTCGTGTGGGTGACAAGCTCATTGATGCGAGTGTTTCCAGTCAGCTTAATTTGATGCAGCAACGTCTGGTCAAAGTTGGGCGTGAGAAAGCAAGAGAGGCTGCGGCCACTCTGTAGCAGGCAGATTGCCTGAAATCGTAGATTAAAAGAATCAAGCGACTATGCTTGAAATAGAAGATGCCCCTTCAATAAAGAGGCCCATAAATGAAGATTCAAACTGACGAAATTACTGGTGTTATCAAAAAAGAAGTTGAGAACTTTGGGCACGCGCTCGACGTTGCTCAGATCGGCACGGTCGTCGAAGTCGGCGATGGTATCGCTCGTGTTTATGGCTTGTCAGAAGCCAAAGCTGGCGAGATGCTCGAGTTCGAGGTCGGTGACGGCGAAGTCGTTCGTGGTCAGGTCATGAACCTTGAAGAAGATATCGTTGGTGCGGTTATCTTCGGTGACTATCTCAAGGTTAGTGAAGGCATGACGGTCAAAGCGACGGGTGAATTGCTGAGTGTGCCCGTTGGTCCTGGCGTGCTGGGCCGCGTGGTGAACGCACTCGGTGAACCGATCGATGGTAAAGGCCCGATCCAAGGTGAAGAAACCCGCAAGGTCGATATCATCGCTCCGGGTATTGCTGAACGTCAGCCTGTGACGCAGCCGATGCAGACCGGTGTTAAAGCGGTGGATTCGATGATCCCGATTGGCCGAGGCCAGCGTGAGTTGATCATTGGTGACCGTAAGACTGGCAAAACTGCAGTCGCGATTGACACCATCATCAATCAGAAAAAATATGTCGGCACCGAAGACGAGATGATTTGTATCTACGTCGCTGTCGGCCAGAAAGACTCCACTGTGGCGGGCGTTGTTGAACAACTCCGTCAGGCTGGTGCGATGGATTACACCATCGTCGTGAACGCTTCTTCATCAGAAGCTGCTCCACTGCAATACATCGCGCCTTACTCGGGTACTGCGATGGGTGAGTACTTCATGTGGAAGGGTAAGCACGTTCTGTGCATTTATGATGACCTTTCCAAACAGGCAACGGCTTATCGTCAGTTGTCATTGTTGTTGAAGCGTCCTCCGGGCCGTGAGGCTTACCCCGGTGATGTTTTCTACCTGCACTCTCGTTTGCTCGAACGTGCAACGAAGCTCTCCGATGAGAACGGCGGCGGTTCACTGACTGCTCTGCCTGTTATTGAAACGCAAGAAGGCGACGTTTCTGCATACATCCCAACCAACGTGATTTCCATCACCGACGGCCAAATCTATCTTGAACCAGATCTGTTCTTCGCAGGTGTGCGTCCTGCGATTAACGTGGGCATTTCTGTTTCACGTGTGGGTGGTAATGCTCAGATCAAAGCGATGAAACAGGTGGCGGGCTCACTGCGTCTTGACCTTGCGGCTTACCGTGAGCTTGAGGCATTTGCTCAGCTCGGTACCGATCTTGATAAGGCAACCCAGTATCAGCTAGATAATGGTGCGAAGATGGTTGAGCTTCTCAAGCAGCCACAGTTCGTGCCGATGGATGTGATTGATCAGGTCATCCAGATCTTTGCTGCGGGGAACCGCTTCCTTGATGATGTTAAGTTGGATCAGGTGCAAAAGTTCTCGACTGATCTTGTTGAGTTCTTTAAAACGCAAGGTGCTTCAGTCCGTGAAGAGCTTGCTGAGAAGAAAGACATCAAGGGGCTTGAGGATAAACTCAAGAACGTGATCAAGGACTTTAAGAATGGCTGGTCTGCCAGCTAAATCAGGTCTATAAAATAGAATCTTCAGAACGCTCTGCGAGTAATCGTGGAGCGTTTTTTTTGCAAGCATGCAGAAGAATTGTGTCGAAATCTCACTTCTGTGGGTATTGTTGCGTTATGATTGGTTGGTAGAAAATACACGAACTCGATCAAGATGGAGATTCTGTAATGCTAGAGATGATGAGTATGTTGGCTAATGGTGGGCATGATGCGCTCTCCTTCTTGCCGGTTTTCGGATGTGCAGCATTCGGTGGATTGATTGGATTACTATTCTTGATCTTTTGGATCTGGATGCTGGTTGATTGCTGCACGAAGCAATTTAAGAACAATGATAAAGTCATCTGGATTCTGGTCATCATCTTTGCTGGCGGTATTGGGGCGCTGATTTATTTCCTCGTGGGTAGAAATACCGCAATTGAAGAAAGATAAGGGATGTTGTCGCAGATGTCGTTGGATGGCTACCGTCGGTGCTGCCGATGCGGGTAAACACTAGGCTGGTTTTTTCTTGTAACGCCTGAAGACCTGTCTTGATCGCGATAGCGTATAGATGCCTGAAAGATTCGTGCCACTAATGGATACGCATTCGATCTGGCGATGTCAGTTGTTGCGAGGCAGTCTATGCGGTACTCGAGAATTAAATTGATCATCTCAGTCCTAATTACGTTTGTTATCGTTTATGCAGGTTCGTATCTACTTTTGCCGCACTGATTTGAGTTGCATGCTGATTATGCTTGGTGGTAGATGTGTTATGGGCCTTCTCGGTCTCTTTATAAGGGCAATATTCATTGATGAGATGAGAAAGCGCCTATTCATAAATTAGACTGAATTGGTACTAATCGGATAAAAAATCTAATAAATCTTTTTGTGGAAAGATCTTGTAGCCGATGACATCTACTGTGTTGGAATTATGTGAAAAGATGCGCGTTATCTACATAGAAACGCTCGATTATGCTATGCTAGAATTGAAAAATAGCTGAAGATATGGGAATTTTATGGTTTTTTCCCGCATATCGGAACAGTTTCAGCATGCGGTACTTTGGGATGTGGCATGGTGGGCCAAGTGGATTTTAGTCGGTAGCGAAAAAACGTAAAGCCTTCTAAACTACTATATGAGAACGCTATTAAAAGTTTGGTTTGGTAAGAAAGTAGGAACATGGATAACGCGATCATGACTGATACGGCAAAGATATCGTTCCCTGATGGCCAGGTCTTCGAAGCACCTGTCAGAATCGGTTCGGAAAAAGAAAAGTCAATCGACATCACGAAATTGCGTGGCGAGACTGGGTATATCACCCTCGACCCTGGCTACCGCAACACCGGCTCTGTCGCATCTGATATCACATTCATCGACGGTGAGAAGGGTATTCTTCGCTATCGTGGCATCCCCATCGAGCAGCTCGCTGAAAAATCAACCTTCATCGAGACCGCTCAACTGCTCATCTATGGCGAACTGCCTTCGAAAGATCAGATGGCACGCTTCCGTGAGTTGCTCACGATGGAGCAGAATATTCACGAAGGTCTCCGTAATGCATTTGATGGCTTCCCCGCTAATGGTCACCCCATGGCGATCCTCTCTGCGATGATCAATGCGGTTTCCTGCTATCACCCAGATATTATGGAAATGGAAGATGAGTTCAGCTTCGAAAAAGCTGCTGCTCGTCTGATGGCTAAAGTACGCACCGTTGCGGCAGCTGCCTATAAAACATCCATTGGTCAGCGCATCATGTATCCGCGCCCCGACCTCTCATATTGTGCAAACTTCCTGCACATGATGTTCTCGATTCCCCACATGGAGTACTGTCCAGACCCCGACGTTGTGCAGGCACTCAACCAAATTCTTCTGCTTCATGCAGACCACGAGCAGAACTGTTCAACTTCCACCGTCCGTATGGTTGGCTCATCAGGTGCGAATCTTTTCGCTTCCTGTTCAGCGGGCGTATGTGCTCTTTGGGGCCCACTTCATGGTGGTGCGAATGTGGCTGTCCTCAAGCAGCTTCGTGAGATTCAACAAAGTGGTGTGAATGTTAACGACTACATCGAGAACGTGAAGCAAAACAAGGGCAAGCTCTTTGGCTTCGGTCACGGTGTTTATAAGAACTTCGACCCACGTGCTTTGATTCTCAAGAAGAGCGCTGACAAGGTGCTCTCTAAGCTCGGCGTGAACGATCCGCTGCTCGACATCGCAAGACGTCTTGAAGAAGCTGCGCTTAACGACGACTATTTTGTCAGCCGTAAGCTGTATCCAAACGTCGACTTCTACTCCGGGATTATCATGCGTGCGATGGGCATCCCAGTGAACATGTTTACAGTTATGTTTGCTATCGGTCGTATGCCAGGCTGGATTGCCAACTGGAAGGAAGTGCAGGATCAGAAGTCCAGCATCTACCGTCCGCGTCAGCTCTTTACCGGCTCAGAACCGCGTGACTATGTCTCACTAGATGACCGCAGTTAATTAACGTCATCACAAAATAATAGACGATAAGGGTAAAGCCCATAGGTCCAGCGCCTATGGGCTTTTTTCTGCTGGGCATCATCTTTCCGCCCTTCTTCTGACTTGATTCATATTTGTACGGAATATCACGTGGTTTTAAGACGTTTGCGTATTGTCCGTATAACGTCTAGCCAACGATATTCGGATTTATGCGATCAGTATGTTTCATACATAGATTCAATACGGAGTGAATGATGGTCACGACTGCATCTGGGAAAAAGCGAGGATGGTTTGGCAGATATGTCCATTGGTTGCACACCAAGTGGCCGGCCGGTACCGTCGAAAAACTCCCAGATGTTGCGCCTGATGGCACAACCAATGTCAACGGCCTTTATGTTGTCGGTGATCTCACCGGCGTACCGCTGCTCAAATTCTCTGCCGACACCGGCGCAAAATCTGTCAAGAACATACTCGCTGATCCTTCATTTCAAAAACGAACACAGAACGATAACGTCATCGATGTCCTCATCATCGGTGGCGGAGTCTCAGGCTTTGCCGCCGCGATTGAAGCTAAAAAAGCTGGTCTTACCTATAAACTTCTTGAAGCTTCTGAAGCTTTTTCGACCATCGTTAACTTTCCCAAAGCCAAGCCGATTTTTACCTATCCCACGGATATGACCCCCGCCGGTGATCTTCAATTTCACGAGAAATCTGCGATAAAAGAAGGACTTCTGGAAGATCTAAACGAACAAATCACCGCGCATAATATTGAGCCTACCTATGCTCGTGTCGAATTCGTCAAAAAAATTCGTGGTGGAATCTTCGAAGCAAAAATGGCGAAAAGCAATGTGACGCACAAAGAGCCCATGGCTGCTGATATCCCCGATATGCTCAAAGCGCATCGCGTCATTGTCGGCATCGGGCGTTCAGGTAATTTTCGCAAACTCGGTGCGAAAGGTGAAGACCTCGATAAAGTTTATAACCGTCTTTTCGATCCCAAGGATTTTACAGGCAAAGATGTCGTTGTTGTTGGCGGCGGTGACTCCGCACTTGAAGCAGCCATCGCGCTATCGACCAACGGCGCCAATGTCTCCGTCAGTTATCGTAAGCCAGAATTTAGTCGTCCTAAGCCCGAGAATGTTGATAAGCTTAATATGCTTGCGTCTAATCCATCATTAGACGTTTCCATTGAACATCCCACGAGTGAGCGTGTGACCACTGCTTCTGGCTCCTTTATGCGAGAAGATCAAGTCAAGGAAACATGCACACATTGCGGCGCATCACTCGTTGGTCAACCTACCGAAGGCAACTGCCCCGATTGCGGCCACCATTACCGTAAATTTGAGGGTGCATTGCAACTCATGATGGCCTCTAAGGTCAAAGAAGTCACCGAGGATTCGATCACGATTACCAACAGCGAAGGACAAGACGAGTCCTTTCATAACGATGCTGTTTTTAGCATGATTGGCCGTGAGCCACCACTTGATTTTTTTCGCCGCTCGAATGTGCGCATCCGAGGTGAATGGTCAGGCAAATTCATTACCGTTATGATTTTTTTCATTCTTTTTTGCTTTTGGCTTTATCACTGGAAAGGTGAAAAAGCGATCCCTGCCATCGGTATGCTTCAGAACGTCGGCCAGAAAGTTGAATCCGTCACCGGACTCAACTTCATTGATGAAATCCTGTCCCCCGATCCCGACTCTATACTCAATCGTTGGTTCGGTAGTATGGAATCCATGATGGGTGATACCATGGGTTCTGTTATGGAAGGCATGAAAGATCAACGCGGAACTTTTGGCGTTGTTCTTACTTCAGCTGGCGCGCCTGCTTTCTACTACACACTTGCGTACTCGATCATCGTTGTCACTTTTGGTATCAGAAGAATCAGGCGAAGACGCACGCCTTACATTAAGACGCAAACCATTTCGCTGATGCTCATACAAACCATACCGTTGTTTATTCTCCCAGAGCTTGTTCTTCCCATCCTTGGTTACCACGGCTTCTTTGACTCTGGCGCTTCAGCATGGATCGCCGATCAAATCTTTCCGATAGTTGAATACGGTCACGGCCGCGAGTATTGGCGATCTTACGGATTCATCCTTGCCTGGCCACTCTTCGTTTATAACTGGTTTACGAATGAACCACTTTACGCTTGGCTGCTCATTGGTTTCCTTCAAACTTTTGTGATTATTCCGCTTCTCATCTATCGCTTTGGTAAAGGCGCGTACTGTGGCTGGATTTGCTCATGCGGCGCTCTCGCTGAAACTCTCGGCGATATGCAGCGTCATAAAATGCCACACGGGCCTAAATGGAATCGACTCAACATGGTTGGGCAATTCATCCTCTGGATTGCCCTTTTCATGCTTTTGCTTCGAATCATTGGTTGGATTTTTCCCAGCTCCTTTATTGGTGATCTTTTCTACGTCATGTTCACCGGTAAAGTCCACTATGAATCGTGGCCTTTTTTCCTCAAACCAATCGGTCTTCTCCTTCAGGTCTTTAACTATCAATGGTTCGTCGACCTGCTGCTTGCCGGTGTATTAGGCTATGGCCTCTACTTCATGTATTCCGGTCGTATGTGGTGCCGTTTTGCCTGCCCGCTTGCCGCGCTCATGCACATCTACGCTCGGTTTACTCAATTCCGCATCCTTTCCGACAAAAAGAAATGTATCTCTTGCAACGTTTGTACTTCCGTCTGTCATCAAGGCATCGACATTATGAATTTTGCCAATAAAGGCCTTCCTATGGAAGATCCTGAGTGCGTTCGTTGCAGTGCTTGTGTACAAAGTTGTCCGACAGGTGTCCTCACTTTTGGCCGCATCGATCGACGTACCGGTGTGACCATTGGCAAAGATAAACTCGCCGCCTCGCCCGTTCAGATGGTCGAGATGTCAGTGAACGGCAAAAAAATGCCGAAACGTGTTGAAGGACTCATGAATCGCGGTAAGAAAATGGATCAATAACTCACGATTATCTGAAGGCTGCAATTATGCAAATCAAACCTATAAAATCAGTCTTTCTAGCATCATTGATGCTGCTCATCGCATTTACATCCTCCGCATGTAAAAAAGAATCCTCCCCACCTAGTGAAAGCGATATCGCCACCGCTCAAGGTGATTCTGCCTCTCAACCACCCAAGCCCGTTCTTCAATATCCAAACGATCGCGGCGATACTGCAACTGTCCCTCAAATGGAATCCGATGATAAGTATAATATCCAACATACCGAGCCCATAGCCCCACAAGATCAAGATCTCGAGCACAGTGATCAGCAAAAACTACAAGGTCGAACACTTCGCCGACCAAGTATGACTGTTCCATCTATCAAAGCACAAGTGAATGCAGCAGACACTAGTAGTAACCCTTCATCAAAGTCGGCAGATGAACCATCCGCGCCAACGACAGCTGACTCGCCTGCTGAGCAAGATGAATCAACAGAATCGCAATCAGAGACTAAAACCGAAGTGAAAGGCGACGAGTCTAAAAATGCTTCCGATGCGATGGATAAAGCTAATACACAGTTAGATATGGAAGGTGTACCCAAGCCCATGGGCGAAGATGAAGCAGCCATCGAAGCTCAAGATATGGCAGACTCAGATCCTTACAATAATATCCGTACTGATAAAGGTGAAGACGATCGTATGGACATCTCTGAACGTGAGAATGCGATCCGTAATAATGAACCAAGTTCCAAGTCAGCGACATCAGTCATCCCTGAAAATCCAGAGACTGTCAAAGAACCCGACGATCCTATCAACGCAGAAATGCAGCCAAAGGAACCTGTTGCTCCGCCAGTCAGCCCAATTCTTCCCGAGGCAATGCCTGATGGCGAGGAGCGTGGCAAGCAATTGGTTAAAGACATCGAGGAGAACGAGAACTATAAAGGTTGGTACAGTCATCAAGCCATTGAGGGCCGTGTTGAACTCGTCTGGATGGGAGCCAAAGCCTTCGAAGGTGTTCTGGCTTTCCAGACTAATCTGGGTGCTGCCTGTATAGATCTCGATTCCGGCGAACTTCTCGTTTACGACGGCAACAGCGCATGGCTTAGCCCAACGAGTAGCGCTTTTAAACGTGCCCGCTTTCATCTCCTTACTTGGCCCTACTTCATCACTGTTGGCTACAAACTCAGCGACCCCGGTGTCAACATCGAATACCTCGGCGAACAGCTATGGAAAGAAGGCGAATCTTACCCCGCCTTCCGAATGACTTTCGGCCCTAATGTCGGTGACACCCCCGACGACTGGTATGTCTTATATGTTGATACAAAACGCAATCTCATCGTTGGTATGAACTACATCGTTACCTACGGGACCACGCTCGCTGAAGCCGAAAAAGAAGTGCACGCCATTTCCTATGATCGCTATCAACTCATCGAAGGTGTTGATGTACCCTGGCGTATGACTTTTTGGCATTGGGATCCCAGCAAAGGCATCACCGACAAGCTTGGCGAACTCAATTTCTCTTCTGCTAAATTCATCACGCCCGGCAAAACCTATTTTCAAAAACCCGAAAACTCACGCGAAGATAAAATCCCCAATCAATAATTAATACTGTAGGCAAATTCACATCAATAATTTTGTCTTCTAAGCGAACATTAGTCGCCATAGTTTACCCTGCTTATAATAGTGGGTTTTCTGCAATACTCAATCGCATTCAAGACATAGTTCAGTGCATCTCTCCATGGTATATTCGAACCGTTCACTCAAGAGAAACTCAAGAGTGGGCTGTATATCGCAACTTACTTCGTGGTTGTATACCAGAACGATATAACGAATAATTGCCTGTATAACAAACAATATTCGTTTTTTGAATATTCATCACAGGAATAAGTTTGTTCCTCGAACCGAGCAGACGACTCTTTGACTATAGAGAATATCAATAGTCGTTAAAGAAGCATTGCAGCCTAAGATGAGTTATGCACTGACGAGGTGAGTAACGATTGAACTTATCAATAAATGTCTTTCTATTATTAACAATATCAGTACTACATATGACGTTATTACAGCCAACAACGACGCACGCAAACGAACAATTGGATACCCCTTGGACGGCAGATGTCGACAAGAATAATCCTCTTCCAGAATACCCGCGACCACAGATGCGTCGCTCTGATTGGACAAATTTAAATGGCCAGTGGGATTATGCGGTCAAGCACCATTTAGATAACAAACCTACCGAATGGGGAGGAAGCATCACTGTACCTTTCCCCATCGAATCGCATCTTTCTGGCGTTAAACGTCATCCCACAGAACTCGAAGCGATTTGGTATCAGCGTAAGATCAATCTTCACAAGCCGATGGATGATCAGCGTATTCTCATTCATTTCGGCGCAATTGATTGGCATGCAAAGATCTATGTAAACGATCAATACATCGGCGAGCATCGCGGCGGCTTCGTCCCATTCTCTTTCGACATCACACACGCACTCAATAACACTTCCGCACAAACCATCACCATCCGCGTTTATGACCCGACTAACTCCGATTCACAAGCACGTGGCAAGCAGATCCATAAACCCCACGGTATTTTCTACACCAGTGCCTCAGGAATTTGGCAAACAGTTTGGCTTGAAAAAGTACCCCAAGAGTATATCCAATCCATAAAAATTATCCCTGACCTTGATAATCAATCCATTAGTGTCAATGTCAGAACCAACAAACAAAATTCTAAACTCAAAGCCATACTTGTCACAAAGTACAACAATCAATCTTACACGAGTGCCCTTAACACTCCCTTTGAAATCCCCGCGAATGATTGTCAGCTTTGGTCTCCTGAATCCCCTAATCTTTACGATTTTGAAGTCATGCTGATTGATGGCAATCAAACGGTCGACTCTATCAGCAGCTATTTTGCGCTCCGCAAAATCTCTTTTACAAAAGATAAGACCGGCTACAACCGTCTGCATCTCAATAATAAACCCATCTTCCAGTTCGGCCCTTTAGATCAAGGTTATTGGCCAGATGGTATCTACACCGCTCCTACCGACGAGGCGCTCCGTTATGACATAGAAGTCATGAAAAAGATGGGCTTCAATATGGTACGCAAGCACGTCAAGATCGAATCCGCACGCTGGTATTACTGGGCAGACAAGCTTGGCATCATGGTTTGGCAAGACTTCCCCAACAGTGGCGCTACAGGCGAAGCGAACAATCATCATGCCCATCAAAACACAACCGATGGTAAAGACGTTGACTTCAATGCCATCGAACACACACGTTTTATGGAGGAGTGGAAAGCCGCCATTGATGCGTACTATAACCACCCCTCAATCGTCGTCTGGATTCCCTTTAATGAGGGTTGGGGCCAGCATAAAACCAACGACGTTATTCAATGGACAATGAACTACGATCCTTCACGTCTCACCGACGCGCCATCCGGCTGGTTTGATCGTGGGCTTGGCGACATGATCGATAAACACAGCTATCCAGACCCAGGCATGTTCCCCGCATTAGACCACCGCGTATCTGTCCTCGGCGAGTTCGGCGGCCTCTTGCTAAATATCAAAGGTCATCTCTGGCAAGGCAAAACCTGGGGCTACAAAGAAACAAAATCACAAGATGACCTTCTCTATCAGTACGAAGACCTTATTCAACAACTACCACCCTTGATCGCTCGCGGCCTCGCCGCCGCCGTCTACACGCAACTCACCGATGTCGAAATCGAAGCCAACGGCCTCATAACCTATGACCGTAAAGTCATCAAAATCGACCCGCAAACACTCACGCAAATACACGCCACTCTTTTCAAGACCCCTCCTGCCATCAATCAACTCTTGCCTACATCCGACCTCACACCACAAACTTGGCAATATACAACCCGTCTTCCAAAACCCTCATGGATGAATCCCGACTACGATGATTCATTATGGCAAAGCAGCGAAGGCGGCTTCGGCACACCCGAAACGCCAAACACTAATGTCGGCACCAAATGGAATTCCCAGTCAATTTGGCTTCGTAAGGAATTCAATCTCAACACTGAAGATATACAAAACGCGGGCTCACTTCGGCTCAAGATCTATCACGATGAGGATGCCGAGGTCTATATCAATGGCATACTCGCCGCTGAATTCAAAGGCTTCACAACAAGCTACCGAACCGCCAGATTAAAACGTGAAGCCCTCGATTCACTCAAGCCCGGCCTGAATATCATCGCTGTCACATGTCAGCAAACCAAAGGTGGTCAATTCATTGATGTCGGCCTTGAACAATACCAGCAATAACATACCAATGTGATCGACCACGCATTGTTGCTTCTGGGGTATGGCATCTTAACGCCGTCACGTTAAGATAAATCGATCTCCACAGCAAAATCTCACCACGTTGTGGCTGTAAACAAATCAGCAATACTCTTCTCTAAGGATGCAAGACGTGAAAATCCATTGGATGTATCGTTACATACTCCTGTTCTCTGTGATTCTGCTTACAATCCCAAACGCCACCGCACTTGATTTGCCCGCCGCATTCACTGATCACGCCGTTCTTCAGCACGGTGTTTCTGTTCCTGTTTGGGGTTGGACTGACAATAATGCCCAAGTCGAAGTCACCTTCCAAGGACACACCATCACCACCACAGCCAACGCTGATGGTGAATGGCAACTCAAGCTTCCTCCTCTAAAACCCAGCAAAACGCCCGCGAATATGTCCATCCGTAGCGGCTCAGAATCAACTACTGTCAAAGACATACTTGTCGGTGAAGTGTGGCTATGTTCCGGCCAGTCCAACATGGAATGGATCCTTGAACGTTCTCTGTCCTTTGATAACGTCAAGCAAAATCCGAACACGCTTATACGCATGATCACTGTCCCTCGCAAAACATCTTCAGTCAGATTGAAGTCCGCCAAGACCAAATGGCAAACCGCTTCAAGCAACACCGTCGGCCGGTGGTCTGCGGTGGGCTATCACTTCGCAGAAAAGCTTCAGCAGGAACTCGATATGCCCGTCGGTATGCTCTCCATCTCCTGGGGCGGCACCCTCATCGAGCCATGGATCCCAATCGAAGGCTATCAAAGAACACCCGAAGTTGAAGATATTTACAATAAGATCAAATTAAGCAGTCCTTCAACCAGTGAATACGAAACCGCAGCAAAGAAATATGTCAACAAGGTTGAAGACTGGATTCAAAAGTCTAATGATCAGATAGATAAACAAAAACCGATTAGCAGCGCACCAGCTTTCCCAAAGTCACTCAAGCCGCTCGATTCGAATCGCAGCCCAACCGCGCTTTACAATGGCATGATTAATCCTTTTGTTCCTTACGCCATCAAAGGTGTCATCTGGTATCAGGGTGAATCCAATCACACGCAAGATGCCAACAAAATCGGCCCCGCCCGTTGGGGTTATCTCCACAAAACCAAAGCGCTACTCGCAGGTTGGCGATATCTCTGGGACAACCCCACGCTTCCCTATTATTTCGTGCAGATTGCGCCATACAACTACAAAAACAATGCCCCAGATGTACTCCCACAATTTTGGGAATCACAAGCCGAGATCGAAAAGCAACTCCCCAACACCGGCATGGTTGTCGTCAACGACATCGGCAATATCTCCGATATTCATCCTCGCAATAAGCTCGATGTGGGTCACCGCCTCGCCAATCTTGCCCTTCATGAGACCTATGGCAAAACCGAAATCGTTGCTCGCGGCCCGCAGCTCCGCGATATGATCGTCAGCGGTAACCAACTCCGTCTTAACTTCAACAACGCCGCCGACGGGCTTGACACACGTGACGGGAAATCGCCAAGTCACTTCGAAATTGCAGGCACCAAAACTTCATGGCGTAAAGCTAAAGCAAAAATTGAATCAAAAGATACCATCATTCTCTCCGCTAAAGACATCAATCAGCCTGTTGCTGTTCGGTATGCATGGGATATGCTCGCCGAGCCCAATCTCATCAATTCAGTCGGCTTGCCCACAGGTGCGTTCCGGCATGGCGAACTACCCGACTACTCCAAGGTCGAAAAGAATATTCCTGATCGCGATCAATACACCGTCGTTTATGAAGCTGATCTCAATAAAGCCAAAAAGAAAATTGTTTATGACATCAACAATACAAACGATATTCAAGGCTTCGATCGTATCGCATACATGCTTGAGCTAAATGGTGACCAAGGCTATCAATGGGTCTTCGTTTCCATGGATGCATTTACCGACGACATTCAAAAAATTGCCGTCCCGACCGCCGATTCTAAAGCAGTTTTTCAGCAACAACTCGACAACCTCAATGTCTATTCAAATAACAATAGCCTGAAAAACGGCAATCATAAAAACGGGAATATCGAATTCTGGGCGACCAACTACAAGCCTAACAAGCAAAGCGGTGTTGCCTCAGCATCCGACGAAGCCTTCGATCACAGCGATACCAATAGCAAGGATGGTGATTATGGCAGCATGCAAATTCATATCGCAAACCCAGCCGAAACTGTTTTTGCACTCAACCACTGGGTTGAAGGCTCAAAAACGTTAGACATTGGTATCGGTTCTCAGTCTTCCGGAAACGCCGACTGGACCTTCGCGAAAAACGGCGGCCGCTATAAACTAAAAAAATTAACCGTGCTTGTTCGTAAGGCCGATCCCGACGTCATGGCTGCAATTGAAGCCAAGCGACTTAAAAAACAAGCAATTGCTGCAGAGCAAAAACGCAAAGAATCCAAAAAGCTTAAATCAAAACTCATTCGATCCATCCCTGAAATTCGAAATTACACAGCCGTTTACACCACAAATCTCAATAACGCTGGCCCCGCAATCTCATATGATCTGAATATATCGGATCAAATCGAATCTTTTGATCGTATCGCCTATTACCTCGAACTCGACGACGGCTCCAAATCGCGATGGATCTACGTCTCTCTTGACGCGTTCACCGATGATGTCCAAAAAATCGGTATACCTACACTTCAATCCCCGTTCGTCTTTCAGACAACAGCAAAAAATCTTAGCGTCCTTACCAATCACCCCAATGTCACAGCCGGCAAATATCCAACCGGCCATATCGAGTTTTGGCCTTATAATTACGGCCCCAATAATCAACTCAACATTCCAAACGCGTCACAACAAATCTACGATCACGGAGACGCCAACAAAAATACAGGCGATTACGGCAGCATGCAGATCCATCTCCTGAACCCCGCCTCAACCCTATTCGCCATCAACAACTGGTATGACGGTGCCCGCAAAATGGATATCGGTATCGGCAATTCAACCGGCAAATCTCGTGACTGGACGTTCGCGAAAAACGGTAGTCAATACCGTATGAAAACACTCACAATCCTGGTTCGTGAATCTAATTAGCAGTTAGATTCAATACTTAGCCATATTTGGCTAGATAAGTTGGATCATCTATCGCAGCCAACAAAGCCATCACGTATGTGATGGCTTTTTATATGGAACTCTAATAAATGAACAAGTAACCTCATCCGTGTTTCAGGGTAAGGCAGCCTTCACAGATTGAACCAAAAAAAAGACTCACAATCCAAGGATCGTGAGTCTTTTAACTTAGTGACCGGGCTGGGACTCGAACCCAGAACCTGCGGCTTAAAAGGCCGATGCTCTACCAATTGAGCTACCCGGTCAATGAAACTCATCTGAGTCTCAATTTTTGACCAATTATAGATCGAAAACCGGCGTAGTGACTTTAAACGCCGCATCGATGAGGTGCAAATGATAACAAAACTGCGGAAAAGGTAAAGTTTGCCTGCGGTTTTCCGCAATCTTCAACCTTTCAACCGTGGACAAGCTGACATTCGTGTCCGTTCTGGATACAAAACCCACCAGTTGGCTCTGTAATCCCATCATAAGCCCCATTTGAGAGCTTGTCGCTTAGGCCCTCTCTGCGGTACGATGGCCGTATGAGCAGTCTTAAGCAGCGTCATATCCCGCTTTTCATAGAGCCGACAGCCGAGGTTAGCCAGCATACGCTGATCATTGCTGAGATCGGCGTGAATCATGATGGTTGCCCCAAAAAGGCGGTTGAATTGCTGCATGCTGCTCATGAAGCTGGGGCGGATATGGTGAAATTCCAGCTTTTTCATCCGGATCGATTGTTGAGCAGTCAGGCGCAACTCGCGGGTTATCAGGCGGGTAAGGCGGCGGATGCGTATGAACTTTTATCATCCTTAACACTTTCGACACAAGAGCTTACAGGGATTCTTCTCGAGGCAGATCGGTTGGGGGTCATGCGTGCCGTGACACCGTTTAGTTTGCAAGATGTGGATGATTTGGGGCAGATCGGGGCAGGGTTGGTGAGTGCTGTGAAATTGGCTTCACCAGACGCGGTGAATGGGCCGCTGCTGTCAAAGGCGGCAGGGTTAGGGTTACCGTTGCTGATTTCTACAGGCACGTGTGAGCTTCAGGAGCTGGACTATGCTGCTCAAATGATCCGTAGTCATTCCGTAGGCGGAGCATTATTGCACTGTGTATCGAGCTATCCAACGCCGCTTCCAGAAGCAGGTTTAAAAGCCATTGAGGTGATGCGTGATCGATTCGGATTGCCGATCGGGTATTCGGATCACACGCAGTCTGTGAGTACGGGCGCAATGGCGGTTTGTGCTGGGGCATGTGTGATCGAAAAGCATCTGACCTATGACCAAAATGCGGCAGGGCCGGATCATGCAGCAAGCATGGAGCCGTCAGATTTTGCTCTTTATGTGAAACAGATCCGTGAGGCGGAAGTCATGATGGGGCTAAGATTTAAGGGGGTACGTGAGGTCGAACGTGATGTGCGACTTGTATCTAGGCAAAGTGTCGCGGCAGCCAATGTTTTAACCGCGGGCCAAGTCATTGAATCAGCAGATTTAACGGTGATGCGGCCGGGCACGGGCGTACCGGCGATGCGATTTGATGAAGTCATCGGTAAACAGATCAAAATTGACAAACAGGTAGGTGAATTGATCCATGAGGAAGACGTTGCTTGGTAAGTCGTTAAATATATAGCGCTTACTGTTTGCGATTTTGGCTTTGCATGGCCTCAAGCGTGGATGCGGGGATTGAAGGCAAGATTGAGTGGGGGATGGCTGGGGAAAACGGGGGGTGTGTAAAATCATGGATTAGTGTGGGTGAGGCCGATGGTATTGGTGCGGGCCAGTGTGTGGATTGGGGTAAAGGGCATTTCCGGTGTTTCGTTGCAAATTATTTCAGATCCTGAAACGTTAAGTCTAATCTCTGATTAGAGGGTTGGTTATGTTGTCATACGTGCTTTGGGCGTTAGGTATCTATGTGTTATTGAGTTACGTATGGGGTGCATACGTAGCTTGGCGGCTGAATCGGTTGCGTCGTCAGATGCAGGAAACGATCGACGCGAGTGAAATGCAAATGGAGTCGGACGGGCTTTCGGTTGATTTTAAAGGCTTACGGAAATGGGCTGACGAAGGGGCAGGGCAGTTAGGGGAGCAGGACATGATGGACGTTACGGATGGTATTACTGATGGGCAAAACGAAGATGACCAGCATGAACACAAAGGCGAAAACAGCGGGGAGAGCGAAGCAGCCTAATTGAAGGTTAGGTAAACGGTTAACAAAAGACTAAGAATCATATGATGCGACTGAGCGGTAACACCCTCGCCTTTCCGGGGCGAGGGTGTTTGCTAATCTCACCCCCCCCTATCCCCCCCCATCATCCTCCATCCTCCCACCCCCTAAAAATTTCTGATCCCAATCTGCCATCATCCTTTGTCACACTTCTTTTTCGCGATCGTTCTCGAAAATAGAGATGCGATGGTGAGCAGAGCATCATTCTCAACTAATATCTGAACTATCTAGAAAGCTGAGAGGCGCGCACAAAATCAATGTGCATTCTGTGCGCGCGTTATAAAAGCGGTAAAAAACGGTCTATTTCTTGATGTTTTCTCGTGATTTCTATTTATATTTAGAGAAAGTTGAGCTAAAGCGCACGATTATCAGCAAAACATGATTTTGGGTGTGCGCACAAAATGGAAAACCTAATTTATGATTAGATAATATGTTATGGACAGTCTTGCTTGAAACGCACAATTTTTGTGCGCACAAATAATGTGAATAAATTGTGGGAGTTGGATTGTAAAAAACACAGATTGGAAGAGGATGAAAAGAAATGGCTGTACCATAAAAAAAATACAAACAGGATTTAGTATACATGATCTTGGTCGTTTGATACTTCATATGGTTTAGCGGTGGTGCGTATTTTTTTAAGTGTGATCAAGGCGAATAATAGGCAAGTGTTACTCCATGTGAAATTTAGAAAGATGTATAGGAATATAATCACATTGTTGATACGGAAAGGCTGCTTACCTAACGTCCAGTGACTGAGTAGATAGATAGATCCGATGAGCGTCATGGGAAGATAGATCATTGAAACTCGAGATGTGAGTTTTGCGATGCGTGTCTGTTTAAGCAGGCTCAGTGAAGCAGTGATATGACTCGTATATCTAAAGAATGCGGCGGCGTATAGGAATGCGACAAACGGAAAGATGTTATAGAGAAACAGGCAAACAGAATAGAAACGTGCCCGTGCGCGGATATGTGTGAAACCAAATAAATAGTAGTATCCGAAAAATAGTGTGAAATACGCGAGGAAAAGAAAGATTCGTGTAAGGGTTCTGCTTTTAATGCGGATTAGGTTGGGCGGATGGGGTTTGGTGAGTTGTGTGTAGTAAATGTTTGTGATGAAGAAGGGGAGGAGCGTGAGAGAAAGTACGATGCCGAATAGGGAGAATGAACAGTAGTAGAGTGCGGCAAAGGTTTCGAGGATACCACCGAAGGCGGGGATGCCGAAAATATCGGGAAGAGAGATGGTCATGAGTAGCAATTGATGTGTGCTGAGGCAGAACAGGATGACGCCGAGTGTGACGATGAGGGTGTCGAATGTTGAAAGGCGGCTGGTGATCCAGTTGATGGTGAGTTGACGGTGATCGAGTGTTTGATTGACGGGGTAGCCGCATTCAGGGCAAGATTGAGTGGGGGAGAGAGTTTTGAGGTTGTATTCACATTGAGCGCAGGGAAGGTCAGTCGTGATGGGCTGGTTGGCTGCGGTGATATTTGAGGACATAATAAAACCCGGATCTTATGAGTGACATTGGAAGAGGCGATTGCTATTCAGAAGATAGGTGTTATACGTTTGTGGGGCAGTGTTTGTTTACGTGGTTTGAATTTTGTTTTGTTTGAGATGAAAAACGCACGGCTTACTGGGTAAGCCGTGCGATGTGGATGAGAAGTGTTTTGGGGATGTTTAGAAGCGCGTTTATGCAGCGTCTTTGACTTTGAATTGTGCGACGAGCTGCTTGAGTGATTCGGCTTTTTCTGACAAACCGGCGGCGGCGACGCTGGCTTGTTGAGTGCCTTCACGGGACTGGTGCGTCACGGCGGCGATCGACTGAATGTTGCGTGAGATCTGCTCGGAAGCGGCGGACTGCTGCTCGGCAGCGGCGGCGATGGACTGCACCATCTCAGCGACGTTCTCTGCGCCATCCACAATATTGTTTAGCGACTCACCGGCACGACGCGCGGAATCGACACCCTTGCCGACGATCTCGGTGCCGCTGCTCATTTTTTCGACAGCCTGATGCGTGCCGGCCTGGATACCGGAGATGAGTTCGCTGACACCGTCGGTGGCTTTGGTGGTGCGGTCGGCGAGCTTACGGACTTCATCGGCGACAACCGCGAAGCCTCGGCCATGCTCACCGGCACGGGCGGCCTCGATGGCGGCATTGAGGGCAAGGAGGTTGGTCTGATCGGCGATGTCATTGATGACTTCGATGATCTCGCCGATGCGTTCACCTTGCTTGCCTAACTCACCAATAGATAGGCTGGAATCGCTGACGACGGTTTCGATCTCATTCATGCCGGACATGGTTTGCTGGACGATGTCGCCGCCGTCGAGAGCAACCTGCTTGGCATCCCCTGCACTTGAGTTGGCGTCGTGGCTTTTTTGTGCGACTTCATTGATGGAAGCGCTCATTTCCTCGACAGCGGTAGAGATTTCCTGGACCTGGCCGGACTGCTCTTCCATGCCGGCGGCGATCTCCTCGCTGGACGCGGCGATTTGGGTCGATGCGCTGGCGACGTCGAGCGTGAGACGCATGACGTCGGAGATAGTATCGTGAACTTTTTCGACAAAGACGTTGAAAGCTTGGGCGAGGTTGCCGAGCTCGTCTTTGGAGTTGATGGTCAATCTAACGGTTAGATCGCCTTCGCCTTGAGAGATATCGTTGAGGCTATCGACAACGTTTTGGATGGGCTTGCTGATTTTGCCAGCGGCGTACCACATGAGGAAGCCTGCGATGGTGAGGCAGACGATGCCGAGTGCGATGATTTGGTAGAGGGCGGCTTTGGCGGGGGCCATGATGACCGAGCCGGGGATACGCATGGCGCTGACGAGGTACTGGCCGGTGCTGCCGAGCTCGAACGGGTAGTAGAGAACGAGATCGCCGGAAGAGGTCCAGATGTACATGGATTCACCGGTAAGAACGCGGTCTTTCACTTTCATGAAGGTTGGGCTGATTTCGACAAGATCTTTGGTGATGAGGTCAGGTTTGCCTTGGAAGGCGATAATTTTTCCGGTGGGGCTGAGGATTCCGAGTTTTGCTGAGCCATCGAATTCATTGTTTTTGTCAGCGATTTCCTGCATTTGATTCATGGAGATGTCGACGCCGGCAATGCCAACGGTTTTATCGCCGCGTTTGATGATTGTTGCGAAGGATGCTTGGAGCACGACTTGGCCGTTACCGTAATCCCAGATGTAGGGTTCGGAGAGGAAAATTTGTTTTTTGTTCCATGGTTCCCAGAACCACTGGTCAGTTGGTTTGGCGGTGCGATTGACCCGGCTTGATGATTCGAGTTTTCCGTTGTTGCGTATTGTAAGTGTTGAGGCGAATTTGCTCATATCGTGTTTGATGCCGTCTATCTCAAAGTTAGTTAAATCGGCGGTGTCTTTGTTGAGCCATGTCCATGCGGCGAGAAGATCGGGCTTGAAGAGGATCTGTCTACGGTTGATGCCTTTGACATTTTGCATGTTGAGGAGCGGCTCATCATCGGTGCGGTAGAGCGCGTCGCAGAGGGATTGTGCGGTTGATGCCTTTTCGTCCATTGAGCCTTTGAGGGTTGTTGAGGTGGAAGCAATGATTTTCATGGCTTCCTGTTCGGCTTTGGCTTTGGTTTCATTCCAGATTTTGATACCTGCGAAGCTGAAACCACAGATCATGGCGATGGTCATGGTGAGACCACACCAGACGACGACTTTCATACGTATTGATAGATTGCGCATAGATGCCTCCTGGATATGCGTGTTGAGGGGATTGTGTTGCCGAATAACCGGGGCAACACCCCTATATTTGTTCGTGTGAAAAGAGAGGCGGCTTGAAGTGAAAGGGAAGAAAAAAGGAATAATTGGTTATCTTTTTCCGGTTTAGTCCGGATTTAATTGGGGTTTAGTACGTCTTGCACGGTTATTGTTGTGTTGACCAGTGGGCCGATCACATGAAACGAAGGTGTTGATCGATCCTATGAACTGACAAGACTTATGGATTTCATGCAAGCTGCTTTAGTTGTTGTGCTACTTAATGAGAGTGGTGTTGATGTGGGTTTTGATGGAGCGGTAGAGGCGAATAGAGAGGGTGACGGCGTAGAGATAGGAGAGAAAAAAGATGAGGGCGGTGATGAAGGCGGTGACGGTGAAGATGGCGAAGAAGGGGCCGGTGGTGATGTTGTTGAAGAAAATGTAGGTCGCATCAGTGGTCAGGAATGAGTGCATGTTGCTGGGGGGAGAATAATAGGTAAAGACAATGGCGGTGATAATGTTGATGATCCATGCGGTGAAGGTGATGAAGAATGAGTAGAGGAGAGATTTGGCACAGAAGGAGCAGGATCTGGCAGGTGCGATTTGGTTGAAGTGATTGGTGATGTGAGTCGAGAAGCGAAAGAACGTGGCGAGCATGAATAGGGGGTAGAAGCAGATGATGGTGATGCTGAGGAGGTAAATTGAGGCGAGGATCATGCTGAAGAGATCGCTGCTTGAGTTCATTAAGATCATGCTGAGAAAGATACCGATGATGAGGGCGGCGATGGGGAAGGCGATGATGATGACAGACCAGATGATGATGAGATTTTTGAGGACGATGCGCGAGGTAGCTTCTTTGATGTGAATGGGGGGGGATTGGCGAGCAGTGGTGTAGAGGATTCCTGCGATGATGAGAAGAAGGTAGGCGGCGAGGGCGAGGGGGATATTGAGTAGCGCTAAGAGGGTAGATGCGTTGCTGAACGATGAGTTGAGGAGGACGGTGTCGATGACGGGGTAGATGGCGTTGATGATGAAAAAGATGGCGATGAGGTTGAAGATGATGAAGCATGCGAGGCCGCGGCTGATGGATTTTAGCCAAGGGATGTGGTTGTAGTGGTTGTTGCCGCGGATGAGTGAGTCGAGCGTTGAGTGGCCGCATTCGGGGCAGGAACTGTGGGTGTGGAGTGTGCGGAGGTTGTAGGTGCAGTTATAGCAGGGGAAGTTGTCATGGATGTGATCGTCGGTGACGGGGGCGGATTGTGGTATGTCGGAATGTGTGGTGATTGGATTTGTCATAGCGGAGATGTTCCCGGCCGGTGTTGATATGGACCCATTATTGCAGATAAATTTCGTTTGGGAAAAGAAAAAAGCACTGCGCTGAGCAGTGCTTTGGATGGGCTATGGGTTGTCTAATCCTAGATTAGGCGGTCGCAGGTTCACCTGTTGAAGGTGTGTCCGGGTCTGTGTCAGATTGTGTTTCTGCGGCGTCTTGTTTTTCCTTTTCCTCTTCGGCTTTTTTGTTTTTAGCTTCTGCGGCGAGGATGTCGGCAACGGTTGCTTTTTCAAGCTTTTTACCGTCCATGAGGAGTTGGACTTCTTCGGAGTTGAGGGTTTCGTATTTGAGGAGCGCTTGGGCAAGGTCTTCGACTTGCTGTGCGTGATCTTCGATGATCTGTTCGGCTTGTTTGTAGGTTGTGTTGATGAGGTCGCGGATTTCATCGTCAACGAGTTTGTTGGTTTCGTTGGAGAAGGAGTCGCCGTGCTCCCAGGGGTTGTCGTTTTCGGTTGGGGCGTAGAGGAAGAAGCCGGCTTTTTCGGACATACCGAATTCGGTGACCATTGAGCGGGCGATGTTTGATGCTTGGCGGATGTCGCCGGCGGTGCCGTTGTACATGTCGCCGGTGTATTTGAGTTCGCCGATGCGTCCGCCATAGGAGACGCGCATCATGGCGAGGAGCTGCTTGCGTGAGTAAAGGTGTTTGTCTTTTTCGGGGAGCATGTGCGTGGTGCCGAGGGATTGGCCGCGTGGGATGATGGTGACTTTATGGACGGGGTCAGCGTCGGGGTCGAAGTGTGTGATGACGGCGTGGCCGGCTTCGTGGTAGGCGACGACGCGGCGTTCATCTTCTTCGATTTTGGCGGACTTACGTGCACGACCCCATTTGACTTTGTCGCGTGCTTCTTCGAGGTCGTCTTGCTCGACGAAGTCTTTGTTGAGGAGGGTGGCGCTGATTGCGGCTTCGTTGATGATGGCTTCGAGGTCGGCGCCTGAGAACATGGGTGTGCCGCGTGCGAGTTTTTCGAGATCGACGTTGGGGCCCATCTTGATTTTCTTGGCGTGTACTTTGAGGATCTCAAAGCGGCCGGGAAGGTCGGGCATGGGGACGACGATCTGACGGTCAAAACGGCCGGGCCGCGTGAGGGCCGGGTCGAGGACGTCGGAACGGTTTGTGGCAGCCATGACGATGACTTGATCGTTTGATTCGAAGCCGTCCATTTCTACGAGGATGGCGTTGAGTGTTTGCTCGCGTTCATCGTGTCCGCCGGAGTTGAAGCCGGTGCCACGGCGACGGCCGACGGCGTCGATCTCGTCGAGGAAGATGATGCAGGGTGAGTTTTCTTTGGCTTGCTTGAAGAGGTCGCGTACTCGTGAGGCGCCAACGCCGACGAACATTTCGACGAAGTCAGAGCCAGAGATGGAAAAGAATGGGACATCGGCTTCGCCGGCGACCGCTTTTGCGAGAAGCGTTTTACCGCAGCCGGGATTACCCATGAGGAGTACGCCGCGTGGGACACGGCCGCCGAGGCGTTGGAATTTCTTGGGATTTTTGAGGAATTCGACAATCTCAGAGACTTCGTCTTTGGCTTCGTCGATGCCAGCAACATCAGTGAGCCGGATTTTGGAATGCTCTTTGTTGAGCATTTTGGCTTTGGATCGGCCGAATTGTCCGAGCATTCCGCCGGGGCCACCGCCAGCGGCGCGGATGGAGCGGAAGATGAAGAAGTAGATGAGGAAAGCGATGAGGATGAGCGGGCCCCACGAGATGAGTAGTGAGGTTAGGAGGTGGTTTGAGGGTTCATTTTTATAGACGATGCCAAGATCGTCGAGTTTTTCAGTGTAGGAAGTGAGTTGGAATGTGGAGACGGATTTGACGGTGACGCGAGAGTTGGGGGTGAGGCCTTGCGGGAGGCCTGTAGCGCCGGGTTTAAATTTTGCGGAGATGTTTGAGTCATCGACGGTGATGGAGCCGGGCTCAAAAGCACCTTGTTTGGCGTAGTTTTGGAATTCGTTCCATGCGATGGGCATGCCGTTGCCGCTGCCTGAGGAGAGTGTGATGAGGAGTGCGACGACGAGGCCGGCGAGGACGATCCATGCGAGAGATGAGCGTGAGAAAACTGTGGGAGGTTTTGGGCCGCCGGGGCCGCCTTGTCCGTTTTCGCCTTGCGGGCGGTTTTCATTGCTATCTTGTGATTCGTTCTGATCTTTCTGATCTTTGTTTTCCGAATCGTTATTGGGGTCCTGTTGGTAGGACATTGATGAAACCTCTGTGTGTTTTGTAGGGGTTTTAGTTTTCAGTTGAATGGGGGTGTGGTTGCCCCGTGATATTGGGTATGTATCGGCATAAAAGTATGCGATGGCCCAGTGGTGTGCCGTATTAGGGTGTGGATTTGAGTGTTTGAGTGGTTAGATTATGGGATTAACCGCGTGGTTGGGGAAAGTGTTCCCGTGAGTGGGGGGAGCGTGGTTACCAATTGGTTCGCATGCTGTCGACGATTTGCGAGGCCATGCGTTGGATTGCCTGGTGCTGCCCGATTTGGATCAGTTCTGAGACGGGCTGTGTGGGGGTGTATCGGCCGATGGCTTGGTAGCCTTTGCGGTCAATGATTGTTTGCTGGGTACGAAGGTCTTTCCACTCGAAATTGATGGTGAGTGTGATTTGCATCTGCTCAGGGACGTTGCCTTCGCGTTTACGGGTAATGACGCGTTGTGCGAAGTTGGTAATTGTGCCTTGAATGATTGTGTCGGCAGTTGCGGGTGACGCGACTTTGTAGGGGGTGCGAGACTCCATTTCCTTGGCGAGTGCTTCGGCGAGGTCTGCTTCGACGCCGGTGTATAGTGATGAGTTCCAGAAGGTTCGGTTTTCGAAGATAGGTACGGCGACGGTGCGGTACTCTACGGGATAGGTGTCGTGGGCGACGTAGCCGAGGCCGCAGCCAGATGTAAGAAGGATGAGCGTGGTGAGGATAAGGAGTGTGGCGAGGTGTTTGTGTTTGCTGAAGTTGTTCACGTGATCTCCTGGCGTGATGTTGTTCAAGTGATTGTGTGCGTGAGTTGCCTAATCGTTGATTAGTCGGGTTGGTTCGGGGCTTCATTGAATTCGGGGTTGGGTGTGGGCTTGAAGTCGCCGGACTCTTCGGCTTGTGGGTCTTGGCCACGTTCGAGGAATTCGCGTTGCATGATTTGCTCGTCGCGTTCGGCTTTGTCGGATGGTGGTGTGCGTTCGGATTGAAGCTCACGGTTGATGGTGTCATCCTTGAGTGGTGCTTCTTCGATTTCCTGGTATTCGGGAAGCGTTTGGCCAACGTGCTGTAGTTTGATTTTGTCGGGGACATCGAGCTTAGAGAGTTTAGTGAGCGCGAGTTGTGCGGCGGTGGTTAGTGGGTAATCGTCGATGATGCGCCGGTAGATGTATGCGGCAGAGACGTTGCTGTGGCGGCGTGCGTACCAGTTGGCGGCAACGAGGTCTTTAAGTGCGAGTGATTCGTTGATACGGACGAGGAGTGATTTAGCGCCGATGCGTTCGGCGGATGCGGGGTATTCTTCTTCGAAGACGAGGAGGCGTGTTTGTGCTTCGATGAGGCCGGCGGGGTCGTATTCCGGGCCTTTGAAACGGGCGAGTGATGCGTGGATGAGGCGGAGGAGTGCCCATTCACGTTGTGTTGAGTTGGAGTAATTTGCGAGGAAGAGGTCGTAGCCTTCGGCAGCGTCTTTCATGTCGCCGATGTCGTAGAAGTAATCAGCGAGGTAGAGAGAGGCTTGTTCGCCGAGGGATGAGCCGGGGGCGCGTTCTTGAATGCGGATGAGGAGTTCTTCGCCTTCGGTATCGGCGGGGATGATGGGGAGTGAGAAGAGTCGGCGTTTGATGCCGTTGAGGAAGAGTTTGCCGATTTGGAATTCGCGTTCGAGAGCGGTGTGGAATTGTTCGGAAGCTGGGAAGTCGTTGATGACTCGCTCGTAGTCGTAGAGTGCTTGGTAGTAGTATTCGCGTCCGGTGAGTGAGTCGCCACGGAGGAGGTAAGCTTCAACGAGATTGGGGTTGTCGGGGTATTGGCTGATCCAAGATTTAGCTTTGTCTTGTGCTTCGCGGAATTTTTGTTCTGCGATGAGTTTGCGTATGGCTTGGAGCTTGCCTTCGGGGGAGTTTGGGGGGAATGTTGCGAGTTTTTGCCATTGGTTGCCGGAGAGTTCGTATTCTTCCTGAGCGTGGGTGAGTGGTGAAACGAAGAGGAGAGAAAAGAGGATGATTGTGATGCTGAGACGCATGTGTCGGGGTGAGTTTATGCTTGGTTGCATGGAAGGCATGTATGTCTCCGTCGGAGGCGTGACGAACAGGGTTTTGGTTAGTGGCTGAAGGGTTGAGGCGTGTTGTGGGAGTGCGAGGGATAGCCACGGATTTTTGTGACATTATGATACCGTGAAATGGTTGTTATTGCCCTGTTTATGATGAAAATGGGGGATTTAGGTAAGCGGCCTGTGGTGAGGTGCTGGTGTGGTGGATCGCATTTTTTCGGTGTTTACGGTGACCGATTGGAGGTGTGATGAGATTGTGTCATTAGTCATGTTGGGCTTCTACACAAGATCCACACATCTTGACAGAGAATTGATGTAATCTAAAATGCTGAACTTATGAAAATAGTTTGTGCGTGAAGCATGAATGTAAGCCTCCTTAGCTCAGTTGGTTAGAGCATCGGATTCTTAATCCGCAGGTCCCAGGTTCGAGTCCTGGAGGGGGCACTTGGAAGAGGATGAAGCCTTGGCGAAAGCCAAGGCTTTTTTTGTGGTCACGGGGAGTGTGGTGTTTGGCTGTGTGGCTGATTGATGAAACAATAATGAAACAATAATAAGGGGGAAATGATGATAGTTTTAAGTTTATTTTGAATGCAATCCATTTTTGTGAAAAGATTTATATGAAAATAAACTCGATCTTTGATGTCGGGGTTGGCTCATAAAAAAAGTGATAAAAAGCATAAAATGAAATTGCTTAGCCTATTGTTTCATGTTAATTTTGCGCCGTTGAACTAACTTATTCACAGCCTGCAGAGTAACAGGAGCTTTGCGATGCTAAAAGTCGGGCTTATTGATCATCATTTGGACAATTTTCACACGAATATCTTTCTTGATCTATTTAAGAATGAGCTGAAAGATGAGGAGATTGTGTTTGCGTTTGCTTATGAATCAGATGAAGCGAATCAAGAAAAGGATTGGTGTGCTGAAAATGGAGTGGAGCGTTGTGGGTCGATTGAGGAGGTTATAGAGAAGGCGGATGCACTGATGGTGTTGGCGCCGGACAATATTGATGACCATTTGGCCTTAGGTAAGGCGGCTTGCGCGAGTGGCAAGCGTGTTTACATTGATAAGTATTTGTCGAACTCGTATTCGGATGCGAAGGAGTTGATTGATACATGCCAAGCGAATGGGACGGAAATGATTAGTTCGTCATCGCTGCGGTTTTGTGAGGGTGTGGAAAAGATAGCTGGGGAGTTGGATGGTGAAGTGAGTTGGATGCAAGCGAAGGGGCCGGGGAGTTGGCCGTGGTATGCGTGTCATACGCTGGCGCCGGTATTGCGTTTGATGGGTGATGATGTTGAGAAGGTGATCCATACGGGGTCGGAAGACAATATTACGGTGACTTTGAAATATCGGGATGGTCGAAGTGCGATGATTCTGGTGAATGATTCAGAGAATATGTGGGATCATTATGGTTGGGAGTTTACGGTCAAGGTTGGTAAGGAGTTGACGCGGTTTGAGCCGGGTGATCATCGTGTGTTTTATGGCAATATGATGAAGGAAGTGGCGAGATTCTTCAAGACGGGCGAAACTTGCATCACGATTGGCATGTTGGAGATGGAGAGCTGGTTGTATCAGGCGGTGGCTGATTCATTGGCAAATGGTAATGAGTGGATTGCAAGAGATTGATGATCGGAGATAACGAATAGATCGAAAGAGCTAGCACGGTATGTGCTGGCTCTTTTTTATATTTTTGTTTGGTCGCCGATCTCTATCACTTGCTCAGTGGGTATGTTGATGTACTCGCGAAGTGTGTGTGCGTTACGATATAGCCAGATAAAAAGGGTTTTTTGCCATCGCCAAAGATTGGAATGGCCGGTGGGTAGGAGAAATTCTGCGTAGAGGAAAACAGTGACGGTGTTGAGGTCGACGGGGATCTGTTGCCGGCATGCGAAGGTGAGGATGCGCCAGGTGTCGGGCTGTTGCATGTAGCCAAAGTAACCATTGACTAACCATAAATTAGACCCCATGATTTTGATCTCAACTTGGTGGCGACGTTCAACGCGCGGTTGACGCAATGGAATCATGGAAATGATGACGATCTTTTCATGTAATACCGGTATATGTTGATAGATTTTATTGAGTGATGTGGGGATACGGTATGGTACTGTGGTGAAGAATACGCCTGTGCCTTTAATACGTGGGGGTTGCTCTTTGGCGATACGTTTGGAGAAATGGTCGAGTTTTTCGTTTTTCGAGATACGGATTTTATTTATAACTTCGCGACCTTGCCACCATGTGCCCATGATGATGGTGATGATGACGGCGATGAGAATGGGGAGCCAGCCTCCGGTGAGGAATTTGATTAGATTGGCGGTAAAGAATGAGAGATCGACGAAGAGGAAGATCGCAATGACGGGGAAGAGGATAGCTTTGGGCAATTTCCAGATGACGGTGACGGTGACGGTGAAGATAATGGTGGTGAGAACCATGACGGCGGTAACGGCGATGCCGTAGGCGCCGGTGAGTGCGGTGGATGATTGAAAGGCAAGGACGATGATGATGGAGATGATCATCATGAGATTGTTGACTTGCGGTAGATAAATGCGGCCAGGGATTCTGTGCGAGGTTTGTAGGGTTTTTAGTCGCGGGAGGAGGTCGAGATGGATGGCTTGCTTGGTAATAGAAAAGGCGCCGGTGATGATTGCTTGTGAAGCGATAATGGCAGCAATTGTTGCAATGCTAATCATCGGATAGAGAAGTGTGGGTGGTGCGAGAGCGAAGAATGGATTTTTAATGGTGGTTGGATCTGCGAGCAGGATCGCGCCTTGGCCGAAGTAGTTGAGTATAAGTGCAGGCCAAACGAGAAGATACCATGCAAGTGAGATGGATGCGCGATTGAATTGGCCGAGGTCGGCGTAGAGGGCTTCGCCGCCGGTGATGCATAGGACGACCACGCCGAGGAGAATGAATGCGGTGATTGGGGCATAGATAAAGAAGTTATAGGCATGGATTGGGTTGGCTGCGATAAGGATTTGTGGGTTTTGAATGATCTGACGCAGGCCTAATATACCGATAGATAAAAACCAGATAATCATCAATGGCCCGAAAAGAAAGCTGATACGGTCGATGCCGAAACGTTGAGAAATGAAGAGAAGAAAGAGGATGGTGACGGCAATGATGACGATGTAGTTGTGCAGGCCGTGGGTCGTGATTTCAAGACCTTCGACTGCGGAGATCACGGAAATAGCGGGTGTGATGACGCCATCGCCGTAGAGTAGGGCGGCTCCAAGTATGGCGGCAATGGTGAGTAGTTTGAGTGTGAAGGGGTTCGTGAGATGCGCTTTTGTGCGAAGGAGGGAAAGGAGTGCAAAGACACCGCCTTCACCGTCGTCGTCGACACTGAGAAGGACGAGGATGTATTTAATTGAAACGACAATGATGAGAGACCAGAAGACGAGCGAAAGGATGCCGAGTACGTTTAGAGGTGTGAGCTCTAATCCGTAGTCGGGTGAGAAGCAGGCTTTCATAACGTAGAGTGGGGAGGTGCCGATGTCTCCGAAGACGATGCCACAGGCAGAGATGGCGAGAAGCCAGACGGATTGCTTGGTTGTACAGAAAGCAGCGTCCTGAGGTGATAGATCAGGCTCGGAGCCGTTGTCCGGTGGAATGTTGTTGTCGGGTCCAGCCATCGTATTGCCACATCAGCG
The DNA here is from genome assembly GCF_007747445.1 of Poriferisphaera corsica. Lineage (NCBI taxonomy): Bacteria > Pseudomonadati > Planctomycetota > Phycisphaerae > Phycisphaerales > Phycisphaeraceae > Poriferisphaera > Poriferisphaera corsica. The sequence continues at coordinate 1,059,244 of NZ_CP036425.1, forward strand.
TTCGTAACGAGTCCGTCGAAGTTATCGTCGTGGGCGCACGGATCGCTTTATATATAGAGGTATTCGGCTGAATACGTGGTGGTGTTGATGGGGGGTTGGGTGAAGAGCCAGCGGAGCTGGAGGTGAAAGAAATTATGTTGATTCGTCTAGAACAAAGATTTTTTCTGCTGCGTTGATGCCGAGTTGGAATTGTTTTTTATTGACTGATAATGTGATGGTTTCGGCGATATCGTTGCGGTTGATGATCTCAAGGTTGGAGCCGGGAGTCAGTGATTGTTCATCGATGAACTGCAGGAATTGTGGGGAGTGATCGGAGATGCGTGCGATCGTGGCAGGGCCGAGTTGTGAATCGGCGAGGCTTATCAGACGCCGCTTGACGATTTCGCCTGTTGCTGCAGGGATAGGGTCGCCGTGAGGATCGTGGGTGGGGTTGCCGAGCATGTCGTCGATTTTTTGGAGTAGGTGATCTGAGATAGCGTGCTCAAGGATTTCGGCTTCCTCGTGGACCTCGCTCCAGTCGAGCTTGACAACTTCTACAAGGAAAAGCTCGACAAGCCTGTGTCGACGTAGCACATTGAGTGCTTTGCGTTCGCCTTCGGGAGTTAGGTTCGCTCCGGTTCGGGATTCGTAGTTTACGAGGCCGTTCTTTGCTAGACGCTTGATCATGATGGTTGCGGTACCAGCAGTGACACCCACAGCTTCAGCGAGCTTTCCGAGTGGGACAAGATCTCCTTCACATTTGAGTTGCATGGCGTAGAGTTCTTTGAGGTAATTTTCGACGGTGCTGGAGGGCATGGTTGATCCTGGTTATTTGAAATGGCAGTTAAGCCAATAGAGTCCGGCGTAGATTTTGATGTCAAGTATTTTACCGTTTGATTCTTGAGATGCGAGCCATGAGTTGAGTTCATGGAATGGGATGTGATGGACGGTAATGCTCTCGTTGTCGATACCGCCGCCATGGTTAATTTGCTTGAGTTTAGTCGCGAGGAAATAGTGGATAGTTTCGTTTGTGAGGCCAGCAGATGTGGGGCCGTTGCCGAGGTATGTCCAATCGACTGCTTTGTAGCCAGTTTCTTCGAGTAGTTCGCGTTGCGCTGCTTTTTTGAGTGATTCGTGTTCTGAGCCGGATTCATCACCAACGAGTCCGGCGGAAAATTCGATGACATTTTTGCGGAGCGGTTCGCGGTATTGCTCGACAAGAATAACTTCGTTGTCGTTGGTGATCGGGATAATGCCGACAACACCTGAGCAGTGATGACGTTGAGCGATTTCCCATGTGCCACGTTTGATGACTCGAAAGTAATCGCCGGACCAGAGGATGCTGTGTTCTTGTTCGTGGTTCATTATTGGCTAAAGGATTGAATTAGTTGTGAAGACTTTATACAGATTGCACCGGATTTGGTCATGTCTTGTATGGCTTGCTGGGAATCATTGGGTTTTAGGTTGACGCCGCGGATACCATCGCCGATGACATGCGTATTGTAGCCGAGGGAGAGCGCGTCGAGTACCGTGGATTTGACGCAGTAATCTGTCGCTAGGCCAAGGATATATAGATCTTTAATGTTGTGGGATTGTAGATACTCGTGAAGGTCTGTCTGTTTGCGTTTGCCGTTGTCGAAGAATGCAGAATAGCTGTCGATCGTTGGGTCGGTGCCTTTGTGAGTTATATGGGTAATAGCCGAAGTGTTGAGATTTGGGTGGAAATCTGAGCCTGCAGTTCCCTGAATACAGTGTTCGGGCCAGAGGGTTTGGGGGAGTCCGTGGAGATTGATGAGGTCGCCTATTTGTTGATTAGGGTGTTGCGATGCGAAAGATTGGTGATCGACAGGATGCCAATCTTTCGTTGCGATGACGTGCTGGAAACAAGGGATGAGGTTGTTGGCGATCGGGATAATAAGATCGCCTTCAGGGACAGCTAGTGAGCCGCCGGGGCAGAAATCGTTTTGGATATCGACGAGGATGATGGCTTTCATGTGATTATTCAGTACCCATTATTGATTAGATGGTGGTTCGGTATAGCCACGAGCGTTGAGGATAAGTTCGGTGCGAAGTTGATGAAGTCGCTGCTCGAGTCCTGCAGGATATGTATGAGGATTCATATAGCGGCGAATGGTTGGGTGAAGTGAGCCGATTTGAGCTTGAACGCGCTGTCGTATACGAGAGAGGGAAGGGGGGTCGTAGACAAGCTCGCCTTTGCGGAAGACCGGGACGAGTAGGTCTTCGTACGGCGGGTTTGTGGTAATCCGTTTTCTACGAGTGGGATCATTGGGATCAATAATGATTGGAAGATCACCGGGGCCGAGTTGTTCGTCGTAGATCATGTCGGCGATGAAGCCAGAACGATCGTGGTAGCGGCGTACCTGTAAAATACCTGGGTTTGATATTTTTGTCGTTTGCTCGGAGAGTTTGACTTTGTATTGCCAATCTTGACCGGGCAACCGGATGGCGGAAAGCTTTAGAACGCCGCCCAATGCGGGCTGGTCATATGCCGTGGCGAGTTTGGTGCCAACGCCCCAGACATTGATCTTTGCATCTTGACGTTTAAGGCTATCAATGATGAACTCATCAAGATCATTGCTTGCGACAATCGCAGCATCAGGAAAGCCTGCGTCGTCCAAAAGTTTGCGTGCTTCAATGGAGAGGTATGCAAGGTCGCCAGAATCCAGCCTGACACCTGCAAGGGTATGGCCGCGATCGCGGAGTTTGTGCCCAATGATGATGGCATTTTTGATGCCTTGGATGGTATCGTAGGTGTCGACGAGGAAAACGCAATTATTGGGGAGTGCTTTTGCGTATGCATCGAAGGATTCGAGTTCATCGTCGAAGGACATCACCCATGAATGAGCGTGGGTGCCTCTGACGGGGATGCCGTATAACTTGCCTGCTAGGACATTGGAGGTTCCGATGCAACCACCGATATAGGCTGCGCGGCTGGCGGCGATGCCGCCGTCAATACCTTGTGCGCGACGGAGGCCGAATTCGAGGACAGGTTCATCTTTCGCTGCAGCACAGACTCGGGCCGCTTTGGAAGCGATGAGTGTTTGATAGCTGATCATGTTCAGGAGTGCGGTTTCGAGTATTTGGCATTGCAGAATTGGGCCGGTAATTCGAAGCATGGGTTCATGCGGGAAGGCAACGGTTCCTTCGGGCATGGCATCGATATCGCATTCAAAGCGCATGTTAGAGAGATAATCGAGGAATCCAGATTCGAAAAGAGGTTTGTTGTCGTTGCCTTGTAGTGTTGCGAGATAATCGACATCGTCTTGATCGAATTCGAGATCTGAAAGGAAGCCGATGATCGTTTCGAGGCCGGCAGTGATGGTGTAGCCGCCGTTGAATGGGTGTTCCCGGAAAACGAGGTTAAAGATGGCTTCTTCTTTTTCGCGGCCCAGCTTCCAATAGCCGAAAGCCATGGTGAGCTGATAGAGATCAGTCAATAGTGCGAGTGAGTGTTTATATAGTTTGCCGGTCGCCATTGTTTTATCCTGCCGCCTATTTTTGTTTGTTGACACGGTATTTTAACCGAGATGGCGTGGCAGGGCTGAATAAAGTTCGGATGTGTTGTGTCTAGGCAAAAATGAAGAGAATGAGGGTGCAAATAAAGCCTATCAAAGTCCATCGGATGGTGGTTTTACGCAATGAGGGCACTTGCAGGGCAAGAACGACGCCGGTCAGGAAAATCAGTGCGGCAGCGATCGATAGAGCGACCGCAAATAGCTTGACTGGTGGCGATAACGCGAAATGAAAACGGATAAGGCGTTGAAAAAATGAGTACTGGGTGACTTTTAGTTCACCGGCTAGGCCAGCATCAAGAATCTTCAGTCGTACTGTTTTGCTTGTGTCGATCCATATGACGCTGCTCTTATTAAATTTGACGGTCCCCCATATGTGGCTCAGAGATTGTTTACTGAGTTGGTTTTCGAGTGCAGCAAGCTTATCAGAATTGGTTTCGCCGATCGGTGTATCAAAGAGTATGTCGTGTGTTTGGCTATGAGATGAGCCACGGATGTGGAATGGGAGCAATGAGCCTGTGATGAGAAAGATCATTGCAGCGGGGAGGAAGAAAGATGAAATCGCGGTGTGCAGCCACATCCATTTTTGGCGACCGATGCGTTTTCTGGGTTTTTGCGTTTTCTTGGTTGCTTGACGAATGGTTGTGGGCATAACGATCTGCCTTGAGTAACTGAAACTGAGTTGCAAAATCATAAAGTTAGTGTATATTGCCGTTATTGTCAATGAGAATCAGTCTCATTTGCGAGAATGGGCATTAATTGAGCAATGATATTTCAGTCATTAAACAAGGAGAGGATGTGATGCAAAATAAATATAAATGCTATCCAGTTAATAAGATACTTTTAGGGATGTTGGCTGCGGGCATGCTATGCGGTACTTCATTTGCGGCTGCTCCCAGCCATATGGATTTATTGGTTGGGCAAGCTCATTCAGAAGCTGATGGTGGGCGATTGGGTGGTTATGCTTACGATGCTAATACGGGAAACTTTTGGTTGGCGACATTTGGTACCGCTGCCGGAGTGCGACAGTATGATTCTGCAGCAGATGATTCCGAAACATATGTGACGCCAACAGATATTGAGTTGTTCAACCGCGCTTCCGATGTTTCGGGTGGCCTGACGAGTGCTAATAACAGCGGTAACACCTACTTATTCAGCATGCTGTTGAATCCTAAAGAGGTGACTCGCAACGGTGTTATATATCAAGCGGGTGAGTTGGGTGTGTTAATCAATTACTCAGATGTGAAAGAAGACGGCCTTACACTGCGCCCTGAATGGGGTAAAGCAGTCATGGCATATGATCTTCGTAAGATCGGTAGTGCGACGACTAAAACGCCTGACCGTGCGAATGCTCAAACTGGTGCGCCTGATGGCTCTGTGTATGGTGCGACAGGTGTTACTGATTGGAATGATGCATTCGGTGTTATTGCGACAAATAACGATTTTACGAACGCATCGATTGATTCCGATTATGAAAAAAGGCCATACATTGCAAGACAGTTCGCTTGGTCGAGTAGTGGTAAATCAATCTATATTTCTAATCACGGTAATCGTGAAAAAGGTGGCGGAATATATCGTTTAAATGTTGAAACGAATGAGTTGAATCATGTGGTAACGGTGGGGGCCGATTCCAGTAGTACGTACTACGCTGAGCCGAGTGTCGTGCATACCAGTGTTCGTGATTTCGGTGCTGGCGAAGGGGCTGGTGACCAAGTGATCATCAGCGGTGCAGCAGATAACGGCAATGCAAATGGCATCAGCTATTTTGTTGATGGTGAGTCTGGTGCTAGTGATGTCAAAACATTGGTTTCAGGGGAAGATTTGCTTGCGTTCACGGAACGTGATGATACAAGGCTTTGGGCTTCAACGGCTGATACTGAAGGTAATCTATATTTTGTCGAAGGCAAAGGTGGCAATATCTTTAAGTTGGATCAAGCTGGCCGCCTGATTAGTATCGCTAATAAAGCTCAGTTGTCTATATTCAACAAAACAAATGGTGGTAAGTATTACAGTAATAGTGGTAATGCAACCCGGCTTCAATTGCGAGAGATTGATGGTGGTGATTTACAGCTCATGACTCGTACAAATAACACGTTTGTTACCGGCGTCACGATTGGTAAAAGTGGCGATTTAAATCAAGACGGACAAATCAACGTAGCGGATACAAATTTCTTTAAAACTCAGTATGAACAGGTAGATGCTGCGAGCCTGATTGTCGGCAGTGATGAATATCTACATTATATTTCAGCAGATTTAAACGGCACGGCAGATTTTGATCGAAAGACAGGTGTGCTTGCTAGCCACGCGGTAACAAACAAAGACATGGATGTATTGCGTCAATTTATCAACCTGCGTGCAGGCGACACAAACTGGGATTTCAAAGTTGATATTTCTGATTTCGAAACATTGCGGAGCAATTTCGATCCAACAGCAACAGATAAGTCATGGTTTGATGGTAATTACAACTACAACACGAATGGTGCTGTCGACATAGCTGATTTTGAAGCGTTACGTGCTTCATTCAATCCTGCGGATTCTTACGAGACAGAAGTGGCAGTTACATCAGATGTTGTTACGACTCAAGCGAATACCCCAGTGTTTGCTGCGGCAGAATCGGAGGATCTCTCAATTGAAATTACTGCCGATGGTACAGTGAACCTAGTTGGTAATGCATCATTCACCAGCTTTCAAATCGTTGGTGACGCAGACAGTGTTGTTGAGAGCAATTTCATTCCTGTAGCCGGCATGTTTGAGACGTCAGGTGATAAGTTTGTTGGTGGTTTGGGTTTCGCACCAGTAGCTCTGGATGGCCGTCTTTCATTAGGGCAGATCTACAATATTGATTTGGATTTGCGAGATTTAGTTTTCAGCTACAACGGCAATCTTGTCGGCGAGGTCACTTATCTCATACCTGAACCTTCAGCGGTCATGATGCTCATGGCAAGTTCATTGTTACTACTACGTCGCAAGCAAGCATAGAGATTCTACTCCACCACATTCATCGTACATGTGCGTCTCTTCTTACCATATTCGCACAGTAAGAATAAGCATGAAAACTAACAAAGATAATACTAAGTACGCCATGACCACCCTTAATCGTAGTGGTCATGGCTTTACACTTATCGAATTGCTAATTGTAATTTCGATTTTAGCTGTGCTTATTGGCCTGTTAATGCCTGCTCTGAGAAAATCCAGAATCAAAGCTCAGCAGGTAGTCTGTATGAGTAATCTTAAGCAGATCTATACTGTCGGGCATTCCTATGTTGTGGATTTTGATGGATTCTGGCCTGGCTCTTATATATTGGGTGCTTTTAGCTATCGTCAGGCACCTGGTAATAAAACATCAAATGATCCAAGGGCATTGCCTGAGACTTTCGGTTTGCCTGCAATCTTTGATCAGCAGGGCTATATGGATGGTCATGATTCAACGTGGATTTGTCCTTCTCAAGTAGATCCATTTGTGTCATATGGCAATACATACATGTTTTATGCTCATTTCTCTGTGCGATCTAATGGTGAGATAAGAGATCTGTTTGGTAAGAAAAGATTCTACAACGTTCAGCGTGAAGAATTAAAGAAGGGTTTAGAAAGGCAAATGATCGTAATGGATAATTTTACACTCAAACCCGGACTGACTGGTTTTAGAGGTCCATTCCGTGGATATACAGTGCCGTACAAAGAGCAGGTTTGGCCACATCCATCTGGTAATGAAGCAAAGAAATATGGCTCCAACGTGCTATACGTTACCGGCCATGTAGGTCAAAAGATAAAATAAAACAGGGTCGTGTAGACCCTGTTTTATTTTATCTAATAAGAATAAATTTATTGTGTGGGAATGTATTCGTATTCAATTGAAATTATCCCGACAATTTGAGTACGTAAATATGTGGTATGTATCATGGAGTTGCTAGGATCAGAATCAACAATATAGCTCATTGCAGATTCAATATAGGTAGGCAATTGAAAGTTTATTTGACCATAACCGATAAAATCAGCGATGTTTCCAAAAGTCTTGCTGCCTGACAACGTGGATCCTAGATTGGTACCACTCTCATACTTGTAAGTGACAAAAAAATCACCATCTTCTAAATCCCCTTCAATGGGAGGTAGATTTATCATTGATTGTTTTTTACGATAATTACCTAGATTTGAGGAAAACCCAATTTCTGGTGACTTTAACCTGAAAACTAAGTGCGTAAAGAGCGGGCCAGATAATTCTTGTATTTCGGTTTCATCAATCCATTCCGAGAATTCTTCACTAATTCCGATATAACTGTCTACAACAGGGTTAGTAACAGTAAGAGAATATGTTATTTTCACATCTTTAAGGTCACCCAGACTGGGATCAAATCTTGTAACTCCTACATCTAGTGTATTGAAGTCGTCTCTCAGATCAATAATTGGATAATTCCCTGTGTCTTTACTCCAGCCTTCAAAAAATATTGGTTCACCACCCCAAGTCCAATCTCCAACAATCGGTTGGCCGACCGTAGTTGAATATACAATAAATTCACTAGTTTCAGCATTGATATATGTATTCATGTTTAATAGTAATGATGCGAAAAAAGTGTACTTAAATTTAATAAAGTAATTAATCATATAATTAGAATCCCTTTCTATGTGAAAATAGTAGTGTTACGCATATTTATATACAATTAACTAAATATACTTGCAAGTGATAATCAGTTTCAATATCATATAGGCGGCAATATTTTTATTAATATTTTTAGATAAAGTATTGTTATTAAATAGAATACGATTTGTATATAAATTTAGTTATTTTTTTGTATTAAATTGTTGGGTAACCCAACTGCCTTTAATCAATTGTTAACGACCAAATCACTAAATATATGAATCCTAATATGTTCTCTTTTGATAAGAGAATATTTGGCCAATCTTATAGGATAGTTTTTATATAAATGAAAATACTAATAACTATGTAATACCATTAAATGCGTAAGTTGATTCAAAAATAATTTAATAAAAATTATGAATTGAATTTGCTTAATTTTTACACGTTTGTCGTGCTTTAATAGGCTTGTCGGGGTTTGTAAAAAAGTAATTGGTGTCATTGATACGGTGAAGCAGATATACGATGCGTGAGCTTCATCTCGTGGATATGAATTAATAATTAAGTGAGATTGTAGTTGCATCTGCAATTTCGGTATCACACAAACTTATTTCTAGGATCAAAGAGATATGAAGAAAAATCTATTACTAACAATTTTGGTTGCGACGGTATTGGCAACGATGTCCACTCATTTGGCAGCAAATGATTCGGCCGGCAAAACGTTTTATGAGCGAGGGATGCAACACGTAGCGGCAACAGAATACGTACAAGCAGCAGAAGCGTTCAAGGCAGCATACAAAGCTGAACCTGAGAATATGTCATACAAAAAGCAGTACTCAAAACTGCACAATATTACGCGCATGCAAACGCTGATCCAAGATGAGGAAAGTAACGAAAAATGGTTCCGTTACGCAAAATCACTGCGCATTTTCTATACCAATAACAACGATGCATCTCGATTGATTGCCCTCTGCCAACAGATGCGGGAACGTGATCCTTCGATAACGACAACGAATATTTTGTCTGAAGCACTCATCAAAGTCGGTGAATATCAGGAAGCTGAGAATCTTCTAGCATCGATATCACCTGAAGAGGCATCGAGAATAACGCTTGTTTTGCAGGGGTTGGCTGCGGCACACTTGAACAAGACAGATCATGCAGAGGCCACATTGGTAGATCTAGCAGAGAATGAATCTGTGAGTATGGGCTTGTTGTTTCGTATAGCGAGGCTACAAGCGCTATTAGGGCATCATGCAGACGCATCTGAGAGCATGGCGACAATCTTAAAGGCAGCACACCCAAAATCACATGCTGGATTAAAACGAGTCGTGAATAACACGCTTGAATTCCAACCACTATTAACCGACGTCGAATTTGTTCAAGCACTTGCTACAAAATCCGAAAAACCGGAAAAAGAAGATGACTGCGCAACGTGCCCTAACCGTTCTACATGCAAGGAGCGCGCAGAGAAAGAGTCATGCGACGGCGATGATGATTGTGATGGCCAGAGTTGCTCTGAATAGATAAAGCGTATTACGTGAATAGAACTTGCTGTCACACGTCTCACATGATTTTCTGTGAGGCGTGTGCTTTATATACCTAACGCGATGGGGTCATACGATTGGTAGATGAAAATAAAAAACTCCCGCACAGAGTCGGGAGTTTTTTTAGTGGGCGATACTGGACTCGAACCAGTGACCTCATCGATGTGAACGATGCGCTCTAGCCAGCTGAGCTAAACGCCCTTTCATTTGAACAAAATACTCCCTCTCACTCACGGGTCAAGCTCACTCAGGCGCTTTGACCATTCTGTGGATTATCCGTGGGTGACTTTTCCTTCTCATTGCCCGTCATGTCCATCTGCTGACCGCTTTGCTGATTGTCGATCCGTGGCTGGCTTTGGCTTGCCGGATCAATGTCGTCCTCAATGCCCGCAAGTCCCTTCTTGAACTCGACAATTCCCTGGCCCATCTTTTTGCCAATCTCAGGCAGGCGGCGACCAAACAGTAGTACCCCGATCAATGCCAATATCAAGATTTCTTGCCAACCAATTTGGCCGAAAAATCCCATCGTTACTACTGTATTCCATTCCATGATTTGCGTCCTATTTGATATCCCCAACTCTTATTCAACGTCTTCCCAGCTGCCATTATTGCATCTAACCACTCAGCCAGCCAGTCTTTTACGTTTTACGCCCTCACAGCAGGCTCGTAAAGCCGCCCCCTTTAAAAAGACGGCCTGTCGTCTCCTTCAGGCCGTCTTGCTATTTCTTTTTCATCGGCTCTTTCAAGCCAAGTCCCCCATTCATTGTTTTTGGTCTTAAATCTTGCCGATTGCCAATGAGGTATTGTGCCCACCAAATCCAAAGCTGTTGCTCAGGGCATAAGTGATTTCTTTTTCGCGTGCTTCGTTAGGCACGTAATCAAGATCGCATTCATCTTCAGGATTTTCAAGGTTGATTGTTGGAGGCATCACGTCGTTCTTTACCGCCAAAGCTGTTGCAATGGCCTCAATGCCGCCCGACGCACCTAGTAGGTGCCCCGTCATGCTCTTGGTTGAACTGACAGACAGCTTGTATGCGTCTTCACCGAACGTTCGCTTGATCGCCCGTGTTTCAGCAACATCGCCTAAGCCGGTGCTTGTACCGTGAGCATTGATGTAATCAATGTCATTGGTCGTGATCCCAGCATCTTTCAATGCGTATTCCATCGCAAATGCAGCACCGCGGCCTTCTTCATCCGGAGCCGTGATATGTATGCCGTCTGCCGATTGGCCATAGCCCAATAACTCAGCATGGATTTCAGCGCCACGTGCCTTCGCATGTTCATACTCTTCGAGTAAGACGATGCCAGCACCTTCGGAAAGCACAAACCCATCACGGTCTTTGTCGAATGGACGTGACGCGTGGGTAGGGTCATCGTTACGCTTTGACAAAGCTTTCAATGCAATAAAGCAGCCCAAGCCAAGCGGCGTGACCGCAGCTTCTGAACCGCCACCAAGAATGACGTCGCATGAACCACGACGGATCATCTCGTAGCCTTCACCGATCGCGTGTGCAGCTGATGCACAAGCCGAGACTAATGCACAGTTAGGCCCACGTAATCCGTAATGGATCGACACGTTACCTGCTGCTGCGTTACACATCAGCTTCGGCACCATGAATGGGCTCAGGCGATCTGGTCCCTTTTCCATCAGCTTACGATGACCGTCTTCAAATTCCTTCATGCCACCAATACCAGACCCAATAATAACGCCGCAGCGATATGGGTCTTCTTGATCGAAATCGATCCCTGAATCATTGACCGCATCGATCGACGCATTCATTGCGTACTGTGCAAAACGGTCAAGACGCTTTGCAGCACGACGGTCAAGGTGATCACCCCCATCATATTTTGTGATCTCGCCAGCAATCTTCGTTGAGTATTTCGTTGTATCGAATTTCTCAATCTTTTTGATACCGCTCTTGCCAGCAAGCAGGTCTTTCCAGACCCCATCGACGCTCGTACCTAGGCTTGTGACCCAGCCGAGCCCTGTTATGACTACACGTTTGCTCATGCTTTGCATCTCGGATGCGTGTGAAACATTCTTAATCCCGCTTCGGTCCGCTCAAACTTCAGCAGGTCACATTTTCTCCGCAAGCGTTCTTCCGCTTGCGCCACTTAAATGTGTTCAACATTCAAACGTCTTCGACGTCTACTTCAGGCTGCTAGAACTCATACGAAATTCATACGGCTGCATGCCTGTGAACCAATCATTCTAAGCATACCCCGCCATATCGCCAACTTTTACCCCCTCATTCACCCTTTCCCCAAGTCTCATCAACCTGTTAATCCCGTCCCAATATGCCACTCACCACTCCCCAAAGCCCCATCCAGCACCTTGACCCCATTTTGAAACACAGCACTGGCTGAGCAGCCCCTGTCACCTCCCTGCTTTCGCAGTTCTGCTCAGGTCCCGCTCAACCAGCGCTGCACAATTTCCCAATTTTCGCGACGGGCCATGACGCCCGCTGCTCTTCTCCCCCACTCTCAAACTTCACACGGGAAATTAGTCCATGTGTTGCTTGATGAATTCGATTGCCTGACCAACAGTCTGGATCTTTTCTGCGTCTTCGTCTGGAATGGAAGTCTCAAACTCGTCTTCAAACTCCATCACCAGCTCAACAGTGTCCAAGCTGTCTGCGTTCAAATCGTTCACGAAATTCGTGTCACGATTGATTTCGCCTTTATCCACGCCCATCTGTTCTGCAACGATTGCGACTACTTTTTCTTCAATTTCTTTTTCGTCCATGATCGGCTCCTTGTTCCTGCACCGCAGGAGCGAGTAATTTATTTTTCTGGATCTGAAAATTTCGGTCCAATAATGACTAACCGGGGAATATAGCGAGTTCCGGCCACTCTCTCAAGCCATTCCCTCACTTACACCTAACAATGCCCTCACCTCACCACCCCCCGAAACCCCACCACTTTACAATTACATCATCGTCATCCCGCCGTCAACAGCCAACGTCTGACCCGTCACATAGCTCGCATCATCGCTCGCCAGAAACGCCACAGCCGCCGCAATTTCATTCGGCTCACCCATCCGACCAACCGGGGTAACCTGCTTAACCATCGCCTTAATCGACTCAGGAAGCACATCTGTCATGTCTGTCGCGATAAAACCCGGAGCAACCACGTTCGCTGTGATCTTCTTGCTCGCAAGCTCTTTCGCAATCGTTTTCGTCAAACCACCCAACCCACTCTTCGCTGCTGCATAATTCGCCTGACCTGGATTACCAGTCAACCCTGCAACCGATGCAATGTTGATAATTCTTCCGAATTTTCCACGCATCATCGGCCGAAGTGCCGCGCGACATGCCACAAACACACTACGCAAGTTCGTATTGATCACCTCGTCAAACTCTTCATCCGTCATCCGAAGCAGCAAATTATCCCGCGTAATCCCAGCGTTATTTACCAAAATATCCAACCGTTTATGCTCATCAGCAACCGCTTCAATTAAAGCCGTTACTGCAGTACCATCGCTCATATCACAAGTCTTCACACTTGCTTCACCGCCCATGCTCTCAATCTCACCCTTAACTTCGTTTAGCAAACCCTCATTCCGCGCCACCAACACCACATGACGATCCTGTTTCGCCAACGCGAATGCAATCGCCTTGCCAATCCCTCGGCTTGCCCCCGTCACAACCGCCACACGCTTTCCTTCAAGTTTTGCCATCTCTGCATATTCCCTGCTACCAACGCCAAAGCGCGGCCGCGCTCTCGCGCGTCATTTCTGTCCTGTCCATACGTCAGCAAGCCGATTTTAGCCCCCTCCTCGTCGGCAAGCCCCCGTGGCTGTCAACGTATCATATTGCGACAGATCATACACAATCAGCCCGTGCTTGCACGTTTCCCCGAGCTTTGGCTCTTTCTCGTACCCACCACGATCTGATCGATCGTTGCCACAATCAGCCCAATTATCAAGCCAACCATGATCCCCAATCCACCCCCAACCATTACACCTGCCTTCAAAGGATTGAATCCCCACGACATTGCCACATCACCGCTCCCATGCCGCTTCCCATGTCGACTCATCATCTTCACATCTCCCCCACTAACCTCAACCCGTGCATTGCCCGCCTGAATCTCAATCGAGCCCGCTTCCACTTTCGAGCCGTCATCTGCCTGCATCCGCGTCTTCGGATAGCTCATCTCATCACTATTCTCCGAAGCTTCAAAGAAAACCCCCTCTTTCCCACCACCAATCACCACAGCCTCACCACGGGGCCCGTTCGCTTCGAATGAAAAATCACCCGATACCGATTTTCCAATCAATCCACCACTAACTGCACTCAAAACACCAATAACAACTGTCATCGCCAAAAACACCATAAAAAACCGGATTACGCGCATGTCTGCTCCCTTTCGTTTCGATAATAAACCCGCCCAAATTTGGACACCTCCCCCTACACAAGCCTCACAGCATACTGCCATCATTTCCCTTATCGCTAGCCCTATTTCCCCCCAATCCACACATCTGCAGTTTCACCGGGCATAACCCACAAATCCGCATCACTACCTAACCTATAAGGCAAGTCCGGCTGTCGCTATTTTTTCAAACCTTGCATTAAATACCTATAGACCACACAACCACAAATGTAAGCACACGGAGATAACGTTTAAGACTCTATTAAACAGCAGAGATACCATGGATACCAAGACGCTTTATACGACGTATATTTTCGCCCTTAGCCTGCTTCTTGCCAGTTGTGAATCTACCAAATCGAATACCCACATCAAATCAGCCTCAGAGCAGCCTTCTGAGGTCTCAGCAGCCCCATCTCCTCATATGGCCGAAGAATCCACGCAAGCTGCTCAATCGCCGCTCTCTGCCCTTCCTGCCCCTCCAGGCCCCAATGATCCTGCCTTGTCGCCTCCAGAGCGTGCTCAGGTTGCCACGCAAATGCTCACACGCATGCTCAGTTTAAATGAAGTCCAATCCAGGCAAGTCCACAAGATCTTCCTGACCTCAGCGAAAGAAACTGATCGAGCTTTCGATGAGCTTTCTGCCAGTAAACGCCACGCTGCTTTCAGACGCATGCAGCAGCAAAAGGTAGATTCCCTGAGATCTATCCTAACTGTCGATCAATACATGGATTACATTCGTTATCGCTCAGAACTCAATCCCTATATGCGATTCAAATAACCCGCGTCATAACCTTCAAATGCCGCAAAAGCAACATTTCTACAAAAATGTATTTTTATTTGATTGTGGCGATGACTTAGGCGTTTACCCTGCCTAGTATTCAATGGAAAGGGATTCAAAAAGCTATGACAACTAAAACCGTTAAATCTTCTTCGATTTTGACCGCATTCGCAGCTTTAACCATCACACTCCCACTAGCGGGCTGTGCAAACTTCTCATTCCAGAAGCGAGCCGTGGAGGCCTCTCCACAAGCTCCCATTCAGCGAGCCACCATGGTCACTACAGAAATGGACCAAATCTGTAATCTCAATAATGAGCAGCTCGCTCAGATCCAGGAAATCAATCTCAAGTGTGCCGAAAAGTGTGATCGCGACTTGCAGAATACCAAGCTCTCACCCGAGCAGCGTGAACGCACCGTACTCCGTAACTGGAACCTGAAAAACGTTAAGTACCAGTCTGTCCTCACACCAAAACAGTACATAGCTTGGCACAACCGCAGCGACGACATGTTCTCTCAAGCGAACAACGTCGCAATCAGACCACAAAAGCAACACAACGCCTCAGCCGCTGATACTGTCACCGCCACAAACTAAGGCCCTAAACCTCGGCTTTAAATCGTTTCGTGCTGCCAATAAAGCTAGTGAACGATCAACATAAAAAAATTCTCTCTCATTGAATACAAAACCAAAATCCACTCCCTCCTTATAAGCCCGCACACATTCTCTTGTGCGGGCTTTTTATCACCCCTCTTTCAACCATGTCCACATAACTCCGCCTCATCCCACACTATGTCTTTTACCTATACCCCTTACTTCTGCTTATCCCAGGCCTAGCATCTCACAAAGCGGGCAGCACGGGTAACAAATTCCATTCGTTACTCTTCATCAATCGGAGTGAGAAACATGACCATCTTGACCAAACCGTTCACTGCTATTTGCGCCGTCCTGCTCGCTTTCTCGTTATTCCTATCGTTAGGCTGTGCTGCTGGGCATGTCGACGCTCAAGACAATACCCCCGCAATGTCTAACCAGCAGTTAGCCAAGCGTATTGCAGACCGTCTTCACACCGAGGTCGGTCTGAATCAAGAGCAATACCAACAAGTCTATCAACTCAATCTCAAATACATCCCTGAAATGGATCGCATCCTCGATTCAAAAGAATTCCGCATCAAGAAAGACCGCAAGCTCCGCGAGATCGAGTTGCGTAAAGATAACCAGTACCGCGAAATCCTCACTGACGAGCAATATCAAAAATACCTGAAAATGAAGGATCAAATCGTTGCCATGATCCGCGATCAGCACCCCGATACGAAATAAATAAACGTCTCAAGACGTACTGAAAAATACGAAATAACATTCTTTCTTTTTTGATTCACCCGCATCGGGCACACCACCCACGCGGGTTTTTTATTGCGCACCAATACGCTTCTTCCTGCTGAAATACAGATCCCCCCAGCCGATTGCCACACCGATCACTAACCCTTCAAGAGCACCGATCAAGCCGCCCAGCACAAACCCTTCTCGCCCTTTCGCTTCAACCTTTGTCGGGTCCGTTTTTCGCTCACCACCAAAAGTGACACCACCCGCCGCATCTCTCCCCATCATGTACCCGCCCCACGCGCTTAGCGCAGCCAACATCCCCATCACCACCACCACAATCACCATAAATCGAACCACTTGCCTCATATCTCCACCCATCGTCATCAACCCCCACGATCCAATAAAAAACCCACCACAATCGTGATGGGTCTCAATGACTATCTTTCGAATAGAATGTCGCATTAAGCTTTCGGCTCGGCAAAGTTCGTGACCTTGCGCTTCCGCTCAATCCGCTTCATCAACCCCGTCAGCACCTTGCCCGGCGACACCTCAATCATCGGCATCTCCGTATTCGCTGCCGCCCATTGCATCGACTGACTCCAACGCACAGGGCTCGTCAGCTGCTCAACCAGACGCTTCTTGATCGAATCAACATCCGCCTCATGTAACTCGCCCGTCACGTTTGATAGCACAGGAACCTTCGGAATATCCCAGTTCGTCTTGTCCAATGCCTCGCCCAAACGATCCGCCGCCGGCGCCATGATCGGACTATGAAACGCACCCGCCACCGTCAGCGGCGTAGGCTTCAAACCCATCTCATTCGCAACACCCACAACACGTTCACACGCATCAACGCTACCACTCACCACCACCTGCATCGGCGAGTTGAAATTCGCAGGCACCAAAATCCCATCTTCACGCGCCTTGTCACAAAGCTCGTTGATGATTTCTTCATTCGCATCACCAGTGATCGCCACCATGCTTGACTCCGACGCATCTGCCGCATCCTGCATCGCCTGACCACGCAACCTCACCAAACGCAAACCGTCAATGAAGTCATACGCACCCGCTAAATGAAGCGCCGTAAACTCGCCCAGGCTCAAACCAGCCGTAAAACCGACCGGATCAATCTGACCTTCTTCAATCAGCGCCTGATAGCACGCCACCGACGTCGTGTAGATCGCCGCTTGTGCAACGTCTGTTTTGCTCAACTGCTCGATCGGCCCTTCAAAGCACAGCTTCGATAGCTCAAAACCAAGCTCCTTGTCCGCAGCCGCGAACGTCTGAGCCGCAACAGGATATTTATCAAACCAGGCTTTCCCCATCCCAATGGCCTGTGCGCCCTGTCCCGGACATAAAACAAACGATTGCTTGCCAACTTCACTCATCACGCATTTCTCGATTCCAATTCCGATAAATCAATATTGAACGATCCGAATATGTTAGCGTCTCCCCCGTTTTCCACCATCCTCCCCCTCCATCACCTCATCTCCTCCCCCCATCTCAGCCATTCATCACCCCTTATTTTCACTCACAGCCCCGTTCAGTCGCCAAAACCCGCATAATCTGCAAATTCCGCAAAATCCACATTCAGATCCCTCTCCTTATCCCCGATAACACCCCAGTAAGCACGTTTTACACCTTTAGTACTCTGTCCACGCCAAGGCCACCGCCATGCTCAAGCCAGCCCCCACATCCCAGACCCAAGCCCCCACGCTCGCCCCGCGCCCTTCTCGCCTTCGCTCAGCCGCCGCGGTTGCCCACCTCGCTTCTCGTATTCACACCACCCGCTACAAGCTCCGCAAGATTGCCGACTGGAATCCACTCCCCAACCCAACCCCCGGCTACTCCCTCATCCTTGGCATCAATGCCCCGCTCCTCAATCTCCTCCCCCTCCACCTCGAACTCCTTGCCAAACAAAACACACAAAATCTCCATGAGATCATCCTCGTCGTCGATACCCCGCATCACCTGCTCAAAACAACACTCCCCCAGCAGCTCACCGCCCAATACCCACAATTCAAACTCCGCTTCCACTACTACTCGCCCGAACAATACCTCACCCTCAAAAAGCTCAACTGGTCCAAATGCTATTCCTTCCTCTCATGGGCCCTTGGCCTATCCCTCGTCGAGTCCCGCTATGCACTCCTACACGACTACGACGCCTTCATTCTCGATCCCAACTTCCTCGAATCTCGCTACGCCAACATCACCCGCACCAACGCCAAATTCCTTGGCCTCCAAACCTACTCACACTCACAAATCACACCACAAGATAACCTCGCCGCTACATGGGAAATGATCTTCGACGCTCAACACGTCCGCAACAACCACAAGCCCCTCGATATCTTCAATCGCCTCACCTACTTCCATCACCGTGCCGTTAACCTCGACACCTTCCACTACATTCAGCATCGCTCAAGATCCATCCACGTCATCCCCGCCAAAAACTTCAGCACAACCCTCATGCACGCCACGCAAATGATCTGTCAGTGCACCCACCTTCATCAGCAAACCCCATATCTCGCCCCGCAAAACACAACCCTTCTCTTGGCCCCTTATCTCCTCTACGCCGCTGGCGATCCCACCCAACTTGAGAACATCACACAACAGCTTAGCGCCAATCATCCCCCGCGTTTTCTCAATCTCTTTAATCGCAACGCTGATTTCTCTACCCTTATCCCTGATCGATTGAACGGCCTACGCACCATGGCCACCACCATTGAACAAGCTCTCGGCCATGCATCGCTTCGCCCTGAACCCGCACACTACTTCCATCTCCTTCAAAAACTCATCCCGCATCAGCTCCATCAAGACCTTCAATTCCCAACCCTTCAGCAAGCCGCATAATCATCCTCCCCTCCCCCCAAAAAAAATAAAAATCCTTCCATCCTCCCATACGACACGCTCCTCAGCGAAAAAAGGACTTGATCAAATCCACGCCAAGCCCATGACCGCCGGCCATGGGGTGTTTTGCAATGACCGATCAATTGCTCCCAAAACCGAACATTTACACGATGATTAACGCACATAAGATCCGCCTGTTATAGTATCGATTAATGCATAACAATCTAACCATTAGTTAGCCTTGTCTGTTATTCCCCTTCACATTGCCATTTCTTTCGCTCTTTCTTCTCTACAGTTTCCTATCGCATCTCTCTGCCCAATCCATCACCTTCGCCACGCCCACTATCCGTGAAAAATAAAATTGCTCATCATGTTTCTACTCGCATGCCAAGTAGATACGATATACATCTATTAGTAACCCGTTCTATACTTGATGCGTAGGTGTACCCATGCTCAAAGATCTCTGGGCCCATGCCTGGTTCAATAACCTCGTTGCCTCAATCGTTTTCGTGATCGCGCTGTTGATCTTGCGCGCCTTAACCCTCCGTTGGATTAAAGCTTCGCCAATCAAATCCGGTGACTATCGCCGCCGCTGGCTTGGCTGGATCCATCAGGCCTTCATCTTCACCGCAATCCTCGGCCTCATCATCATCTGGGCCACTGAAATACAAACCCTCGCCATCTCACTCGTTGCTTTCGCCGTCGCCATCATCCTCGCCACCAAAGAACTCATCCTCTGCTTCACCGGCGGTATGCTCAAAGCATCCACCGGTATGTTCACCATCGGTGATCGCATTCGCATCAACGACTTCCGCGGCCAAGTTGTTTCGCAAGGCATCCTCTCCACCAAGCTCCTCGAAATCGGCCCCGGCGAACGCGCTCATCAATACACCGGCCGCACCCTTAATGTCCCCAACTCACTCCTCCTCTCCGTCCCCACCGTCAATGAAACCATCACCGGCCGATACGGCTTCCTCTCCTTCACCGTCCCCATCAATATCGATGAAGATTGGCGTCTCCATCAGGATTGGCTCCTCGAAGCCGCCGAGCTTGCCTGCAAGCCACACATCGATGACGCACGTCGCAACATCGATGCCTTTGTAGAAAAGAAGTTCATGGACAACATCACTGCCAACCCGCGCGTGGTCCTCACCATTCCCGACGCGGATCACATCGAGCTTGTTGTCCGCGTCCCCGTACCCGGCGGCGAAGAGGGCCGCATCCAACGACTCATTATCCGCAAGTACCTTCAACTCCGACAGCCACACGAAGAATCCGAAGTTAGCAACGATTCATCAAACGCATAATCGCCTGTTATCTCATATACAAAATCTACAGTTAAGTGTTTTCCGTACTCTCATCGCTTTTCTCCAAAGTGCGTTGTAAATCACTTGTTTTTCCCTACAATCTCGCTTCTGAGCAGCATCTCTCTGGGGAGGGTACATCAATCCCGCCAAGTTGTTTCGCCTGTGAGAGAACTACGATCAACGCGATCGCTGCGCGATGACCACAACCGTATTTGGAGAGATTGATGTTTCTAAACAAACTTACCTGTCGTATCAAAACCACACTAGCCATCTGCGCTCTTACACTCACAGCCAATTTAGCTACCAACGCCACTGTCATGGCAGACACATTCACAATCGATTACGCTGGTGTGTTCCTCATCAACAACGGTGGTGAACTCATCAGCTCCGCATTACCTGCAAGTCTTTCCAGCGGTTCCGTTGGTGAGCAAAACCAAGTCATGAAGCTTGCCGGCGTTACCTCGTTTCATGGCTTCCGTCTTTCCTACGATGCATTCATTCTTCGATGGACTGGCAGGACACGCACGCCACTTACCACTGGAGATATGATGCATATCGCCGGTGAATACGACATCACGGTTCCCACATCGACACCCGTATCTTCAACATTGCATTTTTACGTATCTGACGCAATCTTTAATTACAGCCGCATCAATGGTTATTCTGATGATCCATCTACGCTCAAAGTCCAGGAGTCAAACACCGGCGCACTGGCGACAAACCTTGTGAACGCCGATGGTAACGACACTCACACCTTTACTTTCAATCATCAAACACCAATCCTGCAATTCGAAGATAGAGTTGAATGGGAAGCGGGTACGCGCTGGCAGGTCGAGCTAAAAGTGTATGCCTCGCTCGGCCACAATGATCGTATTACTGTGACTGTCCCTAATGACTCCATCGACTTTACTCAAGGGACGCTTCCTGGCATCCCAGAGCCTGCATCGCTTTCTTTGTTTGCACTCGGATCACTTGCACTGATTCGCCGCAAAGAACGCGCATAAATTCTGGAAATAACAATACTCGAAGCCCGGCTTTTGCGGGCTTTTTTGTGCGCACAAAAAAGCAAGTTGCCTGAGTCGCATTTGTGTGATTGCGGTCAAAAACTGCTTGTTTTTTAGTAAAATCAGTTCGTCTATGATGGGAACTTGATGTTTTTTTGCAAAGTCGAACCCAAACGATTCAAAACGAAATACGTACTTTGAAGTGGTAGGCAGATCGGTAACAAGTTGATGTTTCGACGGTTAAATGATGCGTGATTCGTATGCTGTAATTTTTGTGCGCACGGAGCATTTTCCTGTGCGCACGGTTTGTTCAATTCTCTGCAGGGCAGGGGCGCACAAAAGAGAATGTTGTTGCCCCGATTTTTGGGATCAGAAATTAAACCTGAGGCCGGCGGAGAGGCGCTGGGCTTCCATTTCATCGTGGAAGAGTGTGGTGTCAAAAGTGGTGTGGAAGATGAGTTTATCGGAGAGCGCCCAGAGCGAACCGAGAGAGAGATTGACGTAGTTCTCGTCAGTGGAGTCGACAAAGGCTTTGAATGGGTTGGATGGGTCGCCGATAAAGGAGACGTTTGTGGATCGCTGCTGGTCGATGAACTGGTGTTCATATGATGCTGAGATGAACGGCTCTAATACAGAGTTAGATAGTTCGTATTTGAAGGAATCGAGAGCGCCGATGGAGGTGGTGAGAGAATCGGTGGACTGTGATTTGACGTTGAGGCCGAGTGCGCCGACTTCGGTTTCGGTGTAGCCTGCGATGTTTGAGTTTGCGTAGCGGAGGTAGGCGAAGGGTGTGAGGATGAGGTTTTTGATTGGGGTTTCGGGGATGAGATAGTTGATGCCTGCTTCGGCGGTGAACTGGTGGTTGTGTGTGTTGCCGAGGGCGGTTTCGCCGTTGAAGAGATTGCGTTCGAGTTGGTAATCGGCGTAGGTGTAGCCGAGGGTAGCGTCGAAGCGCAGGTTAGGTGATGCGTAGTAGTTTGCGTAGATCTGTGTGTTGAGCGCGTTGGTTTCGGATGAGCCGAGTGAGTTAAGGTTGTCGGTGGTGACGTAGGCGTAACCGATGGCCGCGCCGAGCCGGAGGTTTTCGGTGGCCATGAAGTCGGCGCCGATGAGGAAATCGGATTGATAAGACTCGAAACCGACTTGATTTGCAGTAGAATTGTGATCGGTGTGTGAGTATGAGGAGGTGAGGAAGAGGCCGCCTGAGTTGCGGTTGAACCAATCGAAAATGGGTGAGCCAGAGAGCGACTCGCTGTCAGCGGAGAGCATGAGCATGTAATCGGTTGGCTCTTGCTGTGATGCGGCTAACGGTTGGTTAGGTTGGTGTGGTTGGTTTGAGGTTGGATTGAAGGCGAAGGTTTGTCCTTGCTGGACGGCGTTGAAGCGGCTGTGCATGGCGGAGGCATTGGAGGACGCGAGGTTGGCTGCGGTTGCGGATTGTGAGAGGAGATTGTTTTGTTGGAGGGACTGGACGGCGGCTTGCTGTTTGAGTGGGGTTGTGAGGTTGAGGATGTCGGTGACGACGGTGTTGAAGGCTGTGTTGTTTTTAGCGGCTTGGTCGATTGCGGACATGGTTTGGGTCATGCCGGTGGATGTTGGTGTGATGGTGGGTGAGATGCCGGCGGCTTTGACAATCAGTTTCATGAAGTCGGGGATGTTGTCGTCGTCGGCGGTATTGAGGACGATCTCGTACATGAGGCCTGCGGCTGGCGTTGGGAGAAAGGTGTTTGTGAATGAACCTTCGAGTGAGCCTGTGCCGTCTTCGCCGGCTTTGATGAGGGTGTATTCGTCGCCTGCTTCGAAGGCTGCGTCGTGGATTCTGTCTTCGGGAAGACCCATGTCGTTGAGGAAACTTGCGGTATGGTCGATTACACGAAGATCGCCAGCAAGGGTGAGGGTTTGGTCGTCGTTTATGACGATTCTTGCGGAAAAGAAATTGTTGGATGTAACGCCGAAATCTTGCATATCCTGCTCATTAAGCCAGAGGATGTTGAATTGGAGTTCCTTTGCTGGATTGAGTGTGTGGCTTTTATTGATGTAGGTTGATTTGGCTGTTGTTGGACTAATGATGGTGTTGCCGTTGATTGTGACATCACCGTCGAGGACGGTGTATGCGAAAGTTGCGTTGCCGTTGATGATGATTTGGCCGTTGTTTAGTGTTGAGAGTTGTGTGAGGTCATCGATTGCGTCGTCCTTGAAATCACCGTTGAATGTGATGATTGCATTGTCTGCGATGAAGGTTGATTCAGGGATTTCGGAGTCTTCGCTGAGGTTTAGTGTGATGGGTGAGTTATTCTTGGCGTGGAAGGTTGAGTCGAAATCAGCATCGATTTTGCCGGTGAATGTGAGGGATTCGTTTGTGCTGTCATTGAGGACGTATGCATTATTGAAGTTGATGGCTCCGGGGTGGAATCCGTTGGGATCGGAGTAGCCGGAGGTGATGTTGCCGTAGCCTGAGAGGGTAGGGTCGGATACGTCTGCGTTGTAGCCATGGAAAGCGATGAAGGCGTCGGAATCGGAACCATCGGAGACGGTGCCGATTGCGGAGATGGTTGCGTTTTCTAGTTGGTAGTTTGCGTAGCGGAAGTAGTGGTGAGAGCCTGGAGCGTAGTTAATTTTGGCAGCACGAAGGGTACTGTCTTGGACTGAGACATCGCCATCGAGGTAGAAGGATATGTTGCCGGTGGTGGTGATGATGGAATTGGATCTGGCGTAACAACGATCGACGACAGAAAGTTCGGTTACATCGCTGGTTGCGTAGCCGAAGTTGATGCCGCCATCGCCGGCTTCGAGATAGGTTTCGTGGGCGGTGAAATCGATCGTGTGGGCTGCGATATTAATATTGTTTGAAGCGTAGATACCTTGGCCGTTGGTATTGCAGACGCCTGTGTTGAAATAGGCGGTGTTTTGAGTGATGCCGTCACCGGCGAAAGAGATTGAGCCGGTTTTGATGGTGCATTGTGTGCCATGTATTTGAGATTGATCTGCGAGGCCGAATGCTATTTGCGAGTTGTTTGTGTTGTTGGGATCGGCATCATCATCAAGCAGTACTTTTGCGTTGTTGGTCACGTCAAGTGAGTAGTATTTACCATTGTCGGTGTTGGCAAGGATGTTTTTAGCTTTGAGGGTGCCGCCGACGAGGGAGGCGTCATTCATGCCGGAGCCGCTGAGGATGAGGTTGTTGCCGATGTTGATTGCGTTGTTGTCGCGTGCTGTATCATCGGAGCCGTAGGCGATGAGGCTTGTGTAGCCGGCTGTGTTTGTGCTGTTGAGTGTGAGGTCATTGGCAACGTTGAGAGTTGAACCTTCGTAGACGTAGAGTGCGGCGGGGATGTTGATGGCGTGGATATCGCGTGTGATGAGAGCGTTTTGTACGCTGAGGGTCGAGGATTGGATTTTGAGTTGGTCGTCAAAATGCTTGGCGTTGAAGGTTAGGTCCTTGGCTTGGGAGGCAGTGTTGACGAGGACGGTTGTGCCTGAGGTTGTGTTGCCTGTGAAGGTGGCGTCGATGGTTGAGGTGGGAAGTGTTGTTGAGGTCCAGTTGTTGTTGTCAGAGTAAAGACCGTTGCCTGCGGTGCCGGTCCAGTTGACTTCGGTGGGGGTGCTACCAGCTTGGGCGTAAGGGTTGAGCCAAAGCATTGAGGTTGCAGCGATGGCTGTGAGGGCTGCGGTGGTGAAGTGTGCGGTGTTGTTGACGATTGACATGGGATGCCTCCGGAATCGTACTGTTTCAGTTTTGTATAAATTGTTGCTGGGACGTGAGATATGTCCCGGAGACAGGCTAATATGAGTATCGTTTGTGACGGGGATTTACTTAAGTGGAGTTTGATATAGACCTATAAAAAAAACGCGATCCGTGGATCGCGTTTTTTGGGAACATTCAATGATAAATCGTAACTTAGTAGTGACCAGAACCACCATTAGTGGTTATTGCAGTATTTAGTTCAAAGAAGGTGTTGTTAAGAATTTCAATTATTACGCCTTCAGTTCCGTACCATTCTTCAGATTTACTCTTGTCTAAATGTATCGTGTCGTCTGAAAAATCAATCTTTGCACTTGCAAAGTACTGAATCAAAGTAAAGGCGTCATTAAATGTGATTTCATGTCCAAGTATATGAGAGTAGTCATTCCGGAGGTTATTGAATTGAATGAGTGCATTCATGAAATCATCAGTCACAAAATCATAATCCCTACACCTTTCAACCTTCTTCGGAAATGGCCATTTCCAAGGCGTTTCGCCATGATTTTTTATTTGTAGAAGTTCAACAAGCATTGCTTCAATCGTTAGATGTCCCACTAATATCGTTACTATAAGATCACGTTGCGGGTTTTGATTAAGCCACATATCAAACTGAGGTTTAATTTTTGCTTTTCTCATTGCAGCATTTTAAGTGAGGAGCAGCCTGTATAAAAGGGAGTCGATAGGCTAATAAAAAACGCGACCGGGAGGTCGCGTTTTGGGAGATTTGTTTTGTTTTGTTTTGTTGTGATGTGGTCGGGAGCTTAGAGCTTCCAGAGGCTGGTGCCCCAGCTTAATCCGCCGCCTTGAGCGACGAAGATGACGTAGTCGCCTTCTTTGATTTTTTCCTGATCCATGAGTTCATGGAGGCAGAGGCCGACGGTGCCGGCGGAGGAGTTGCCGTAACGGTCGATGTTGACGTAGACCTTGTCGATGGGGAAGCCAAGCTTCTTCCATGCGGTTTGGAGCATACGCAGATTTGATTGGTGGGGGATGACCATCTTGACTTGGTCGGCGGTGATGCCGGCGCGGCTCATGGCTTCATCGACACAGTCTGCCAATGCGTTGACGGCAAACTTGTAGACGGCTTTGCCGTTCATCTGGATGGTGTTGTATGCCCCACTGAAGGCTTCTTTTTCGCTTTCAGGGATGTCTGCATCGGTGCGCGGTACGTAGAGGACTTCGCCTCGTTCACCGTCAGACCACATGCCTTGGTAGAGGCAACCGACTTCAGGGTCGTCACTTGCGGAGAGGACGGCGGCACCGGCGGCGTCTCCGAAGAGTACGCAAGTGCGACGGTCTTTCCAGTCGGTGATTTTGCTGAGTGCGTCAGCGCCACATACGGCGATGTTTTTGTAGTGTCCGGACTCGATCATGCATGAAGCGGTGTTGATTGCTGCGACAAAGCCGGTACAGGCGATGTTCAGGTCGTAGGCTCCGCATGGGATGGCACCGAGTTTCTTGACGACGGTAGCCGCCATGGCAGGGCAGATGACATCCTGAGTCATCGAGGCAACGATGACCATGTCGAGATCTTTGGGGTCGATATTAGCGTTCTCACAGGCTTGCCTGATGGCACCGGTGGCTAGATCGCTGGTGTCTTGACCATCAGCGATGATATAGCGGGTTTTGATGCCGGTACGCTGTGTGATCCACTCGTCATTGGTGTCGACCATCTTGGAGAGGTCTTCATTGGTGAGAGCTTTGTTTGGGATACACATGCCGGTGCCGGTGATTTTGACACCCGCTGGACGCGAGAGACTGCGTCTTGTTCCTTGCATTAGGCTGATTCCTCTGCGACTACTTCGGAATTTGCGAACGCCTCCACGATGGCGTCATTCACATGATGCTCCGCATACGAGATCGCTTTGCGGATTGCATTTTTGATGGTTCTAGCCTGGCTTGAACCGTGGCAGATCATGCAGATGCTGTTCGCTCCGAGCAGTGGCGCGCCACCATACTCATGATAATCGTGTTTCTTCCAGACCCGTTTTGCGACAGGTTCGAACTGCATGGCAAGCCCGGGGTCTTCTTCGAGGATTTCGTGGGCGATGATCTCGAAGAGTCCTTTTGAAAGGCCTTCGGAAAGTTTTAGCACGACATTGCCGGTAAAACCTTCACACACGACGACGTCCGCCATCCCTTTAAAGAGAGAACGACCTTCGCAGTAACCAACATAGTTGATTGAAGAATCGCTCTTAATAATTTCGTTTGTTTCTTTAACAAGGGAGTTGCCCTTGTTTTCTTCGCCACCGATGGAGAGTAGTGCGACTCTGGGGTTGTCGACGCCGAGGACTTCGCGGGAATAGATCGCGGACATTTTGGCGTACTGGTAGAGGTGTGAGGGCCGTGGTTCGGGGTTTGCGCCGACATCACAGAGGACGACGGGGCCGTGGAACGTTGGCAGGATGATTGCGATTCCGGGGCGGTGAACGCCTGGGAGTCGGCGCAGTGACATTTGTGCGGCTGCGACACAAGCGCCGGTGTTGCCGGCACTGATGATCACGTCGACTTTTTTGTCGCCTGCTTTGCGTCCGGCCATCTTACCCATGACAACGAGGGAGCTGTCAGGCTTATCACGGATCGCCTGTACGGGTGACTCGCCCATGCCGATGGACTGGGTGGTGCCGACAATTTCGAGGCGTTGCTTATCATCGTCACTCAGGGTGCGTTCGGCAATCGCTTCTTCAATCAGCTCCTGGTCACCGATAAGCACAAGCGTGTCATCGGAGGAGAGAAGTTCAATCGCGTCGAGGCACCCAGTGATGATGGCATCTGGGGCGTTATCGCCCCCCATCACGTCTACTGCAATGCGCACGGGATTAGTCTTCCTTCGAGTTGAGTTGTAGTTTCAGGCCTGGGCGTACGTACCCGCAGTCACTGCATGCTGCGTGTGGCAATTTGATGCCGCCGCAGTTGGGGCAGCTGACGGAGACGCGCGCTTTAATTGCGTCGTGGCTACGACGGATGCGGCCTCTGGTACGACTCTGTCTCTGTTGTGGAACCATGGTTCTACTTTCCAAATACTACTGTTCAAGTTGAAATAAATCTCACCATTGGTTGGGTCGGGATGTGTTCATGGCACAATCGGCCCAGAATGGTGTTCAGGAAACCGCAAAGGGTAGCTTTGCGGGGGTATTCCGTCAACCTGACCCCTAACGGGGCCCGGACAGAAAATAGGTTTTAAAAGGTGCGAAAATACGGTTGTGGGGCTGTGTCGCGGGGGGGGTGTAGCAGCATGGGGGATAAATGAGGGTTGAGGGGCTGTAGGTGGGGGTCTGAAGAGTCTGTAGTTGTTTATGTGACTGTTTTTCGCGGATTTGAGGGGGATTGAGTATTTTTGAGGGATTCAGAAATCTTACACAATCTTAAGGCGTGAGTCATGTGGCGTCATGGTGAGATTGCGTGTTCTCTGGATATTGGGTGAAAAAAAATACCACGGAGAAGGACTCCGTGGCAATTCCTATTTATCACAAGATTTTGAGGGCAATGGGTTAAGCGTTGATGAGATCGGCTGCGGTGCTGGCGGGCTCGTGTTCGAGATCGACGGCTGGTGGTTCGTATTCGGGTTCGCGGATGGATGCGATCATCTCTTGCACTTTCTCGTTGGGGCCTGTGGTGAACGGAACGAGTGAGAGTGTGAGTACGAAGTTGATGATCATGCCGACGACGCCGATGCCTTGGGGGCCGATGCCGAAGCACCAGTGTGGCATTTTGAAGTAGACGGCGGCGATGATGTAAAAGGCGGTAAAGGCGATGCCAGCAATCATGCCGGTGATGGCCGCGGTGGTGCCGACACGTTTTGAGAAGATGCCGAGGACGATGGCTGGGAAGAATGAGGCGGCGGCGAGGCCGAAGGCGAAGGCAACGACTTGTGAGACGAAGCCTGGGGGGTAGATGCCGAAGAGTCCGGCGATGACGACGGCGAAGCCAATGGTGACGCGACCGACGGCGAGGCGTGAAGTTTCGGAGGCGTTGTTATTAAGGATGCGGAAGTAGAGGTCGTGTGCGACGGAAGATGAGATGACGAGTAGTAGACCTGAAGCGGTTGAGAGTGCGGCGGCGAGAGCGCCTGCGGCGATGAATGCGATGATCCAGTTGGAGAGTTCAGCCATTTCAGGTGTTGCGAGGACGATGATGTCACGGTCTGGGCCTGAGAGATTTTTGGCGGTGAGTATTTGCCGGGCATCAGCGCCTTGCTGGCCGTTTGAGTCGAGCCAGAGCTGATGGTTGGTGCGGAGTGTTCCGAGTTCTGCGGCGATGGCGCCGGAGCCTGTACGGAAGATTTCGTTGTCTTCGCGTCCGGTGTATTTGAGTTTGCCGTCGTTGTCGCCATCGAAGAATGCGATGAGTCCAGTGCGTTCCCAGTTAAAGAACCAGTGCGGAAGTTCGGAGAGGATGTCGCCTGTGGTTTTGTGGATGATGTAGCGTTTTTGTCCGGCGGCAGTGGTGAATGAGGTGAATTCAGGGGCGAATGAGCCATCGGTGCCGTGATCGACGGCGATGCGTGGGATGCTATCGGCATCGTTGATGAGTTTGAGCGTTTGGCCGGTGTCGGTTGTGATGCCTTGTGGCGGGAGTGGGACGTTGTAGGTTCGGTTGTTGAGTGTGGTGAGCATGTAGTATCGTGCGAATGCGGCTGTTGACGGCGCGGTGAGGTAGAGGCCGGCCATGAAGAAGAGTGCCCAGAAGGCTGACCATCGTGCGGCTTTGACGTTTTTAACGGTGTAGAAACGGACGATGACGTGGGGTAGTCCTGCGGTGCCGACCATGAGAACGAGTGCTACGCAGAACATGTTGAGGAGTTTATTGAATCCGCCGCCGGATTCGCCGGAAGCGGCGGTGTAAGAGCCGAAGCCGAGGTCACTGCCGATGTCGTTGAGTTTATCGAGGAAGAATGCGGAGGATTGTGTGGTTGTGTCGGTGATGGTTGAGCCGAGTCCTAACTGTGGGATAGGGTTGCCAGTGAGCTTGATTGAGATGGCGATCGCGGGGATGAGGAATGCAGTGATGAGGATCCAGAATTGGGCGACTTGAGTCCATGTGATGCCTTTCATGCCGCCGAGTGTGGCGTAGATGAAGACGATGATCATGCCGATGATGACGCCGTAGGTGACGGGGACTTCGAGGAAGCGAGAAAAGACGATACCGACACCGCGCATTTGTCCAGCGACGTATGTGAAGGAGATAAAGATTGCACATATCACTGCGACGAGCCGGGCGAAGTCCGAGGAGTAGCGGTCGCCGATAAAATCGGGAACCGTAAAGTGTCCGAACTTTCGGAGGTATGGTGCGAGGAGTAGCGCGAGGAGTACGAACCCACCCGTCCATCCCATGAGGTATTGTCCACCGGCGTAGCCCATGGTTGCGATGAGTCCTGCCATGCCGATGAAAGATGCGGCTGACATCCAGTCGGCGGCGGTTGCCATACCGTTGGCGGAAGCAGGGATGCCTCGTCCGGCGACGTAGAAGCCTTTGGTGTCTTTGACACGAGCCCGCCATGCGATGAAGAGATAGAGCGTGAAGGTGATGCCGACGAATATGTAAGTCCATGTCATGACGTTCATACGACACCTCCGTCATTGTTTTTGGATTTGGTATGAAGTTCGTCTAACTCGCGCTTATGGAGGTTGTCGATTTTATTCATTGTGAGCGCGTAGATGAGGATGATGATGACGAAGATGATGATGGCGCCTTGTTGGGCGAACCAGAAACCAAGTGGATAGCCTGTGCCGGGGAAGTTGAATTGGTTGAGCCAGTCGGCGAAAAGGATGCCGCAGCCGAGGCCTGCGGCGGCCCAGATGAGCAGGAGGATGCCCATGACGCGGATATTGCGTTCCCAGTATTTTTGAATCGATTTTACGATGATAGGATTCGAGTAATCTATCTTACGCTTAGGTTTTTGGTCAGGGGGTGCGGGTGGCTGATCGTGCATGTTTGGGCTCCTACAATGAAACAGGATAGCGACATCGCTTCATTATTTATGAAGCGATACAGCGGATGATTAGATAAGAAATACTGAGTCTAAAAGATGATTCAGCTAGGGAACCAATCGGGATGAAGCAAGATCGTAAAGATAAATATGATAAAGGTGCAAATGGTTTTTTTAATATTGTGGGAAGAGTGGTATATGGGGTATGGCGAGTAAGTATTCAGGTGATTTTACCAGGTATAATGATCGATTCCGAAGACGAGAGCGCTGCCGAAGAAACCAACGCAGCAGATTAATGGAGCGATGATGAAGAGTATGATACGTAGAGGAAGTCGAGAGCGAGATTCAGGTTTTACGGAGTGATATTCGAGAGAAATGAGTGCGAGGAAGGCGAGTATGGTGGTGGCGATGCCGAGGAAGCGGTGGGTGTTGAGGATCCATTGTTTGTGGGGTGCGAGTATGAGGTAGGCGGCGTCGAAGAGACCGAGCGCGGTGGCGAGTAAGGCGGCGAAGGCGCCGAGCCAAAGGGTGAAGCGTGTGATGGATTTGAGTGAGTGTTGTTGGGTGGTGATGAGGAGGAATTCGGAAAGGGCGGCCACAAGAAGGAGTGAGATGGGGAAGTGTGAGGATGCGGGATGAAACTGGCCGAGGAACTGAATGATTTTGCGTGAAGCCGAGATGCGGGGTTGATCGATGGTGACGGTGCGTTCTGTGAGGGGGATGTCGTGGATGATGACGGTGGATTGATCGCGGGTGGCGGCGCCTGACTCGATCCACCATTTCACGGTTTCTTTTTGTTTCTCAGAGAGTGGGGGGATGTCGGAGTCAGGTGGCGGCATTTCGTCGGATTCGATGACTTCCCAGATGTAGGATTGATCGGGTTTTGTGGGGACGATGTAGTTGGGATCGGCGGCGAGCTGTTTGAGGTTGAGTATGAAGTCGAAGCCGCCTTCGGGGTCGTCGAGATCGGGGCCATGGCATTGTGCACAATGGTTGAGGAAGATGATGTGGACTTGTTCGGAGAGAATGAGTGAACGTTTGTGTTCGGTGTCATTGGTGTTGGAGGTTGGGGAGGTTTGCGCGTAAAGCAAAGCTGCGGTCATCAAAAGCATGAGCAGTGGTGGGAAGAGGTATTTCATGTGCATGTCCTGATTTTTAGGGTTTTGTGAGATCAGGATTGGGAATCGCTACCTACTAGTCTTTGAATTTTTTGTGGCTGGCTCGTTGGGTTTGCTTGACTTCGGAAAGGAATTGCGCGGCTTGCTTTTTGTTGCCGAGAAGGAGTGCGTTTTCGGCTTGAGCGAGGTTGATGATGACGTCGTTCATTTGGATGCGATACTCGGCGATGAGTTTGGGTTGCTCGGCGGGGGAGGCGTCTTCGATGATGTGGACGACGTGGGCTTGGTCTTTGGCGGTGAGTATGTGCTTGAGCATTTCAGCGGTGATATCGGCGGCTTGCTGTTCTTGGCCGTCTGCGCGAAGGGTTTTGTTCAGGTCACGGAAAAGGTCTTTGAGTTCTTCCATGGCGTGTTCGAGTGCTTCATCTTTATCGGCGGGTTCGGCGCGATCGTTGGCTGAGGAGGTCAGTGACCAAAAGCCAAGTGAGAGGGTGGCGAGTAGGATGAAAAGAGGAAGGCGGCGGCGCATTGTGGGCGTCGACATGGTGAATCTCCGTTATGAAAAGAATTTTCTCGTGTTTCCGCTGGTTATGGTGATGGTTTATTAGGGACGCGTCAATAGTAATTTTGATGTGGTGCGATGGATATAAGGAGTAGAAGTGGGGATTGATCTTGCAGGTACAGGGGAAGTTGGTTGGCGGGGCACTCCATGAACTGCGGTCATCGGCTTGATGGGTGGAGCCCGTTATATCGTTTGGGAAGGGATGGTATGAAAAAAAGATGCAATGGTGTGATTGCATCCTTTGGGATTTGTTGGTTTTTTTAGGGGGGGAGGTTATTTGATTTTGACTTCTTTGCCGCCTTGGTCGGCGGATTTGTAGATGGCGTCGAGCATTTGCTGAACCATGAGGCCGTCTTCGATGGGTGCGATGGGCTTGGAGCCGTAGAGGATGTGGTCGATGAAGTTTCTAATCTTAAGATAGAAATTTTCAGCGAAGTCGGGTTGAGGGAGGTGGTGGGGTTTGGTGTCGACCATGTAGCCGTTTTCATCTTTAAAGATGCGTGAGTCATCCCAGGTTGCGCCGCCTTTGGTGCCCATGAGTTGGAAGTCGATTTTATTTTCTGGGATATGTGCGGCGAAGGATGATTCGACTTGGATGACGGCACCGTTGTCGAATCGGATGTGGCCGACGGCGAGATCTTCGACGTCGTAGGTTTTGTAGTCCCAACCCTTCCAGATGGATTCGACTTGGTCGGAAGGTTTGTTGCCGAGGTAAGTCCATGTCATGCCTGATGCGGCGACGGGCTTGGGTGAACCCATGGCGTAGTGGCACATTTCGAGGGAGTGGACGCCGATGTCGATCATGGGACCGCCGCCTTGCAGGGCTTTTTGGCCGAAGACTCCCCAATTGGGGATGCCGCGGCGTCGTAGCGCGTGGACTTTGCCGTAGAGGACGTCGCCGATAACGCCTGAGTCGACTTGTTTTTTGATGAATTGGGTGCGTGGGTCGAAACGCCATTGGTATGCGACGATGATTTTTTTGCGAGCTTTTTTAGCGGCATCGATCATGCGCTTGCCTTCACGAGCGTTCATCGCCATGGGTTTTTCGACCATGACGTGTGCGCCAGCGTTTGATGCGGCGATGGAGGCAGGAGCGTGGAGGCTGTTGGGTGTGCAGACGAAGACAACGTCGGGTTTGGTTTCCCTGAGCATCTGTTTGTAATTGGTGTAGAGGATGTCGTGGGGCAGGTCATGCTTTTCGGCGCGGGCGAGCATGGTGTCCATGTTGATGTCGGCGAGCGCGGCGACTTCGATTTCATCGATGCGTTTGAAGCAATCGTGATAGATGTCGGTGATGCCGCCTGAACCGATGAAGGCGGCTTTTAGTTTTTTAGTTTGTTTCGCACCCATGGTTACTCCATTGCAGCGTTTACGAGGTGAGGATGATCGGGTGTGATCGTTGTTTGGTCTTTGAACGTTGATCGCGCATTATCGCGGATGGGATGTGGGACGCAATGCGAAATTGAAGAATGTCATAAAAAGAATGTGTGGAGGTGTGGATCGGGAGAAAAATGTATGAATGGGAGAGAATAGGGTGCAAGGACATGTATGGGGGCAGTATGATGTGATCGGATGATTTGTGAACGATCGAGGGCAGGCATTGAACGATATGAGTGAAACACAAAGACAGGATGTGGCTGATGGTCAGGGCGCTGGCGGGGGTGTTGGGGGTGAGCAGGAGCCGGTGCATCCGTTGGCGGCGCTGCGGGCAGATTTGGCAGAGTTTGGGACGATTGAATGGCAGAAGAAAGATGAGCGGACGCTGTTAGAGCGTTATATGCCGTTCATTTTGTCGATGGGTATACATGTGGGTTTGGTTGTGGGTGCGATCTTTGCGGTATGGACAACGATTGTGGTGGTGGCGGATCATGAGACGGTGGTGCCGAATATTGAGTTGGGACAGAGGCCGGGGGCGCCTTTGAAGCAGTCGAAGGCGAAGTCGGTTGAGTCTCAATCTTTGACGAGTAAGCGAACGATTACGGAGGTGGAAACGTCGCAGTCGACGTTGTCGCCGCAGCCGATTACGAATTTACCTTTGGTGGGTATGGCGGGTGGGATGTCGAAGATGAATCCGTTTGCGGCGGATGTGGGTGGTGGTGCTGAATTTCGCGCGTCGTTTTTTGGGTCAGCGGGTAATGCGCGAACGGTTGTGTTTGTGGTTGATGCATCGGGATCGTTGATTGACACGTTGCCTACGGTGTTGAGGGAATTGCAAAAATCGATTCGCAAGTTATCTGATCGTCAGAATTTCACGGTGATTTTTTTTCAGGGCAAGCGGGCGTTTGAGGTGCCGCCTCGTGGTTTGAAGCAGGGGACGGCGGCGTTGAAGCAGCAAGTGATTGAATGGATAGATCCGGCGGCTCATCAAGTTGAACCGGGCGAGCAGACGAATCCGTTGCGGGCATTGGGGATGGCGCTTGGGTATAAGCCGGACTTGGTGTTTTTGCTGTCGGATAATATTACGGGGCAGGGGGTTTATGAGGTGGATCAGAAGCGATTGATCAATGAGATTGCGCGATCGAATCATCGTGGTACACGGATCAATACGATTCAGTTTTTGTATGCGGATCCATTAGAGGGCGAGGGGAGGCCGGGGACGATGCGGTTGATTGCGGAACAAACGGGTGGGCTATTTAAATTTGTGGAAGAAGGAGATCTTTAGTCCGTCTTATAGGGTAGAGGGGCGTAGGGGGCGGTGCGCGGGTGTGAGGGAGTCTGTATTGAAGGATTGCTGCAAGATCTTGGGTTAGGGGAACTTGCGACAATCTATTGGTTGATGAAAAGGGTTTGAGAACCTTGGAATCTGGGCGCAAAAGAATTACAATGAAAACCACGATCAAGGGAATTCAGGGTTAACTTGATGGGTATGAATCGGGGGAATGTTTGTTTGGGCTGGTCGATCGTTGATCAATGAAGATGATGCTGATGTTATGAGCTGCTGAGTTGTGAGATGAGGCGGCGAAGCGGGGGGATGTAGCAGAGGCAGTAGATAGAACAGAGGATGTACGTATGCGGCGAATGGTCGTCATCGTGACGGGAATATTGATGCTGATGTTGCCTATGAATGTGGCGTTTGCGCAGTCAGATGGCTCGGAGGTTTCTTGGTTTCGTCAGTTTATGTGGGCGGGAGATTTTTTGGGTTTGGTGATCATATGGACATTGCTAGCGATGTCTGCATTCTCGATTGGATTTTCTGTGAATCTGATGCTGGGTTATCGTCGTAAGAAGATGATGCCAGAAGAGACGCTGAAGAAGATTGAGGTGCAGTTGGGTAATCGGCAATACCGCGAAGCGATTACTGAGGCGGATAATAATCCATCGTATTTGTGTAAGATCATTGGGGCGGCATTGCATGAAGCACCGAATGGTTTTGTGTCGATGGAGCGAGCGATTGAAGAGACGTCGGATAACGAGACGGTTAGGATACTGAGGCCGTTGGAGTACTTGAATGTGTTGGGGAATATTGCACCGATGGTCGGTTTGTTCGGGACGGTGTACGGGATGATTCGGGCGTTTCAGGAGTTGGTTGCTGCGGGAGGCAATGCAGAGCCGGGCAAGTTGGCGGCGGGTATTTCGACGGCATTGATAACGACGTTTTGGGGTTTGGTTGTTGCGGTTCCGGCGTTGACGGCCTATGCACTGATTAGGAACAAGGTTGATGCGTATGCATCGGAGGCAGTGTTGGTCGCAGAGAGTCTAATAGCGCCGTTTAAGCCGACACAGGTGGCGATTCAGCAGGCGCGTATGCAACAAGCACAATTGCAGGCACAGATTCAGGCTCAGGCTCAGGCTCAGGTCTTAGCTAGAAATCAGGGGTCGGGGATGGGACCATCACCGGTTCAGCAGGCGGGTGCGGTGCAACAGGAACAGGGACAAGGCCAGCAAGTTCAGTCGCAACAGCCCGTACCGCAGAATGTGCAGCAAGCTCCGGTGGTGGAGGATGTGCAACCGGTGAACGATGGGTCGCAGGGTGAGGTGATGGCAGAGGTGGAAGCGGAGCCGGCGCAAGGGCAGCCGAATGTGGATACTGATCGTGCTCAGGCTGGATCGGGTGCGGGGTATTCGTTAGCGGATGCGGTGAATGATCAACCTTCGACTGAGCATCGAAAAATGAGTTCGCCGTTGTTGTCGGCGGCGGCGTCGCAGCAGCAGAAGATACAGGAACGTAAGCAGTAATTGGCTTGATTGTTTTTACTGTGTGCTAGATGGGGTTTGAAGAGTTCTGTATGAGATCATTTGTTCACAAAACTGGCCCGGCAACGCCGAGCATGAATTTGACGCCGCTGATTGACATCGTCTTTTTGCTGGTGGTTTTTTTTATGTTGGCGTCGACGATGGTGACGAAGCAATCAGTAAAAATGATTGTTCCAGATTTAGAGCAGCCTGAGACGCGAGAGATGCCGGAGAAGGATCGGATTGTTGTCAATATCGCCCCGAAGACAGGTGATCGAGACAAGCGTGCTCCGTTGGATTATGACGGCAAGCCAGAATTTGTGCAGATTGGGGCTTACGGGACATTTAAGATTGATGATCATGAGAAGATTGTTGAGGCGATTAAGTTGATGGCGGATCGTAATCCATCGGCGGAGGTTTATTTGCGTGCGGATGCTGCGATATTTTATGAGCAGATCGAACCGATCATGGATGATATTACGAAGAGTGGCATTGCGAGGGTGAACCTCGTGGCGTACTTGCCAGAAGAAGCGGCTAACTGATTGATAGAGGCGTGCTGACTTGAGTACGGATGAAGGACAACAAAATTCAGAGCAGTTTATGGCGCAAGGCTGTGCTGTGGATGACGAATATGTGCCTGTGCGGAAACGGCGGTTGCTGCCTCCTGCGAAGATGCAGTTGCAGATTACCTCTTTGATTGATGTGATTTTTCAGTTGCTGATTTACTTTATCGTGACAGCATCTTTTGTGATGGGTGAGGGAGCGTTGCCGGCGAATTTGCCGCATGGTGGGGATCAGGCAACATCGGAAGCGGCACACCCGGAGCAGCCTTTGAATATTGTGTTGACGCCGGTGGGGAATTCATCTGTGCGTATTGAAGTGGAAGGTTTTCGTAAGCCAACAGAATCGTTTGTGCAGTTGCAGAGTTACTTGACGATGTTGCAGTACAACCCGAAGAAAAAACGATCGGGTTTTTACAAGCCCAGTAATCCTGTCATCATCAAGCCAGTGGGACAGGTCAGGTGGCAGCATGTGTTGAATGCATTTAATTCAGCTGTTTCGATTGGTTATGAGAATGTATCGTTTGCGAGAGTCGAGAGATTTGTTGAGTAGTTTGGGGTGGATGTTAATGGTTAGTAAATATGGGATTTTCGATCTATGAAGCGAAAAAATGGTCAGTTGGTGTCAAAGTTTTGGCGGTGCGTGCTGTGTGTTTTGATCGGTATGTTGTTAGGTGTGAAGGGTTGGTCGGCGGAGTTTGATGAGGGATTGGTCGAGCCGATGGCAATGAATGGGGAGGTGTTGGAAAGCTATACGCACGGGTTGGGAGATTATCATCTTGCGTACTTATTTTCATCAGAGGCGGATCAATCAGAGGTTGTAAAAGAACGAAAGGCAGTTGAAGCTAGGATTCGGTTTGATGATTACATTCGACGCGCACGGCAGGCAGCTGAGACTAATCAGGCGTTAGCGAATCGGTTGCAGGATTTGGGACTTGAAGCGTTGGATGAGGTACAGCGATCTTATCGTGAGATGGTTGAGGCGTTTGGGAATTCGCCACGGCGGCCGATATGGCTGACGAATATGGCGGAGTTGAAGTTACAGCAGATTTTGCAGATCAAGTATGGCTTTGCATCGGAGTCGTGCCGATATGGTGTGCCAACGCGTGTGCAGGAAATTGCATATGCAGAGGTGGTGCGTGAGGCGTTTTTTTTATTAGCAGAGGCAGATGCGAGTTTATATAAGCTGCAGACGCGATTGCCGCGATCGCCGGGTTTTGCAGCGTTGAAGACGCGAGGGTTGCCGGGGATGTTGTTTGATGAGTATGCGGCAAAACGTGTGCCGTTCTATCTTGGGATTGCGTCGATTTATGTAGCGACATTGCCGGCTGATGATATCTATTTTACAGGTGAATATGACAAGACGAATAGTTTGCTGATACGTAAGGAAACGATTGAGGCAGAGCGGAAACGGTTGCTGGGAATTGGATTGGGGCGTTTGGATGGTTTTGTAACAGATCAGGGGGATGTGGCGGGTGTTCGATTTTCGGCGATGTTGCATGCATCTTATGCGCTATTTATGCGTGAAGAATATCAATCATCGATTCAGTTGTTGCAGCCACTGCTTAGATCGCAGCGACGTGATTTGACGACTTTGGGGGCGCAAATGTTATACGCACATGCGCTGGCAAAGAGTGATGTGCGGACGGCATTGGGTGAATTGAGGCGGTTGCAGGGATCACATCCGATTGTGATTCAGTCGCCCATCTTTAAGTTGATGGTTGTTGATGCAATGTTTCGCGTGCAGGTTGATAATCTTGAACAGTTGCGTCGCGGACAGGATGGTGAATCTGCGCTTGGGCAAGCATTCAATGTGTATTATGAATTGATTGAAAGCCCGTCGTTGAGTGAGATGGAGCGGCAACAGATTAGTTACATGGTTGCGCAACGTTTTGAACGATTGGTGGCTTATGTTGATGATGTAAATCAGATGCCTGCACGCGTGCGGATGTTAATGACCGATTATGGTTTACAGCAGATGCAGGAAGCGATTGCGCGTGGTGAGCAAAATGTCGAGGGGAGTGAGCTGAACCGGTATTACCGATTGATACTGGATTTGGCGAAATCTTTGGATGAGGTTGATGTGGAGCCTGAGGTGAGGGCAAGAGTGGGATATAATGCGGCAATAGCGATGTATTTGCCAGATAAGCAATCGATGGAAAATTTGCAGGAGGTGGCAAATATTCTGGCGGAGCTAGCAAAGAAATTTCCGCAGCAATCAGTGTCTGTGAAGGCGATCACTTTTGCGACGGAAACGTTGCAACATCTTCATCAGAAATATCCGGATGTTGGTCGTATTGGTGATGATTATGCGGATGCGGCAGAGACGTTATTTAATGCATTTTCTGTCTCGAAAGCTGCAGACAATCAGCGTGTTTATTATGCGTTTTATCTGTTGCAGGGTAAAGGGCAATATGCTGCTGCGGCGGGGCATTACAAGCTTGTGCCGTTTGATCATCCTCAGTATTACGATGCCCAGCGTGAACTGATGTTTTGCTATGATGCACAGATTTCTCTGAAGCAGCAGGCAAATCAAAACTTTGATATTTTACTTGAGGCGATGAATGCGGATGCGAGGCGGATATTACGTGAGGTATCGAAGGAAGATAAAAATATTGCGGAACGATCTGGGAAAGCGCAGATTGCTGAAGCGGTGACGGTGATGTTGCAAGCGGCAGGAATGGAGATGCGGGGAGCTTATGCGGATGCAGTCGCGTTGCTGGACGAGTCGGATGTAGATTTTGAGGCTTATTCAAACTTGTTACCCCGTGTACTGCAGGTGAGGATTAGCGCTTTGATTGGATTGCAGCAGTTGTCAGAGGCGGCGGCTTTATCGAAGACGTTTATGCAAGCGAGGCCGGAGCTGGCAGCGGCAACGATTGATCAGTTGCTGAAGCAGATCAATCGGCGATTTGATGTCGTGTTGAATCCATTGAATGAGTTGTTGCCACATGAGCGATTAAAGAAAGAAGCGCAGGCAGTTTTGACGTTGGCTGAAACGTTTCAGGTTGCGAATGAGGATGGTTTGATACAGCCGGGGTTGGATGATGAGTACTTGGCGAATATGGACATTATTAAATCGCGGGCGTATCGCGTTCTGGGGAGACCACAGGAGGCTGTGGATTTGCTTGGGCCTCAGACTGTGAAGTTTGGTGATGTGCTTGAATTGATTATGGCATATGGGGATGCTAATTATGATTTAGGCACAAGTGAATCATTGGAAAGAGCACGTGTGCAGTATCGTATGGTGATGGGTTCTTATACTGAGAAACCATATCCCGAGGTGTATTACCATGCATGGTTGAATTACTTGAAGGCGTGTATTGAGGGAGATGTGCAAGTTGAGGACGTGCCGTTGTATGTGGGGCAGCTGCGTATGCGTGATAGTGAGTTAGGTGGCGAGGTGTTTAAGAAAGCATTCGACGATTTGATTGAGCGGGTTAATCAATAGGGCGATGTGTTTGTGGTGGTAATTTAGAGAGTGATGGCCACTTTAACGTGGCCTGTACCGGAAATGGGGATCATGCCGAGATCAGCAGCTTCATCGTTGCCGGTAATGGTGATGCTAGGTTCGAGGGGAGTTGCGCGACGTATTGTTAAGTCGATTGTCCAGTTGTGCCATTTCAGATTAATTAAGCTCATTTCATCAATGCCTTTGGGGAGGTGTGGATGAAATCTCATGCCTGTATCACTTGCACGGATTCCAAGGATGCAGTGGAGGACCATATTCATGTAGGCTGTGGCTGACCATGTTTGATGGGTGCATGATTTTGTTAGGACAATACCGTCTTGCTCGCTGATCTCTTGGAGACCGCCATACATTTCGGTAGTATCTGGATGGTAGATTTCAGCGAATTGTTGATCGCGGATGGCGTGATTGAGTAAATTGTTGAATTCAAAATCGAAGAGATCATGTTGTTTATGTAAGCATGCTGCAAGTGCCCAGAAACCTTGTATGAAAGGCCAAACGGCGCAGTGGCGGCCGACGGCTCGCGCGTCTGGTTCGTCAATGTCTATGAGTTGATTAGGATGGTTGAATTTTTCAAGGTATTTTAGTGGCTTGGGATATGCTTGATAGCGTTTGTAGTCGGGGTAGATTGAGGGGATGCCAGCGTTGCTGATGGGTTGATTTTTGAAGACGAGATTACGCTGCCTATCGTCCGCGATTTTGAAGATGATCGCGTAGCTTTGCCCGAGTGCTTCGGATTCTTCTGTGTAGCCGATGGGGTCGCATAAGTAACGGTAATAGCCTTTATCCTCGCACCAAAAATGCTTGTTAATTGCTTTGATCAGGCGGTTTTCTTTTACTTGCCAATGATGGTGATCG
The DNA here is from genome assembly GCF_007747445.1 of Poriferisphaera corsica. Lineage (NCBI taxonomy): Bacteria > Pseudomonadati > Planctomycetota > Phycisphaerae > Phycisphaerales > Phycisphaeraceae > Poriferisphaera > Poriferisphaera corsica. The sequence continues at coordinate 1,100,907 of NZ_CP036425.1, forward strand.
TTGATTCTTATGGTGTGTTTAATTTGATGAAGGCAACTGTATGCTTGAGCGTAGATACAGTTTGTAGAGAAGGTTTTGATTGGGAACCCTTCGCCGAGGTTACGGCATTTATCAGGATTAAAGTTTTTCCAATCGTAGATTCCACCTGTTGCTGTTGCGTACGGATCGGGGTATCCGGAGCAGCCATCCCAACCGGGGCCGAAGAAAAGATCATCTGTAGTGTCCATCTCCTGCTCTTCGAGCTGGCGGATGGTGTTGACTCCAGCTTCGTATGCTTTTCGGAGGAAGTTATTGTCGCGGGTGTGGAGCCAATGATCCCATGCGCCCCAGATCCAGATGATTTTGTCCCAGTATTCGCCACTGATGATGGTATTGTCATTGTGTTTGGTAAGGACGGACAGGAGCGTGTTTTTTGCGATTTGTGGTAGAAGAAGTGAGCAGCTGAATATGCTGTTGATGGCGGCGTCACGAGTCCATGGGGAACTGTAATCATTTCCTGCCATAATACAGGGTTTGGGGTTGGGCATATCTTTGGTTTGGTATGATTTGATATTTGATTTCAGATCCTTGATGGCAATTTGCCAGGCATCGACGACCGATTTCATCGAGCATGAAAGCTGAATGTGGTTTACTTCTCGGATCAGAGTATCGGTCATGAGGTGCTCCGGATGCTTGAAGGGCAACAGTTGCTCAATTTTATGCAACCTCAAATACAAGTCAACGAAATTTTGGGTTTTAGTGATGTGTACGCAGGCAACGTCGACTGATTGCAAGGCAGGAAGATTGGAAACATGAAATGGTTGGTATTAGATGTCAAAAAGCTGAACATTGTTGCGTGTTCAGCTTAGTAATTAGTTGATTGTATATGGGGGTTAGGCGATTCACTCTTCATCGAACTTGCGATCGACGAGGTCTTTAAGGCCGGCTACGGCTGCGTCAGCGTCGTCACCATCTGCGATGATATCGAGTTGGGTGCCTTTGGTTGCGGCGAGCATCATGAGGTGCATGATTGATTTGCCGTCGACTTCTTGACCGTCTTTTACAACTTTGATGGAACTGTTGTAGCCGGTGGCCGTATCAACGAACGCCATTGCAGGACGCGCGTGCATCCCGAGCGAATTCGTGATTGTTACGGTCGTTTTGGCCATCGTTGGCTCCATCGGCTCATTTCAAGGCTTGGTGGTCGTTGTGTGGGTATAGTTTTAGTCGCGAATGATGCGTTTCACTCGCTCCAAGTGATACCTTATTATAGGTAATTTACCACGTAACGTCAGATTACAGTGGATCCATTCTCAGTCCACATGGTTGCTTCCGGAGATGAATCAATGTTTGGGACGTTAACCTGGGAGTTGCTGAGTATCGGCTTCATTGAGCAGATCTTTGATTTCGTCGGCACTGGTTGATTGGCGAAGAAAACGTCGGAACTGATCTTTTTGGAGGTTAGAAAAGATGTTTTCCATTGCCTGGAGGTGTTCATCAGGGCTATCTTTGGGGCTAAGGAGCATGAAGATGGAGTAGACGGGTTGTTTATCAAGGGCGTTGAAATCGACACCTTTTTGACTGACACCGACTGCGGCCTGCATTTTTGTGATGCGTTCATGTTTGACGTGCGGTACGGCGACCCCTTTGCCAAAACCTGTTGAGCCATGATTTTCGCGTTCGATAATCATGCTGACCAGTTCGTCTTTCAGGTCTGCGGGGACGGTGCCTGTTTCAACAAGTTTGTCCAAAACTTCATTGATAGCGGCATCGCGTTCTGTGGCCTGGAGATCTGAAATCAGAGCGTTGGTGCAGACGAAGTCGAGTAGTTTCATTCTATAACCTCAAAAAAAGCAAATGATTACAGGTGTTATCTTGCCGTGTGTATGTTTACACTGCGGCTGATTGGTCTTGGGTTTCAAATCAGGTGGTCCGGTTCCAAGCTTGGAGACCATTGGACTGTTACAGCTTAGGCCGAGTTGGGTTCGGCATGCTGCATACCCTGAGGAGGGATCCCGCCCTGAACACACTCAGATGGGTCGCGTTTAACAGCGACACGATCGTAAACCAGGCGATAATGATGCATTATCATAACATAAAACGCACAAAAAGGGCTGACATGTCGTGCAGCCCTTTTATCACATTATTCGATTTACAGTGAAGCAGCCCCGCGAGGCGGCTTCCAATCCACGTTCCGGCGTACTCAGTGAGTTTGAGTCCGGACAGTGGTCATGATTATCAATCATATCGTACAGCACTTAGTGGTGCTTGTGATTCTTGATTTTTTCTTTGTGGTCGTGGATCTGGCGCTCGATTTTGGATGAAGTTTCATCGATGCAGGCATAGAGATCATCGTGTGCGCCGGTCGCGACGAAGTTGTCATGTCCGTTGATGTGGGCAATAAGCTCACAACCGTAGGTATGACTGTCTGTTTTGTCGATGATGACGTCCATCGAGGTTACGCCGTTGAAATATCTGGCGGCTCGTTTTGCCTTTTCACTGGCATACTCTCTGATCGCTTCAGTAACTTCGATGTGCTTGCCGCTGACAGTCACTTCCATATTCATCTCCTGTCATCTAGGTGAGAAATTGATGTCATGGATCCCGGCCCATTTGAAATTATATATGCATTGAGGGCAGGTATCATCAACTATTTTGTAGTGGATTTATCGTCGATTTCATCGTCGTTCGGTACATCAAGTTTGTTAGTATCAAAAGATTGCGTGTTTTTAAGTGAGTCTTGTGACGGTGGTACCAATACGCCGAGGGAGACGGCGAATTTGAGTGCGTCTTCGATCGTTATATCCAGATCAATCGTGTCATTTTCCGCAATCGTTATGACGTAACCTGTGAAAGGTGTTGGGGAAGATGGAATGAAGACGGTGAGGCATTTTTGGCCGGCACGTTGTTCGATTGTGAGCATGGTTGAGCCGGTGACGAGGCCGACGGACCATAGGCCTTTGCGTGGGTATTCGACTGCAACAACGCGGCTGAATCTGGATTTTGGGTCTTGATCTTCGCTAAAGAAGAAGTCGGTGACTTGCTTAACACTGGGGTAGATGCGTCGGATGATGGGCACGCGGTCGATGAATTGCTCACCCTTCGAGTATAGACGGCGGCCGATGAAGCCGGAGAGGACAACGCCGATGAAGTAGATGATAATAACGGCGACGACGAGGCCGATGAGATTGAGGACATTGAAGCGGCCAATTTTGATGGTATTCCACCATCTGCCAATCGCGTTTTCTCTGGCAAGAATGACGATGTCTGGTTGCTCTTTGGTCCACTGTTCATAGAGAACTTTCTCAACGGCGGGCGAGAGTTCCTGCTGCTGATTTTTGTAGGTTTGAGCAAGCTCAAGGCGTTTGTTGGCCCAGCGGTTTTTTAATTTGGATGTATCGAGATAATCGAGCACGATTTCGCTGTTGTAATCGTCGGATGTGGCTTCGGGCCAATCCGAGAAGGTGACGATGAGCGAGCGGATGCCATCGTTGATGGGGTCTGCGATACGCTGCTCAACGAAGGAGTATGCGTAGTACAAGAGCCAAGCGGTTAAAATGGTTGGCAAGAGGATGCCGAGGCCACGGAAGAAGAATTTTCGGACATGTGATTTTGTTGCCACGCGTTTGCCTGTTTCTTAAATGATCAGTCGCAATGCCCGCCGCGGCGACAGATCGTGTATGAGCATCTGCTCGTGATGCGTGTGTAGATCGTAACGATATTGGTTTGCCATATAACCGATACCAACATCGGCTATTCCCTTAAGGGGAATGTATTTTATCAATCGTACGACCGCTATGCTTATTTCAGGCAATATTTGTGGTTATTCGACAATGCTGGTTATTTCTGATCTTTTGATGATATCGGGGATTTTGAGTGATTCGACGGTTTTTACAGGTCTGGGCATATTAAGAAACGCATATCCACCGGCATCCCCCGTGACTTGTCCACCGAGAACGTAGATGCGGCCATTGCGCGTGAATCCCACAGCATCATCGTGCGCGACCATGGATCGTGGTAGGGGATAGATACGCAAGCCATTGCTGAGAAGTAGGTAGGCTTCGCGAAGTTCAAGATCGCTGCCTTTGAACTGTGATTCGCCTCCCACCATGACTGCGATTGGATTTCCATTGCTATCTTGAGTTTGGATCAGTAAATGGTCTGCGACACCTCGCGTGTGTGGTAGACGTGGCCCTCTCTCAATCTTGTCGTCATCACTGGTTTGCCCGACGTGGATGAGGTGGGTTTCTTTAACTGTTTCGCCGGTCTTGCCGTCTTGTCCACCGATAAGCCAAACTTTTCCATTGCCGATATACATGGCTTGGGCGTCATCGAGTGCGCGAGGTAGTCGAACGCCTAGCAATCTAGAACGTTTAGAATCCATATCGATGAGTTCCATTGTTCGTTTGCTCTCACCTCCGATGACAAGAATTTGCTTCGTGTTGAGTTGGACAGAAGTATGAGCGATGCGGTCTTCACAAAGTCGGATGAGCTCTTTTTCCCATGTGTTGGTTTTTGAGTTGTAGATGGCAGCGTAGTCGTTGCTGATTGCGAGGATATTGCCGTCATTTAATGCATGGGCAGTCGGGACAGCCATAGTGATTGGGAGGCTATCGCCAACAACGGTTTTGTTATAGTCATTTGAAATGATTTCACATGAGCGGAGTGGTTCGTATTGTCCTTTTCCGAATTGGCGGCCACCGATGATTAGTATGCGGCCATCGGGTAGTTCGATTTGTTGATGCATAAAACGGGGTATATGCAGTTTGCTGCCTTTATGCCATGTGTCGTCATTGGGTTTGTAGATAGAAATTTGTGTCGCTTCGTCACCGTTCGCTTTGATGCCGCCTGATACAACATAAGCATCATTTTTACTTGAGTAGCTTCCTGCCGCCGCGATGACTCCAACGGGCATGGATGTGTGCTGTTCCCAACCAATGTCGTCGTGGCTGATTGAAGCAAACGTAGGGTCATAAGCACAACCGGACAATCCGAGAAGAGCTGTTAACGCCAACATGATGATGATTGATACGCTTTTGAGCGTTCGTTGATTCATACTCAACCTCACTTTCAAGTTGCCAGTTTAGCAGTAGATGGGCGTGTCTAATATCGGGGATACACGTATAAAGCCGCAACTTTTGTTGCGGCTTGGATGATTATTCAGAATTAATCGAAGTCGATCGTTGGCAAAGCCAACACTTAGTTCGAGATATCAAATCGGTGCATACGTTTTTTGCCAGCACGAAGCAATATGTATCCGTCTTTCACGTGCTCATCAGTGACCTTCATCAGAAAATCACTGATCTTTTCATCATGCAAACGAACGCCGCCGTTTATGATAAGTTTTTTTGCTTCACCTTTTGATTTGGTGAAGCCTGCCTTGCAGAGCAGATCGCGGACATCCAGCCCGTTATCTAACTCGCTGTTAGGCAAGTCGGAATTTGGAATTGAGTCGCCTGTGACGTCGGCAGCGGCGCTGAATGCTTTTTGTGCGGATTCTTGTGCTGCTGTCGCTTCATCTTCGCCGTGGATGAGCTTTGTGACTTCGTAGGCAAGGCGTTCTTTTGCGGGGTTGAGGGCAGCCCCTTCGCAATCTGTAAGCTGATTGATTTCATCCATGGGTAGGAAGGTGAAGAAGCCGAAGAAGCGTTTGAGGTCGGCGTCTGCGACGTTACGCCAGAACTGGTAGAACTCGAAGGGTGAAGTGCGGTTTGCATCGAGCCAAACGTTGCCTGCTTCGGATTTACCGAACTTGCCGCCGTCGGATTTGGTGATCAGTGGGAAGGTCAAGCCGAAGAGTGAGGCGTCGTGCATTTTGCGGCCAAGCTCGATGCCCATAACGATATTGCCCCATTGATCCTGCCCGGCAATTTGAATGGTGCAGCCTTCTTTTTGGTTGAGGTACGCGAAGTCATAGGCTTGCATAATCATGTATGAAAATTCGAGGTAGGTGATACCGTCGCCTTCGCCGGACATGCGGCCTTTGACGGACTCCATTGAGAGCATACGGTTGACGGAGACGCGTGAGCCAACTTCACGGAGTAGATCAATCCATGTGAGGTTTTTGATCCAATCAGCGTTGTTGACGAGCTTCGCACCGGTGGGCGAATCGTCGAAACGGACGACACGGCCGATCTGCTTGGCGATGCAGTTAGCGTTGTGGTTGACTTCATCAATGGTGAGCATTTTGCGGGTTTCGGTTTTGCCGGAGGGGTCACCGACGAGGCCAGTTGCGCCGCCGACGAGGACGAGGGGGCGATGGCCGCAGCGTTGCATGTGGGCGAGACCCATGATGGGGACGAGTGAACCGATGTGCAGCGAATCAGCGGTCGGGTCGAAACCGCTATAGGCGGTGACGGGCTTCGCGAGGATATCACGAATATTCTCGTCAGTGGTTTGCGCGAAAAGGCCTCGCTCTTTGAGGACGTCAAAGAGGTTACGTGATTCGATTGCGGTGTCATTACTCATAGTCCGTGCATTTTAGCGTGAATAGCGATGCGGGTGAATTTGAGGGTTTGGGATCTGTGGTAAACCGAGTTGTATTGCTGTGTAATTGCCTAGCTTGTTTTGCTTGAGCCGATCTGTAATTTGATAATTTCGATCATGCGATTCACAGATATCAAAAATAATTCACGGGTATCTTGTAAAAATTGCCTATAAATGAAATGTCGGTGCATAATGTAGAGTTGTGAATGTCAATTGTTGTTTGACTAATTCGATCTTGATTCTCAGGCCAAGGTAAAACATGCAAACCACAAATCTCGCACAAACTGTTCGTACCATCATCTCTCAACAGCGGGTTACGGATCTGCACACCCATTGTTTTGCTCCCGCGTTTGGCTATAAATTGAGTATTGAAAAAACTCAGGGGGCAGGCCTATTGCTTTGGGGTGTTGATGAATTGGTGACGTATCACTATCTGATTGCAGAGTTATTTCGGGTCGTAGGAGCAGATCAGATTACGCCAGATCAGTTTTATGGTCTGTCGAAGATTGAGCAAGCGAATTTGATTTGGGATGAGCTTTTCATCAAACGAACACCACTTTCCGAGGCTTGTCGTGGTGTGATTACGACACTTACAAAACTCGGTTTAGACCCGAATACGCAATCGCTTGATCCCATTCGACAATGGTTTAGTGAGCAGGATGTTGATTCATATATCGATCGTGTTATGTCCGTGGCAGGTGTTGATCACATTGTTATGACGAACGAAGTGTTTGATGCGGCTGAACGTAAGTTGTGGCTGTCAGATGCTGAAGCGTTGAAGCGTGATTCACGATTTAGTCCGGTGTTGCGTATCGATAAGTTGCTGAATGATTGGCCGAGTGTATGTCAAGATTTAGTGGAACTCGAATACGCGGTATCTGAGCCAGTAACACCTGACACACTTGCTGAGATTAGGCGTTTCTTAAATGATTGGCTTGACCGTACAGAAGCGATATATGTGGCCACCTCGTTTGGACCGGAGTTTCGTTTCGTGCCAGATGGTTCGGAACCGACAGAGTGTGAGTTGATTATCGAGCATGCGCTCATGCCGGTGTTGGCTGAACGCAATCTCGCTTGGGCATTAATGATCGGGTCTGTTCGTGGGGTGAATCCAAGACTCGGTGATGCAGGCGATATGTGCGGTAAGGCGGATATTTCTTCACTGACGAATCTTGCGTTACGGTTCCCTGAGAATAAATTCATGGCTACACTCTTAAGCCGTGAAAGCCAACATGAACTATGCATCGCGGCGAGGAAATTTGGTAATCTCTTGCCATTTGGATGTTGGTGGTTCTTGAATAATCCATCGATTATTGAAGAGATGACGCGGGAGAGGATTGAACTGCTCGGTACTTCATTTAGCCCACAGCATTCCGATGCTCGTATTCTCGATCAACTTGTCTATAAATGGGATCATTCGAGGCAAGTTTTGTCGAAAGTTCTAACGGAAAAATATGAAGATCTAAGTCGAGCCGGTTGGATCGTTACGGAAGAGCACATCAGAAATGATGCAGAGCGTTTGCTCCGTAATAATTTCAGAACGTTTGTGGGGATGGATGAATCCGCTATGTTGCGAGTTCAAAAGACGGGTCAGTGATGCCGTCTTCTTGGCTGATGCGTTCGAGTCCAGCGTTTAAGAAGTCACGCATTTCGCTTGCTGTTTTAACGTATTGAATATCACGCTTGAGATTCGGCCACGGTTGAAGGTGAGGCGAGTAACGCGACATGCGGACTCGGATCGTGTTGGTTGCGATACGTTCATCACGCATCGTGAGCATATTCTCAAAGTGTCGTATGACACACTTCATGCGTTCAATGCGAGGGTAGGGGCGCGGCAGTTTGCCTGTCTCAAGATGGTAAACAATGTCGCGGAATAACCATGGTTGGCCCATTGCGCCGCGAGCAACCATGATGCCATCGCATCCTGTTTCATCTATCATGCGCTTAGCATCTTGAGGTATTTTGATGTCGCCATTTCCAATAACAGGAATGCTATGATTAGACTTCAACGCGGCAACCGTCTCTGCGATCAACGGGATTCTAACCGATGGTTTGAAGCGTTGTTCCGTGGTCCGGCCATGAACAGTAATCATGGCGATGCCGACATCGGCGAGTTGTGTGGGCAGCGTGGTATGAATTAATGAACTGTCGTCCCAGCCTAGCCGTATCTTTGCGGTTACTGGGATATTGACTGATTTGACGATTGCCTCAGCCATCTTGATGGTATTGCATGGATCGCAGAGCAGTTTGGAGCCGCCGTTTCGTTTCGTGACTTTATCGACGGGGCAACCCATGTTGATGTCGATCATCGTTGCGCCATGGGCTTCAGACCATTGTGCGGCCTCGGCCATAATTTCGGCATTGGCGCCGTATAGCTGCATGCAAACTGGTTTGTCATCGGGAGAAGTGGCGGCCAGCCAGAGAGATTTTTCATTTTCGGATAAAAGTGCCTGAGGGCAAAGCAAGTCCGTGCAAGTTAGGCCAACTGCTGCGTGGCCTTTGTAGCCCGGGACGGATCGGACAACAAGCCTATACGCAAGGTCAAAATATCCCGCGACAGGCGCTAAAAAAGCATTTGAGGGTAGTTGTACGTTGCCAACTTGAAGCATCAGAGGATTTTAGGGGTTTTATGGCCTGAGGCAAGGGTGTGGCGGGTTAGCTGTTGGGTGTGATTGACGATTACGATTTGCGATCGTGCCAATCATATCTGAGGTAATGCTGCCAAGGATGATTTAGATAATGAGCTGAGTAATTGGGTTGTCGTTATTGGTGAAGTCCTCGGCTGCGCGTTTGATCAATGCTTGTTCGAGTGCAGCAAGGGCGGCGCCGTGGCATACCGCTTCTTCGCCTAGCTTGGCGTAATGGATCTGAATTGAGCGGTCAGGAAACTGGATTAACTGGTTTGGCAAATTGTCATAAAGGTATGCTAGAAACTGCCTGTTTTTGAGTGGGAAGTTGGTACCCAAAACATATGCTTGCGGGTCAAGTAAATTCGTGATGATCGCAAGAGAGGTTAGTAATTGTTTCGCGTACTCAAGCAGTGTAGGGCCAAGCTTTGCATCAGGATCAGCTAAAAGATCGAGCTGCTCTTTGGTGAGAATTTCATCATACTGCGGGTAAAGGCGGTGATCGATTTCGCCTGCTGCGTGGTGAAATCCAGCTTGATGTTGGCCGTCAAGATGGATTGAAGAGCCGTAGCCTGCAAATGAAAATCCAGCACCCTTTTTAATGATACTAATCATAAGATAGATGAAAGAGTGCAGGTCACGTGCCGAGCCTGCGGTTTTTTCTGCAATCGCAGCGGCATCTGCGTCGTGCAGGATAGAGATTGGCGTATCCGCAAACTCACGCTGTAATTTGTGCTTGAGTGGGTAGTCTGTGAGCTTCAGATCTGAGGATGTGCAGATGACGCCAGTTTCAGGTTGAACAATGCCTGGGACGCCAATACCCATACCGAGAAATTGTCCTGGAGGCGCATCAAACTCAGCGAGGAACAGATTGATTGTTTGTCGCAACTGTTGAGCGAGATTATCGAAATCATTGGGGATCGCGATTGATTTCTTTGCGAGTTGGTTGCCTGCCGCATCGTAGTAGATGATCGAGACATTACCCGAAAAAATGGAGATGCCTGCGCACCAGCCTAATTTGGGGTTGATTTCAAGGAGTACTTGTTTTTGCCCGACTGTTTTTGATTCTCTCTTGCCGGTGGAAATGAGAATATTTTTTTCGAGAAGCTCTCTAACAATATACGACAACGTGGAATTCTGGAGGCCGATCATCTGTGCAAGCTGCCGTCTGGACAGCTGGTTGTGGTGTTGGAGTAGCTTGATGGCAAGCGCACGATTGTGTGCTGCTGCGAGTTGCTGATTTGCTTTTGTGATCTTAGCCATGAGCGGATTACATTGTTGTTATTGCGAATTTAAGTAGTCCTGGATGAACTAGTGAATCGCATTGTTGTAGGGTTGTCAAATATCATCAGCCCGGAGGTAAGAAAAAACGCTCAGTCACTTCTGAGCGTTTTGGGTTTTGTGTAAAGTGTTAATCTACTTTTTGTTTTTCTTGCCAGCCAGATCAAGGAAGAACTTGCGTGCTTCACCAGCCAGATAGAAAGAACCGGCAACGACGATAATGTCTTCACGTGATACTGCACGAGAGGCAAGTCGAAGTGCATCTTCAAGCTTTGGAGCACATTGAGCCATCTTACCAGACATCTCTGTAAAGTCTGACATCAGGTCTTCTGCATCAACAGCACGTGGATTGTGTTTGGCTCGTGTGAAAATGACTTTGTCCGCGCCAAGAGCGACTTCCTGTAGCATCCCGTTGATGTCTTTATCTTGGCCGCAGCCGAAGACTAGTACCAACGAGTCATAGGCAATATGTGCCCCGAGTGCTTTGATGAGTGCTTTAATTGAAGCAGCATTGTGTGCGCCATCAATAATCACACGCGGCATGGGGTGAACAAGTTCCATACGTCCCGGGAGTTTGGTTTTTGCAAGGCCTTCAATGACCTTTTCCTCAGGAAGATTGAAACCGTGATTTTTCAGTTTATCGATCATCGCCAACGCGAGGCCGCAGTTGAGAGACTGATGCTCGCCCTGAAGTGGAACTGGCAGGTGTTCGAATTTAGATGTTTCCGTTGTCACGCAAACACGTGTATGAGGGCCTAACTCGCGGTTAGCCTCGAAACGAAACGAAAAGTCAATATCTTCGCCCGTAAACTGAAGCGGTGTACTATTTTCTTCTGCGCATTGCTTTAAAACATCGGTCACTTCCTCAGATTGAGGCACAGAGACTGCTGGGATACTTTGTTTGAATGTACCCGCTTTTTCTTTGGCAATATCTGTCAGCTTGTTTCCAAGTAGGTTTGTGTGATCCTTGGAAATCTGCGTGATACCTGTGACAAGTGTGTCGCAAACAGTCGTGCAGTCCAGTCGGCCGCCGAGCCCTGTCTCCAAAACAACAATGTCAACGCATTCATCCGCGAAGTAGCACAATGCGGCAGCGGTCATGATTTCAAAGAACGTTGGCAGGTCTTTGCCTAATGCCTTCTCGACCGATGCAATACGCTTGAAAATATCGGCACAGTCCGGATAGGAAACCATATTCCCGTCAATTGTGATTCGCTCGCGAAGATCAATCAGATGGGGTGAGGAGTAGAGGCCAACGGTGTAGCCACAGTTTTGAAGCATTGAGGCAAGCATCGCACAGGTCGAGCCTTTGCCCTTGGTACCCGCTACTTGGACGCATTGCAGCATTTCATGCGGATTGCCCAAAAGGTCCAACAGCTTGCGCATACGTTCAAGCTTAAAAGTGTCTTCGTTGTAGTTGATCAGACGCATGCGTTCATAATCTACGTGGTCGTAGAGCCAACGCAGGGCAGTTGTATAGTTCGTAATCTGTGATGCTGGGAGGACTTTGACGTTATTGGGATTTTTAGAAGCGCTTGAGCTGGTGGATGCCGCGCGCGACGATTTATTCTTCGAGGCAGTAGTCGTTGGCATAGTCCAGCCAGTGTAGCAGAAGCCCGCCTTTACGTCAAATTGCTTGGCTTAAGTGTATATACTTAAATGGTTTACGTCGAATATAGCGTTTTGCGTAAGCCGTGCCGATATGGCAGATTTTGAATACTCAAACAAGACTAATTGTGGTTTATTATCTTCTGCGATAATAATGACTCGATTTCTAATTCGCTGTCGAAAATAGGTTTATGCCATATACGGACAATCAATGGACATATGTAGGTTGTGTTACAGCTACAAATCTTACAATTGCTATGACCGTGTTTCTGTCGCAAATAGTATGATTTGTCTGCTAAATGATTTGATGGGTATGACGCGGTGTGGTAGTTTTAATCCCATTAAGGGTCAATTGACGAAGTATGCTCCTAAGTTGACCTATCACGAGAGAGACGCGAGAACAACATCATTACAAAGAGAGAGATCATGCTAAAACAAGTATGCAGTGTTTGTAGCTGTGCTATTGCGATATCGATCGCGACACCAGTGCAAGCTGATATCGTGGAGGGTTCGTTTGCAGGTGGCTCATTCTGGGCGGATTCGCCCGGTAGCTGGTTTGGGATGGGCAATAGCACAGCCATCTCCGGCACAGTCCAGTTCAACAGCGATGAAATTTTCGACAACGTGGCAAGCAATAACAAGAGCGTCATCCTCATTGGCGACTACTTCACGCAGCCCGGCTTCAATTTTAATCTGAATATGGGCAATCTGGCGCTGACCGACAGCCATATCGCTTTCAAAGATCAGCAGAATTCCGCGACGCTCCAATTCGGTGTGACTGGCTCAACTTGGAAATTTGAGGGCCTGTTTGCACAACTCGACTTCAACTCTTCAGGTAAAGCGTATCGCCTTGAGCAATCTGGTTTCACATGGGAGGTCAAAGAACGTAACTCTGATGGCACCACGACCCTCAAGCCGGTTCTCGTTTCGGGCTTCTGGAACTACGGCCAGCTTAATATCACGAATCTCAACAAGCCGAAGCCAATCGCGGATGCAGGTGGCGATTACGTATGGACTGCTAGCGACTTTTTTCTCAGCCTAGATGGTTCTGGCTCAAACAGCCCCGATCCAGATCCAGTCCTTTATGTTGACGAATACCAGTGGACGATGGGTGGCAATGAGTACAGTGGCGTTAACCCGCAACTCGGCACGTTCGATGTTGATTTCCAAAGCACGACAGATTCCGTTGATATCACGCTCGACGTGAAGGATTCATTTGGTGTTTGGAGTGAGGCAAGTGATACTGCGACGATCTCGTATCAAAATGCGGACCCGATCATTGATGCGTTTACCGCGGTGAATACAGATGAAGGCTTGGCGCTTGGCGTTGAGTTTAGTGATGTGGATCTGAACGCGATGTTTAATTTCATGACGCCCGGCTTCGAGTCGCATGACGTGGAATTTACCTACGCAGGTCAATTGCTTGGTGAAGATGCTTCTGTAATCTTGGATCAAAAACAATTGCTCGCAATTTTTGGCGATAGCGATGACTACGAAATTACCGTGACGGTGACCGATCGGGCAGGCGTATCCGTCAGTGATTCGATGTTGGTGTCGGTGGTGGTTCCTGAGCCGGCCAGCCTTGCGTTGATGGGTTTGGCAGGATTAATGGTCATGCGGCGTAAGCGTGCGTGATGGTGTTGTAAATATTATCAATTAAAAAAACTGCCTATTATTAGGCAGTTTTTTTATGCTTAGTTTTTTTTCTATTTCGTGGTTAGTCGCTCTGGAGGCAGTCGATCAGCTTTTCTTTTCAATCTTGGTCATGCCGCCCATGTAAGGCCTCAAGCATTCGGGGACGGTGATCGATCCGTCTTCATTTTGGTACATCTCCATCACAGGGATCAAGATACGTGGCGAAGCGATCACGGTGTTGTTGAGGGTGTGGCAAATTTGAACTTTGCCCTCTTCATCGCGGTAACGAAGGTTGAGACGGCGGGCTTGAAAATCGTAGAAGCGTGATGCGGAGTGGGTTTCGCCGTAGGACTCGCGTGAAGGCATCCATGTTTCGATGTCGTACTTAGCAACTTGGCCCATGCCGAGGTCGCCTGAGCAGACGTAGACGACACGGTATGGGAGGCCGAGCCGTTGGAGGATTTCTTCAGAGTTCTGAAGGATTTCGTCGTGGAATTTTTTGGAGGTTTCCTCATCGTTTTCGCAGATGACGACTTGTTCGACTTTGTCGAATTGGTGGATACGGTAGAGGCCGTGGGTGTCCTTGCCGTAGGTACCGGCTTCGCGACGGAAACAGGTGGACATCGCAACGGTCTTGAGCGGCAAATCTTTACGATCCACCATCTCGTCCATGTGATAAGCGGTGAGCGAAACTTCGGACGTGCCTACGAGGAAAGCGGTTGGGTCTTCCTCTTTCATTTCGTATGCCTGATCGCGGCCCATCGGGAGGTAGCCGGTACCTTCCATTGCGTGTTCACGAACGAGCAGTGGCACGTTTTGCGGGGTGAAGCCTTTCTCGAAAACCATCATGTCGTAAGACATGCGAAGGATGGCTTGGTGAAGTAGAGCGCCTGCACCGGTGAGATAGTATGAACGTGAGCCCGCGATTTTGACGCCGCGTTCGACGTCGATCATGCCGAGGTCAGCGCCAAGAGCGACGTGATCTTTTGGCTCGAAGTCGAAGGTTGGGATCTCGCCAACTTTGCGGAGTTCAACGTTCTCAGCATCATCTTTGCCAAGCGGAACGTCGTCAGCTTGTGGCTGCGGTACACGGAGGAGCAAGTCTTTACGCTCAGGCTCGATGGCTTGGATGCGTTCGGTGAGTTGCTGCTCTTCTTTCTTAATTTCGGATGGACGAGCTTGGAGGTCCTTCATTTGTTTTTGAAGGTCTGCTTTTTCATCATCGGAGGCTTTTTTGAGGCGGCCTGCAATTTGGCCGATCTGCTTGCCGATCTGATTTTTCTCAGCGGTCAGCAACTGCTGCTTGGAGAAAAGCTCGCGATATTCATCGTCAAGTTTGATCAGCGCGTCAACATCCACGCCAATATGCTTATCAGCGGCGGCTTTGCGGAATTTGTCCGGATTACTGCGAAATTCTTTGATATCGATCATAGTGAGGGGATTTTAACCGGTATCGCGGCAATGGGCGAGTTCCCAGTATTTCGCCAATCTAGCCAGTTTCCCTGCGTTACAGGCCCTACATGACATTTTACACTCGTATTAAGTGCTGTGGGAGAGAGTGATGCGCAATAATGGGGTACTAACGTGTTAGGAATTGATGAAATTGCGATAACGTTGGTACCTGATTCAAGAACATGCACCAGTAAAAATATTGCCACTTAATCTGAATCCTCATAAAAAAGATGCAGCGATGTGCTCATTATCACAATAGCCATTAACAACTCATTACTAATGGCCTCTCTACCATACTCCTGAAAACGTGAAAGGCAGTTGTTGTTTGTATGAGCTGATTGGATATGTTCGCCTCATCCAAAATGTAGTGCTTCATTAAGTGTTGATCGTTTGTTTGATAATTTTTTACTTCAATGGTTGAATTATTTTGTTGTTATTCTATTTCTATCCTGTAGATTTATATAACAATTAATAAGCGCAACGTGATCTGCACACAATTTGCTCCTACAAACGCAGCCCGACAATCCAATTCCATCAGCCCAACGTTTTGCCTCGTTGTGTTATCCCATGTTCACTCACCATCATCATAGATATCAGGAGTATGTAAGATGAGATGCCAGCACTTATCAACTAGCCTTGTTGCTGTTGTTGCATTATTAGCGATCACTTCAACATCTTTTGCTTGGGAAACAAGCAACCCTTTCGAAGGCGTTACCTACAATAAGCTTCGTGAAAAAGATGTGCATCCCATACTCGGTTGGCACACCAGTCATCTATCTGTTGATGTCTTTGAAATTGATATGGACGCCAATGGTATCTCATTAACTTCTACGCCTTCCAACGGATCCGCGCTCGGCGAAACGAATCGGCAGACCACGCTCAACTTCATGAAAGCCTCTAACACTGAAATTGCATTCAATACCTCCTATTTCTATACACAAACAGACGGCGGCAATAATAATCACGGTATTCTTGCCTCCGATGGCGATCTCATCTCTCCATGGGGGACCGAATTCCCCTTCACCGTTTGGCCAGCCATCAATATCACCTCCGACAATAATGTTGAACTTGTGACGGAAAATGGCAAGAATATTTTCGACTACCATAATGCAGTTACAGGTTCCGCGGTTATCCTACACAACGGCAACGTAATCGGTGACCCAAACTCTGGTATTCATCCTCGTACATCAATCGGTTACAACGAAGTGGATAACAAGCTCATCGTGATGGCTGTCGATGGTCGCAGTTCCTCATCCTACGGCGTACGCCTTTCGCACCTTGGCACACTCATGAAAAACTTCGGTGCAACTTGGGCCATCAATCTTGATGGCGGTGGTTCCACTCAACTGACGATGGACAACGGAACCGCGCATTACGTCAATACACCTTCAGACAAATATCGGGCCGTCGGCGCAAATATGGGTGTTCATGCCAACGTTGATAACACCTATACCGAAATCGCAAACTTCGAGCATAACAACCAAGGCAATTTTAATTCGGCGCTTACTCTCTCCGGATCAAACATTAACCTTTCAGGCTCCTCCAATTATCTAATTACAACCGACAGCGCCGCCATTGGGCACGCTTCAGTTAAATTAGAACTGAATAAGAACAATGATGATTCCGGCTTTTTCTGCCGGTTCCTCTCTGGTGGTGGCGCCGCACCAAATAACACAAAGTATGCAGCCGATGGCTTCCTCGGTATTTGGGCCAAAACCAATGACGCTGATCAGCAAATAGCCATCGCGATCGACGAAGGTTCTGACCTGGAAAAATCAATCAAGCAAGATCTGATTGCGGACGGCCAATGGCATTACTACGAGTGGCAGCTTGATGACAACAGCAACTGGGAAAATTTTGTTGGCAATGGTGAAATCGATAATGCTACTTTTTCGATCGATTCAATCCTTCTCTATGGCGAGCAGAATAGCACGGTCTACCTGGATCATCTCGCTCATGATACTGATGAATCCATGGTCATCCCAGAACCTGCAACCATTACCTTTCTTTCACTGGCCGCGATTACTTTTCTCCGTCGCAGCCAAAAATAGAATCTCTAAAGTTAATCGATAAACGTGCAAGCCCTCAAAAAATTCAGAAGGCTTTCTTGTTAGTAAATTCTGATTAGAGAATACTGATGGTATTTCGATAATGAGGCTATTTTAATATGCGTAGTTACTGCAGTCAGCTTCAGTAAGTTTGAAAATAATCCCACCGCAGCTTGTTGACTTGTAAACCAGGGATTTGTGCGACATCGGTGTGGTTTGAGAATGCGTTTCGGCGCTCGGTTTCAGCAGTGTTGCTTGTTAAATTGAAGGTCATGAAGAGTGGATCAGTCGCATTACTATGTGAGCAAGCAGAATCAAAATCGATTCAGTTAGCAGAAGTATTTGAGCTGTGGGGTTGGTTTTTGAGCCGGAATATCTGAATTAGTGTATGCGATAGCACAACGCAGAAAAATAAACCGATTTATGTCTTTCTGAATTTAGCTTGAAACATCCCCCACCATTCGAGCAGTGTCAGATGTCGTAGGCGGTGAGCCAGCGGAGCGTAATCGTCAGCATGTGGCGCAGCCTGCTTCAGTCGGCGTAGCCACGCTCTTGCCCGTGTCATATCACGCATCTGAATATAAGCCAACACCATATTCCGTAGCGCCTGCGCATTCTCAGGCCGCAATTGCAAACAATGCTTTAACGCCGCAACCCCCATCTCAATATCACCAATCTTTAGCCGAGCAATTCCGCCATATAAATACGCATGGGCTAGTTGATTCTCATCGCTAATGACATACGCTCCTGTGCTGTTTTCCAGCGTAATCAACGCATCCAACGCCTCCTCAGGCAAATCCAACTCGATAAACAATCTCGTCATATCCAGCAGCTGCTCAACCGATTGCCCCAGCGCATCCAATTCCTTGATCAGCAGCCTTCTTGCTTCATCTAGTTGCCCACGCTTGTGCGCTATGATCGACAGCCCCAAATTGATTCCCGGCCTTTGCGGGTCTAGCCGCTTCGCTCTTTTGAACCGCCGTTCCGCCGCATCTACATGTCCTCGCTGCAATGCTAATTGCCCAAGCTCCGCATGCGCCTCGGGCAACGCTGGATCAAGCTCAAGCGCCTGTCGCAATTTTTCAGCACCCTCCGCATCGTAGCCCATATCAATCAACAGATAAGCCAACTGCAGCAGCGTATCCAAATCGCCCGGCTCGACGCGCAGTTGTCTTAAAAACAACCGCCTCGCTCGTTCTTGATTTCCCATACGCATATGGATCCGAGCCAGATTCCCTCTAACACTTGGATAGGATGGATCTAGACGAAGTGTTTGTTGCCAGCACCAGATCGCCCGCTTGAATTCCGAACGATAGGACAGTGACTGCGCGAGAAAGTCATAACAGATCGGGCATTCCTCCTCGATCTGCCTAGCCAAATAAAACATCTCTTCCGCTTTTTCGTGATCCCCTAACTGTGTATAGGCTGCAATGCGTTGGCAGTATGTCGCCTCAGTGCCCGGTTGTAACGCTTCAATTTCTTCTAACAGTTTGATCGCCCGATGAGGTTTTCCAATCCGAATATGGTTCACCGCGACGCACATCCGTGCACCGATGTCTTGCGCATCCAGATCCACCGCCCGCTGATAGCTGACGATTGCCTCCTCGTACCGCTCCATCGCATCCAATGTCAGCCCCAAACCATAGTGCCATTCCGGTTTGTGTGGATTCTGACTCAGCGCTAAATTCAGCGCATCATAAGCCTGCTCCCATTGACCTGCCTCAGCAAATCGGTGAGCTCTTTCCGCATGTTGTTCAGCATCAAACCAGTCGTTCATAAGCCGCGACTTTCCTGTTGATCAGCTATCAACCCGCCGAACCTGTCATACTTGCCGATCCTCTATACTGATCTATCGACTATTTTACCACGTCCTGCCTATCAAAAGGAAGGATAATCACGCGATTCTCCCCTGCGAAATCTGTTATCTGAATTTCTGCTTAAGCCAAAAAAATTACCAGCCTTATGAATGAACCTTGTTAAAACTTTCCGATCTGTTAAACGTATATCCAATACAGTACGCAGATTAACTCCTGAACAACGCACTTAAGCCAATGGAATGGGCACGCATGGGTCTATATTCGCATCGTGGTCGAAATCAACAGTCTCACCATAACCCTGTTTTTGGGGTTCGCTGTCGCCATTGGCTCTCAGTTACCCTTTTCTCATGCTTGCTTTGGGGCTGTTCTGCCGCCCCCACCGGCATGCTCCCCGATGCCATCCTTGATATCACCCCGGT
This sequence comes from Poriferisphaera corsica, assembly GCF_007747445.1. NCBI lineage: Bacteria > Pseudomonadati > Planctomycetota > Phycisphaerae > Phycisphaerales > Phycisphaeraceae > Poriferisphaera > Poriferisphaera corsica. The sequence continues at coordinate 1,120,259 of NZ_CP036425.1, forward strand.
CAAGTCCGAATCCCAAGCCAAATACATTCAGCTCAGCGATGAAAAAAATCCCACTGATCAGCGACGCGAAGCCGCCGATTATCTTCTAGCGCTCGGCTCCACCGAATCCATCAGCCTGCTCAATAAATCCATCGTTTCAAACAGCGATCCGCAAGCCACCGATGCCGTCCTTCAAGCCATTATCCTTTCCCCATCCACGCCGCCGACCTCGCTATACGACAGCCTGCGAGGTCTGCTTCTCCGCGCCGAAGGCAATCTACGCTTCCGCGCCGCCGAGGCGATCAGCCGATATAACAATGACGACGCCATTCGCACCAACATCATCCGCCTTGCCAACAACGACAAGTCGCAAATTGAGCATCGGCAAGCAGCCATCCTCGTCCTCTCGCGTATGCACTCACGCATCGCAGCCCAAGCGCTCATCAATCTAACCGCTCCCGAGCAGCCTGACGCCATCCGTGCTGATACTTACGTCGCGCTTGCTCTTCTTGCTGGCGACAACACCCGAGGCCAGGACCGCGCCAAATGGCTTAGCTGGTGGGAACTCGCACGTACATGGTCCAAAGACCGCTGGTACGCATCACTCATCAACAACACCACACGTCAAAACGCACGCCAACGTCTCGAACTCGAAGAAACCACCCAATACCTCTTTGCCCTTGGTCGCTCCAGCTACCGCAACTCCAGCGAATCCGATCGCCCTAAAATCCTCGCATACATGCTCACCCATCTTCGTCCGGTTCGGCAACTTGCCATGGAGCTAGTCCTTGAACGTATCCTCGATCGCCAACCCTTTGACGAAAATCTCCTCACCGCCTTGCGTGATCGGCTCACCGATAGCAATGCCAACATCCGTCAGCTCGCTGCGCTCCGTCTTAACGATCTGCTTGATCAACCCGCCGCAAAAATGATTGCCAATAGACTACAAAACAAGCAAGAAATCTCTCAAAGCGTTATCAACGCCGACCTCCTCCTCCTGACCAACATGCCCCAAGCTAATGCGGTTGAGACCGCGCTCAATCTCCTTGAAAACCCAGCACTTCAGCACACCGCTGCCGGTATGCTCGCCGCCGCATCCGAGCATTCTCTCTTAAGTGAAACTCAAGCCGCACAAGCTGCAGTCTACGTTCGCCAAATGTTCAAACATCCCAACGGCATCTCACCTCAGTCTATTCGTCTGTTAGGTAAAGTTGGACGTGACAACGATTGGAACACCATTGCCGAGCTCATCGATCACGAAGACCCCGCATTGCGCCAAGCCGCCGCACAAGCCTGGGCAGACTCTGATCGCTCACTTAAAATATTGGCCGACCGTGTCTCCGATCTCATCATTCAACCGATCGTTATTGGTGCCGCAACTCAACGCGGTAACGATCCTTTCACACTTTTTGAACTTGCCAAATATCCACCCGAACAGCAGCAAAACCGTGAAGCGTGGGGCAGGGCACTATCCGCCATGGCCGGCCGCGTCTCACCTGATACCGTCCTAACGATTACTGAGGGCATCCTCAACATCGAGCACGTCAATCCAGAAGCCGCCGTCCTCGCCGAATCCATGATCACCGCCTCGCTCGAAGCGCACCAGCAACATGATCAATTCAAATCCGAAATGATGTTGTTGCGCCTTGACCGTGCAGAGATTTGGCTCAAGGCCAGTAACGTAGCCGGGGCGATTGGTGACTATCAATACATCAACCAAAACATATCCGATCTCCTCATGCCTCATCGCAGCCGCTTCTACCGTGGCTTCATCAAAACTCAACTCCAGCGTGATGCCATCGAATCTGCTTTCGACATCGCCCGAGATCTCTTCAAGCTCATCAAGCTTCGTGGCATCGCCCCTACCGACGACCCCATCGTCAATCTCTTTACGACCCAAGCTAAATACTACATTGATGCCCAGCGTTACGAAGAAGCCCAGCTCATTCTCGACAAACTCCGCGATCTTCTCGGCGACCAGATTTCTCCAGACGCCGCCCTCAAACTCAATCAACTCGATAATCAGCTCTCCTCGCCCTGATTCCTCCCTTCCCCTCAAATATGACCATCCACATCCCATCCGTTATACTGGCACCCCGCTCCTGATTCGGCGGTGGCGTCCTCGCCTCCCCACGCAGGCATCACTCGCGTCTACAATCAAACGCGCCCTGCCATTCTTCTCGGGAGCCTTCATTACGGAGATCCAACATGGAAAACATCATCACCGGCAAAGCATACGTCCTTGGCGATGACATCGATACCGACCAGATCATCCCCGCTGAATTCCTCTCATACGACCCCTCAAAGCCCGAAGAACGCAAGTACTTCGGCATGTACGCAAACGTCGGCGTCCCCAAAGGCCAACGCGGCCTCCCCGATGGCGACATCCCTTTCGTACCCGAAAATGAATTCAAAACCGAATACACCATCCTCATCGGTGGCAAAAACTTCGGCTGCGGCTCATCCCGCGAACACGCACCGCTCGCTATCGCTGAAGCCGGCGCGAAAGTCGTCATCGCTGAATTCTACGCACGTATCTTCTTCCGAAACTGCGTCAACGGCGGATACCTGCTTCCATGCGAATCCGTTCAACGTCTCGTCGAAGAGGTCAAAACCGGCGATAACCTCGAAGTCGACCTCGAGAAAGCTGAAGTACGCAACACCACCTCCGGCAAGGCATACGCCCTGAAACCACTCGGCGACGTCAAGCCCATTATTGAAGCTGGAGGCGTCTTCGACTACGCTCGCCAATCTGGCATGCTCGAAAAATAAATAGCCTGCCTCCCTCATCCCCCCCTTAAAAAACAATCATCAGACCCGCCCCACGGCGGGTTTTTTTATTCTCCCCATCCTCCTCCCCATCCTCCCCGCCTACATTTTTCTCCTACTTCAAGCCCGCCAACAACCAACCCCATTTCCTTCTCCATTCTCTAACTTTTTTTCTTCTCAAGTAGCCGCGACCTGACAGGTCGCCGGTCTTGACCCAATGCGTATTGAATTGAGCTGATGCGTTTCTTTCAAGCCTGCCACCGCCGGTGGCAGGGTGTTTGCAACAACCAACCCCAATCGCCTGCAATCTCATCCCTCCCCCCGCACCTGCCTCCTTACGCCTTTTTTCTCCCCTCCAGCTTGATGTTTCGCCAATTCACGCAATCCTTATTCCCTGTTGACAGCCTTGTAGGACACTTTTTGACGTAATTGGCAAGAATTTCCACATTTTCCGCCGATATCCACGGGCTAGCCGATCGGGAATAATTTCCATGATCCCACGGGTTGGTCACACAATCCCCCCCCCCACCCCCCACTTCCTTCCTCATCCCCTCACGCACCTCCTCATTACCTTGAGCCATACCACGCTCAACCAACCTAAAAGCAAACGGAGAATCATCCCCATGGATGCAGCATTCCTAAAAAGCATTCACGACGCCGCCACCGACTACCCAACCTATGTCGCCACCGGCAAACCCCAGCAGCAAGCCGACTGGACCGATATCTATAACCAAATCGAACTCACAGATGCTCAAAAGCAGCTTCTTGCCGAGTTCTCTCGTGAAATGAAAATTATTGTCGTCTCAGGTATCTGGTGCGGCGACTGTGTTCAGCAAGTTCCGCTTATCGAGAAAATTGCTCAAGCTTCCGATCGCATCGATCTCCGCTACGTAGACCGCGATGAAGTCCCCGAGCTTCGTGATCAGATCACCATTAACCAAGGCACACGCGTCCCTGTCGTCGTCTTCCTTGCAGAAGATTATGAGCAAGTTAGCTGGTACGGGGACCGCACGCTATGCCGTTATAGACGCCTCGCTGCTCAGCAACTCGGCGGCGCATGCCCACTTCCAGGAGCACCCGTGCCCGATGAAGAACTTGAAGAGTCACTCCAGTGTTGGCTCAACGAATTTGAGCGCGTCCAACTCCTCCTCCGTCTCTCAGGCCGCCTCCGCCAAAAACACGGAGATTAATCTCCTCCCACTCCAGATTTCATCCCGCACCGCAAAATAACCCTCATGACAGCGCAAACATTACTGAAATCACGCTAGACACGCCCATTCCCCGTACCCCCCGCAGCCTCACCCACCTGTAGCAGACAATCATGTAAGTACCTTGCAGGTAAACCTGTGCCGGTCATTCCGATCCGTGGAATCCAAAGTTCTACAGATCATTAAAATTGCTTGCGGTTTGTTAATCCCAAAGTTAAGATTCGGCCACCTCGGGCCCAATCGCCTGATTCACACGAGAGAGAGTTCCGGATTCTTTCGATTACACATACCTGTGAATTTTGGTCATTGAAATAAATAATCACTCCCTCTTAGTTGTTTCAGATTAACAACTTACAGAACGCATGGAGTCTCACGTTGGCTAAGAAAAAAGCGACCAAGAAGAAAGTTGCCAAGAAGGCAGCCAGCAAGAAGAAGGTAGCCAAGAAAGCTGCAACGAAGAAAGCCGCCACCAAAAAAGCGGTCGTTAAGAAAGCTGCAACGAAGAAAGCCGCCACCAAAAAAGCGGTCGTTAAGAAGGCTGCCACGAAAAAGGCTGTGACTAAGAAAGCTGCTACCAAAAAGAAAGTGGCAAAGAAGAAAGTGGCCAAAAAAGCAGTCGTTGCCAAGAAAGCCGCGACTAAAAAAGCCGTCACGAAAAAGGCCGCCGCCAAAAAAGCAGCAACCAAAAAAGTGACTAAAAAGAAATCGACAGCGTCCAAAACCCGACGCAAACCCATCATCCCAAAAGCTCAGGAAGAGGAAGTTATCGATAATTTCCTTATCGAGCTCACAGAAGATGAACTCAAAAAAATCGATTCTGGCCTAAGTGCCGCCGACCTCGAAGAATTCACCGAGCTTCTCCTCGAAAAACGTGAAGAAATTATCGGCGACGTCGAGCATATGGAGTCCGCACGCGATAAAGCAGGCAACCTCTCCAACATGCCGCTACACATGGCCGACGTCGGTACTGACAATTACGAGCAAGAGTTCACTCTCGGCCTCATGGAGTCTGAACGCCGACTCCTCCGCGATATCGACGCCGCTCTCCTGCGCGTCCGCAACGGAACCTACGGCATCTGTGTCCAGTCAGGCAAACCGATTCAACGTGTCCGCCTCGAAATCAAACCATGGGCCAAGTACTCAATTGAAGTTGCCCGTGAACGTGAACGCCGCGGCCTGCCGATCTGATTTTTTTCACATCCGCAGCATTTAAACCGATATATAGACTCATTGAGCGTGACCGGCGTAAACTGAGACTATCAACGCTCTCCTCGTGAGAGCGTTTTTTACACCCCCCCCCCCACACACACACTCACCCTCGCATCCCTCTCATTATTCTCGCTACAATATCGTAAAACTAACCTAACCAGCGATTAGAGATACAGATTTGAACCCTGAAAACACACAACCATCTCCTCCATCCCCCCCGTCTCCCGCAAGTGGCACCCCAACGCCCAGCCTCTGTGCCTACAAATCCCCACGCGCCATCATCGTCTTTCTTGCCGCGACTATAACCCTCCTCGCCGCAGACCTGCTCATCAAGCACTACGCATTCGAGTACGTTGCGCCGCATCCGGTCGACATTCTCGCCGCCGCTCCTGACATGACGCCCACCGAATACCCCTCGCTCTCAACCGACGCCAAACGCTATCAAATCTACGTATTCCCAACCGCTGCCGATCGCATCCCAACACGAGAAGAACCCGTCGTTGTGATCCCCTACCTCCTCAATCTTCAACTCACGCTCAACACCGGCGCCGTTTTCGGCCTCGGCAAGGGCGCGCGACCGATCTTCATCGCAATCTCTCTGATCGCCCTTGTTGTCATCTCGCTTTTCTTTGCACGATCACCCGCCAAATCCCGCCTCTTCCACCTAGGTCTCGCCTGTATCCTCGCCGGTGCACTCGGCAACCTCTACGACCGCGCAGTCTACAGCGCTGTCCGCGACATGTTTCACATGCTGCCAACAACACGACTCTATCCATGGATCTTCAATTTAGCTGACGTCCAGCTGCTTATCGGGGTTGCGCTTGTGATCCTGCACGGCTGGCTTTATAGCGACGAGCAGCCTCAACAACCAAAGCAATAGTCCCAAGTCCGCACGCATCTCGCGCACTCCGCTCCGGATGCCACTGCACCCCCAAATAGAACGGCTTACTCGGGTCATCAATCGCCTCAACCGTCCCATCTTCATCACGCGCAACAATTCGCAGATCACCCGGATCTTCAATCGCCTGCCTGTGATAGCTAGTCGTCAAACCCGTCACATCATTCAGCACCGAGTCATTCACAACCAGCTCCACTGGATGCTTCAAATCATTCATGTGTTTCGCATGTGACTCTAGCGTTTCAGGTAAACACTGATTGATCTTCCCGCCATGCATTAACGCCATTAACTGCATACCCAGACAGATCGCCAAGACCGGATACTCCGAATCTTTATGTATCTCGTTGTACAAAGCCGTCTCGAACTCTTGCCTCTTTTGGCAAAGCAGATTCGACTTCGGATGCTGTTCATGCCCGAATTTGGCCATATCTAAATCGTCGCCGCCGGTGAAGATCATGCCATCGCACAAATCGACGTACTCTTTCACCAACTCAACGCGCTGTGGCAACAGGATCGGGATCCCGCCCGCTTCAGCGACGTAATTCGAGTAACCCAGCCCAGACTGATATTTGCCTGAGTCCCAGGTGTTGTCTTTTGTATCTACGGTAATTCCAATAATGACTGACATGCCGACTATTCTACAAATTGTTATATAAAAATCAGCATAATTATCTCCCAAAACACCACCTTTTTCCCTCAATTCCAACCCCCTGATACAATATTCATCTAGCCTCATCCCGCACGCACTCATTCCCACTGGCACTAGTCACTAGCACTAGCACTTTTCCTTCCTAAATAACCTCAATTTGCTTCTCATAACCGGAGTAATTACCGTGCGTTACATCAGTACTCGTGGATCAGCCGAACTTGTCGATTTCGAAGGCGCCCTCATGACCGGCCTCGCCCGTGATGGCGGCCTCTACGTCCCCGAAACGTGGCCCACTTTCTCCGCCGATGACCTCCGCGCAATGCGAGGCCTCTCATACCCCGAAATCGCCTTCCGCGTTATGAAGCCTTTCGTCAGCCCATGCATCCCCGACGAAGACTTCAAGAAGATCATCGATGAGTCATACGCAACCTTCGTCGATCACTCCGTCGCACCCCTCTCACAGCTCGGCCCAAACCTTTGGCTCATGGAGCTCTATCACGGCCCAACCCTCGCATTCAAAGACGTGGCCATGCAAGTTCTCGGCCGTCTCTACGACTATGTCCTCAATAAACGCGATAAACGCATCACCGTCGTCGGCGCAACCTCAGGCGACACAGGCTCCGCAGCCATCGAAGCAATCCGTGGCCGCTCGCGTGCATCCATCTTCATCATGCACCCCAACAACCGCACCTCCGAAGTGCAGCGACGCCAGATGACAACCGTCGATGCAAACAACGTCCACAACATCGCCATCGAAGGCACCTTCGACGACTGTCAAAACCTTCTCAAAGCCATGTTCAACGATCACGACTTCCGTGACGAGATCAAAATCTCAGGCGTCAACTCAATCAACTGGGCGCGCATCATGCCTCAGATGGTGTACTACGTCGCAGCCGCTGTCTCCCTCGGCGCTCCCGATCGCACCATCAACTTCACCGTCCCCACCGGCAACTTCGGCGACATCTTCGCTGGCTACGCCGCAAAACAAATCGGCCTCCCCATCGACAAGCTCGTCATCGCATCCAACCTCAACGACATCCTCACCCGCGTCATGAACACCGGCGCTCACACCCTCGGCGAAGTTCACCCAACCATGTCCCCATCAATGGACATCCAAATCTCATCCAACTTCGAACGTCTCCTCTTCGACCTCTACGACAGAGACGGCAAAGCCATCGCTGACCTCATGAACCAACTCACCGAAACAGGCACCTTCACCCTCGGCCAAGCCCAGCGTGAAAAAGCACTCAAACTCTTCACCGCTCAACGCGTCGATGAAGAGCAAACACTCAAGACCATCGAAAAAGTCTATCAACAAAGCGAAAAACTCATCGACCCCCACACCGCCGTCGGCGTCGAAGCAGCGTGGCGCGAACAAGACGCAGCCACCGACAAGTCCACACCTATGGTCACCTTGTCCACTGCTCACCCCGCCAAGTTCCCAGACAACGTCGAGAAAGCAACCGGCACCCGTCCCCCACTCCCACAACACATGCTCGACCTCTACGATCGCGAAGAACGTTTCACCGTTCTGCCAAACGATCTCGAGACAGTCACCACCCACATCCGCAAAACCCTCGCCGCCGAATCGCAAACCGTCTAATATATGATTGGGTTGTAAAAAAATCGCAAATAAGCCTCGTACTTTGGTACGGGGTTTTTAAATACTAATTCTTTGATAAATTACTTCGATGAAATCAGCTTGTTTGCTTGATGTTTCTTCACTTTGAAGAGTCGTTTAAATCGTGGTATTAAGAAGATTGCGGCAATCACGATGCCCAAAGAAGCAAACTTTAACGCGGTAAATAGAGAGCTATACATTGATAGGTCGGCGGCTGTATTTAATGTACTCACGGAGTGGTCGTTTGGTTGGTAAAACACCTCAATGCGTTTGTTTTCACGTATATTCTCTCTTAACCATTGCTTGGCATCTTCTCGTTTTCTAAATGTTACCTCACGCGCCAATGCAATTCGGCTGCCAGTATATTCCTTCCCCTCAACCTTATACTTATATCGCACCACAGGTTCGTATTGATTCCGAGCGCCCAAAGCAGAGCTGAGGATAACCGTTTGCGATTCTACATGACCTTCAACTGATTGAAATGTATCAGAGCGCCAAGCAAGCTGTATTTCATAAAGCTTCACGGCCACGCCGCCAACTAAGCCCAAAATCATCACCGACCCAACGAGTATCATGTAAGCTTTTATCAACTTTGAAAATGAGAATTTTAACAGCCCCATACGTGTTCATCTCCAGACTATGTCAACGGAATGACTAAAAATGTAAACTACATCCTTCCGACCAATTGTACCGCAAAATTGAATTGACTCGTGTTTATCTGTTTCCTCTGCCAGCAATTATCTGCGTCTAGCAGTTTCGTAATAAATACTCGACCTCTACGACCGTGAAGAACGCTTCACCGTTCTCGCCAATGACCTCAATACCGGCACCGCCCACATCCGCAATACCCTCGCTGCCGAATCGCAGACCATCTAATACACGATTAGTCTAACCATTGAATATACACAAAGCTGACTCGGTCGAGTCAGCTTCTTTTGATCTCGAACGTATATGCGCTTGTTGCTGTTATATATCTAACTCAAATAGCTGCAACCTTTCCAGCTCAGCTCCAGATTCTTCTCAATATCCAAGCCCCCCCCCCCCTCCCATCTCCCTCCCTCAAGCCCACGACCGCCGGTCGTGGGGTGTTTGCAACAATCAATTCCCAGTCGCCCCAGCAGCTTTTCTAAAAACCTAGCCGCAGTATCTTCCATTAGCGACGATTTTCTGGGGCCGCTCATAGATTCTTCCTTTGCTGCTTGCACCAAATCCAACCACAAATTCTCCTGCTTCAAGCCTGCCACAGGTAGTAGGATATGGTTCATCCCATCTCTCAAAATCCTGCAGCCTAGCTCATTTTTTCAGCACACAAAAAAACCTGAAACTTCCAGAGAAGTTTCAGGTCAGATTGGGATTGCTCGATCTTAAAGATCGAACAGGTGGTGTGGGGTCAAATTAATTTAGTTGATGTCCCAGATGTTTTCTGCTTCTTGCGTGCCGATACGGATTAGGTATGAATCGCCAAGTGCATTTTCAGCATATGCAGAATCTTCTACGGCTCGTGCGACACCATCTGCATCTGGCTTCCATGGTGTTGATCTGCTTTCAACGTGACCGTCAGCAAAAGTTACGTTAGCCGCATTCTGGTGGCGAGGATGAACCTCGTAAGTGTTCAGGTTGTTGTATGAGTCGTGGATCTGGAAAATACCTGCTTCGTCACCAGTCAAATTCCACTTAGGATTGAATGAGTCAGCAAACATGATTGTGCTTGTTGGCTTCTTTACTTCAACCATTTTGTGTGTGTATGGGACCCAATCAGGAGCGGCACCGTACCAGCTGCCAGGGCCTGGGACCGTATGTGTTTTATACGACGACACGGAGCGGTACATTGTACCTAGGTTGCCCCAGTTGTAACCGTAGTCTGTTTTAAAATAGCCAAGGTCAGTTGGATCGTTGACATTAATATTCAAAAGAAGATCTTCACGTGCAGGTGTCCAGCCCGGGCACATGAAAAATTCACCACTCTTGATAATGCCGCTTGAGTTCATGATACCAGCCCAATACTTACGATTGGTTGTGCTCGCCATGCCCCATTGGGTCTGAGAAGGCATAAGGAAGTCATCTGAGTCATTGAGGTAGACGTAAGCCGCAACCCCCAATTGCTTTTGATTACTTCCGCACTGAATTTTTTGGGCTGTTTTGCGAGCCGCACCTAAGGCTGGCAGCAAGATACCGATAAGCAATGCGATAATAGAAATAACGACAAGAAGTTCAATTAGTGTAAATGCTTTACGCTGTGTGTTTCGCAACAAAACCATTGTTTTGCTCTCCTTTTAATCCCGAAAACCAAACTGTCAAGAACCCGGAAGCAAAGTGAACATGCCATGCCCATGGCGTTGATTCTTTGTGGTTGTGTTAAGAGTCCATTATGAATCCTAAATCAAACAAACAATCAAGTACGTGTTTGCCAATTACTTATATAACATTAAGCAATACCCCCAGTCAACCTGCATGTTTGGAAATAATTAAAATTTCTTTAGTTCGTCTTATATGATATCAGGATGCTAAATTATGAGCGAGTCATTCGGTTGGAACGGTATTTAAATCATAAAAACAATAATAACAATAGTTTAAATTCGTGTATGATCTTGCTGTACGTCTAGGTTTTTTGAAAATGGGATACGGGGAAGTCTTTGTGCAGCTTAATTTGTATGAAGAATGATAATAACAATATGATCTATAAGTTATATAAGACAAGACGTTAAATGAGCGTCTGAATTTGTTTGATTGCAGAATACTAGAGTAGTAATGCTATGTTAGACGCCTGCAATGCCCAAATTTATGCCATTTGACATTATGCTTCAGCACATTTCAGTGTCACAAGTACGTTCACCATAGATGTTGTGGATTACTGTCCCAACTTTTCAGCAGAGTAATCCATCCGCTGATCCTTGATCGCATTTTCTCAGGCCAGTTTTGTTCACTATCGTGGAAATTTGTACAAAAAAATGTAAAAATACGCCCTTAACCCCTTGGCAGCCCACTCCGCCACCGCTAAAGTACCTCCCATACCCGCAGCGGTGTGGCTGCGATATCAAACCAACAATATCAAAATCGTCTGGAACGAAGCCAACCAAACTCGTTTCACCGGCCCAACCATTCAAACCCGCCCAGCAACCTTCGCTCGATTCACACCAAATCATCGAGCCGCACGGTCGGGGGAGAAGACACGGAGAACAGACCCATGTCAGATCAGAACTATAAACGTGGCACCCAAGCCCTTCACGCAGGTCAAGAAGTCGACCCTACTACAAACTCACGCGCAGTACCCATCTACGCCACAACCTCATACAACTTCAACAACACCGAGCACGCCGCCAACCTCTTCGGCCTCAAAGAGTTCGGCAACATCTATACACGGCTCATGAACCCAACAACCGACGTCCTCGAAAAACGCCTCTCCGCACTCGACGGCGGCGCCGCAGGACTCGCCTTCGCATCAGGCCAAGCCGCAATCAACGCAGCCATCCTCACTATCTGTCACTCAGGCCAGAACTTCATTGCTTCCAAACAACTTTACGGCGGCACATGGACACTCTTCACGCAAACATTCAAGCAGCTCGGTATCGAAGTCCGCTTCTTCGATCCATTAAAACCAGAACAAATCAACGACCTCGTCGATGAGAACACACGCTGTGTTTATTTCGAATCCGTCGGCAACCCCAAGTGTGACGTCCCCGATTTCCAGAAAATCTCAGACGCCGCTCACGCTCACGGCCTCCCCGTCATCTGTGACAACACCGTCCTCACACCCTACCTCTTCCGCCCCATCGAGCACGGCATCGATATCGTTGTCTACTCAACCACCAAATTCATCGGCGGTCACGGCACGCACATCGGCGGCTGCATCGTCGACTCCGGTAACTTCAAATGGGCTGACAACCCCGAAAAATGGCCTGAATTCTGTGCACCTTGTCCGTCTTACCACGGCGCCGTCTTCGAAGAAGCGCTCCGTCCAATCGGCAACATCGCGTACATCATTCACATCCGCACCAATTGGCTCCGCGACACCGGCGCTGCCATGAGCCCATTCGCCGCGTTCCTATTCCTGCAAGGTCTGGAAACGTTGCACCTCCGCCTCCCACGTCATACTGAAAACGCGCTCAAGGTCGCTAAGTATCTCGAATCGCATCCCGATGTGGAATGGGTTAACTATCCCGGCCTCGAAAGCCATCGCACCAACGATAATGCGAAGAAATACCTCCCAGACGGAGCGGGCGCCATTCTCGGCTTCGGCGTTAAGGGCGGTATCGAAGCTGGCAAAGCCGTCGTTAACAACGTCAAGCTGCTTTCGCACCTTGCCAACATCGGCGACGCAAAATCACTCATCATTCACCCTGCCTCAACAACCCACTCTCAGCTCAGCGAAGAAGAACTGCAAGCCGTCGGCGTGACGCCTGAATTCGTCCGCGTATCCGTCGGCATCGAAGATGCCGAAGACATCATCGCTGACCTCGATCAGGCTCTTAAAGCCGCCAGCCTCGCAACTGTTTAACTTTGATTGAGTTCAATTGAAATCAAGTGAATTGGCATGGGGTATCGAATCGATACCCCATGCTGTTTATACCTGCTGTCTGAATTGAGAACCATGCTCGCTACACGAGGAGATCTGTAGGGAATTGGATCGGGAGGAGAAAGATAGGAGATCGATCCCGAGGAGGAATTGAGGAAGGGAAAAAGGGGAGTGAAGATGGCTAATCAACAGTTAGGTAATATCAGAGGGCGGAGCGAAAGCTCCGTCCTCTGTTTGATAAGCAGTGAGCATCTAAAATAGCGCATTTTGCCTGTAATTGAGTAGAATAAGAAGATCAAGCGGTGAGCTACAAAACGCTCCGCTTGCACAATAATCCAAAACAGGGGGCGGATAGAGTGAAGCAATGACAGAGCAATTGCCAATTAGTAGCGATGATGCCCGGACAAACGCACCGCTGAAATATGCAAAGACCGAGACGTTTGAAGGCCCGATTGCGCTCGAACGGGGCGATCATCTGCCTAAGGTTGAAGTCGTTTATGAAACCTATGGCCAGCTTAACGCGGTAAAAGACAATGCCGTGATGGTTTGTCATGCACTCACCGGCGATTCGCATATTGTGGCCCATGATGAAAATGACGACCCCGGTTGGTGGGAGATCATGGTCGGCCCGGGCAAGCCGATCGATACAGATAAATACTTTGTGATCTGCTCAAACGTACTCGGCTCATGTCGCGGTACAACCGGCCCTGGCAGCATTAATCCCGCAACGAATAAGCCTTATGGCAAAGACTTTCCGCTCATCACGATCGGTGACATGGTTGATGTTCAAAAACGATTACTTGACCGCCTTGAAATCGAAAAACTCTTCGCGGTTGTCGGCGCTTCTTTAGGCGGACATCAAGCACTGTGCTGGGCAACCAAGTATCCGGATCGTGTTGGCGCGATTGCTGCGATTGCAACCGGCCCGACGTTGACCAGTCAGGCATTGGCGTTTGATGTGGTGGGGCGAAATGCGATTACGTTAGATCCGAATTTTCATGACGGGCAGTATTACGATAAGGAAACCAAGCCGAATACCGGTTTAGCGATTGCGAGAATGCTGGGTCATATCACGTATTTATCGCGCGAATCGATGCGAGATAAGTTTGATAACAATCGGCTTGAACCACGGGCGGTCGATACTGAGTTTGAGAAACACTTTAGTATCAGCAGCTATCTGGCGTATCAGGGAGATAAGTTTGTTGAACGGTTTGATGCGAACAGTTATGTGGTGATCTCGCTTGCGATGGATCATTTTAATCTGGGTAATACGCATGAACAGTTGGCGGAATCGATTGGGAAATCGGGCTGCCGTTGGCTGATTATGAGTTTTAGTAGTGATTGGCTGTTCCCGCCGTTTCAGGCGAAGCAGATGCGCAATGCGCTGATTAGTCGTGGAAAGTATGTCAGTTACTGCAACATTAAGAGTGATTGTGGTCATGACGCGTTTTTGTTGCCGAATGAGTTTGAGCGTTATGGCGGGATCGTGCGTGGATTCTTAGATACGACGACGGTGGATGCGACGTTTGCCGATGTGGATGTGAATCAGCTGCCACAGGATGTGAAGAGTATCTTCCATAATAAGCGCTTAGATTATGACCAGATCTGCGGATTGATCGAGAAAAATAGTAGTGTTTTAGATCTCGGCTGCGGGCAGGGGGGGCTGCTGATGCAATTAGCAAGGCAGCGTGAGGCGTCGCGATTGGTGGGGATTGAATTGGATGAAGCGAATCTGCAGGCTGCGATTCAGTTGGGTTTTGACGTGATTCAGAGCGACCTTGAAAAGGGCGTTCCGATGTTTGGGAATGGGGAATTTGATTACGTGGTGCTGAGTCAAACATTGCAGTCGGTGGTTCATACCGAGCAGTTAGTTGAGCAGATGGTACGAATTGGGAAGAAGTGTATTGTGAGCTTCCCGAACTTTGCGTACAAGGATCTGCGTAACGAGTTGTACCATGAGGGTGTGAGTCCGGGGACTGAGCATGGGCAATTGAGTTTTGAATGGTTTAACACGCCGAACAGACGGTTCTTGTCGATCAAGGACTGGGAGGATTTCTGTAAGCAAAAGGGTGTTGTGATTCACGATGCGGTTTGCTTGAATAGTGAGACGGGTGAGCGTGTTGCGGATGATCCGAATCTGAATGCTGATCTAGCAATTTATGTCATTTCTAAATGACCCCCGTAAGCTTGAGTCTGGAGTGCTGGGTTTCTGGGTGTTTTGAGGCTTCTGTATAGAGCAGTGGTGACGCGTTTTTGTGCGCGCGGGCGGATGATGATGAGATTGGATGTGGATCAAAAACAGGGGGAGATGGGCTATGCGCAGGTTAGAGAAGGGTTGGCTGTACGCATGCAGTGAACATTTTTTGAACAGTCATAAAAATGCTTGTGCGCAAAAAGGCGCGTTTTGCGTGTGCGCACAGATTTTGTGCGCGTGTTTTGAAATGCATATAAGTGTTTAATTTGATGGTGGTTGGAAAGCGTTTGGGGGGAATTCTCAAATCTGCAACTTTTACGGGTTCTGCGTGAGGAATGTGAAAGTTAGCTGATAAATAGGTGAAAATGAGTGTGTTTTGGTCACAGAATGGGATGAGAAAATGAGAATCACATGATTGGTGGTTGCAAATGGTGTGCCAAATAGCGATGAGTTGATGTGTGTAAAGGTTTCGAAGTGATAGGAAAAGAATTATTATGTTGGCTTGTTTGTTCGTATGAGTTTGAGTGTGGATTATTTGAATAGATGGAGATAAATCGCATGTACAATCGTAGGGTTCAGTTGAGGCGAGAGTTTGTATTGTTAATTGGGATGTTGTTGGTAGGGATGGTTGGCTGTATGGGGTTGCCAGAGGCGAGTAGCGATTGGAATACGGTCTACAACGGTGCGCGGATGCGATATCAACGGCAGCAGTTTATGCAGGCAAAAGGCCTTGGGCAGCGGGCAGTGGATCTTGCGATGGAGCAGTATGGGGCGGGTGATATGAAGGTGGTGGAATCGTTTATTGTTATGGGGATGGCATCATATGCGATGGAGGCGTGGCCGGAAGCGGCACATGCTTTTGAGCGGGCACTTGCGCAGCGGGGGATCGAGGCGTCAGGGAATGAGAACATACAGATTGATGCGGTAAATTTGCTTGGTCTGTGTTACACAGAGATGGGGCGGTATCAGGATGCGATCAGAGCGCATAAGCGGCAGCTTGCATTGGTGGAGCGGAAGTATGGTGCGGAGAGTACTGAGATGGCGATGTCGCTGAACAACTTGGGCTTTGTTTATACTCAGGCTGGGCAGTTGAGCCATGCCGAGCCACTGCTCGTGAGGCAGATTGAAGTTTTGGAGGTGACGGGTAATAAGGCGGGACGAGATTATTCAGATGCTCATTACAATATGGGGCTGCTTCGCTACAAACAGGGGCGGTTCAGCGATGCGGCGGCCAAGTTCAAGAAGTCGGGCGATCTGCTTGATCGAATACATGGCGTGGGTGAAATTGAAGTTGCAGCGTACCGCTTGCAGGCTGGCATGATGTGGTTGAAGGCGGGTCGCGGGGGCGATGCGAAAATCCAGCTTGAAAATGTCGTTCGGGTTTATGACAGGCATGTGGCGAAGCTGGGATTGCAGGTTGCGATTGGTAAGGCGGCGCTTGCGGCGGCATGCGAAAAGGTGGGTGATGTGGAGCGTGCAAAACAGTTGAGAGGTGAGGTGAGGGGGATGTATCGATCGGCGTTTGGTGCTGAAGATGCGGTGATTGCTGAGATGCTTGGGGGCAGAGTGAAGGAGTTGCGATCGTTGAATCGTTGGGTTGAGGCGGATTTCCTAAAGGCGTATTCGGCGAGATTTAAGGCTGGGCAGTGGGTGCAGTGATTGTGAAGACGAGAGGACAGAGCGTCATTCGCAAATCCTTCCCGCGTTGGTTAGTTGGTCGTTATGGCTAAAGATTTTGGGGATTGATTGGCTGCCGCTTGTGGTTTGGATAAGGCGGAAAGTCAATACGCAAATTGCTTTATAGGCCAGTAGCTTTTGCTACTGGCTTTTTTGTATGAATGATGCTGGGCCGGTTTTGATCGTAGCGTCTTGTAGTATGCATGTGAAACAACCCCGCGAGGTGCGGGGTTGCTGAGTCTTCTATTTTGTTGCCTAGCCTCATAATGCCCGATTGGAAGTGGTCAAGCTTCCGGGGGGGGGAGGGGGTGTTAGGCAGCTTTTTTCTTGTTGAGCTTAACAGCGAGACGGCCTTTGTAGCGTGAGGCGGTCTTTTTGTGCATCGCTGAGGTGGAAGCGGTCTGGTCGAGAACCTTGTAGATCTCGGTGAGTTTCGCTTCGCACTGTTCGACTGAGCCGTGGAGGATGAGTTCGTGGTACTCTTTGATTGCTTCACGGTATGAACGCTTGCGCCAGCGGTTGACTGCGCGGCTACGGATATTTTGGCGGATGCGCTTTTTGGCACTCAGTGAGTGGGCCATGTTTTTGATTCCTGTTGAAAAAACTGCTGTCTGTTTGGTTACAAATCCACAATAAAGGGACTGTTTGGCCCGCGAGGGGCCGTGAGAGCAAGTCGAGCGGGGTATTATGCGCGATTGGAGGTGAGTTATCAAGCTGAGGTTGGCCCGGGGGGAGAAAAGTGGGGTTGTGGTGACTGAGAAGGGGATTTTGTGTGGAGTACAGGCGATGGGTCGGGGGTGGAGGAGCTTTATATTAAGGTCTTGTGTCGTTTGGTGTTGAGAAGGATGGCGGAGAGAGGGGTGAGGAGGGGGGGGAGATGGGGGTTAGAATTGGATTAGGTAGTGGTAAGGTGGTGGGGATTCTTGACAGGGGGGCTGTGTGTTATAGACTTAGTGACTCAAGGACAGGCGTTTTGCGCTTGTTGTTTACCGTTTTGTATGGAATTGACAGCCTGAGGCGTATGCGAATGGTCCACGAAAGTGAACATTCAATTGGAGCGTTGGCACAGTGATGGGCGCTGAATCGGCCCATCATGGAAGTTGTGTTTTGCCAACACTTCTTGGAGCTCCGGCACCTTCGTCGGTCTGGATGGAACATGCTGTTCCGGAAGGATCGTTAAGGTTCGCTGATTTGCTTATAGATTGCAGTGATGTGATCGTTAAGTATGCGGCGAGCGAAAAGGAGGTGACGGGCGTGGTGTAACTGAAGTGTTACATTCGCTGCGACTGATCGATCGAAAGATCTGATTGGTTTTCGTCTTAGGCCACGTTTCCAGAAGTTGGAGCGTGGTTTTTCGTTGCAGGACGACTGGGGGGCGGGGGATTGGGAGGGGATTGTGCTCGATGCCTGTGAGAGATTTGACAGGCGAGCCGTGTATGTTGAATTTCGAAGGTGAGCTTGAAGAAGCTTGCTAACAACTGAATAGATGGAAACTGGCCAAATGAACTCTAGTGAAATGCTACGACTGATTGATTCGATCTCACGTGAAAGAAACGTGGATAAGGATGCTTTGTTTGCTGATATTGAGCAAGCGATGGTGAGTGCTGCACGTAAGCACTTCAATACAGAGGGTACAGAAGAGTTTCGTAGTGAGGTTGACCGGTTGACGGGGCAGATTCGGTTGTGGCATGAAGAAGAAGAAATCGATCTTGCGGAGCTTGGCCGAATTCCGGCACAGACCGCGAAGCAGGTGATGATCCAGCGATTCCGTGAGGACGAGCGTTCGAGCATCTATAACGAGTTTGCTGACCGAGTTGGCGAATTGGTGACGGGTATGGCTCAGCGTTATGAGGGTGGGGCGCTTGTGGCACAGATTGGTCGTGCGGAAGGTTTTATGCCGCGCAGCGAGCAGATACCGGGAGAGCAGCATCAGGCAGGTGAGCGCGTGCGTTGTTTGATCTTGGATGTTCGCGAGAGCGGCAATCAGGTGAAGATCGTGCTGAGCCGTGCTTCGACTGAGTTTATTCGCAGACTGTTTGAGGTTGAAGTGCCAGAGGTTAGCGAGCGAATTATTGAGATTAAGGCGATGAGCCGCGAGCCGGGTCACCGCACGAAGATTGCGGTGAGTTCGATTGACTCGAAGGTTGATGCGGTGGGTGCGTGCGTTGGCGTGCGTGGTAGTCGCATTAAGAACATCGTTGATGAATTGGGTGGTGAAAAGATTGATATTGTGCGTTGGAATGAGTCGAGCCAAATCTTGATTCAGAACGCATTGAAGCCTGCAGAGGTTGTTGAGATTTCGCTGTGCTTTGAGCTTGGTCGTGCGACGGTTGTTGTTGCAGATGATCAGTTGTCGCTGGCGATTGGTAAGCGTGGCCAGAACGTGCGTTTGGCTGCAAGACTGACGAACTGGGACATTGATATTCTGACGCCTCCTGAATACACGAAGAACTTGGATGCGATGGAAACATGCTTGCGAACAGTTGAAGGCATGGATGATACGACGATTGATAAGCTGGCTGCACTTGGTGTGATCAGTGTGTTTGATATTGAAGAGGTGGGTGGTGAATATCTTGCTGAGCAGCTGGCGATTGAGTCCGAGCTTGCTGAGAAGATGGTTGACGCTTCGATTGAGCGTGGCAAGACATTGAGCGAAGAGCAGGCGAAGGAGAAGGATGCTGCGGCGAAGCGTAAGGCTTCGGAGCAGGATGAGATCTCGAGTATGCCAGGCGCTGCTCAGGCTGCTGCGATTTTGGGTGATCTGGTGACGCCAGCTCCCGAAACTGCTCCTGAAAGCACCCCGGAAAGTATTTCTGAGAATGCTCCAGAAGATGAAGCTGCTCCCACAGAGGAAGCAGCTGGGGAAGCTGAAGTGACTGCTGAGGTTGAGGAGGAGGCTGAAGAGGCTCCAAAGACTCCAGAAACACCTGCGGCAGACGAAGGTGGCAGTATTGTTGATATGCTCGAAAAACAGCATGAAGATGCGGCGACTGGTGAGGCGGAAGCTTCAGAAGAAGAAAAAGCAGAGTAAGCGTGTTCGCTTGCTTGGTTGAAAATAGATGTTGGGGGAGTGGAATTGTCGATGGGGAGATGATTTGGGGGAGATAAGGGGGGAGTTTGGGAGGGGCGGCCTTTGTGGCCGTTGGGCTTAAAGCGGCGAGAGCCGTGGCGGGCTAATCAGAACCTGCGTTGGGTTTTGATTGAAAGATTGAAGCTGGACTGCGTTGCAGCGGATTGTTAGACGTGAGTATGCGTTGCCGTTGCGATGATAAGTAAGAAGGGTCCAGCAGGACTAACCGCCGATCGAAGAGATCGGAAGGAGTGAGCATTGGCAAAAGCCAAGCGCGTATTTGAGCTCGCCAAGGAACTTGGCGTAAAGAGCAAAGCGATCGTTGATAAGTGTCAGGCCGAGGGCGTGCCGGGCATAACGAATCATATGTCAACGGTGAAGCTGGGCTTGGCGGAGACAGTTCGCCAGTGGTTCAGTGGAGCAGCAGCTGCGACTGATCGAACAGCCGTTGAGACGGCTGAGAAGGTTGACCTTGAGAAGGTTAAAGCCCCTGCGCGTAAGAAGGCGAAGCCATTGAAGGCAGTTGAGCCTAAGGCGGCGAAGGCCGTCCCAACAGAAGCTCCAGCAGCGGTGGTGAAGGAAGCTGAACCCGTTGTGGTTGAGAAGGTTGAGGCAGTAGCTGAAGCGAAAGCTGAGGTTGTTGCCGAGATCCAGGCTGAAGAGCCAGTGGTTGTTGAGGAGAAGGTTGAGAAGAAAGAGCCGCCGAAGAAGGTGGAGAAGGTGGTCGAGCCTAAGGTTGAAGAGGAAGCTGAGAAGCGTCCTGAGAAGCCAGCGGTCGTGACACCAGAACAGATTGCGGGCAAGGCGAAAGCGAAGCCCAAGATTGTGGAAGAGAAGAAAGTCCAGAAGAAAAAGGGCGAGGATAAGAAGCCTGTGGTGAAGGGGCCAACGAAGGTCGCAAAGGTGAGTGGTCCTCGCGTCGTGAAGGCGTTGGGTAAGGTGAATGTGCCTGACCGTCCGGAGATCATTAAGCCAGTTGGTCAGATGATGGAGAAACCGAAGCAGGTAGCTCTGAAGGGACCGAAGGTTATCCGTGTTGAGAAGCCTGAACCAGTGGTTCAGCGTCCTCCACGTGGCCAAGGTGGTGGCGGTCCTCGTCGCGGCGGTGGCGGCGGTGGTGGTCCACGTGGCCCAATGGGCGGCGGTGGCGGTGGGCAAAGAGGCCCACGCGGCGGCGGTGGTGTTCAGATGCCACCGATGGACATGGGTTCAGTTGAAGGAATCTCACGATCACGTGGTCCGGCACGCGGACGTGGTGCTGGCGCTGGTGCTGGTGGCCCGGGCCAAGGTGGTGGCGGTCCACAGCGTGGCGGTAAAGGCGGCGGTCCAGGTGGCGGTCGTCGCGGTATGAATCAACGTCGTGGACGTAGTGGTTCGGCTGCATTGCCATCGGGTCCAAGTAAATTTTCGCAAGCGGATATGGAAGAACTGGATGCACGGCTGAAAGGTGCATCGGGTTTCATGAAGCAACGTCGTCGTGACTTGAATAAGCGCGGCCAAGCGATTGCTCAGACGCCAGCGATGATCGGCGGCAAGGTTGAAATTGCTGAGCCAATTACGATTAAGAGTTTCAGTGCTGCGACCGGTATTAAGGGCGCAGAAATCATGAAATACTTGTTCGCTAAGGGCATCATGGCGACGATCAACTCGGCGATTGATACTGAGGCAGCGATGGAAGTTGCGCTTGAGTACGACATCGAGTTGGAAGTGAAGGAAATGGAGACTGCTGAGCAGACACTTGTGAAGCAGTTTGAAGGTCGTGAGAAGGTTGATGTTAAAGGCCGTCCGCCAGTGGTTACCGTGCTCGGTCACGTTGACCATGGTAAGACGAGCTTGCTCGACCGAATTCGTCAGGCAGACGTTGCAGCACACGAAGCTGGTGGTATTACCCAGCACGTTGGTGCGTACCGTGTGACGATCAAGGGTTCGGATGCTAGTGATAAGACGGTTGTGTTCCTGGATACGCCGGGTCACGAAGCGTTTACATCAATGCGTGCACGCGGTGCTGGTATGACTGACATGGTTGTATTGGTTGTTGCGGCAGACGACGGTTGTATGCCTCAGACGATTGAGTCGATCAATCACTCGAAGGCAGCAGGTGTGCCGGTGGTCGTTGCTCTGAACAAGTGCGATACGCCACAGGCAACACCAGAGAATATTCAGAAAATTTACGGCCAACTTGCTGAGCATGGACTTAACCCAACTGAGTGGGGTGGCGAAACTGAGATTATTAAGACCAGCGCGATTACCGGCGAAGGTGTTGAGGATCTGATTGAGATTCTTGACTACCAGGCTGAGCTTCTGTCACTGACAGCTGATTACGGCGGCCCTGCGAGGGGTACGGTTGTTGAGGCTGAAATGCAGACGGGCCGCGGTAGTGTTGCGAGAGTGTTGCTGCAGGAAGGCCAAATGAAGGTCGGTTCCTACATCAATATTGGGCGTGCGTTCGGTCGTGTCCGTGACATGACGGATGACAAGGGTATTAGCTTGAAGAGTGCTGGCCCGGCGACACCACTGGAATTGTCCGGTATTGATATCTTGCCGGATGCTGGTGACAAGTTCTATGTAACGGATAGTCTGCAACAAGCAGAGCAGGTTGCACAGCAGTACCGCGATGCGGAACGTATGCAGATGCTCGCGGCTCAGACCAAGGTCACACTCGACAACTTTGCGAGTGCGATTAAGGAAGGCCAAAAGCAGGATCTGCGTGTTGTCTTGAAGGCAGACGTGCAGGGTACCTTGCATGTGCTTCGTGATAGTCTTGAGAAATTGTCAAACGATGAGGTCCAAGTCAAGGTGCTGCACAGTGCTGTTGGCGGCGTGACGGAGTCGGACGTTGTTCTGGCGGATGCATCGGATGCGATTATTATCGGTTTCCATGTGACAATCACGCCGGCGGTTCGTGAAATCGCAGAGGCGCGTAAAGTTGATGTGAGACTTTACCGCGTGCTGTATGAACTGACGGATGAAGTGAAACAGGCACTTGAAGGCATGCTCGCTCCAGAGAAGAAGGAAGAGCAAGTCGGCGTTGCGGAAGTTAAGGAAGCGTTCAAGATTTCGAAGCTTGGCATGGTTGCGGGTTGTGTCGTCGAAGACGGTTCAATGCGGAAAGATTGCAAGGCAAGAGTCACACGTAACGGCGTTGTCGTTATTGATGAACGTGATATCGAGAGTATTCGCCGCGTGAAGGATGAGGTGAAGGAAGTCAGAGCAGGTACCGAGTGTGGTATCAGGCTGGTCGGCTTCGAGGACATCAAGTCCGGCGACCGTATCGAGTGTTACCGCGTCATTGAAGTGAAGCGTAAGCTTGAGCTTAACTAATAAAACTAATGAAGCGCGGGCTATGAAAGTAGCCCGCGATCTTCTTTATTGACAAATTGGACGTGAGCGAAGATGGTCATCGGCGTGCTTCAAGTTGAACTGGTCGTAGACGGATCGACGTCGCTGAAAGATAAGCGGCGTGTGGTGAAGAGTCTGAAAGATCGTCTTCACCGTGAGCATCAGGTTTCAGTTGCTGAAGTGGGTATGCAGGACAGCATGACAACGGCGGTACTTGGGATCGTGATGGCAGCGAGTGATGTGAAGTATGCGCAGGGTGCTATGGACAAGCTCGTGGACAAAATTATGGCGGGGCGAGGTTACTACGTCCAGGATCATAACCTGGAAC
The DNA here is from genome assembly GCF_007747445.1 of Poriferisphaera corsica. NCBI lineage: Bacteria > Pseudomonadati > Planctomycetota > Phycisphaerae > Phycisphaerales > Phycisphaeraceae > Poriferisphaera > Poriferisphaera corsica. Next base: position 1,143,713 of record NZ_CP036425.1, read on the forward strand.
TGTTGACAGGGCAGTGAGTAGTGAGGTCGTCGGATTGAGTTTGAACTAATCGTAAGTTAGATAGTTGGACTTGATCAATCAAGGGAAGAAAAGGTATTCATGTCGCACAAGATTGCACAGATTCAGTCAGAGCTGAATAAAGCCATTTCGAAGGTTCTTCAGACGAAGATTTCTGATCCGCGTATTCGTGGGATGATTAGTATCACACGGATGAAGGTGACGAAGGACATGAAGCAGGCATTGGTGCATGTGTCAGTTTTGCCGAAGGAGTATCAGAACCTGACGGTGGACGGTTTGAATCATGCTCGCGTGCATATTCAGCACTTAGTACGGAATGAAGTGGCGCTTCGGATCGTGCCACACTTTGAGTTTCGACTGGATGAGAGCTTGAAAAAGCAGGCAGAGATTTTTACGGCGATCAATGAGGGGATGGAAAAAACTTCTGAAAACGAAGAGGAAAATGGGGTTGAGGACGTGGTTGAACAGGATGAGACAGGGGAACAGGCTGAGTGAGCTCGCGTTGGCAAGCGGCTGATGAGAGGCTCAGATGACAAGGGTTAGATAAGGAATATCAGAGTGAGTGATCAAGCGAAAAAGTTTGAAACGCTGCTGAAGAAGATAAAGAAAAGCTACAAGCCAGAGGAGTTTCCTCCTCGTGATGGCGTGACGCAGTTGATCATTGGTTTCCTGACTTGGGAAACGACACGCGATCAGGCTGAGGACGCGCTGGGGGCATTGATGGAAGTGATGGTCGATGTGAATGAACTTCGCATCACACACGTTTCAGAGCTTGTTGAAATTATTGGTAAAAAATACCCGTTTGCTCAGGAACGTATCATTCGGCTGCGTGAAGCGCTGAATGCTGTGTATAACCTTGAGCACGGTGTGACGATGAAGTCGATCGATGGCAAAGGCAAGAAAGAGCAGAAGGCGTATCTTGATGCGTTGCCTGCCGTGCCAAGCTATGTGAAATCACAGGTCATGCTGTTGTGTTACGGCGGACATGCGATGCCAGTGGATCGACGTTTGGCGTTTTTATTGGAACAAGAGGGGGTAGTCAGCGATGGAGGTGATCTTCCAGCGGTCGAGTCGTTCTTGCTTAAGCAAGTCAAGGCGAGCGACTGTTTGGAGAGCCATCTATATTTGCAGGCATGGGCCGATGACCAGAAGGTTGCCGGCTTGAAGATGAAGAGCACGGTGATTGAGTTGGCGGATAAGCCTCGTGGTTCAGTTAAGAAAACCACGAAAAAGGCTTCGAAATCCCACTCAGAATCAGCAGCTAAGAAGAGCAGCAAGAAGACGACGGCTAAGAAGTCGAGCAGTACCGCGACTAAAAAAACTGCGGCTAAAAAGACCACTGCAAAAAAAACTGCTGCAAAGAAAAGTTCCAGTAAACAAACCAAGAAGAAAACCAGTAAGAAGAAGTAAATAAAGATGAGTGAGAATCAAGACAAGATGTTGAAGATCGGCATCCCCAAGGGGAGTCTTCAAGATGCAACCGTCGATCTGTTTGCACGTGCAGGTTATGGGGTTCGAGTGCCTAGCAGGTCCTATATCCCTGAGATCGACGATGATCAGATCAGCGGCGTTCTGTTCCGTGCTCAAGAGATGAGCCGATATGTAGAAGACGGTGTGGTGGACATGGGAATTACCGGCCACGACTGGGTTATTGAGAATAATTCGGACGTCGTCGAAGTTTGTGAATTGAAGTATTCCAAGGCAACCAGCAAGCCTGCTCGTTGGGTGCTGGCAGTCGCTGAGGAAAGCGGCATCGATAAGGTTGAGGATCTTGAAGGCAAGATCATTGCAACCGAATTACCTGAAACGACCAAACGCTTCTTTGCAGAAAAAGGCGTGAACGCCAAGGTCGAGTTCAGTTGGGGTGCAACTGAAGTGAAGGCACGTCTTGTTGACGGTATCGTCGACGTGACTGAGACCGGCTCTTCACTTCGTGCGAACAAACTAAAAGTGTTGGCAGAACTTTTAAGCTCGACCACACGTCTGATTGCTAACAAGGATGCATGGAATAATCCTTGGAAGCGTCAGAAGATCGAAGATTTGGCATTGCTTCTTCAAGGGGCAATCGCAGCCAAGTCCAAGGTCGGACTGAAAATGAATGTTGAGAAAACGAACCTGGATGCTGTATTGCAATTGCTGCCTTCGGAGCAGTCGCCAACGGTGAACCAGCTTGCAGATAATGCGTGGGTTGCGATCGAAGTGATCGTTGACATTAAGATCGAACGTGAGATCGTTCCACAACTGATGCGAGCCGGTGCAAAAGCGATATTCAGCTATCCGCTGAACAAAGTAATCCCCTGAAGCTTTGAATCGAGCGAAAGGGATTACGCTTGGCAAGGTGACAGATGAATAGACCAAAGACTGGGTTGATTGCAGTATCGGCAATGTTTGGCGTGATCGCTTCTTGTGGGGTACTGCCTGCTGGCGAGGGAACGATTAAGACCCCGGCTGCAACCAAGCCTGAAAAAGCTGAAGTGAGCAGCCCAGAAGCTGCGCAGTCTTATCAGCGGATGGCGAGTAAGTCAGGTGGCCGCGAGGTTACTGTTCCTAACGGTCTTATTGCTGAGCGTATTGCGCCGATCGCATCTTTCGATGAAAAAGCGCAGCTAACAATTGAACAAGTAATCCAACGAGTAGCTCTGCCTAAATACCTGCAGGAATTGCAGGAACAAGGGCAGGGCTATTCTGCTATCCAGACCGATACAGAATCTGATACTAATCAGGTGATAGAATCGGATGAGTCACTGGATGTATATAAACACCTCTGGGAGGGAAGTGAAACACTCACTTGGGCCGAAGACTTGGAGGATGTGGTCACGGTTGAGGTGGGTGACGTTGATGTGCCTGAGAGTGTTAAGAGCGAGCCATCTCTCGAAGCAACGATCGCGTATGAAAAGGGGATGGAAGCATGGTTGAGCCGGGATTATGAAAACGCTCAGAAGTTTTTCCTGCAAGCCTACAAAATTGAACCCGACAATATCCCAATCATTCGTCAGATGGGTTGGGTTAGTATGCTCAATCCTGCCAACCGGGCTAGGGGTGTACGATTTTTTAAGCGCGTGCTTAAGCAGAATCCGGGCGATGTTGAGGCAATGCATTGGGTTGGCTGGTATGAAATGGAAGAGGGGAATTGGGATACCGCAATCGCTTTGCTCGGGCGGGTATATCAGAAATTAAGCAGCGGAGAAGTGAAAGCTGACGGGGCAATGCTGCCGCTGACTCAACACTACCTAGCTTCTGCAATGAGGCGTGGCGGGTATCTCTATGCAGCCAGCGATATGCTTGAAGGATTTCTTGTATCACCCAAGCGGGTGAATGCGAGGACACTGTATGGCCAGAGATTGATGTTTGTGGGCAGGCAGATCGGATTGGTTTGGCTTGCGGCAGGTGATTTACGCAATCAACTCAATGAGCCAGAAGCGGCGCTTGCGATGTATGAGCAGGGGATGCAATACGGCTTACGGCAAAATGAACAACTCAGACTACGACTGGCCTATACAAAGCTTCGGTTAGATGACGAAACAGGCGCACTTAGTCAAATTTCAGGCATATTGCGTCAAAAAAAACCGCAAGCAGATCACCAGCAGATTGTGGATTGGGTCATTGATGCAGGTGTTGAGCGTGATGATTTGATTGCTCGTTTGCTGGAAGTCTACAACGAATCGAATCAACAGGATGACCAGTTAGCAATTGTCATCAGCGAGACCTATCAGGATACCCGAGGCAAGTTATTACTGGTCGAACATCTGAAAAATAACCCAGAAAACGAAGTGGTTTATGAGCATCTTCTGCGGCAATGGGTTTATGTGGATGTCGAAGATAAGTCGAGAAATGTCAGCAAATACGATCATGAGGTACGTGTCCGTGAAGGGCTCAATATCTGTCTGCTTGCGATGGAGGGTGCGCCCAATAAGGCAGGTGAGTATGCACGCATGATGCTTACGTATGTTGGTGATTGGAATCAGGTTGAGCACGTCATTGATGCAATGAGTGAAGAGGATCGTTTACGTGCGGAAGTGCAGGTTATCTACGGCCTCTCAAAAGCTGCAAAGGCAGATATGCCCAGCGCAAGTGTCGCCTTTGAAAATGCTTTCAATAAAGCGCCAGAATTAATGGTCGCTCGCCTCGAATTAACCAAGATGATGCTTGTCATGCGGCGGTACAACCGGGCTACTGAATTACTTGATGGCGCCCCACAATCGAACCGGCATAGTTCTGAAGTTGTTCAATTGCGTGCAAGGATGTTTGAGCAGCAAAGCAAGATGAAGAAGGCGCTGGAGATCTATCAGACCGCGCTTGATTCGGGTAACAACGATGTAGATATCCTGCTCGGCAAAGCTGATATACAAGTGAGGATGGGACTTGTAAAACCTTGTGAACAAACCTTACTTGATGCTGTAAGTGCTCATCCTAAATCAGAGAAACTCTATGCCGCGGTGTTCAAACTCTACGAGCAACGTGCACTTGAGTTGGGTGATATGAAATCGCGATATCAACGGATTCTCACGCGTTTGATGAGCTCTCTGCCTAATAGTCGATTAGCTCGTATGAAGCGTGGTGAAATTGCTGGGGCGCAGGGCGATATCAAAACAGGTGAACGGCTTCTTCGTGAATTACTTGCAGATTATCCGCAAGATATCGAGGTGATGGGTAGGCTTATTCAGGTTTACATGCGCGATAATCAAGTCGAAAACGCCACGGCATTTATCGAGCAGCAAGCCGTGATTTATGCGGCAAATCCAGCAGTTCTCAAGCTGGCCGCAGATTACTTCAAATCGATCAAGAACATGGAGAAGGTATTTGTTTATACCGAGAAGATGATCCGTTTGGAGCCAACCAATCACGCGCGTGATCTGCAATTGGCTTCACTCTATGTAGCATGGAAAAAAGATCTTGAGGCCGCTGCAATACTAGGTCGCATGATTGCAGATCCATCACTTGAACAGCCGCATGTGATCGCAGGCATGCTTTGGTCCGCTCTGCACCGTGTTGATATGGAAGGGCAGGGCGATGATGAAATGAAGGCCGCGATTGTGCGTTTCCCCAAGCAGGCAGCCGACATCGCATTCCAGTGGTCGTTGCTTGTTGATAGTGTTGGCAACGAAGGCAAATCAGAGCAGCTGATGCTTGAAGTGCTCAAGATCAATCCGGATCATGGGCCTGTCAATAACCAATTGGGGTATCGTTGGGTGATGCGGGGCGAGAACCTCGAAGAAGCCAAATCGATGATCGAGCGAGCTCTGAAAGTTGAGCCAGAAAATGGCGCATATATGGACTCGCTAGGTTGGGCTTACTACAAGCTTGAGCAGTATGAAGATGCGGTCGTTTGGCTTGAGAAGGCAACACAGAGTACCGATGGCGAGTATCCGGTGATTCAAAGTCATTTGGGTGACGCGTATTGGGAGCTTGGCCGCAAGGGTGACGCTGTGCGAGTGTGGGAGAAGGCCCGTCTCAAGCTTGAAAACGAAGCTGGCAAATATCGTCCGGAGCTTGATCCGGAATTGAATGGCTTGCAGGATATGCTCGGTCAGAAGATCCTAAAAGCGGGTGAATAACAGACGGATCAGGTAAGAATGCCAGCAGGAGAAGTGCCGTTAAGACAGGCATTTTCGGGTGAAATGACAGGGTTTTGGACGGGGTGTAGCCGATACCCAATTTAACCCCATTTTGATAGATCTAAGTAGCTTATTCATATAGACTTAAGTTAAGGCTCTTTGTGTTGGCTAGGTGGGGCTGTATGTGGTAAAATTAGGTTCTTGATAACTTGCGAGATGGCAGCATTGGACGAGGTTGGCCGCGTGCGGTTTCGGGGAGGTTTACAAGCTGGCATCACCATAACACAGACAGGAACGCAGGCACATGACTGAAGGTGCTGAGAACCAGAACGCCACCCCTCAGGGCGACGCAGAAATACAGAAGCAAAACGTCTACGGCGAAGAGCAGATTAAGGTCCTTGAAGGCCTTGAAGCTGTCCGTAAACGCCCCGGTATGTACATCGGTGACACCACCGCGCGTGGTCTGCATCACCTCGTCTATGAAATTGTCGACAACTCGATCGATGAGCACATGGCAGGTCGTTGTGACAACATCCAAGTCAAAATCAACGCAGACAACTCGATCACCGTCATCGACGATGGTTCTGGTATCCCTGTTGGCCCATTCAAAGGCAACAACCCGCAGCATCAGGGCCGTCCCACCGTTGAGATTATCCTCACGGTTCTTCACGCCGGCGGTAAGTTCGAAAACGATGCCTATAAAGTTTCCGGCGGTCTTCACGGCGTCGGCGCTTCTGTTGTCAACGCACTCAGTGAATGGATGGAAGTTGAAGTCGCGCGTGATGGCAATCTAAATGCGATGAGCTTTGAACGTGGTCACGTTTCTGAAGAACTCCACGTCATCGGCGAACGCTCAAAGACTGGCACGAAAATTTCTTTCAAGCCTGACAACGAAATATTTCCGGAAATTGAGTATCGCTTTGAAACACTCAGTGCCCGTCTCAAAGAACTCGCTTACCTCAACCCCGGCCTCAATATCATCATCGAAGATGAACGAGGTGATGGCAGACGTGTTGAGTACTGCTTTCCAGATGGCATCGCTTCTTTTGTGACCGCACTCAACGAGGGCAAAGAGCCGCTACACGACCCCATTTACTTCAGAGCCGAAGATGAACCGCAAGGCCTCGTCTGTGAAGTCTCGATGCAGTACAACGACTCATACAATGAGCAGCTGCTGACCTTCGCAAACAACATTAATACCATTGAAGGCGGCACACACCTCTCCGGCTTCAAAGTCGCACTTACGCGTACCCTCAACAATTACGCACGAAGCAATAATCTGCTTAAAGGCGGTGTCGTTCCTTCTGGTGACGACCTTCGTGAAGGTCTGTGTGCTGTCATCTCCGTCAAGGTCAGCGAGCCTCAATTCGAAGGCCAAACTAAGACCAAGCTCGGCAACGCAGAAGTCGAATCATTCGTCAATACAAGTGTTGGCCAAGCCATCGGCACATGGTGTGAAGAAAACCCTTCAAACGCAAAAAAAATCTGCATGAAGGCAGCCGGTGCCGCACAAGCGCGTGAAGCAGCCCGCAAAGCCCGTGACCTCACACGTCGTAAAGGCGCACTCGATGCAGGCGGCCTTCCCGGTAAACTTTACGACTGCACAAGCAAAGAAGTTAAAGACTCTGAAATCTACCTCGTCGAAGGTGACTCCGCTGGCGGCAGTGCCAAAGGTGGACGCGATCACAGAACGCAGGCCATCCTTCCACTTAAGGGTAAGATCCTCAATGTCGAAAAAGCTCGCCTCGATAAAATCCTTGGCTTCGAAGAAATTCGTACCATTATCCAAGCCCTTAAGTGTGGCATTGGTGCTGATGATTTTAGCCTCGATTCGTTGCGTTATGGCAAGATTATCATCATGACCGACGCCGACGTCGACGGCTCCCACATCCGCACACTTTTGCTTACCTTCTTCTTCCGTCAGATGCCAGACCTTATCCGAGGTGGCCACATCTACATCGCACAGCCTCCCCTCTATCAAGTAAGTCGTGGCAAGAAGAGCGAGTATGTCCTCAATGAAAAGCGCATGCACAAAGTCCTCGGCCAGCTCGGTACAGGTGAGTCGCAATTAGCAATCTATTCGCAAGATAGGTCAGAGCTCAAACGTATTCAGCCCGCTGAATTTAAACAGGTTTTTCATGCGGTTGAACAAGTTAGTGATTTCGTGTCCATCATTGAGCGTCGCGGCCTAACACTAAGAGAATTGGCTTCCTTACGCGGTGACGATCCTAAGAGCGAAAACCGTATGCCTCGCATCCACCTCAACGTCCCCATCTCGGATGCTGCGGGTGATCTGGCAGGGGATTACTTCTTCTGGAACGAACAACAGGAAGAAGATTTCAAACAGAAGCACGGACTCCACGCTGAGGATCCCGAATTCGATCAAGTCATCGGCGAAGATGGCAGCGAAGAAGCTCAAGCCGCTAGGCCGAAAAAAATTAAAAGCAAACGAAAAGAGCTTCATGAAGTCAAAGACATCGAGCGTTTGCTTCGTAAGCTTCATGATCTTGCAGATGGCCACATCGTGCTTGATGACTGGTTCGTTAAGCGTGAGCAAGCCGTGACCGGCGAAGAAGTGCCCGCCAAATTTGATATCGTAACCATCGATAACAAAGGTGTTGAACACAACCGTTCAGCTGTTAATCTCAGCGAGATCATCTCAGGCGTTCTCGAAACCGGTAAACACGGCATGGAAATTAAACGCTTCAAAGGTCTAGGCGAAATGGATGCAGATCAACTCTGGGACACAACAATGAACCCAGAAAACCGTGTGCTTCTCCGTGTTACTTGGGATTCAGCCAGCGAAGCTGAAAAGCTCTTCAGTGTCCTCATGGGTGAAGATGTAGAACCTCGCCGTAAGTACATCGAAGACCATGCACTGGAAGTCAAGAATCTGGATGTCTAATTTACAACGATAAATTATCTAAAACCCCATGTTTTCATGGGGTTTTTTTTATTGCGCACGGATAATTCATAGTTTGAGATTGCAGAATTATACTGAAAAATGTATGGTATGTGTTAGGTATTCGAAAACCAATTTTCTGGTGACGATATGATGATCACAAGGAGCTAGCATTGGCTAAATCTAAATCTTCCACGATTAAGCGTTGTGAGTGGTGTTCCAATGATGAACTGTATCAAGCGTACCATGACCATGAGTGGGGTGTCCCAGTTCACGATGATCGTTTGCTCTTTGAGTTTCTGATTCTTGAAGGTGCACAAGCAGGCCTTTCATGGATAACGATCCTGAAAAAACGTGAGCACTACAAGAAAGTTTTCGCCGATTTTGATCCCGTAAAGGTTGCTCGTTTCACTGAAACCAAAATCGAAAAGCTACTCCAAGACCCCGGCATTGTGCGTAATCGACTCAAAGTCAATGCGGCCGTCACCAACGCAAAGGCTTTTCTCAAAGTTCAGAAAGAATTCGGTTCATTCGATAAATACATCTGGTCCTTCGTCGATCAAAAGCCCATCCAAAACACGTTTAAAACACTTAAAGAGATACCAGCTAAAACCGACATTTCAGATCAAATGTCCAAGGATCTAAAAAAGCGAGGATTTAAGTTTATTGGCTCGACGATATGCTATGCTCTAATGCAAGCTATCGGCATGGTCAATGATCATACCACCGACTGCCATCGTTATAAGCCGATTAAGAAATTATCCCATTAAGCGAACGCTTAATCATTTCGGGAGTCGTCATGAGTGAATTGAAAAAGAAACCTAGCAAATTGTGGTACTTGCTTGCGGTGATCTGTTTAGTGTTTTCATTACTCATCATGATCAGTGCAGGTGTCGTTGGCTATCGCGGCATCGTCTCGTTCGTATCTCCCGATCTGCAGCGCGTCATCATCCCCGGCAGCGAAACGCTTTCATTTAAAGAGCCCGGCAGGAAAACCATTTTTTATGAATACACCAGCCAAGTAAAAGGTCGTGTGTTTAGTTCACGCAACCAATCTCCCGAGATGACCATTACCGTTACAGATTTGCAATCGCAGAGCATCATCCCTGTCGTTGATCCCAAAGGTAGCACGACATATAACCTGCCTTCACGCAGCGGCTATAGCATCGCTTCTTTTAATGTTGTAAATCCAAACGCCAAATACAACATCAATGTCACATATCCAGATAACGTGCAGAATCAATCTTCTGTTGTCTTGGCTATCGGAAAGTTGCCAGTGCTACCATTCGTTCTCGCGCTGCTCAGCATCATCTTTGGCGGCATACTCGGATTTGGATTAGCCATTGCCGGGACCGTGATTATTATCATCACGATCGTACGAGCCAAACAGGCTTCAGCCTAAACCGCTCAATAAAAAAGCTGAGCAAACACAGGCGTGCCGCTCAGCTCCGGTTTATGGGGAGGGAATTGGTTCGTTCATACCAGCATCAATCTTCATCGTGCTAGCAGTGACAAAAGCGTTGCTCTGATTGCCTTGTCATGTGCCCTCTGTTCACATAACCACAGTTCTCATTGTTTTATTTCAGGCTTTTTCACCCGCCGTGATGCCGACTGTTCTGGTTGCAGCATTCGCAATCGTATTACATAAAAAAAAGCCCACGAGAATCTCGTAGGCTTTGTAATACCAAATTTTGGGTGGAAGCTGTCCAGCTTTCGTGCAGAATCCAAGGGGATTAACGCTTGGAGAACTGGAATCGACGACGTGCACCACGTTGACCGTATTTCTTACGTTCAACCTTACGTGGGTCACGAGTCAAGTAGTTCAGATCACGCAATGCCTGCTCTAGAGCAGGGTCGTAACCTTTCAATGCACGGGCAACACCAAGTAGGATCGCTCCGGACTGGCCGGTGATACCACCGCCACCAACATTGACGAATATGTCCAGTTGGCCAAGAGTCTTGGTTGCGTCCAAAGCCTTGCGGCAATCTTCGCGGTGTTGTGGCTCGGAGAAGTAGTCATCGACTTCACGGTTGTTCACAAGGAACTTGCCTTCGCCTGGGCGAACGCGTACACGTGCGACTGAACTCTTACGGCGGCCTGTGCCCCATACGAATCCACCCTTGTCACGCTTTGCCGGCTCTGCGAGTGGGCGAGCGATTTCAACTGCTTCTGCTTCTGCGTTGATCTTTATTTCTTCCATAATGCTTCAGTCTCTACTGATCGATGGATTAGCCGCGATTAGGCGGATTTTAGTTCGTGCACTGTTGGCTGTTGAGCCTGATGTGGATGTTCTTCACCAGCATATACCTTCAACTTGCTCAGCATCTTAGTAGCGAGCTTGTTCTTAGGCAGCATGCGGCGAACTGCAAGCTTAATCAACAATTCTGGCTTCTTCTCTACCAACTCACGGTATGAGTAGAGTTTACGACCAGATGGATGACCCGAGTAAGTTTCGTAAAACTTCTGGTCAAACTTGTTGCCTGTCAGCTTGATCTTGGCAGCATTGGTAATCACAACAAAATCACCCACATCATGGTGTGGTGTGTAAGTTGGCTTGTTCTTACCCATCAGGATTACAGCAATCTCGGTAGCCATGCGACCCAGAACCTTGTCTGAGGCGTCAACCAGCAGCCAATCCTGCTTTACTTCATTATTTTTTGCGAGATAAGTCTGGCGATTCATCGTCTTAAATCCGTAATTAGTACCCCATATAGACGCGAATCGTCTATGGAAGGATTGTGAACGGAATAGTTTAGTGAGCACACCCGTCCTGTCAACCGACGCGCTCGGAACCATCTTCCGATCCTCAGCTACCAGGTCGGCATGAATTGGGTTCCATATTCTAGCGTAACCCGCCCTTCGATGCGAACTCACGCACTCCATCTGTTATTTTGCTCAGGCTTCATCCCCATATTCAGCCCAGCAGCTCTTGTTTTTAGTGGAAAACTACCCGTATTGCCCTACAAATCCACTTTTTTATCCCCCACACATTCCCCATTCTCATCACTTCATCTGCCTACCCACACCCTCTCCACCAGCTATACCCATACCCATCTCAATAAAAAAGAGCCCGTTAAGGGCTCTTGTGTTATTCATTATAGATTGTGGATTTCCTTCACCTCACTCATCCACCTCGGCTGAGCGGTGACCATGTCTCCGGTTTGTCGAGCATCTGAAGCTCCGGTGCCGCGTTAGACTCGAATATCCCCTTCGTCTTTGTCAGCCAGATCTTCATCAAGATGAACAGCACCAACCCAGCTCCCAGCATTCCACCCATAATCATCCCCGCCAGTCGCAGCGATTCATCTTTCACTGGCTCACTTCGCAGCGCCGCCGCGTCCGTAATCTCAGTCGAATCCGTCCTATTGAGAATCTGATCCTGAGCTAGCTGATACGCCATAAACGCTCGCGTCATCGCTTTCAGCAGCGGAACCGCACGATCCTTATCTGTCGTCTGGTATGACAACTTCATCATCGGCGCTGTGCCGCTTACTTTCAAACCTTCACCCAAGACTTCTTTAAGATTCGCCACATTGTATGACTTGATATTCATCTGTTGCAGCTGAGCCACCGCTTCCTTCAGCACAGGATCGCTCATCAGTACCTTACGCTGTTGCGGCAGCCATCCCTGATCTTTAATCGTATTATTCCCACTCACCGGCAAATCATCTGCCTTCGCCGTCGTCACACGCATGGGATCAAACGTTAGTCCCGCTGTGGCCTCATACGTCGGCTTTTCCAGCCTCATCGCCGCAGCATACGAAAACAGCGCCGAACCGATCACTGCAAAGATCAGCAGTAACACCTGCGTTGTCGCTTTCGCTGTCGCCCAGCGTTTGACCATCTCCGTCTCAGATTGCTCCAGAAACTTCTTCACATCCATCAGCATCTGACGTTCTTTCTCAACGCCCAACTGCTGCGCATTGGTTGATTCAACATTCACTTCCACCTGACGCAACTCAAAATCGCGTTTCTTCAGTAGCCGCTTCAATGTCTTCAGCCGCTCCATGCGCCGGTGCATGTGCTTCAGCTCCATGCCATCAATCTGTCCGTCCGCCCCGTTGCTTTCACCTCGCGCTTCAAGTTCTGCTTCTTTCTCTTTAAGCTTCGCTTTTTCTTGTTCCAGTTGTTCCTTGCCCTGAGCCAGAATCTGCTTGAATGATTTCTGTTTTTCTTCAAGCTGCTCACGTTTGCGCTCAAACTCAGCCGCCTGCTGCTTGTATAACTCCAACTCCTCGGTCAGTTGATGATTCTGCTCTTCAAGTTGATCCGAACGCTGCTGCAATTCTTCAACAAACTCACCTTCATGTGCCGCCGCGGATGATAACTGCTCTCGCTTCGCCTTCAGTTCACTTTCCATGACCTCAAGCGCAGCTTCCCGTTCGCCCAATGCATGCTCGCGTGTTTCAATTTCGCTCAGCAACTTATCTGCGTCAGCCGTCTGGCCTTCAAGCGCGTCCGACTGTGTATGCAGTAAATCTTCAAGTTCTGTCAGTCGGCCGCGTCCTGTTTCAAGCTCATTTCTGAGCTTCTCATTCTCTGTCCCCATCGCATCCAACTCGCCGCGCAGAATTTCAAATTGCTCAGATCCTTCTTCAGAATCCGCCAGATTCGCCGCCTGCTCTGCAAGTTTGTGGCGTGTCTGATCAAGCTGCTGCTCCTGCGCTTTCAGCGCATCTTCTCGCATCTGCAACTCAAATTTGTGCTTCTCAAATTCTTTTTTCTGCCCAACAACTGCTTCGCGTTCCGCATCAACCTCGCCGCGCACAGCTTCAGCTTCTTCTCGCATCTGTGCAATCGCGACCTGTTCTTGTTCCACTGCCTCACGAGACTGCCGCACTTCTTCGTGCTGCTCTTCAATCAGTTTGGCATGAACATCTTTTTGCGAATCAAACTCACTATATTGCTGCTCAAAATCTGCTTCACGTTTCGTGAGTTTCTCACGATCATCATCAACTAGTTTTTGCAGGTGATTCAGATCTTCACGAGTCTGCTCAATCTCATCCAGCACAGCCGTAAACTTCTCACGATCCTGTTCGAATGCACCGCGTTCTTCTTCTAACTTACGCTTAGATCCGCTGTGTGATTGCTCATCTCGATCAATCGCCTCTCGCCGTTGGCTGATATCAGCCTCAAGATCCTGCAGTGATTGCTCACTGTCTCGGAATTCTGCCCAGCAATGGTCCAGTTTTTGGCGGTCGTCCTCATAAGCTTGTTTCGCTTCCGCAAGCTTCACACGCGCTTCTTCTAATGCTTCGTTTTCTTTCGTATACCCCGCCACTTTTTCCTTCAGATCCCCGCGATCCTTTGCCAACTCCCCCTTCAATCCCTCAAGTTCATTCTTCCACAGATCCAAACGATCCCGCTGTTCATTCAGCTTTTGCTGCGCTGATTCAACTTCACCAATCCGCCCCTGTAGATCTTCTTCACGCGCAGATTGTTCCTCTTGCCTTCCGCGAAGTTCTTCCCATTGGCCTTTTAATTCAACTTTCTGCTTGTCCGCATCTTGCTGCAATTGTTCAACAAGCTGATGCCGCTCCTCCAGCAGCGCCTGCTCCTGATCGTGCAGCTTCACCTTTTCATCATGCTGACGTTCGCGTTCCTCAAGCTCCGCCCGTCGCGCACCAAGCTCCTCGGTCAGCCCTTCCAGCTTATTCCGATCGTCCTCAATGCGCGCAGCTTCACTCTCCAGCCGCTCCTTGCTCGACTCCTGATCCTGCTGCCAACTCTTCAGCTGCTGCAGCTTCGACTCAAGATCACCAAGCAATCCCAGCACCTCACCAGAACCCGGCGAGTCAATCTGTTTCGTTTCGTTAATTTTCTCTTCTTTCATAGGGCGTCTCGCATCCGAATCGTCACATATCCTCCAGATCGACCAGATCCACCCCCGAGATAAGGGCTAACCATGTAAAATCACACACCTGTTTTCCACCCTTCCCCAATCACCGCTCAGCACCACCCCGACTCTCATCTTTCGCCCTCACAATCCGCCCCTAGCATCCCCCCATTCACCCATAATTGATACAATCAGCCGATAATCTTCCTGTTCCTTTATCCGCACCGCACGCAAAAAAAAGATGACCGACGCCACCTCCATATCCCAGCCCGACGCCTCAGACGTCTTCCTTGACGTTAAGAATGTCTCCTTCGCTTATCCGCCTTCTCCACCAAACCCGCACGTCCTCACCGACATCTCTCTCCAACTCCATCCCGGCCGCATCACCGCCCTCATCGGCCCCAACGCCGCCGGCAAATCCACCCTCGTCAAGCTCATGCTCGGCCAACTCGCACCCACCACAGGCTCAATCCTCCTTCCACCACTCGGTTACAACACAACCGTCTCCTCACTACCCCCCATCCAACGTGCCAAGCACATCTGCTATGTTCCTCAACGCCCCACGCTCTCCTTTGCCTACACCGTTCGCCAAGTCGTCGAAATGGGGCGCTTCGCCCTCGGCCAATCCCCCCAAGCCGTCGATTGGGCACTCGAACGCTGCGATCTCCACCCACAAGCCAACAAAATCTTCTCCCAGCTCTCAGGCGGACAGCAGCAACGCGTCACCATCGCCCGCGCCCTCGCCCAAAGCTATACCGATCCCGAAATCGAAAAAACCGCCACTCAGCCTTCTCAAAACCTAAAAATATTCCTACTCGATGAGCCCGGCTCCAACCTCGACCTTTGGCACATCCAGCAAATGATGGCCGTCCTTCGTCAACGCGCCGACGCAGGCTTCGCCGTCCTCGTCGTCCTCCACGACATCAACCTCGCCGCCAGGCACGCCGACGACGTTCTCCTCCTCAATCAAGGCGCACTCGCTGCCGCAGGCCCTTGGCAAACCGTCCTCAATCCACAAATCCTTCAATCAGTCTACCGCGTTAAAATCCAACAACTCGCCATCCCCCACTCCAATCGCCCCTACTTCCTCATCGACTAACCCCCCCTGTTCATATCACCACACTTCCAACTCCGCCCTTGACCCAACGCGCAAAAAAACGTCTTATCTCTATCAATCTCGCTCCAGACCCTAGACCCATTTCTTCACTCCCGCATATCCCAATCCCATTCTTCCCACATTTGTGAGCGCCTTTTCATTCTTCCCCTGTTAGAATGCCTACAACTGGCAACCAACAGGAAACCTCATGATGATCCCACTAATCCCAAACATCCTCGCACAAAACCAGCCCAGCGGTGGCAGCGGCCAACTCATTTTCTGGATTATCATGCTCGTCATCATCTTTGGCTCGACGATCGCAAACGCCGTCAAAGAATATCTCAAATCTCAAAAAGCAAAGTCCAACCGCAATTCGCCTCAGCAAAGCAATCAACGTCAACAGGAAATGCAAGCCCGTTCAGGTAACCGTTCTTTCGACACCGAGCCCGCTAATCTCTCCATGGCTGAACGCATCGCCCGCGCCCGAGCCAAAGCCGAGTACGAAAAGAAACAGAAATCTCTCAATCAACGCCCACCCATCACACAGTCCTCACCAACGCCAACACAACAACCCGACTCCGACGTAACAGCTAGGCGGCAAGCCGCCGAACAAGCACGCATCCGGCAGCAGCGCGAACAAAAGCGCATGGCCGCAGAGCGTCAACGCCAACGCGAAAACGAACGCCGTCAACGTATCCGTCTCGAACAGCAAAAACGCGCCGAAGCAGCTCGGGCACATCGGCATCACGAACACAAAGATCCACCCCCTCAAACCGCTTCCTCTCCTCCTTCGCCACAATCCGAACAAACTCAGCAAGCAGAATCGTCACAATATCAGCGTCCATCTAGACGTGTCGCCTCATCACTCAATACAGCCAGTGATTTGGATTTCGACAAACTCACCACCAACGATCTCCGCACCGCCTTAATCCTCAAAGAAGTCCTCGACAAGCCCGTTGCCCTCCGTTCACCCGACGACAGCAACACCTTGTTTTAATAGACTGATTGCAGATCTCCAAGCAGGCAATCCAGCCTCTCCGTAACCAAGCTTTCACGTATTTTAAAACGTCCTTCAAGCCCACGACCGCCGGTCGTGGGGTGTTCTGCAATCCAACGATCAATGGCTGGCAAACTTTCGTTATCAACCAATAACCCAAAGTGTGAGTATTTTCTCAAAGCGCACTAAAATATACGCATGAGCGATATCCCCCTCCCGCAATCCGAAAACGATCCTGTCCTCTCGCGCATCGAGGTTCTCGTTGCCGACATCACCACGCTCAATGTTGATGTGATTGTCAATGCCGCCAACGAATCTCTCCTAGGCGGGTCAGGTGTCGACGGCGCCATTCACAACGCCGCCGGCCCAGAGCTACTCGAGCACAACAAAACGCTCGACGGCTGCAAAACCGGGCTCGCCGTCATCACTCCCTCGTTCAACCTCGCTTCTCGCAGTATCAAGCACATCATCCACACCGTCGGCCCCATCTGGCGTGAAGTGACTGACAACCCTCTTCCAGGTCAGCCCAACGTCAACGCCAAGATCGGTTACACCCTCGAGGACACACTCCTCGCAAGCTGCTACATGCAGGCTCTCACACTCACGACTAATCATAAGTTAGAGACGATCGCGTTTCCCTCGATAGCCACCGGTGTCTACAACTTCCCCAAACCTCGCGCCGCCAAGATCGCCTTCGGCCACATCTTCGGCTACCTCTCAAACTACGCACCTAACCCTGAGACAGACTTCCCCAAAAAAGTTACCATCTGCTGCTTCTCTCAAGCCGATGCGGATCTCTACATCCAAACTATCGCTACCAAAGATGACTGGATGTTCAATCGAGGCCGCATCTAACTAACATCAGCACCACCTCAAGCCCCGTCCGTTGGTGCGGGGGTGTTATCCCATATAAAAGTAAATACCTGCAACCACACAAACACCTCGCTTGCGTCTTATCTAGCACTAGAACTTATAACTAGCACTATTCCACCCATTGACAATGCCCCCCACATCGCTCACACTGAACCCATCATGCGTGCCCCAAAACATATCCTGACTATCTTAATACTCAGCCTGCTCTTGACTGCATGCAATCTCGGCCCGTCCATTAAAGTTAAATCCGACATTGGCTCGCTTAAAACCGTCACACTTTCCGGCTCACTCACCTTACGGCCTGAACTCAAACAAATACTTCACGAAGAAGATTGGACCATCCAACGTTTCGGCCGCATCGAAGACACCACCGGCCAAATCGATGACTACCCCAGCATCGATCCCGCCAACCAACTCCCTACGTATCATTATCTGGACATTGCCGCGTACGAAACCAAAACTTCCGACAATCCCCAGTTATCAATCTACCGCATCCATATCCGCATGTTCGGCGCAGACCCCAATCGTGATATATTCGAAATAAAGGGTATCGCAAACAAAAATCAAATCCTCGAGAACTTCAGATCTCTCGTCAGCGGTCGATATACTAAATAGGGCGGTCCAGCTCTTACGACCAAGGTGGGATCATGCAACATCTGAAAGCAGTTCTTCAGACCTCCATCGTTATCACTGTTATACTCACAGCAGCCGGCTGCTCCCTCTTCCGCAGCGATGCTGTCGATGACATGATCATCGGCTCTGCGCCATCCAACCCCTCAGCCATCGACTATTACAATGTCTACGAACCCTACAACGATGCAGCCTCCGGCCTCAAAGGCACTTGGTATATGCATAACTCATCAGGTGGCTGGGACCTCATCCTCTACGAAAACGGCTTCTACTCGCTCCAAAAGCTCGTAGGCTACGGCATGGACGACTCGGAAGTCGGCACATTCAAACTCAAAAACAACATCCTCTATCTCTCATCTAACGGCCAGTTAGATGAAACCCGTCGCCGTCAATGGGCACCTCGTAAACTCATCGTCATGCAGAACGAAACCAACACAATCCTCGTACCTAAACGCTACGAGACCCAATTCCGCAAGTACGGCTCATCCCGCTATGTCTGCTTCAACCGTCGCGCGATCGGCGAAACCGTCGATTTTGTACCCGAAGATTAATTCGACTGAACAAACAAAAAAACAAAACCTCGCAGCCATATGCCGCGAGGTTTTTTTATGTCAGCATCTGTCAAATACGACACCTCCCCCCTCCACTCAAGCCTGCCACCGCCGGTGGCAGGGTGTTTGAAATAGTCACGCACATCATCTGTACAGGTGTCTAACCACCAGTTATCCGTACCCTTAATCCAACCACTACTCAAGAATATGTTTGTCCAATAATCCCGCTTTCAAGGAAGCTTGCGTTAAAACGATCGCAGCCGTGTTTGATAAATTGTAAGAACGCACTGGCCCAGGGATCGGCACATAAATACACGTCTTCGCATACTTCTCTCGCCAGCTTTCTGGCAGCCCCGTGTTTTCATTCCCAAAAATCAAAACATCCCCATCCTGATACGCCGGCCCATCAAACCGCATCTCGCCAAACTTCGTAACTAAATATGGTTGCCGATCACCGAGCCATTCCAAGAACGCGTCATCATCCTCATGCAATGTGATGGTTAGATCATCCCAATAATCCAACCCAGCACGTTTTGCATTGGTGTCGGTGATTTCGAACTTGGTTGGGCCGATGATGTGCAGATGGGCATTCATGCCCACGCATTGGCGGGCAATGTTACCGGTGTTTGGCGGGATCGCAGGCTGATAGAGAGCAACATGAATCATGTCCAAATCTTAGAACCACGTAGCAGATCTGCAAGGCGGGCTTTGCTTAGGTCGATGTCATCACCTTCGTGCAGTGACAGCATGACCCAGTATCCGGGTGGCGCACAAAGGCAAAAATCCTGTACAACGGTTGCGCGTTGAGGAGGGGTTTAAAAGCCGAATATGCGGTTCTGGGAATCGTTGTTTGGCGCACAAAACCGTTGAATTTCCGGAGCAACAATAGAGCAAGTGATTGTTTGGTCAGAGCTTACGATGTGGGAATGGATGAAAAGCAAAAGTACTCACTTTCACTCGGAATCTTCAAAGAATGCCAAACTGTGGCTGAGAATCATGAGAAAACCACAAGGAATGGCCAGGAAATGGCTTTTTTTTGTGCGCACAAACCCGACTGTTAAGCAAAACGTGCGCACAGGATCGTATCAAATTAACGTCAACAAAAAGAAAGCATAATTCGCATCTGCTCCGTTAATTTGGGCGAGATATGAATATCAATTTGATTGAGACGGTTTTAGTGTGCTTTGCATTCGGCAGCTTCAATCTTTTTGTCCAAATCATTTGAATCGGAAATTTGCTGGCGCATACTTGCGGGTAGGAGAAAGATCGACTGATGCAATGTCAGTTGTTCCTGTGCTTAAACCCCCAAAAGTTTGTGTAGATCAGAGGAGATAGATAATGCGAGCTATTCTTGCAAAGTTGTGTGTTGTTGGTACATTGCTTGGTTTTGGTGCTGCGAATGTCGATGCTGGGATGTTGTGGATTGCCGATAAAGCTAATCGTTTGGTTTCGATTGATACCAATACATGGCAGACGAGCTATAAGGGTAAAATGTCGAAGCAGATGACGGACATCGCAATGGATGGTCAAGGCAATCTGTTTGGTATTGATTACGGAAAGCTTTATTCTATCAATAAGAACAATGCGAATACGTGGTCGATTACGAATGGGACCAGTGAGGTGGGGAATGCGCTAGGTTTTGTTGACGGCAAGCTATACAGCATGAAGGCTAACTACCTGTTAGAGATCAACAAATCTTCGGGTTATCCGGTGAAATCACGGTATACAGGGCGATTGACGAGTGGCGATCTCTCGGCTCATAACGGCAAAGCATATATGGTTTCGTACTACAATAAAAATAACTACACGAATGTGTTGGCTGAATTGGATGTGAAGACGGGCCGCGTGAGTGATGTGGGGAGTTTAGGCCGAAAGAATGTTTATGGGTTGGCTGAAGCGGACGGGAAGCTTTATGCGGCGAGCGAGAATGTGATCTATGAAGTGAATACGTCGAATGCGAAGATGACGAAGGTCAAGACGTTGAGCGGTGTGGGGCAGATTTGGGGGATGACGAGTTCGCCGTATACGCCTCCTATTCCGGAACCGGCAAGTGCAGCATTGATTGGTTTAGGTGCGATTGCAGTATTAGGTCGCCGCCGCGGCTAATCGAAGAATAGATTAAGTAGGATGTAGAGAAAGATAAAGCCGATCACGTTCGTGATCGGCTTGTTTTATGTTTGTCGTTTATGGTGTAAGGATTTAATCGTATTGGAGGAGGCGGCGATCGCCTTCGAGGGCGCGTTCGTGGGTGAGGTTTTGTGTGACTTCGAGTGTGCCTTGGTATTGGCCGTCTTCGTTGCGGAGGGCGTAGTAGCGGATATGGATGAATTCGCCTTTCATGTTGATCCAGAACTCCGCGAGCGATTGCTTGCCGGACTTAAAATCCTCGAGGATCTGATCGACGATGTGGACGGAGCCGGGCGGGTGGCAGTGCTGGACAAGGCGGCCGATGACGGCTTTGGGGCGATGGAATACGCGTTTTGGCCCTTCGGAAAAGAAGCGGACGCGATCGTCCGCGTCGACGTATGTGAGGTCAACGGGGAGGGTGGAGAAGATGAGTTTGAGTTGGTCGAGCGTGAGATGTCCGGTGGCGAACATGATGTGCTCATCCCCATCCCCCCTCTGTTTTTGATTGTTAGAAGAGGGGGTGTCAGTTGATTCACTGGAGGTGATATCGAGTGGCATGTTGCTGGGGATGTTTGAGGTTGCGGCGGTGGGGGTGTGTTTCGGTGGGATATAGCCTTCTTGTGGGTCGACGAGGCACCAGCCGAAGATGGGAGATTGTTCGAAGATTTCGGCCCATTCGATGTCGGTGAGGGTTTTGTAGGCCATGGGTAGGAGGATGTGCTGCTCCTTGAAGATCATGGAGGTGACGCTGTCGAATGCGGGGGTGAGTGTGTTTTGTGCGTAGGCTTGCCAATCGGCTGGGGATGATTTTTCAGTGGGGAAACGTTCTTGTGTGAGTTTGAGCTGTTCGCGGATTTGGTCATCGATGCCCCACATGACGGTGGAGGGGCCGGTGATGCCGTGACGCTCGAGAACGGAAAAGAGGAGGTTCTCTTTGCGGTCATAGTGCTTGTCGATGTCCATGAGTTCATTGAGTAGGAGGCGGGCTTGATAGCGAGCGACTTTGGCTTCGTCTAATAGTTGGTTAGGTGTTGCGAGTGTTTTAACATGTGTATTGATTTGGGCGATGTGTTCGGCGAGTGCGTTGTTTTCACGGGTGAATGTATCGATGGGGTGGCCGGGTTTGAGGTCGACATTGGCGAGGGGGTTTTGTGCGGCGTTTGCGTGATGATCGGCGCAGCCGAATTGTTTGGGCGAGGTGGGGGATGGTTGTTGCGGTGGTGTGTTGAGTGTGGTGAGGGAGATGGCGCCGGGGTCTTGGTTTTCTTCGTCGATGGTTGTGGCATCGAGGGGGGGCGCGTCAACGAGGATTTCGGAGACAAGCTTGGCGTGCAGATCGCACATGGACATGATTTCTTTGGGGTCCATGCCCTCGTCGATGAGTTCGGACTCCATCTGAGCGATCTCGGTGTGATCGCAGGCTTTGACGATTTCTTTGAGCTGGGTTTGAACTTCTTCGGGTGAGGAGCCGGCGTGGAGTTGGCGGATGATGGATTTGAGGGTGCGGACGCGGTGTGCGCGGTTGTCGAGGTATTCACTCATAATGGGGCTCCAAGCTGATTCAAGGCTGCAAAAGTATATGCAGGAGGGGGTTACAACACAGGCCTAACGCGGGGTCACGGCCTGGAGCGAACGTGAAAATGGTTGGTTCGCAGATATTTTAAGGTAAAAATATCTGCAAGTATTTTATTGAGAATGGGTCTCAAGTCAATAGCCAAGGTATTTCTTTACGCCATTGTGTTTGGGCAATAAACAAGCACGCGGAGGGTACCGGCGTGCTTGTTGGGAGCGATTGTATGGCTGATGTATAGATTGATGAGGTTTGGGGGACTGGGTTTTAAGACGCGATCGGCGTGTTTGAAACCGTTGTGGTATTTGGGTTGTCGAAGTATTTGGTCTTTAGTTTTAGAGCGACGTTGACGAGAGCAATGAGGACGGGGACTTCGACGAGTGGGCCGATGACGGCGGCAAAGGCGGCGCCGGAGGTGATGCCGAAGACGGCGATGGTGACAGCGATTGCGAGTTCAAAGTTGTTTGAGGCGGCGGTGAAGCTGAGGGCGGCAGTTTGTGGGTATGTTGCGCCGACTTTTTTGGATGAGTAGAAGCTGACGGCGAACATGATGAGGAAGTAGATGAGTAGCGGTACGGCGATGACGATAACGTCGAGGGGGCGGGCGATGATTTGCGAGCCTTGAAGTGAGAACATGAGGATGATGGTGAAGAGCAGGGCGATGAGCGTGATGGGTGAGATTTTAGGGATGAAGGTTTGTTCGTACCAATCTTTGGATTTGAGTTTGATGAGTGAGTAGCGGGTGATGATGCCTGCGAAGAACGGGATGCCGAGATAGATGAGAACACTTGTTGCGATGTCGATCATAGAGATATTGACAGTAGTTGATTCGAGGCCGAGGAGTGGTGGGATGAGTGTGATGAAGATGTATGCATAGAGGGAATAGAAGAGGATTTGGAAGATTGAATTGATGGCAACTAGTCCGGCGCAGTATTGGTTATCGCCTTTGGCGAGTTGGTTCCAGACGATGACCATGGCGATACATCGTGCGAGGCCGATCATGATGAGGCCGACCATGTAGGAAGTCCAGCGGGGGTCGGGAGTGAGGAAGAGTGGGAGGATGTAGCCGAAGGTTAGGATGGCGATGGTGGACATGATGATGGGGCCAAGGATCCAGTTTTGGATGAGGGAGAGCGTGAGTACTTTTGTGTTGCGGAAGACGTCGGAAAGTTCTTCGTAGCGTACTTTGGCGAGAGGCGGGAACATCATGAGGATGAGGCCGAGGGCGAGGGGGATGGAGGTTGTGCTGGTGGGTGAGAGTTTGAGTGAGTCGATGGATTGGGTGAGCTGAGGGGCGAGATGGCCGAGGAGGATGCCGATGGCCATGGCGAGGAAGATCCATAGTGTGAGGTAGCGATCGAGGAAAGACAGCGATTTGGAGAGAGGCTTGGCAGGCATGGTTGTTCTCCGAAGTAGGGGGTGTGGTGGTATTGGGCGGCGAAGCACACTTCGACATTTCGTCAATTAACGAATTGTATAGTTTGAATATGATATGTCAAGAGGGATTCGATGACGTTGTTGTTAGAGGTAGAAGGGCTTGGGAAGTGTGACCTATTGCTGGAGATGTAAGGTGATGGAATTGGATACTGGGGGTAAAATGACTATCTTGCGGCTTAAGAGGATATAGAAATGATGGAGATTTGCGATGGGTCTTGAAGATCTTGAGATAGCTTTGGATTTAGAAAAGGAATTTGGGATTCGCTTTGATAATCAAGATTGGCGTGGTGTTGTTACAGTGGGCGATCTATTTGACCGTACACAGTGTTTGGTCAAGCAACGAATTGTTGATGGTGTGATATGTAGTGTGGGTATCGCGTGTAAGAAGTGTCAATATGTATTGAAGGGGCTTGCGTGCAAGGGAGAATGTCCGGAATGTGGCGAGTTGTACGTGATTGAAAGAGAGATAGATGATCATGTGATACAGGAGAAAGTGATTGAAATTGTGGCTGATGTTTGTTGTGTGAAAAAAACAATGGTGCGGTTACAGAGTCGTTTGATTGAAGATTTGAATGTGGGATGAGTAAAAAGTATTGGGGTCATGGATTTGAGTATTTGAGTGAAAAAGATGAAGGCCCAAAACTACTTACGGTTACTACGGGGTCAGGTAGTTGATTTTGCGTCGCGAATTGGTCGGACGATGAGCTTGCGGAGGACGGCGAGGAGGGTGGCGGCAGGGGATAGGTAGTTTTGTGGGGGGCGGTAGTAGATGGTTGTGGGGTTGATGACGGAGACTCGGCCGGGAGCGGAGGTGAGGATGTTTTCGAGGTTTTTAACTTTGTGGGTGGTGAAGATGAGATCCTTGTCGGCTTCGAGTTTGAGTCGGTCTATCTCCAGAGTAGATGCGGCGATGCGGAGTTCGGTGAGGTCGATGAGTGTTTGGGCTTGTTGGGGAGGGGGGCCGTAGGCGTCGGTGAGGTTTTGGGTGACGGCTTCGAGTTGTTCGAGAGTAGAGGCGCGGCTAATCTGGCGATAGGCTTCCATGCGGTACTTATCAGAGGAGATGTAACGCTTGGGGAGCGAGCCGGTGATGGGGAGTTCGAGGTGTGTTTTTGCAGGTTCGATGATGGGTTCGTTTTTGAGTCGCTTGGTTTCGTGTTCGAGCAAGAGGCAGTACATTTCATAGCCGACGGCGGCGATGTGGCCTGATTGTTCGGAGCCGAGTAAGTTGCCAGCACCACGGATTTCGAGGTCACGCATCGCGATTTTGAAGCCTGCTCCGAGCATGGAGTATTGTTCGATGGCTTTGAGTCGTTTTGCGGCAGTTTCGTTGACGGTGCGTTCTTCGGGGAGGAGGAGGTAGCAGTAGGCGCGGTGTTTGTATCGGCCGACGCGGCCACGGAGCTGGTGGAGTTGTGCGAGGCCGAAGTAGTCGGCGTGGTTGACGAACATGGTGTTGGCGGTGGGGATGTCGATGCCAGATTCGATGATGGTTGTGGCGACGAGGATGTCGTATTCGTGACGCATGAAAGCGAGCATGATTTGTTCGAGTTGTCGGGGTGCCATTTGTCCGTGGCCGATGATGATGCGTGCATCGGGGACGAGTTCTTGTAGTTCGTCTTTCATGCGTTCGATGGATTGAACACGGTTGTGGACGAAATAGATCTGGCCGTCACGGTTGAGTTCACGGATGATGGCGCTTTTGACACGGTTGCGATCGAAGGGGATGACTTCGGTGACGATAGATCGGCGGTCGACGGGGGCGGTGGAGAGAGAGGAAATGTCGCGTAGGCCGATCATGGACATGTGGAGTGTTCGAGGGATGGGTGTTGCGGAGAGGGTGAGGACGTCGGCGGTGAGTCGGTATTGGAGGAGCTTGTTTTTGTGCTCGACGCCGAAGCGTTGTTCTTCGTCGATGATGACGAGGCCGAGATCGCCGAAGTGGATGTCTTTGGAGAGGAGACGGTGCGTGCCGATGAGGATGTCGACTTGGCCAAGTTGAAGGTCGGTGAGGATTCGCTTTGATTGTTTTGGTGTTTTGAATCGTGATAGTGATTCAATGCGGAATGGGTAGTCGGCCATGCGCTGTTTGAAAGTGATTTCGTGTTGCTCGGCAAGGACTGTTGTTGGGACGAGTACAGCGACTTGCTTGCCATATTCTGCGGCTTTGAATGCGGCGCGGATAGCGAGCTCTGTTTTGCCGAAGCCGACGTCGCCGCAGATGAGTCGATCCATTGGGCGATCTTGCGACATGTCGTGCTTGATGGCGTGCATGGCGGCGAGCTGGTCTTCGGTTTCGTCGTATGGGAATTCGGCTTCGAATTCGGACATCCATGCGGAGGCGTTTGGGTAGCGGATGCCGGGCATGGTTTCGCGTGCGGCTTGGACTTGGAGGAGTTGTTTGGCAAGGTCACGGACGGAGTCGGCAACGTTTTTCTTTTGTTTTGCCCATGATTTGCCGCCGAGTTTTGAGAGGGGAGGGCGGCCGTGGAAGCCGCCGATGTATTTTTGGATGAGGTCGATTTGTGTTGCGGGGACGTGTAGGAGTGCTTTATCGGCGAATTCGAGTGTGAGGTATTCTTGTGTGAGGTTGTTGCGGCGCATGGATTTCAAGCCGACGAATTGGGCGATGCCGTGGTCGATGTGGACGACATAGTCGCCGAGGTCGATGTCGAGGAAAGCGTCAGAAGCTTCGGTGGTGATGGGGTCGGCTGAGACTTTGCGGACGCGGCGGCGAGTTTCGTAGCGGTGGAAGAGTTCGTGGTGCGGGATGAGGTGCAGTGATTGGTCTACAGATTGGGCGGCTAGTTTGTGTTTACGAGCTTTGGAGAGGCGTCGCGTTTTTGTGGAGGTTGTGTCGTGTGCGTCGTCACGAAGGAGGTCGTCAGAGTCGGCCCAGACGAAGCCGCGGTGGAGGGAGCCGAGTGAGATGTTGACGAGATGTGCGTGGTCGGGGATGAGCTCTTGTGTGAGTTCGGCGAGGCGGTCGGCTTCGCCTTGCTTGCGGCAGAGGACGTGGACAGTGTTATTGGGTGAGTCGGTGAGGTGGCCTAACTGGCGGATGGCGGACTTGGCGTCATTGTCGAAGGGGACTAACTGTTGGATAGGGAGGTCGACACGGTCGGCGGTATCTGTGCGTGCGGCGTATTGTGTGACTTCGATGTGTGTTTTACGGTTGAGTCGGCCGAATGTTGCGTTGGGAGAGAAGATGCCGGAGGGGGAGGTGAGGCGTTCGTAGTAACCACGGGCTTGTTCGGAAAGCTCGACGGTTTCGTGCATGACAACGATGGTTTGTTCGGGTAGCAGATCGATGAGTGAGGTGGTGAGTTGATTGGCTTGAATTTGATCCGCGGAAGCGCCGACGATGCGTGCAATTTTGACGTGGTCTTTTGAGCCTAGCGTTTCAGGGTCGATTTGGTTTATGCGTTCGATTTCATCGCCAAAGTAATCGAGTCGTATAGGGCCTAATGGTTGGTTAGGCCCTTTGGGGGTGTGGCCGATGGATCCGGCTGGTGGGTAGATGTCGATGATGCCACCGCGGACGGAGAAGTCACCGGGTTGGTCGATGGCATCTTGGCGGGTGTAGCCGGCGTTTGCGAGCCAATTGATGAGGGCGTTGAGATCGAGGATGAGGCCTTCTTCGAGGACGAGTGTGAAGTCGGCGAGTTTTTCCGGCAGTGGGACGGACTGCATGAGGGCTTGAATGGGCGCGACGATTAAATCAGGTGTGTTGTTTTCTACCAGTTGGGAGACGACGTGGAGTCGTTCGCCGAGCAGCTCAATTGAGATGTTCGATTCACCGGGGAGGACTTCGAGAGCGCCGAAGCGTTCGGTTGTGAGGTCGAAGCCAGCGGCTTTGACGACATCGAAATCGTCGAGTGCATCGTCGGCTTCATCGAGGTGGGCGACAACGAGAAGTGTAGGGCGTTTAGTTTTTTCGGCGAGGGCTGCTGCGAGGAGGTTGGTGGATGAGCCGCGTGAGCCGTTGGCGACGATGTGGTTGGCTTTGGATGTGAGATCGATGAGCGCGCGGAATTGCCGCGACTCTAGGAGTTGATCGAGCCATGTAGAGGTGGAACTGCTCATTGTGGGTATTGTATCGGCAAGTGGGCGGTAAGTGTAATAACGCAGCTTATATGCTTAGGGCGTTCTGCGTAAATATTTACGGTGTTGATTGCAGATTGTTGTGGACTTATTGGCACGCCGTGTCGCAATGGGGATAGGTTGTAATGATGCGTGTTTATACGGCAGCGTTAGATGATTTGTGGGTGGCTGTTTATTTTTTGGTTTGGATTTGGGTGAGTGTGATGGGGACGATGTATTTGTCCTTGGGCGGCGCGGCGGGGTTGGGTGAGGGGATTTCGGCGACATCCTCGAGGACGTTGATCATGGCGATCTCGTCGCAGGCGTGGTTTTTGGGGCATTGGATGCAGGCGGACCAAACTTTGAGGGGGAGCGTTTGGCGGTCGATGACGGTGAAGTTGAGGGATTCAAAGAATTTCTGTTCGTAGGTGAGGGTCATGATTTTTTTGATGGAGAGATCGCGAGCTTCGTCGAGGCAGTGCGTGACGAGCGCTTTGCCGATGCCGTGGCCTCGATAGTCGGGATGGACGGCGAGGGAGCAGATTTCACCAAGGTTGGCCCAGATGATGCTGAGGCCTGAGACGCCGACAACGGTGGGTGTGGGGGGGGTGTTGTCTTCATTGAGGTTGGCGGTGTCGATTGCGACGTGGTATTTGCGGATGTTTTCGTAGAGCGTGGCGAGGGTTTGTGAAAGCATGAGGCCGAGTTCGGCGCAGTCGTTAATGATCTTGCTGAATGCGGGTACATCGGCAAGCTCGGCTTTTCGGTACTGAATATTGGGTGTGTTCTGTGGCATGGCTGGTACTGCTGGGAGGGTGGTATTTGGGTGTATGGGGAATGAGGGTATGCGAATAGGTCATTATACATGGGGAGAAGGGGCGGAGGAAGGGCGTGATCTCAGAGCGGGAAGTGGTCATGAAGCGGGGGATTGGGGGATAAAACTTAAGGTTGGGCGGGGGGTGGAGAAAGAGGGGGAGATGATGATGTGAAGGTGAGCAGTTCGTAGATGAGGAGAATGACTGCGCCGAATAGGAGTGGGAGTAGGAAGTAGATTGCACGAAAGAGGATGATGGAGCCGAGAGCAATGTCAGAGGTGTAGTATTGGGTGAGCATGAGGAAGGCGACGGCGTCGAAGACGCCGAGTCCGCCGGGGACATGGGAGATCATGCCGGAGATTTGAGCGAGGAGGAAGATGGTTAGGACGATGGGGAAGTGGATGCCAGTGTGATGGGGGAGGAGTGTGTAGAGGACGAGAGCGGCGAGAGAATAGTCGACGATGCCGATGAGGGGTTGCAGGAGTGCGATGCGGAGTTTGGGTAGTTTGAAGATGATGTTGCCGGGGAGTTTGATGAGGTAACGGTAGTTGTGACAAAGGACCATGTATGCGGCAACGAGCGTGAGTAGGAAGAAACCAAGCGGTCGTATGAGGTGTGTGGGGATCGGGATATCGGGAGGGAGATCGATGGGGTTGATGATGAAGGATAGGCCGGAGATAGTGAAGATGCCGAGCCACATGGTGACAGAGCAGAAAATGACTAATCGAAAGATAGACGCGGTGCGGAGGCCCCATAGTGGGTAAAAGCGGAGACGCATGGCAGAGGCGCCGACGATGGACATGCCGATGTTGTTGGAAAAGATGTAAGAAAGGATCGATGCGAATGCGGCTTTGTGTATGGGGATTTTTTTGTGGATGTAGCGTAGGCCGAGGAGGTCGTAGCCACAGAGGACGAGGTATGCGAAGAGGTTAAAGAGGAGTGCGAGAAGGATTTTGTGCGTGGGGACTGCTGTGATGTGGTCAATGATGCCTTGGAGTGTGAGGTGTTTAATTTGCCGTTGTAGGATGATGACGACAGTGATGAGGATGCACAGTCCGAATGCGGGGCCGATAAAACGGCTTATTTTATGGGGTATTTTGAGAGGCATGCCAATGTTATGTCGGCAAGGCCTGGGGCGATGGGTGAGGATTTAGAGGTAAGCGGGTTAGAAGAGTGAGGGCTGAGATGGCGGTGTTGGTGGGGGAGTGCTGTTGAGATTTTTGAGTAGTGTGGGTTCGTCCCAGACAGTGACACCAAGTTTGTTGGCTTTATCGAGTTTTGAGCCAGCGGATTCGCCTGCGAGGACGAGGTCGGTGTTCTTAGAGACGGAGGAGGTGACTTTTGCACCGAGGTTGGTGATTTGCTCGGCGAGATCTTTTCGTCCAAAGGATTCGAATGTGCCAGTGATGACGACGGTTTTGCCTGCAAAGGGAGAATCGGATGGGGCAGGGGTATGTCGTTTGGGGGTGCTGAGTGTGAGGTTGGCGTCTTTAAGTTCTTGGATGATGTGTTGGCCGGCTTCGCTGTGGAGAAAGTGGTGAATAGATTGAGCAGTGATGGGGCCGATCTCGTCAATGTCGGCGAGCTGATCGGACTTAGCGCTGATTAGGGTGTCGATGTTGCCGAAGTGTTGAGCGAGGATGTCGGCTGCGCGTGCGCCGATGTGTTGAATGCCGAGTCCAGCGAGGACGCGGGCGAGGCCTTGGGTTTTGGATTTTTCGATGCCTGCAAGGAGGTTATCGATTTTCTTTTCGCCCATACGGTCAAGGGTTAAGAGTTGATCACGCTTGGAATGTAGGGAGTATATGTCACCGAAGGATTTGATGAGGTTTGCGTCCATGAGCTGGATGACCGCCTTTTCGCCGAGTGAGTCGATGTCCATCTGATTGCGGCCTACGAACCAGATGATGGATTCGCGGAGTTGAGCGGGGCATTCACGGTTGTCGCAGAAGTGGCCGGAGATGTCGGCATTGGTCAGTGATGCGGGCGGTGGAATGTCGAGTGGCTTGCGCTTTTCCTTTTCGGCTTTGAGTTTTTCTTTTTCAATCTTGCGTTGCCAAACGGCGAGTTCATTGGCGCGGCGAGAATCGTACTCACGCGTGACCTCGCTACCACATTCAGGGCAGGCGTTGGGTTCCTCAATAGGCGTTGTTTTTGAGGGGCGTTTGTCAGTGACGACAGAAACGACTTGAGGGATGATTTCACCGGCTTTTTCAATGATGACGGTGTCGTTGACGCGGATGTCTTTTCGTGTGATTTCGCCGAAGTTGTGGAGTGTTGCGTGTTGGACGGTCGTGCCAGCAAGCGGGACGGAATCCATTGTTGCGCGAGGGGTGAGGCGGCCGGTTTTACCAACTTGCCAATCGACCTTGAGAAGTTTGGTTTCGGCTTGTTCGGCAGCGTACTTGTAGGCGACACACCACTTGGGGAATTTGGAGGTTTGGCCGAGTGCTTGTTGTTGAGAAAAATCGTTGACCTTGATGACGGCGCCATCAGTGGCGTAGTCAAGTGAGTTGCGTTTTTGATCGAATGATTCGATGTATTCGAGCGCGTCTTGGATTGAATTGCCGGTTTTGATTTTGGGGTTGGTGGGTAGGCCGAAGGCTTTGACAGTGTCGAGAAGATTTTGTTGAGAGGTGATGGAGGTGATGGGTTCGATTTCACCGTAGCCGTGTGCGAAGAAGGCAAGGCCGCGTGCCACTTGCTTCGGATCTTTGGTTTTTAATGCGCCCGCAGTAGCGTTGCGAGGGTTGGCGAGTAGTTCGTCGCCAACTTTTTTACGTTGTTTGTTGATGCGATCAAACACATGATTAGGCATGTAGATTTCGCCGCGAACCTC
Source organism: Poriferisphaera corsica (assembly GCF_007747445.1). Lineage (NCBI taxonomy): Bacteria > Pseudomonadati > Planctomycetota > Phycisphaerae > Phycisphaerales > Phycisphaeraceae > Poriferisphaera > Poriferisphaera corsica. Next base: position 1,175,043 of record NZ_CP036425.1, read on the forward strand.
GAGAACATGAGGAGCGGTGAGTTTAGACTTTGTTGATGAGGTGAGTTTGATAGGAATCGCAGCGATCGTTTTTACGTTGTTGGTGATGTCGTCGCCTTTGCGTCCGTCACCACGGGAGAGGGCTTGCGTGAGGATGCCGTTTTCATAACGTAGAGAAACGGCGACACCATCGATTTTGGGTTCGAAGATGAAGTCGACTTTGGATTTATCAGAGGTATCAAGTCCTTTATAGACGCGCGTAAACCATGCGGATAGATCAGCTTCATCATAGGTGTTGTCGATTGAGAGCATGCGTTTTTTGTGGGTGACTGTGTTGAAGCCATCGATGGGCTGGCCGCCAACACGTTGGGTTGGTGAGTCGGGGGTGCGAAGATCGGGGTGTTTTTCTTCGAGTTGCTCGAGTTCTTTGAGCAGCGAATCGAACTCTTTATCAGGTATGAGTGAGAGCGCATCGACGTAGTAGCTACGTGAGCATTCGTTGAGATGGTCTTGCAGGTATTTGATGCGTTTTTGTGGAGTGTCGGCCATGTGTGAGATTGTATCCGAGGGTTGTGATTGGGTCGATGATGGTGAATACGTATAGGGCTGAGTGCAAAAGAAAACGGACCCGCGAAGGGTCCGTTTGTGATTGTTGTTCTGGGGTGCTTGGATCAAAGTGATTTGAAGACTTTGTCCATGGCAGATTTGGCAGCGGGGTGTTTAATTTTGGCTGCAATTTGTTTGACTTCGTTGAGTTGGCCGTTGTGTTTGAATTCGACAACGATACCTCGGAGGTGCTGATCGCGGTCACGTGCGAAGCGTGGGAAAGCGTGCTCGAGTTCATGGCGTGTGAATTTTGAGAGTGGATCGTTAAGCCCGGTTTGAATCACGGCCCAGTCGATGAGTGAGCGTGGATCGGTGCTGAAACGATAGGTTTCTAGCGTAGCGATGAGCCGATCCATGAGCGATGTGAATGGGTCAGAGAGTTTACTGGGAAGATCCCAGAGTTCATTTGATTTTTTGATGCCGGCTGCTTTTTCGAGCTCGCCGAGCCAGCCACCAGTGGCTTGTTCTTTTAGTCCAGTGTTCATTTCTTTCGAGTTCCTCTTGTTGACAAGCGGTGCGATGGCTGTGTTGATCACGACGCGACCTCGGTTCGCAAAATCGATGGCGAGACGCTGAGCTTGCGCTCCTTCGTGTGTGATCGTTGAGGCATCGCGTACAACACCGTCACCCCATTCGGGGCGTTTAGGGTGGACGACTTTGTCGCCACGGGTAAATGTTGTGCTGTACAGGTTCATGAGTTCCATCTCATGTTGAACGAGCAATGTACTGGCCAACTGGCGCAGAGCAAGCCAAAGATTGGCTGCGAATCAGGTCAGATTGATGTTGTCATCAAGCGAATGCTGAACGCATGGCTTGAGACACGCAAATCGAATGGAGAAACCATCCAAAACCCAAGTTTGCATGAGCAGCTTGTAGGCTGGCTTGTTAAGAAAGCAGCAAACAAACTGCCGCGTGCATGGCACTACTGGCAAGTCGTTGCTCAGATTTTCACTTTAATACCAACCACGTAAGTAACGTGATTGTACCGCAACATGCTAATTAAATACGGCTTGAGTATATCTCTACGGTGCTTCCGATTGCAAGTAAATCAGTGGTTTTTCCACAGAATTATTGTGGGGTATTATCTGTAAATCCAATGCAATTTAAGAAAATTTGTTGTCATCTAAGGGGAGAAATTGGTTGTTGGTTAGCAGCAGCAACATCAATATTCGTCATTTGTATACCTGAGGAGTCTGCGTTGTATTTGAGTCTTGAACATGTGTTTAGTTTATCCACAATTAAAAAAGTGTGGGTAACTGACTTCAGATAATACTTAGAATGATGGGTAATTATGGTGTGTAAAAAGAGTTAGTGCTGGTCATAGATGATTGGGAAATATGGTAGTTGCGGTGAGAACCTAATCAGATTATCTTAATGCTATCTTGTTTGAGTGGTGGGTATTTGAGCTCATCAAGATAAGAACTAGTTTGCCCCCGGAAGCCCGTATCGTAGCGTTCTGCTGCGGTGCGGGTTTTTTTGTGTTAAGAAAATAAAATAAAATGAAGCGATGAGCGGCGATGTGTGTTACAGCGGATCATTATTGTTTGTGGCATCGGAGCCATCATTTGTTTGATCGTTGAATTCTACGTCTTCGGTCTCGCTTTCTTCCGCAGCTAAGATGTCCTCGCGGGAGTAATCAGTGACTGAGGTGGTTTCAAGAAGTCGATCGATTTTGCGTCTCAGCAGGAAAAGCATTGGCACATGAGGTATACGACGCAGCTCTGAGCGTCCGGTGGCTGAATAGACGATGAGTGTGCCTGCACCAAGTGTTAATAGCTCAAGAATATCTGGGTAGGTGGATCGTACTCGTTTGGCGCCACGCGCTAATGAATCGTCGGCGCGACCCCAAGCAATGTGTTCGAATTCATTATGAGTGATACGCCAGCGGTGTTGAAGGCGGCTCCAGATGAACATAACAAGGTAAGGGGGAGTGAGGAGAATGCTCAAAGCAATTGCGAATCCTGAGCTATAAGTGACCCCCAGTGATGCGAAAAACTTAAAGAGATTACCGAAGAGCGTGAAGCTCTCGTATCGCTGCAACCACATGCCTAGAAAGAAAAATGCAATAAAAATGACAGCCCAGAAAGCGGTATGGTTTCTTTCGACGTCAACACTGATCGTGAGGGTAACCAGAAGGCATATCAGGAGATAGGCCCAGCCTAGTGTGGGGAGCAATGATTCAATACTGGCAAATGGGAAAAAGATATAGCCCGCAGCGATGAGTGGCCAAACAAAGATTAGCTTGGGGTATGTATGAAAGACAACGGCTGACTGGTTCTTGCGGTGTTTTGTTTTGAGGTTTGCCATAAGTATTATGATACCGCGATATTTGCAGTGATGATATTGATTTGATACGTGTATATGCAGAAACGAGAATTGTTACTTGTATGTATGCAATGTTGACTCAATGTTTTCTTAAGGATTCTTTTGTTAGAATGCGAGGCAATTTACCGGGCAGTCAAGGACGTTTAGAAGGGATTATTCTGATGAATCAAATGAGTAAACATAAAAGAACGATTATGGCAAGCGCGGTATTGGCATCGCTTGCGGCGAGTGGGATGGCTCAGGCAGAGGTAGGGCCAGGATTGCTGTTGAAGCCTTGGTCGGAAGAAACTCAAGTTGAAACGGTTAATGGTGGTTTTACGATTTTTGATAATGAGACAGGCCAAGAAGAAGATATCAGTATTGCATACATTTCATCTTCATCGCGTATGAAGTTGGATAAGTATGATCAGCCTAAAATATCGGTCGGTTACACAGCGAACTCGCTGATTGTAGATTCTGATGTTGCTGGGTTGCCGGGCGGTTTAAATAATTATGCAGTTGCGATGGCGTATGACATTGGTCAGGTGTCGGATGACTGGCGTCTTGGATACACCGTTGGGATGGGTACAGCGAATGATGGGCATTTTCAGAATACAGATTCGTATTATGCGATGGGTAGCTTTGCGGGAACCTATATGATTGACGAGCAGCGTAGTTTGGTTGTTGGTCTGACATATGATGGGAATAGGGATATCTTGCCGGATGTTCCGTTGCCGTTTGTTCAGTTTAATCACTATGTCTCGCCGCAGTTACAGTACATGCTCGGTTTTTATAACAGAGTGAACTGGCAGCCCAACGAATCGTTCAAACTTACAGCGGGCTCAGGACTGTTTCCCGGTGGGCAGATTATTGGTGCTGATGTAAAAGCGAGCTGGTTGATATCTGAACGGATTGAAACGTTTGTAAGCTTTGAGCAAATGACCGAAGGTTTCTATAAGGATGATCGTGATGATCGTCGTTTGTTCTATCGTTTCAATGCGGCCAAAGTCGGTGTGAATTACACATTAGAGAATGGCGTGAATATTGAAGGCGGTGTTGGTTATGCGTTCAATCAAAGTTTCAGTGAAGGATTTGATGTGAGGACGCTAGACAAAATTGCAAAGCCGGATGATCACGCGCTGTTGTTCCTGAATGTGAGTGCAGCATTCTGATTTTTTCGGTGGAACCATGTAATTGATAAGCCATTCTTCGGAATGGCTTTTTTCGTGCCTGAGATGGAGTGTTTGTAATAACTACTTGTGAGAACAGAGGTCATAAACTGAAAGCGATCTATTTTGCCCTGTTTAACACGTTTGCCCGAATTTCGTAATTAATACGTTTGTTATTTACTCGGTCATTATGCAAGAAATATGAGATATTTCGCTTCCCAATAGAGGTATTGAATTCGAGTATTGTTTTGATTGTTCAGTGCATTTGAGAGAATCGAGAGTTGATTCTGATTTGCACGGAAAGTAAGAAGAATAAGTAAGGAGTAGAACGGGCTTCTTGCGAGCTCGTAGGTAGTGCGTGATGTCGAAAAGATGTTACGTGGATTGATCGCTTGGCCAGTGTTGATCCAATATTAATTCGTTGACGCAAGGATCCAGAAAACCTTGTGTTTTTGGCGTTTCATATTGGTGTAAAACGAATGCTGGAAATTAAGCGACAAAAAAACCGGCTAATGCACCGATAGGTGGATAAGCCGGTAATCAAGATTGATTCTATCCCCCTAGTGCGCCGAGCCAGACTAGACCCAGACTGGTTCGGCGCCATTTTTATATTCAGTCATTCGGCAAATTAATTACGTCGGATAAGAAGCATCATCGAATATAGGTAAATGTTTTCCATTCACAGGTTTACTGTAATTCGTATAGAACAAGTGTTGAATTAGTCGAACTTTCTATATTGAAATGAAAAAGCCGATGTTAAACATCGGCTTTGTGTAATCTGAAATTGCTTATGATTTTATGCGCGTTTGCGCCGCTGAAGCAGTATTCCCGATAGGGCAAGCAAAGTGAGTGCTGCGGGCTCTGGGATTGCAGTCAGTGAGCCGAATGGATTGTGTGCAATCGTATCGATCATGAATTCCGCGTCGCCGACACCTTTAAAATACAAGCCATCGATGGTTGCTTCCAAAAGGTCAATGTCTCCATCACCACCGCCAGAGGCGAAGATATTCCAGTCAGCGATATCATCGAGTTTCCACTCGTATAGATGCCATAGACCGTCACCGATGACCTCCTGCCAGATGCCGTATTCTCCGGTATCTGGATCATCAATGATAATTGAAGCTGACATATCTTGGTTGGTCGTTTTTAGCCAGAAGCCGATATAGCCTTCGGTGAAAAATTCTTTATTGCCTTCAGTCGCTGCAATTTTATCAATGCCCGAGAGATACCTTAGACGCCAGCCATCGTTGGAACCATCAATCGTCAGTTTTTGAGCTTTTCCGAATTGACCTTGATCTGTCAGTTCTGAAGTTGCACCACTGATGCCCTGGTTACTGCCGGAATATGTTGGGGATGTGTTGAAGTACCCATCCCCATTCTCAAAGTCTTCGATGATGGAGAGTTGTGCGGTTTCACGGATGAGGTTGCGGTTGTAATCGCGTAATGCAAGACCGAATGCGTTGAGGGAGCCATCTGAATTGACCAGATCGCTATAGGAGAACATCTGGTAGCCGTTGGCACCGTTGTTCTTCGCATAGTTGAGTTGGCTATTCAAATCATAGAGCGAATAGGTTGCGCCGCCACTGGTTGGCTGGTCTTTGAGGTAAACACCAATGCCTGCGATCACTGCTGCTTGGCGGTCGTCGGCTCCAGGGTATTTGTCAAAGCGTGATTGGAATGATGAATCGCCATAGGCATAGATCATGGGCATAGCCGCATCAACGTTGCCGTGCTGTACCCACCATTTTGCATCTTGTTGGTATGAGCTTGAACCTGTATTCGGGTCGCCCCATGTTGCAGCTGAAAGCTCAAGATCAGGATTGATTGCTTTGATTGCATCGTCAATACTGTCGACCACTTGAGTCACATGAGCCGCAACCCATGCTTTGTAATGAGAAGAATTCGTGTTGACGTATTGGCCTGAACTCAAGCCATATGCTTGTCTGTAGTAATTGACCGTTTTTGAGTCTGCCATGTATCCATTACTGAACGCATTACCGATCATGCGGATGTAATCGAGGTGAATACCGTCCACATCATATTTTGTTGCGATGTCAGCCGCGACGTTGGCTAGATGCTGTTTTACTTCTGGTAAAACAGGATTAAACGTCACGTAGCCTGATCCAAGTGGTTGTGTTGACCCGTCTGCTTTTTTTAAACGCCAATCTGGGTTTTGACTCCAGACATGGTTGGAGCTCGGCGTGCTTGAGCCGTTCATCATGGGCATGGTGTTCATATATGCATGAAGCTTCATGTTGTAGCCATGAGCATAATTTACTGCGGGATCAAGTGCATCCCAACTGATCGCTTTGGTTTCGTACGCACTATCGTAGTAAGCATCACCCGAGCCGCGTATTTGGAATGAGATATTGTTCAGGCCCATTAATTTGGAATTGCGCATGATGTTCTTCACGCCCGCTTCCGTGCCATACTTATATTCGTAACGCGTCACCCACAGACCACGATAATCGTTGAATTTTGTATCAGCATTGACGGCTGCCTGAGCGGCTGTTGCGGTGCAAAGTGCTAGGGCAGCGATAGTCATGCGTGAATATGTGGCGTGCATTCAAACCTCCAAATGTATCTATTGGTACTTAACGTTCATGTATAGTTATATAACATGCGTGTGAAATACGGAAGATAAATTTGCAATGATTGAACGTATTGCGATGACTTCAGGCAGTATGTATAGATTATTTGCTGTAGTGAAATTGGGTGAGGCCTATCTATTTTGCCTATTTTGCCATATTTAAAAAGCACCGGCCATGATGGATGACGCCGGTGCGATTATGCGAGCCAATTATATGAACTCTTAAGCCCAAGCTTTATTGTGCTTACGCGTGCCGCACACATTTACCTCCATCCCTAACGCTTTCGCCATCGTTGCCTTCGTAAGCATGCATTGGTCTGCGGATTTTTCATCTTTCGCATAAGCAAAATGTGCGTGATTCGCTTGGTGCTTAGCCATGAGTTCATTACGACTAACGCCGTATAGAATTGCATTCATGATCGGCCATTCCGCTGTCGTTTCTGTCCATCGTCTCTCTGTCTCCGCAATGGGTAGCTCAACTGCCTCACCGCGCCCAATATCCATTTTTAACTTCCCGCCTTCCATATAAATACGTGACCAGATAATCTCACCCGCCTTTGATATGCCACGTAATGTCGAACCGCCTAGCGGAAAGTACATAGCAGGTTGCCGCATACCATCCGACCCCTTCCAGCCTCCTTTATTATGCGTGGCTGGAACCGCTCCCGAAATCAACATCACCCAAACATATCCATCAACTGTCCCTGACTGATCCCAATCACCCCAACGGATATCATGCAACGTATTTTCAACCGGCTGCTTCAGCGTTTTGTGCACACGATAGGTCAACAAACTATCTAACCCCGCGCATTCATCAACTTCGTTAAAGCACTTAATCGGCTGTCCTTTAAACAGTACCCGTTTGCCATCTCTCGATTTAACAGGCGGCCGATCTGTTGTATTCATCGTGCCCTCAATCAGATCGGAAGCAGGCAGTAAATCCTTCAAACCTTGTTGATATTGGATGCCAATACAATCGCATCCAAAATCATCTGCTATGCGAGCTGCTGCAATGTACATTTTGCACTGAGCTAAAATCTGATTCTCCGTTAGCTCAGTTTTCTCATCACGACCTGTATGAAAATGCATTCCCTTTTTGCGATACCACTCTCGAACTTCTTTAGCTTCCTTTTTGGTAACTTGCATTGTTTCGTAATACAACGCTGATTGGCTCATTCGTTCTTTAAAAACCCCAACCTCATTCAATAGTTTGTCGGGAATCATCGCATTAATCATCCCCATACACCCTTCATCGAAAATCCCCATAATCGCTTTTTGTTCCTTCAATTCACTTGCTAAGGCTGCACCAAGTTTTATCGTTTTTGAGGGCACCTTTAAACGTTCTAATTTATGAACATGCTTTAAACTATGTGTGCATTTTCCTGTTTCCAACCATTTCCTCAGTCGGCCTGTAAAATACTTATCCGAAAATTCTTCAGACCAAAGTGTCGAATATTCCACACCCATCTTAGTTAAGCTGCCATTCAGATTCAGCATCCCTACTAATCCCGGCCATTGCCCCGACCAATTCGCAACCGTCAAGATCGGCCCCTGATGTGTAAGCAAGCCATGTGCAATATGATGCGAATATTGCCACACAGATTCCGCAACAATCAATGGCTGCTTCGGGTCGATTTTCCGAAAGATAGCCATCCCCATTTTCTGTGAACTGATAAAACCATGTTTCTCAACCGAATCATACTGATGTGCCCGTTTAATCTTAAACTTGCCATCCGAAACTTTGAGAACAGCTTTTTCAAGCTCTTGTTCCATTTTCTTTTGAGCAGCCCAGCAGTTCTGATTGGCAGATAGCCGTAAATCGCCATTCGCGATTAGTAAAACTTCTTTTTGTTTGATTCTTTGTGACTTTGCCTTCGCCATTTCGATACCTCGATATTTGCGGAATCTCTCTGCGTCAGATGTGACCCGATTGTGTTTAATGATCCACCCAATGCGGCTCGTAACAAATAATGCTTACGTACATGCGCGACACCAAATGAAATACTTGCAGCGCACTTCAACCAAAATATAGATCGTCAGTATGAATGGTTAGTAGGGAAATATCTGAGTATTCGAGCGTTATAGCGCCCATAGATAGGCAGGCTCGAACGATCCATACGCATCTGACCCTTACATCATTGTGCAAAACGGTTGAATGTCGTTGTTATCAGAAAATTGCTTCCCGGATAAAATCCTGGAATTTTATCAGCCCCCCACTGTTATGTCACGATATTCGCTTGAGCGAAGCCTCATTTTCGTGTTCAGCCTCAACCACGATATGATGTTGTATCCCCCGTTCAATAGCGCGGCAACAGAATATGAAAGAACTGCGATCCAAACTCAAAGAGCTTCATAAAAAAGCGCGGGCGCTCCCCAAAGTGCCCGGCGTCTATCTCATGAAAGACGACAAGGGTCGCGTTATCTACGTTGGTAAAGCAACACGGCTAGCCGATCGTGTTTCCAGTTACTTTCTCAAGTCCACCGACCTCGGCCCACACAAGCAGCGAATGCTCAATATCGTCGATGATTTTGAGACCATCGAATGTGAGGGCGAATGGGAAGCGCTTCTTGCTGAAAACCGACTCATCAAAGATCTGCATCCCAAGTTCAACGTTCGCCTTACCGACGGTAAAACCTACCCCTACCTCGTCATCACTATGAGCGATGACTTCCCCGGCGTTTTTATCACACGCGAGCCCGGCTCCCCCGAATTCAAAGGCTCCAAAGTTTTTGGCCCGTTCACCAACGCATATGCGCTCCGAGAAGCTATGCAGATCATGCAGCGCATCTTTAAATTCCGCACCTGTCATCTTGATATCAAAGATGACGATGAAACCAAAAAATATTTCCGTCCCTGCCTTCTCTATCCCATCAAGCAATGCACCGCTCCCTGTGGCGCCAAAATCAGCAAAGACGAGTATCGCAAAGATATTCAGCACTTCATCCGCTTCCTCGAATCCAAACGTTCTGTCATGCTCCGCGAGATGCGTGAAGAGATGGAGTATGCCTCGAAGAACCTTGATTTCGAGCAGGCTGCAATTTTGCGTGACCAGATTAAGGCCATTGAAAAACTTGAAGAACGAGGCAAAATGTCGCAAGGTTGGCAACCCGAATCCGAATCCTTTTACGGCGATCCCAAAAAAGGTATCGAATCACTTTCCAAGACCCTCGGCCTCTCAGAGCCTGTTCGTTGTATGGAGGCCATCGACATCGCTCATCTGCAAGGTAACGAAACCGTCGGCTCAAAAGTTTGCTTCGTAGATGGTCGTCCTCTTAAAAATCAGTACCGTCGCTACAAAATCAAAACTGCGAAAAATGACGACTATACATCGATTAGGGAAGTTGTCTCGCGTCGGTATCGTGAAGCAGGGCAGGGCCACGAACTCTACCCCGATGTTATTCTCATCGACGGTGGGCTTGGCCAACTCCATGCCGCACTCGAAGCGTTCCAAGATCTTGACATCAAACCCCCAATGGTGATTTCGCTTGCCAAAAAAGAAGAACTCATTTACACCCAAGCCAAATCCGAACCCATCAAACTTAGTCGCAACAATGCCGGCCTCAAACTCTGCCAAGCAATTCGTGACGAAGCACACCGCTTCGCACAGCACTATCACCACATCCTTCGACGAAAACGCGTCATCGGCGAATAATCCGGAATCGCATGTTCTATATTCGTGACATAATTTTCGGATTATGCAGATTACGCCAGCCCTGAATTCTGCAATTGCAACAACATCTAATATCACGTCGAAACCATACCACGACCCCGCCGATAAATCCTTCATGAGTGATGAACGCAGGATCCTGATTCTTTCTGACACACACATGGGACACCCAAAGGCTGCCGTGTGGGGCCCCAAAGCACTCCGCAATCTTTGGCAGCGGGCACGGGCAACCGATCTCATTATCAACGGTGATATCGCTGAACTACATCATCCCAAGTTTCGCGCGAGTGCAGCAAAGCAAGTCGTTGATTTACAAAATCTCTGCCAAGATGACGGTGTTAAGATCACACTACTTTCTGGAAATCACGACCCACACCTCACCGATCAACGCCATCTATCTCTCAACCAAGGTGAAGTTTTCATGACTCACGGCGACATCATTCATCCCGCCATCTCACCCTGGAATAACTACGCTAAACACCTTCAAGAAATCCGAGATCACGCCTATCAATCGCTTAGTGATCAGCACGAGAATGCTTTTCAAGCACAATCAAAATCCGCTCAACACGCATCACATCTCAAATGGAACGAAATTGCCTCCGATGGTGAAACTATTCAATTTTCTCGTATCGGTAAATTCGAGAAGCGTTTTTCTGAAGCGTTCAAAGTGATGTGGTACTGGCATCGAATTCCCCGTATGGCCGCCGATTTTGCCGCCAAGTATGTTCCCGAATCCCGTTTCTTTATTTTTGGCCATATCCATCGTGCCGGCATCTGGGAGTCACACGGCCGCATCATCATCAACACCGGCTCCTTCGACTTCCCCAAACAACCTCGCGCCGTTGTCATTAAGCGCAATCAACTCTCTGTTTGGAAACTCAAACGCCAGAACATGATCTACGACTTCGCCGCTGAACCACTTCGCAAATGGGACCTGAATAATATTCAAATCTCCAAAGTGGGTGACGGCTTGCACGCAGCATAAACAATGTTCTTAACCATACTCAAACGGCTTCCGTCTACGGTCATGCTTCACCGCTACTTGTTCATGCCTGCGGCAGGATGCCTTAATCGATCGCTGCGCATAATGTACGACCCCATACACCACCATCACAGCCCCTACCGCAATGATCGGTTCCGTCGTATCAAATGCAAATCGACCAGATACATTCATCAGCAACTGCATCGCATAAGCAATCCCAGCAACCACAGCCAGAGTGAGCGTCGCATGGCTATCTACGCGCTTCGATTGAATCAATATCAAAAGTAATAATCCGACGACGGCATATACCACAAAGCTACTACCGATCAAAACAGCCGAGACATCATACGGCTGCAAATAATAAGCATAAAATGGCATCTCACTAAGCCGTCCATCACCAGCATGATCCATGAGATAGTCAACTAATTTTGCATGAAGCATCAACAAACTCAGCACCAGCACCGTTCCAGCAATCACTAAACGCAGCAGATACGTACGACGCACTTCAACATCTAATCGCAATCGTGCCCACCATATATAAAGCTTAAAGGCAAGTACTGATCGCAATTGATTCAAACGTGCGCCACACATCGCCCCAACAATTCCGCCTAAAGAATTACTCAACCAATCGTTCAAGGATCCGACCCGCCAACCGCTCAGCGTCTGTAAACTCTCCACGCAATAACTAAGTCCGATCGTAACAAACATCGCCACACTAATCTGTAGCCACCATTGCCCAAATACTCGCCTCATCGCCAGCCGTACCAACACACCAAACGGTATATACATCAGCACATTGATACCCCAATCACTCAACCAACCCGCGACACCGAGTCGTGAGAAACTACCAGAACCGCTTCGCCAAACGGGCATGCTTCCCATCGCAATCAAAACCCGATCAATATTCAACTCCCCCAAGTCAAATGGAAGCAGCGATCCGTAGATCAGCAACACCCCATATACCAATGCTACAACCCATGGCCGCATCCATAGTGCCGTCGTATCTGCAGTATCTTTACCACCACCAAATAATTCAGTTGGCACAACTTCCTTCACTTCAAAGCCTCCTCCCGAAATCTACATTACGTCCTGCTACCTTACGACCAAATCTCATCACGATCCATTTCATCCCCAAACCTCTCGTCACGCAATCCGTATAATCACTACAACACCACGAAACAAAACCCGCTACACAGCTTCATCAACGATAGCGATCATGACCGAATCACCACACATCATCACCCAGCCAGACGACACGACACTTCTTGTTCGCATCAAAGTTGTCCCCAATGCCAGCCGCACCAAAATCGTTGGCCGACTCGGTGATCGTATTAAAATCGCTGTCGCGGCCCCTCCAGAAGCCGGCAAAGCCAATAAGCAGATCATCGCACTACTCGCCAAAACGCTAAAACTTCCCAAAAAACAGATTGAAATAGACACCGGCCACACCCAGCCTCAAAAAACCATACGCATCAATACCCTCACGCCAGCCACGGCGCATGATCTCCTGAAATCGCACCTCAAAACCAAATGATTAAGTGTGTAATAGCCAATGTCAGCAGCATAGAAATTGATCATTCTCAAAATCTTGCGATCCCGTATAATGCCCCCATGAGGACGGGACTAGTCTACAACGATCAATTCTTGGAACACGACACCGGCCCCGGCCATCCGGAACGCCCCGATCGTCTGTGCGCCATCATCGATAAACTCAAACAGCAGCACATCTACGAGCAACTCATCCCCATCCCCTTTGACCCAATCAACATTGATCAAGTCCATCGCCTGCATGATCCCGCCTATACGCAGCGTCTTCATGAAGCATGCCAATCTGGCTTGCGCTTTATTGACTCAGACGATTCCTCCATCTCATCACGCAGTTACGATATCGCACTCCTCGCAGCAGGTGGCGTGCTCGCCGCCGTCGACGCTATCATGGCCGGTAACATTGCCCAAGCATTCTGCGCCATCCGTCCGCCCGGGCACCACGCCGAGTATGCACAATCAATGGGCTTTTGTTTTTTCAACAACATTGCCTTGGCCGCAGACTATCTAACCGATAGATATGGCCTTGATCGTGTTGCTATTGTCGATTTTGACGTTCACCATGGCAATGGCACTCAGCATCTTCTCGAAAATCGATCCGATATCCTCGTGATCAATATTCATCAACATCCCTCAACTCTATATCCCGGCACAGGCTTTGCATACGAAGAAGGAAAAGAGCAAGGAACTGGTTTTACACTTAATCTCCCCCTTCAACCCGGTGCCGAATTTACCGATTATCGCCAAATCTTTATTCATAAAATCGTGCCTAAGCTCAATGAATTCAAACCTCAGTTTCTCCTTCTTTCTGCCGGCTTCGATGCCTCCAAGGATGACCCACTGGCCAGCATGAATCTCGCCCCATCCGATTTTTCATGGATCACCAACACCCTAAAACAGATCGCCGCAAGGCACGCCGATCATCGTCTCCTTTCAGTTCTTGAAGGTGGCTACGATCTGCGATCACTTGCCGAGTGTGCTGCCGCTCACGTTCAGTCGCTTCTCGATGATCCTGAAGATAACACCATTATGAAAATGAAGGCTGGCTTTTAATTCGTGTTACCCAATACCGCTCACACACCCAACCCCTCAATCAACTTATTACTCGCAACCACTGCTCCCATCCCCTACAATATCCCGCCCGACCAATCCCATATTATTTTTATAGGTCACACATGACACAACCGCCAAACAACAGTGATGAATGGTACAAAGATGGCCTCTCCTTCGAGTGCTCGCTCTGCGGTAATTGTTGCACCGGTGCTCCTGGCTTCGTCTGGTTCAATGAGCAGGAAGCTGACGAGATGGCCACCATACTCAATATCGACGCACCAACGTTCCTCGAAAAATACGCACACAAAAAATTTGGCCGTTGGACACTCAACGAAGTTAAAAACGAAAAAAGACAATACGACTGTGTATTCCTAATCGATCTTCCCGGCGGACAACGCGGTTGCAAACTGTATAAATCTCGGCCTACCCAATGCCGAACCTGGCCCTTCTGGCCGGAAAACCTCAAATCATCTAGGACATGGAAAAACGCAGCCAAAACATGCCCCGGCATGCGCCGTGTCGACGCCAATTTTTACCCCGTTGAAGACATCCGTATCATCCTCAATCAAAATGAGTTCTAATCATCGGATAGTGACAACAACATGATGCAACCACACAATAACTTCCTTTCGACTCGTGACCTTTGGCAGCGTTGGTATCACGCAGCCTCAACCCCCGAAGTTACCGCATCGCTCCTTGATTTGTACAACCAGCTCGCCGACCGTATCAAACAGCAAAATGCTGCCTGCCTCGCTTCCGGTAAATGCTGTAAATTCGAAACCTATGGCCACCGCCTCTACGTCACAGGATTCGAAATCGCTTTCGTCCTTCATCAACTCATCCATCACCCCATGTCACCCGAAAGTGCAGATGACAATTGCGAGCAACCCGCTAAATCTAACAATCACTCCCTCAATGTACTCAACGGCGCAGCTCAATCACTAGCATCTGACAACACCCCCATTGATGGCTGTGTTTATCAAATCGACGGCCTCTGTTCCATCCATCCGATCCGTCCGCTTGGCTGCCGCATTTATTTCTGCGACCAGCAACTTCAAGATTGGCAGAACGATCTTTACGAAGAGTTCCTTAAGAAACTGCAAGAAGTCCATATGCAATACGAGATCCCGTATCGCTACGTCGAATGGCGCACCAGCCTCGCCGAAGCCTCAGAATATATCCAATCTGAATCCGCTTAAATCGCAGCAGCAATCTAAAGCTAACAAAACATAAAACCCCTGCTTTTACAGGGGTACACACACATTCACATCACTTCATCTCTTGGCAGCCAGTTTAATCTTTAACCCTTCACTGCTCCCAATTGAATCCCTGCAACCAACTGTTTTTGCATCGCAACAAACAGAATAATCAGTGGTACAACTGACATCGTAACCGCCGCCATCAACAAATTCGTTTCCGAACTCGATGCCGATTCAAACGATAAAATCCCGATCGGCAATGTATATTTATGTTCACTCTTCAGCATGACCAGCGGCCAGAAAAAGCTGTGATACGTCCCCATAAAAGTGAAGATCGTCAACGTTACTAGCCCCGGACGCGATAGAGGCAATATCACATCCCAATACACTCGCCACTTACTTGCGCCGTCAATCTCTGCCGCCTCATCTAAACTGGTCGGAATAGAGAGCATAAACTGCCGCAACATAAACGTTCCAAACGCCGAGAATGCTGCTGGCAAAATCAGCCCCGCTAATGAATTGACCAGCCCCAATGAAATCATGATCTGAAAGTTTGGGATCATCAACACCAGTCCCGGCAACATCATCGTTGCCAGATAAACAAAAAAGACCTTGTCACGTCCCGGCCACTGCAATCGCGAAAAACTATACGCTGCCAGCGAACTGGTAAAGACCTGCAAAAACGTCACCCAGCACGCAATAAAAATACTATTCCAATAGAACGTCCCGAACGGGATCACCTCGAAAACCCTGGCGTAATTTCCCAAATGCCAACCTGCCTCGCCCGGCAACCAGCTCGCACTACTCACCTCGCTTAGGCTCTTTAAGCTCGTCAGCACCATCCAGACAAATGGCAAAATCAGCGTAAAACTGATCCCCGCCAGCAACAGATGCAGCAACGACGCCCCCATAAACTTCTGGCGGTCTCGCACTAAACCATGTTTCGCATTAATCGTTGACATAGCGATTACCAAACTTCCAGTTAAACAATGTGATCGAGAATATCATCAAGAACAGCACCCAAGCGATCGCTGCCGAATAGCCCAATCGCCCCGTCTCAAAACCCTCGTTGTAAATAAAGAAACTCAACGGCGTCGTCGCACCCGCAGGCCCGCCATTCGTCAGCGTTCTCGCCATCTCAAACCCGCCCTGCAATCCGCCAATGATCGACATCACCGCAATGAAAAAAGTTGTCGGTGCCAACTGCGGCCACGTCACATTCCAAAAACGCGCCCATCGTGATGCGCCATCGATGTCCGCCGCCTCATACAACTGCTGTGGCACATTCGTCAACGCCGCCAAGTACAGCAGCATATTATTCGAACCCATCGCCGCCCAGAATCCAATAATCATCATCGACGGCTTCGCCCACGCATAATCCCCCAACCAATTCGGTGCATTCAACCCCGGATCAATCGGATCACTCACCATCCCCGGTAAGTGATACAGCATCGTCGATAGACCCAGAACAATAAATGACAACACCATCAACCCAAGTGTCAACAAAATCCCATTCCCGAACCCGTCAAAATCCTTACACGTAAACGCACGCCCATTGATCACCATCCGCCCAATCTGATAAACAAATACCGTTCCACACGAAACCGCTAACACCCAACTACTCTCCGACGTATACCTCCATATAGAAGCAACGACAATCGGCAACACTAACGCGCCAATCACTGGAATAAGCGCCGTCTTTCCAATCTCCCCATCATCCCATAGCCCACGCAATCTTCTCAGCCCAAACGCAAACAAACAAACAATAATCCCATACCCAATCCATCGGCACGACCCAAACAGCCCTGTCGGCAACGCCGCCGTTAACTCGCTTACTTCATCAAGCACCGGCTGCAGCGTCGTATTGATCGGTCCTGATCGTGGGTTATATAGCTTTTTCCAAAGCACATACGTCGGCACACCAGCTGTAAAGCTCGGCAAGTAGAACAGCGTGCGATAAACGGTATTCCCACCCATCACTCCAAAAAAGATAATCCCACCCAGTAAACAGATCAGCAGCGTCATCATCCCCATACCCGACCCGCCTGCGATAAACATTAACGCAACGGAGATACCAAGTACTGCTGAAATAATGACAAACGCGCTCTGTTTCAGCCACTTCGCAACCTTATGACTATCCGTCCTAGTATTTTGACTCAACAACACTGCCGAAATTAATGCCGCACCTATCCCAAACGGTATCCCCATCATCAAGAACAGTGTGTTCTTGAAATATTGAAAAAACTCCGGCTCTGTAAATAGCCGCACAAAGTTCTCCACCCCAATAAAGTTCAAATCCGGATTCTCTTTAAACGGATTTGTCTTCGTCAGATTCCAATCCGAAAACGCCATATAGATCGACAGCACCACCGGAAACACCACAAACAGTGCCACCCCACATATGTTCGGCGTCAAAAATGCCAAACCCGTCAAGACATTCTTCTTGGTCTTTGAATTCAACATCATTACTCACCCATGCTCATATCTTTGTAGTAACGCTTCAAAAACGGATTACGAACCAACCGCAACGGTATCTTTTTGCCTTCAGTCTTGCACTGATCAATCACTTTCTGATCTTCAGTCAGTTTGTCATACATCTCCTGTAACGCAGGCTTTTCACGCAGCGTTAACGCGATCTTCTTGTCTATCGCCAGCTTAGTTGCAGATGCCGCTTCTTCTGGAGACGAAATCTTGTTCACCACACGGTCGTAATAGTATTGCGTTGATCTGAACACCTCAGCATCCGCGACAAACGGACTGTACACCCCGCCAATCGCGATCGTCTTCGCCTGATTCACAAACTTTTCATGAATGCCCCATTCGTTCGGAAATTTTTCAGGCCGCAAAAACGCTTCCCCCTTCGCATATTCAGGGTTCGGAGGCAGCGCATCCGCATCATTCACAATCAACATGTTGTAATCTTCACTAGCTAAATACTGATAAAATAGCTTGGCCGCCTCTTTGTGATTCCCACCCTTATACATCGCCGAAGTGCGCGTCGAAATTCGGGCATTCGGATAATGATCGAAGGGCACACTCACCGCACCAAGTTTCATCGGCTCCTCAAATCGCCGTAACTGAATCAACATGTACCGCCCCGTATATATCATCGCAAAATTGCCACGATAAAACAGTTGCGCCGTTAACCCCCCATAACCCGACCCTACATTAAACGAACGTATTTCAGCTTCCGTGGGGATAATATGATCCTCATGAATCCACTTGCTAATCCGATCAAGTGTCTTCACATATCTTTCATCATCCAGCGTACTTGCCGTCAACGTTTCGTTAAAAATGCTCAGCCCCATACTCCGATGCATCAGCGTATAATCCACGCCGATTGCATAGAAGTTCGTCTGCTGCTTGCCTGGCTCGTTCGCAGCCTTAACATACGCTTTACCCAATCGTTCAAACTCATCAATCGTCCACTTCTCAGGCGGTAGCGGTTGACCATACTTCTCAAACACATCTTTATTCACCAGCAGCAGCGAGCAAACCACATTACACGGGAACGCCATCTGCCTCCCATTCACCACAAGCTCAGTTTCTAGCGCTTTATAAGTCTTCGAAAGATCGAAACCCATCTCTTTCGCACTATCCGTAAGCTCTTCCAGCACACCAATATCATCCATGTACCGAACATACCGGCCATTAAACAAATCCATCACATCGCCGCCCACACCTGACACCGTCTGGATGATCTTTTTCGCCATCCGTCCATTCGCCGCGTCAATGCGCAAATCAACCGCAGGCTTCCCATCCGCCGTCACATGACCATGCTTGATGAGCCACTTCTTAAATGTCTCAACCTGCAACGTCCTCGCAGGGTTCGGATCTGTCACCCAAAACAATACCGGCACCTCAGACTTCGCATCTGGGAACCGCATGTATGTCGCAAAGCTAAACAGACTTAATAAAACAGCAACGATCAGAAATATGTACTTCATAGCCTCTTTTCGCGCAGCAGATGGTTCAACAAGTCATTCACACAAACACAACATCCAAAGCACGCCAACTCTCTCAACCCAAACAGGCACCACGCCACTCGACTCACTCATGCAAGGCATGCTTATTCAATCAAATTTCAACATTCAATAAAAATGAGCAAAAGTTGCGTTGAGTATACCCGTAATTGCTCCCTCGAGATAGGACCATCTCAAAAAACTATCATTTGCTAAGAATCTGTCTATTTGCCCAGTATAATCCGCGATAGTTCGCACGCATCATGCACAACCACATCAGCACCATTCTGCTCTAGCTCTTCAACCTCTCGGAATCCCCATGACACACCCACCGTCATCACGCCCCCAGCTTTCCCTGTCAGCATATCCACTTTACTATCCCCCACATAGACACACTCACTCGGCTTGACCCCCACTACGTCCATCGCTTCTCTAAGCCCCGCCGGGTCTGGCTTTATCGCCACGCCCTCACGCGCCCCAAACACCACATCAAACCCATACCCATCAAGTAACTTTGTGACCACTTCACGCGTTGCACCGTCTGGCTTGTTGCTCACCACGCCCAGCTTCACACCCCCATTTTTCAACTCGCGCAACATCTCACCTACGCCCGGGTACAGCCCCGTATGGTCATACATATGAACATCATAGTATTCATGAAACAGCCGCAATCCTTCCTCAAACAACCCCTCATGCCCAGCACCCAAAGCATCCCTAATCAGGTTCTTCACACCCTGTCCCACCAGATACCGATACGCCTCCAGCTCATGCATCGGCCTGCCCAATTCTCGCAAAGCGTAATTCACCGCATCCGCTAAATCTCGCAAGCTGTTCACCAGTGTCCCGTCCAAATCAAATATCGCAGCTTCATAATTCATCCACTCACCCTAAGCCCCACCCACATCACCGTCAAACCACTTGCATCACTACAGGACATCCCTTCCCATAAATGCTATTGCCTATCTTCTCATCAAAACGTATCTTGCATCCATACATTAAGTTAAGCACGCCACATCAATCCGCTTGCCTCGCACAGCTCAACTCAAAAATCTCAAGAATAATTATCTCATCAAGATCGTTGTATCACTGATCCTCCCTCTCCGCCTCACCCATCGCCATCCCCTCACTCCACAGCAACCCACTGGTCAACGAGATCAATCGTAGAAAAGCGCACTAAAAAACCTCGCCAGTTTGGGAGCCGAACAATCGACATCCAAACGGAGGCCATATGCCATCATCCAAATCGGTTCGTAACGCAGATAATCCCGAATCACAAACTTCTGATCTAGCTCAAATTCTTGGCCAAATCCCTAGTGGAATCTACGTCCTCACAGCACACCACGAAGACCGTCGGCTCGGCATGCTCGCTTCATGGATTCAGCAAGTCTCATTCAATCCACCCATGATCTCCATCGCTATCGCCAAAGGCCGCCCCATCATGCCCCTCATCTCCGAGTCTCGGCACTTCGCCCTCTGCCAACTCGCCGACCACCACACCACCATCAAACGCAAATTCGCCGCACCCTCCGACTTCGCCGACGACCCCTTCCTCGGCTACCAGATCATCCACGGCAAATCCCCCTCACTACCCATCCTTGCCGATTCACTCAACTACCTCGAATGTGAAGTCTCTTGCCATATGGACGTCGACGGCGACCACGACATCTTCATCGCCAAAATCCTCAACGCCAAAACCCTCAACCCCGGCCCGCCCGCCATCCACCTCCGCGACTCCGGCTTTCACTACTAACCCCCCCCCTATACGTATGATCAATTTTTCAATCCCGCCCTTGACCCGACGCGCAAATTTTGAATTCAACGCCAAAAGTCCTCATTTAATAATTCCCTCAAGCCCGTCACCGCTGGTGGCGGGGTGTCTTGCCCCTAAACCATCTCATTAAAATTTTTCCGAAGCGCGACCCGCCCCTTCTACCCCTAAGAAAACCCCGCCCACCCTTCATTTAATCCCAAATTCCGCACTCAAAACCGTCCATTATCTTTTTGTAGACAACTCTTTACATCAATCTTGCAATTCGTTCTCGTCTTCTCCACCTGTTACAATTGAGCCTATGAAACGCGAATCCACCCCCCATAATTCCCCCCAATCCCCACAAGACGCGACCTCATTCGACCCCACACCCATCGAAGTCGAGGACCCCATCAATACCCAAATCCTCACCGTTTCCGAGGACAAAGTCCAAGGTTTCGAGCGATGTCCCATCTCCAAAATCGCTGAGATGACCGACCTCCCCACCGACCTCATCCTCACGCGCATCAAAGCCATGCTCGACGCAGGCGTCATCCGCCGTGTCCGTCAAACACTCATGGCCACCAACCTCGCACCCGGCGCGCTCATCGCTTGGAAAGTTCCCGCAGACAAAATCAACGACGCCTTCGAATACATGTTCGCCAACGACCCCTTCACCGGCCACGTCGTTCTCCGTTCCACCGACGGCGACACCCCCGGCTCAACCTACAAACTCTGGACCACACTCAAAGTTCCCAAGCCCTACTCAATGACCAAGCACTGCGATTACCTCGCATCAAAAACCGGCGCCCAAGACTACGTCCTCCTCCCCGCCAAAAACGTCTTCTCACTCGGCGTTGGCCACATGCGCCGTCGCCAACTCAAACCCGGCGATCGCTCCGAAACCCCCGGCCGCGTTCACAACGTCACCGTCACCGACCTTTCCGACCTTGAATGGAAAGTGCTCATGGCCCTCAAACGCGAGTTCACCTCCGCCGAACTTACACTCAACCTTTGGCAACCCCGCGCCCAAGAAATCGGTCTCTCACTCGATGAATTCTGCCACATCGCAGACGAGCTCAACAACCGCCGCGTCATCGGCCGATTCTCAACCTTCCTCGAGCACGTCAAAAAAACAAAGACCGGCAAAACCGTCTCACGTTACAACGCACTCTACCACTGGGCCGTTTCCCCCGGTCAAGAACTACAAGCAGGCATCGAAGTCGGCCGTCACCACTGCATGACCCACGCCTATTGGCGCGACGGCGGGCCAACCTTCGGCAACGTCAACATCATGGGTGTCTCTCACGGCAACGACAAAGACAACGTCCTCCAACACAAAGCCGCCATCGACGCACACCTCAAAGAAGCCGGCATCCCTGTCCTCTACACCAACATCTTCTGGGGCGGCCGATCCGAAATTAAACCCTCAGAAATCTCACCCATCGTCTACAAACAGTGGTGTGAAAAGTTCAACCTCACTCCCGCCGACATGCACGCCTAACCTATCCCGCCGCTGCACATCAACCACATCATTGCTCTACAAGCCCCGCACCGCCGGTGCGGGGTGTCACCCCAACCAAACATTATTTCAACAAACCCTCAAGCCCACGGGTTCCACCCGTGAGGTCTTTATGCAAAGCATCACGAACCTATCACCTGCGTCTTCATTCTAAAATCCCCATCCTCATCCCCCCAATATAAAAGCTGCACCAATCAAAGTCGGCGCAGCTCTCTAAATGATTAAACTAAAAATCTCACGCACGCTTACGTCTAATTAGCGCTAAGCCACCTAAGCCGATCAGCACCATCGAGCTCGGCTCCGGCACGATCTGTAAACTTTTCAAAAGCATCTCAATATCACCATTCGGTAACATCAAGCCAGTACCATAAAACTGGAAATACGGCGTGTGATAGATGCTGTCACGCTCAGCCTCATCCGCAAACGTCAACAGTTTTCCATCGATTAGTGAGTTAGGATTCGGTGTCCCAAGATTAAAAATGTTCCCATGATTAGCGTGTGTACTATTCGTCCTGAGTTCCAGCGTAAATCCTTCACTGTTAATATCAGATTCAAAAGTAATATAGTTCCATCCACCGTTTTCTCCCGGCAATCGATCCCACAACTCAAGCTCCACATCACTGTTCAATGCAATCACCGAATCGCCGTCCGCCTTCGTGAATGTGACATGATTGAACGTTATACCCGAATAGAATGTATCGGAGCCATCCTGCAAAATCCCATTTGATTCCAATTGTAGATTATCAGAAATAGTGAAAATCACTTCGCCGCCAGTGATCGCTCCATAATCAAAACCATCCGATGCGTCGTAATCATCCACATCATCGATCTCGCCAAACGTCGCGCGATAAACCGTCGCATCCGCCGATGTTCCTATGCCAAACCCACACGCCAATAACGCACACATAGCAAGCTGTTTGTGTAACATGCTGTCTCCTCGTAAATCAACAATAGATATGTCTTTTCCCTCTACATCTCCTACGTACAGGGTCGATCATTCCCGAGTAACTCACTCTTTCAATAGCTTGAAATGATCGCTGATCTGGCTAAGTATGGCATAAATTAGAACTAAATCAATGGCTATATGCGTCTGCATTCACTTCAAGCCAGAACCATATTTTTATTCCATAGCAAATCCCGTACCAAAACATACAACTTTCAAACTGTGCGCCAATTCACGAAATCACCCTTTAAAACAGGTACATTTCTCACACATTTCAATCAATATACAATGTGTTTCGCACCATTCTTTGCCCATTTCTCGCAATTTTAGATCTATTTGTGCTAAGGGAAACTCACCGAAAATCGAAATCGGCGCGCACAAGCTCGTCCGTCAATTTCACATTCTCCATCATATCTTTCGCTTTTCGCAACTCCCCATCTCAAAACAAACACAATTCATCTAATTCTTAAAAAACCAAATCAAAAAAAACCTCAAAATCTGCGCGCACAAATCCAACACCTAAACATTTTATGCGCACAAACCTAAATCCCAACCAATGAACCCAAACCATTCAACCCAAGCGGCTCTTTCGTAAAGAACGGCTCGGCATACGGCACACCAATCCGTGATCCCATATACGCATTCATACTCCGCAGCCAATCAACAATCGGCCGATTCTTCTCCGGAACCACAAACTGTGTGTGATACGCCTTAATCGCATCAATCTTCTTTTCCATCTGCTCCGTGATATCAACACAGAACGTCGGATTCGCAACCCACCGCAGATGTGTGCAGTAATAATAAATCATCCACCGCGGATAAATTGGTTCGCCCGGCAAATCAATCTTTGTCAGTTTCGCATCAAATCGCGCATCCTCCACAATCCGTGTCACCGCACGGTGATCCGGGTGCGCATCCTCCTCAAACGGCAAAAAGATAATCTCAGCTTGATGTTCGCGAATAATCCCAGCGACTGCATGCCGCGCGTCGAGGGTGTGCAATACCTCGCGGTTTTTTAAGCCCAATAGTTGCCGCGGCGCGCCCATAATTTTCGCAGCCAGCGTCCATTCTTTTTCACGTTCCTCAAGTGAACCATGCGGTGTTGGCTCGCCGTTGGTGATGTCGAGGATGAGAATATTGTGGCCTTGTTCGGCGAGCTTAATGATTGTGCCGCCCATACCGAGTTCCTGATCATCCGGGTGCGGGCCGACAACTAAGATATTTGCCATAAGTTTCACTCTCTAACGTGCTGTTTTGCATTTCATGCTGCAAAACAAATGTTTTATCAGTTGGGGATCGATCGCAGCGAATCATAAAGATGCTGAAGCGCATCGGTCATCGCCTGTGAGGAATACTGTTTGCGGACGAATTCTCTTCCCGCTTCAGTGAGTTTTTGTGTTTTTTCTTTATTTTCAATGGTATCCACGATCGCAGCGGCGAGCGCGTCATGATCGTGTGCGGTGACGAGGCGGCCGGTGTGCGCGTTGCAGATGGAGGGGATGCCGCCGACGTTATAAGCAACGATTGGGAGGCCGAGCAGGAGCGCTTCGACGAGGGTGCGCGATTGTCCTTCCTGATAAGAAGGGAGAACTTTCATGTCTGCGGCGGCGAGGGTTGCGGCGACTTGTTCATGCGGGATGTAGCCGGTGATGATGATTTTATCGGTGAGGTTTTGGGCTTTGATTTTTTGTTCGAGTTCTTTACGGTAAAAACCGTCGCCAATGAAGAGCAGGTACGTGTTGTCGCCGAGTTTTTGTTTGAGTGTGGGGTAGATGTCGAGCAGGTCGTTGTGCCCCTTGAGTGGGTCGAGTCTTGCGAGGTTGGCGATGACGACGGCGTCCTGGGGTATGTTCAATTTTTTGCGTGCGTCTAACTTTGCGTTAGGTGCGAGTTTAAATCGCGAGAGATCCACGCCAGAAGGGACAACAGAGAACTTGGATGCGGGCGCGATGTTTTTGTCAACGAAGGCTTGTACCATTTCGGGTGTGATGGCGATGATGTGGTGACAGCGTTTGGCTGCAAACTGTTCGAGGCCGACGTAGAGGTTGTGAACCCATTTGGGTTGATGATCGTGGAAGGGCAGGCCGTGCACGGTGTGGATGATGATGGGGCCAGGGTTGGGATTTGAGGAAGTTTTCTGTGAGTATTGAACTTTTGATGCGGCAGCGCGGCCGATGATGCCGGCTTTGGATGAGTGGGTGTGAACGATGTCGGGTTTTTCTTGTTTGATCAGTTTTTTAAGTGCGAGATAGCACTGCGCGTCTTTGAGCGGGTGAATGGATCGCACCATTGATGGGAGTTCGATGAGTTTTGCGCCGGATTGTTGGGCTTCTTTGAGGAGTGATCCTTCGGGCCCGTAGATTGGGCCGTAGACGAGGGTGACCTGATGGCCGGCGGCGACCTGCGCGCGACAACTCATGACGGTGTTTTGCTGAGCACCACCCTGAATGAGCCGCGTGATAATGTGCATGATCTTCATTGATCCCCCCCCTGTTCGTCAGATGTATCTGTCATATCCGGTAATGACGTATCATGATCCTCCCCCTGTGCGCCAGATATATTTTTCACATCCGTCACTTTCGCATCGCGCGATGTGGGTGGTGTAGAGGGCATTTTGTTTGCATCTAATGATGAGTTAGGTGATGGGTCGTCGTATGAGATCCATTCGAGGGTTAGGCCGGAGGGGGGGAGGGTTGGGCCAGCGAGTTGGCGGTCGGTGGTTTGGATGATCTCGTCGATGCGTGAGGGGGTGAAGTGGCTGCGGCCGACTTCGAGGAGGGTGCCGGCGATGATGCGGATCTGGTTCCAGAGGAAGCCGTTGCCGGTGACGACGATGTCGGTGAAGTCGGCGTTTTGTTCGATGTTGCAGGTGTAGATGGTGCGGACGGTTGATTCGCGGCCGTGACCTGCGGTGGCGAAGCCTTCGAAGTCGTGTGTGCCGACGAGACGATTGGCGGCGTCTTGCATGAGGGTGGTGTCGAGTTGATAACGTGTGTGGTAGACGAGGTTGCGGAAGCCGAGGGGTCGGTGATTGGAGATGAAGAAGCGGTAGCGGTATTGCTTGTTTTTGGCACCGAGGATGGATTGGAAATCAGGTGAGGTGACTTCGGCGTGGCGGATGTCGATGTCAGGGGGGAGGCAGCCGTTGACGGCGTGGGCGAGGTTTTCGACGGGGATGCGTGTGGCGGCGTCGAAGTGAGCGACTTGTCCGAGTGCGTGCACGCCGGAGTCTGTGCGGGATGCGCCGGTGAGGGTGATGGGTTGTTTGAGTTTACGGATGAGTGCTTGTTCGAGGACGCCTTGAACGGTGCGTAGGGGTTCTTGGTCGGGTGGTTCTTGTTTTTGCCAACCGAAGAAGTCGGAGCCGTCGTAGGCGACGGTGAGTTTGTATCGCAGGCGTTCGGGTTCAGGTTTTGGGTTGTCGGGGGAGGATTCGGGCATTGGGGTATTTTAGTGGTATTTGCGGAAGAGTGCAGGGGGAAAGAGGAAGGGATATAGGATTGCGGGTTTTTGAATGAAGACACAGGTGATGGGTCTGAGATGATGGAGCCGGGGCAGTCAAAGACCCCACGGGTGGTGAGGGGTGTTGGTTGGGGGAGACGTAGGTGAGAGGGGGAGATTTTATAGGCGATTGATTGGTGGGTTGTAAGACACCCCACGACCGGCGGTCGTGGGCTTGAGAATACTGCGGCATTTTCGTGTGGTTGGGAGGAAAAGATTTGCGCGCAGGGTCAAGGGTGGGTTTGGAAGAAGGATATGACGTATCAGGGGGGAAGGGGGAGGGGGGGTTAGCGATAGATGATGTCGGGGGTGATTTGGCCGGTGGGGGTCTGATGCCAAATGAGCATGGGTTCGGGTGTGAGCCCTTTGGCGAGGATGCGCGGGGGCATGTTGTCGCGCGGCGAGGCGAGGAGGATGAAGTCGGCGGGGAGGCCGTTGCGTTTGAAGGTGTAGAGTCGGGGGTCGTTGGCGGTGATGGTTTGTGTGGTGTTGTTGGAAGTCCATGAGACTTCGATGCCGAAGCGTCGCATGAGGTGTTGGAGTTTGTCGATGTTGCGGGGGATGGTGATGTTTTGAGATTGGAAGTGGCGGAGTGCGACGGAGAGGTATTGCATGCGTTCGGCGGCTTCGGAGACGGGGTCGTTGCGCATGGTGAGCGCGAAGCGTTGCCATTGGCGTTGGAGGTGGCCGCGATCGGAGCTGAAGATTTCTTCGAATGAATCTTTTGGGTTGTCGCCTGAGTTGAGTGCGGCGAGGTATTTGTTGACGTTAGAGGCGTTGCGGCCGTCATCGTGATGGATGAGGAAATAGACCATTGACCAGGCTTGAGCGTAGAGTCGTGAGGCTTGATCGGGGTCGGAGCTGAGGATTTTTGACCAGTCGTCGTGTGACATGTCCATGATGGCGGGGAAGGGGAGGAAATGGTTTGATCTAACCATGAGTTTGACGAGTTTGGTGCGGTTGATATCGGCGAGTCCGGTGCGGAGTGTTCCGTCGGTGATGACGGCGTCTTCGAAGTATTGTGCGAGTCCTTCGTTCATCCAGACGGGGAGGTTATTGCCGATGTAGTTCCATGTGAATTGATGGAAGCCTTCGTGCTGGAGGACGGCTTTGACGTCGCGCATGGGTTTGTCGCCGATCCAGAGTGCGAGGCATTTGAGGTTTTGTTTGTAGACGAACATGCCGCCGGAGTTGTGGGCGTGGATGTTGTATTTTGCGAGGAATCGGATGTAATCGGATTCGCTATCGAATAGATAGATAGGCATGGGGCGGTGCTGAGAGGCGATGAGGCCTTTAAAGCGTTTTTCGTATTGTTCGAACATTTGGTCGACATGTCGGCCGATGGGGATGACGCGATCTTGTGGGAGTTCGGTGTGGATGATGTAGTGGTCGGTGCGATAGCGTTTTGCGTTTTCGCTGAGGATGGGCGTTGTGGTGTTGAGTTTGAGTGAGGCGCTGCGAGAGAAGTTGTTATTGGGAAGGGCGGAGGCTCGGCCGACGGCGAAGTAGATGATTGTGGCGAGTAGGAAAGCAATGCAAAAAGTGAGCAGCAAGAGCTGCTTGAAAAGATGAAATACTACCCCTCGCAGTGTGAATTTGAACATCTATGATAATGTTCGGATGGATGGCGGAGGCGGATGATGGAGAGGTTGATTTGGGGGTGAAGAAGGTGGTGGGATTGTGCGGGATGTGTGGGTGTTAGTGATTAGTGCTGGTGCGAGAATTGATGCGGATGAAGGGTAGAGGGGGCAGAGTTAATGCAGGCGATTGATTGATGGGTTGTAAAACAACCCACGACCGGCGGTCGTGGGCTTGATATTTACGTGCAGGGCCAAGGGCAGATTGAAAAAATAAGTGTGACGAAACAGGGGGGGTTATTTGCCGGCGTAGTCGATGAGGCGGGCGACTTCGCTGCGGAGTTCTTTGCGATGGACGACGCGGTCGAGGAAGCCTTTTTGTAGGAGGAATTCAGCGCGTTGGAAGCCATCAGGGAGTTCTTGTCGGACGGTGTTGGCGATGACGCGGGGGCCAGCGAAACCGATAAGGGCTTTGGGTTCGGCGATGATGACGTCGCCGAGCATGGCGTAGGAGGCGGTGACGCCGCCGGTGGTGGGGTCGGTGAGGATGGAGATGAAGAGGCCGCCGAGGTCATCGAAGCGTGCGAGCGCTGCGGAGGTTTTGGCCATTTGTGAGAGTGAGAGTGAGGACTCTTGCATGCGTGCGCCGCCTGAAGCGGAGACGAGAATGAAGGGGCGATCGGTTTCGGTGGCGAGCTCGATGCAGCGTGTGATTTTTTCGCCGACGACGGAGCCCATGGAGGCCATCATGAAGCGTGTGTCCATGACGGCGATGACGACGCCGCGGCCTTTGACGAAGCCCTTGCCACAGATGAGGGCGTCTTTGTGGCCGGTTTTGGTTTGTTCTTTTTCGATGCGTTCGGCGTAAGGGATACGGTCAACGAAGTCGAGTGCGTCGACGGGGCCGATGTCTTCCCAGAGGGGTTCGAAGGATGAGGGATCAAGGATTTGCTCGATGCGCTGGTCGGCGCCGACGCGGTAATGGTGGTCGCACTCGGGGCAGACTTCGAGGTTTTCGGTGACCTGTTTTTGGTAGCACATGGCTTCGCACTTTGGGCATCGCATCCAGAGTCCTTCGGGGACATCGCTTTGCTTGAGGTCTTGCCAGGTGCGCGCACCGTTTGAGGTGGGCGGATTGTTGTTGGTATCCGAATCGGTTTTTGTTTGCTGCTCAGCCAAAGTCAATGATCTCCTCTTTGCTGCGGCAGAGATGTTATTGAGCAGTGCTTTTGATCGTGGGAAAGTGTTATATAAAACACAGATTATTCTTTTGATCAAGAAAGCAGTTGCTTGAATGGTTCATCGCGTTAACAATGATTATAACCAGATAAACCATGCTGCGAGAAATGCGATGCGAATTGTGAGATTTATTGATGCTGAGGGTGTTGTGAGATTGGGTGCGGAACAAGGGAATGGGACGGCGATGATTTTGGGGGGAGATTTGATGAAGGGGGTTGGTGGTATGGGTGAGACAGGTGAGTCGGCTGTGATTACGAGGCGGTTGGCTCCGATTATGCCGTGCAATATTTATTGTATAGGTCGGAATTATGCGGAGCATGCGAAGGAAGGTGGGGCAGAGATACCGGAGACGCCGGTGATCTTTATGAAGCCGACGACGGCGGTGACGAATCCGGAGAGTCCGGTGGTCATACCGGCTTGTTCGTCGGAAAAGGGGGAGGTGGATTTTGAGGCGGAGCTGGCGGTGGTGATTGGGAAATTGGGGAGAAATATATCTGAGGCTGATGCGATGGATTATGTGTTGGGGTACACGATTGGGAATGATATTTCGGCGAGGAAGTTTCAGAAGCAAGGGGGCGGCGGGCAATGGATCAGGGGGAAATCGTTTGATACGTTCTGCCCGCTTGGGCCGGCGATTGTGACGAAGGATGAGATTGTTGATCCGCAGGAGTTGGGGATTAAGTTAACGTTGAATGGTGAGGTGATGCAGGAGGATGTGACGGGGAACATGATTTTTCCTGTGGCAGAATTGATTGCCTATATTTCGAGGGACACGACGTTGTTGCCGGGGACGGTGATTATGACGGGGACGCCGAGCGGGGTTGGGTTTGCGCGGAAGCCTGCGGTGTGGTTGAAGTCGGGTGATGAGATGGTTGTGGAGATTGAGGGGATAGGTGAGTTGCGTAACACGGTCGAGTCGGCGTGAGGTTAGAATAGTGTGATGGAATTATTTATATCAGAGCCGATTGAACCGCGGGAGGGATCGTTTGATGCGCGTATGATTGCGCGGGGTGAGCCGGGGATGCCGACGCATTTTACGTGGCGGGGCGATGAGTACCGGGTGGATGAGATATTGGAGACGTGGAAACAATCGGGGGCGGAAGGTTTTTCGGGTGAGATGTATTTGAGACGGCATTACTTCAAGGTGCTGACAACGTCGAAGGATGTGATGACGGTTTATTGTGAGCGTCAGCAGAAGAGGAAGAATGCGAAGCAGCGTTGGTTTTTGTATACGATGGAAAAGCCGGTCTAGAGCATTTTGCGTAAATGCCCGCTTGTTGACTAGAAGGTCGTTTAAGATTAACTGAGGTATTGTGAGTAATTTTGCTGTTTACACACTTTGACAAGACCTGTGAATAGTTACGCAAATTGATCTAATATGGTGATAGATTGGTTTTTAATCTGCTTTGTTGATGAGGTATGAAGTGTGGGGTTGTGGTTTATATGATTGCGTTAACGTGGGGGGAAAAATGGGGTATGATTCTGATATGGCAGAACAAGTTGAGAAAGAAATTGATGTGATTGTGGCGGGGTCGTGTGTGGCGGATTTGGTGTGCAGGCCCGTGCCGCATGACATACCGATTGGTGAGAAGGTGCTGCATGAGATTGAGCCGATTCAGATGATACCGGGTGGGATTACGGCGAATGCGGGGATTACGCTGGCGCGGTTGGGATGTAAGACGTCGGTGTTTACATATGTTGGGGCGGATCATTTTGGGCGGATGATGCGGGTGATATTTGAGGAACGTGGTGTGGATGTGTCGGCGATGTATACGCATCCAGAGGCGCCGACATCGACGACAGCGGTGTTGATTTCGGATGACGGAGAGCGATCGTTCCTTCATGCGAAGGGTGCGCCGAAATTGATGGACTTGCGTGCGTACTACAAGAATATGGAGCAATTAGAGTCTGCGAAGTACTTTTTGTGGGCTTATTATGGGCTTAATCCGCAGATTGAGGGATGCTTGCCGAAGCTGTTGGAGGAGTTGCGGATGCGGGGGACGAAGACGGCGATTGATGCGGCGGGCGATGGTGGGGGGATGAAGCCGTTGGAGGAGATGTTGCCGCATTTGGATGTGTATGTGCCGTCGTATCATGAGGCGAAGAATCAGACGGGGAAGAAGGATGTCGAGAAGATTTTGAAGGTGTATCGTGATTGTGGTGCGCCGGGGATTTTAGGGGTGAAGCTTGGTAAGGAAGGTGCGGTGTTGTCAGGAGCTGATGGTGAGTTGATTGAGATTGATGCGGTTGATGCGCCGGGCGAAGTGGTGGATACGACAGGCGCGGGGGATTGCTTTTATGCGGGTTTGCTGACGGGGCTAGTGGATGGGTATACGCTTGAAGGTGCGGGGCGCTTGGCGGCGGCGGCGGGCGCGTGTGCGGTGACGGCGCTTGGAGGTTGGTGCGGGACGAGGGCGCGGGCGTACACGAATCAGTTGGCGGGGTTTGTTGATGTGTGAATGAGGGGAGATGGTCGGGTGGTGATGAAGAAAGAACATGATGGGTGCAAGGTGATTTTAATATGAATATTTTGGAGCTTATGTTCCATACACCCCATGACCGGCGGTCATGGGCTTGAGGTTGATTGGGTAGATGTCCAAGTAAAAAACCACGATGAAAGCATCGTGGTTTTTAAGTGGTGTCGTTGCGAGACTAATGGTTGATTAGTCGAGGTCTGAGGGGTCGTAAGTCCAGAGGTTGGAGGACTTGTCGTATTCGAGTGTGCCTTCGGGGAACCAGAGTGCGAGTTCGCGGTTTGCGGATTCGATGCTGTCGGAGCCGTGGATCATGTTGAAGCCACCGGAGAGGCCGAAGTCGCCGCGGATGGTTCCGGGATCTGCTTTGCGGCCGTTGGTTGCGCCGATGAGTGTACGGGAGACGGTGACGGCGTCGACGCCGCGGATGGCGAATGCCATAATGGGGCTGGATGTAATGAACTTGATGAGGCCGGGGTAGAAGGGTTTGCCTTCGTGTTCGGCGTAGTGTTTGCCTGCGAGGTCTTCGTCTACACGGAGCATTTTAGCGCCGACGACTTGAAGGCCTTTGCGTTCGAAGCGGTTAAGGATTTCGCCGACGAGGCCGCGTTGTACGCCGTCTGGTTTAACGAAGATGAAGGTTGTTTCCATGTTCCAGATTCTCCGAGTTTGAATCGTCGATTTCAGCATTCGCGGACATTGGCGAAGCAGAAATGTAATGCTCACTGACAAAATGGGGATGGCTGGATTTTGGGATCAATGCTCCGGCCAAGTCCCTGAAGATGTGTGTTATCACTGATGTGGCGAAAATAATCAAATCGGCATGGGTACGGGATAGCCCGATCATGGATAACGTGGGAGCAAGTAGCAGGGGTTAAGGGGATAAGCACCTCTTGTTAGGGGTGTAAGAATGAAAAATAAGGGGAACCGCGAGCAGAAATCCGATTTATCACGAATATGATTTAGTGAAACCCTTGGGCGAAATACATCTGGAATGTCCCAGAGGTATTTGTCGAGGTTTTTTGAGATACGGGAAAGACGTGAGAGCGTTTGAGTCGTGTCTTGATTGGCAACTGAATGTTCGAGATAAGTGATACGGTTGCGGATCAGGGTGTGGTTGATGCGATCATGGGTTGGGCATGGGATGATGTGTTGCGGTGCAATGAGTTTCATTTCAATTTGATACTTGAAGCCTGACACAACTTGTATGGATGAATGGGGAGGTTGGTTGAGCGTAGGTGGTGAAGGTTGTTGCGTACGCGATGAAAGCGTTACGGTGCGGCTTGCTGTTTGAGTTTGCGTGAGTGCGCGACTCGGAATGTATGCGGCATCCGGTAAAAACATAACCAAGAATGGAGAAATAACATGCGAAAAGTACTGCATGCGATGGATGTGACGGGGCATGATGTTGATAAGGGAGATACGGTGACGACGCTGAACGGTCAGATGACGGCTCGTGTTTGTGATATCGCGATTGATGATGAGGTATTGGATGAGGAAGTTCAGTTTGTTTGTTTGCGACCTATTCATCAGCCTTATGCGAGAGGTATTTGGTATTCATCGGATCAGGTGATGTGGGTTTCCAAGGGCAGGCGCAGAAAACCTGCGAATAAGGAAGAAGAAAAGGTGGCGGTTCCTGTCGGTGTTGAATCATGATGGATGATTAGGCATTTGGTGTTTGAATATGCTAAATGCTGATTATGAACGGATGCGAAGAAGGTGGACTCGTTGTGCGGAAGTGCAGCGAGTTTTTTTTGTTGGGGTGTTGTGGTGTGAATATGGGTTAGCTGTGTGTTGCGTGTGGAATGAGCGTGATTTGTGGTTAAAAAAAGGTGGGTGAGGGAAATCGATGAGTCGTGTTAATTTGGGTAAGGCAAAACTGAGGAACATTGATTTTGGGGCGATGAGTGAGGGTGAAGAGGTGTGTTGAGTGGCTGTTGGCCTGTTTATCGGGTGGTCACGTAGAGGTGAATATGCACGAGATTTTTTTGTGTCGATGGTGGCTGTGGGGTAGGATGAATGCTCATAGAGAGCGCGGTCATGGAGGGCCCGATTCCAGGTAATACGAATGTAGCTCACGGTTGGGCTGTGTATTACGGACGAATTGGAGAGACGCAATTGAATCGCGAAAAAGAGCGACGTGAAAATGTACGTGCGCACGAAGGTGTCGTGTCGCCGTTGTTGGTGATTGGCTTGGTGTTTGCGAGCTTGTCATTGCTGGCTGTTTGTGTGTACAAGGTGCGTGGTGCGGTGCAGGGAGAGGGAAGTGGCGTGGGAACGGTGAGTTTGATGGCAGTCGTCCCGGAGCAGGAAGAAACGCATGTCCTCGAGTACTACATGCCGGAAGCGTTTGGCGAGGTAGTCTCTAATGAGGCGATAGACGAAGTTGAGGTTGATGCAGAGCCAGAGCTGCAACTGATCGAATCGTGGGATGAGGAATATCTCATGTTTGATGGCAAGATGATGCGGAAGAAAGGCACCCTTCGCATGAAGGTGACCGCTTATAGCCCGGACTATCGGTCTTGTGGTAAGTGGGCGGATGGTATTACAGCTTCAGGCAAGAGCGTTGAGACCAATGGTGGTAATCTGGTGGCTGCGGATACACGGCTGCTTCCATTTGGAACTGTGTTGACGATTCCCGGCTATAACCAAGGACATCCGGTACAGGTGCTTGATCGTGGTGGCAAGATCAAAGAGAACCGGTTGGATGTACTTTACCCAACACATGAAATTGCATTGAAGTGGGGTGTGCAGAATCTTGAGGTTGAGGTTTGGGAATCTGCAGAATAAACATATTCGGCTTATCGATAATCGGGTAAAATGATTGAAGCGGAGTCTCGAAGCTCCGCTTTTTATTTTGTTCGTATTCGATGAGGTATTGAGGATGAGCTTGTTGATACTAGGGCAAGAGGTTGTGGAGGTGGAATGGTTTGGTGTGGGCGTGATGGCGGTGTTTTTATGCGTGTCGATAACGCTGGCGGTTGTGGCGATTGTATTGAGATTTATGGATGCGGTAAGGCGATGGAAGATGGGGTTGTGGGTTAGTGGT
Source organism: Poriferisphaera corsica (assembly GCF_007747445.1). Taxonomy (NCBI): domain Bacteria; kingdom Pseudomonadati; phylum Planctomycetota; class Phycisphaerae; order Phycisphaerales; family Phycisphaeraceae; genus Poriferisphaera; species Poriferisphaera corsica. Next base: position 1,210,152 of record NZ_CP036425.1, read on the forward strand.
GTGATCTTGTTTTTGAACTGGCCACAGATGTGGTTGATGATATCGGGCATGGCGGAAGTGGTTGAGTATCCGGTTTTGATTGTAGGCATTGGCTTAATGATCTGTTTCGTGGTGTCGGCTTGGTTGTTGGCATGGCGGCTGTTTGTGTATGGGGCAGGAGCGGCAAGCTGGTTGCGTGTCCATGAGGGTGGGTATGTGTTGTTGGATCAAAGAATGCTAGGTGGACGTGGAAGAGATAAAGCGTGGCGGCGTGTGTTTGCGGGGTTTGGGATTGGTGTGTTGATGTGCGCGGTGACGATCGTTGCTTTTGCCATGATGGGTGTTGAGATGGGGGATGTATTGCGGCAGATGGTTGAACAGGATACAGATCGCAGTACACAGGTCACAGGTGGTTTGGAGGTCGTTATCGGTGTGCTGTCGTTTATCACGGTGGCGGCTATTGGTGAGGAGTTGATGTTTCGAGGATTGTTGTTGCCTTGGTTGGCGGAGTTGTTTGGGTGGAAGCCTGGGAAGGAAACGGGTTTTTGGGTATCGGTATTGCTGGTTTCATTTTTGTGGGCTGTGATTCATTGGCCGAATACGAATATGCCTGCGGTTAAATTAACGCAGATTTTTCTGGTGAGTTTGGTGTTTTGCTGGATGGCGAGGAAATGGGGAGTTGAGAGCGCGATTGCGGGGCATTTGGGGCTAAACTGGCCGACCATTTTGTTTGTTAGCTAGTGGATTAATGAGGAGTTGTTGTGTCTTTGGCTGCGAGTTTTTGGAAGTATGATTTTAAGGTGTGTGTTCCGGTGGCGGGAGCGATCATGTTCTGGGTGAGAACGGTGAGAAAGAACTCGATTGGGCCGTGTGTTTTGGTGGAAGTGAATGTTTGCATGAGAAACCGTAGCGATTTTGCGACAAATATTGGGATGTGACGCGTGTGGGCGGGTTTGTTGAGAGCGGCAAAGGCTGCGTTTGTAATCTCGTTTTGGGTCAGAATTTCTGGCCCGCCGATAGGCAGCTCTTTCGAGATGGAATTGATATTGTCGACGATGTAATTGGCGAGGTCTAATCCATGGATAGGGTTGTACTGAAGTGTACCATCGCCGAACGCATAGGCGGTGCCGGATTTGGCCATATTAAAGAACTCAGTCATATCTGAAAAGAAGCCATTTGGATAGATGATTTGGTACTGGAGTCCGGATTTTTTAAGCACGTTCTCAAATTTGAGTTTTGCTTTTACCATTTTCAAATTTTGTAATTGATGTGCGTTTAATACAGAGACGTATATGAATTTTGTTGTGGTTGGTGATGTTTGAGCTTCATTCAGGAGATGGAGATTAGCTTTGTAATCGACATCGTTGTAAGTGAGCCCATCTTTTTGGCGCGTAATGCCTAGTGAAGAGATGGCGATGTCGATGTTATCACAGATGCCTTTGATTGAGGTCGCATTAGTTGCTTGGCCGACATGTGAGCTGTCGATGTAGTTTTGCAGCGACTGGAGTTTTTCTGTTGATCTAGCGAGTGCGCGGACGTTGTGGCCACGTTGATGAAGTGTTTGGACGAGATAACGCCCGAGGTATCCAGTTGCACCGGCAACAAGTATGTTTGGCATGGATACCCCTTCGTGTGATGGCTGATTATTCGTTGATTTGCCCAGGCTCGATGTAGAGGCGTTCGATGAGCGTTTCGATTTGTTGTCTGATTTCTTGCTCGTTAAGTTGGAGTCGTTGTGAGATGATGAGTGAGGCTAGGCCGTGCATCGCAACCCAGCAGTCGCGTGTGGTGCGTTCAACATACGGTTGCATGTCTTCTTCTTTGATACCGAGTTCGCTGTAATACTCGTGGACGTCGTGACGCCAACGTTCAAAGTGAGATTGAATGTTGGCGAGTTCATGTTGATCGAGGGGGTGGGTAAACATGAGGGTGTAAAGGTTGGGGTAGTGGACGGCGAACTCGACATAGTTGGTACAGCCTTCGACCCAGCTTTCATGATTGTTCATTTTGGGATGCTCATCGCAATCGCAATGAGAATCCATGATTTCAAAGCCTCGATCGAGAATGGCAGTGCGTAAGCCCTGCTGCCCGTCGACGTAGGTGTACAACGTCATCGCGCCGACACCGATCTGAGACGCGACACGTCGAATGGTGACGTGGCTGATGTCTTTTTCGTTGAGAATGCTGATCGCAACGTCCACGATGATCTCGCGGCGCTGTTCAGGTGTGGCGCTATCCCAATCGGCTTTGGGGTCGTTTATGCGTGTTTGGGTATTTTGTGACTCTGATGACATAATTATTGTTAAAAATGATTTGATTCAGGGGGTCGCGTTTGACCGACGTACGATGGTGTCGTACAGTGTACCAAAGGATATCGTACAGTGTACGGTAGTCAACGCGTCATCGCAAGAAAATTGCCCAGGCAAAGGTATGATAAGGAAAAAATGAAGATGGGCCACTCAACGAACAAGGTGTTCTGGATTTCAATCCTCGCAGCAGGGGGCGGTTTGGTACTTGGTGCACTGTTTACGTCAACGGTTTTCACGTATGTGATCCGAGCGCAAGCAATGAAGGAAATTGAAAAAGTCAAAGAGCAGATTAGAGCAGGTGCCTCGCAGGGTGCTCCACCAGCGTCTGTACGCGTGGATTATGCTGCCTATGAGTCTGTTCAGAATCGATTTGACGTCGTCGGTCGCTTGCAGGAATTGCAGATGTCTGAGATCGCATCAGAGGTCGAAGGCAAAGTGTTGCGGGTTCCTGTCGAAGAAGGTGATCGTGTCGTAGGCGGCGAGACGGTGGTCGCGGAAATTGATGGCACATGGGCAGAACTTGCACTCAAGCAAGCTCAGGCTGATGTTGCTGCACGCAAAGCAACACTGGTCAAGAGTGAGGGTGATCTGAAGTTGCTTGAGCAATTGGCTCGTGCGAATAGTGCAAAGCCGAAAGAAGTGACTGATATGCGAGCACAGGTTGAATCTGAGCGCGCCAACTTGGAGGCTGCTGTTGCTGTTGTCGAAAAAGCACGTGAACAGATTGACCGTTTGAAGATTACGGCTCCGTTTGACGGGGTGGTCGTTAACCAGATGACCGAGGAAGGCCAATGGGTCAGCCCCGGGGGTTCGATTGCGGAGATCATTAGTGATGGCCAGATTGACGCGATTGTCAATGTGCCGGAGCGTTTCATCAACATGATTTCAATCGATGACAAAGTTGCTGTTGTTATCGATGCGATTGGTCAAAAATTCGAAGGTGATGTTGTTTCAATTACACCTATGGGTAGCAACTCATCGCGTACTTTCCCGGTGAAGGTCAGGCTTAATGACGTGAATGGTCGTTTGCTTCCAGGTATGAGTGTGACAGCACGTTTGCCGATTGGCACACAGAGTGACGAAGTGATTGTGCCACGAGATGCGCTTCTGTTTACGGCCAAAGGTCCGGTTGTTTGGGTTGCTGTTCCACCTGAAGATGGGCAAGGCATGCCAATCGCTATGTCCGTTCCGGTGCGTGAACTTTTCGGTCAAAACGGCAAGGTCGTCGTTGAACCAACCAATCCCGCGACGGCTGATCTCCTTGCAGATGGCACGCAGGTTGTGGTGATGGGCGCAGAGCAGATTCTTTTCCCAGGCCAATCGTTGGCAATCGACAATGCTCCGATCGCAGAGCAACCTAAAGATAATGGCTCTAGCTTACCTGAGCCTGCTACGAGTGAGCCGGCCAAGACTGAGGCAAAAATTGATAGCTAATTAACGCTTAGGTTATGGGTTTTGGATGAACACAACTTCACCCTGCATGCAGGGTGAGTTAAAGATAAGAATATTCGCGAGATTAACATGGATTTTATTGGTTTTGCAATCAAAAACCCCGTTAAGGTTGCAGTCGGCGTTTTGCTGATTCTACTTTTCGGCGTCCTTTCGTTGTTGTCGATTCCGATTCAGCTTACGCCAGACGTGGATACCCCGCAGATCACGGTGACAACCTCATGGGTTGGGCGTAGCCCTGAAGAGATCGAGAAAGAGATTATCGATCGTCAGGAAGATAAGCTTAAAGGCGTTTCCAATCTGCGGAAAATGAAAGCCTTGGCTCAGACCGGCACCTCTCAGGTTACACTTGAGTTTTATGTCGGCACGAACATCGACGTGGCTCGTAATGAAGTGTCTGACAAGTTGCGTGAGGTTCCTGATTACCCGGATGGTGTTGATGAGCCTGTGATCAGCTCGACAGAGCAGGGCGGCCAGGACGCGATTGCCTGGATCGTGTTGACGAGTGAGGATCCTAACTTTGATGTTGAGGGTTTTTATGACACGGTTGATGATCGTGTGAAGCCGTTGATTGAGCGTGTCGAAGGTGTTGACGAGCTACAGATCTATGGCGGCCGCGAGCGTGAAGTGCACGTTGAAATCAACCCCATCCTGATGGCTCAACGCGGCGTTACTTTTAATAGTCTAATTAACGCATTGCGTGGCGAGAACGTCAATGTGTCTGCGGGCGATTTCAATGAAGGTCGCCTCGATGTTCGTATCCGTACGATTGGTCAATACGAGACACTTGAAAATATCCGTGAAACCATTGTTTCAACGGATGCTTCTGGTCCTGTTCGTGTTAAAGATATCGGTGATGCGAAGTTGTCTCTCGATAAACGTCGTGCATTCGTTCACCAGCGTGGCATGAACGCGCTCGCTATGGCAGTCAATAAACAAAGTGGCGCCAATGTTGTGCAGGTTCAGAATCGGCTGGACAACGTGATTAAGGACATCAACGAAAATGTTCTGCCCACACTTGCTAAAGGTACCTCGCTTAAACAGGTTTATAATCAAACCATCTATATCAATGACGCTGTGCAGATGGTTCAGACAAACCTTGTAATCGGTGCGATTTTGGCTGGCGTGGTTTTACTTGTTTTCTTGCGAACAGTTCGCCCGACGATGATTGTCTTGCTTTCAATTCCGATCTCAGTGATTGGTACATTTGTTGTGATGACGATGCTTGGCCGCTCGATTAATGTTATTAGTTTGGCGGGTTTGGCGTTTGCTGTGGGTATGGTTGTTGACGCTGCGATTGTTGTTTTGGAAAACATCGACCGTCATCTCGGTATGGGTAAGAGTACGTTTGCTGCGGCCTATGACGGCACAGTCGAAGTTTGGGGTGCGATTCTTGCTTCTGTTCTGACGACCGTTGCGGTGTTCGTTCCGGTTATTTTTATGCAGGAAGAAGCAGGCCAGCTTTTCCGCGATATCTCCATTGCGATTTGTGCATCTGTTCTACTTTCACTGCTTGTATCAATTACGGTTATTCCTGTCGCGTCGGCGCGTATGTTGAAGATGAAGAAGGAGATTCACGAATCTGCCTTTATGCATCAGCTTCACACCTTGTTTGGTATCGCGAATATCGCTGCGAAATTTACGAAATGGTACAGCGACTCGCTTTATTGGGTTGTTGCAAAAATGCCTGCCCGGTTCATTATGCGTATCGTGATCGTTTCGTTGTTCACTCTGATCTCAGTCATCGGCGCGTATATGCTTATGCCGCCTAGCTCATACCTTCCCTCTGGTAACAACAACTTTGTCTTTGGTATCCTTCTGAACCCTCCCGGCTATAGCATTCCGTTCCAAGAGGAAATGGCTAAGGAAATTGAAGATTCTGTACGTCCATATTGGGAAGCGGAAACTTACGCAGATCTGGAAGGCCTTCCACCATTCCTTGATCCATTTACCGGCCAACCTGTTGAGAACATTCCGCCTGTCGAGAACTTTTTCGACGTTGCGTATCCAGGCGGTATGATCATGGGGGCTTCCTCGAAAGATAAAAACAACGTCATGCCTTTGGCGAATCTGATTACGGCTCGTATGTGGCAGATTCCCGGTTCCATGGGCTTTGGTTTCCAGATGCCCATCTTTGGTGACGCGACCAGCTCGTCCGATTCCATCGATGTGGAGATCATCTCTGATGACCTTGAAGACCTGAAGAAGGTCGGTGCTGCGATGGAGCAGGCGATGCGAGCAGAGTTTGGCAACTTTACGCCAATTCAGCCAGACCCGCGTAACTACAAACTTCCCGGTCCGGAGATGCAGCTTTCGATCAAACGTGTTCACGCTGCGGATATGGGTATTGATGTGAACAGTGTCGGCGTAGCCGTCCAGTCACTGATTGATGGTGCAGTTATCGGTGACTATCGTCTCGAAGGCGATACTGTTGACCTTAAGCTCATCCGTGCACCAGAAGTCGAGATTACTCTCGATCAGATTGGTGGCGTTCCTTTGGCTGTGCCAAGCTTCGAAAACCCAGGGCAAATGGATGTTGTACCACTTGCTTCAGTTGTGGATGTGAAGCGAACGCAAGCACCTCAGGAAATTAAACGTATTGAACGCCGACGTGCTGTGAGTCTTTCTGTGACAATGCCGCCTGGGCTTGCACTTGAAACTGCGATTCAAAAAGTCGATCAAATGCAGCAAGGTATCCTTGCACGCATGAAAGGCAACGGTGAAATTGGCAGCAATGTCATTGTTCAAATTGCGGGTTCTGCGGACAAGCTCTCAGCTGTCCGTACCTCGCTGCTCGGCGATTTCTCTGGCTCAATCAGCGACATCCTGATCAGTGTTATCTCATCGCGTATGTTCTTGGCTCTGCTTGTGACATACCTGCTGATGGCCGCACTATTTGAATCGTTCTTGTATCCTGCGGTCATCATGTTCTCTGTGCCGCTTGCAACCATCGGTGGTTTCATCGGCCTATTCATCGTACACAAGATTGACCCGACTCAGCAGCTTGACGTGCTGACCATGCTTGGCTTCGTCATCCTTATCGGTATCGTCGTCAACAACGCGATCCTGATTGTTCACCAGTCTCTTAATTTCATGAAGGGTATTGGTGAATCGACAGCTGACAAGGTGGAGCAGCTTGATCCATACAATGCGATCCGTGAATCTGTTCGTACACGAATGCGACCTATTTTCATGACAACCGCGACATCCGTATTTGGTATGCTCCCATTGGTTATTGCAGGGGGTGCTGGTTCGGAACTCTACAAAGGCCTCGGCTCGGTGGTTGTCGGCGGACTCGTCGTTGCGACACTCTTTACGCTCATTGTCGTCCCGATCCTCTTCAGTCTAATCGTTGATATGAAGGCATACTTCTACAAAGTATTTGGATGGCAGATGGCTGAAACAATGGATGCGGATAAGGCTGAGCATCTACTTGAGGCTTAATCTTATATAATGCTCCGGATTTTCTTAGCTTGATTTTTTTTGAGAATTTCCATCAGACTTTACATAATGTAATCAGAATGAAACCTGCCACGGAATAAAACTGTGGCAGGTTTTTTTATCACCCTCTTTTTAACGTCCGTCCGCTTTTCTTCACCACCTTTCCCCGTTTGACTAGGGAAGATGTGATGGTGCTTTTTTCGCAAATGAACGGACCGCCCAACCGATATAGGGAAAGCAGACCGGTTGGAATCTTTCACGCTCCTTGCGCGTTCTACTCACAGATTAGTAAACAGCATTCATGGCCTAACAAGAGTCGTTACGTGCAATCGGACATAAGGTATCAATTGTATTTTGACTGGCTTTTTTACCATCCAACTTAGTTGACTTGATGGATTCAGCCTCAATAATTCAATGTGTTACCTGACAACAATAGGAAGCGAGATATGCCTTATAACCAAGCACAAGTCAAGGCAGACAGCAACGCTGATCATGGGAAGAAATTCTTCTCTATCGAAGAAGCGAACAATTCGCTCGGCTACGTCAGGCGGATCGTTGATGATATCACGATTGTCTACACGAAGATTGTTGAGATGCGTCGTAGACTCGAAGAACTTGGCGAAAGTCAGTTTTCGCTTAGCCCTGATAGCGAATACGAAAAACTGATGGACCGCCTTGGACTTCTCGTAGATGAACTGCACAGCATGGGGGCCGAACTTAAAGATTTTGAAAAAGGCCTCGTCGATTTTCCTTCACGCCATAAGGACCGTGAAGTTCTTCTTTGCTGGAAACAAGGAGAAGACAAGGTCGAACACTGGCATGAAGTTGATACAGGTTATGCGGGCCGCCAGTCAATCGCTGATCTCAAATAGTTTTTTAATATAGTGCAGCGTCTAGGGACGCAAAATCATTCAATGCCTCATTGCATTGCACCTCAACGACACAACAGCGAAGCATTTTGCTTCGCTGTTTTTTGACTCAAAATGCAGTCCATGATCACGTACGTTTTAGATACAACACCCCAATTGTTGTCAGTATTTTATAGCCTGCTTTGATAGACCCGATGATGGAACCTGATATCTTCGATTTGCCTGCATGACGATCACGATACGCCACATCAAACTCCGTGATATGAAGCTTTTTCGTCGCAGCTTTATACTGCATTTCAACTGTCCAACCCCATGTCCTGTCATTCATGTCCAAATCGATCAACGCGTCGTACAGCATTGCTCGCATTGGGCCAAGATCCGTGTAGTGTTGTCCTGTTGTAAGATTAAGTAATAGGCATGCAAAGCGGTTTCCAAATTGCTGGGTCAGTGTTAATGATCCCGGCTCAGCTAATTTGGTACGTGAGGCAATCACAAAATCTGAGGTCCCCCGCAGGATCGGTGCAATCACATCGCCGAGTTTCGATGGATCATCGGATAAATCAGCATCTAAGAAAGCAACAGCATACGGTTTATCATCTAATGCATGGATAGCTTCCATACCTGCCAGGCATGCCGATCCATAACCACGACTTTTCTCGGTAATCACTTTGAATCCAGAATCGATTCCGCGCTTAGCAGTCTCATCTGTTGACGCGTTATCAATCAAAAAAACGTGACGAAATAGATGCCACGGCAATGCCGCCGCTAACGGTTCAATATTCTCTTCTTCGTTATATGCAGGGATGATCAAGTCAACTGGATGTTTTGGGTCAGCAGAAGTCATGGCTCTCACAGAGTTTGTATGCTAAAACACATAGATCTACACGGACGAATATTCAAAAACATCGGCGAATCGTTACGTCTCGAGATAAACTTATGGCTGGGAATCCTTATTTCAGGCCTAGCATGGAGTTAGCATCGTTTTTTATGCTATGGATGATCCGGAGTGTTTGAAAAATCCGACACTTTAGCGTATCATCACTATATCCGGATAGGCGGATGAATGCTTGTTCACCACGAGTCATTTGTTTTTGATATGGGTGTTGATTCAGGCGAGTGGTAAGAGAATGATCAATCATGCAGGCACGTAAATGCTTGTTAATACAAGGATTGGGAGCATCGCATGCACGCGAAGGATATCTTTGAACAGCACAGTACAACATTTTCATTCGAGTTTTTTCCGCCGAAGACAGAAGCAAGTGCAGAAGCGTTATTTGCTGCGGTGAAAGAGCTTGAGGCATTGAAGCCATCGTTTGTGTCGGTGACATATGGGGCAGGGGGCGGCACACGTGAGCTGACTCATGATCTGGTGTTGCGGATTAAGAAAGAAACACAAATCACGACTGTGCCACACCTTACGTGTGTATGTCACAGTGAGTCTGAAATCGAAGCGATCCTTGAGCGATATGCGAAGGAGGGGGTTGAGAACATCCTCGCACTGGCCGGCGACCCACCAGTAAGTGTTGGTGGTGATGATGGTTATGATCGTAGCCAGGATGCGTTCCAGCACGCATCGGATTTAGTACGGTTTATCAAAAAGTTCAACGATAGTGGCAAGCATCCCAATGGTAAGAAGGGGTTTGGTATTGGTGTCGCGGGTTTTCCGGAAGGTCATCCGGGAACGCCAAACCGTTTACTAGAAATGGATTACCTCAAAGCAAAAATTGATGAGGGCGCGGACTATATTTGTACGCAGTTGTTTTTTGAGAATCGTGATTTTTATGATTTCCGCGAACGATGTGAGTTAGCGGGGATTGATGTGCCGATCATTGCGGGGATCATGCCGATTACGACAGCGGGTGGGATGAAGCGGATGGCTGAGTTATCAGCGGGGTCACGGTTCCCGGCATCGCTCTTAAAGGCAGTGCAGCGTGCGAATGGCGATGCCGAGGCGGTGAAGCGTGTGGGGATTCACTGGGCGACGGAGCAGTGTCGAGATTTGTTAGATAATCACGTAAGAGGTTTGCACTTTTACACGTTGAATAGATCAGATGCGACGAAAGAGATTTATTTGAATCTTGGGGCGCGGGATAGTGCAGCGCTGGGTGGGTGATGCGTTAGGTTGATGGGAAGATGAAATAATGTAGCCGCATGCTTGAGTGTGCGGTTTTTTGTTGCGTGGAAGGAAGAGATTGTGGGATGATATTGTGGGTTTGCGGGGAATGATTCTGGGAGTAAATGATGGAAAGAAAAATTGCTGAACCTTTGGGAGAGTTAGTGTTGAGGCGAGGGGAAGAAGTATTAGCTGTTCGACAGTTGGAGGGATGTCCGGATGATTTGTTGGTCTGGGTGAAAGTGTATGGGATTAATTGGTGGGAAGTGTTGGTGATGTTCTGGCCGGAGGTTTTGACGCTGGTGTTGATGTTGGGGTTATTGGTTTATGTTTGGCGATGGAAACGATTGCGGGGACGGATTAAAGAAGTGCGCAGGGGGGAGTGGTATTGCATGAGGTGTGGGTATGGGGTGAGAGATAGGATTGGAACTAGAAAGGACGATGGTTGTGGTGAGTGTGGCAAGCAACTTGATGGAAAGGTGAGGGTGAGGGGATGGTGGCGAGGTGGGTGGTTGGGGTTGTTAGGCGGCGGGGTGATCGTGTTGGTGCTTTGCATGCCGATAGCGGGTTATGTGGTGTATCGATCGTTTATTGATCCGGATACGAAAGAGTTCATTTTTGGTGATGGCGCAATGGGGTATTTTGGATGGCGGCAGTATAGTTGGGAGTTTGAGAAGTTTGGCGGGATGATGGATTGGTCATCACGTTGGGGATATAGCGAGATTGTTGAGGTCCTTCAGGACAGGGATTGTGATTGGTGGGACATCCCTTCATGTTGGTTTGAGCTTCGTGCTGTGCGTTATGTAGATGGACAGGGGCTAGAGCATAGACGATTGGTGACCGCGGCATTACCGAGTGGTGAAGTTAGCGTGAGAATGCCTAACGGTCGGGCGAATAGAATTGAGCTTCTTAATGTCGAAAATAGCATGAGTTCGAAAGAGGTACTGTTTTCAGAGGAGGGAGAGAAGTATGTTCTCAGTATGGCTGATCAGTTATTTTTGTATGACAAATTGAGTGGTGAACTGGAGAGATTTGAAAGTGATTGGGGGTTGCCGATATTTTGGGATCGAGTGGAGATGCATCGATTGGATGACCGGTATGCAGTGATTTGTGGTTCTGGGAATGGGCGCGGTTTCCATGATCCAGATCCAAGTATAGAGGATGGTTATGCCGTCGATGAATATGAAGAAATGACGACTGGTTATGGTTCACAGTTCAGAGACACATGGTGGGCGATGCATGTTGTGATGTTGGATATGAAGCAAAGGCAAGTCGTGATTGATAGGGCTGTTTTGATGAGAGATGCAAGACCTGAATCTGAGCGCTATCTGGAGGAAATATGTTTAATTCCAGATGATGTCGATTTTGATATGGAGGGGCATCGTCGGTTGGGTTTTACGTATTTCTTTGAGGATGGTTTGAAATGCAATGACACATTATTGAATGAAGACTTAGGGGGAGAAAAGCAAATTTGGTTGATGTGGCGTAGTCATGATCGTTGGTTTGATCAAAGTAGACGGCAATGTATATTTTTAGATCTTGATGAGAATATCGATGAGCTAGTCTATACGCGGGGGTATGTTTGGCCAATACCGATGATGAAATGGTTTAAGTATCGATTGAAGGGCCTTTGCACCGTGGATTGGACCATCATTGCTACGTATTTTGTTGGTGAGAATGATGTCGAACTGTATTTGGATCATGAGCAGAGTTGGGATTCGGGGATGATAACGCATGATGCTTATTTTGATAAGGAGCAAAATAGGCTGTGGGTTGTGGATCAGTTTGGAGATGGAAATTCTGGGAAGTACGGCCACGACGAATTGGGGGTGCGGGTTTATAACATATCGGAAGTGATGGAATATGGGCATTGATACTGACAAGAGGGAATAGATGGGTGAGATGTGTGGTTAGGTGGAGGCGAGTTGAGGTTTTAAGTGGTGGGGAAGCGATTGTTGATGGAATTGGACAAGTGGGGATGTTGATTTAATAAAGAAAAGGAGATGCGTATGTGTTGTGTGATGAAAGGGGGCTTATCGGTTCTGGGGAGGCTTTTTTTGGTGTTGATCTTTGTGATGAGCGCTTTGGGGAATAAGGTGCCGAACTTTGAGAGTATGGCGGGGTATATGGCGAGTGAGGGGATGCCGATGCCGAAGGTGATGCTGGTGGGGGCGATCGTGTTTATGGTGGTGGGCGGTGCGCTGGTGTTTGTAGGATTCAAGGCGCGGATTGGCGCGGGGCTGCTGGCGGTGTTTTTGGTGCTTGCAACATATTATTTTCATGACTTTTGGACATTTGTGGATGCTGGAGAGCGGCAGATGCAAACGATCGCATTCATGAAGAACTTGGCGCTGTTGGGTGCGATGTTGTTTATCGTGGCGAATGGTGCTGGGGCGTGGAGTGTAGATCGGTTGATTGGTAGGGGAAAATCGTGTGCAAGTGAAGGTTGTAAAACAAAAGATCAGAAAGAAAAATCAGTGGTTGATCAGTAATGAATGATGCAGCGGCAGATTAGATATTGAAAATATCAAGATGATGTATGACCCGAGTACGCGAGTGTTCGGGTTTTTATATTGGCGGGCTAAAGGGCAATTCGATGATGTGTTCTTGAGTCATTGATGAGGTGATGGATGATCGTGTGTGCTGAGGTAGGGGTGAAGGTAGGTGGATATATGAGAAAACACTCAGTTGAAGCTGAGGATTATGAAGCGTGTTCGGAATCGTTATTCGTCGTTTTGCTTTTGGCGACGTTCCTTGATCATCGCAATGAATTGCTCACGCATTTGCTCCTGCTTTTTATACTGTTCTTTGGTAAGAACTTCCTTGAGTTCACTTTGTCTGGCACGTGAGATTTCACGAAATTTGCGCAATTTCTTGAAGCGTGGTTCATCGGAACTTTTGAGATCGCGCATTTGAGGAATGTATTTTTTGTTGATTTCGAGGACTTTGGCTTTTTGATTGTCATCGAGGTCAAGTTTTTCGGCCATGCTGTCGGTGATGAGTTGGACGATCTCGTCGTCGGTCATGCTTTCGTCGGTCTTTTTTGTGTCGTCAGAAACGTCTTTGTTTTCGTTTTCGTTGTCGCTGGTGTTGGTGTTATTTTGGAGTGGGGTGAGTTGGGCTGTAGTTACGGCAGCAATAATGAAGAAGCTGGCGAAAAATGAGGTACAAATCATCATGCATTTAGATTGAATAAAATGAGTCATGGCATTCTCCAGCTAGAAAAAGTGTGTAGGTGTTTGGTTTAAATTTCAGGCTAAGCAATGGTAGGAGTGACGTGGGACATGAGGACAGGAAGGTGGGGAATAGCCTAAAAGCGGAGTGATGGTTTTGTGATGAGATGAAGTGATAGGGCAATATGGGATACAATGAGTATGGAGTGTGTGTCTGATCGAGGTGAGGACGCTTGGTTGTCAGAAGGAATCATGAATGAGTCATATTGAATTGTTGACGCGATTGGGGTGGGACGATCATTTTGCAGGGGAGGCAGAACGGTTGGGTTTTGATATGGCTGAGATTGCGCGGGTGAGTGGTGTGAGGCGGAAGGGATTTGTGGTGAGGCGGGGAGATGAGAGTTGGATGGTGAAGGCTGCGGGGCGATTGAAGCGTGCGAAGTTTTACCCAGTGGCAGGTGATTGGGTGGTTGTGAATCAGAAGAATGTGATTACGGATGTGCTGCCGCGGCGGAATGCGCTATCGCGTGGTGCGGCAGGGGTGAGTCGGAAGGAAGGGGGGCCTGCGGTTGAAGAACAGGTGATGGCGTCGAATTTGGATGCGGTGCTGATTGTGTGTGGTTTGGATGGCGATTTTAATCTGCGAAGGATCGAGCGGTACCAGACGCTGATTTATAACTGTGAACTGAAGGCTGTGATTGTACTGACGAAGGCGGATTTGCAGGCGAAGCGTGATGAGATGGTGAAAGAAGTGATGGATGTGGTGGGAGGGACGGGTGGGGTTGAGGTGCATGTTGTTGGGATGGACGATGAGGTTGGGATGGATGGCGTGCGGAGGCATTTGAATGCTGGGGAGACGATTACGATGATCGGTTCGTCGGGGGCAGGGAAGTCGACGCTGATTAATCGGCTGCTGGGTGAGGAATTGCAGGTGACGGGAGCGGTGAGTGATGCGGTGGGCAAGGGAAAGCATACGACGACAAAAAGGGATCTGATCATGATGCCAAACGGGGGGATGGTGATTGATAATCCGGGGATCCGGGAAGTGGCGTTTTGGGGGGATGAAGGGGGAGTGGACGCGACCTTTCCGGAGATTGATGATGTGGCAGGGATGTGTAAATTTGGGGATTGCAGTCATACGCATGAACCGGGGTGTGCTGTGCGAGCGGGGGTTGAATCTGGGGAGATTAAGCAGGAGCGACTGGAGAGTTATTTGAAGATGCGGGGGGAAATGTCACGATTGGCGGAGCGGCAGGAGAAAGGTGTGAATCGGGCTGAAAAGGAGCGATTGAAGGGACTTTCGATCAAGATTCGGGATGTGCAGATGCGAAAAGGTGGGAAACGGCGGTAGATCGTAGAGGGGTGGTTTGGGAATTTGGTCGAAAAGTGTGGGAGAAATGTTGCTGGTATGGGGTGTGAGAAGTAGGATGTTGGGACACAATATCCGTGTATGAACTCTGCGGCTTTGTCTAGCGAGCGGTGGAAGTCTAAAAAGTAGCTGGGCGACAATTGAAATTGAAGCAAACCTGTTCCAATGTATACGTTTGGGGGTAGGGGGATTGCGCCCATTTTGTGTTGAGTTTTTGGGGATGAGTTGGTGGAGAGGGGAGAATGGGGGGCGGGCAGGTTTGATGAAGATATACACGGAGTAAATAGAGATGGCTGGAAGCATAGTGCCTTTGCCGGTGATGTTGGAAGACGAAGAGCGGAAACGCCATGAGAAGACGGAGCTGCCAAAGTCGGTGGTGGTTAGATATGGATTTCAAAAGAAAATCGCAGAGCTGACGTATGACGGTGTAGCGCGTCCGGGCTGTGGTTCTAAGCTCGTGATCAGGACAGATCGGGGTACGGAATTGGCAACGCTGCTGACGACGACATGCCCGAACAGCGGGTGTGGATCTTCGGTGAGTCGACAGCAGATGCTGGACTATATCGAGATGTCGGGTGGAAAAGAGTACCCATTTACGAATAAGGGAAAGGTGCTGCGGATTGCGACGGTGGAGGATCTGAATACGCAGAATGAGATGGATTCGGGGAAGATCGCAGCGATGAAGGAAGCTAGGGGGTATATCAAAGAGCTGGACATGGAGATGCAGCTAGTTGATGTGGAGTATCTTTTGGGCGGTGAGCGAGTGATTTTCTACTACGTGGCTGAGGATTGGGTGGACTTTCGGGAGCTTGTGAAGAAGCTGGCGGGGACGATGCAGACACGGATTGAGATGTGTCAGGTAAATTCTCGTGAGGAGGCGCGGCTGGTTGCGGATTATGAGAAGTGTGGGCAGCATTGTTGTTGTAAGCAGTTCTTGAAGGTGCTGAAGCCGGTGTCGATGCGTGCGGCGAAGGTGCAGAAAGCGACATTGGATCCTCAGAAGATTTCGGGACGTTGTGGCCGGTTAATGTGTTGTTTGCGGTATGAGGACAAGACGTATAGTGAATTAAAGAAGAATCTGCCGGCACGTAAAAGTTTGGTGGAGACTGAGGATGGGATTGGTGTGGTTTGGAATACGCAGATTTTGACGCAATTAGCGTTGGTTAAAATTGGGATCAATCCGCCATCGGCTTATCCTGTAGAGCAGTGTAGGGTGCTGGATAAGGAAGAAGCAAAGGAATGGCGCGAGGCTGAGAAAGAGCGGGAGGAGATGCGTTGGAAGGAACATTCAAAAGCTGCGGAGCGAAAGAAGAGTCGGCGATTTGAGGACAAGAAAGATGGGGAACGTGGAGGAAGACGGTCTCGTGGAGATCGAGAGGCTGGCAAGACGAGAGGGAGTGGTGAGGATCGGCGACCATCGCGTCAGCGTCGCGATGAAAACAAGGGGGAAAGCGGGGAGCGAAGCGGAACGAGCAGGCGAGAGCGAAGCGATCGTCGTGATCGTGGGGGAAGAAAGCGTGATGAAGATCGGAAGGTATCGAGAAGGGATGCGAATGCGAAGGGTGAGGACGGAGTTGGTGAGAAGGTTGAGAGGAATGAAGAAGGGACGAGGCCGAAGCGTCGCAGAACGCGAAGGCGACCGAATAAGAAAAGTGATGGTGGCGGTGAACGTGTAAGGCGCCCGCGTGGTGAGGGTGGAGAGAGGAGTAAGGGAGGAGAAAAGAATGAGGGTGGAGGTGAGCGTAAGCGACGACCGCGTGGTGGCCGGAGAAGAAGAGGTGGTGGTGAAGGGGAAGGTAAAGAGGGTGGGGGAGGCGATAAACCGAGCGGAGGCGAGTAAAGCTTGAAATGAAAAACACCCATGCTTAGGCGTGGGTGTTTTTTTATGTTTTATTTCAGGTCTAATTGATGGTTAGGCTTTGTTGCGGCGACGCATGAGTAGTGGAAGCGCGGTTAATGCGAGTAATGAGGTTGATGCGGGTTCTGGAACTGGAGTGACGGTGAAGGTAACCCAGTGGCGATATTCGCTTTTAGTTGCACTTGGATACCAAATATTGATTGACTGGATCGCTGTTTCGCTACTGAGAGCATCAACGTTATTTTCTTCATCGAGATCGCCCCGTATGCCTGGCTTCCATTGGCTGCCTTGGCTGGTGATCTTGTATGGAATCATAAACGAGTCGCTTTCAACATCGTTGTTGATGTATAGCGAGTCGCCGAGTGCGGCCATGATCTGATTAGCTGCTGATCCCACGCCGGTCCAGCTGCCACCGTTTTTGATGAACATGGGCTCTAGTTCACCGGGGTCGTCAAAGTCGCCATCATTGTTTTTGTCGAAAATATTTTTGAATGGAGCTGGGTCTTTGACAAAATGGGCGGTGTAGGTAACGCCATCCCATTCGACACCCTCAACAGCAATCGCTTCGCCAGCAAGATTGGTGATTGCCATTGGTGCGGCTGTTACACTTGCGGTTATGGCGAGTGCGCTGCATAGATTGAAAAAGAATTTTGTCGGTTTCTCCATAGGATGTTTCCTCATCGAAAGAATGCTTGTCTGCTTAAAATATGATTCATGATTGAGAAAATGATACTTTGGGTCTAGTTTTAGATTTGGCAAAAACGATCATGTTTTTATTGAGGCTTATGAATTGAGATATTTGTGAATAGATACATAACCACTCGTATTAACAAAGTAATGCAAATAAGATACATCGGAAAATGAGTATTTCAATTGTAATAGACTTAAAAAAAAGTGGAAAATAAAAAAAAGTGAATTTGAGAGTAAGTTAGTGTGAAATAGGTTATTGAATGTGGGTTTTTGGGAATACTTTTTGTGGTCGTAAATGCACAGTTTATTTGTATCTATTAAATTTGACTATTTCGATGATTTCGGAATCCATTTGATTTTGCTATGTGAGAAATGATTGAATTGATGTGGATATTCAAAATAAAAAACACCCGCGTAAAAACACGAGCGTTTTTATTAGGTGGTGACGCGTTGAAGTTAATTATGGTTGATGTGTTTACGATGGCGGCGCAGGAGTGGGATTGCTGAGAGTGAGAGAAGGATGGTGGCAGTGGTCGGTTCGGGGACGAGTGTGAAGGTTGCGTAGATACATGCGGCGGTGGTTGTGTGTTGATCGGTGACGAGGGTGTCAGTTGTGAGGTCTTGACGATCTTGGTCGAAGTAAGAGACGATGAGGCCGGATTGAGTGTGGTCGTATGGGACGACGATTTCATCGGTCAGGACAAAGTTGCCGACATGACTGTCCCAGACGTTATTAGTGGCATAGTTGTCAGACAGAACGTCGATAAGAGCTTGCGTAGCGGCCTGTGCACCGGTTGGGTTTTGCCAAAATATTGGAGCGTTGCTGGAGGCAAAGTCCCAGTTGGAGCCGGGTTGCCAACTTTGGATGAATTGTGAGTAGACGATGGAGACGTCATAGGTTTGGCCGTCGATATCGAGGTTGTTGACGTATGAGACGAGGCCGCTGTTGAGTATGATTTCTGCGGCAGTGGCTTTGGTTTGTGTGAAGGTAAGCGTCAGGAATAAAACGGTACAGAGTATAAGGGTATGTAGACGTAGCATCTCGATTTCTCCTCGTGATTGTGTTTGCCTGGTTGGATATTTTGCCAATAAAAAGAATGATTGCTGGCGATAATCATATGACGTGCGCAGCAAAAATTAATGGCTGTTAAACGATGTTGAAATGGGGGGTCTTTCTCCTCGCTTGATAGGGTGCAGGCAGCTCTCCTACGGGCATGCCGGCACGTCATTTGATTGAATTTAGCGTATTGTTAGTAAAGTTAATATATATGGAATGTGATGCAACTAGGGAAAACAGTTACGAAATGAGCGAGAATTTGTAGATTTGCAAGAATGAGGGCGTTTTCGTGTAGGCAGTTAATGCTCTGTTTGCTGAGGGTGGGGCGGGAGAAGGGTATCGCGAGTGGATGGTGAGTGATCTTCTGTTGTATCGTTGGTGGGGAGACTGGGGGGAGCTGGGAGTTTGCTGTTGAGTTTGTATTCGATTTGGGTGTCGGAAGTTGTGGTTGGCAGGAACTGAGAGGTCAGTGTGGGTGGGGTGATTCGGGCCGCATTGTTGCTGGTGGCAGGTATGGTTGTTGAGGAGTTGGTTGTGTCAGTGGGTCGTTTGGGTAGTGATTGGAGGACTTTGTAGGTTGGTTTTGCGGGGAGGTTGATGGGGGTGTCGGGGTTGGTGATATTGATGATGAGGATGATTTGCGTGGGGAAGTTACCGAATGGGTCTGCGAAGAGGGCGCGGCCGAGGTTTTGTGGGAGTGGGGGTAGCTGGACATCGGGCGGTAGGTCGTTGAGGTCATCGATTGGGGCGAGGTCGATCTCTTCAATTGGTGTGTGGTTTTGAGGTTGCATGCTGATTTGTTGATTAGCGTTTGATTTTAGCGCGTTCTTCGTTTTATTGAGTCGGGTTTGCTTTCGCTGGCGTTCAAGTTCTTGGGCTTGTTTTTGTGCGGCAAGGATTTGTTCGCGCCAAGGCCAATGAAGACCGACGACAAGAAACTGATCTTGTGGGATGTGAACGGTGAGTGAGAGGTCGTCATAGATGATGCCATCGAGTGCGGATTCGAGAGGTGAGCGTAGTGAAATAGGAAGGTTGGCGTTTTCGGTGATGTTGTATCGCTGTTGGTACAGTCGCTGGCGGCGGATGGCTTCGATTTGCTCTTCGAGGGTTGTTTTGGGGAGGTAATGGTGGGGTGTGAGTTGGAGTGAAGCTTTGTTGTTTTTGTTGTTGACGAGTTGTGCAAGGAGTTGGAGTTTGCCTTTTGAGAGTGATTTGGTGTTGTTGGTGTAAGGTGGGGTGTTGAGGTCGAGTGTGATGGGTTCACGTATGCGTGCAGAGGCACGGACGGGGAGTGGGTATGAAGTTGCGGCGATCTCGGTGTCGTAATTATTGATGATGCCGGGGAGAGAGTCGAGGAGAGTGGCGAGTTCGGATTTGGGAATGAGTCCGACGCGAAGGCCGTTGTTTTGCCACATGGCGCGGGTGATGGGAGGAATGGTGGATTCGTCGATGATGTTCCAAGATTGATCGAGAGAACGGGCGTAGGGTAAGGTGATGCGTGAGACTTGGGCGATTTGTACGAGTTCGGGATTGGGTGTGAAAATTTGAGGGAGTTGGTTGTAGTTTTGGTTGCTGCGAATGTTCTTGAGGTTGGTGTTTAATGTGGTTGTGTTAGAGGTTGTAGGGTTGATGAGATTGTTGGCGTAGGGATCGGGAGAGGTGCAGGCGGTGAGGAAAAAAAGCATGCAGAGGAGGATTGGCCAGGCGATTACTTGGGGAATGCGGTGATGAAGATGGAGTGAGGATTGGTACATATTTAAAGTAGGATTGTTGAAGTGGTGTGGGCTATGGTGGGTTGTGTCAGATTGGGATATTGGGGGATATATATCCTAACATGAAAATACAAGCCAACGAAGCAGAAGTGCTGTGTGAGGGTTGATTATTGTGGTGGTTGTACGGTT
This sequence comes from Poriferisphaera corsica, assembly GCF_007747445.1. NCBI lineage: Bacteria > Pseudomonadati > Planctomycetota > Phycisphaerae > Phycisphaerales > Phycisphaeraceae > Poriferisphaera > Poriferisphaera corsica. The sequence continues at coordinate 1,230,360 of NZ_CP036425.1, forward strand.
TGAGTGGGCATAAGATGTATGACGTGACTTTTCAGGGGCAGGTTTTAATTGGTTTGGTAAAGCAGGGATATTCGTGTAATTGTTGTTTTGAGGGTAAGGAGTGTGTTATGAGGCGTTTTGCGCTGGCAAGAGATGTGAAAAAATTGGTGATTTTGGTTGCGGTGATTGTCGCGATTGGGGCTTTGGGTGTGGATTGGGCACGGGGTGAAGGGCAGCGAGGAGAGGCTAGACGGGAAGCATTTGACGCGTTTGTTCGTGATTATGGTCAAGAGTTGAAGTTGAACGAAGCTAGGCGTGGCCGATTTCGCGTGATGTATCAAGAAAAGCTATCGGATAAGCGTGAAGAAATTGAAGCTTGGCTGGTGAAGGTTGATGAGCGGGATCGTGGGGATCGTGTTGAGGCGGCCGTTTTAGCGAAGGATTTAGATCAGATTACTGCGATGATTGATGGGCTTGTGGGTGGTCATCATGCGGAGACGGTGGCGAAAAGTTCGTCGGCCGATTTTTTGAAAAAGTTGTTAGGTGTTAATGGTACGCTGAGCTTTGTTGAAGGTGAGGTGGTGTTTGCGATTGTCGATCGGAACGATGTATTTAAGTATGTGCAAAAGGGTGGTGCAGTGCCGGGCGTGAGCATTGATCCGGAGACAGGTAGAGGCAAGGTGGAAGTGTCGTTTAAAGTTGGGTCGGAAACGGGACAGCAGGTGATTGACGGGGTTGAGATGGTTGTGCCGGTAGAGACAGGTGGTGGTGTGAGGCAGGGTGAGCGAAAAGATTTAGTAGATGCGTTTGAAGGGTTGACGCTGCTTTTGTTTGGAGGTGAGGAAGAGGATCGTGGGATCGGACGTGGTGTAGCGATTCATGAGATCGCGGAGCTGGCTATTATCAGGCGACTGAATGCTCAGCCGTTACATTCACGTTGGTTTACAGATGGGATGGCGGAGGTTGTGACTTGGCTGGTTTTGAGAGATGTTTATGGCGAAGAGATGGCTCAGCAATGGGAGCGAGATACAGAGCTGTTTGGGGATATGCTCTCAGAGGTCGATTTGTTGCGATGGGAGAAAAAAGGTGCTCAGATTGAGACGAAGATCGAAACGATATCGCGTTTGGGGCAGGCAAGGTATGCGTTTGCAGGTGAGGAGTTCAGGCGGCTTGTCGATGTGTATGGGGAAGATGTGATTAAGCAGATTATTGGGAACGCTGTTGAGATGGGCGAGCAGCGGCAAGCGACGGATACGAGTTTGGTGGCCGCTGTAGAAGATGTGGATCCGGGTTTTGGTGAGCGTATGAAGCGATATATGAAGTATGAAGGCGGGCAGGAAGCAATGATAAAGGGTTACTGGGCTGAATTGCTGGAAGCGAGAAAGGATGAGCGGTGGGATGAGGCTGTCGCGGCATTTATGCACTTGAAAGAGCAACGTGATGAAGTTGTGCTGGATGATTATGCGAAGTTGGCAGAATTAATGCGGAATGGCGGGCGAGGGCAAGAGGCAGAACAGGGGATGCTTAAGTTGCTGAAAGGGGTGAAAGGTGAGAAGAACAAGGCGAATGTGGGGCGGATATTGATACGGTTTTACTTGCAGAATAATGAGAATGGTAAAGCGGCAGAGTTGTCAGATTTGGTGCTGACGGTGTATCCGGATGATGAGGTTGCATTGCTGGGGCGGGTATTAAAGATGATGAGGTTGAATAAATATAATCAGGCGATACTGACGGCTGAGCGCTTAAAGCGTGTGGCGAAGCCTGATAGCCGGGCATACGAGATCGCAGAGAGTGCGGAAATATGGATTCATGAGAATGTAGGTTTGGTTAACCAGAGGTGATTTTGCTTTGGTGAATGAAAAACCCTGACCTACTATCGGAGCTGGTCAGGGTTTTATTTTTAACTTTGTCACGTATGGAAAATTGCTTTTCCGGTGTTTGGTCTGAGCGGAATGCTCAGGCCGGTGTTACAACACAGATAGGTTGTAAGATTAACCGAAGGAGGGGTCTTAGCTGACCATTTCCTTGAGGTTCTTGAGTGGGCGAATTTTGACCTGCTTGGAGGCTGGCTTCGCTTTGAACATCATTTCTTCGCCGGTGAATGGGTTGATACCCTTGCGTGCTTTGGTTGCAGGCTTCTTCTTGACGATCATCTTAGCCATGCCAGGGATGGTGAAGGTGCCGTGCTTCTTGAGGTTGGCGCCGACAAGTGCTTGCATGCATTCGAAGACGTTTGAGACGTCTTTCTTGGAGAGATCGGTTGCTTCAGCGATAGAAGTGAACAGTTCGCTCTTGGTTGGAGGTTTGACGCCAGCGCGTGCTTTTGGTGCAGCTTTCTTAACGACTTTCTTCTTGGTCACTTTCTTAGCGACTTTCTTCTTTGCAGCTTTCTTTTTGGTAGCTTTCTTCTTAGCCATGGTGCTCTCCTTGCGGTGCTTAATGGGTTGTTCTTTTGCGTCCGTGACAAAGTACGCATTCAAAACACTGTAAATAAAGTGTTATTTGGATGATTTATCGCAATTTTGGCTAGTTTGTCTGTAGTTTTCAATAAGGTTTTTGGAAGAAAAATGATTTTTTTTACTGTATTTGTAGGGTTTTTGGGTTTTTGAGGTGTTAAACGCGGTTTTAGGGGCGCATTTCAGCCTGAAAAATAAGGGGTTTGAGATCCCGCAAGCGGGAAAAAGCTACGAAATAAGGGGTAAATGAACGCTGTATTGTGGATATCTGTCGTATGCGAAGTGAATGATGATGTGATTTTGGGTGTTTGATTGTGCACTAGGCGGAAATGAATTTGTGGTGTTGGAGTCGGATTGTTGGAATGGTGTAGGCATGAGGTGTAGGTGATCGGAGATTGGATTTGGAAAGGGAGTGAGCCATGATAGGTACTGGATTAGTGATGGGAATGGAGGGAATATGAGGTTGCCAAATTGGCAGGGTGTAGGGCGGTACGCGGAGGCATGGCAGAGAAAATAGTAGGCGGATGAATAAAAAATGGCGATTTTGGGCTAAAAACGGAGATTTTGTAAGGTAAGCAAGTTGGCATCGTGTTTGCGGTATATGTGATGAACTTGCGAGCTAGTGCGTAAGCTTTAGGCAGTGAGGTCATGAGTAGGGTGGATACGGGGGCAATGAAGTGAGCAGCAGAAATGGTTGTTCCGGTGGAACGGTTGCTCAGGAAAACTTAAGAACAAACGATGTTGACAGACATTAAAGGAAAGCATCATGGCAAAGACGATTGGTATTGACCTTGGTACGACAAACTCGGTTGTAGCGGTAATGGAAGGTGGTTCGCCGAAGGTTTTAATTAACAGTAGCGGTAACCGAACGACGCCTTCGATCGTGGCATTTACAGATAAAGGTGAGCGTTTGGTGGGGCAACCTGCGAAACACCAGCAGGTCACAAACCCGACGAACACAGTTTTCTCAGTGAAACGTTTCATGGGACGTCGCCACAGCGAAGTGCATAGCGAAGAGAAGATCGTGCCATATGGTATCACTGGCGGCGAAGGTGAGCTGGTGAAGGTTAAGGTGGGTGATAAGGAATATACGCCTCAGGAAGTCAGTGCGATGATTCTGGGGAACTTGAAGAAGACGGCTGAGGATTATCTCGGTGAGAAGGTTGATAACGCAGTCATTACGGTTCCTGCATATTTCAACGACTCACAGCGTCAGGCAACTAAAGAGGCGGGCGAGATTGCTGGCTTGAAGGTTGACCGAATTATCAACGAGCCTACAGCGGCAGCGCTTGCGTATGGCTTGGATAAGAAAGAAAACGAAAAGGTTGTTGTGTTTGACCTTGGTGGTGGTACTTTCGACGTATCGATCCTTGAAGTGGGTGATGGTGTTGTTGAAGTACTGTCAACGAATGGTGATACGCACCTTGGTGGTGATGACTGGGATCAGTGCTTGATTGATTATCTTGCGGATGAATTCAAGAAGCAGGAGGGTATTGACCTGCGTAATGATGCGATGGCGCTTCAGCGTTTGAAAGAAGCCGCTGAGAAAGCGAAATGTGAACTTTCGACAATGCAGGAAACGACGGTGAACTTGCCGTTTATTACCGCGACGAACGAAGGGCCGAAGCACTTGCAGATCACGTTGACTCGTTCGAAATTCGAACAGGTTGCGGCTCCACTCTTTGATCGGATTAAAGAGCCTGTGATGAAGGCGCTTGCTGATGCGAAACTGAATGCTAGCGACATAAATGAAGTGGTCTTGGTTGGCGGTTCAACACGTATTCCTAAGGTTGAAGAGATCGCAAAGGGTATCTTTGGCAAGGAACCAAATAAGACGGTGAACCCGGATGAGGTTGTGGCATTGGGTGCCGCGATCCAGGGTGGCGTCTTGCAAGGTGAGGTGAAGGATGTGTTGTTGCTCGATGTGACGCCGCTGACACTTGGAATTGAAACGATGGGTGGCGTGATGACGCCATTGATTCCGCGTAATACGACAATTCCGACTAGTAAGAAGGAAGTGTTCTCGACGGCTGCAGACAATCAAACTGAAGTGACGATTCACGTACTTCAGGGGGAACGTGAGTTTGCAAATGATAATCGTACGCTTGGTCGCTTTAACTTGGCGGGTATTGCTTCAGCTCCGCGTGGTATGCCTCAAATTGAGGTGGAATTCTCACTGGATGCGAACGGTATCTTGAATGTTGCTGCAACCGACAAGGGAACAGGTAAGAGCCAGAATATCGAGATTAGCGGTTCTTCAGGTTTGTCTGAAGACGAAGTGAGTAAGATGAAGGCGGATGCAGAATCGCATGCGGCCGATGACAAGAAAAAACGTGAGTTAGTAGATACACGGAACCAAGCGGATTCTGTTGTCTTCCAAATGAAGCAGCAACTTGAAGAGCATGGCGATAAGGTTGATGCGGCTGTGCGTGGTAAGATTGAATCAGCGATCTCCAATGTCGAAGACAAAGTGAAGGGCGAAGATGTTGATGCAATCAAGGCTGCATTAGAAGAGCTGAACAAGGAATCTCAGGAACTTGGTAAGGCGATCTATGAATCTTCCGCTGCTCAAGGTCAGGCTGCTGACGGTACACCAAGTGGTGATGCGGGTGCTGCCGGTGGAGATGATAAGGGTGATGATGATGTGATCGACGCTGAGTATGAAGTGAAAGAGTAGCTCCATTGCTACTATTGTTTAAAGTTAAAAGCCCGTGAGCGGAAACGCTTACGGGTTTTTTATTGGTTATGTGGTAGTCAGGGAGTGTGAGAAGAGGTCGATATTAAAGGATGTGTGGGCGTAGGATTGGTGGCGCGAGGTGATGTTTTGCACGAAGAGTCACGAGATATAAGTGGTAGCGGCAAGTTCGTTCGAGAAGAGAACGATCAAGCGATCCGCACGCTGTTTGAGGGCGTACACCCAGCTCAGGTCGCGGATGAGCTATCGTTATTAAATGAACAAGATATTTGGTATGCGATGCGCGTGTTGGGGGTTGATAATGCGACACGTGTATTTCAGTATTTTGATGAGGATCTTCAGGTTCGATTGGCCAGTGGTGAGCATCGACGGATGATGGCGAAGATGTTAGAGGAGATGGATCATGATGATCGTGCCGATTTGGTGAGTGAATTGGATGAAGATGTTAAAGATCGGTTGTTGCCGTTGGTGGCGCATGCAGAACGTGAAGATATCCGGCGACTGGCAAGCTATGGTGAAGGAACGACCGGTGCGATTATGAGTAGTGATTATGCTTCGGTGCGGCCGGGCATGACGGTGGAACAAACAATACAAACACTGCGGCTGGAAGCGCCAGATCGCGAGACGATTTATTACGTTTATGTAATTGATGGTGTGAGGCATTTGGTTGGGTTTGTGGAGTTGAAGGATTTGATTCGTGCGAGACCGAATCAAAAAGTAGAAGATGTGATGAAGCGTGATGTGATTCATGTGACGGTGGGTACTGATCAGGAAGAGACTGCAAGAATGATCGGCAAGTATGACGTGATAGCACTACCTGTGGTGGATGCGCATCATGAGCTTGTCGGAATTGTGACATATGACGATGCGATCGATGTTATTAAACAGGAACAAACGGAAGATTTTGAAAAGTTTATGGCAATTGGTGGAGAACATGAGGCGGGAACATATCTAAAAACGAATGCTTTTCGGCATTTTCATAAACGGGTGTATTGGATTGTGGGGTTGGCTGCTGTTGAATTAGTGAGCGGATTGGTGATTCATAGTTATGAGGACGCGTTAACGACATTAGTGTTGCTTGCACTATATATGCCGATGATTACGGATACGGGTGGAAATACGGGAAGTCAATCGGCAACGGTTGTGATACGGGCGTTAGCATTGGGCGAGATTCGTCCAAATTTTGTTGGATTGGTTAAGGTGTTTCGCAAAGAAATTATTGTGGCAGGGTTGATGGCAATAGTGCTGATGTTTTTAAGTTTTGGGAAAGTGTTGTTTTTATCATATAAGGCCGTGTTACCAGGGGAATTTACACTTTCAGGGATTGGCAGTGTGATCGCATTAGCGTTGGGTATACAGGTTCTTAGTGCAACCATGATTGGTGCGCTTTTGCCAATGATTGCTGCGAGATGCAAATTGGATCCAGCAGTAGTTGCAAGTCCCGCGCTGACGACCTTGGTCGATATTACAGGATTACTGATATACTTCGGAACAGCACGAATGCTGCTTGGGGTTTAGTAAGCCGTTTTTGATCGGATAAATTGTTTGAGTTCTTCCTGTGTTGGGAGAGATGTTTGAGCGCCAAACTTCAGGCATGCGAGTGCGCCTGCAGCGTTTGCATGTTTGACCGCAGCGGCAAGATTGTATGGCTTATTTTGCTGTGCAAGTTCCGTTGCAAGACAGGCAGTGAAAGCATCACCCGCAGCAGTGGTATCAATTGGCTTGATAGGATATGAAGGGATATGACACGATTGATTTGAGGCGTGAATATATGTGCCTTTATCAGACATTTTTGCAATGATCGTTTGGATGCCCATTTGTTTAAGGCAGGTGCATGCATTGATAGTTTGATCAAGTGTATCTGTTGGCAGGCCGGTAAGTGTGGCAAGCTCGGTTTCATTTGGGGAGATGAGATCGCAATGATTTAGTAATTCGAAGGGTATTTGGGTTGTAGCAGGGGCGGGGTCAAGTATGACTAGTGTGTTGCATGCTTTGGCGCGTTGCGCAGCTTCGATATTGATGTCGATAGGGGTTTCAAGTTGCAGTAGGAGTACGTCAGCATTTTTAAAGATAGCATCACTCTTGGGTAGCTTGATGTCTTCATTAGCGCCCATGCCAACCATAATTGCATTTTGTGCGGTATTTGTGTCGAGTGTAATGATAGCAGTACCTGATGATTTGTTGATAGTCAAAAGATGAGTGCAATCGATTCTATTTTTGACAAGTCCGATGCGAAGTGTTTCCGCGAAAGCATCATTACCCACAGCACCCACAATGGAAACATTTGCACCAAGTCTTGCGGCAGCTACTGCTGCATTAGCGCCTTTACCCCCAGGTATAAATTCGATGCTGTCGATGAGTATTGTTTCGCCGGGTTTGGGGTGGCGATTAGTCGAGGCAACAACGTCCATGTTAATACTACCGACAACGAGAATATTTGACATAGGAAAGCTTTTCGAAGTAATAATCGATACAGTTTACGGAAGTTGTATACTGCAATGTTGCGTATTGTACACAAGGTGAAAGTTTTCGCTATGGCAATTTACATCGCGACATCGTCTGTGCGTTTACTAAGAACATCATGTTCGTATTGTTTTACCTCTAACATCCAATCATTACGTGTAGGTACATCGTACTTTAAACAGTAGTAATCCCAAATTGCCCCAAGTGGAAGCATTTTAATTTCTTCGAGTAAAGCTAAGCGATTTGTATAATCAGCTTGATCTTCATAATTTTTGAGCAATGTAACTGGTTCTAAATGTGCGGCGAGTAGAGCTTTAATCATATTGCGAGTGCCAATAGTCCATGCCGCAATTCGATTTATGCTTGCATCAAAGAAATCTAAGCCGATGTGTATGCGATGTGCAAAATTGCCACGGACAATTGATTGAGCAATTGCATGGAGATCATCATTTAAAGTAATCACATGATCACTGTCCCACCGAACACCTCGGCTTACATGTAAAAGTATCTCATCGAGATACAGCATGGTAGAACTGACTTTGTCGGAGATTGTTTCGGTTGGGTGAAAATGACCAGCATCAAGGCAATAGAGTTTTTGGCGACTTATAGCATAACCCAAATAAAATTCATGTGAGCCGGTGACATAACTCTCTGACCCAATACCAAAGAGTTTGCTCTCAACGGAATCTAGGTTATGAGCTTTGTCGATCTTCTCTTGGAAAATTGTATCGAGTGACAGCATGAGACGTTCTCTTGGGGCCATCCTGTCGTAAGGTGTATCTTTGTAGCCGTCAGGTATCCAGATGTTTGTAATGCAAGGCGAGTCTGTGGCTTTACCCATTGCCGCCCCTATATGTCGTGCAGCAACGCAATGTTCTATCCAGAAATTACGTATATTGGGATCTTGATTTGATAGTGTAAATCCAGAATTCGAATGTTGATGCCCAAAGCAGCTTGGATTGAAATCTAAACCAATATTGTTGGCTTTAGCCCAGTCAATCCAACGCGAAAAATGTTCGGGTTGGATATTGTTTCTTTCGATTTTTTTACCACTAGATTCTAAATAAATAGCGTGTAAGTTTAATCGGTGTTTGCCGGGTAAAAGTTGATACACGAGATCCAGATCTTTACGCAGTTCATCAGCGTTCCGGGCTTTGCCAGGATAATGTCCGGTCACAGCGAGTCCACTACCTAGATTTTGGCCTTGATTTTCGAAGCCTGTGACATCATCCCCTTGCCAGCAGTGTAGTGATATCGAGATTTCCGATGTTTTCTGCATAGCGGAATCAATATTTATGCCTAGTGTGTCATACCGTTCTTTTGCTATTTCATATGTTTGCTCAATAGATTGTCTTTTTGGTGTTGGCATAAGAACTCCAGTCTGAGAAAGTGATGATGAGACAATATCATAAAAGAAAGCATGGTAGTTGTGTGCTGTAATTTGCGACATTTTAAAGTCATAAGTATAGACTAATATACTGTAATTTATTGCATATATATTTGATATAGATAATATAGATTATTTAATTGCGCATAATACGACATAAATATGAGTGTGGATTTTCTATGAGTGACGATACAGGACATGTATATCTTCCAATCTCTGGTGAAGTGATGCGATTACCACTTTATGTGATTGGTGTTGGTGCAGAGCAGGTAAAATCTAATACGATATACCCAACTAAATCGCATCCATTGTTGTACCAATTTTTATGGAAAACTGGTCGCGTGTTACCTGAATATCAGTTGTTGTATATTCAAAAAGGAAAGGGAGTTTTTGAGTCAAAATATACCGGACGGATTCAGTTAAATCGCGGATCTATGGTGATGATTTATCCAGATCTTTGGCATCGATATAGACCAGATAAGCAAACTGGATGGAATGAGTTTTGGGTTTCAATTAATGGAGGTTTGTTACACGATTTGCAAGCTGAAGGTGTATCATTGCCAGAAGCATGTCATAAACTGATTTCATCTTCGTATATGAATGAGGTAGAAAGCATATACAACGAAATTAGATATTTAGCGATTAAATATCAACATCAATATCCTATAAATATGTTACCATTAATCATGCGTTTAATTGGTCATATGCTCGAAGCTAAAGATGATAATTCGGATCGTGTAAATCACGCAAAAGTACCTGAAAATGAATGGGGATGTAATGTTAAGGATCCAATTGTACAAGGTGCTGTTAAGGTCATATGGAATCATAGTCACAGGCAAATTAATGTGGCGCAAATTGCGGAATATTTGCCTGTAACAAGACGAACGTTGGAGCGAAAATTTCGAGAGGTAATGGGGCGGACGGTTTTGGAAGAATTGACACGTTGTCGTTTTTTGCGTGCTAGTAGATTTTTGAAAGAAACGCATATGCCAGTGAAACAGATTGCATTGATTACTGGATTTAGTGGGTTAGGACATATGGACAGAGTTTTTATGCGCATAATTGGGCAATCGCCAACTATCTATCGGTCTGGCGAAGGTAATGCAGATATTTAGCCGTATATTTCGCTTGTTGTACGTTGATGAAATGGCTTGCTATAATGCAGTGTATTGCGGGTGTAGCTCAGTTGGTAGAGCGTCAGCTTCCCAAGCTGAATGTCGAGAGTTCGAGCCTCTTCACCCGCTTTAAAGTCTGAGGACGACAGAATACGACTACAGGTGACACATGTTGCCTGTAGTTTTTTATTTGTTTGACGTTACAAGAGTTAGGGCAAAGTGGTGGAGAGTATGTTTTGTGACTTGGAGAGACAGGCAATGACAAACACGCCTCTCCCAGCCTGAGTTACGTGCAAGGATTCGTACCCACATTGCTAATTTGGGGCCAGTTTTGGGGCTTCTCTTGCAAGCATTCGTACAAGCGCTGGAAACGGAAATGTTTATTCTTCATGCTTCTAAAATTGCATATAAATCAGTCTAGATCTATATCGGTTGCGGTTGTGGATCCGGATATAAAGACCTGTTTGAGTAAGGAGCTACGATGCTAGAAGCTAACTCAAAAATTCTAGAAATGTAATTTGGGGTCATAATCTAGAGGTTGTCTCTCCATTTTGTAGTCCCAAATTTCACATTTGTTTATTGATCAAGGCAATCATAATGTTTTTAGGATGGCTTCTAGGCACGCTTGCTCGCATTTTTAATCCGGCTTTGTTTGTGTTCAATAATGATTCATGCGCTAAATAGTTATGACGATATATAAATAATATTTAGTCTAGTAATTTATGGAATATTGCTAGTGGGCAAGCTATATTAATTATTCGTGGTTAGTAAATGATAATCGTTTAATTTATAAATGGTAATGCTAAGAAAGGATCGGATTATGGCAAAAAGTTCTGGTGGAAAAAGCGGTGGCGGTGGTAAGAGTACTGGTAAATCAAGTGGCAACCCAAACTATCCAAGTACGACAGGGAAGCCATCGGGTGGAGGACGTGGAAATACTCCTAAAGGCAAGTAATCAAAATATAGGCATCATGTTTTCTTGAGTGGTGTATGATGCTTGTTTGTGTGAGTCTGCGTAGATGTAATTTGTCTTCTTGCAACCATCTAACATCTGTTTTAGCTCTAAATTTGTTGGCCTAGCGTAAAGAGAAGTGTTCGAACTTCTTATCAAGTTGAATGTTTACTTAAGTTCTGTTGTAAGTATTGCATTATCAATTCTGTTGGAGAGCGTAAAAGTCAACATGAGTGATAATTTAGGTCTAGTGTAAAAAGCAAATCAAACCTACCGGTTCAGCTGGTAGGTTTGATGGCTTTACGCTTTGCGTTATGTAGGTTGATAGATACGCTATGGTAGTTATAGTTATGAGATTTTGCTCAATACTTGCCGTTACATTAATATTATGATTACACCATTTTGACTAGTTGTGTCATGGCTTTACCGAGGGCGCTATGGATATTACTTGCGAACAACGTGCTATTATTCAGCAAGCAGAAACATCAAGGGCAATGATATTTGCAGGTCCAGGTACAGGTAAAACCGAAATTGTAGCCCGGCGACTAAATCATCTGCTGAAGGACTGTTCATTAAAACCATCCCAAATTTTAGTTTTATCGTTTTCTAGAGCTGCGGTGAAAGCTTTGGTTAAGCGTATTCAATTGCTGGGTAGCACAGATAGCGACATTATAGAAGATTTGCGGTATCTCTCTGTAAGAACATTTGATTCATGGAGTTTTCGAATTCTTCGCTTTTTGGGTAAAGACCCCAACGATCTTCTTCGTAATGGGTTTGATAAGAATATATATGAATTAGTACAGGTTATGTCTGATAGCGGTGCAGACTTGTTGAGTAGTCAATGTGCCAAACAGTTTAAGAACATACGGCATATTATTGTTGACGAAGCACAAGATTTATCTGGAATACGAGCGGAACTGGTAAAAGAGTTACTTAAAATGCTTGTCTCTAAAAGTAAGCCTGAAAGCTGTGGATTTACACTTTTAGCAGATCCTAATCAATCAATATATGAATGGGCGTACCGGGAATCAAATGAAAACGGGCTTACTTCTACAGATCTATTTAAGTGGGCGAAATCTTATTACCAAGATTTGTTAAAAATATTTAAATTAAAAAAAAATCATCGTTCATCATCTAAGATTGCCAAATTTGTTCAAGAAATATCAGATTGTATTGATGAATGCGAAACGAACAATGTGAGTCCGCTTCCACTCTTAGATGATATGTTTGCTGATTATATGGATGTAGATGATGGAAATATATTGCATCAGCTACCAGATTCAAATGGAGCAAGCACCGCAATATTATGTAGAAGCAATTCTCAAATTATTAACACAGCAATAAAATTGCGAGATAACCAAGAAATAAATGGCTTTACATTTAATGTTGGTACACCTCCCAAAAATTTGCCAATATGGATTGCGGCCTTACTGCATCCATTGGAAAGTGATGTTCTTACCCAAAGGCAATTTTTTAGAATTGTCGAATGTTATGCTAAGCAACTATTGGGTGGCGAAATCGATAAGCATGCAACATGGCAAAAGTTACTCAGGTTTTCGCGTTTAAATGAAGAAGGTAGATCTATCTCGATTAAACGTTTGGCTGAGCGGATAAATTGGCCTGACAGTTTGCCTGATGATGAGAATTTTGATCATAGCCCAGTAGTTGTTTCTACTGTACATCAAGTAAAAGGGCTGGAATTTGATAATGTCACATTGTTAAATTTCGCTAACAATACTGCGAATAAATTTCAAAATTCTTCAGAACTTGAAGAAAGTAGAATTCAGTTTGTTGCATTAAGTCGTGCCAGGTTTTCTGTAACACATTTTAATGATGATAATTTGGAAACAAATGATTTTTATAAGCATAACTTTCAGCGTCGAACTCGTTCGCGATGGTATAGACGATTGCATTATAAAAAGTCGCATCATCATATTCTTGAAATAGGTCAAGAGGTTGATGTTTATAAAGAAAGTTTTGTTGATACGCAAGTTTTAGGTAATGCAGATAATGTTAAAAAGTTGCAGCAATTTCTTTTACATAACCATGAGAAAATAATAGGTTGTAATATTGAGCTTGTAAGAACTAAACTGCCAGATACAGAAAATTGTTTTGTATATAATATTGTGTTGCAAGGCGATAGTGAATTCGGTGGCAAGGTGGTGGGGCAAACAACAGAACAATTAACTAAGGATATTCTACGATTGAAGAATAGTCGGCAAACGTTGCCTTATAAAATTTATGATCTTAAAGTGAACGCTATATCAACTTTTGCTAGTACACATATCTTAGATTCTCACATACCTAAGCCATGGCAACAAAGTCATCTTTGGCTAGGTGTACAGATACATGGGTTTGGTAGTTTTTCTACATTTTGGTCAAAACGCAAGTAATCGAGGGCATATGAAGAAAAAAAATAATAAACAAAAAGCAAGAGATCGCGTTTTTCAGCAAATGAATAGTTTGCTAGTTGGTCCAATCGAAGAAAATGAAATAATCAAAGATGTGCCTTTAAGTGCAGGGCCAACAGACTATTATCTTACCGGAATTTTATGGCCTAAAAATAGTGTTGTGGATTCTAGTGAAGATGATAGTAATACTGATGCATGCATGAATGCCGAGGACGGTAACGATTACAAGGATTCAGCGCCAATATTTAACCTCTTTCGCCCGTCTTCATTCGGTGTAACTTATACGATAGCAAAAGATTGTCAAGAGTATGAAATAATGATTAGCGGTGCTCGCTATGTAAGGACTAATCCTTGTGATTTGGAATCCTCTGAGAAAACATCTGGTGAGCATAAACAAAAAGTAGCTACATTTGATTGGGTTCGTGAGCCTTTCTGTTATCGATTGGTGGTTGAGAATGAGGCTGTAAATAAAGCGAAGGTTGTGTCTACTTTTACTGATGTAAATGGTGATGAATTAGAAGAACCTTTACTTGAAATGCATATCAAATCAAGAGTATTTGATTTGGGTAATGTAGTAACTGTTAGTGTTGTAAATCAGGCAACTGCAGACCCAGAAACGCAGCGTGATGTAAATTGTATTTTTCAGTCTCAGATAAAAATTCAAGCGTTGCCATCAGAAAAATCAGCGATATTACCTAATTTTAAAACTGATAGATCAGGTGACGATATTGAGTTGCTAATCAATCGAATGCTATATAGCAAAAAGAATGAGTATGCGGTGGGGCATGCTGTGGCTGCTGAGTGGTCTGAGCCAGAAGATGGTTTTGTCAGCAGTGTTTGGACTAACTGGATGCCAAAGCAGCATATTTCATCGGTTACGCCAAAAGGACATTCTACATTACAATTATTTAGTGAAGTATCAGAATCACCGTTGAATTCAGAGTTTATGTCATGTATAGAAAATAAAGATCAAATTATTCAGCAATTAAGAATATTTGCAAGAAAGTATGAGGATTGGTTAGAAAAAACATTTGGTGAAAATATTAGCAAAATACACCATGAAGCTTTCTCTGAAAATCAAAAATGTGCGCATATTGCATTGGACAGAATCAATGCCGGTATTGATACTTTAGAAGGTAATGATGAAGCATTTAAAGCCTTTTTATTTACTAATGAGGTTATGAACAATGTGGCCAGCAATCCAGAAACGAAACTAATACCTCGTAGGCTCATATGGAGGCCGTTTCAGATAGCATTTTTGTTACTAACAATACGTTCTATAGTGGTAGAAGAAGATAATGAGCATGCTATTCCAGATAGAGAAATTATGGATTTGTTGTGGTTTCCCACAGGTGGTGGGAAAACTGAGGCATATTTAGCACTAAGTGCTTTTGTTATTTTCTATCGACGTATAGCAAACTCCAAGTTAAGAACGCGAGCTCATGTAGATATTATCATGAGATATACGTTACGTTTGTTAACGGTTCAGCAGTTTCAACGTGCTGCGGAAATGATTTGCCAAGCTGAAAGTCTGAGAAAACAGAATCTACAATTATTAGGTAGTGAGCCAATATCATTGGGGCTTTATGTTGGACAAGCTGCGACTCCAAATAAGGTAGTAGATGGTGAGTTTAGCGCAAATAAAAAGTTACAAGAAGAAATTAAGGAGCAAAATCCTACATCTACGCCAAGGCTTTTGTTGAAATGCCCATATTGCGGCAGAGCTTTAAGGCCAATTGATTACCGTGTTTGCGAGGATACTCCATCTATTGAGATTAATTGCTCAAATAAAGATTGTCAGTCATTAAATGAACCTTTGAATATATACACTGTTGATGAGGATATATATCGCGTACGCCCCTCAATGATCATTGGTACCGTAGATAAAATGGCTCAACTTCCTCGTAAAGAGGAGTTAAGTTTATTGTTTGGAACGCCTGATAATCCGCCTCCAGAATTAATAATACAGGATGAACTGCACCTTATTACTGGTCCGCTTGGAACAATGATGGGTCTTTATGAAGCAGCAATAGATTTACTTTCAACTCGTAAATATAAAATACCAAAAATTATTGGGTCAACAGCTACCATTGGGCAGGCAAAAAAGCAGGTAAAATCATTGTTTAATCGAGACGTAGCTGTTTTCCCGCCTGCAGGTATTACTTCAGGACACTCATTCTTTGCTGAAGAAGATGCAAATGAGCCAAACCGTATATATAGTGCAATTGCGTCATCGGGACGTAGCCCCAAATTCACTCTTCAAGCTGTTAGTGCTAGTTTGATAGCGTCAGTATATTGTCTTCTTGAAAAAGATGAATTTGAACAAAGTGATCTCGATCCATATTGGACGCAACTTATTTACTTTAATAGTTTAAGAGAACTGGGGGGAGCCAATGTTATGATGCGAGATGACGTTCGTCGCTCAGTGAAATTCTACTGTCGTCGTTTAAATTGTGATCATCAACGTGAGCTAGAACAAAATCCAATTGAATTGACAAGTAATGTTTCATCAGCAGATATTCCAGCCGCGCTAAATCAATTAGAAATTAGTTTGGGCGGTAATCCCTATGAAGGAGAGCCTATAGATATTGTATTAGCTAGTAATATGATTTCAGTTGGTGTAGATATCCCACGATTGGGAGCCATGGTTGTAAATGGCCAACCTAAAATGACTTCAGAATATATCCAAGCAACATCAAGAATTGGACGTGGTTTACCAGGGCTCGTAGTTTCTTGTCTTAACGCCTCGAGGCCCCGTGATATATCACATTTTGAACATTTTAAAAACTATCATCAGACTTTGTATAAACAAGTTGAGGCTGCGAGCGTTACGCCTTGGTCGTCACGAGCAAGAGATAAAGCTTTGCATGCTATATTCATAGCATTAGTCCGCCACTTGTTACCATATATGTCAGGTCGCTTCAATGCCGCGGACTTTAATCCTAATGATTGCGATGTAATAAAAATACGAGACTGGATTGTTGAGCGAGCTAATAATTCTAGCCAGAATAAGACAATCAAAAATGAAGTATATAGTTCACTTAATCAAATAATTAATGACTGGACGCATATAGCAGATTTAATCAACAAATCAAATCGTAAGCTTGAATACTGGGCAACTTTTGACCGTCGTAATAAACCCAATAATCCATACTTAATGCGTAGTGCAGAGGATCAATTCGAAGATTCAAAAGTTTGGCGAACACCAAATTCAATGCGAGAAGTTGAACCGACCGTGTTTTATTCTATTTGGTAGTTTAACGAATTGGAGTTAATAAAATGTGCCCAGTACCAACTGTTGGAAAAGCAAGACGCTCACAATCAGTATTTACGTACGGTATAGGTTCAATTGTTGATACGCCTAAAGGTTCCTTTATGCCGATGGGGATACCGTTTATGCAAATGCAATGGGATCGCATCCCGCATGCAAGCCGCGAATCAATGACAGTCCGGGAACCGAGATTAAGTCATTTACTTGGTGTTGATGAATTTTACTCTATGCCTGTACCGAATGACCGGCAAATTGAAACATATGGAACGAGGGTTCAGCGTTCTGTAACGATACCTGTAAAAAGATTCCCTGAATGGTTACAGTGCACTGGATGTAACCGACTTGGAAAGGTTGGCAATCCATTTACAGAAGAACCAGATGGACAGGTGTCATGTGCAAACGAAAAATGTCGCCATAACGATGCGCACGCTGTGCCAGTCAGATTTCTTACCGCATGTAAACATGGTCATATCGATGATTTCCCATGGATTCAATGGTCGCATTCCGATAATTTCGAAGAGTGTAAGAATCCATGTTTGTATATGCATTCTTACGGTCAAAGTGCGGCAATAAGTGACCTGTATGTACAATGCAAGAATTGTGGTGCAATTAAAAATTTAGGAGATATTTTTCAACCCCATACAATGGCTCGTTTCCGCTGTAGGGGCATTCGTCCATGGCTAGATGATCGTGACAATGAAGAATGTGATGCGCAACGAGAAACATTACAGCGAGGTGCATCAAATGTTCATTTTCCCGTTTCTGCTTCGATGTTATCAATACCACCCGCTTCAGATGCCATATCTAAAATATTAGAAAAGCATTGGGCGTTGTTAAAAAATGCGCCTGAGTCCGCTTGGGAACCTATGTTGCAAGGTTTTATTGATACTCAAGGAATAAATATTGATCACACAATGGCAATTAAATGGATGAAAAGCCGTCTAGATTTAGATAATCTAAATGCTCCGATATCTGAATCGAATGCACGCCATCAGGAATATTTAGCATTAAGTATTGATAACAAAGCCGATTCTATTGCTGGTGTATTGCCGGATTTTGAAAATAAAGTCATGCAGCTCCAACAGCCATACTTAGAATATATTGATTTAGTTGGTGCTGTGAAGCGTTTGCGTGAAGTACGTGCTTATTGTGGTTTCTGTAGAATAAATCCAATTTCAGTACCGGTTGAACAGATTCCTCTAGCTGTTCAGCAAGGATTGATAACTCCCATTTCAACACAAAACACATCTTGGTATCCGGCTATTGAAGTACGAGGCGAGGGAATATTTTTTCGTTTTACTGAATCAGCAGTAATTGATTGGGAATCCAAACAAAAAGTAGTTGATAGGGCTGCTGAAATAAATCATATATTTGCTCAACAATGTTCAGAACGGGGAGCCGAACAATCCTACCCGATAACACCTAGGTTACTATTAGTACATTCTTTTTCACATGCATTAATACGAAGAATTTCATTAGATTGTGGATATTCATCAGCTAGCTTGAGAGAGCGATTATATGTCTCTAATCCAGATGCTCCACCGGATGAATCTATGGCTGGTGTATTGATTTATACTGCGTCACCAGATTCGGATGGTAGTCTAGGTGGATTGGTTGATTTAGCAGATTCAATTACTGTTGGCAATCTTATACAGGATGCAATTGAAGATGCAATGTGGTGTGGAAACGACCCCGTATGTTCAGAAACTGATCCGCAAGTGCGCGGAGACAGATTAAATGGTGCAGCTTGCCATAACTGTATGCTTGCATCAGAAACATCGTGTGAAAAATACAATCGTGAATTAGACAGAGTAATGCTAACGGGTAAAAGTTCAGGAATATCAGAAGAAGTACAAGGTTATTTTGCTGATTTGCTTAAATAATTAACTATACGGAGCAATTGATAATGGCTTATATGGTTCCAAGAGAGGTTAAAAGCGAAACTGTAAGTCGTGCAGAGCGTATGCTTTTTACAAGATTTCGACGAGAGCTACCAGACAATTATATCGTACTGCATTCTCTTGGGTTGAAAAATCATAGTACAAAAATATGGGGAGAATGCGATTTTGTCGTGATAAGCCCTTATGCAATTCTTGTACTTGAAGTAAAAGGTGGAAGAATTAATTTTGTAAACGGGGAGTGGATATTTACGAACCGCAATGGGACTAATTTTGTTAAATCAGAAGGGCCATTTGAGCAAGCAAAATCAGCAATGTTTGCTGTTAGAGAAATTGTGAATCAGCATTGCTCTAGTCAAGCTATTGTAGGTTATGGCGTGATGATGCCAGATGATAAGTTTATTAGTGATTGTATCGAGATTGAACAGCAGGTCTTATGGGATATTCGTAACAAACAATCTTCATTAGATGTTTATTTGAAACAGATTATCGACTATTGGCGTCATCAATATCAGAAAAAGTATAATGCAAACCCTGTTAATCTTACTGCAAAACAGATAGATGAGATCCGCAGAGCATTGAGGCCGGACATAAGGTCAGCCAGAACATTAGATAGTATGTTGTGTCAAGTTGAATCTGAACAAGTAGAGCTGACAGAAGAACAAATAGATGTGTTGACAAGGATTGATAATAATTCGAGAACTTTGGTTTCTGGATCCGCTGGAACAGGTAAAACTATATTAGCTATGGATAAAGCTATCCGGCTAGCGGAAAGTGGAAAAAAAACGCTGTATGTATGTTACAATAAATTACTTGGTGATCATTTAAATAATACTGCAAAAGACATTGATAATTTAACTGCAATTTCATTACATTCATGGTTTATGTCCGTGGTAAAGAATTCTAATTTAGGGCATCACTTAGTTAATTGTGGAGATGAAAAATATTTTTCAGAACAGTTGCCACGGCTTTATATGGATGCATTAACACAGTTAGATGAAAGCTATATATTTGATTGTTTGATAATAGACGAAGCCCAAGATTTGTTGACAGAAAGTTACTTTGATGCGTTGGATCTAACACTAAGAAAAGGCATAAATTCTGGGGAATGCCATATATTTATGGACCCTTTGCAGAATATATATTCTCAGAGCAATGATGATATTCTAGAAGAGTTAAATGATACAGGTTTTGTTAAATATGAGCTATCAGTAAATTGTCGCAACACAAAACAAATTGCAGTAGCGGCATCCATTGTTTCGGGATTAGATGTTTCCACAAACAAGGCTGTAGAAGGACAGAATTGCGATGTAGAATTTGTAGACGACTTAGACTGGCAGGATAAAATTGAGAAAATTATTAGTAAATATATAAAAAATCACATTGAAGTGAAAGATATTATTATTTTAGGGCCTAGAAAATTAGAAAAATCATCACTTGCTAACATGGATCGTATTTACAAAATTAAAATACGAAATCTCAATCAGAAGTCAGAATTACAGAGCAAAAAGTATATCGATTATTCTACCATTCATTCGTACAAAGGATTGGAACGACGTGCTGTTGTTGTAATTGATATTCAAGATTTAAATGATAGTTATTTCCAACTTTTACACTATTGTGGTCTTACTAGAGCTCGCAGTATGATGACTGTTCTAGTAAATAAGAGAGAAAAAGAAGTATATGATGAATTTGCCCGTCAATATGGTATTCGTCAATCTTCGAAGATTAATTGATTCTTTGTAGTTAAAAACGTTGTTAGAATTATTTTTGCTAAGATGAGATGTAGGCTTTGAAAATCATAATAACATAGTTGATAAAAACTTAATTACCAGTGAAATAATATAAAGAATCTAAACGAGTGTTGTAATAATTTTAGGGGCTGTCATAGATAACTAGGTTAAATTTTCTCTAACCCATTGCCGTAGCTGGATTAACTTCTCAGTTGGCTTCGGGTTGTTGAATCGCCACTCATACTCCTTCAGGAACAGGTGGAAAAGCTCCTTCGGGATGCCGTTGAACTTACGCATGTGACGCTTAGCCTAGTTCCAAAAATTCTCAATCCCGTTAATGTGATTCTTACTGTCAGCAAATAATTCACTGTGGTTTATTCGGTAGTGTTTGAATTCTGAAACATCTAACATATCGTAAGACGAAAGCGAATCGCTGTACACGATGCTGTCGGGTTTGATCTTGCTTTGCATGATCGGCATCAGCGTCTTCGCTTGAGCATTCGGGATCATCTTCGTAAATACCTTGTTTTTACGCTTTAAAATACCAAACACCGGTATCTTACCTGCAGCACCTCGGCCGCGTTTGCCTATGCGTCTGCCGCCGAAGTAACTCTCATCAACTTCGATTTCACCCGAAAGCAAATCTTCATCTTCAGTCGCGTCGGTGATGATCCCACGCAAACGGCGATAGTAAAACGCTGCCGTATTGCGATTCACGCCAATTAAATCTGCCGCACATCGCGCTGTCGTGCCCGCCACAAAATGCTCGATCAGACGATCCTGCTTCTGCCTGCTCAGCCGACTTTTCCTCATGCTGTCCCTTATAACTCAAATGAGTTATCTATGACAGCCCCTAATTTTATTAGTTAGTATTTCTGTGTTAGCGGTTTCGCATTCCCAGATGATGATTACTCGCCAACCCAAATCTTGGATCTGTTTGGTTCGCAGCCTGTCTCTTTTAATAGTTTTGCTAAATTTATTTTGCCAAAAATGAATATGAGATTTGGGTTTATAAGCTAGTTTGCAGTCGGCATGTCTATGCCAATAACAACCATGAACGAAAATCACAGTCTTGTATTTGGGTAAGACAATGTCAGGTTTCCCAGGTAAATCTTTGCGATGAAGCCTGAATCGATACCCCATTTTGTATAGTAAAGAACGTACAATAAGCTCAGGCTTTGTGTTTTTGGAACGAATCCTTGACATGTTCCAGCTTCGGTGTTCGGGGCTAATGCGATCTGTCATTGTTTAATTCAGAATTCCAGTATCATTAAGTAACTGAAAAACAATATCAGCAATTTGGTTAGCAAGCAGTGGAGGTACAGCATTGCCTACTTGCCCATATTGTGATGTTCGAGGTCCACAGAAAAAATAATTGTCCGGGAACGTTTGTAGCCTGGCTGCTTCGCGAACAGTCAAGCTTCGGCATTGAGCAGGGTCGTGGTGTATATAGTAGTGCCCATCTTTTGATATATGGCTAGTAATTGTAGTTGATGGGCGGTTGCCTAACTGAACACGAAAACGGTCGGCAAAAAGACTGCCGTTAAGCGCACTTTTTACGTTGTCATGGTTTGGCAATAGATACTTAGGAAAGTCGGCTAAGACGGGCGAGCGTTTGTGTGCCGCACCAAAACTGGACACAAAAAGATATCGATAGATATCTTTTACAATGTGCCCACGTGTTGTATGATTCCATGCGCCTTCTAGACGATCATCTAAAAACCAATCTTTGTTGTGACCAATTGACAAGTTATATTCTACAAATTCACCACCTCGGTCATGCTTGGGAATGGTGATTTTCTCGAGTGTTGTTTTCAGCTTACATGCAAGATTTTCGTCTGAGCTGTTAAGTAAATCAGAAAACCATTTGCGGTTTTGGATTTCTTTTATGTGTTGATACCAGTTAGTGCCGGAATCTACTTCTTTAGACAGTCCAGAGCGTAATTTAGGCAGTCCCTGCAAGATACTTTTGGTATTGATTTGTTTTTGTGGAGTAAGTTTATTGGGAGTTATATGTCCAAGAAGATCTTTACGTACGCCTAAAATGATAACCCTATGTCTAGCCTGTGGGATACCATAGTCTTCCATTTTGACTACATAATCTTGGAAATTTTCAACCCTGTAATTTCCTTTTTGTGTTAATGAAAATATTTCATATTTAGATTCATTCTTTGTACTTGGTGCGGGTCGAACGACTCTTTTTTCTCGCTTTAACGCATCTGTTGGATTTTTTAAATCAGCTACTATGCGTTCGAACATTCTCTTGTTTTTAACCGTCGCCGAAAGCAGACCTTTGACATTTTCCATGACAAAGATTGCTGGTTGATGTTCGGCAATAACGTGCAGATATTCGACATATAGATACTGCCTTTTATCGTCATCGGGTTTATAACTTTGATTTCCTTTGTTTCTGGATCGTCCTACTAATGAATATGCTTGGCATGGTGGTCCACCAATTAATACCCAAGGTTTTCTTTCTCCAATTGATGCTGCAATACGTTTTCTAACATTGTTGTGCTTTTCTTCGCCCAGTTCTGCTTGCCATGTTTCTGAAGAAGCTTGTTCGGCTTCTTTACTAAATGTGTTGTATAGTTCTTTTAAACGCTCAGGTAATAAGCGGCTTGTATCGCTAAGGATGTTGTAATAATCGTTTGGTACTGAATTCCCAAATTGTCTAAAAAAGCTACGAAGCTGCAATGTCATATGAGCTCGTTCATCTTTTTCGATTGATATTGCAATATTAAATGGATTGCCGCCCTCGCTATTACGATATGCGCTAAAACCTTCACCTAGGCCACCGGGGCCTGCAAATAAATCTACTATCGGGATGTTTAATCGTTCCGTCAATTGGATTATCCTGTGAGAACTATGATCGCTTCATGATTGAGATTTAGGCAATCAGATTCAATGCCATTATTTTTACATATTGTTACTGTGTGTGCATGATAAAGGAAATTCACCTTGAATTATCAACCATGGCACATTTTGTTTGTATTTAGAAATCGCTATTGCCTGTACGGCAAAAATAAGCAATTTTGTTTGGGATACTAGCTGGCGTTTTTGTTGTTTAATCGAAAAATGTCCATTACCGGCGAGTTTAAAGCAGGTAATGCTTCTACCGCACTCGCGACATCGAGTAGTGCCGGGTCGGTATAGACGTTCATCGTCAGTTCAATACTGCTGTGGCGCATGGCTGCCATCGCGGTGCGGGGCGCGACGCCTGCTTTGGCGAGATGGGTGCCGAAGGTGTGGCGAAGGGCGTGGATGTCTACGACGCGGCCTCGCTCGTCGTACTTGGGGATGCTGGCTGCTGTAAGATCGCGGCCAAATACGCGGATCATGTCTTGGGTGATTTTAAAGAGCGGTGTGTTGTGAGGCAGATGTAATGTGCGGTGCTTTTTGTGAAGCATTTGAATGTATGACCTTAGGTGCTGGGCAAGATCTGCTCGTAGTGGTATCATCGCGCCGCGTCCTGCTTTCTCGTCTTTAGCAAGAAGCTCAAGATGCGGTGTACGCTCATCCAGATAGACTTGCCCGAGCGTAATACTGGCAAGTTCACTCTTGCGAAGGCCTGTGTAGATCAGCGTGCGATAGATGAGTGAACGTTCTTTACCGAGGAAGGCGAGTTTCTTGGCTTGACGCCTTCTACCATCGCAGAGATGCTCCATGCCGCGTTCATAAGCTTCTTCCAGATTCTCCCACGTCAGTTCAGCTTTCGTCCAATTGCTTCTGCTTTTGGGCTTGGTTTTGTCTTTGATCACGCTTTCGCGGCCAAACTCAGCAATGGGTCTGATTTCTGCGGTTCGAAGTAAGCGGTAGATTTCATCTTCAGTTAGTGCGCGACGTATTCGCCGCTTATCGTTGTATTCATCTGCTTTGTGCAAGCGGTTAAGCGGGTTCACGCTGAGCCTACCAGTATCGACGCACCAGTTGCAGAAGGCTACAATCGCTGCGCGGTAGTGGTTGATCGTGCTGCTACCTATATGCGCTGAATCTTGATTGCCCATCCAGCGTTCCATGGCTTCACGGTTGATGTCTTGAAGACGTTTGAAGTGGCAAGCAGATGTGATGCGTTCAAGTTGCTGTTTGCGGTTACGTTGGTGTTGCTTTGAGATGCTTTTACCGCGTACGGTTTTGATTTTCAGGTGTTGCAGGTATGCGGTGATGTGATCTTGGATCGTCTGATCTGCATAGATCGATTGGCGATGCTGTTCGGGCGTGAAGATGCCGGATTTCACGTGCTCAACGCGTTTAAGTAGTTCAGCCAGTACATGCCTTGCGGATTGCTCATCTTTACAACCAGTTGACTTGATACGTTCAATGCCATCAGCATCGTTGTAGCGGGCGTACCACGTTGGACTGTGGCGAAGCAGTTTGTATTGGCCATTACGCCCAATGGTGACTGGTTCGTAGCGCGTGTGGCCGCGACGGTCGATCCATTTGGCAACGGGCTTGCCATCCTGTTCGATGATCTCACAGTGTTTGGGTAACGGCTGCGTGTAAGATTTCTTGTAGACGTTGGCCATAGGCACTGCTCCTCCCCCGGATCCCCCCCGAAGTTGGCTTACTGGGAGATATACATGAATCAGTACATCACAGTGGGCGGTATTTGACGCCTTAAATCAAGTGGTTTTGTGGATGTGGGCAAACAGATAGATGTGTGCAGGATTGATGTTTCGATTTACGTAAAACGATCTTATTCTTAATTTTTAGATGTTGGCTGTTTGGGGCAGCCTTGGGCGATCCATTGCTCGATGGTATCCGCGTTCCAGCGTATGAGTTGCCCGAGCTTGATAGGCTTAGGCATTAGTCCTGCATCGCATAAGCGGTAAACGGTTCGCGGTGAGCATTGCAATCGACGCGCGACATCTTTTACATTCAACATAGATGTGTGGGCAATGGGATAGGTGTCCTGCATTCGGATGACCTCATCAGGTTTGTCATGGCGAAATATGAATCAGAAAAACATTGTCCCCCCACTCCCCCTACACCCTCTATATCTGCGTCAAAACGAAATTTGTCGCGCACTTTTTGGTGATTTAGTGAGATTTTTTTTCAAAGCTAATAGGTTGAGAACCTGTTATTAGGTATTGATTCGCTTTCGTATTTGGCCAAAAAATGCGATAATGTGGTTTGGAGCTACGAATGACAGGTGTCAAGGATTTGTCCTTACGACTGGTATTTGATAGCTGCCGACAACTGAAAAAGTAAGTTCAGCGTAGAACTTGCTGCGTTCACAGAGAAACTACCACTTTCGAGCAAAAGAACGCACAAGAATTACGCACCCGGAAAGGGTGCTGTCTTGTTGTGTTTCTTTTGCGGGCTGTGGTAGGCCTCTCTGTGAGACACGCAAACGGCACCCCTTTTTATGCGCCGCTCGCGACCTGGGAATACCCGGCAATACCAAATCATTTGGGTACGCCAATGTCAGAACTTCCGGGGGCGGGGGGCAGGAGAACTTGCGATGTTACATATGTTGAATTGCCCTGTATGCGATCATGAGTTTGTGATTCCATGTGAGAAGTTCGGGAATCCGTTTCGCAATTTTGATGCGAAGTTGAGCATGCAGAAGTCGGGGGCGGAGTTGGAAACAGACATGCCGCTGATTACGCCGCCGCCCGCGCCGACGGTTTCAGTGCTGAAGATGTTGTTTCTTCTGGATTTGATTGGGGGCGATTTACCACCGTTGGACGAATTGCCAAAGCTGCCGGAGTATATTGAGTTGTATCTTGATCGGGCGAATGAAGATCAGGTTAAACATTTGATTATTCGTGTGGTGGGGCAGTGGGATCAAATGGTGGATCAGGTGTAGATACTAAAACGAAGCCTGTGTGCCAGCATTCCAAGATGGGGCGGTTTAAGTGGGGCGATTCATTGATGTGGTTGGTGGGGCGGGACGATTCAGATTCAGATTCATAAACGGTTCATGAGACGATTCATAAGTTGATATTGAATCAGTGATTGCTGTGATATCCCCACCCTTGCCGCTCTGTGATATTGCGTTGATCAGAGCGGCGGGGTTTTTGTTTTGGAAATTTGCTGCATCATAAATTATCTCGTTATTGATGATAACGTATTGTTGCATAAAACAGGGGGGATAAAAAGTGTTGCTATTGTTTTGTTCGTCGGTAGATAACCCGACATGAAATAATCTTCGCGATTTGTGTGTGTTGCATTAAAATTGTGATTTCAAATGTGGTTTTTGTAGTGCTTTTTACTTAGAGGTCTGTGTTGTGGTACGTTCGCTGTGCCTAAATCGTTTTTGCGATATCGCAGTCATTGTGCGAATCGATCCGCAGTTGTTGTTGCGGTTTTTATCACCATACAGACATTATCTGGTTGGTGAACGCGGGATGAACTGGCCACGGCACCCGGATGTAACCAACTACCGCCAATCAATGCAGATACTTATAACGCTCGGTCCTGATGCGCCAAGTCGGATGGTCGAGGGACTGTATTACGTCAGTCAATTATCAGATGATGCCAGCTGCCAACAGATTGTTGAGTTAGCGATCGATGCGGGTATCGATCTAGGGGTCTATCAATCGGCACCTGAAGATATTGCGATACGGGTATGGATAGAGAATCCATCGATCTTGCTGCAAGCGTACGCTGAAAAACATCGCATCAAGTCGATGAAATTCGTTTCGTATTATCCAAGGCAGACAACCATCCCTGATTTCACATATCCGAACGATCAAATACTCTCAAAGCTAGAAGCAACGCTGAATTACACATATGCCTATACGCGTACAGGTTGCGGGATGCGTGTATTGCCGCTGACAAAACATAACGGGTTCTGGCTAATGATTCGCCATGGGGCATTTATGAGGCGATCAGGGACAGTACAAAATGATGGCTCTGTAGGGCAGGTTGTATACAGACCGGAGTACTACGATTCGGTTATCTATAACGCGGATACGGGCGAGCTTGCTGTCAACGCCTCAACGAAAAATGAACGAATCAATTACTGCAAGTGTCTGGGGTTCTGTTTATTTGGTGATGGGTCATTCTTCGATATCCAGCAGAGGAAAAGTAAATATTCCCTATCGCCTCTGATTGATTTGAATCGGTTGTCTCTGGTGAGCTGTGATATTGAAGAAATTGAATCAATTTCCCTTTGTGAACTGCTTATACGTCATCGGAGCTGGCAGCAAGATGTCGAGGTACGCCGGGCAGATGATGTGTTTGCTGCGATTGATGAGGATAGCCGAAACTTGTTCGATGATTCCAGCCAAATCAAACTTGTGCGAGCGAAGTTTCGTATCAAATTTTTAGATCAGCAAATAAGACATGTAACAATCAGACCGCCCGGTACCGTCATCTTTGATCGGGCATCTGATTATTGCGTGATAAGTTCGTGGCTCAAGAAGCGGGGGTTTTTAGGTGCGTTTTGCGAAACAACTTCCTCGTTGACCAGCCCCGGAACCCCCGGAAGCCCCGAAAATGGGTTGATATCGCGGCTGTAGGAATCTCAAGCGTTATGTTGCTGCTCATCTTGATTCCAGTCTGAGAAGTTATTAGCGAATTGCAGGATAACCGCATTCAAGGCTACAGATGAAGGCGTTTTGGCAACTATGTGAGAGCAGGTCACGCCGAATCGCGGTTTACAAGGAATGGGTTGATGTTGGCGGCGATGACTGGGAACTTGTCAGGCAATTGATTTTGCCGACCAGTTGTCTTGCGGCCTCATATCCCAATCCTAAGCCGCACCGTGAAAGAATGAAGATTGTCCGGTATCCATCTGATAAGCTGGTTGCGATTGATCCGGATGATCGAAAAAATCGCATTGAGTTAACGCAGCAGGATATCATTTTTCATAAGCTAGACTTGTATAAGCTGAGGAAATTACTGTGCCGCGGGTTAAGCCAATTGCGCACATCTAAGTCAAAGATTCAAGATCGTATGCATGTTATCCGAGTCGGATCTTTAGAATTCAAGACAACCGCGAAATATCCGGTGTATCTGCTGCTGTGTACAAGCCACGTGATTTTGCGTGAAAAGCTTCTCTTGTTGACGGTTAAGCATAACTCTTCAGGCATACTGATCCTGACGCCAACGCGCATGCGCTGGACAGATGAGATTGAGGAGATTGCAAGCAGTAAGCGAATGCTGCTGGTACCGCTTGAAGCAGTTGTAGAATCGAAGCAGCAGGCGTTGCAAGAAACAAGGGTCTGGCAATCATATCTGGAAACATTTAAGCAGTTAGTTGGTGTTGATCGTCCCGGTCGAACCAATATTCAAAAACCGTTTCCAATGCGGGCCACGCGTGCTGCGAGTATCGAGAAACTCGAAAAGCTGCTGGAAGCGCATCTGATTGCTGCGCGTGATTATGCGTACTATCTACAGGATCAAGGACTTGAGCCTACGCTTTTGCCACGTCCTAAACTCAAGGAACTTGCGGTGCTATTGGGAAGCCACAAAACAGAGGTGAGCAGATGCCTGAATGACCCAAGAGCAAAGGTATTAAAGGTACTCTGGGAGGCGGCGGGATCAATTGAAAGTGTGATGAAATATCAGGCCAAAAGGAAGCAATAACAAGCTCCTTGAACTGTAACTGTTACAGTTTGACCAAATAGCTGTAACTGTAACAAAAATATTTTCGATTGTAAGTATATAAAAAATCACGTCTTAAGAAATGCTTGAAAATTAATAACGCGGATTGCTGTAACTCTCATAGAGGTTAGAGCGGCCTTTTGTGGGCTGCGGATTAATACTTCCATGCGGAGAGTTGCTGATGGATACGAGCGATGGTTCATGCATTGATGCGTTTGGCCGAAAGCGGATTGCATACCACGCCAGGCAACTGCAAGAGCAATTGCAATTGTCGTGGCGAGAGCGGGAAGAGCTTTCACAGGAATTGGCGGTGGGTTTACTTGCCGCGATGAAGCGGTTTGATCCGGCGAAGGCGAACCAGAAAACGTTTATCGATCGTGCTCTTGGCCGGTATGTCCTGCACCAGAAGAGAAAGCTGATCAATCGAGGTAAGTATGCTTCGTTAATCGCTAACTTCGATGATATATCCCCTTTCTTTGATCCGATCTGTAACGATCCTAAGCAGGGTGAATTTAGCGAGCAGGACAGAATAGATCTGAGGTTGGACTTACAGGTGGTACTAGCCAAATTACCGGAGCGCGAACGGAAGATCGTTTCGCTTTTAACACATTACAGCATTTCTGATGTCGCTGAACTGTTCGGTATTCATCGCAGTTCGATGTACCGGATTATTGTTCGATTGCGCGAGCGGTTAATACGTGCGGGCCTAGTGGTTTTCCAAAAACAGCGCAACAAATTTCGTTTTGACGCAGATATAGAGGGTGAAGGGAAATTGTTTCTTTATGAGAGAGGTGCGCGATGAATAACCAAAAGTTGGATATCGATCTCTCTGTCCTGCAGGCAGAACCCGCGGGTGATTACCACGCAAAAGCAAATGAGTATCTCAGTAGCCACCAGCTTATGGATTTTATGAAATGCCCCTGGCTTTACCGCAAAAAACATAAAGGCCTGATTGAGGACAAGGATTCACCTGCGTATCTGATTGGTCGGGCTGCGCATAGCCGCATCTTGGAAGGTCGCGATGCTTATGAATCGTCATTTGCGATGGGCGGACCGATCAATGAGAAAACTGGTAAGCCTTATGGCACACAAACCAAAGCTTTTGTGCAGTGGAGGATAGAGCAAGGCAAACCTGTTCTATCGCATGAGCAAGCTGATCTCGTTGAAAACATGGCCAGTGGTGTTGCGATGAACGACAAAGCGGTTGATCTCTTGCTGTATGGCAGAGCAGAAGGTGTTCTGCGTCAGTCTTACTGTGATATTCCTTGTCAGGTGCGCATCGACTGGACGCATCCACATAAGGGGATTGTGGATCTAAAAACCTGCGATGATTTGTTGTGGTTTGAGGCGGATGCCAAACGATACCACTACGCTTACCAGCTTGCTTTCTACCGGGCCATCTTCGCTACCGCAGTTAAAGAAGATCCTGAGAACATTCCGGTTCATATCGTTGCGGTTGAAAAGAAAGAACCTTATCGCTGCGGCGTCTGGCGCGTCAGTGAGCCTTTGCTCGCGATCACGCAGCGCGAAAACGAAGCTGCGATCCGTAGGCTCATTGCATGCCAGGCCATCAACCACTGGCCCACCGGCTATGAAGAGCTGCGTTATCTCGCAACAGCCCCCCGGAATTTTTGACTTGTAAATGCCTGACGCGCATTCAGGTCTTAATACAGATTCAAAATACAAATCAATTCGTGAATCCACCATCAATATTCACGTTAGATAACAGGAGCGTATGAATGTCATTACTCAAGCAGATTCATATTGGCAAGAAGCAGATGCCGCCACGGATGTTGATCTACGGCACAGAAGGGATTGGTAAATCGACGTTAGCTTCGCATGCACCTGACGCCATATTCATCCCGACAGAAGACGGGTTAGGTGAAATCGATTGCTCAAGCTTTCCGCTGGCTAAAAATTGTGAAGCGGTTATTGATGCGATTGATGTACTGATTAATGAAGAGCATCAATTCCAGACCGTCGTGATCGATTCACTCGACTGGCTCGAACGTTTAGTGTGGGATCAGCTCTGCAAAGAGTATGGCACAAGCAGTATCGAAAAAGTCGATGGCGGCTATGCGCGTGGTTACATCCATGCGTTAACCCATTGGCGCAGAATCCTCAATGGGCTGGATGAACTGCGAACCAAACGCGGCATGTGCACGATCCTTTTAGCCCACGCCAAAGTCGAAACATTTTCAGATCCGGAAGTTGGCGCTTACGACCGGTTCTCGCCGCGATTACACAAGCATGCCAATGCGGTGGTGACCGAATGGGCTGATGCGGTACTGTTCGCCACGCGTAAAGTGATTACGCGCACCGAAGATGCAGGATTTAATCGCACACGCACTCTGGCCTCGGGATTAGGTAAGGAGGGTGGGGACAGAATACTTAGGTGTGTAGGTAGCCCATCATGTGTGGCAAAGAATCGTTACGGCTTACCCGCGGAGTTGCCACTGTCGTGGCAGGCGATCATGAATGCATTGATTCAAACGAACAATCAAAAGGAGCAACGCAATGGCTAACTTAAACGGGTTTAATGCAAGTGAAGTTGAGCCGAATCATGTCTTTGAAGCGATTCCTGCTGGCAAATACATCGCTGCGATTACTTCCAGTGAGATGAAACCCACCAAACGCGGTGATGGCAGTTATCTGGAGCTGGAGCTGACGGTCATTGAAGGCGAGTACCAGAACCGCAAGGTGTGGGACAGGCTGTGTATCAATCATCCCAATGAACTAACGCAGAAGATTGCACGCGGGAACCTGTCTGCGATCTGCCGGGCGGTCAGCGTACTGGAACCAAAGGATTCTGTTGAACTGCACAATCTGCCAATGCAGATCACGGTTCGCTGTAAGACACGCCCTGAAACCAGTGAAATTGATAACGAAATCAAAGGTTATACGGCAATTCCATCACAAGAAACGAATGCAACGGAAGAATCGACAAACAGCGACCCACCCCCATGGAAACGCTAACGCAAATGATGAATGATTAGCAGAGATGCTAATCAAATATTAGACGTGAGCTGATCGCTCACGTTGGGGCCGACGGGTAGAGCCATGACCAAGAACCGCACGCGGTACGGTCATGGAACGTGGGTTCGACTCCCACCGGCTCCAATATGATTCAGGTTTTAGATCAATCAACGTTAAAAACCAAGCCGCCCATGGTACTCCGGCCCTATCAGCAGGAAGCGGTGCGTGCGGTCTATGAGCACCTGCGCTTACGTGATGACAATCCGTGTCTGGTGCTGCCAACAGCTGCAGGCAAAACGCCAGTGATTGCAAGTATCTGCAGGGATGTGGTGCAGAAGTGGGATGGCCGGGTATTGATATTGGCGCACGTCAAAGAACTGCTCGAACAAGCTGTTAATAAGCTACACATTATGGCACCGGATCTGTGGCACAGAATCGGCGTGTACTCTGCGGGATTGGGCAGCCGCGATACAGAGTACCCCATCATCGTCGCCGGGATTCAGTCGGTATATAAGCGTGCAACCGAGCTTGGTCATTTTGACCTGATTCTAATTGATGAATGCCACATGTTGCCGCCAGATGGCGAGGGGATGTATCAGAGCTTCCTCAATGGCATGCAGAAGATCAATCCGCAGGTGCGCCTGATCGGCTTAACCGCAACGCCGTACCGCATGAAGCAGGGACTCATCTGTAACTCTGATCCCGAAAGTTTGCTGCATCACATCTGTTACGAAGTGGGTGTTCGCGAGTTGATCGTTCAAGGTTACCTCTGCCCGTTAAAATCGAAAGCAGGCCAGCGCAAGGTTGATACCTCGAAGCTGCATATCCGGGGCGGCGAATTTATTCAATCAGAAACTGAAGCGTTAATGGATGAAGAGTCGCTGGTTCAATCGGCCTGCTCGGAGATCATCAAGCTTACACAAGATCGCCACTCTGTTCTGATCTTTGCTGCGGGCGTTAAACATGCCCAGCATATTCAACAGACGATCGAAAATATGGGGCATGCGTGCGGATTTGTATGTGGCGATACGCTTCCCTTTAACCGTTCGCAAACACTTGATGGATTTAAAGAGCAAAAGCTCAAATACCTTGTGAATGTGAACGTGCTTACTACCGGCTTTGATGCACCAACAATTGATTGCGTTGTCTTATTGCGTCCTACGCAGTCGCCCGGCCTGCTATATCAGATGGTTGGCAGAGGCTTTCGTATTCACCCATCAAAGCAAGATTGCTTGATTCTTGATTACGGCGGTAACATCCTGCGGCATGGTCCAATTGATGATCTGAAAGTGGCAGATAAAGCGAAAGGTACAGGCAAAGCGCCAGCGAAGGAATGCCCAAATTGCCGGGCGCTGATTCACGCCGCATATAGCAACTGCCCCGAGTGTGGTTATGAGTTTGAACGTGAGCCGGATAACAAGCACAACGCGCAAGCGGATTCTGCAAGTGTTCTTTCTGGCCAAGTCACTGAAACAGATTATGAGGTGCAGGAGGTGTATTACAGTGTTCACCAGAAACGCGGCGCACCAGAAAACAGCCCGCGTACGATGCGGATCGATTACCGCATTGGATTCAATGAGTACAAGAGTGAATGGGTCTGCCCAGAACATCATGGCTACGCACATCAGAAATTTCAAACATGGTGGCAGGATAGATCGCTTGAACCATTGCCTGATTCAGCAGAAGAGGCTGTTGCGATCTGCGATGCAGGCGGCATCGCTGAGACGCACGCTATTACGGTGCGATCGGTCGCGGGTGAAAAATTTGATCGTATCACGAGTTACAAATTGGGTGAAAAGCCACCACGGATGGATGGCTCAGCCTCCGGAAGTTCTGGCATATATTCTGATCAATTCGTTGAGGGTCTTCCATGTCCTGATGATGAGATACCGTTTTGAATAGGTGTAGGTCGATTGTGATCGAAGAAATCACGGCAGCTGATTCACTGCAGCAGTACGTCTCAGTAGATCTCTGCGCCCTGCCTGCACTGCGCATAGAGAAACGCCCAAGCTGCGGCAGGTGGAAGCAGTATCAAAAGCGGCTTCCCACAGAGGCTGAATTGTCCGCATGGTCTGCGAACCATCCGGATGCTGTCTGCATCATCTGCGGAAAAGTTTCGAATCACTTGGAGATTTTAGACTTTGATGCGCAGGGTGAATTGTTCGATGCCTGGGCGAAGCAAATATCACCAGAACTCCTAAACCGCCTTGTGATTCAAGGCACACCTTCCGGAGGCTGGCATGTCATTTACCGATGCCAAACGAGCATCAGCGGCAATATGAAACTCGCCCAGCGATTAGATCAATCAACCGGCGAAATCCTAACACTCATCGAAACACGCGGCGAAGGCGGTTTGTTTTTGTGCTATCCAACGCAAGATTACGAACTGGCACAAGGTGATCTGTGCGATTTACCAGTGATCACAGAAGCAGAACGCGACGCACTACTTCAGGCCGCTTGGGATCTGAATGAATATCTGCCACCTGTGTTGAATAGTCATGCGAACAATCAAACATCAGCCAGACCATGCGAATCTCAACCTGCACATTTGAACAGGCCCGGAGATGATTTTAATAAGCGAGGCGATGTGCGAACTGTGCTCGAAGAGCACGGATGGGTGCGCACTAAAGGCGGAGAAAACGAATATTGGCGAAGACCCGGCAAACAATCGGGTACATCAGCGACGCTAAAGGAGAATGTGTTCTATGTGTTCTCATCAAATGCCACGCCTTTTGAACCGGGTCGCGGATACTCGCCCTTTGCGGTCTATGCGATACTTAGTCATGGCGGAGATTTTGAACAAGCGGCACGTTCTCTTGGAGAGCTTGGCTTTGGTTTAAATTGTTCGAATTCTCTACCAGATGATTCGAATAATCCGGACATCTCGGCCATTGTTCAAATGTCAGCCGCACCACTGAAAGAGAATTCGAATAACGGTCAGACAATCGTATTAGCTGGCGAACCAGCCGAGGCAAAGTCAGAGATCCAAGACCCCGGGCCGATCCCTTTGGAGATGTTGCGCGTGCCGGGGTTTGTCAGTGAGGTGATGGATTACTGCCTTGCGACTGCACCTTACCCCAATCCTGTGATGGCGTTTGCAGGAGCATTAGCGCTTCAGGCGTTTTTAGGTGGACGCAAGGTGCGCGATAGCGGCAATAACAGAACCAATCTTTACCTTCTCGGTCTGGCCCATTCAGCGTCAGGTAAGGACTGGCCGCGCAAGATCAATAACCGAATTTTATTGCAGACCAAACTTGGCAATGCATTAGGTGAACGCTTTGCTAGCGGCGAAGGCATACAGGATGCGCTGTACTTAACGCCTTCGATGCTCTTTCAAACTGATGAGATTGATACGATGCTGCAATCGATCAATCTATCTAAGCATGGTCAGCATGAAGCGATCCTCAGTACGCTTTTAACGATGTATTCATCAGCTAACAGCCTGTATCCCATGCGCAAGAAAGCAAACGTTAAGGGCGAAAACGACATCGGCTTGCGTTATATCGATCAGCCCAATCTGGTCATCTTTGGTACCGCGATTCCCAATCACTACTACGCAGCGCTGAGCGAGCGCATGATGACTAACGGCTTTTTCGCTCGCATGATCGTGCTGGAAGCTGGATCACGTAGTCGCGGTCAAGAACCGGTCATGAGCGACTTGCCGAAGCGCGTTCTTGAAACCGCCAATTGGTGGGCTAACTTTAATCCCATCAAAGGCAACCTGACAGATTTGCATCCGCTGCCTGCATTGGTGGAACATACAAGCCAAGCGCAAAAACATTTAATCGAAACCCGCGATCAGGCAGATCATGAATACGCCAAGGCAGAAGCGGGTAACGATGCGGTGGGTACAACGGTCTGGGGACGCGTCAGCGAGCAGGTTCGTAAGCTATCACTCATCTACGCCATCAGCGAGAACCACCACGCCCCGGTCATTGGCCATGAGGCCGTTGAGTGGGCGTCCGAGTTCGTCATGCACCAAGTCAGGCGGATGCTCTACATGGCCGCGTCACATGCCGCGGAGAGCGCGTTTCATGCCGAGTGTTTGAAGGCTATCACTAAGCTGCGTGAAGCGCCTAATCAGGAGTTAGCCCATAGCGTCCTGCTAAAACGCATGAAGATGAAAGCCAAGGATTTTAAGGATCTGATTGAGACGCTGATTCAGCGGGGAGATATTCAAGTCATAACCACACCACGGGCGGGTAGTCCGATGGTCGTTTATAAGCTCAATTAGGGGGTGAAACGTGGGTGAAATGTGGGTGAAACGAGAGAAACCTGACCGTTTCACGTTTCTCTGATTTCACCCTGGTTTCACCCCCTAAAGGTGAAACGTGAAGAAGTGGTAAGTATAGAAATAATAATAAATAATCATTTTTATATCTCACGTTTCCCTCCTTTCACCCCACCCCCCTCGCATATACATTTTTTATAGGTTAAACCCTCGAAAAACACCTGTTTGTATGTGCGTTTGGGATCGCGCGTGAGGGGTGTGAAACGTGAGATTTTACGGGATTACCAATGGTTCCTTCCCGGTACGTCTGTCATCTGATGGCACGGGAACGAGTCGAGCTGTATTAGACACTTTCTTTCTAACGTGGCGAATTTGTAATTCTTTAAGTGGTATGTGTTTATTTACATTTTTTATGCGCAAGGAGATGAACGATGGCGAAACGTGAGCAGGTGATGAAAATTGAACTTCGAAGGTTGGATGAGGTGGTGCCTTACGAACGTAACCCCCGGCTCAATGACATGGCGGTGGGCGCGGTGGCTGAATCGTTGCGCGCGTTTGGGTTCAGACAGCCGATTGTGGTGGATGCGGATGGCGTGATTGTTGCAGGCCACACCCGATGGAAGGCGGCGCAGAAGCTGGGGCTTGTGAAAGTACCGGTGCATGTGGCAACTGACCTCACCGATAGTCAAATTCGCGCTTATCGCATTGCTGATAACAAGAGCGGCGAACTGGCAGAGTGGGACATGGAGATCCTGCCGATTGAATTAACGGAGCTAAACGGCGACTTTGATTTTGAGTCGTTTGGTTTTGGCGAAAAAGAACTCACGCAGCTTCTTGAAGAAGGAGGCGGCATTCAGCAAGGGTTAACGGATCCGGATGAAATACCTGAGCCACCTGATGAAGCTGTGACACAATCTGGCGATATCTGGCAACTTGGCGACCACAGACTTATGTGCGGCGATAGCGGGTCGGAGTCAGATCTAGGCAGGCTTTTGGATGGGCAGGTGATTGATCTTGTTCTGAGCGACCCCCCTTACAACGTAAAGGTGGAGCCGCGCAGCAACAACGCCATTGCGGCTGGTTTGTCGAGTTTTCCCGCCAGCGGTGGTGGGCACCATCAGAAGTTGGATGTCCAGCGTCATCCGGAAAAAGCTAACGCGACGCACAAAAAGCTACGTGCCAAAGATAGGCCGCTGGAGAACGACTTCATCAGTGATGACGAATTTGATCAGCTGCTTCTCGATTGGTTTGGCAATGCATCGCGCGTTCTCAAGTCAGGCGGAAGTTTTTACATCTGGGGCGGGTACGCGAACCTCGGCAACTATCCCAAGCCGCTGGTTGAATCGGGACTGTACTTCAGTCAGGCAGTTGTATGGGACAAGCAGCATCCGGTACTGACACGCAAGGACATGATGGGATCGTTTGAGCTTTGCTTTTATGGCTGGAAGGTTGGCGCGGGACATAGTTTTTACGGTCCTAACAACGCGACGGACTTGTGGCACGTGAAGAAGGTGAGTCCGCAGTCGATGGTACATCTGACTGAGAAGCCAGTGGAATTGGCGGTGCGTGCGATTCAGTATTCATCAAAGCGAGGTGAGAACGTGCTGGACTTGTTTGGCGGTTCAGGCAGTACGCTGATTGGATGTGAACAGACTGAGCGAAAGGCATATCTGATGGAATTTGATCCGCTGTACTGTGATGTGATCGTGAAGCGTTGGGAGATGTTTACGGGGAAGAAAGCGGTGAGGCTTGAACGAATGGCAGGTCAATAGATTTTGCAGGTGACTTTGCTTTTGCTGGCACTTTGGATTTCGACAGGTTGGATGCCGTAAGCCGTGATGACTTTGATGGTGACGGTATCGTGATTGGTCGGGTAGGCATCAAAGACTTCCAGCCAATTCCCGCCAAGACAGATCACATCGCCGGGCTTTAGATCGCACCAGTTACGCTCAATCGTTTTAGATTCATTTGTCATTTGCATTGGTTTCCTTTCACAGTCACATCAGGGCGTATTTGAGCTGATTCATCAAGCAGGATTCATGCCTAATCGCGAGATCGTTATGGCCAAAAAAGCAGATCCCAAGCTGAGCCTTACCTCGTTAACGCCTACGCAGGCAGCACAAGTCCTCGCATCTGCTTACGGCAAACGGGTTGATCCTGGGCAGGTGCAAGCCATTGCGGAGGAAGGTGATCTACTTCGCGCCGATGGCACGCTGAACCTGATGGAGTATGTAGCGTATCTTGCTAGCGAAATGGCCAATAAGCCAAGTCACTGAACTTGCTTAGCGACAAATAAGTGGGGGGATTGGGGGGGGTAAGGGGGGATGGGGATCTGTGTGATGAACCTACGAAAATTAAAGCCCGCAGAATTGCTGCGTGTGATCAATTCGACACGTTTTGGGAATGTGCTGAGTGAATCGCAGCTTCGACGCCATCGCAACATGGCGGGCTATACCATTGGCGATGTGCGTAGTATTGATCTGCTGCGTTACGCGGCGTGGCTGACGTTGCAGTACTCACAAGAAATTAAACAAAGTGGCGGCTACGAGCAGCACAAGAAACGCATGGCAGAGCAGGCTGCTGAGATGGTACGCTCGGCGCAAGATATTGGCGTGTTGCCAGAAGTTGCTGATCCAGAACGTAAGAAGAATGCAACTGAATCGTTCAGAGGTTTATGTGAGACCTATTTCCCTGAAGTGTTTTATCTGCCGTGGTCGGCGGATCATGAGAAGGTCATCAGTAAGATTGAGAAGGCGGTCACCAGTGGCGGCCTGTTTGCGGTTGCGATGCCGCGTGGTTCGGGCAAGACTGTTTTGATGCAGATGGCGTGTTTGTGGGCAGCGTTAACTGGGGCGACACCTTTTGTGTGTTTGATTGCAGCATCAGCAGATCGAGCGAAGGACTTGCTTGAAAATATCAAAGTGTGGCTGGAAACTAATCCGCTTTTAGCGGCTGACTTTCCAGAAGTTTGTTATCCGATTAAGGCGCTGGAGCGCATCACCAATCGCCAAAAGGGACAGAAGTTTCAGGGTGAGCCGACGCGGATCGAGTGGGCGGCAGATAAGATTGTGCTCCCCACGATACCCGGCTCCAAAGCATCGGGCGTTGTGATTTCATGCTCAGGAATGAAGGGGTCAGATCTCCGCGGGCAGAACCATGCTAGGCCAGACGGGCAAGTTGTCAGACCTGCACTTGTGATGGTCGACGACCCGCAAACAACAGAGTCCGCTTGGTCACCTAGCCAATCGCAAAGACGTGAAGCAATCCTAGCGGGTGATGTCTTGGGTATGGCGGGGCCGAGTAAGAAGATCGCAGGTCTGATGGCATGTACGGTGATTCGTCCCGGCGATATGGCGGACAATATGCTTGACCGGCAAAAGCACCCTGAGTGGCAAGGGCAGCGTACCAAGATGGTTTACAAGTTCCCGAGTAACGAAAAACTCTGGGCTACCTATGCGCAAATTAGAGCGGATAGCCTGCGCAACGATAGCGATGGATCGGAAGCAACCAAGTTCTATCAAGAGAACCAAGTCGCCATGGATGAAGGCGCGGTGGTTGCTTGGCCGCAGCGGTTCTATGAAGGTGAACTGTCTGCGATTCAACACGCGATGAATTTGAAGTTGCGCGATGACGCAGCGTTCTTTGCTGAGTATCAGAACGAACCGATCGTCGAAACAGAAGGCGAAGAAATGCTAACTCCGGAGGAGATTGCGAAAAAAACGAATGGTTATCTTCCGGGGGCTGTGCCGATTGGTTGCAATCACCTGACGATGTTTATCGATGTGCAGCAAAAAGTATTGTTTTGGATGATCTGCGGATGGGAGGATGATTTTACCGGTTACGTTTTAGATTATGGTGTATGGCCATCCCCAGACCCCGGAAGACACTACTTCGCGCTCGCTAACTTGCAGAATACGCTCGCTAAAGCCAAGCCGGGCGCGGGGCTTGAAGGACAGATCTATCACGGGCTTGAGCAGCTCACATTGCAAACTTTGTCTCGCATTTACAGGCGCGAAGATGGCGCAGAGATGCATATTAATCGTTGTATGATTGATGCGAACTGGGGGCAGTCGACCGATGTGGTTTACCAGTTCTGCAGGCAAAGTGAATTCGCGACGATCCTATTGCCAAGCCATGGTAAGTATGTGGGCGCATCAAGTACGCCGTTTAGCGAATACAAACGTAAACGCGGCGACCGTATTGGACACCACTGGCGGATTCCTAATATCACCGGGCGAAGACAGGTGCGTCATGCGCTTGTTGATACGAACTACTGGAAGTCGTTTGTGCATGCGCGACTATCTGTCGCGATGGGTGATCCGGGCTGCTTGAGTTTGTATGGCAGGGATACAGAGAGGCACCGGTTACTCGCAGACCACATGACTGCTGAATACCGCGTTAAAACTTTAGCTCGCGGACGCGTGGTTGATGAATGGAAGCTAAAAGCTGCCCGGCCAGACAATCATTGGCTGGATTGCTTGGTTGGGTGTGCAGTCGGCGCGAGCATGATGGGAGCGTCATTGCCGGGTACGAATGCCGTCGTAAAACAAACAGCGAAGCGTCTGCGGTTATCTGGTTTACAACATAAAAAGGCACGTCAAAAACGAGGATAATTCTCGACATCATCGTAGAATTCTCTGGATAATTTTACGATCCTATCGATAATTCTCCGCTTAAGAAACATCCAGACAGATTCCTGTCATCGAGATTTCGTAGCATTCAAAGATTATGAAGAATATGCGTTGAGATAATCAAAACATCAAACCATGTTTTGCCATTTAATGCCAGTCGTTGACAGCATTTCACATCCAACAAAAAAATTCACAAAATCACCAAAAAATGCGCAACAAATTTCGTTTTGACGCAGATATAGAGGGTGTAGGGGAGATAGTGTGGGGGGATGGGTTTTTATGATGGCAGAGGATACCACAACCAACAATCTCAGAGAGAATGCTGCCGGGCCACGGAAGGCGAGCGGCGATTCGGGATCGGTCGAGCAGCATAGCCTGCAAGATCAGATTGCTGCGGATAAATATCTCGAATCTAAGAAGGCCAGCCGATCGAAAGGACTCGGTATTCGGCTGGTCTCTATTGTCCCTGGCGGCACAGCTGACGGAGCAACATGATGAGTCCCTTGCACGCGTGGTTTAAATCCAAACGTCACGATGCGCCCAATCAATCGCAGCAAGTAAGACCGGCTGTGATCAAAGCGCGTTATGACGCAGCGCAAACCACACGTGAGAACATGCGCCATTGGGTGATGGCGGATAGCTGCTCAGCGGA
Source organism: Poriferisphaera corsica (assembly GCF_007747445.1). Classification (NCBI taxonomy): domain Bacteria; kingdom Pseudomonadati; phylum Planctomycetota; class Phycisphaerae; order Phycisphaerales; family Phycisphaeraceae; genus Poriferisphaera; species Poriferisphaera corsica. The sequence goes on from NZ_CP036425.1 coordinate 1,271,766, forward strand.
TCAATCGGCATCACCTGAAGTTCGCCGTAAACTCCGTGAACGTGCTCGCTACGAGGTAGCTAACAACAGCTACGCTAAGGGGATCGTACTCACTATTGCCAACGACTGCATCGGCACCGGGCCAAGACTTCAGGTTTTAACTGAAGATGATCAAACAAATCGCAAGATCGAAAACGCGTTCAGCGATTGGAGTCAATCGGTCAATCTTGCTGAAAAACTCCGCACCATGCGGATGGCTAAAACGACCGATGGTGAAGTCTTTGCTGTTTTAGCCGCCAATCCAAAGCTTGATTCGCCGGTGCAGATGGATGTTCAGCTCATCGAAACAGAACGCGTCGCCTCACCGCAAGATCAGTTCAACATAAATGCCAATGATGTTGATGGTATTCAGCTGAACCGACTCGGTATACCCGAATCATACACAGTGTTAAGAAATCACTCTGCCCCCGGAGCCCCCGGAAGTTTCGGTTCTAATATTCGTCGTGGTTTCGATGTAATCACTGCTGATTCAATGATTCACTGGTTTCGAATGGATCGACCTGATCAGCATCGTGGTGTGCCAGAGATTACGCCTGCTTTACCGCTTTTTGCGCAGCTTCGCAGATACACACTCGCGGTGATCGCAGCAGCGGAAACAGCCGCAGACTTTGCGGCGGTGCTTTACACCGATGCGCCAGCTAACGGTGAAGCCCAAGCACTTGAGCCGATGGATGTGATTGATCTTGAGAAACGCATGGCCACGGTATTGCCAGATGGTTGGCGGCTTGGACAAGTCAGTGCACAGCAGCCCACAACCACCTACGCGGAATTTAAGCGAGAGATTCTTAACGAGATCGCACGTTGCCTGAACCTGCCTTACAACATCGCAGCTTGTAACTCAAGTGGCTACAACTACGCATCAGGCCGCTTGGATCACCAGACATATTACAAATCCATTCGAGTCGAACAGGCAGATTTAGTCACCAGCGTTTTGGATCCCATTCTGCATGGATGGATACACGAAGGCATGTTAACAACTGAACTTAATGTGCTTCGGCGTTTGAAGCATTTGCCGCATCAATGGTTCTTCGACGGAACGGAGCATGTGGATCCAGCCAAGGAAGCGAACGCGCAGGCAACCCGGCTTAAGAGCTGCAGCACGACACTTGCTGCTGAGTATGCAAGGCAAGGTAAAGATTGGGAAATCGAGTTACGCCAGCGAGCCAAGGAAAAGAACTTGATGCGCGAACTGGGGCTGACAGAAAGTGACGGATCTACGGAGACAGGTCACAAGGAAAGTATGCAGGAGCAAAACGATGATCCAAGCGCAAGCGAAAACAAAGACGCAAGCCACTGAACTTGCATTCTTATGCCCATTGCAGATCAAAGCCGCGAGTGGTGAAGATCAATCCATGCCCCGCTTTGAGATGGTGGCTTACACCGGCGGGCTAATGCAGGTTGAGGGCTTTGATTTTCCAGTGGTCGTCGATCTAGAAGGACTGGATATCAGTCAGCAGCAGATCCCGATCCGGCTAGATCATCAAGCTAGGCAAGGTGTGGGGCACACCAGTACGGTTGATATTCAAAATGGCGAGCTTGTTGCTGAAGGACTGATTAGCCGCGATACTTCTTGGGCGCGAGATGTTGCTAAGAGCGGCTCAAACGGTTTTCCTTGGCAGGCCAGTATCGGTGCGTCTGTGATTCGCAGCGAGTTCATTCCAAACGGCCATCAGGTTGAAGTCAACGGCCAAAGCTTTGATGGACCCATCTATATCGTGCGCGAGGCATCGCTTCGTGAAATTTCTTTTGTTGATAGCGGCGCTGATACCAAGACCTCTGCGAGGGTAGCTGCTAAAAAGGCTGACGATGAAACGGCTGAAACGAAAGAGGATGAGCAGGAAGAAACAGAGGAAGAGGAAACAGCGTCAGATGATGTGAACGCCAATCAAACGATTCAGGCGATGCGATCGCAGATTGCAGGTGAATCGCGGCGCATTGAAGCGATCCGCAAGATCTGCGGCGATGACCACCGTGATATCGAAGCCAAGGCGATCGAAGAAGGATGGGATACCACTAAGACCGAACTGCAGGTTCTTCGGGCTAGTCGGCCGCAGGTACCAGCGATGATAACGACGGATCGGCCGCGTGATGCGAACGTGTTTGAAGCAGTTGCCATGATGAATGCGGGATTGCAAGCATCACGTCTCGAATCCTTGTACACATCGCAAATCCTTGAAGCAGCAGATAAGCTTCGCGGGATCGGCATCCAAGAATTCTGCGAGCTTGCCTGTGGTCAGCAGCTGCCACGATTTAGGCGCGATGCATCAGGTTGGTTGCAGGCAGCGTTCAGCACCACCAGCTTGCCAGGCATCTTGAGCAATATCGCCAACAAGATGCTGCTTGAAGGCTACAACTACATCGAAGATACCTGGCGGCGGATCTGCAAGATCGCCAGCGTGAATGATTTTAAAGAGCACAGCCGTTACCGCATGACCGGCAGCTTTAAGTTTGAGCAGGTAGGCGCAGATGGCGAACTCAAACACGGCCAACTCGATGAACAAAAGTTCGGCCAAAAAGCCGATACCCACGGCATCATGTTCGCACTGACCCGGCAGATGATTATAAACGACGACATGGGCGCGTTCACCGATATCCCGCGGCAGATCGGAATGGGCGCTGCTGAAGCGATTGCCGATGCGGTGTGGGGTTTACTGCTCCGCAATCCGCCGCAGGCTGACGGCCATGCATTTTTCTCAAACGACCACAAAAACCTTAAGACAGGTAACGACAGCATTCTGAATGTCGATGGCCTTACCGCTGCTGAGATTCTCTTTGGGCAGCAGATTAAACCCAACGGCAGGCCGCTCGGGATTCAAGCGGCACTCCTGCTCGTGCCTATTGCACTGAAGGTGCAGGCGCAGTTGCTCATGAACAGCTTGCAACTCAATGAAACCACAACCGCTAACAAAGCGAAGCCTGCGACCAATCCGCATGTTGGTAAGTTCGATGTAATCAGCAGTTCTTATCTTTCGAATAACAGCTTCACGGGTGCATCCAGTAAAGCATGGTATCTCTTTGCCGACCCCAATCGGCTACCCGCACTTGAAGTGGCATTCCTAAACGGCATCGACCGGCCTACGGTTGAGAAAACCGATGCGGACTTCAACACACTCGGCATTCAGTTCCGCGGATTTATCGACTTCGGTGTACGTGAGCAAGATTATCGCGGTGCATTGAAAATGAAGGGCGAGGCGTAAGTCAGAGTGTTCGGCTTGCAAGCAAATCATTCAGAACAACAAACAAGGGAATAAAGCATGATGGCAAGATTTATTCATAACGGTGATGCGATTGATTACGCGCCTGAAACTGATACGCCAGCGGGCACGGTAGTCGTCGTTGGCGATCTGATTGGTGTTGCCAAGCTGGATATCAAGGCTGGTGAGCTTGGCGTGCTACATGTTCGCGGCGTTTTTGATTTTCCAAAAGCGACAGGTGCCGGAAGCGGCAGCGGTATGGGCGTCAATATCTACTGGGATGAAGGCGATCAGATCGCAACGCAGGATAGCGACAGCGGCACCAATAAACTGCTTGGCAAAGCAATTGCTGCAGCGATTGATAGCGATCTGTTTGTGCGCGTGAGGATGACGTAGGATAAAAACAAGCATGACCGTGGGACCCATCGCCGCACGTCCGTAACGTTCAGTATTTCAAATACCGTGCCTTTATGCCACCTCGGTCATGCTTGTTAATGCTTTGATAAGTCCCTCAGCTTTACGTCCGAAACCGCTGTTCTCGCTAAAGAGCATGCTGAATGTCAAGCCTTATCAAGTTGTCGCGACAATATTTAGTAGTAACAGTTTTTAGAAACTATATCAATGAAAAATGTCTTACAAGAGGGCTTAAAGTGGCTGGAGGTACAACGTCACACACACATGGCCAGTCCTGCTCTTTACAAGCGAGTGAATGAGCAAGGCCAGATCATAGAAAAACAGATTGTGGCCACCATCGGTCATACCGAACTTGATGTTTCAGATGGTTACGGCACCACCATCAAATCGCATGCGACCGACTTTCTAATTCTTGCAGAGGATCTAGATTTTGAACCTAAAGCTGGTGACACGATAGTTTTTGATGATCGCATCTATGAAGTGATGACGCTGTCAGGGCAGGGACTTGGTGGGCACTGGCAATGGTCAGATCCATACCACACAACCTACCGCATCCACACCAAAGAGATTGGAGCAGCTGATGAGTGACTGTGATCAATTTGAACTCTGTCAGAAGCAATTGGCCTCAATCCAAAGCAAACTTGATCGGCTGGATGAAGCAATCCGTGGTGCGCCCGGCAACGGCTCCCGACCGGGTATCCTCGTCAGGCTTGACCGTTTGGAACAGGACGCGATACGCCAATCCAAACTGATCTGGCTCATCATCGGCTCAGTCGTTACAGCAGTCACGTCAGTGATCGTGATTTGGCTAACTGTAGGAGGAGCGATCTAACTGATGAGTCTGATCACCGAGATTGCAGACGCTGTTGCTCATGAACTAAATACAGCTAACGCCAGTACATTTAGTCAATCATTTACTGCTCAAAGATCGGTATTGCCGTTATTTGATCTGGAAGACCTCAAAGAACTCAAAGTCACTGTTGTACCAAAGTCGGTTGAGATTAACGGCTCAACAAGAAGTGTCAGTCAGTATGACATTACTGTTGATATTGGCATTCAGAGAAAACTGTCAAACTCATCAACTGTTGACGCTCAGGTTGAATCACTAGGCATGCTAGTCGATGAAATCGCAGAGTATTTGAGGCAACGCAAGCTTACGTCAGCTGCTTTTGCTGCGTGGGTGAGTTCTACGAATGATCCTGTTTATGCGGTAGAGCACCTTGCTGAAAAACGCGTATTTACCAGCGTCTTAACAGTTACTTACCGCGCGATGAAGTAGGAGGTCAAAATGGCAATGCCTGAAAAGAAATGGCTAAAAGCTGCGACACTTGCCATTGATCCGGATGATGGCGCATTGCTGGTTGATATCACCGCGCCAAGCACGTTTACAGGCGGTGGGAAAGCTGTGGCTGATCCCGCAATCCCAGAACCTTTGGTGAATGAATCAACACCATGCCGCTTTGTCTGGATTGCGGCACCGATGGATGGTGAAGGCAATTTTACCAATACAAAACCAGTATTTTTAGGTGACAGCCTGAACCAAAACATGCCACTCAAACCCAGTAATTACCGTGGTGTGGTGATACGGATTGATGATGCCAGCAAGATTTTCGTGAGGGCAGTGGCTGCGAATGAAGGTGTGGTGTTCCGCATTACCAGTGAAGGACCGCTGGAAGATAACACATAAGCGATTTGATGTTGTTGCGGAGAGCTTCGTTGCAACATGTTGGGGTTTCATTTTTCGTTATTCCCCATTTTATTGAATGATCAGCATCTGATGAAGTTCGGCTTTGAAATCAAGCAGATGTTCTTTGATTCATCCGCAGTCAAGCGCGGTGTGGATCGTGCAACACGACGCGTGTTTAGCCGGTTTGGTGCTTATGTCAGACGCACAGCCAAACAGAGTATCCGCAAACGCAAAAAGCCCGCACCACCCGGCAAGCCGCCAAGCAGTCACACTGGATTACTCAAACGATTCATCTTCTTTGGCTATGACAAACCAAACAAATCCGTTGTCATCGGTCCTGCAAAGCTATCGCAAAACAATCGCGGCGAAGCGCCCTCATTACTCGAATACGGCGGCCCAACCCAGCTTAAACGCAATGGCAAGGTAATCAGCGCACACTTCCGGGGGAGAGCATTTATGGGGCCAGCTTTTGAAGAAGAACAGCCCAAACTCTCAGCACTTTGGCGCAACAGTGTTCGCCCCCGGAAATAGCAAGGAGGCTAAAGATGCCACAAGAATTCATACTCGGCATGAACGCCAAGATCTATCGAGGCCCTGCGGGATCGGATCTATCTACGCTATCCGAAATGAGTAACGTCCGTGATGTGACGCTTAACTTAGAAGCCGGTGAAGCGGATGTCACCACACGCGGCAATCAGGGTTGGCGTGCAACCGCGCCGACCTTGCGTGAATGTACCGCAGAATTCGGCATGCTCTGGAAGCCAGGCGATGCAGGCTTTGATGCGATCAAAACCACATACCTGACATCCTCATCCATCGCATTGGCAGTTCTAACAGGTGAAAAGGAGGGTTCCGGCACAGAGGGGCCAAGAGGTGATTTTAGTATCACCAATTTCAGTCGCAACGAGCCGCTTGAAGAAGGTGTGACGGTTTCAGTTACGGCGAAACTTGCGAAGTTTGAGGAGTGGGTGGAGATCGCTTAGCCCCCGGAAGTCAGTAAATAATGAGCGTATATAGCCAAAGGATAGGACATGAAAACTTTCACTGATTCAACAGGTCGCAGTTGGATGCTAACACTCAATCTTGGCACAGCCATGCTCGTTAAAGATCGGCTCGGCATTGATCTTCTGCAACCCGAATCTTCACGTGAACCAACCTTAGATGATCCAGAAGGTCAGCCGGTATTAACGCTCTTGGGTACCGATGAGATGCTGCTCGGACAGGTCTTGTGCTGCATGCTTGAGGATCAGTTCACTAAACACGAAGTGACTGAAGTCGACGTACGCGCAAGCTTTGATGGACAGACGCTACTTGCAGCGCAGAAAGCATTCTATGAGGAACTCGTTGATTTTTTCCAATCACGCGGCCGAAACGACAGGGCCAAGGCTGTGAGCAAACAGATGGAGATGATCAGCGCAGCCATTCAGGCAGCAGAAGCAAAGATCGATATGATCACGACAAGTCCATTGGAGGGGGATGGACAGACATTTTCAGGATCGCAGGAAGCCTCGGACTTGCCGACTTCCGATGGTTAACGCTTCGGCAATTGTTATGGATGGCTGAAGGATTAGGCAGAGAACGCTGGTCACATACTTCAATGATCTGTTCGTTAATCGCTAATGCTCATCGCAATCCCAAAACACATCGCACCTTTAAACCTGCAGATTTTGATCCATACAGCCCATCACGCAATCAGCGTCCTTGGCAATCTAAGCAGGTTGCAAGTAAGCAGGATTTACAGTTCTTAAAAGAGGCTCTTACCTCAAGTCACCAACCTCGTAAACAGAAAGGTGATTAGGATGGATTTAACCAAATTCTTCGAAATGCTGACTGAATTAATGGATTCAGGCGTCGGCATCACACTCACATGGCTTGGTGCAGTCATTATGCTTTTCTGGCTTTCCAGCAAGTTCAATCCGTTTCAGGAGAAATGGAAACAGTGGGAAGGCACGATCATTACAGCCATCAAAATGGCCGAGAAGGAAATCCCAGATAACACACCAAACCGGGGGTTAGCCAAACTCGATACTGCATTGCGATATGTACTCAAAACCTACAGTGACATCAATCGCGGCAAACCACCTTCAGCCAAGACAACCCAGCAGATTAAAGAAGGCATTCAGATCAAACACAGCGAACTGCAGCGCAGCGGTGAACTGTCAAAAACTCCTGTTGATGTGGCGGGCATGAAGGGAGGCCACACATGAGATCCACTCGATCAATCCCAAGGCTCATCGTTTTACTGTGGATCGGTTTTGCAATTGGTTGTGCAGTAACACCCGAGGACCGTTGGTATCAACAACGTGAAGCGTTAACAACCGCTAACCATATCTATCTCGCGCATGTACCCAACATGAGTGACCAGCAGGTTGTGCACTACGGCAAGCTGCTGCAGACTGCCCGTGCATCACTGAACCAAGTAAAAGAACAGTTACCAGAAGGCGGCGGTCCTTTTGATTCAACATTAAACACGATCGAACAGATTCTGCTCAAAGTGATCGCGATGCAGTCGGAACAAGATCAAACAGTAAATAACAAGGAGGCGACTCATGACACCCGTTGAGATTTTAGCGTTAGTGCAATCTGCGCGTTCGTTACTTGATCTTGGCCTTTCGCAGTACCGACTAGCAATGCAGCAAGGCGCGTTATCCGACCAGCAGAAGACTGCAATTCTTGAAGCCGCAAAGCTGACGGACAGGCAGGTAGATGAAGTTGTGGCTATATCGGAGAAGCAGATGGTCAATTATGACGAAGAGAAAGATAAATGAGTTTTGACGTTTTATCGCTACGTTGATCTGTAGAGCTTAAGGATAGATAGATGCTGATTGCTAACGGAATGGTTGAATTAAGTGATTAAGTAAAAGCGGCATGAAATAGAACAATCATGACCAACACGAGCATTAGAAAGGTTAAACAACCTGTGCTGCTCTTCTTCTTTTTTTTATCCTCATGATGGTTCTGGTTTTCGAGATCACGCTCAGCTATGAAAGTACCTTTTGGTACATCTCTTACGGTAACAGGTTCAATCTCGCACTCGCATGTTTCCTCAAGACATGTGTCATATGGAGGTAATAGACCAAGATCCGTTTTGGCATCGTTTACGGCTACCAAAAGGCGATTGAGATGCTTGGAATGATTACATTCAGATCCAATAATTAATATCCAGCCTGCAAATTCATCTTTGTGGTCAAGTCCACCACATTTACGCATATCCTTTTCAAAATCTCTTTGGACTCCAAGATCATCTTTAATCTGTTCGCGAATCTCTTTTCGACGTTCTTTCAACCAATCGCGATGAACTTTATTTATTACTCTTTCAGCCTGCTTAACTGTTAAGCCTTTGAATTCTCTCCCCGCTTCCTTCGCTTTAGCCATTTTGGTCTTACTGTCTTCAATGAGAGCAGAGGCCTCTCCTTTAGATTTTGGATTCGGCCCTTGGTATTTCAGACGCTTCAGGTATGCAAGTTGTTTATCAGTTGGCTCATAAGACATAAATTCAATTATCTATTCTTATCAGCTATTTTCAAGGAGTAACTGTGGAGTATTGAATGCCATCTACCCAATCTATCCGAGCAGGTCGCGCCTTTGTCGAATTGTTTGCTGATGACAGCAAACTCGTTCGTGGATTGCGTAAAGCCGAGCGTAAGATCAAAACGTTTGGCCAAGGTATACGCAGCTACGGCCTCAAGCTTGCAGGTCTGGGTACTGCAATCATTGGCCCGCTAGCGGCATCTGCAAAACTCTTTAGCACCTACGGCGACCAAGTCGCCAAGATGGCCAAACGCACCGGCCTCAGTGTCGAAACCCTTTCGGAACTGCGTTTTGTAGCCTCCCAAACCGGCACAGAATTTGAATCGCTCGAAATGGCATTCCGCAAGATGCAGAGATCAATTTATGATGCCGGTCGTGGTCTATCGACGCAGGCTGATGCGCTCAAAGATCTTGGTGTTGCGTTCAGTCACCTCGAGGGTCTATCACCCGAAGATCAGTTCAAGCTTTTAGCGGATCACATCTCAGATATCGAAGACCCAACACGCAAAGCCGCGATTGCCATGACACTCTTTGGTAGAACCGGTACGAATTTACTGCCGATGTTCGCTGCTGGCAGCCAAGGTATTGAAGGATTGCAGAAGCAGGCACGTGATCTCGGCTTAACGATGAGTAGTGAGGATGCCAAAGCTGCTGAAGATTTTACAGACGCCTTAGATCAGCTTTGGAAGACGCTACGAATGGGCGTTTTTCATATTGGTGCAGCGTTGGCTCCGCTGCTACAAAAACTAACTGAAACAATCACCCGTATTGTCGTGACCGTCAGCAATTGGATCAAAACGAACAAGATGGTGATCGTCCAGGCTTTTAAGATCGCCGCGATCGTGACTGCGGTCGGCATCGGACTAATTGCTCTTGGCGGATTGATCACTGCGACCGGCATCGCACTCGGCGCAATTGCATCTGTAATCGCAGGTATATCAACTGCGTTTGGTGTTCTCGCAAGCGTGATCGGTTTTCTTGTGACGCCAATCGGCTTAGTAGCTATCGCACTTGGTTCGCTTGCTGCCTACTTCGTGTATGCATCTGGCATTGCGGGCAAAGCGGTGCACTGGTTAAGTGAGCGGCTGATGAACCTGAAGACGTTTGCATTTAAAGCGTTTGAAGGCATCGCAGACGCACTCGCAGCTGGTGATATTGCCTTGGCCGCAGAAGTGCTTTGGCTCTCGCTGAAGGTGCAATGGATCAAAGGCGTAAACACCATCCAATCTATTTGGCTTGGGTTAAAGCATTTCATCGCGGATGTACTGGTGGGTGCATTCACAGGCGCGTTAGCAGCCCTTCAGGTCGTCTGGCACGGATTAGAAGTCGCGTGGATCGAAACGACCTCTTTTCTCGCAACCGCATGGCACGGGTTCGTCAATATCTTTCTGCGTTCGTGGGAAAAGATGAAGGCTTTAGCAGCTAAGACATGGAACTACATCAAGAGTTTCTTCAGTGATTCAATTGATGTAACCGTTGCCAACAAGCAGATCGATGAAGCTTTAACAAGACGTTTAGATGAGATTGATCAAGATACCGGTGAGGCAGTGATCGGTAACGATCTACGCAGGCAATCGCGCCGCAAGCAAACTGCAGAACTCAATGATCTTACGCTTGGCGTAATTGGCCAGCGTTATGAAGATGAGCAAACCCGCCAACAGCAAGAACGAGCCAAAGCAGAACTGGAAGCTGAGCGATCACTGATCGAGGCCAAGCAGGCATGGGAAGACGCGATCGCAGAGGCAAGGCGTAAACGTGATCAGGTCCAGCTTGAAAACGGCGACAAATTAGAGCTACCACAATTACCTGATATTGGCGATCTTGTTGCTCGTGAAGCCGAGCGCATCGGTGTACGCGGCACATTCAATGGCGGTTCAATTCAAGCATTGCAAGTTGCAGGGTTAGGGCAAGAGAATGACGCGGCGGATCGGGCAGCCAGAGCCGGTGAAGAAACCGCACGTAACACGCGCAAGCTCTTAGATATTGTTCGTGATCAGCCGGGGCTAACGTTTGGTTAGATAACTGATGCCAATCACTATCGAAGAAAAAATGGGTCGCACGCTCTCAGACCGCTCAGCGGAGCTGACTTTTATTTTGCGCGGATCAAGCAGTGATAGTGAAGTGCGGCAAGCTCTAAGTAATCACGCATCACCCTTTCACAACGGTATCAAACGCAATAACGTCGAGGTCGAAGAACTCACAGACAACCTCTGGCTGGGTATTGTGCGATATGCCAAGCCGCAGTCAAGTTCACTTGATGAAGGGCAGAGCAGTTTTAATTTTGATACAGGTGGCGGCTCGCAGCATATCACTCAGTCACTCCAGACGGTTCATCGCTATGGCTCATCCGGTAATACAGCACCTGACTTTAAGGGGGCGATCGGTGTAACCGAAGGCCGTGTCGAAGGTGTTGATATTACAGTGCCGGTTTATCACTTCTCTGAAACACACCACTTCAGTAGCAGTCAAGTTGATAATGCCTACAAAGGCGTGCTGTTTCATTTAACCGGCAAAGTCAACAGCAACAACTTCCGTGGGCTGAATGCAGGTGAATGTTTGTTTCTCGGCGCCTCTGGTTCGCAGCGAAGTGATGATGATGGTTGGGAGATCACTTTCAGATTTGCCGGATCACCCAATCGTAGCAATTTATCCATTGGCTATATCAGCGGGATCAGTAAGAAAGGCTGGGAATACCTGTGGGTTCGATATGCCGATGCGGTGGATGACTCAAGCAACACACTCGTCAAGCAACCGGTCGCAGCGTATGTCGAGCAGGTTTATGAAGAAGCGAGTTTTAGCGGGTTAGGGATATAAGATGAGCTTTCGTAAAGTCTCAACTGGCGAGCAGCTTCAAATCCCGGCACAGGCATACAACGCGTTTGTCGATGCAGCTATCGCTCATCAAGAAACAGGCCAAAAGCAGTCACGACTAACCCAATCAAATTCGCAGCAAACGAGCATCCTTGTACGCAATACAAGCGATCAAGATATGCCGCGTTTTGCGGTGATGGGGGCCGATAGCCCTGCGATCTTACCTGCAGATAATGAAGATGAATTTACCCGCCAAGTCGCACTGAATTGTGTTGTCCCGGTTGAAGCTGATCACAAAGGCAAGTTCGTTATCCTGCTTGAACCGCTAGCCCCCGGAAGTATTGGCCGGGCCAAGATCAGCGGCGTTTGCCTCGCAAAACTCGAAGTTGAAGATGAAGACGCTAAGTATGCAGACGTTATTGATGGTGATGGCACAATGCTAATTACGGCTAGTGATGGTGCTGCTCAAATCCTATGGCGTGGAGAACCTAAAGGTGAATCATCTAAGGTCTGGGCAGTTGTTCGGCTTGGTTCCTTAGGGGGCAAGAGCGTTTTTGTGATACGCATCACTGGCTCGTCACAGCTCTCCGCTAATAGATGGAACTACAACGCAGTCGAGCAAGTCCCTGAGAAACTTGGTCGCTACAAAGACAAAGCGCTTGGATGGACGGGCACGGCTTACAACACGATCGAAGCCAACAACGCTGCAACCGGAATTCAAGGCAGCGGCGATGATACCGGCCACTTCCCTGAAGGTGTTGAGCTTAAACCCATCGGCAGCGGCGCAATTGTAAACGCATGGCGCATCCTAAACTGTGAAGGCAACGAGGAAGTTCACTTCGCAGCACCCAACAATGCTGGCGGCAGCTGCGAAGGAGGTGCCGCGTGAGTTGGTATTGGGCATGTGCTTCCGGGGGATGTTGTGCTTGGATTGAGGCAACCAAGTGTTCTGGCAACCAATCAGATAAACGCGTATTCGTTCACGTTGACGATCTGCCAGAGCAGGTCTCCATCTTTAATTACGGCGGTGTTCAGTACGAACATAACGATTGCTGGCGAATCGATCCCAATGGCAAGCGAACCTTTCTGCCGCATGGCGCGGATATGGTTAAGCCATCCAAGTATTACGAGTGTTGCCAAGAATGCGAAGATGATGTTGATGAGCCGCCAAGTCCAGGTGGACCGGGTGGAGGCGGCGGTGCTGGTGGTGGTGGACCCGGCGGTGGCGCAGGCGGGGGAGGAGGTGGCGGCGATCCCCCCGACCCCGGAGACCCCGGAAGCCCCGAAACCTGCGGCATCAAACTGCAGATCTGCTCGGCTCATGCAGGTCTGTGGGATGGCCCCGATCTCTACATCTCCTGTGACAGCAAACCCGAGCAGACGCAGTACGTGCGCATCTACGGTTTTTGTTTCAAGGTGCCAACCGGCCCTGAAATCGATCCGGTTCCTGATGATGCTAAGTTCGTCTACACCGGCGGATCGTTCGAAGACTGCGAAGCATGCGCCTACGGCAAGAAAGCACAACTATGCCCTGACCAACCCCCGGAAGCCCCGGAGATTTGGGTACGCAAGCAAGATCTGCCGGGGGTTCCGGATGATGATCAAACATTCGGGTTTATCTATGCCAACTACTGCTACGAGCTGCGCAGTTCAGGCCCGCTTGAACTCTTACCACTTGACGCATTTATCTTGAACCCGCATAAACAGTTTGATGAGTGTTCGCAGTGCAAACAAGGTATTCATGCGATGCCATGTCCAAGTGAACCAGAGCCACTAGAGCAGGTTTGGGTTAGCGCAGATGAACTGGAAGGTAAAAGCGAAGTCATCTACTTCCGCTATAAAAGCCAGTGCTTTGCGCTTGATCCAACAGAAGAGCCATCGCGTATCCCATTTGATGCAAGCGTGATCGTACCCAAAGATGAATTCCCAGATTGCCCAACGTGCATCTGCGGCGAACGTTCAGAAGAAGGCGACATGGGCGTTAAGGCACACTTGTGTCCCAGGCAAAACATTGATCTCGCTGAAGATGTGTGGGTGCTTGAAGAAGACCTGCCGGATGAGCCAACTTACTTCAGACGTTCTGGAAACTCAGGCGATCAATCTTCCGGGGGCGGGGGGTGTTATTACGTTGATCCGGAGGATACGCCGCGTGATATTCCGGTGGGTTCGATTATCTCACGCATTGATAACACGTATGAAAACTGCCACGACTGTACGACCCGCGGCGGATCAAATAACGATGGCGACGACGATGAAGAAGATGATACTCCACCGTGGTGGCCGCCGCTGCCTGAAGAAAACTTCTATGAACTGAACGATTGTGAAACCGGTTCGGGCACCGACAAATGGGTGAGAGAGAATCATGTCTGCGCGCTATTTGGTGTGGTGCCATGCGACCTAAGGGGATTGGTGTTCTTAGCCTCTGATGGCCACTGTTACGAGGTTGGAAGCCAAGCAAGTCCTAAGCCACTCGGGCCGAGTGCAACCAACCAGCTTATAGCACTGCTTTCTGGTGACTGCTTTGGTTACAGGTTGCGTGATTGTGCGGGCGAAGAACCAGAGATCACCACACGCGACAACCTTGTTTATTACGAAGGCAAAGTGGTTCGTATTGCAGGTAGTGATGCGTGCTATACGGTCACCAAAGAACCCGTATGTCTACTCGATAATCCCGTCTCTATCACGATCGAAAAGAATTACCCAGACTGTAAACCCTGCGAAGACGATCCGCCTTCTGATGGCGGTACAAGTGGAGACTGTATCGGATGCGATCAGGTTTAAGAATTGTTCATTCACTTTGGAGTAAGCCGCTTGAGCTTTGCGTGAAACGTAAACGTATCAGCGGCGACTGGCCAAGCTGGAAGCACTACTGGTATAGCTGGGTGCTGTCCGCTTGGCAGGCCCATGAGACCCAAGGCCGCATTGACCTCGTGACGGATATGAAAGGTGCTGAAATTTTAGTCGAGCAGCTTGGTTTACCGTACCGCTCAGTGAGTTTGGCATTGGATGAGTTGCCAGAGTATGTCTCACCTGCACTCTGGGCTTACGGCAAAGTCTTGGCTTACGCTCAGCAGCGATCATCATTCCTGCATATCGATTCGGATGTGTATCTTTGGAAGCAGCTGCCGGAATGGTGTCGTAATGCACCTGTCATTGCGCAGAGCTTTGAAGCGACGCCGCAATACCTTGCCTTTGAGGATATCTATAACCGTCCAAGGCGAACGTTCTGCAATCTGCTAGAGAAAGTGCCACCGTCATGGCAACCATATGCAGAAGAAAACAAATCCCTCAATATGGGCATCTTTGGGGGCCGTGATCTCGGCACCATTCAAGCGTACTGTCAGCAAGTGAGGGAGATGGTGGAGCACAAAGCCAATCGCTTAGGCTGGCAGGCCTTGGCCGCAACAGGGTTAAACAACATCGGCTGGTCGAACATGGTTGTCGAGCAGCAAACGGCGTACTGCGTTGCGAGGCAGCGAGGAGCAAACATTCACACGCTCTTTGATGAAGTTGATCCGAGCAAACTATCCGAAGCGGCAAAGGTGATAGGTTACACCCATGTGATGGGTTCGAAGAAAAAGTCAGTCGATCACGAGTTCATGCAACGGCTCGAGAAACGTGTGAAAGAGATATCTTCGGATGCATATGATCGTATTCAAGAGGGTTTTGGTTTGACGAGAGGATGTGGTGGTACAAAAACAACACGCAAACCATCTACGATTCGCAAGAGTACGAACGTAGTCAAACATGTCAGCCATGCCGGCGCGAGTGTGGCCAAGACATCGCTTGGCATCAATCGAGCGTCTAAGGAGCAGGTAACAAAGCGTTTAGCTGTTTGTGAAAAGTGCCCCGGCGATCACGCGGTTTGGAAGAACGGCAAACTCTATACCTGCGGGCCTATGCTTGAATCGATGAAGAAAGAAGGGAAGGGTACTTGTGGATGTGTTTTGAACCTCAAAGCACGGGATATGGCGGAGGAATGCCCGTTTGGGTGGTGGTAATATTTGATCTGATAAGTACTTATTAAATCACGTATTGTTGAGCATCGTATTTTGACGCATAACCGTGCAATCCCTATCTATTAGCAAGAATAACTGGTAAAATTGACTTTGCTTGCAGCCTGTTAGCTTTCTGACAGGCTGTTGTTATAAAAAATGCTCAAGTATTAGATGGGACTTCCTGATGGGTGATGTAAAGTTGTTTCGGATAAATGGTGAAAGCGCAATTGAGGTTGAAGGCGGAGCTGTAAAGCTGGAAAAACAGCTGCAAGTTATTGTCGAGCGTCATCTCAAACTTCTGCTTCAAATTAGATTGGTTGCTTCTGAATACTCAACAGGCAAAACGCATGCCGGGCGTATCGATACGCTTGGGCTTGATGAAGACAATTGCCCTGTCATTATCGAATACAAGCGGAATGCCAATGCAAACGTCATTAATCAAGGTCTTTTCTACCTCGATTGGCTTATGGATCATCAAGCTGAGTTCGAGATGCTTGTGTTGCGTCAATTTGGTCAGGATGCAGCAGATCAGATTGATTGGTCTTCCCCCAGGTTGCTATGTATAGCGGAAGATTTTTCACGGTATGACGTTCACGCTGTTCAGCAAATCAATAAGAATATTGAGCTCTTGCGGTATGCTTATTATCCCAATGATGACCTTTTAATGCTTGAACTGGTCAATGCTGTTGTTGCCAAGAGTGAATCGCGAACAAAAGTTAATGAAACATCTAGTTCTCAAGTTGCAAAAGTGCAATACACCACTCAAGTTGAATATCTAGAAAAAGCTTCTCCGGAGTTAAAGAATCTCTACGAGGCCGTCCAAGATTATATGATTAGCTTAGGCGATGGCGTACAAGAGCGATTTTTGAAACTTTATATTGCTTTTAAAAGAATGAGAAATTTTGCCTCAATCAAATTAATGACACAAAATAATAGCATACTTATGTATTTGCCATTAAGTCCAGATGATTTTGAACTTGAAGAAGGTTTCACTCGTGATGTTAGAAATATAGGTCATCACGGGACTGGTCATTTCGAATTAACAATACGTAATCTTGAGGATTTAGATAAAGCTAAGTTCTATATCCAACTAAGCTATGAGGGACACCCAAGTTCAAGTCAAATTGCGAAGGTTTAGTACATTGTATTTTATGATTTCTTCACAATAATGTGATGTTAAAAATCAGAAATACACTTCACATCACTTTGCAAAATACCATTGTGATATTTAATCGTTTTTAGACATTGCATGACGGGGCAATCTAATGCCAACAGAAACTTCTTTACAAGTAGACAGAATATCAGATCAGCAGGCATGTTATTACGCGCATGAGTTAACGCGAGTAGGTGCTGTTGGCGAAATAGATCGTTTGAGTGCAACTTTGTTCGATGCCAAGGTAGACTTGAATCCTCATCAAGTTGATGCAGCACTTTTTGCAATATCTAATCCCCTGCAAAAAGGCGTAATACTCGCTGATGAAGTTGGGTTAGGTAAAACAATTGAGGCCGGACTAGTTCTTTGTCAAAAATGGGCAGAACGTAAGCGTCGATTGATTATTGTTTCTCCCGCACATATACGAAAGCAGTGGCAAAGCGAGCTTGCCGACAAATTTAACCTGCCAAGTATTGTGATGGATCGCAAGATCTTCAACCAGTTTAAACGAGAAGGCCATATTAACCCATTTGACTGTGGGAAAATCATTGTAATTTCATACGGTTTTGCCGCGCGTATGCAAGACGAACTCCGCGCTACTTCCTTCGATTTGGTAGTGTTTGATGAGGCTCACAAACTCCGAAACGCCTATCAGCCTAGTCGCAAGCAAGGGCAGAAGTTGCGATGGGCTTTTGAACTACGTCAAAAGCTACTCCTCACTGCAACACCCTTGCAAAATAGTTTATTGGAGTTGTATGGCCTCGGTTGGATGATTGACGAGCACCTCTTTGGCGACAAAGGTGCTTTCCAAAGTCGGTACTGCCGGGCGGACGGGGACATTGAAGGCCTACGTCATCGTCTTAGCCAGTTCTGCAAAAGGACACTACGAAAAGACTGTGAATACGTGCGATATACAAAACGCCGCGCTATTACGCATCCCTTTACACAAAGCCAAGCAGAGAAAAACCTTTACGCTGATGTTCTCGCTTTCATGCAGCAAGACGAAAGCTATGCCTTTCCAGTTAAACAACGCCAATTGGTCGAAATCGTCGTCTTTAAAGCACTTGCTTCATCTCCCCAAGCATTGGCAGGCACATTGCGAACCATGCTTAAACGGCTTGAGAATTTACGTGATGGGATGAAGAAAAATGGGGGCGATGATTACTGGGATGAACTTGCAGCAGACGAAGATCTTGATATCGAAGATCTTGTTGATGAGTGGGATGAGGATGAAGATACCAACAAAGACACGCAATACGTCGATGGCCGCCTGCTCGCCAAAGAAGTTACACTCCTTCAATCGCTTATTGCACAAGCAGACAGCATTACATGTGACAGTAAATCCAACGCACTACTTGCTGCACTCAAGACTGGGTTCGCAGAGCTGGCGAAGCTCGGAGCACAGCGTAAAGCCCTTATCTTTACCGAGAGTCGTAAAACCCAAACCTTCCTCGCTGGATTTCTAGAGAAGAACGGTTACGCAGGCAAGGTCATCCAGTTCAACGGCAGCAACAACCACCCGCAAGCCAAAGCTGCATATGAGCAATTCAAACAGCGTTACCAAGACACCGACCGTTTTACGGGCAGCAAGGCAGTCGATATCCGTAGTGCCTTGATCGAAGCATTCCGTGAAAAAGGCGAAATTTTGCTTGCCACTGAAGCCGCCGCCGAGGGCGTCAATCTTCAATTCTGCTCGTTCGTTGTCAATCATGACATGCCTTGGAACCCTCAGCGGGTGGAACAACGCATCGGCCGCTGTCACCGTTACGGACAAAAGTTCGACGTGGTCGTTTTAAATTTTCTGAATCAGGACAATCACGCCGACCAGCGTGTCCATATGCTGCTTGATGAAAAGTTCAATCTTTTTGATGGCGTGTTTGGAGCCAGTGATCACGTCCTTGGTACGCTGGAGAATGGCATAGACTTCGAGCGGCGCATCCTCGATATACTCAAAACCTGCCGTGACGCCCAAGCCATCGAAGCGGCCTTCAATCGTTTGCAAAGTGAACTGGAAGATGTCATCCAAGACAAGATGGGCAAGGCTAAACAGCAGCTCATGGAGCACTTCGATGCCGATGTCCATGAACACCTCCAAACTCAGCGTCATGATGCCGAGCTGGCGCTTAACCGTATCCAAGAAAAATTCTGGAAGCTTGCTCAGTGGGGGCTAGCGGAGAATGCAAAGTTCGATCATCAGCGATTTAGTCTGGATCTGCTTACTTCGCCTGATGAGAAGATTCCGTCAGGCCAGCACCGGCTGATTTCTGCTGCCAAGCAGGACAAGAACGATACAGGCGACCATCATCTATTGCGGCTATCCAGTCCCTTAGGAGAGTGGCTCTTGGAAACTGCCAAGATGCAGGAATTGCCAACGCATGAACTGTATTTTGATCTTTCTTCACATCCAAAGAAAATTAGCATGCTTGAGCCGTTTAAGGGACAATGTGGCTGGCTTCGAGTCGAACGTCTTCGAGTTCAAACCGATACGGATGAAGACTTCCTCTTGGTCAGCGGGATCACTGACGACCTCAAGAGCATGGATGTCGAGTGCCTTGAGCGTCTTTGGGACCTTTTTGCTTTAGATCAAGGACCACAAACGCTTAGCGACGCTGCCGACACTCGATTGTGCCAAGAGCTTGAGCAACATCGCCAGAGTATCTTGCTGAAACATTCGCAAGGGGTTGGAAAACGTCTTCAGCAATTACAAGACCAGCTTGAACAGTGGGCTGAAGACAAGGTGGAACCCGAGAAGCAGAAACTCGAAGATTTGCGTAACCAAAAACGCCAGTACCGCCGACAAGCTCGATCGGCTAACACGATCGACGAGCAACTGGGTAGCCAAACTCAAGCTAGACAAACCGAAAAGCGGATTCGCAAGCAGGAAGAAGTGATCGCTCAGTTGCAAGACAAGCTCGATGACAAGCTCGATGAGATGTTTGATAAACTGAAAACAAGCAGCCAGCAAAAGGCCACACCCCAGACCGTCCTAACCGTGAAGTGGAAAATCGTATGACCATAGCCCAATCCAATACCCTCGAACAACTCGATGGCGAATCCTTGGACCTGCTGGACCAACGCCTTCAAGCTCTCAAAGCCTTGCTCCCCGAAGCCTTTGACCTTGATGGCAACCTTGTCAAAGACAAACTGCTCGAATCGCTCAAGCCTGCCAGCTATGAGCCCAGCGATGACATCCCAGCCTTCGGTCTGGCGTGGCCGGGCAAACAACAAGCCTTCGCCGCTGCGGGTGTACCAACGACTGCGACGCTACGCCCTTGCCCGGATCAATCCGTCGACTTCGACACAACAAAGAACTTGCTCATTGAAGGCGACAACCTCGAAGTCCTCAAAACCCTTCAGCGCAGCTACCACGGCAAGGTCAAGATGATCTACATCGACCCGCCCTACAACACCGGCAAAGATTTTGTCTACCCAGACAACTACGGCGAAGGTCTGGACACCTACCTCAAACGCACTGAGCAAAAAGATGCAGACGGGTTCTGGCAGAGCACCAACAGTGAAACCAGTGGCCGGAAGCATGCGAACTGGCTGAGCATGATGGCCCCGCGCCTCACGCTTGCTCGTAACCTGCTCCGCGAAGACGGTGTGATCCTTATTTCGATTGATGATAATGAGGTTGCCAATCTGCGGCTACTCTGCGATGAGGTGTTTGGGGCAGAGAACTGTCTGGCAACACTTGTTTGGGACAAGAACCGGAAAAATGACGCAAAATATTTTTCCGTCGGACATGAATACATGCTTGTCTACGCAAAGAGCAAGTCTGTGCTTGTGGAACAAAGTATTATCTATCGAGGTGAAAAGGAAGGTGTTGATCAGCTTAAGGAAGTATTCGAAAGTTTAAGGAGTAGTCATGGCGATAACTGGGGCGTTATTCGCGATGGTTTGCTGAAATACTACAAAGATATTCCTGAAGACGATCCACGAGAACCATTGAAACGGTATCGCAAAGTTGACGAGCAAGGCCCTTACCGTGATGACGGAAATATCAACTGGCCAGGGGGTGGTGGCCCTACATACGATGTTTTGCATCCTGTAACAAAGAAGGTTTGCACACTTCCTACAAGCGGGTGGCGTTATCCGACTCCGGAGCGTTTTTGGGAAGAAGTTGAGAAGGGTAATATTGTATTTGGCGAAGATGAAGTAAAAGTACCTTCGGTAAGAACAAATATTTTCGAGAAACATGACCAAGTCATGGCCAGTGTTCACTATAGCTATGCACAAACAGCCACAAATCAGTTCAATGAACTATTTGGCGGCCAGCGTGTTTTTGAGAATCCGAAACCAACCAAGGATCTGAAAACCCTAACTGCGTACGTTACTGAAAAAGAAGATTTAGTCCTCGATTTCTTCGCAGGCTCTGGCACGACAGGTCATGCGGTGATGGCGCAGAATGCGGAAGATGGCGGCAATCGCCGATATATTTGCGTGCAACTTCCCGAACCTTTGGATGAGCCGGTGACACTTGACGATGGCGTAGTCTGCGAGACCATCTTCGACCTGACCCGCGAACGCCTCAAACGGGCAGGCAGCAAGATTAAAGAAGAAGCAGGACTCAATGCCGAGAAAATCGATACCGGGTTGCGCGTGTTCAAACTCGATAGCAGCAACTTCACCCCCTGGAACAGCGAGCCGACAAGTAGCCAAACGGACATGCTGGAGCGGCTGGAGCAGTTAGCAGACCACACCGTACCGGGCCGAACTGAAACGGACATTCTCTGGGAAATTCTGCTGAAAATGGGTCTAGTCTTGGACTTGCAACTCGAACGATTTGAGGTCGAAGGCACGAGCTTCTTCGGCGTGGGCGACCGAACCAAAGTGATCAGCACGGAGACGTCGATCCCGACCGCTGCGTTGGAAGCTTTGCTGGATCAGGACATCCCGCCGTCCGAATTGGTTGTGCTGGATGGTGCATTTGAAAACGACACTGACAGAGCCAACATTGCCACGTTCTACAAACAACGAAAAGATGACGACGGCCAACCCCTTTGTAATTTGAAGGTGGTATAAGCATGTCTGATGTACATTTTCAATTTGATCCCAAACAGCAGTTTCAACTGGATGCAATCGAATCCACGGTTAAGCTGTTTGATGGTCAACCTCGCAACGGCCAAATCAATGGGAACCTCTCGATCGAAGTAGGCGGTACAAACGCTGGGCTCTATCAAAACGGCCAAACACTGGCAAACCAGCTCGACATCAAACGGGAACAAATCCTCAAGAATCTGCGAGCAGCTCAGGACAGACAAGGGTTGATGCCGGATCGTTGCTTGATTCCAGAACTGCCTGATGATACCGATGCGCCGGCCCCGATGAACTTCACAATCAGTATGGAAACGGGCACAGGTAAGACTTATGTCTACCTGCGTACGATGCGTGAAATGCATGCGGAGTATGGCTGGAGCAAGTTTTTTATCGTCGTACCTTCCGTGGCGATCCGTGAAGGTGTGCTGCAGAGTCTGCGAGATACGGATCAGCATCTGCGGGAGCTATACAACGGTGAGCCGATGGACTTTTTTGTTTACGACGGCAAGAAACCGACGGAGCTGGCGGCCTTTGCCCGTAACAGTTGCCTTTCAGTCTGCATCATCAATATCCAAGCCTTTATCAAGGATGCGGATGTCGATCATACTGAGGAAGAGGCTAAACGTAGTGGAAACGTGATCTACAAGCCAAACTGGGACAAAATGAATGGAAAGGCACCAATCGAGTTTGTGCGCGATTGCAATCCGATTGTCATTATCGATGAGCCCCAGAGCGTTGACAGTACACTCAAGAGCAAAGCTGCGATTCGTCGCCTGAACCCGATGTTCTGCTTGCGTTATTCTGCAACGCACAAAGAGCCGTACAACATGGTGTATGACTTGGGGCCAATCGAAGCGAGACGAAAAGAGCTGGTCAAGGGTATCGTGGTTACATCCGTTCGTGAAGGCGGGCTTCCTGCCGGGGCAGTACTTAAATGCATCCGAGTAGGCTACAAAGGCAAAGATAAAAAACCCAGTGCCGATCTGGAGCTTCTTGCCCTGAATGCAAAAGGCACACCAAAGCTGAAGAAGGTGACTGTGAAAGGGCCTGTCAATGGGAAGAGTGGCGAAGAGTTAGATTCATCCAAAGTATCCAAAGGCAACAGTGCCTACACTGGCATGCGCGTTGACGGGATCTCAATTGATAGTGGCGTGGAGATTAACATCCACGGTCAGCCACGTTACTTCCTTGAGGGTGAAGGAGACGGACAAGTCGATGAGTATGTGCTAGAAGCCATGGTTATTAAGACAGTCGAAAAACATCTTCTTAAAG
Source organism: Poriferisphaera corsica (assembly GCF_007747445.1). NCBI lineage: Bacteria > Pseudomonadati > Planctomycetota > Phycisphaerae > Phycisphaerales > Phycisphaeraceae > Poriferisphaera > Poriferisphaera corsica. Next base: position 1,294,905 of record NZ_CP036425.1, read on the forward strand.
AAAAGCAATTACAAGGACGTTTAGCAATCGGCAAAGATGAAGGTGGTGATGATCAGGACCGCCGCATCAAAGTGTTGTCTTTGATATTTCTTGATAAGGTTGCGGACTATCGAAAATACGACGAAGAAGGCAAGAAATTGTCGGGCAAGGTGTATACATGGATTGAAGAGGCTCTAAACAAATTTCGTAAAGACAGCCGGTTTGCTGGATTACCTGCACTAACGCATGCTAACAATGATCTGCACGATGGCTATTTTGCCGAAGACAATAAAGGTAGAGCTAAAGACACCAAGGGTAACACCAAGGCTGATGAGTCTGCATATGAAAAGATCATGCGCAAAAAGGGCATGCTTCTTGATCCAGATGAGGCGTTACGGATCATCGTTAGCCACTCAGCGTTGCGCGAAGGTTGGGATAATCCCAACGTATTCCAGATTTGTAAGCTAGGCGGTGCACAGACCGCAACCCGGCGTCGGCAAGAATTGGGCCGAGGCCTACGTTTGCCGGTAGATGCGAGTGGTGTTCGTATCCGCGATAAGGTCATCAATGAGCTGACTGTTGTTGGTGCGGAAGATTACACATCGTATGCCAAGGGTTTACAGAATGAATTCCAAGAGGAATGCGGCGTAACGTTTGGGGTCGTACTTCCACGTGCTTTTGCGGAGCTGGAGTCTACAGAAGGACCTGTCGGTTTCGAGAAGGCAAGCAAACTCCACCGTGAGTTGAAGGATGCTGGTCTTTTAGATGCTGAGAATAAGCTAGTTGAAAACCCAGACTTCAAGACTATGCCAGAGCAACTGTCGAGCAAATTCAGGCCCTTTAGTACCGAGATCGAGAAAATACTTCTTGAGCACAAAATCGAACACCACATTCGGCCTGATAAACCTCGTACCAAGATCAAACTGAATAAGTCAATCCTCGATCATCCCGCCTTCCAGACCATGTGGAAGAAGGTGTCGCAACGAACACGTTACCGGCTTAACATCGATTCTTGTAATCTGATTAAGACTGCTGCAAAATCGCTCAAGAGCCATTTTGATATTCATGACATTAACCGAAAAGTAGAAATCACAACCAGCGATCTTCAGGTATCAGCCAAAGGTGTCTCTTCTGGGAAAGTGCGTGAAAATCGAGCGGAGCATGTTGATTTTGCTGAGCGTCTACCTGATCCCTTGAGTTATCTGTCTGCCCGAATTGATCTGAGTCGCAAAAGCTTGTCGAGTATCCTGAAAGACTCTGGCACATTTGCGAACTTCAGTAAACACCCCGCACGCTATCTAGAAGATTGCACTCGTTTGATTCGCCACACCCTTTCTTCAGAATTGGTTGAGGGGGTCACTTACGAACCAATCGGGGGAACTTGTTATGAACAGCGGAAACTAAACGAGCTTGATGGAAAAGAGATTGCCCATAGTTTGGACCGCATCGTTAACCTACCTGAGGAAGACGGCACACCACTTCGAAGTCTCACACAGCCGGTCGCCGTTGATTCTAATGTGGAATACAAATTTGCCTTGGACATGCAAAATCGCGGCGATGTCCTGTGCTTTGCCAAACTCCCTAACACATTCAAGGTGCCTACACCCGTGGGGGACTATAATCCGGACTGGGTTGTTATCAAAAATGATGGTCACGGAGAGCCAGTTCTTTACCTCGTGCGGGAAACGAAAGATACGCTCGTAGAAGAATCGCTACGGGAAAGTGAACGGTTTAAGATCCGATGTGCCCGCAAGCACTTTGAGGCTTTGGGAGTCGATTACGCTGTTTGTTCTAGTTCAGATCAGGTTTAGTAGCCCGCGTAGTAACATTCTCCTTTAAAAAATATGATGACGTACGCCACGCCACCAATTGCGAGGAAGTTAGTAGATGATGCTGCTTATCCATCAATTTCTTGCATCCGTTGAATGGGTCAAGATCAAATGTCTGTTCATCAAATTTAACAACTGGTATCCTTCATAGGAGAAGGCCATTATGTGATGCTTTATATGTTGGTTTTGCATACAAATGAACTGGCACCTAGGTTGAATTATTCATTTACAAGCACTCGTACCTGCGTGCCATATCTAATACATAACTAACGATGTGTTCGAAAGATACATTGAGTCAAACAACGCTTCCCAAGCTGAATGTCGAGAGTTCGAGCCTCTTCACCCGCTTTGGCCTTTTGCCTAATGAAATTAGGCGACAGAACATGACGACAGGTGACATACGTTGCCTGTCGTTTTTCTATGTGTTTGATGTTTATTGAGATAGGGTGGTGGAGTAAAGATTATAGTTTTTGTTTCACGGCGACAGTTGAGGCAATGGCGGTCAGTTGCGACCTGAGTTTCGTGCAAGGATTCGTATCCATATTGCTAAGAAGCGCTTGTTTTGTTGGGCTGATTTTAGGGAGTTTTTGGTATTTTAGGTGGTAATCTCAAGAAGCATTAGTACCCACTTAACAAGGTCTTTAGTCATCTGATCGGTATGTCCTTCGCCATGATTCAGCTTGTTGACCAGTATAAGCATGAACAGGGTGTATGGGCCGCTGGCCTGAAGAATGAGCGAGCCGATCCGCCACCGCAAAACATTGTAGTAGCAAAACGGTGATCGAAAATGTGAGTCGCAGATGGCTGGACTTGTGAAAGAAAGGTATGAAGTAATCCTTAGTGAGTGCTGGGACTATGAAATCATCTCAGGATAGTTCTTTATTGAATCAAAAATTGAGTGATCGTTATATAGATTCATTAGAATTTAATTTTTGCAGTAATATTGATTAATTCATCATATGAAGCATTTCCCATCACACAAAGCCAACGATTGTCCAAATTAACCATTACCATATTTAATGTACTTGAATCTAATAATGAGTGCTTATATAGCGTTATGTCATTTAGAATGATAGTTTCGCCCATTGGTATCGCAAAATCCTTGCCTTCTGCAACGACAATGCTAGCTACTTGATTGCCGAGTTGATAAGAACATGCTGCAAGGATCTTTCCTTTCACATTCGTCAAGCAACAAGATTCTACATACTGAGGTGACCAATTTTCATCAGCCGTACGATTTGTCTGTGCGGCTATTTCACGATTAAGCAGATCAACATTATTAATAAGAACACCATTGCTATTAGCTAGCTGTGAATGCAGTGATTGAAGGCTAACTACTTGAGCATGAGCAGTATTTGAAGTTGTTCCAAAAATAAGAATCAATGATATGATCGCGGCCAGCACTACAGAAGCAGCAACGCCCAATTGCTTGTAGATAGCAAAAGAACGGTCTTGCATTGCGTTTGTAGATGTTTGCTGAAGTCGATTGATAATGCGTTCCGAGACTAGTTGTTCTTCTGGATGAGCAGAATGCGCATTTTTCAACTTTCGTAAACGTTGTGTTGTCGCGTCATCTAATTGGCTGATATTTCTATAATCGTTGTTTTGATTCATAACATCACCTCGGTTCTTTGGTTGTTTGGTGACGTGTGCTTAGATGCTATATTGTTTTCGATGGCATATTGGTAAAGGAGATTCCTGAGCATGGCACGCCCGCGATGAGTGCGTGATTTAATTGTGCCCACGGGGACATTGAGAGCACTTGCGGCATCGGCATGATTGAGTTGTTCGACATCAACTAAGAGCAAGGTAAGCCGAATGTTTAAAGGTATTTTTTTTAGCGCGTCAATCACGACTTGATCCTCAAAACGATTAAGGATTAACTCGGGAGAATCTTCTTGCATGAAGAATGCTTCCGATTCAGTTGGGGCTGACAAGTTGTTTTCTTGTGTGGCATGAATTGAAACATTGTTCTTAAATTTCTTTTCACGTCGAAGCATGTCTATGTGAGCGTTTTTTAAGATCGTAAACAGCCAGGCCTGAAAGTTTGTATCTAGCTTAAATCGTTTAAAGGATTTTTGAGCCCGAAGTGCTGCTTCTTGCACGAGATCTTCAGCCTGAGCATGGTTGTGAGTCATGTATGTAGCAACTCTGAGCAAGCTGGGGAGTTGTGGTTTGAGGTGGTTTTCAAACTGCTTCTTTAATGATTCAGCATGTTCAGAAGATTTTGTGTCGATCTTAAACATATGTACATAACGCATAGTCTGTAGAAATTGGTTCACTAATTCTATCGAATTGCGAAAAAAGTAACCGATTTTATCGGATGGGATCATTTCTATGTTGCAGTAGTTATTTTTTGGCCTTGAATGAACCTTTATTTGGTGTAGTTACGTTTGTCTATGCGGAAGAGTCATTGTAATAGGGATGTCGAATGAGCAAAAAAACATCTGGATGGTTATATCTTGCTGTAGCTACATCGTTTACAGGATTGGTAGCGGGATGTGGTCCAGAACCGTTTCGTGATTGGAATGAAAGTACGTATGCCCGCATGGATAAGGAGTGGGGGAGGTATAGTGACTGGGAAGACGATCTGAAGAAGCAGATTACAGAACGCACAAAACGGCAGCTTGATCGTGGTGCAGAATCAGTGCAAACACCTAATTCGTTGTCCAATATCACGTCAGGCATAAAATTTAGCGCGGCAACTGGAGGTGAACATTCGGTTGATCGGGGGGTTGAGTGGTATGTTCAAACTGCATTAGAGCGTAATCCGGCGATCCTAGCAGCTTCAGAGCGAGTGAAACGAATCGGCAAGATTGCGCCACAAGCTAGAAGCTTAGATTTCCCGGAAGCCTTCTTTGAAGTTGGCAATTTGCCACAAACCGCTGCGGGGCAGGTGGAATTCCGCTCGGGCATTAGACAGAGGATTCCCTTTCCGGGGAAACTAAAAGCGCGTGGATTAATTATTGAACAAGAAGCTGAGGTTGCTGCAGCAGATATGGAGCGTGTCAAGCTTCAGGTTGTAGCTGATACAAGGCGAGCTTTTTGGCGTTTGTATTATGCAGTAAGAGGCATTGAAGTAACGAGGGCAAATTATCAGCTTCTTGATCAATTTCAACGCATTGCCGAGGCCCGTGTAAGGGCTGGGCAAACGAGCGTTCAAGACGTGTTGCGTGCGGGTGTTGAGATCGGTGTGCTGAATGAACAACTTGTACAGTTTCGTGAGCAAAAGATTGTTGCAACGGCCATGCTAAATCAATTAATGAACCGTCAGCCTAATACTCTTTTGCCTGATCCTCCAGATGTAGAAATGACTGATTTCGATATAAATAAGAAACGACTGCTTGAGCAAGCACAACTATATAACCCTTCGATTCAAGGCGCGAAGTCTATGGTTGGACGGTATCGTGAACAATTAAAGCTTGCTCGCTTAGAGAATTATCCAGATTTTTTACTTGGTTTTGTTTATGGGCCAGTTAGAAACAATGGACCAGTGGAGAGTATTAGCGGTGAAGATCAATGGTGGATCACGTTAGGTTTTACAATTCCAATTTGGACCAAACGGATTCAGGGCGCAAAATTCGAAGCGTATCATGGAGTCAATGAATCTTTGGCAGCTTTGCGTGATGCGAATAATGTCGTTGCTTTTGATGTCTTAGATTCGCTTGCGAATGTTGAGGCGCAGCGTGATGAAGTCGTCTTGTTTCGGGATCAGATTTTGCCACAGGCAAGGCAAGCTGTTGATGCTTCGGTGAGTGGCTATCAAACGGGCGAGTTAGATTTCCTGACGCTGATTGATAATTGGCAACAATTGCTTCGTTTCGAGTTGTTGCAGTATCGCAATGTTGCTGAGCTTGAACAGGCATTCGCTGACTTACGTGAGGCTGTCGGACGTGACATAAGAGCAAATCGATCGAATAAAGGGCAAAATGAAATTAATAATATTATTCAGAATGAAATAGCAGGGGAGAATCCTGGTCCTGAGCAGCAAAAGGAAATGGAATCAGAGCAACAGATGGAAATGTCTCCTGATCAAAAATAATCAGTTATTGAACGATAAGTTGATCGTATCACGTTTAACTTATGAAGGTGGGATGATTACACCGTCACTGGAGACCGTTCTATGCAAATTCGACAGATAATAACTTTGTCATTGACTACGCTTTTCTTGATGAGTATCTATATTTCATATGATGCGAGCGGCCAATCAACAAGCACGTTAAATCAAGCTATTCATGATCATTCAGATGTACAAGGCGGTGAAGATGCTCACAATTTGTCGAAGCAATCAACGCAGATGTACACGTGCTCAATGCACCCGCAAGTAAGATTGAGTGATCCTGATGCGAAATGCCCTATTTGTGGAATGGCATTGATACCGGTAGCAGACAATGAACCTGACAATAACAGTGAATCCGATAGCACGAGTAGCGAAAGACGCATCACGTTATCGAGTCAGGCTGTTGCGCTTCTCGATATTGAAGTAACACCCGTTATCCGTGCACCGGCGGTGATCAATATTGATCTTGTCGGCAAAATTGATTATGACGAAACACGTTTAACCTATATCACCGCATGGTTTGGTGGGCGACTTGACCGTCTATTCGTTGATTATACGGGTACGCCTGTTCGCAAAGGTGATCATCTCGCTGAAATCTATAGTCCTGCTGTATTTACTGCTCAAGAAGAATTACTGCAGGCTCTTCGTGTACAGAAAGCAGCATCGAGTGTTACAAATTTGCAAGTTAAGCGGACGAATCAGTTATTGCTTAAAGCGGCTCGTGATAAACTCAGATTGTGGGGGCTAAGTCCGGAGCAAATTAACAAGATAGAGCAAAGAGGAACTGCAAGTGAACGCGTCACATTGTACGCGCTTAATAGCGGCGTTGTAGTCAATAAAAATGCGAATCAAGGCTCATATGTTGAGACCGGTACGCGGATCTACACTATTGCGGATTTATCGCAACTTTGGTTGAACTTATCAGCCTATGAATCTGATCTTGCGTGGCTTCGATATGGGCAGACCGTTAGCTTTAGCGTTCAGGCGATTCCGGGTCGCGAGTTTACGGGAACCATTGCGTTTATCTCTCCTGTACTTAATGAGGCAAGCCGTACAGTTCAGGTACGTGTTAATGTGCCTAATACCGAGCGGATCCTAAAGCCCGGCATGCTCGCCAGCGCGGAGATTAATGCAACAACAAGCAGCGCGGGGCGTGTAATAGATCCAGATTTAGCTGATAAGTATATATGTCCTATGCACCCAGAGGAGGTGTCTAATGAGGCAGACAATTGTAGCGTTTGTGGTATGCCTCTTGTATCTGCGGAATCACTCGGCTACACCAGTATTCAAGAATTTGAAACCACATTGCCACTATTAATTCCCCGATCATCTGTGTTATTAACAGGTCGACGTGCTGTTGTATATGTCAGTGTCCCCGGTCAATCAAGGCCAACATTTGAAGGACGCGAAATTATATTGGGACCTCGGGCGGGTGAACAGTACATTGTCGAAAGTGGATTACAGGAAGATGATTTAGTCGTTACTTCAGGCAATTTTAGTATTGATAGCGCGCTGCAAATCCAAGCAAAGCCGAGCATGATGTCACCTGAAGGTGGTGGTAGTCTGCCTGGGCACGGAGGAATGGATCATGGTGATATGCAAATGATTTCTCAAAATGTTGATATGCAGGCAGAGGATACTCATACAGATCATGGTTCTCAGATTCAGTTTAATCCTGAAACAATTCCAATCGAAAAAGGCATAAATAAACTCATCAATCAATATTTGGCAATGAGCAAAGCGCTTGCAGATGATGATCTTACTCAAGCTGAAAAAAATGTAAAAGATAGTCAGGAGCAATTGCAGGAGCTATCAAAACTAATCGCCAGAACGGATGATGAGTCTGTAGAAAATTCTGATTTAGCCATGTCGAAAATCATTCAGCAGCATACTGATCAAATAGCAAAACAATGCGATGTGATGGCACAAGCGGATGATATCGAAAGCTTACGTGAACATTTCGCGCCGTATTCTACTCAAATGATTAAACTGGTGCGGGCAATGCCAAGCGGTAGTCGTGATGTAGATATTAATTTGGCTTTTTGCCCAATGGCGCGTGATTTTACAGGCGCACATTGGCTGCAAGCAGGAAAGAATATTCGCAATCCATATTTTGGCGCCTCGATGTTGACCTGCGGTGAAATCCAAGATATCCAGAAAAATGACCAGGAGGCTGGGCGGTGAACGATGACCATGATGTCCAGCTTGCAGATAGAAATGATGGCGTATTAAACCGCGTTATTGGTTTTTGCATACAGCAAAAGCTGATTGTGCTTCTCATGGCGATATTGATTGTCGCATGGGGGATTATGGTTGCGCCTTTTGATTGGAATGTTGGAGATTTGCCTCGTGATCCTGTTGCTGTGGATGCGATTCCAGATACCGGTGAGAATCAGCAAATCATCTTTACTGATTGGCCTGGCAGAAGCCCACAAGATATTGAAGATCAAATCACGTATCCATTAACTGTTTCATTGCTTGGCGTGCCGGGTGTTAAAAGCGTGCGGAGTTTTTCCTACTTTGGTTTTTCAACGATTTTTGTGATCTTTAATGATGATGTGGATTTTTATTGGTCACGCAGTCGCCTGTTAGAAAAATTAAGTAGTCTGCCTGCTGATACGTTGCCTGAATCAACGAACCCGCGTCTCGGGCCTGATGCAACCGCTTTAGGGCAAGTCTTTTGGTATACATTAGAAGGTCGTGATCCCAAAGGTAATCCAGCAGGCGGTTGGAATCTTGAAGAACTGCGAAGTGTACAAGATTGGTATGTACGTTATGGATTAATGTCAGCTCAGAGTGTCTCTGAAGTGGCGTCAATTGGTGGCTACGTACGTGAATATCAGATTGATGTTGATCCCGATGCGATGCGTCTTCATGAGATTAGCCTTGAAGATATTTTTAATACGGTACGCAACTCGAATCAGGAAGTTGGCGCTCGAACCATTGAAGTAAACCGTGTTGAATATCTGATTCGTGGCGTCGGTTGGATTAAAGGTGTTGCTGATCTCGAAAAAGCAGTTATTAAATCTATCAATAACGTGCCGATCACTTTGAATGAAGTAGCGCATATAACCATTGGCCCTGCAGAACGGCGGGGTGCATTAGACAAGGGGGGAGCAGAAGCGGTTGGTGGCGTTGTTGTAGCTCGATTTGGCGAGAATCCGCTTGCTGCAATAAACAACGTTAAAGATAAAATTGAGGAAATATCTCCCGGTTTACCAAGCAAGGCTGTTATTGATTGGGGAAACGTAAAGGCTTCTCAAGTCAGGCAATTTGCAGATACACAGAATATTGATGGCTTTATTTCGCAAAGTATGTTGCTGAATCAGGATGCCTGGCTTGAGTGGATGAACAGTCATTCATATGACAGTTGGCCTCAATGGCTAAACAAAAGCACCATTTCTATTATTCCTTTTTATGATCGTAGTGAACTGATTCAGGAAACGCTTCAAACACTTAATGATGCGCTGATTCAACAGGTACTGATTACGATCATTGTTGTTGTTATTATGGTGTTTCACCTTCGTGCAAGTTTGATTATTAGTTTGACGCTGCCACTTGCGGTATTAATGGCTTTTATCGCGATGAAAATATTTCATGTGGATGCGAACATTGTCGCATTGTCAGGTATTGCGATTGCGATTGGTACCGTAGTGGATATGGGGATCGTTCTAACTGAGAATATTCTTAAAAGGCAGCAGGAAGATTCGGGTAATACAAATTCGCAACGGTTAGTGTACGAAGCATCCACTGAAGTCGGTGGTGCGGTTTTAACTGCGGTCATGACAACCATTGTTAGTTTTTTGCCCGTTTTTACGATGATTGGTTCGGAGGGCAAGCTGTTTAAGCCGCTCGCATTCACTAAAACATTCACCTTAGTCGCATCAATTATCGTTGCACTAACAATCATTCCGCCATTAGCACATTTGATGTTTTTTGTGTGGAGGAAACGAAATGTACCGAAATTTTCATGGGGCAAGCAAAGACTACAATCTTTAGTCAAGTCATATAAGAGATTGTCTAAAACATGGTTTGCTATTAAGCGTATATATAACCGGATTCGACCAGATATTTTTATACGATGGTGTCGACGGGGTATCAATGTGCTATTTGCATTGATTATAGGTATTGTGTTGAGTTACCTATGGGAGCCATTGGGACCGGAGTCTGGATTCTTTTACAATCTACTTTTTGTCGTTTCAGTAATTGGTGGATTATTACTTCTGTTCCAGTTGTTCATACAGATTTATCCAACAATGCTGGATTGGTGCCTTCGATTCCGATGGTTATTTCTTAGTTTACCTTCATTTATATTGATAGTTGGGCTATGTGTTTGGCTTGGTTTTGCACAGATTTTTGCATTTGTTCCTTGGAGTGCCAACAAGCTTGGCATGAATACGGGAAGAGTAATTGCCAATCCTATTTGGCAATGGGGAGATAACACGTTTCCAGGTTTGGGGCGTGAGTTTATGCCAGCGCTTGACGAGGGATCGTTTCTTTTAATGCCTACAACAATGCCACATGCTTCGCTTGGACAAGCATTGGATATGATGAAGCAGGTTGATGCTGCGGCATCAAGTGTGCCAGAGGTAAAGCAAGTTGTTGGGAAAATTGGCCGAGTTGATTCGCCACTGGATCCTGCGCCGATATTCATGTTAGAGAGTGTTGTTTATTACAATGATGAATATGCTATCAATGAAGAAGGAAAACGTGTCAGACAATGGCGTGATGATATTCGTAGCCCTGATGATATATGGCGTGAAATACAAAAAGTAACAACGATCCCGGGTATTACTGGCGCGCCGAAATTGCAGCCGATTGAAGCACGTCGCATTATGCTCGAAAGCGGCTTTCGCGCACCGATGGGAATCAAGGTAAGAGGCCCTGATCTTATTTCTATTGAAAAAACCGTTCTAGAACTTGAATCATTGCTTCGGCAAATTCCTTCTATTGATCCATTGACTGTGAATGCGGATCGAATTGTTGGTAAACCTTATTTGGAAATCATTATCGATCGCGAGGCAATTAAACGTTATGGGCTATCAATAGCAGATGTACAACGTGTCATTGAAGTTGCGGTTGGCGGTGTTACAATCACGCGCACGGTTGAGGGTCGTGAACGATATGGCGTGCGTGTTCGTTATCTTCGCGAACTTCGCGATTCACCGGAAACACTTGAGCAAGTCCTAGTTACGACACCAGAAGGACAACACATCCCGTTAACACAATTGGCAATGATTGAATACAGCCGCGGTCCGCAGATGATCCGTAGTGAAGATACATTTTTAGTAGGTTATGTTACGTTTGGGCCACGTAGCGGTTTTGCTGAAGTTGATGTTGTTGAAGCGTCCCAAAAATACCTCGATAGTAAGTTGGCTAATAACGAACTGATTCTGCCTACAGGTGTGAACTACTCATTCGCAGGTAATTATGAAAATCAAATTCGAGCAAATAAAACACTGCAAATCGTGCTACCAATTGCACTCTTGATTATTTTTGTGATTTTATATTTGCAATTCAAAGAGATTACGACGACATTAATCGTCTTTTGTGGTATTGCTGTTGCATGGGCTGGTGGTTTTATATTGATCTGGTTATATGGTCAGAGCTGGTTCTTAGATTTTGATCTTCTTGGACATAACATGCGCGAGGTGTTTCAGGTTCGTCCAATTAATCTTAGCGTTGCAGTCTGGGTTGGCTTCTTAGCACTTTTTGGTATTGCAACGGATGATGGCGTTGTGATCGCAACTTACCTCAAGCAAAAATTCAAAGGTCAAAAGCAACTCACAAAGGCACGGATCCGATCTTTAACTATTGAAGCCGGTAAGCGAAGAGTTCGTCCATGCCTCATGACGACCGCAACAACCGTTCTTGCATTGCTTCCCGTGTTGACTGCGACAGGCCGCGGCGCAGATATCATGATTCCCATGGCGATACCAAGCGTCGGAGGCATGCTGATTGAATTGATCACCATGTTCATTGTTCCAGTACTCTATTGCATGAGAAAAGAAGTTTCAGTAACGAAGATGATTGACAGGACTCCCCAAAATGATATGCGGTAGCCGATTTATGTAGATATGGTTGATTAGACTATGTTGGTGAATTTCAGCAATGCCTCCACCGCTTCTGCAACATCTAGTAGAGCGGGATCTGTATAAACGTTCATCGTAAGTTCAATACTACTGTGACGCATCGCGGACATGGCGGTGCGTGGTGCTTTAGCGAGGTAGGTGCCAATTGTATGGCGAAGGGCGTGAATATCGACGACACGGCACGCTGGTCGTACTTAGCGATACTGGCTGCTGTAAGATCACGGCCGAATACACGCATCATGTCTTGTGTGATTTTGAAGAGCGGTGTGTTGTGAGTAAGCTGTAATGTGTGGTGCTTTTTGTGGGGCAGGTGGATGTGTGACCTTAGATGCTCAACAAGATCAGCACGCAACGGTATCATCGCGCCGCGACCAGCTTTTTCGTCTTTGGCCAGAAGTTCCAGATATGGGGTACGCTCATCCAGATAGACTTGCCCGAGCGTAACACTGGCTAGTTCGCTTTTGCGGAGGCCGGTATAGAGCAGCGTGCGAGAGATGAGTGACCGCTCCTTGCCGAGGAATGCGAGCTTCTTGGCTTGGCGTCTTCTGCTATTGCAGAGATGTTTCATGCCGCGTTCATAGACTTCTTCAATATTCTCCCACGTCAGTTCGGCTTTTCTTCTTGGTTTTGTCTTTGATTACGCTTTTGTGGCCGAACTCTGCAATCGGTCTGATTTCTGCTGCTCGAAGTAAGCGGTAGATTTCATCTTCGATAAGTGCACGACAAATTTCGTTTTGACATAGATATAGAGAGTGTAGGGGAGATAGTGGGGGGATAGGGTTTTATGATGGCACAGGATACGACCACCAACACGATCAGAGAGAATGCTGCCGGGCCACGGAAGGCAAGTGGCGATTCGGAATCGGTCGAGCAGCACAGTCTGCAAGATCAGATTGTTGCAGGCTGTGCTGCTCGAATCCAAGAAGGCCAGCCGATCTAAAGGACTCGGTATTCGGCTAGTTTCTATTAGCCTTGGCGGCTCAGCTGGCGGAGCAACATGATGCGTCTCTCGCATACATGATTTAAATCCAAACGTCACGATGCACCCAATCAATCGCAGCAAGCAGTACCGGCTGTGATCAGAGCGCGTTATGACGCAGCGCAAACCACACGCGAGAACGTGCGACACTGGGCGATGGCAGATAGTTACTCAGCGGATCAATCAGCATCACTAGAAGTTCGTCGCAAACTCCGTGAACGTGCTCGCTACGAAGTGGCCAACAACAGCTACGCCAAGGGGATCGTGCTTACCATCGCCAACGACTGCTTCGGCACCGGGCCGAAGCTTCAAGTTTTAACTGAAGACGTTCAAATCAATCGTCAGATTGAAAATGCATTCAGTGATTGGAGCCAAGCAGTTAATCTTGCTGAAAAACTCCGCACTATGCGAATGGCTAAAACAACTGACAGTGAAGTTTTTGCTGTTTTAGTCGCCAATCCAAAATTTGATTCGCTGGTACAGATGGATGTACAGTTCATCGAAACAGAACGCATCGCCTCCCCGCAAGATCAGTACAACTTAAACGCCAATGACGTTGATGGCATTCGACTTAACCGCCTCGGTATACCCGAATCATACACCGTATTCTGTTTGAAGCGGCACAAACTAGGATCGTGGAATGAGAGTTATTTTTGAGTCGTTGGTTGGTTAGGTAGCTGGATGCCACGGTTTTGCAGTTCGCTTTTAAGCTCATTTGCGTCATGCTCCATACCAGCGTTCTCGTAAATCCTCAGTAGGTTGACGCGCCATAAAGGATTGTTTGGCTCTAACGTAATTGCCTTTTTCTGTGTTTCAATTGCCTTTTTATAATCTTTATTTGCAGACTGAACGGCAGCTAACGTATCAAGAAAACTTGGATTTGCTGGTGAGGCATTAACCGCTTCCTCTGCTAATGACGCCGCCTCTTTATTTGCCTGAGACTGTTGAATCAAAATGAATGCAAGATTATTTTTCGCAGAAGCCAGGTCAGGATTGATTTTAATAGCTTCACGATAGCTAATCGCTGCATCATTTAGTTGCCCATTTGATTCATGAATTACACCTCGAATAAACCATGCAGTTGCTGGTGCCTCAGGTTTTGAAACAATATTATCAATAAGAGAAATGGCTTGCTGCTTAGATTCATCCATGTCAAAGCGATTGCCGACATCCCATAAACTCTCAGCTAGCAAAGCTTGCTGATCGAGATCATCAACCGGAATACTCGATTCAATCTGCTTTAGCCACGCAGCTATGGCATTTGGATTTCTAGTCGGAAGTATTGCACTTCTTAAAGCGATAGCACGCCATTCAGGGGCTTTCTCAAATAATGGCTGATAAAACTCAACAGCTTGTTGAATACGATTATCTTTTGCAAGTGCTTGTCCATAGAGAGTGAGTATTTGCGGGAAAATATCGGGTTGCTGTTGAGCCTGCTCTACATAGGGATTAAGTGTTCTGATTGCATTATAAGCTTGGTTAAGTTGAATTTGAGCAGCAGCGATTCGTGTACTTGCTTCAAGTTTTGCATCAGAACTTCGACTGATCCATTGATTCGCACTTATAATTGCATCGTTCCATTCACCAAGCGCCATATGTGCATCAGTAGCAATTCGTACAGCCGAAGGAGAATCGGGAAAATTGACAGCTACTCTATCTGCAATCTGAAGTGCTTCGTCAAATTTACCAGTTCGAAGATATATTTCAGCGATGAGATTTTGCGGAGCTAATACGCCTGGGTGTTTGTTAGCAATTGGTTTAATCAAATCAGCGAAATCGGAAGCTTTCAAATCCTGCTTGTCTGCGATCGTTAGTTCATTCAAAATTTTGGAAGATATTGTACGATTTTCAGCATCACCTAAGACACCGAGTATGATTGGCCTGTAGATCGGTTGTTCTGAAAACTTAATAATAGCATTTTGATTGTTAATAAAAGCTTTCAACGATAAATCATTGTCAATATGCTGCATAGCAGTAGTGGCCGCCGCGACAGCATCATTCCCATCTCCTCTGATGACATATCTCGCAATTAACTGCCTCCACGCATTTGGATTGTTTGGCTGCTTCTCAGTACGCTGGATGTCAAAATTGAGAGCTTTATCTAAATCTTGATGGGCAGCCGCATAGTTCGCTAAATATTGTTCCGCTACGCCATCACCTAAATTCAAGTTTTTGATTTGCGCAATAAGTTGATTAGCCTTGTTGTTTTCGCCAATTGATGCGTAATAATCAGCAGACCATGCTAATTTACGTGGAGTAGGGTTTGTTAAGAAATTAGCTAGTAGTGGTTGGAGTTTCCCGTTTTGATCAGTACGGCGATATAACTCTGCAGCAAGTAGAAGATCGTTTTCGGTTAATTGATTGTCATTTTTGAGTTTTTCAATGATCGATAACGCCAAACGGTTTTCATTCTGCCCAGCATATAAACGTGCAGCGGTACTCAGTTGATTTCCTGTAGATAAAGGCGATTGCCTAACAATATCCAATTGATTGCTTGATGAGTTAAATGATCTGATCGACTGATACATTCTTGCAAGTTCAATCGCAACACGTGGATTATCAGGATTATTTTTAGATATATTAGCTAACTCACGCATCGCTATCGGTACATTACCAGATTCCTCATACGCTTTCGCAATCATGAGTCGAGGTTCAATTCGATCCGGAAAATCATTGATGACGCTCTCTAAAATTTTAATGGCTTCTTCTGGATTACGATCCGTATTATTCGCATTGAGTAGTATTCGTGCTCTCTCAATCCTTACATTGATATTGTCAGCACCTGTTAATTGTTCTAAACGTTCTAGTGTTTTTTCAACTGACTGCAATGCGTCCGCCTCTCCGGATAGAGCTCGAATCGCAAGTTGCTGTGCACGCGCACTGTCGGGATAATTGTTGGCAATTGCTTCCCATGATTCAATATAGCGTGGATCATTATTTATTCGCCAGAATGTTGCTTGTGCGATATCCCAATTCAATTTTTCTTCATCATTGATATTCTGTTGATACTGATCTTTGAAATATTGATTTGCTTCGTTTACATTTCCCTCTGACATCATGGCGATAGACCTAGCCAATGCTAGTTGTGGATTCATCCCAAAATCGTTCTGAACTTTATCGTAAATTCGATTTGATAACCCCAGATTCATTCCTCGACTTAGGTTAGCGATAGAAAGCAAGGTTTGTTGATTGATCTCGTTATCATTGTCTAAGGCATCCAATATGACTTGTTTTGCTTGATCTTTATCATTTATTTTTTCCAATAAAGTCAGTTGCATCAGTAGGAGTTGATTGCCCTGTACGCCACGATTTTCGAGTTGTTTGATAACATTCAGTACATCGGTAGCTTGATCCTTTTGATCAGGTTTGATATTCGCAGCAGTCGCTAACGCCCATGTTGCCGCAATAGATGGGTTGGATTGATCTCGTTGTGCTGCCGCGGTTGCTAATGCTTGGGCCTCAACGGTTTTACCTTGAGCTAAATATACCAATGACAATTGTGCAAGTGGCTGTGCCCAACTTGGTCGCAACCTCGCTGCATTCTGCCATACATCTATAGCCATTTCAAGTTCATTCGAATTGTTGTATTCTTCGCCTAAAAATAAGTATAAGTATGCATATGAAGGATGATGTTTGATTGCGGTTTCAATTTTCTCAGCAGTTTCTGATGAAGAGGCATCTTGCTCAATCAAAACATCTTTTAAAGCGATACCTAATGTTTCAGATTGCGGATCATTGCTGCGTTTGATCAACGCATTGACATTCTTATCTGCCTGCTCTTCTTGATCCGTATAAGTTAACGCAATTGTTTGGTACATCAGAATACGTAAGTTTGTTGCAGGGCTTTCCGGATTGATTTCGCCAATGACATCTAATGCATCATTATACCTTGATACTTCCATTAATCTGACGATCAAGGCCTCGTGAATCAAAGGATCGTCTGTACGCGCAGCAGCATTCTGAAGGACGCTAATTGACTGTGAAAACAATCCCGAAGCATCAAGAAATTGAATAAGAGTGTTGATGTAATCCGTATCAGAAGTTTCGTATGCAGCCGCCTTCTGGAGATTTGATAAACTTTTGGAGCTATCTTGTGCAAGTTGATACACATATGACAAAATTAAGTTGTACCGTGCATCATCTGGTTTGGCAGCAGCAAGATTCTCAGCTTCTTCAATCAGTTTGTCTACAGGAACATCAAGTTGATTTTGCACCTCTATGCGCAATAATTGCATTCTGAAGTTGTCGGGATCAAGTGCAAGCACTTGATCTGCAGAGTTAAGCGATTCTTTAAAACGTCTCAATCGGCTATCAATAACCGCTTGTGCTTCCAGAGCATCTATGTTTTGAGGGTCTGCCGCGAGTAATTGATTAATGATTTGATTCGCTTCATCGTTTTGTTGAAATTGAACGTAATAATCAAGTAATCGCTCAGTAGCATCCTTATAATCAAAGTTCTGATCAACAATTTGTTGTAGCTTACCGACTGCAGCCGCAATATTGCGTCCACCAGGCTGTGGAACATTTTCATAAATTTCAACAAGCTTATACGTAGCGTCTAGATCCGTCGGCTCATTACGCACATATTTTGACATGGGCTCTAGGGCTTTGCGATAATCACCTGCGTCATATAACTGATTTGCTTGCGCATAAAGATTACTAACACGTTCTTCATTTTGATCTTGTCGATAAAACCACAAACCACTAATTGTAACACCAATAATGACAATAACCGTGAGTAGTATCACGATTCGTTTTTTAGCTGTTGCATGAAGTGCCATTGAATAAGTCCCTATTTGATAGCACCTGTTAAAGGTATTGTTTTTGCTAATTATTCTTAATGTAAGATTCGCCGTTTAGCAGTGTTTGTATAATCTGCTTATTTGATCCGACGAGTTCTTCAAATATGCGCTGCCGTTGTTCATCAGTATAATTTTTATTTGTGACTAGTTGTAATTGTGCTGCCCCCTGAAAAAATCTAGTATAGTCTGAGGCAGCTTCATTGAGGGCTTTCATGTTTGGTACAACATATCCGTTGGGTAGAATGATGAAATTTGCAACATTCAAATACGTTACGCGATTGCTACGCTGTATGCTAAATGTGTAATCAGTACCATTCATCAGGAGGCCATCTGCGTCCCAATCAACCTGCATTTCATTCGTCATTTGATAGCCATTTGCCGGGTAGCAAACAGGAGGGAAATGTCCTCGCATATCACGCGCATCTTTCGACTGAACGATCAGGAGTGATGCCGTTTCTCCGGTTTTTTTGTTGTAGTAACTACGGCTGATAATTGCATTGGGTCGTAGCAACTTGATCGCACTTGCTGGTATATCTTGGTCGCGGCCCACCCAATCACCAATTTGGCTTGGTAGAGAATATATCGAATTTTTTGCGACCGCATGAAACTCCGAAGCGTCAGAAGGCTGAGGGCGAAATACCGCTTGCAGCCCTATTCCAAGCAATAAGATCATCGCTATGAACACAATAGCGATATTTCGAAAAGAATATTGGTTTATGATTTTGCCTTTCGTCATATGCTTGTATTTATCACTCACTTTCACCTGTATGCTTATTATTATTTTTAGCGCGTACTAAATCCCCATTGCCATTATTCTTTGGGAAAACCGGTAGCTGAAGCCAGTTCAATAAATGTACAATTCCGAACATCATCCCTAGCGCAACAAGCAACATAAACCAGCCTGAATAGTCATGAAATGCCTCCGCAACCCCCTCTGAATATTGGCCATATACATAGACTGTAGGGATCAAACGGATCACGTTGCAGATCACAGCGATAACCGGACTTAGTAAAATGATCACGATACGTACCCACGTGCGAAGAGGCGTGCCAAATGCGAAAGCAAAGGATACAAGTAATAACGCAAAGATCATCCGCATACCATTACATGCCTCTGCGACCGCAACTTCAATCCCATTGTACGACATGACATTACCCGAGCGTTCAACCGTCATCCCTATTAAAACCGAAAAAAACTGGGCAATAGCTGCCGTATATGTCTGCATCGGCACAGATATTTGCGTGCGTATCTGCCCAGGTATCGGCACCATAAACGCTAGTACCACAAATGCCGGCCAAAACCGTTTAACAACGTCCCAACCTGTAAAGGTCAAAAAACAACCCGACACGACCGCAATAGCGCCCGCATGCCTGCCCGATTGAAATGAATGATTGAATCCCGACCACAACAAAACCCACCCCACTCCGATGAGTAGCGGCCCTAGAAAACTTAACCGCAAATTGCACAGCGGAATCTGATCTTTCCTTACAGAAACTAACCACACCAATATAATTGGCACAAGAAAAATATGTGAAGCCTCTTCATCAGTTAACGCAATGTGCCATATATCCATCCACTCCGAGAATGTCGCCCAGATACCGACTAACATCAATGCGACAATCGCCCCTAGACGCCCAGCCGACCACATCATAGGCATTGCAGTGATGCGCTTACCATCATCAGGTTGGCTTGAGTGTATACTCGCATTGTCGGTCAAGTCTTGATCCTTCATTCGTTGCCTGAACTATAGGTCGTGACTGGTTCAAACAGACTTCGGGATCTTAAAACCCAGACAGTATTCACCCTAATAGCTAATCGGCTAAGCAGAATTATCAACCCATAGATATATGATAAACAATCGGAATGCTAAGTGCTAAGGATAAAGTTCTTCATTCATTTTTAGGAATAAAACGTTCAAATCGGAACTTTGGTAAGCTATCTGACACGTATTGAAGGATCGGCATCAAAATTGGATAAAACAGTTCCGACAACTAGAACATACACAGTAACGAATGAGCATGACGGCTCTCGCCTTGATCAGTTCATTGGCAGCCATCTCGAATTATCACGCAATCAAGTCAAGCGACTCCTCGAAGCAGGCCTTGTATCACTTAATAACCGTTCAATCTCGGCTACAGCCAAAGGCAAACTTCTCCGAACAGGCAGCACTCTCACCATTCAATTAAATCATCTCGAAACATCCTCATTAGGCGCACAAGAACTCATCCTGCCTGAGCATATCCCTCTTGCCTCGCTCATTCTCACGCAAACTCAAGACGCCATCATCATTAACAAACCCGCAGGCATGCCTGTTCATCCACTCAAACTTGGCGAGACAGGTACAGCACTCAATGCGATTGTTGATCAATACCCAGCAATCCAAGGCATCGGTGAAGGCGGTCTCCGTAGTGGCGTTGTTCATCGACTTGATGTCACCACCTCAGGTACACTTCTCGTCGCACTCATGCAACCCGCTTGGGAGTACTACCGTCAAGCCTTCGCAAACCATCAAACAGAAAAAGTCTATCACGCCCTCGTGCAAGGCCGCATCAACACATCTCAACAGCTCACCGCACATCTCGGCATCACTCAGCACAAACCCGCCAAAATAACTGTTTTTGATATACCCCCTAAACATTCACATGTCGATACCCGTATTTGCGATCTTAGCTATTCACCGATTAGGCATTTTGAAAACGCGACTCTTTTACGTATATCACTTGGCACAGGCTTTCTCCACCAAATCCGAGCCATGCTATCTCACATCGGCTACCCAATACTCGGCGACTCGCTATATAACGGGCCAACAACCGTCATGGCTCATTCCAAATCTGTTCCATTCCCAGTCTCTCGTCCAATGCTCCATGCCTATTCTCTTGCACTCGATAACATTCGCGCGCAAGCACCGTATCCTCAAGATTTCCAAAACCTCATGAATGATCTTAATTAATTTAATCGCATATTAAGTTGTTCGTGCTAAGGCAATAGTTGTGGTATTAACACGGATGACTTGTTACGCATCCTCTCATCCTATCCACGTTTGACGCCTACAACATATGCAATCCAATCTTGCCGATCAGGATATACATCCGCAGGTTTATAGTACCCATCACTTTGCCCAATCTCAGTGTTGTAAACGTCACACCAAACTTCTGAATCATCAAACCCCGCCTCTATCATCATCGCCTGCAAATCTGCCAAAGACCAAAGACGCCAGTCGTAACAGAACGCATCAACGAGTCGTTCTCCATTCTCTCGTTCAAAATGGATTCGACAATCAATTCGTTGATTGCGAGCATCGTATGAACGTTGTTCCCATTGATACTTAATCTTTAAATCCTGTTCCCCCGGTACAACCATGGCTCTTTCCTGAACGCCAACCTGCTTCGACCCCGCGCCGCCAAACACATCCATCACAAATATACCATTATCTAATAAGCACTTCCTCACATGTTTGAAATACGCAATCAACTCCAGTTTTGAATGGTAGATCAACGTGCTGAAATTCATACTCGCCACAATCTCCACCTCTGGCTCGTTCACATTCATCACATCATCAACCAGAATGATCACGTCCTCGCTACGCTCCTGAATTTCATGTGAAATGAATTTATCCGCCCATACTGCCGTCGGATAGTCAATCTCGATAGCAAGCGCACGGTTATCTTCATCCATCATGACCCACGCACTACTGATGGCACAAGTTCCCGCAAAATCCTCACGCAGCAGTGTAGGCTGCTCTCCCTCAAAATAGTGCATATAGACACGTTCTAAAAACGCAACCTCTGCTTCCGGGTGCTGTACCGCAGAACGATACAACATCAACGGGTCCTGAAACACATCATGATGATTACTATCTAAACTCATCACTGAATTCTAGGTAGAATCGCGCATCGACTCAATCGCACACACAACTAATTACAAACCCCATGTTATTGGATCGCTCTTATGCCAGATTCACACGGTATTTTCAGATAGCAAGCCTCGCATCATCGAATCTCGGCCGCAGCTTTGCTATGGCCGATAGTGTAGTTATCTCACCCGCAAGTAAACGTACCTTTCAGGTTACGACTAACAATTCTCTCTGCTACAAAACTGGAACCCACGTATGTCAGATGCCGAACGAAGACGATTAAAGGAAGATGCAGAGCGTGAGAAAAACTGGAAACGTTGGGGACCGTACCTCGCAGAACGCCAATGGGGCACTGTTCGTGAGGATTACTCGGCCGATGGCGATGTCTGGGACTACTTCACACACGATGATGCAAGATCACGCGCCTACCGTTGGGGTGAAGACGGCCTCCTAGGCTTTACAGATCGTGAATGTCGGCTTTGCTTTTCAGTTGCCCTTTGGAATGAAAAAGATACCATCCTCAAAGAACGTCTCTTCGGCCTCTCCGGTAACGAAGGAAACCACGGCGAGGATGTCAAAGAACTCTACTACTACCTCGACTCACTCCCCACTCACACCTACGCCAAAGCTCTCTACAAGTACCCTCAAGCAGCTTTCCCCTATGACGATTTGGTTAGTGAAAATGCACGTCGCGATAAGACCATGCTCGAGTATGAAATACTCGACACCGGCGTCTTCGACAATGACGCATACTTTGATGTCCAAGCCGAGTACGCCAAAGAATCTCCCAACGACATCCTGATCCGTCTCACGATCACAAACCATAACACCATTGAATCACCTCTTCATATCCTCCCCACACTCTGGTTTCGCAATACTTGGGTCTGGGGATGCACTCACGAAGGTTGTGGCCTTAAACCTCACATGTCCGCAGATAACGAAACCCGAATCCGTCTTGATCACGAAACTTTAAACCGCTTCTACTTCGAGGTATCGCATGGCCCGAATGACATCAAACCTCAACTGATCTTCACAGATAACGAAACCAACACGGACCGCTTATTCAAAACACCCAATAATACCCAGTATGTTAAAGATGCTTTTCATGATTTCATCATCAATGGTGACCATGCCGCAATAAATCCCAAAAAACAAGGCACAAAAGCCGCTGCATGGTACCGACTCAGCGTCCCGCCCAAGTCTTCTATTATTCTCAATCTCAGGCTTTATTCAGAAGAAGAAACCCCAACGCAAATCTTCGGTAATGACTTCGATAAACGATTCGAAGATTGTATCGAAGAAGCCGACACCTTCTATAGCCAACTCATCGCCGGCAGCTTGTCCGATGAAGAAAGAATCATCTCACGTCAAGCCTACGCAGGCCTCCTCTGGTCTAAACAGTTCTATCACTATGTCGTTAAAGATTGGCTTCAAGGCGACCCCAATATGCCCGGGCCGCCTGCCGAGCGAAAAAAAGATACACGTAATCGTGATTGGCCCCACGTCTTCTCTCGTGACGTCCTCTCGATGCCCGACAAATGGGAGTACCCATGGTTTGCAGCATGGGATCTTGCCTTCCACATGATTCCCTTCAGCCAGGTCGACCCCGAGTTCTCTAAGTATCAGTTAGAAGTCCTTCTTCGCGAATGGTACATGCATCCCAACGGCCAAATTCCCGCCTACGAATTCGCTTTCGGTGATGTCAACCCGCCCGTCCACGCATGGGCTTGTTGGCACGTTTTCCACTCCACCGCACCACGCGGCAAACGTGATCGCGCATTTCTCGCACGCTCCTTCCAAAAACTACTCATGAATTTTACATGGTGGGTCAACCGAAAAGATCCACATGGCGACAATCTCTTCTCCGGCGGATTCCTCGGACTCGACAACATCGGTGTCTTTGACCGTTCTCGACCACTTCCTCATGGCGATCACCTCAACCAAGCCGACGGCACCGCATGGATGGGCTTCTATGCCGCCGTTATGCTCGGCATGGGCCTCGAACTGGCAAGCACCGATGTCGCCTATGAAGACCTTGCCTCCAAGTTCTTTGAACACTTCGTTGCCATCATCGACGCCATCAACTCCTTCGGTGGCTCCGGTCTTTGGGACGAAGAAGATCAATTCTACTACGATCAACTCCTCGTCGACGGCTCCGACAAACCGCTCCGTATCCGTTCTCTCGTCGGACTCATCCCTCTCATCGCCGTACTCGTTATCGACTCCAATGTCATACAGCACACCAAAGGTTTCCGAAAACGCATGAACTGGTTTATCGAAAATCGGCCCGAACTCTCTCGCCACATCACCAAACGCACATGCCCCAAAACCGGCAACACCCGCTACCTCCTCGCCATCCCACCTCGTGAACGACTCGAATCCATCCTCCGCTACATGCTCGACGAAGATGAATTCCTCTCGCCCTTCGGCATTCGTTCGATGTCCAAAGTTCACGCCAAAAAACCTTTCACCCTGAAATTCGACGACACCACCTACCGCGTCGATTATGAACCCGGCGAATCACGCACCGCCCTTTTTGGCGGCAACTCCAACTGGCGAGGCCCCATCTGGCTCCCCATCAACTATCTCATCATCCAAGCCCTCCAACGCTATGAACGCTACTACGGCGACGACTTCCTCATCGAATGCCCAACCAACTCAGGCAACATGCTCACGTTCGGCGAAGTCGCTATCGAAATCCAGCAACGACTTACCAAGCTCTTCCTTAAAAACAAAAACAGCATCATCCCCTGTCTCGGCCACGCCGCCGATTGCCTCCAATCTGACAGCTTCCAGGACCTCCATCAGTTCTACGAATACTTTCACGGCGACACCGGTCGTGGCCTCGGTGCCTCTCACCAAACCGGTTGGACCGCACTCATCACCAACATCTTCCACAATATCGCCGAGCAACGCAGCGCTCCAAGCTAAAACGATAGCCCAATGTTTCATAGGGCCTCCCAAAACCCGCTAATCCTCTCACCAAGCACATCTCACGAAAACAATTGCGCTTTTTCCTCAACCCCATATTGTGAATCCCTTCTCATCTCGCTATAAAATACCCCTCAGTCGCCTACACAACCCAAGAAAGGCAGAGTGCAATATGTATCGAGTTGGTGTTATTGGCTTAGGCATGATGGGACTCACCCATATCGAAGCGTGGAGCAAGAACCCACAAGCAACAATTACCGCCATCGCCGATCAAGACGCAAAACGTCTATCGGGTGAAGATGTCGCTGCCGCTAATCTCGACGGCCTCGCCGAAACTAATTTTGACTACAACACCGTCAAAAAATACACCGACGCTTTCGAACTCATCGCCGATCCCGACATCGACATCGTCGATATCTGTCTCCCCACACACCTTCACCTCATGTTCACCAAAGCCGCCGTCGAAGCCGGCAAACACGTCCTTGTCGAAAAGCCGCTCGCACGCAATTTCACCGATGCGCAAGCGATCGTCGAAATCGCGAAATCAACCAACAAAATCGTGATGCCCGCACAATGCATGCGTTTCTGGCCCGGCTGGGATTGGCTCAAGCAAGTCATCGACAACAAAACCTACGGCAACGTTCTCTCCGCAAACTTCAAACGCATGGGCTCCCACCCCAAAGGCGCCTTCTATGAGAACGGCGACCTAAACGGTGGCGGCCTCCTCGACATCCACATCCACGACACCGACTTCATACAATTCCTTTTCGGCATGCCTTCCGCCGTCTCCTCCACTGGCTACAGTTTCCACACCAACAAAACCGATCATGTCGTCACACAATACTTCTACGATCAGGTTCCACTCGTCACCGCTGAAGGCGGCTGGTGGACTGTCGATGACACCCCCTTCGTCATGACCTATACCGTCACATTCGAAAAAGCAGTCGCCATCTTCGACATCGCGCAAGGCAGCCACGTCACCCTCAAGCAACCCAATCAAGATGCAGTGCAACTCTCCATGACCGGCGAGATGGGTTACCAAAGTGAAATCAATTACTTCGTTGATTGTGTCAAAAATAATCAGCAACCCACCATCGTCACGCCGCAAGAAGCTGCCAACACCATCAAGATCTCCGAAGCAGAGCAGGGCAGTGTCGAGCAAGGCAAAAAAGTGTATCTGTCATGATCTAAGTGGTATGATGGAGATCATCATTTGCGGGTGTAGCTCAGCAGGATAGAGCACCGGTTTCCGGAACCGAAGGTCAGAGGTTCGAATCCTCTCATCCGCATTCATCCCCCCCCCCAACTCCCCCCATTTTTTCTCTTCCACTCCCACTCTCATGCACACTTCTATCAAGCCCATGACCGCCGGTCATGGGGTGTTTTGCATCATAACACTCACTTGCCTGCAAGCTGTATCAATGGCATAATCTCATCCTCCATATTTCCCCTCTAAATAATCCAGATACTCGTTGGCATCCAACCCGCTCTCGGTTTTACATTACAGTAAAAACATCATGACCTACTTATAGCGGTAAGCGTAGAAAACACCGTTTACGCCTGCGTTACGCTTGCCATCCACTCGCTCGCGGGCTTGCTGTGCAGCAGTGTGGACTGTTTGTGCGTCCTATGGCACCCCCATTCAGAAATACCACTCAATGAACGAAGTGTGACGCTGTGACGCATCACTCCGTTCAGGTAGGACAAGGGTCGGCTGGAGGTTTTATTTTACATTGCATGCTTTACATCGTTGTTCTGGTCTGAGCGTCCAAGATCGTATGGTATAAACACCTGTTATGAAATCAGAATTATGTGGCAAACTTAGGAATCTCGCCTGCAGCATCTTGGCATACTTGGCAATGCGTTTGTTGCCGAATTTGCTCGCATTCAATTATTTTCCCCGGAATCAATCTTCAGCATCTCTTACAATAGAGATGGTCTGTTACAAACTTTGAGAATAATAAATAGCGATCCTACTACACCTGTTAAATCTGCTGTGTACTAAGTTGATATGCCCAATCAGATAATCCAACTTCTATCTGCTCAGTTGATTTTTTCTCATGCTTTTTTGAAACTAATTTAAGGTTCTCTAGGAGAACCTCAAATAAAATGCCGCAATGATCCAATCTCATTTGGCATCATTTTTGGCATCATTATTTTTCTTATTATGCTGCTGTAAAATCATCTCATTATCACTTTTGTTTATTGAAGATATCGCCATATATAGATGATATCCCGCAAAAATCAATGATATTGCTAGTAAGGTTGCCCAAATGCAGGTTGGTATTTTCCGCTCTAAAGCTTTCACAGAGTGCTCCGCCTATCTCAATGTATAATTGACCAAGTCATTTAATATGAAATATTGCTCAGTAATACATTCTACCTCAGATATAGTGTCCACGCGGTTTTTTCAATTGTGGTAACTTTAGCATCGGGAATTGTTTGCGGTGATGTGGATCGCCTGGCCCAAATACCCTTCTGCAGCGTTCTGAACATGGCAAACAATTATTTTTTCTTCCTAGCCTAATGCCTTCATCTTCCCCTGCAATATCATTAGATGAATCTTGCCCAAAATCCCCACCAGACCTAATTTTAGGATGCTCAGTAACACGATCCCAAATCTCGACCAACCCCTCACCAAATATGCCTAATTTCTTCGACAAGATACAGGCGGCAACGCAATGTCTATATTGACCTCCATCTCCAGGTTTTACTCGACTTTCTGCATCCCAAGCACTCCATGGTCCACCATCATTTGTGTATATACTTTTCCATTACAACATGTTTCACGCAGCGGCTTATATGGGGTTTTATTAGGACCACATGTCGGTTTTTCACATCTAAATTTATGATCTCCAGGCCCTAGTCCTACAACACTTGTGCCGAGTGGATCATTGTGTTTTATGGAGGCACTTATTATATATTGATATAAATTCAGTCCATCATGATATCCACCACCTGTACGGTTTTGGTTAAGCGAATCTCTTTGCATGAACCGTCCAAGCTTAGGATTGTACATCGCCATCGCATCGGTCGAACAAAGCATCATCGTGAAAGTCGCCATGAGAATTGGCAGGATAGATTTCATATGTACCATATATTTGCCCCTTATATATGGGTAGCAGAAAGCAATAAGCAACTTCATTGTCTACATACCATCACAGTCGCCATGACTTGTGTGGCAGGTTGTGAATCACCGCATTTTTAAACTGCGTTTGTTCTTGCTACCCTTCAGACCCACTCTCTGACACTGGCGTTTCATGGCAATAGTACTTTTATTAAGTCTATTTGCTGTGGAATTTTCCCTCCAAATAATCCAGATAACATCTCACATCTAACCCACTCCCCGTCGCGCGTTCACATAACTCATCCGCCTTATACTGCTGTCCATACTGATAAACATGTTCGTTCAACCATGCTCTAATCTGTTCGAAATCCCCACACCTCACCGCATCATCAGCATCCCTAATCTTCGCATAGAGCTGCGCTGCATAAATACTCCCCAGCGTATAACACTGGAAATACCCAAACCCGCCGCATGCCCAATGAATATCCTGCAAATACCCCTCCCGATCATCTGTAATCTCAACCCCTAATTTCTCCCAATACATCTCTCGCCATGCTTCAGGTAAATCCTTCATCGTAAGTTCACCATTCAGTAACTGACGTTCCAAATCAAACCGCACCATCACATGCAGGTTGTAACTCACCTCATCCGCATCCACACGTATCGCCCCGGCCTGTACGCGGTTCACCTGTCTAAACCATGCCTGTCCAGATAGCCCATGAGCGTCATTTAACCAATCGCAAAACGCTTCGCCCCGCCCCACCATATTCTCCCACAGTCGCGCCATCGCCTCATGAATTCCAAACGACGCCGCTAGCCCAGTCGGCAACCCCCACGCATTCTCTCTAAGCCCCTGTTCGTACAAGGCATGGCCTAACTCATGGATAGCTCCCAAAATACCACATGAGCAGTCATCTACTTCATACCGACTCGTTAGCCGCACATCATCCCGCCCCATCTCCGTACAGAACGGATGTGCCGATTCATCAATTCTACCTCTCTCAAAATCAAACCCCATCGCATCTGCAATCTGTCTAACTAAATGCTTCTGCTCTTCGATCGGCATCGCCAATTGATAATCATCCTCAGCCGCTTGTTTTTCACAGTTTTTCAGCAGCTCACGTAGTCGTTTTTCCATGTCCCCGAATACTTGTTCAATCCATTTCGCGCTGCAACCCGGCTCATACTCATCGGCAAGCGCGTCCCACATTTCACCATCCGTCTCCCATCCCAGGCAAGCCGCTTTCTCACGTTGCAATTCAATCATTTCCGTCAATAATCTTAAATACGCATCATCATTCCCGCTCTCTCTTGCCGCAATCCATGCTTGCTCTGCTTCGCCCGCTTTTATTGCAATCGTTTTAACCAGTTGAGGCGACAACTTCCTCAGTTTTTTGTACTCATACTCAATTTTCCGAACATTAGCAGCTAGCTCTGCATCCAGTACACGAGCATCGCATGCAGTGATTAGATCGCCTATTTGTGGGTTAGATCTTTTATGATGCGTGATCTCCGAAAGTAATCCCATCTGCTTCGCGCGTTGCCGCCCACCCTTCCGCGGCATCAAGACCGACAGATCCCAATGTAATTGGCTAAAACAACTCCCTACCATCCATGCCTCGCGCCATTGCCGCATGAGTTCCAAATATGCTTCATGATTTTCCAAATACATTCTCCCGCTAATATTCCGTATCCTAACAATCCCCCCCGAAACGACTATCGATACAACCTCACTTTTTCCCACTCACCCATTCCGTAACCCCGCATGTGAGCATTCGCAATCTAACCATACCTCAATAGAACCATATTGCTTATAGGGTATTTCATCATCAATAGCACTTTGTTCATTGACATCCAGATTCAATTTGTAAACAACGCTTTAACTTCATGCCGTATATACATAAAAATTAGTGCTTTTTAGACTTTTTTTTATAACCTCAAACTGACACGGCCAAACCATATGAATCAAACATTGCTTGCTGCCTCATCAATCAATCAAGACGATGAACGCTCCATAGAAGTTAATCAAGCCATCGATATCGCATTGAACGATATCAAAACACTTGGTTGCAAATGTGAAATTCATACCTACGGCCATGCCATCACCATCTATGAAGCTCGTATCCTTGATCACCACAAAAATGTTCTAGCACTCGGTACCGGCAAAGGTGAGTATCCCTTCAATAAGGCCGGCGCAATCTTCGAAGCTATCGAACATTTCTTTGGCATGAGCAATCTACCCGCACCACAATCCCTTCAAACCATCAACACGCAAGTACTTGCAGATCAATCTGTCGCGCATGAATACCTACCGCTCAAACTTCTCACAGATTTCCCTCATCAAGATCTATTCTGTTCAACCTATCACGAGTACAACCAGCCCAACAACAAGCTCATTCTTCCAGCTTTCCTTTGGGCGCCAGAGATTCTTTCGCGTTCCGAATACATCTGTGATTCTCAAAACGTGCAGCTTTTTTCATACCTCATGAAATATTCCTCCAACTCCGGTATTGCCTCAGGTCTTACCACCCAAGACGCTCTTCTTCACAGCATTAATGAAGCCATTGAACGTGATGGCCTCGGGGCGTTTCTCTATCAATATTGCTACAAACAAACTTCCAGTAAGCTTCCTGTGATCGATAAGGAGTCTTTGCCAGAACCCCTCAAATCGAACATCCAAGAGATTGAACAACACGTTAATGATCAATGCATTCTCATTAACGCAACGACCAATCTTCGTGTACCAGTCATCGCTGCTATCTTTAAGAATTATCACAAACAACAGCTCATTCCCGCACCCGGATTTGGCGCATCTCTTTATCCAGAAATTGCCATAAAACGCGCAGTTCACGAGGCGCTTCAGATTATGTTCGCAGCCGAGAACTATCACGATCAACGCGTCGCTTCATGGAAACGTGATTGGCAACGTGCCCAACAATCCGATGCCTACGCTCGCTGTACGCAATTCAACCTACAGCCATACCTGGACAACGACCGCCTTGATTTCCAATCTTTCGAACGATTACATCACAAGTCAGTCACTCTCGACGCGCATGCACACGTGAATCAACAAATATCACGTCTCATCTCTCGACTTAAAAAATATAACCTCACCGTGTACATGCAAAATCTAAAAAAACTCAAGAATGGCACAAATGTAGTTAGTGTTCAAATACCCGGAGTCAGTTTATTCTACTTAACAAGTAATGGTATGATGATTCCACCACATAGCCGAACAATCACTTGTATGAATCCAAACTGATCAACGAATAATAAATATTAAATCAACGATAAACCATTACACAATACGTGTTAATCACAGGTTTGATTTACGAAGTAACACCTACTATGGTTCACAGTAACTCGCTGATTTAAATGTAAGAACTACTAATAAAGGAACATAATATGAATAAATGGAAAGGCGGCTTCCTCGCCTCGGATAATGATGATAATAAACTGACTGACTCAGAACGCGAAATGATTGAAGATAACAACACAGACTAAGTGTTTATTATTGCATGTTAAAAGAGCAGGATATACTTCGTGTCCTGCTCTTTTTATTTATAGTTACTAACAGTTTGTATATCAGCTGCCCCAATCGCTGTTCGTCATAGCATACAGGTTTAAATCCACACGTCTCCCTCGCCATGTCGCGACTCCGCGTTGGCATCCTTCATAAACAAAACCAGCCAATTCAGCAACACGGCAACTTTTCAAATTATTAGGTTCAACTTGAATGACGACGCGCATCAAACCCATCTCGTTAAACCCATATGCCAACATTGTCCGTATCACCTCTCGCATTAATCCCCGGCCTCTCGCATTACCTGTCAGCCAATACGTCATCTCAGCCGATGCTAAGTGAATAGCTTTTTCTTGATTTTCCAATTCTCGCCACGACTCAAATCCCACCTCGCCCACAATTTTCTCATCATGCAGAATGACCATGTAAACCGCTTCACGCCGCTTAAATTCTCCCATTGCCTTCTCAATAAATCGCTCCGCCGTATCAACCCCGTACCGCTTATCCGCCCATAAAAACCACTCGGACAAGTCCTCATCATTCGCCAATACCACACGAGATAACTCAGCCGCATGACGCTTCTCAACCAATTCCAAATTAGTCCGCTCATTCACCTTAAGCCGCATCACATATCCCTGACCCCACTATCAGTTCTATCGAAATCACCCCTGACTTGCCTTCAATTTCTCGCCTCCATCTCGCCGGAACACCAGCTCTCCAGCTCTCGCCCCGCATTCCCTGCAATAATACGTCCGCCCTTTTAAAGGCCGTCGATGCCGTGTATGCTCATGCCCGCAACCCGCGCAACTTGCCATCCACTTCCCCTTCGGCATGCTCGCCGATCGATCACAACGTTCCGGCCTCGCACCAATCTCAATACACACCCTTTTCCACTTCTCACCATGCCCCGCCTTCGCCCCCGCGATCGCATGCGCAATCTCATGTAACAGCGTATCCCGCACCGCCTCTTCATCGTTCCCATGCACCAGATGCACCGAAAGCTCAATCCGCTTCTTCCCATAGTCACACAGCCCCAGCGTTCGCTTCCGCTGGTTGAACCCAAACGACCATCTCGGCAACAATCCATGTTCCCGCATCAGTCCCTCCGCCATCGCTTTCGCGTCCCACATATTCAAAATCGTATTCTCCTAATCATCTATTAGACTCACTCATTACTCCACTCCCTTTTTTACCATCTCCACCTCCATCGGCACAATCATCTCATGATACACCCCAAGCAAATCCTCCTCATTCGGTAACTCATACCCAAACCCATCCCCCATCTCCGGCCTTACACACTTACCCACCAACGTAAACCGCAACACCTGCCGATCTTCCTTAAAAAGCGCACGCTCAAAATTGACCTGCCCATGACTACTTCGATTCATATACACCTCCTTCGCCTCAATCGGCTCCCCATCGAGCGTCACATCCTTCAAATACCAGAACACCGGCAAATCATCCATACTCACGTAATTCTGTCGCATCCGAAAACTCACAACCATCGGCCATGCCACATTCTCCCGCACAACCATTTCCTTCTGCTCCATCCGAGGCCGCCCCATAATCCCTTCAATCAACCTCGCCAACTGCTCATCTTCAAGATCGCCCCGCTCGCTTACCACTGCCACATAATCAGAAATCACATCGTAACCAACATAGCTGTCTTGCGTTGTTCCCTCTAACCATTCATCAACCAACTCATTCCACTGCTTGATATCTTCCTCACCAAACCGCTCATCCCTAACCCGTTCCGCTGCCTCACGCCATAACCGGCTATCATGTCGATTCTTTACAATCTCAACCTGCGCCCTACGGTACAGCAACTCATCATCAATCAGGCGCAGATTGTAACTGTTCTTTCGCTCCTGCCCATAAATCTTCCACCCCGTCCACACCCCACTAATCAGCGGCAATATCAATACCACAACCCCCATTACCACGAGTCGCCATCTCACCCCACTCACCAGCTTCAACGTGCCACGTTTCCGCAACTCCACGCCACATCCCAGACAAACCTCCGTCTCTTCCGGCAACTTCCCGTTCAAATTCTCACCACACCCCCGACACACCACCTTCGCTTTCCGCGTCTTCCCCTTAAACCCCGACCAGAACAACACTCCCGCCACCCACACAGCCGGCAAGAATGCGATCAGCAACCAAAACAATGCAGCAGGTGAATCCTTATACAAATAGCCAAAAAATTCGCTCATTTTTTACCTCCCATATTCTTCTGCCATGCTTCCAAATCCTCCCCAAGGTCCCACCGCTTCACCCGTACATTTTTCCGCTCAACCCGTCCCTGCCATACCTCATCTACCTCCAAATTCTCTTTCAACTGCTCTCTGTTCCCCGATAGTATAAAGTCCAATTCCCTCACCTCAGGATCCAACTCATCATCTAGATCTAACTTCAAGATAGATTTCATCCTCACCCGCTTCCGCCGCTCGCCATACACATCTTGCTGATGATTCCCAAGCAACTCGTACTTCACCCCATCAATTTCCACCTCTGCCTGCAGATTTACAACCACAGGATCAGCAATCAATTCCCTTTTATCTCGTTCCGGCAAAACGCCCATCTCTTGCTCTAACTCATAGAGCTGATTAACAACCTCCCGCTCCCGCTCAAGAATTAAAATCAGCCGCGTCTTCCCATTAAACGTCCTCGCCATGCAATCCATCACGCGCACCTGCTCATCAAGATCAGCCTCCAGCCCACGATCCTCCACAAACTCAATCGCATCCGCCACATCCTCATATACCGGCATATTCAACCTCAACGTTTTCTCCTCCCGCCAAACTACTTCCTTCGGCCAATCCTCCCGCGTACAGTGTCCTTGTTCAGGCATCAAACTTTTATCAAACAGCACCCGTTCAATATCAACCTCCACCGCATAATTCCCCTCCTTCATAGCACTTCCCGTAAGCCATAACCGCACACCGCGCCGCTGCCCATCCTGCGAATATTCATACTTCACATCTTCCCCATCCAGTCGCACACCCTTTACATGCATCTGATGAACCACCTCATTATTCTGTAATCCATCACTCGCATGAAGATGCGGTGTCGTTCTCACATCAACCCGAACCCGCTCATCATCCACATACACACGCTGGTTTAATGCGGCCCTCGCATTGCGCCCAAACCAATCGCGATAAAACCCCACCATCATCTCATCCGTCACCCGATCGTTTCCAATCGCCGCCGCAACAAACGGGTCCGTCTGATGATCCAAACGATCTGCCATCTTCTCATCATTCAAGCACATCCCCATGACCCGAAACGCTCGCGCCACATCTTCTTCCCCAGACGTCTGATCCACCAACGCGCCTTTGCAAACTTCCATCACACTCCACGCCGCGCCCGGCTCCATATGCTCCTGCAAATAAGCCTCAACAACCTCCAATGGATACCGCCCCAGATTCCAACCCTGCGGCCCGTTCGCCTTCCCATACAGCACCACACCAATCCCGCCCCACCAAGCCACCGGCCCAGTCAACGCGATCACCGCACCAAACAACAACCACCAATTCATCTTCCGCTTCACAAACTCAACAACCTTCGGATCATTCAAGTCCGTACCACATTCCGGGCACCGCTTCTCCTTATACGTCTCATACCCCCGCAGGTCATACCCGCACCGTCCCCGTCTTCCCCCGCATCGCGGCGACGACCACACCATCCGCCCCTTCCAACTCCCCGTAAGCAAACTCAATACCCCGACAATTACACCACCTACTACCGTTACCCCCATCAAGATCATCAATAGCAATTCTTCACCAGTCATACATACCCGCCTTGTAACTGAAAAATATGTACTTCATCATTTGTTATGACGTACTACCTTATCATCAATTTCACCGCCACGAAATATATTCACCTGCACTCAATTTAATTGCTTCAAGCCTGCCACCACCGGTGGCAGGGTGTTTGAAACAACCGTGATTAAAATTGCATGCGATCACATCAATACGACCCAACAATAAAAAAAGCCCGCATCACGCGGGCTTTTTGAGATTCATTTTTTGCACAGCTTACTTATAGAAAACAGGTGCAGTTTCTTTCTTCACGGGTGCAGGTGCAACAACAGGGGTCGGTGCTGCAGCCTTCGGTGCGACGACAGGTGTTGCTTTCACAACAGGTGCCGCAGCCACAGGTGCAGGCATCGCAACCAGGAAGATTTCAACACGGCGGTTTGCCTGTGAACCGGTCACGTTGTTCGCTGCGATCGGACGGTACTCACCATAACCCGCAATGCTCATGCGGCTCGGTGAAACACCAGCCTTCTGCAACACACTCTTCACCGCAATCGCGCGGCCAGCCGACAAGCCCCAGTTGTCACCATACTTATCTTTATTGACTGGGTTCTTCATCGGAACGTTGTCCGTATGACCCACTACGCGCACTTCGTATGCCATCGCTTCGCCGCTGTTCAGTACAACAGCCAACTGTGCCAGTGATGCGCTTGCCGCGCTGCTGACTTCCGTCTTGCCCAGTGCAAACGTCATGTCACTTGCCAAGCGAACCATGCCGCTCTTTGAGTCATAGCTCATCAGGCCCGGATTGCTTGCCGCCAAACTCTCAAGCTTATTGCTCAAGACCACTGGCAACTGATTGCTGCTCGAAGCCATGTCACGGATGCGCTCTTTCGCTTCATCCAGTGCTGCCAGCAACTGCGCCTTTTCAGCCAGTGCAGCTTCCAGAGCTGCTTTTGCTTCAAGATCAACCTTGGGTTCAGCCTGCAGTGCTAAAATTCTTGCATTGGCTTCATCCAGACGGCTCTGAAGTTCAATCTGCTGTGCTTCACTCTTACGATAGAGCTCACGGAATTGGTCAACTTCGCTTTGAGCGACGCAACCTACCATACCAACTGAGCTTAAAATGACTGTTGCCATTGCTAAACGTGCAAAAGACTTCATCGCATCCGTTCCTTTCGTTGTCTATCCGATGACACCCGCGTGTAGAATCTATCAGTGCTAGAGTTGGCGGAATGGGTAAAAGAGGTAAGCCGCCGACCGATTTGGATTGTACAATGGGTGTGAGGTTCTGGAAAATAAAACGTATTGTTCTCGTGTATAAATATCGGACTGCTGGGCATTAAAACATGAAATCACAACCGATAACTCTGATTCATTGCGCTGCGGTTCAAGACGCGGCTAATATCAATATCCGTAATGCTTCAATTGCGATCAGTTCAGGTCGAATTGTCTGGGTTGGTCCGCGCGGCCAACTGCCGGAAGACCTTGCGCAATATGTGGTTAATGAGCAATCATACGATGACCTGCTGGTGACACCCGCGCATGTGAATGCGCATGTGCATCTGGATTTAACGCACGTTGGCCCGCAACCATTCAGCGGCTGCTTCGGAGATTGGCTGCGTGGGATTCGACGAATCCGAACTGAAAAGGCGATCCCGGTGAAGGAGGCGGTTGCACAAGGTGTTCGCCTATCTCGTGATGCAGGCGTGGGTTACGCAGCCGATATTGCTGGGACGGTTGAGGCGATTGAGGCAAGACGCGAGTTGGCGGAGCTGATGCCGTTGGCGGGTGTGTCGTATATGGAGTGGTTTGGGATTGGTGAGATGGCGGAGCCGCGAGGTGAGGTGCAGGAACAGAAGCTGCGTGAGGTGCCGTACGAGACGTCGGTGTCGGGACACACGCGAGGGATCGTTGCGGGGATCCAGCCACACGCGCCTTATTCGACGGGGCGACAGGTGTATATGCGGGCTGCAAAATTAAGCAGACAAAGAGCTTACAGGCTCAGCACCCATATGGCGGAGTCGATGGAGGAATTGGAATTTGTAGCCAAGGGCTCGGGGCTGTTCCGCCAATTTTTAGATGAGATGGAGATGTGGGATGAGTCGATTTTAGAACAAGGGATTGGAGAGGGGTTGCATCCAGTTGAATTCCTTGAGCGGCAATTACAACGAGGCAGGTGGCTGCTTGCGCACTGTAACTTCTTGGCGGATAAGCATATCGAGATCTTGGCGGAGACGGGGACGTCGGTGGCATACTGTCCAATCGCGTCGGATTACTTTGGGCATACAGGGCAGGGTGGCAAGCATGCTGCTGTATGGGAAAATGGCGAATGCAAAGATGGAGGGACAGAGGGGGATAGCGGGGGGAGGCATAGGTATCGAGAGATGTTGGCGCGTGGGGTGAATGTGGCATTGGGGGTAGATTCGGTGATCTGTCAGCCAGAGGATGAAGGGCAAGCGATGGGTATCTTGCCACAGATGCGGTACTTATATGAACGGGATGAGATGTATGGGGAAGAGGATGCGGGGTTGCTGCTGCGGATGGCGACGGTGAACGGGATGTTAGGGATGGATATGCCGGAGGAAGATGTGCTGTTGCTGGAGGGTTCGCCGGCGGTGTTTTGCGGGGTGGTGTTTAATCCGGAAGAGGGGACGGATCCGTTGGTGCAGGTGATGGAAAACCATGAGCCAGCGCGGTTGTTGGATTTCTCGATGGTGCAGATTCCAGAGTGATTTTGGGGCAGATGATTGAGTTATGAGTTGACGGAATCACTTGAAGTTTTGGCATGAGCGATCACACAAGTGCGGGTTCGTGCGCACGATTTCTCGATTTTAGTGATTTTCCTGTAGCTGTTTTAGGTGGGTTTTGGCCTGTTTTGGGCAAACTTTGGTATGAAATGGTTCAATTTTGTTTAGAAACAGCCTGCTTTTTGGGGGTGATTTTGTATGTTTTTTGGTTTTGTGCGCGCGGGGTGCAGATTTGGGAGAACGGTGAATTATTGTTTGGGTTGCGGTTGCAAGTTGCGCACGAGAGAGGTCATGCACGGGGATGGCGGGGCGACGGATGTGCAAGGCGGCTGTTAAGAATGGCGAATTGGAATCGGTTTGGGCGATGAGTGATAGTGAGGGTGAGGCTTATTGGCGCGGTGGGGGAGGTGGTTATCGGCGTGTGGTTGTAGATGGGATCAGATGAATGTAGGGCGGGCGGATTGGGCAATCTAACGGCAAGATAGATGGAGATTTTTGAGATGAGTACCGAGCCAAAGGAATGTTGTTTGGGGAGTGTCGGATTTATTGGGTTAGGGATTATGGGGCAGCCAATGGCGGAGAATCTGCTTAAGGCGGGGTATAAGGTGTGCGTGTGGAATCGGACGGAGAGTAAGTGCGAATGTTTGGTAGAGATGGGCGCGGATATGTTGCGGAGTCCGGGGGATGTGGCGGCGCACGGGCCGAAGGTGCTGTTTGTTTGCGTGACGGGGACGGAGGATGTGAAGGAGATTTTGTTTAGTGAAAAGGGGATTGCGAAGAGTGCGAAGCAGGGATTGATCGTCGTAGATCACTCGACGATTGATGCGAAGGAGGCGGCAGATTTTGCAGACTGTTTGGCGGGCGCGGGGGTAAAATATTTGGATGCGCCGGTGAGCGGTGGTGATGTGGGCGCGAAGGCGGGAACGTTGTCGATTATGGTGGGCGGAGACGAGAAAGCCTATGAGACGGTTAGGCCGATGTTGGAGGTGCTGGGTCAGAAAGTGAATTACATGGGCAAGAGCGGGATGGGGCAGGTGACCAAGAGTTGTAACCAGGTGATGGTGGCGTGCAATTTGATGGGTGTGTGTGAGGCGATGATGTTGGCGAAGAAGAATGGGTTGAGTTTGGAGAAAATGATTGAAGCGGTGAGCGGGGGGGCTGCGGGGAGTTGGTCGCTGAGTAATCTGGGCGTGAAGATTAAGGATGGGGATTGGTCGCCGGGGTTTATGGTGAAGGATTTGCTGAAGGATCTGGGTTTTGTTTCGCATTTATCGCAGGTCTCGCACGCGCCTTTGACGGGGACAAATATGGTGGAGACGCTGTTTCAGGTGTTGGCGGCTGAGGGTGAGGGGGAGCTGGGGACGCAGGCATTGGCGAAGGTGTATGAAAAATTGGGTGGGTTTGAGTTTTAACCCTTCGCTCCACCCCGATCCCCCGGATCCCCCGGATCCCCCGGATCCCCGGAATTTCCCTCCCCCCTCAAAAAAACAACTCGGAATTCTCTTGGAAGAAGTTAGCTTCGGTGGAGTGCTTGTGTTAGTTGATAGCGTTAGAGAAGACATAAGCGAGGGATTGAATGTTGTAGGTAATTGAAGTGTGGTTGGGATGACACCCCACGACCGGCGGTCGTGGGCTTGGTCATAACTTGTAGCGGGTGGATGAATGTGTCTAAGGTGGCAGGGGTGACAGTTTATTTTCAATGCGTGGCTGTATGAGTTACAGTAAGGGCTCAGTGGGTTCAACTGTGCTAGTGCGCGTTTTGTGCGAAGACGCTTTTGTTGAACAAAGGATTGAATATGAGTCAGGCAGCAGTCGGCCCCACATCCCCCCCTCCGCCCCCGGAAGCCCCGGCATTACTTAATCAAGCATCGGGAAATACCAATGCGAAAACAGTGGGGGGTGGGGGAAGAGTTATTTCTATTGATGCGCTGCGGGGGTTCATCATTATTATGATGCTGTTTGTGAATGCGTCGGGGGGTGTGTTTAAATCGCAGTGGTGGATGGGGCATTTGGCTGCGGGGAAGATGGGGATGGCGCTTGCGGATTTTGTGTTTGGTTCGTTTTTGTTTATTACGGGGTTGTCGATACCGTTTGCGTTTAAGAAGCGGCTGGCGATGGATGCGCCGGCGAAGCTGTTTTGGCATATTGGTTTGCGGGTGGTGAGTTTACTGATTATTGGGCATTTCATGATGGGGTCGCCGATTGATCATATTCGGTATTTTAGTGAGATAAATAGTGGGTATGGGGCGTATTGGGATACACGGCTGTGGGTAATTTTGGTATTCGTGAGTGTGTTTATGATTTGGCATCACGTGAATGTGACGTCGGATTTGGGTCGGAAGATTTCGGCAGCGGTGCGTGTGCTTGGGGCGGTGGGTCTTGGGTTTGCGTGGTGGTGTTTTACGGTGAAGGATTGGAAGGGCGATATTGGGATTAACTTTGCGCCTTACTGGTATGGGATTGTGGGATTGATTGGTGCGGCGTATCTGGTTGCGGCTGTGTTTTACTTGCTGTTTCGGGATAACAGGGTTGCGCTGGTGTTGGGGATCTTGACGTTATTCAATGTGTTCTTTGTGGTGATGGCGACGCATGAGGAGTATGGGAATCTGCGTGGTGTGACGGCGATCTATATCACGTTGGTGAGTTTGGGGACGATCTATTATGCGATTAGAGGTGTGAAGGATGCGTGGGCGGATGCGAAGGCGAAGGGGTCGCACTGGGTGATGCCGACGCTGTTTACGGGGATGGGGAGCTTGGTGGTGCTGTTCGTGGGATACATGGCGGTACTGGTCTTGCAGGGGATGGGGACGGAGGCAGGGGTGAAGGCTGATTATGTGATGTGGATGCCTTGGGCGGTTTGGCCGATGGTGATGGGGGTGCTGAGTGTGTGTGCTGTGGGCTGGTTTGTGGTGGCGGGTCAGAAGGCTGCGAATCCAGAAAATCGCTTGTTTTTGTGGGGTTTGGGTGCGGTGGTTGCGGGAGCGATAGTGTATGGATGGTGGTGGACGATTGATGCGGGTTGGTTTGTGAAAGTGGCGGGAGAAGTTGTAGAGAATAAGTTGTGGGCGATGACGCCGATCATTGGGGATAATGGTGGGCTGGTGCAACGTGCGTCGGTGAGTACGCACGCGACATCGGCGATGTTGGGGTTGATGATGGGGTTGGTGATTGCGGATAACAAGAAGTATCCGAATCCGCTGGACAAGATTACGACGATCATGACGTATGCGTTGGTTTGTGTGGTCTTTGCGCTGATTAGTGCGAAGTGGTATGGGATTCATAAGAACGGAGCGATGCCGGCGTATTCGTTGATCTGTGCGGCGTTCTGTATGGTGATGTGGGTGATTTTTTATCTGTGGATTGACGTGAAGGGGTGGAAGAAGTGGTCGGTGTTGTTTGTGATGGCGGGGGCGAATCCGCTGACGATGTATTTGATTGGGTATCCGGTGAATGCGGCGTTTTTCATGTTGGATCAATGGACGTGGGGTGGTGGGAGTGGCGCGGTGTTTACGCCGAACGTATTTAATCGGGCGGACTTGCCGTGGTTTGGGGCGAGTTTGGATTGGAGTTCGTGGCAGCCTTGGATTGGGGTGGTTAAGTGTTTGGTGTGGGCGTTCTTCACGGCGTGGGTCGTGGGCATGCTGGCGAAGAAGAACTTTAAGTTGAAACTTTGATCCTCGTCCCTCTTTTTCCCGCTCGGAAATCGAGGTGAGGGTGTAGTTGCGGTTTGGAAATCAGCGAATGAATTGTATGAGCCCGAGTGAAAGCTTGGGCTTTTTATTTGATGGCTTGGGGAGATGTGAGAAGGGTATGGAGTTCGGTGAGAGCTGTGCGGTTGCTTTGCCAATGAAGGTGATTGAGCGCGGTTTGGTAGTCGTGCCAACGGTAGTGGGTGTGTTCTGCTGAGAGTTGGATGTTGGCGGGGTTGGGATGAGGGAGGCTGGGAGGTGAGGGGGTGAGATCGATGGCGAAGGTGTGTTCGGGGATGTGCGAGAGGGTAGGGGGCCAAGGGTTGTTGGGGAAGGCGGAGGTGGGGATTTGATGCTGGGATTGCAGAGGGATGAGCGGAGAAGTGGCGGGGATGGCGGCTTCTTCAAAAGCTTCACGCGATGCGGCTTGTTGAGGGGATTCGTTGTTCTCGCCGCCGCCGGCGATGAATTGCCAGAGCTGGTTGTCGACGCGACGGAAGAGTGCGTAGCGAGGGTTTGAGTCGGGGAGGTGGATGAAAGGAATGACGAGGATTTGGAAGGGGGCTCGGGGCATGGGGTGCATGGTAGTGGGGGTCTGGGGGTTTGTGAAGTGTCATGAAAAAGCCCAAGCAAGCTGCTTGGGCTTTTGGGGTTCGGTTATATGCCTAATGGAATATTAGACGGCTGCGTTTTCTTCATTGATAGGTGCGCGGCCTACGGAGTGGTAGACGAAGCCGTATTCACGCATGGTGGAGCGGCGGTAGACGTTGCGGCCGTCGAAGATGACGGGGGTGGCCATTTTATCTTTCATGAGTTCGAATTCTGGGTTTTTGAATTCGGACCAGTCGGTGCAGACGATGAGTGCGTCGGCGTCGTTGATGGCCTCGATGGCGTTGTTGGCATAGGTGATGGAGTCGGTGAGGACTTCGCCTGCGGTTTCGTGAGCGACGGGGTCGTATGCGGTGACGGTTGCGCCTTTCTCGAGGAGCTTTTGGATGAGTGTGATGGATGGGGCTTCGCGGACGTCGTCTGTGCCGGGCTTGAAGGCGATGCCCCAGACGGCGATTTTGAGTTTCGACCAGTCGGCGCCTTCGAAATGAGATTCAAGTTTGGTGAGGAAGACGTCACGTTGTTGTTGGTTGACGCGGTGGACGGATTCGAGGAGTTCTGCGGGGTGGCCACAGTCCTGGCCCATAGAGATCATGGCGAGCACGTCTTTGGGGAAGCATGATCCGCCGTAGCCGAGGCCGGGGTAGAGGAATTGGTTGCCGATGCGTTTGTCGGAACACATGCCGCGGCGGACTTCGGAGATATCTGCACCGTATTGTTCGCAGAGGTTTGCGACTTCGTTGATGAATGAGATTTTGGTGGCGAGCATGCAGTTTGAGGCGTACTTGACCATTTCAGCGGATGGGATGTCCATGATGAAGATGGGGTTGCCTTGACGGACGAATGGCTCGTAGAGATCGCGCATTTTGTCGGCGGCGTATTTGGTGTGTGCCCCGATAACGACGCGGTCAGGTTTGTTGAAGTCGTTGATGGCGGCGCCTTCTTTGAGGAACTCGGGGTTCGAGGCCATGTGGAAGGTTTTGCTGGTGCGTGATGCGACGGCTTGCTGAACTTTGATGTTTGTGCCGACGGGAACGGTTGATTTGACGACGATGATTTTTTCGCGTGTGTCTGAGGATGCTTCGATGGCGTCGCCGATGTCTTGAGCGGCGGCGAGGACGTATTGGAGGTTGGCGCGGCCGTCACTGCCGGAGGGGGTGCCTA
Organism: Poriferisphaera corsica; assembly: GCF_007747445.1. Taxonomy (NCBI): domain Bacteria; kingdom Pseudomonadati; phylum Planctomycetota; class Phycisphaerae; order Phycisphaerales; family Phycisphaeraceae; genus Poriferisphaera; species Poriferisphaera corsica. Next base: position 1,337,991 of record NZ_CP036425.1, read on the forward strand.
CGGCGATGAAGATGATTTCAGCGTTTTTGTAAGCGGCGGATTTATCGGTGGTGAAGTGTAGTCGGCTGGCTTTTGCGTTGCGGCCGATGAGTTCATCGAGACCTGGTTCGTAGATGGGAGAGATGCCGTTGTTGAGCTTTTCGATTTTGGATTGATCGATGTCGAGGCATGTGACTTGGTTGCCGGTATTGGCGAAGCATGTGCCGGTAACAAGACCGACGTATCCGGTGCCGACCATGGTGATGCGCATGGGTAGGTTCCTTGTTTATGTGAGCTAGGTGGCTCAGTGTATCTTCAGATCCAGTGCCGACTCGTGGCAGGGGATCGGATTGTCTTGTTTAGGGGCGAAAAAAGGCCCTTAAATGGGCAATTAGTATCGCGGGTGGGGGCGGGTGTGTAAAGTTTGGCGGTTTTGGCGATTAATAATCGGGGATTCGGGAATAAGAATGATGATATGCGAGCTAATAGTGTGTTGTGGGTGTAGGTTTGTTGCAGGTATGGGAAGTGAGGGGCTGGCAAAGGTTTATGTGGCGATTCGGAAGAGTGGCTGCGTGTTGCTAAGATAGTAGGTACGAGAAAGCTGGCTTATGGGAATTGGCTGGCGAGGGTCCGTCGTGATAGTCGAGATATGTCGCGGCGGATGAACGCAAACACGAGGAAATAAGAAGATGAGTAATGGCAAGCAGCCGGAGCCGGTGTTCAATACAGCGGACGGCGATCTTAACGAGGTTGAGCGATTTAAGCTCGAGAGTGATGGTGTGCGTGGGATTCTTGGGCCGGACTTCCGGAATCTGGAAGGGCCGGGCGATATCGAGAAGGCGAGCGAGCAGCTTGCGAAGTCGCATGGCATCTATTTGGAATATAACCGGGCGAAGACGGGTCGTGAGAAGGATTGGATGTACATGATCCGTGCGACGATCCCTGGGGGCGGCGCATTTACCGCGGATCAGTGGGACGTGTTTGATGGGCTGGCGGACAAGTATTGTGACAACAATCCGTTTGGCGGTTCATCGCTGCGGCTGACGACACGTCAGAATGTGCAGTATCACTGGCTGCACAAGGACAAGGTGATTGATCTTGTTGGGGAGATGGCGTCGACGGGGTTCTATGCGCTGAATGGTTGTGGTGATAACGTGCGTAACGTGATGGGCTGCCCGCTCTCGAAATTCAGTTCGATTTATGATGCGAACAAGAAGGCGCAGGAGTATGGCGAATATTTCCGTCTGCCTGCCGCTCCGCATATTCAGGTGTTTGCGATTGATCCGAACTTTATTCGTGATCCTGAGAAGCAGTACAAGTATGGTGAAAAGCTTTTGAACCGTAAGTTCAAGATTGCTTTTAGTGCAGTACATCGCAACTTGCAGACGGGTGAGATTGAGTACGATAACTGTGTTGAGATCCGTACGAATGACCTGGGTGTGATGCCGATTGTCGAGGGTGACAAGGTTGCGGCTTATCAGTTGTATATTGGTGGGGGGCAAGGCGAGAAGAATGGTAAGGCGACGTTTGCTGCTCATGGTGAGCCTTTGGGTATCGTGACGGAAGAACAGTTGATGCCTGCACTGGATGGGATTGTGAAGGTGCATGATGAATGGGGGGATCGTAAGAACCGTCACTGGGCGAGGCTGAAGTATGTGGTGAATGCGCAGGGCATCCCGTGGTATCAAGATCAGCTTCGTGAGAAGGGGATCGAGATTGAATCACCTAACTCAGAGTTAGAGCCAGGCGCTCGGATGATGCACCATGGATGGCAGGAGCTTGAGACGACAGGTAAGCTGGCGTTTGGTGCTTATATCGAGAATGGGCGTTTGATTGACGGTGAGAACGGTAAGCTGAAGAGCATGGTGCGCGACACGATGCAGAAGTTTGCGGGTACTGAGCTGATGATCACGCCGAACCAAGACCTGCTGTTTACGAATATTGAGCCTGAGGCCAAGGATGAGTTTGAAGCTTATCTTGGCGAGTACGGTTTTGGTAAGCGTAATGGCAAGGCCTATTCGTCGCTTAGAGTGCTTTCGGGTGCTTGTGTTGGTTTGCCGACTTGCCGATTGAGTTATACGGAGAGCGAACGGTTTGAGCCGGAGCTGATTGATACGCTAGACGAGATGGGTTATGGAGATCTGAAGGAATCGATCGGGATTACCGGTTGTGAACGTCAGTGTTTCCGCCCGGCGACAAAGACGATCGGCTGGGTGGGGCAGGGCCCGAACATGTATATGTTGAAGCTGGGCGGGTCTGAAGATGGCCGTTATCAAGGTACGGCTTTGGTCGAAGATGAGAAGCTGTACTTCAGGCAGGTGCCTCGTGATAAGGTTGCTGTACTGAGCGCGAAGTTGTTTGACTTGGCGAAGGCGCATATGACTGATGAGGAAATTGGTGATAGTGGCGCGGTGTTCCGCAGATTGGGCAGCAAGTTTATCTTGGATGCGCTGCGGGCTGATGAGGAGATTGCACCTTTGATGGAGAAGACGGCCAAGGCGCCGTTCTTGCCAAAGGGCTGTGCGGTCGATCATTATGCAGCGGCAACGATGAGCTAATAGCGTTTTAAATAAATTTATAGAAGCCTCGTACGTTTGTGCGAGGCTTTTTTTATGCGCGATGGGTGAGAGAGCAGGGGGGGGAAAAGGTGGGGGCGGGAATAGTAAAAGTGAGTTTGATGTTGGATTTATAGTGGAAAATGCTTCGAGTTTGTTTTGAAATGGACTAAAATGCAGGATATGGAAGTAGAAACGAAGGCGACGAACGTATTGAATCGCGTGGCTAAGAAGATGGGGCAGCCTGAGGTTGCTTATCCTGGGTATTACAAATGGTTGATTTTTGTATCTGCGATGGATGCGATTATGACGTGGGCGATATTGATGGTGGGTGGGATTGAGGCGAATCCAATTGCGGCGGCGGTGATGTCGGTCTGGGGATATGCGGGGATGGTGATATTTAAGTTTTTATTAGTGGCGTTTTTTGTGGTGATGTGTGAATGGATCTCGCGGAAGCAGTATGAGACGGGGCGAGTGTTGGTGTCATGTGGGGTGATCATTAGCGCGTTTCCGAGTTTATTGGCGGCGGGATTGTTGGTGGGGTCACTCATGATGGGGTGATAGGGGCGTGTTTTAGGCGTTGGTTGCATATGTTGCAAACACTCTACCACCGGTGGTGACAGGCTTGAAGACATTACGCTTTGATCGAATACTTCAGAGACAGTTATATGAAAAACGCCCATCGGAGTGATGGGCGTTTTTTGTTTGGTTGTGGGGTGTCTAATGGTTAGTTAGCTGTCATCTTCGGAGCCGTTGCCATTGGTTGGCTTGACGGTTTGTTCAGAAGATTTTTTCTCAGTCTTCTTTTCTTCGGTTGAGGGATCGGGGAGCTTTTCAGCGGTGAAGGTGAGGTGCTCGTTGTCATCATTGTGGGTAACTTTGATGACTTGGCCGGCTCTGAATTCATCGCGAAGGATGGATTCGGAGAGAGGGTCTTCGATGTTTTGTTCGATGGCGCGTCGGAGTGGACGGGCACCGAAGTCGGGGTTGTAGCCCTTGTCGATGAGGAAGTCTTTGGCTTTCTGATCGACTTGGATGGCCATGTCGCGTTCTTCGAGGCGTTTGAAAACCTTGCGGATTTCGTATTCGACGATGCCGTTGAGGTCGCCGCGGTTGAGTGGACGGAAGACGATGATGTCGTCGAGTCGGTTGATGAACTCGGGACGGAAGTAACGCTCGATTTCGTTGTTGAGCGTGGTCTTCATTTTTTGGTAGTCGGCTTCTTCTGCTTTGATTGCGAAACCGAAGCCGGCTTTGTTTTTGATGAGGTCGGCGCCGATGTTTGAGGTCATGATGAGGATAACGTTTCGGAAGGAAACGTGGCGGCCGAAGGAGTCGGTGAGCTCGCCTTCTTCCATGATCTGGAGGAGCATGTTGAAGACGTCGGGGTGCGCTTTTTCGATCTCGTCGAGTAGAACGACGGCGTATGGGCGGCGGCGGATCTGCTCAGTGAGCTGGCCACCTTCTTCGTAGCCGACGTAGCCGGGAGGCGCTCCGACGAGACGGGAGACGTTGTGTTTCTCCATGTACTCGGACATGTCGATGCGGATGAGTGATTCGGGGTCGCCGAACATGAATTCAGCGATGGCCTTGGAGAGTAGGGTCTTACCGACGCCGGAGGGGCCGACGAAGATGAAGGAGCCCATTGGGCGGCGTGGGTCTTTGAGGCCGGAGCGTGAACGCCTGACGGCCTTGGCGATGGCTTTGATGGCGTCGTTCTGAGAGACAACGGTTTTGTGGAGTTCGTCTTCGAGGTTGAGGAGTCGTTCGGACTCTGCTTTTTCGAGACGGGTGAGCGGTACGCCGGTCATCTTGGAGACGACTTCGGCGATGACTTCGTCGTCGACAATGCCATCGACTTCCTTGGATTTTGCACGCCAATCGCGTTGGATTTGTTCTTTGTTGCGACGGAGTGATTCGGCTTGGTCACGCAATTCTGCGGCTTTTTCGTAGTCGGCAGATTTGACGGCTTCATCTTTTTCGATGGAGAGGCGTTCGATCTGTTCTTCAAGCTCGGCGAGATTCGGCGGCTTGGACATGCTCTTGAGGCGGATGCGGGCACCGGCCTCGTCGATCACGTCGATTGATTTATCGGGTTGCACGCGGGCTGTGATGTAGCGATCAGAAAGCTCAACGGCTTGCTCGATGGCTTCGTCGGTGATGGCGACACGGTGGTGCGCTTCGTAGCGATCCTTGAGCCCCTTGAGGATAGCGACGGTGTCGGCTTTTCCAGGAGGGTCAACGAGGATGGTCTGAAAGCGACGTTCGAGAGCGCCGTCTTTTTCGATGTACTTGCGATATTCGTCGAGTGTGGTCGCACCGATACATTGGATCTCACCGCGGGAGAGTGCGGGCTTGAGAACATTGGATGCGTCGATGGCGCCTTCGGCACCGCCTGCACCGACGAGGGTGTGGAGTTCGTCGATGAAGAGGAGTACGTTTTTAGCGCGACGTACTTCGTTCATGACGGCTTTGATGCGTTCCTCGAACTGGCCGCGGTATTTGGTGCCTGCGACCATCATGGCGAGGTCGAGGACAACGATGCGGCGGTCGTGGAGAATTTCGGGGACGTCGTTGCCGACGATGAGTTGAGCGAGTCCTTCGACGATGGCTGTCTTGCCGACGCCGGCTTCGCCGAGGAGGACGGGGTTGTTTTTTGTACGGCGGCAAAGGATTTGAACGAGACGTTCGATCTCATCTGCACGTCCGATGACGGGGTCGAGTTGATCTTGTCGGGCGAGTTCGGTGAGATCTCGGCCGAAGGAATCGAGTGCGGGGGTTTTGGATTTTCCGCCCTTGGCTCCGGCTTGGGAGGACGAGGAAGAGCCGGACTCGGGCTTGCCGGTCATGGTTGCTTCTTCGGGGTCGACGCCTGCGCCGAGGAGGTTGAGTACCTCTTCGCGAACTTCTTCGAGCTTAAGGTTGAGGTTCATGAGAACTTGAGCGGCGACGCCTTCGTGTTCACGGAGGAGGCCGAGTAGGAGGTGCTCGGTGCCGACGTAGTTGTGGTTGAGGTTGCGCGCTTCGTCAATTGCGTATTCAATGACTTTCTTTGCGCGGGGTGTTTGTGGGAGTTTGCCCATGGTGACCATGTCGGGGCCGGACTTGACGAGTTTTTCAACTTCCAAGCGGACTTTGCGTAGATCGACATCCATGTTTTTCAGGACGTTTGCGCCGACGCCAGATCCTTCCTTGACGAGGCCAAGGAGGATGTGCTCGGTGCCGATCCACTCATGGTTGAAACGCTGGGCTTCCTGGTTGGCCAGTGCCATGACCTTGCGTGCTCGGTCTGTAAATCGTTCAAACATGCCTATTGCTCTTTGGGTTAAGGTTCTTGTCTCTCGTTAGTGCTTTGATGCGTTGAGCGCGTTGGCTCGAAAAAGCGTGCCTCTGTAAGTATTACTCGTACGAAGGCGATTTCATTCTACATGGTTGGTTATCCCATGAAAAAAAACAGATTTTGTGCAGAAATGGTAGAAAAAGATGATGTATTCTCACTCCTGCAGCGTGCTGCATAAGTGTTTATCGGCTGATTTATACCCCCAGAAATACTTGAGGTGGTGGGAAGGGTGAAAATAAGAAAAATCTGTGTAAATGAAGGGGATTTTGCGGGGATTGTCGCTTTATGGTCAGTTGATTTGTTGTGAGAAAAAGTGGGGGTCGTCTTTCAAGGTTTCTCGCAGGTGGGGTAAACGGCCAATAACTTGTATGGGTGAACGGTGTTTGATGAAAGAAAGATGAAAAGAAATGAAGTCTTTTGATGTGGGTTTTTGTGATAGATTGGGTGTGGCTTTGAGGTGGAGAATGTGGTGTGGGATCTGACGATTGAGGGGGAATTCGATACAATCCGGGGCATGAGCGATATAGAAAAACAAAAAGTCGTAACCCGTTTTGCACCCAGCCCGACCGGATTTTTGCACGTTGGCGGGGCGCGGACGGCAATGTTCAGCTGGGCGTATGCGCGTGCTAATGGTGGCGAGTTTATCTTGCGGATTGAGGATACGGATAAAGCAAGGTCGACGCCGGAGGCGACGAAGGCGATTATCGCTGATATGAAGTGGCTAGGTCTTGATTGGGATCAGGGGCCAGCCCCCGGAAGTTGCGATTCCTGCCATGGGGATGCTGATTGGGATCCGTATGCGGAGCAAAAGGGGGAGAACGGGCCGTATTTCCAGAGTCAGCGTGGTGAGTTGTATGAAGCGGCGATCAAGAAGCTTTTTGATATGGGACGGGCGTATTACTGCTTCAAGACGGCAGAGGAGTTGGATGCGGCGCGTAAGGCGGCGAGAGCGGCGAAGAAACCGTATCAATATGACCCGGCGGATATGCTGGCGCTGAATGCGGATGAAGACGCGCTGAAGGCGAAGTTGGATTCTGGTGATAAGCATGTGGTGCGGTTTAAGATGCCAGACCATGATGTGGTGGTGAATGATGAGATTTTGGGTGAGGTCGTTGTGAAGGCTGCTGAGCTTGAGGATTTCATCATTGTGAAAGCGGATGGTGGGCCGACGTTCCATCTGGCGAATGTGGTGGATGATGCGGCGATGGGTGTGACGTTGGTGATGCGGGCACAGGAGCATTTGAATAACACGCCAAAGCATGTGGCTTTGTTTGAAGCCCTTGGATTGAAGTTGCCGAAGTTCGCGCACATTCCATTGATCTTTAACAGCGATGGCTCGAAGATGAGTAAACGCGATAAGGGTAAGGCTGCGAGAGCGGCTGCGAAGGATGCGAAGCTCGAAAGTGTTGAGGGGATTGATGATGAACTCTTTAAAGGGTTCATGGACAAAAAGAATGACGAGATGGTGGTGTCGATTGCGATCGCCAAGCAGCTTGGTTTGGCTTTACCTGAGATTGATGTGGCAGACTTTAGAGATTCGGGATATTTGCCTGAGGTGTTGAATAACTATTTGGCGCTGCTTGGTTGGTCGCCAGGCAATGATATTGAGCGATTTGGTGCTGATCCACTAACGTTTATCAAAGATCATTTTACGCTTGAACGTGTGGGTAAGAGCGCGGCGAAGTTTGATCGTGATAAGTTGGCGAAGTTCAATACGGAAGCGGTTGTAATGCTTGAGCCTGAGGATTTTAAAGCGCGATTGAAGAAGCATCTCGAAACGCATTATCCGGAGTATGGGTCGATCTTGGCGAACGAGGCTCACTTTGATGCGTTCTGTAAGGCGAATCAGGAGCGTAGTCGTTCGTTGGATGAGCCAGCGAAGGGCGGGATGTTCTTTGTGAGTGATGAGGTGAAGTATGACTTTAAGCCAAAGAATATTAAGAAGGCCATAATGAAGAATGAGGGGGAGGGGTTTGTGATGTTGGCTCGATTGAAGGACGCGTTTAGTGAATTGCCTGAAGAGGGATTTGGCGATGCGGCTCATGAGTGGATCGCAAAGACAGCAGAGGAAGAGGGGCTGAATATGGGCAAGATGGCGCAGCCGATTCGTGTGGCCGTGAGTGGTGGGACGGTGACGCCGCCGATTGATGCGACGCTGAACATTTTAGGTAAAGCAAAGACGCTGGCACGTTTTGAAGCGTGTATTGCGGCGAAGCCAAAATAATGATGACTTTAATAGCGATGCTCGGCGGATGAAGCCGAGCATCGTTTGTTTTATATTTTGAGCTTATATTGAAGGGGTTTTTGGATGAAATACTGGTTAATTAAAACTGAACCTGGGACATGGTCGTGGGAAGATCAATGCAATAATCCCGACCAGACGGAGCATTGGGACGGGGTTCGAAATTTTCTAGCGAACAAGCATATGAAGGAGATGCGTCTGGGGGATCGGGCGTTTTTCTATCATTCAGTTAAGGAAAAGAAGATTGTGGGGATTGTTGAGGTGGTGAAAGAGCATTACCCGGATCATACGGACGAAAAGGGTAAGTTTGGCATGGTTGATTTTAAGGTGGTGATGCCTGTGGAACGAGAAGTGACGCTGGAGGAGATCAAAGGGATGAAGGCGTTGGAGGAAATGGTGCTGGTGAAGAATAGCCGACTGTCGGTACAGCCAGTGACAAAAAAGGAGTGGGGGATTGTTTGCAAGCTGGCCGGCGTTAAGGCCTGAAATTGAAAATATAGCGGCTGAATAGATGGCTGCTTAAACGAATTGGAGACAACGATGAGTTTGATTGTAACGGGTAGTATCGGAATTGATACGATTGAGACGCCTGATGGAAAAAAGGCGGACAGTGTGTTGGGTGGTTCAAGTATTTATTTTGCTGCGGCGGCATCGTACTTTGGTGATGTGCGATTAGTCGGTGCGGTGGGTGAAGATTTTCCTGAAGCTTTTATCGGGGATTTTAAGCATTTTCAGGTCGATACGACGGGGTTGGAGATTCGTAAGGGGAGTAAGACGTTCCGTTGGCATGGCAAGTACATGGAGAATATGAACGATCGTGAGACGATCTCAGTTGATTTGAATGTGTTGGCTGAGGCGTTGCCGCCGGTACCTGAGGTTTATCAAGATAGTGCTTTTGTATTTCTTGCGAATACGCATCCCGCGGGGCAGATGGCTTTGCTCGAGAACTTCCCGAAGGCGAAGCTTGTGGTGGCGGATACGATGGATCTTTGGATTAATACGGAAAAAGAAACGCTGCTTAATCTGATGAAGAAGATTGACGGCCTTGTGCTGAATGATTCGGAAGCGGAGCTGCTCACTGGTGAGAGTAATGTCATTGTGGCGGCAGAAAAGATTTTGGAGCTTGGCCCGAAATTTGTTGTGGTGAAGAAGGGGGCTCATGGCGCATATCTGAAGCATGCGGGAGGTGCATGTGCATTGCCAGCGTACCCAACTAAGCAAGTAATCGATCCGACCGGGGCAGGGGACAGCTTTGCTGGTGGGATGATGGGGTACCTGACGGGTGCTGACGACTTGAGCTTCGAGTCATTGCGTAAGGCGATTGCGTACGGGACGATTGTTGCGAGCTTTAATATTGAAGATTTCTCGTTGGGCCGATTGAAGACGTTAAGTCGAGAAGAGCTTGATAAGCGTTATGCAGCGTTCTGTGAGATGCTAACGATCTAATGATTGCATAGATTTGCAACGTTTAAATGGAATAACAAACCTGCCTTTGGGCGGGTTTTTTAATGGGTAAAACAAGAAGTATAAAATCTGTATTGATGTCACAATGCGCTGATTGTGTGGTTTATGAATATAGATATGGTGGTGAAATCGTTATGAGTTGGTTGGTTTTGGGGGTGATCGATCCGAATAACAGGGTAGGTAAGCTGCATAAACAGGTGTGGTTATAACGTTTGTTTAAGTGGTTAACCTGACTGGTCGATGGGATTAGTGATCAGTTCATAGTGTATTGTCATTTTTTTTCGGACTTATAGACCTGTTGGAAGTGTCTAGTGAGGATGAATTTGCTGGATCAGATTCTGGAGTCACCCCAGTTGCCAACTCTGCCACGGATTGCAGTTCGAGTGATCGAATTATGCAAATCGGATCGGTGTGAGTTGCAGGAACTGGTGGATGTAATCAGTACGGATCCGGGGCTAACGGTGAAGTTGCTGGCATCTGTGAACAGCAGCTACTATGGACTGAATCGTGAGGTGGTGACTGTCAGCGAGGCAACTAAGTTATTAGGGTTGCGAGCGGTTAAAACTTTGACGATTGCGTTCTGCTTATCGCAGGTTATTTCAGAACAGTGTCCGCATGATTTTGACCTTGAGGGTTTTTGGCGGCGTTGTTTATATTCGGCTGTTGCTGCGAAATTGATGGCTGAACGGATTGGCAGTGATATAGAGGAAGAAGCGTTTACCGCAGCACTTGTGCAAGATATCGGTTTGGCTGCGATGGTGCAGGTGATTGGGCGTGATTATCAGGAACTGATGAAGTCGACAGGCTCCAATCATTCAGTTTTAAATCGGATCGAACAAAATCAATTGTCGACAGACCATGCTCAGGTCGGCGCATCACTAGCAGATCGATGGGGCTTGCCGGAGATACTGATTGATGCGATCAGATATCACCATAATCCAGAAGATTATAAAGGCGAGAATCAGCAGGTCGTTCAGATTGTGAATTTAAGTAGTTTGGTCGCAGATGCTTTATCGCCGGAGCAGATTGCAGTCGCGACTATTTCTACCTTTTCAAGTCAACTCGAAGAATGGCTTGGTATTCCTGAAGAGCAAGCCCACGATTTGCTGAATGATGTTGAAGAGAAAAGCCGCAAGTTGGGTGGATCGTTTAAGATCAAGCCAAGGCCGCAGCGAGATATTAATAAGCTGCTTATACAAGCGAATGATCGCCTGATTAAGATGGCAATTGAGAGTAATCAGCGCTTAGTTGAGCTAGAAAAGAAGAATTACCAGTTAAAGGCAGCGGCGCAACGTGATCCACTGACAGGGCTGGCGAATCGTCGAATGTTTGATAGTTCATTGCGAGAAGGATACCTCAAGAGTAGTGAGGCTGATTTCCCATTAAGTTTGATCTTATTTGATATTGATCACTTTAAGAAGATCAATGATGAGTATGGGCATCTAGCAGGTGATCGTGTTTTGATCATGATTGCAAGATTGTTGCAGGAGCATGAACCTGATGGGGGATGCATTGCGAGGTTTGGTGGCGAGGAATTCACACTTGTACTGCCACGACTGGGTGTCGCTTCAGCAGCTCAGATTGCAGAACATATGCGATCACGTATTGAACAGTTACGATTCGACATTGGAGGCGGTAAACGTATTCACGCTACTGTGAGTGCAGGCGTTGCCGGTCGTGATCATCTTCGTCAGTTAAGTAGTGAGATTGAATTGTTGGATTGCGCGGATAAGGCGTTGTATGCTGCTAAATCATCAGGTCGAAATTGTGTTCGTGTTTTGAGGCCGATGATGATGCCGAGAGTTACACCAGATAAACCATGCGATCAGGCTGTTGATTGAAGTTAATGCAGTGAATCGTTTAAGTGAAGGTGATTATTCGACGATATTTTTTCAACTTAGGGGAACAATCTTACATGAGGGGGGGATTGACTGCAGTTATTTCGCAGTAGATTCATGTCAGATTCAGCACGTTGTTGTTATACCGGATTTTGAGATTTTTATTTAATAATTCTTTACCGGACGTGAGGGGATTTACGTTAATGAATCAAACGCTTCTAGATCAAGTTATAGAATCACCACGACTGCCGAGTTTGCCATCGATTGCGTTGGAGGTGATTGATCTGGTTCAACAGCCGGATGTCGATATCGCGCAGATTGCAGATACGATCCAGAACGACCCAGCCCTTTCGTCAAAAATTCTGAAAACAGTCAATTCAAGTTTCTATGGCCAAGCCTATACCGTTAGTACGATTAGTCATGCGTTAGTTGTACTTGGATTGAATAGTGTAAAAACGCTTGCCCTTGGGTTTAGTCTGGTGAGTAATCTTCAGAACAGTGGTGGCGATGGATTTGATCACATTCAATACTGGAAACGTAGTATTTACGCTGCGTCAGCTGCGAAGGAATTTGCAAAACAACAACGACTTGTGCAGCAAGAAGAAGCGTTTTTAGGTGCACTTCTACAGGATCTAGGTGTTCTTGCTCTGAACCAAGTATTGGGTGATCAGTATACAGATCTATTAAATCAGACGGATGGATGTCACCGTAAACTCATTGAGCTTGAAACCAGTCAGTTGAAAATGAATCACGCGCAGGTCGGCGCGGAGTTGGCGAATGCATGGAAGTTGCCACCACTTTTGATCGCGCCGATTCGATATCATGAATCGCCCGATGAAGCTCAGCCAGAACTACAATCGTTTGTACGATGTGTTTCGATTGGTTCTGTAGTTGCGGATTTATTTATTAATGAAGCTGATGGCGAATCATTGGAGCGGTATTATGATTTGGCCTCTGAGTGGTTTGGATTGTGCCAGGAGCAATCAGAGCCACTACTTCACGAAATACACAAGCAAACCAAAGAACTACAACGTTTATTCGATTTGCCTGCAAGTGATTATGGAAATGTAGATGATATTTTAGCAAAAGCGAATGAGGCGTTGATGAATATCACGCTGCAGACCCAGAAGCAGCAACACGAATTAACACAGCATGCGAATGAATTGCGTGAGCAAAATGAACATTTAGTGAATCAAGCGAATACAGACTCGTTGACGGGTGTTGCAAATCGCCGCCGTTTTAATGAGTATATCGCTGATGCTTTTGAGTGCACCAAACAAAATGCTGCTGGGCATCTGAGCGTTTTGTTTTTAGATACAGATCACTTTAAGCAATTTAACGATACGTATGGCCATCCTGTCGGGGACCGTGTGCTTGTGGCTTTGTCACAGACGCTGCAAAATATAGTCGGGGATCGAGGTTTGGTATCGCGTTACGGTGGCGAAGAATTTGCAATCGTATTGCCAAACACTGACCGACGTACTGCAGCATTAATTGCCGAGCAGCTTAGATCGGAAATTGAGAAGACGATTGTGCAATCTGATGAAGGTAAAGATTTACACATTACAGCTAGTATCGGTGTCGCTACCTATGAAGGGATGTTCTTTGATCGCGTCGAGATTCTTGTGAAAGCAGCTGATCAGGGTGTTTATGCAGCTAAAAATTCTGGGCGTAACTGTGTGAGGATTTTTGCACCAAAGAATCAACCGGTTGCTGCCTGATCAAGGTATAATTGAGGTATTAAAAAAACGCATGCGATTGAAGCATGCGTTTTTTGTTGTATACAGATATCAGATTTATCAATAGATAGATTGGATCTGATTTCTTAGCATAGATGCTTTTGTGCGCTGGCCGTTGGTTAGGAATTTGTATTTATACTTGATCTGCAGAGCATTCTTCATGCCCGGTTCAAGATGAATCTTCCATTTCAAGGTCGTTTGTGAGTTTGCGCGACCAAGGCCAAGCGGTGTTCTAATTGCTTCCGGTTGTTCATCGGCAGAGACAAGTTCGCCTGAAACGAGCTTTGTGATCTCAAGATTTACAGCATCATTTTTCATGTTCGTGAGTGCCAGTGTACCTTCCATTGTGACCACATCATAGACCATCTGATCAATTTTTTGAGCTCCACGTTGGCGAGAAATTTCTTGCTCTTGAATTTCAGCTTTGACCGAAAGTGCCTGTGTGATTTTAAGCCGTGTTTTGCTGTTAACGGGCGTGTACTTGATTGAATCCTGCCCAAGAATGCGACCATCCTTGATGGTCATGGCAGGTGCGGTTGTCCAAGGTTGATCTGTTTTGTTTGTTAACTCAAGTGAATGCCAAACGATTTGCGGCTCTTCAGGTGATGGCTGACGATAGTTATCGTATGCATCAATGAAATCGGGGATATTCCATGTGTAAATTGAGTTGGCTGGTATATCATTTGTAAAAAGTGGATAGTAGCCACGTTCGCCCTTTTTGAGATCAATCTTGTCGAGCTGATAGAAGTATAGATCTTCAATGGTTTCACCTTTAACCGGTGATTGAGGGGCCGCAGCCATTTCCATGTCCATTGCCATGCCCGCATAGCCACGAGCCTGATTCATCATTGCTGAGCGAGGTATACGTTTACGCATCTCGCGGTTAGACATGATGCTTTGAAGATATTGATTTAGTGGCTGCAGCGTCATTGCGGATTCGGAATCTTGAAATTGAATATGGGGATAGCCTGAAATTAATTCGGTTTCGACTTTTTCAAGATCAATCAAGTCATTCACAACAACAGCTTTGGCTGTAATCGAACCTTGTTGGTTTTCTTCTGTCATACCGGTGATATCAACAACATACGAAGGGCTCCAGGCAATGCCTTTTGCTAAGTAAGTCGTTTGGACTGTTGGTGAGACTCCAGCAATACGGCCCGGCAATATCGTATCAAATTGCAGAACCGGTTTATTTTCAACTTTTTCGATCATCGGCAACGTATCTGATTGCTTGATACGTACAGACTGGATCTGATGCATGTAAATAGCACTAACGCCATTGTCATTGTGTAAATAAACAATATTGGCGTACTGAGGAGGTGGCTGGATTAATGGACGAGGTTCATTTGGGTTTTCGTTTTTAACAACTGGAACGTCAAGAATCGTAGCTTCAATCCATTTTGTTTTATCATCATTACTTCTGAGTTCAATGGCGACCATATTGCCAATATTGGCCCGAATAACTTCATTAATATCTGTCGCGACTGATTGTGTTTTATTGGCTGCATAGGTCGATTTGATATTGCTTAATGCGAGGTTGTTCGTCCATGACATCCAGAACGAACCGAGTTTTGCATTGGGGAATAATGATGTCTGGAATGTGATTGGCTTGCCGTAGTGATCAGGTGTGATTTTTTCGGCTTGCAGCAGATCTGCTTGTGAAACCACAACACCAAAGCCATTTTTGAAAAGCATCACTTTGGTCGGTTTGGATTCTACCTGTATTTGCGGATTCGTCGCTGAATCAGATGTGTCAGGCTCAATCAATGAGTCTTGTGCTTGTAAAGCGGGTGTCGTAATTGTCATCATGCAGAAGGCTGCGAGTAAACAGCCAGTCTGGAATTGTCGTTTGTTACTCGTCAAAGGCATCGTCATCTCCTTGAATGCACTGGGTAACGATAATCAGGTTATATTCTTTGGACGACCCATACGCCCAGAAGTTCCGCCGAGCTTAAGGTTTTTTTAACCCTATCGTTGAACGCATAGTGTGATTCATTCACTGCGGTCTGTCCATGAAAAAAGCCCCACGTACATTGTGAGGCTTTGTGATTCAATAATTTATAGGGTAGCTCATCAGACAAGCAGTTCAGCGATCTGAACTGCATTGAGAGCAGCGCCTTTACGGATCTGGTCGCCACAGACGAAGAGGTCGAGCCCCTTGTTATCAGAACGTGATATATCGCGACGAACACGGCCAACATAGCAGTCATCTTTAAACGAAGCATCAAGCGGTGTTGGGAAGCGGTTCGCTTCACGATCGTTGATAAGCGAAACACCCGCAGCACCTTCGAGAGCCGCAATGGCTTCTTCTTCGGTGATGGATTTCTCGAATTCCAAGTTGATAGATTCGGCATGAGCACGCATGACTGGCACGCGGACGCAGGTTGTGGTGATGGCGGTCTGGTCTCCATTGACCTGATTCCAAATCTTGTGAGTTTCGTGAACCATCTTGAGTTCTTCTTGGTTATAACCATTCGGCTTCATATCCGAGTTGTGGCTAAACAGGTTGAATGCGTATTGGAATGGGAAGATATCCATGGTGACTGGTTTACCTTCGAGTACTTCGCGAGATTGCTGCTCAAGCTCAGCCATTGCAGCAGCACCAGCGCCGGAAGCGGCCTGGTAAGTCGAGACAACCATACGCTTCACACCAGCCACTTTGTGTAGTGGGTTGACAGCCATGAGCATGATGATGGTTGAGCAGTTGGGGTTGGCGATGATACCAACGCCGGGGTTGCCGATCTTGATACCCGCTTCCTTCACGGCTTCAGGATTGACTTCAGGCACGACCAGTGGGATACCGTCCGCCATGCGGAAGGCAGAGGAGTTGTCGACAACAACTGCGCCTGATTCGACAGCGATCGGTGCAAACTTTTTGCTGATAGATCCGCCTGCAGAGAAGAGCGCGAGATCGACGTTTTTAAAGCTATCCTTGGTCAGTTCCTCAACTGTATAGGTTTTGCCTTTGAAGGTGGTGGTTTTGCCTGCGCTGCGTGCTGAAGCTAGAAGCTTAAGCTCAGCAATAGGAAATTGACGTTCATCGAGAACTTGAAGAAATTCCTGACCGACGGCGCCAGTCGCACCAACGATCGCAACGTTAAGAGCTTGTGAACTCATGTTTTGATACCTTCAAAAAGGCTGATTAATAGAAAGTCAATAAAAACAACAGTTTGAGGAAATTGGGCGGGCATTATATCAAGGCTTACTTCGGGAAGCGATCAGCCCCTACCCGTCAATTGCGGAGAATACGGAGATTTACACATCTTGTGACTGACCGATCAATTTAGTTATGAGGCATATTGCTCCCAGATTGTCACGTTCTAAACGATGTAAGTCATTTATTAAAAGTGTTTTATGTTATTTTATGCGATTCCGGTATGAGAGGCGTCTGGTAACTGTGGTATGGATTCTGGGACTTAAGCCCCGCATTTTTTTTTCAATAATTATTCTGACTGCGATCTTAATTTATGCCCAATTTCTCAATGCGGCGCCAATTCGGCCTGTTTATGTCGAAGATTCTCCCGCAGCTATGGAGCTGGTTCAACAGTTTCAAGATGATCTCAATGCAGACCATTTCACTCGCGCTGCTCAATCATTGCAAAAATTGATTGAAGATTATCCAAGCAAGCTAATGACGACAGATACAGATGCGTATCGTGATAGTATTTTCTACGCTTACAAACAGCTGCGCCAAACACCTGAATTATATGAAACGTATATTCGTCTGTATGAACCTGACGCGCAAAAAGCATATGAGGAAGTGAATCGACAGCAGCAAATCAAAGCATACGAACAGCTTCTATCTCGTTTTGGATTTACGCAGGCGGGGCTGGAATCCGCGCTGGATGTTACCGCGATGCATCTTGAGCGAGCTGAGATACAAAGAGCTGTTCGAATTCTTGAGTTCGCCAAGTCGCATCCATTAGTTCAGCAATCTCAAAACCGAGTAATGCAGATGCAGGCTGCCGTGAGTGCGTTGCCCGAAATCTACTCATCAGACGGAAGTGAAATAGCTAAAACGATAGCTCCCGCAATGATCAAGCAGCTTATCGGTGATGGACAAACCCCGCTCTGGGAAACAAACATCAACGATAAGCAGCACGCACTCAGTAATCATGAAGTACAGCAATCACAATGGGCCGTGAACCGCATTGCATTACAACAAGCACTGCCACATCGTGGTGTTCTTGTCGGTAATCAAATTATCGTAAATTTCGGTCAAAGCATTGTCTCGCTTGATCGCTACTCTGGTCGGCGGCAATGGTCATTTCACTACACGCCAGAGCTTAGTGAAGCAACCAAATTTACACTTAAACGCGGTCGTGTCCTGCTCGATACACGAGATATTATTTATAACCAATCTCACATCTTTGGCGTGGTTGGTCGTGCACCAGCATGGGCGAGTAGACGGCAAGATGAAGGTCACGTTACCTCACTTGTTTCAATTAATATTGCTGATGGACAACTCGCTTGGCAGCTTAAACCGTCTGATTTGGCTGACATCGGTCTTGATCGTGCATATCTACACAGCACGCCAATCCTTCAGGACAATATTCTGTATCAGATTGCTGAACGGCGCCCTGCAACAGGATTTCAAGATACTTACGTTCTCGCAATCAATGCCACTACCGGCCAGCTGCTGTGGAAGCGACATATCGCAAGCACTGCTCGAATTAATCGTAATAGTATAGATCTTGTTTCACGCATGAGTTTATCCAATGGCTACCTATACGTTTCCGACTACGCTGGTGTCGTTGCATCACTCAATATTCGTAACGGCAGTGTTCAATGGTTACGCATACTAGATCGTAAAAATGCGATGACAAGAAGGCTCGGTGGAAACTCAGGGACGAGCATTATTAAAATGCCTCCCCCAATTGTAGTTGGCGATAAACTTTTTGTTTTGCCCGACCGCCGTGTTTCATCCGGCCTTATTCTTGATCGTAAAACTGGTAAAGTGTCTCAAAAACTCCCCGATGAGCGTTGGCGTAATATTAGACAAATCTTTCAGTATAAGCAAAATCTAATTCTTGTCAGTCAACAGAATATCTACAGTTATAACGTTAATTCAAATGAGTTTGATTGGGATGTGAGCATTACCGAATCAGGTGTAAATGTTCTTTTAGGAGGATTTGTTCATATCCAAGATCAATTGTTAGTCAGTTTGTCTAATCAAATGATAGTTGTCAATCTCGATGACGGCCAATTGGTTTCAAGATATCATCCGATCAATACCGGGCAAATTATGATCGATAAATCACAGATCATCATTAATGATGCTGATAGTGTACGTAGCTATATGCGTTGGTCTGATGCAGAATCCCGATTGGTACAAGCTCTCAGTGATTCCGGCGTCGAGCCTGGACTGGCTATGGCACATATTGGCATCAATCACAATAAGGCATATTTGATCAACCGTGGTTTGGACCATGTGATGAAATACATGGAATCATTGCTGAAACAACAAAAAATAGAGCAATACTCGCAGAATCAAGCAATCGTATTTAATGAACTATTTCAAATGGCTACGGATAGTTTTGTTAAATCAAATAAAATAAAACAGACACTATTTGATAATATGTCCACAATCGTACAAGGCAGTAAGCAGGAAATGAGATATCATTTTGCTGCCGGACAGTATATGGCTCAGCAAAAAAATTACTTGAAAGCTGTAGAACACTACCAATCAATCCTCATCAACAAAGAACTTTCAAGTGCCAGATATATCAGCTCTTCACTTTCTCGGACAGCTTACATAGAAGCATCAATGCGTATTCAGCAAATTATTGATCAGGTCGGATTGCGAGTATATCAATCATACGATCATATCGCAGATCTACGATTGAAGGAACTGCTTAAGAGTGAGAATTGGCAATCAGAACAGATGCTCGATCTCGTACATCGCTATCCGTTTTCCAATGCTGCAATTGTCTCACTGTATCATCTCGCTAAAAATCATAGACAAAATGGTGAGCAGATTTTAGCTCATGAATATTTTGAAGAAGCAATAGAATATTTACAACCAACCCATAGCATACGCGGAAAACTAATCCCTCGTTTAATAGCTGATTATTACAGCAGTAGTCTTGTGGTTGGCAAATTATCGCAAGCAAAGATTCGCCTGGAGCAAATCTTACAACAGCGCCCAAAGCAAACAATTATGCGGAATAATAGCTTAATGCGCCTCGATGTTTTTGTGAGAAAAATAGCGCAATCATCGCATCAAACACGAGATGGTCTCACTGTTCCGGTTTCGCATCTCGCAACCATGACGGGAACATACATACATGCTGTGAACAATCAACGATCTGAGTATTTTTACCTCCAAACGAACAGCAGTATTAGCAGGATTCATCAATCTTCAGAGAAGCCTGCATGGACAACAAAAATTAATAACGGGTATGTTAATAAAATTGTCGAGCAATCAAAAGTAGATCTGCTTCTGCAAAGTTCATCACACGGTAGGCTCTACATGCTAAGGCCCAACGACGGGCATATTCGTTGGACGTTTAATACTCAAGGTAAACTTAAAAATCAAACTGAGCCTATTCAAGTTGATTTTGATCCCCGCGAAAAAGAATCGAGTTGGCATGATGCAGTTATGCTCAACAATATCATTATTCTTGCAGACAAAGTAAATCATGTTTATGCAATTGATGCAGGTAATGGCAAACTGATTTGGAATAAACAATTTCCTCTCGATCAAATACATCAAGTTCAGATGTTTGAACAAAAGATTCTCATTACTGGTCTACAGCGGAATGAAAATGGTAAAGATGTCGGCATCATCACGATTAACAATCAGAACGGTGATGTGATTAATACGCTTTACAACTTTAAATCACGATATCTTTGGCATCAATACACGCAGGATAAGCTAATCATTGTTTACCGGAACAGTATTGAGGTGCTTGAGCTTCAATCCAAACAACCGATCTGGACAGCAATGCATGATGAAATAGATCTTACGAAAAACGCATGGTATCTGGATGGCCACCTTATCGTGTTAGATGATGATGGTATAATGCATGTGTACAACACGGATAACGGCGAAACACTAAGCCGTATTAGCATCGATTCGCTTGGATTTAATCGTCGCGTTGATGTGCAGTATCTTGAGGGGCGTTGGTACATTATGGCAGGCAGCCGTGCACTCGCGATTGATTGGCGAGGTAATATTGTCTGGCGAGATACTGTTGTAATGCCCGGTCGAAAAATCTTTGCATCCCAAGCGATTACCAATCGTTACATCGTCTATCTTTCCGCTCAATTAAACGCCAATGACTTCTGGGAACGAGATCCTTCACGTATCGATCTTGATCAAGAGCAAGGCTACAAATACCGCCTGTATTTCTTGGATAATAAAACTGGTAAGCTTCAATATATCTATCGTCTTCCTGCTCTTAACAAGCCACTAATCACAGAACACTTCACACTCATAGGGAACCGGATTCTCTTACGTAATAAGAATGAAACACTGGTTCTAGGCCCAGATATCTCACAATAAAAATACCCCGAGAGATCAATCTCGGGGTATATGATGAACACAGGTCATACCTTCTGATTAAGCTACTTCAGCCAACTCATGTTTTTCCATTGCCACTTCAGTTACCTGTAAATCATCATCGTCATCGGTTCGATTTTGATCAATTTTGAAGTAACTAATCAATGACTGCAGCATCTCTGCTTTAGATGCAAGTTGTGCTGCGGCAGATGCCGCTTGTTCGGTTGCCGCGCCAGCTTGCTGGGTGACACTTGATATCGATTCGATACTTTGTGCAACTTCCTCGCTAGCGGAAGACTGTTGTTCAGCCGCTGCTGCAATCGTTTGAATCATACTCGCAACTTGACGTGTTTGCGTGACAATATCATCAAGATTCTTACCCGCACCTTCAATCCGATTCGCACCCTGTTCAACTTCGTCAGTACCCTTCTGCATACGTGTCACCGCTTCGCTGGTTTCACGCTGGATTGCTTCGATCGAGTCTGCAATTTCATCAGTTGCGTTCGTTGTTCTGTCTGCGAGTTTGCGAACTTCATCGGCGACCACTGCGAAGCCGCGACCATGTTCACCGGCACGAGCCGCTTCAATTGCCGCATTTAAGGCAAGCAAGTTCGTCTGATCTGCAATATCATTGATCACCTCAATAATCTTGCCAATTTCTTCGCCTCGTTGGCCTAGTTGTCTAACACTTTCAGCACTACTATTGACTGATTTGTGAATGTTATTCATGACATCAATCGTTTGCGAGACCACAGCACCACCCTCTTCAGCAGATTCGCCAGATCGTTCCGCTTCTTGCGCAGCTGATGTTGATTTTGACGCGACCTCATTGATAGATTGAGACATCTCTTCTACAGCAGTGGTAACCTGCATGATCTGCTGGCTTTGTTCATTCATACCTGTCGATAATTCTTCACTCGAAGATGCAATTTGGGTAGACGCGCTCGCTACTTCATGGGTCGCGTCAGTAACTTCAACAATCACCTTATGTAGCCGCTTAATGAGCAGATTAAACCCGCCAGCCAATTCGCCGATTTCGTCTTTACTTCGGATCTTAATCTCGCGACGCATATCGCCTGCTGAGATGAATTTAAATTCATTCAAGAACACACGAATCGGCCGCACAATACTCCGAGTAATTAATACGCAGATTGTAATAGCCATACCCACCGAAATACATGTCACAATAATGTTTGTAAGCCCCATCGTATTTAGGCTTGCATTTAATGCGACGCACGCGCTTTCAACTTCCTCGGTCAGTTTCTCTTTCATGCTGCGAATGGAGTCTTGTGTCGCTGACAATGCACCGTTTGTCTTGCTGTTCAGAATATTCACTGCTTGAGCCTGTGCGACCTCTATCGAGTCTTCATACGCGAGCGCTTTTTCAAAATCTTGTTCAATTCGCATCAATTTTGGCAGCGTAACTTCATTGTAAATAGAGTTAGCTTTTGCGTAATCGCCTTTACTTAAACAGTCATTAACAGTTTTAGCGGATTGATGTAGCTCGCGATGTGGTTCGGTCATGCTCTCAAAAATGACCATCAATTCCGGATTTGTCGCGATATTATCTCTGAAGTAATCACTCTTTTTGAATGTTCCTAAAGCGCAGTCATGTGGCGATATGCCAACGTGAATCGAATTGTTTTCTGCGAGTAAATCTTCAGCTAGACCTTGGGCCCAACGCATATGAGCTTGCTGGATGTCCCACAAATGCTCTCGCAGTTTCTCCGTGGATTGCACCCATACATCATTGATCTCGCCCGCGGAATCATGAACTTTAGCGTGCGACTGACGCAATTGATCCATCTCAGCTGCTAAGGTTGGATTAACCGCTGCGACACGCTTCGCATCCGCGCTATTCAACCATTTTCCAAGACCACATTTCGAGCCATCTAGTTGTACGGTCGTTTCTTCCTGATTTTCCAAGAATAGCTTGTGCAAGCTACTCAACCATTTGAAATGATCTGTTTCCTTTTCAGTCAACAGCTGATTCCAAGCCATATATTCTGTTGCATTGTCTTTGTAAAATTTGACTTGCGATTCTGTAAACAAGCTCACCGCCATTGTCAGAACGATCAAAACAATAATCGCGCTAAATCCCAATGCCAGCTTTCTACCGATAGTTAGTTTCATGTTGCCTCCCATGTTATGCACATGTAAAAATGTCAAATGTAGTATGCCAGTCTACGTATCGCCAGATGAGAGCCACTTTATAGTTCTTGCTCTAAACTGCAGAAGAATCATGACCCATTCGCTCCGCATAATCGTTACAGTTTGCCTCCCTTAACGCCCGTGCCTGCGTAATGTCTGATAAATATCCTGTTTTTCATCAACATCGCACCACCCTAAGTTGCCTATCACTCCTACCACTGTGCGAACACACATGAAAAGTCGTACAATTCGGCATATCCTTCATCTGTAGAAATGGCTACGCATGGTCGAACACCTCGCGATACCGCTATTTCACTCCTCAAACAGGCTTACGTACCGGAGATAACACCGATGTCGCAAACAACGCAAGTGACTGATGCAGAAAGACTTATCAGTGATCAAGATCCCGCGGTCTGGCAGATCATCGCCGCCGAGCAGGATCGCCAAGAATACACGCTTGAAATGATCGCTTCTGAAAATCACGCCTCACCCGCTGTCATCTCAGCGATGGGCACCTGTCTCACAAACAAATACGCTGAAGGCTACCCCGGCGCACGTTATTACGGCGGTTGCAAGTTCCACGATCAGGTCGAAGATCTTGCACGTGATCGTGCTAAGGAACTCTTTGGCTGCAAATTTGCAAACGTTCAGCCTCATTCCGGCGCAAATGCTAATACCGCTGCGTTCATGGCCATTTGCAAGCCCGGCGACACGATCCTCTCACTTCCCATCTCCTCTGGCGGGCACCTCTCTCACGGCCTCAGAGTCAACTTCTCCGGCCAGTTCTATAACATCGTCGATTACCGCCTCGATCCCGATTCTGAACTTATCGATTTCGACTATGTTCGTGCTCAAGCCCTCGAACACAAACCCAAAATGATTATCTGTGGCTACTCCGCCTATCCACGCACAATCGATTTTGCGAAATTTCGTGAAATCGCTGACGAAGTCGGAGCCATCCTTATGGCCGACATCGCACACATCGCAGGCCTCGTCGCTGCAGGCGAACACCCCTCGCCATTCCCACATGCACACATCGCCACAACCACCACACACAAAACCCTTCGCGGTCCACGTGGCGGCCTCATCCTCACCAACGACGAAGACATCGCCAAGATGGTCGACCGTCGTGTCTTCCCAGGCACCCAGGGCGGCCCGCTCATGCACGTGATCGCTGCAAAAGCCATCGCTTTTGGTGAAGCACTCAAACCAGAATTCAAAACCTATCAGCAGCAAGTCGTCAAAAACGCAGCCGCCCTAGCAGAAGCTCTCACCAAGCACGGCTACCGCCTCTGCTCAGGTGGTACTGACAATCACCTCATGCTTGTCGACCTTCGTCCTAAGGATGACAGCCTAACAGGTGCTGAAGCTGAAGTTTGGCTCGAAGATGCCGGTATCATCACCAATAAAAATGGTATCCCCAACGATCCACGCCCACCAAAAGTGACCTCAGGCCTCCGCCTCGGTACACCAGCCCTCACAACTCGTGGTCTGAAAGAGGATGATATCCGTCAAGTCGCGGAAATGATCGACCGTGTCCTTGCCACCAATGGCCAGGCAGCTTCAGAAGTAGCCAAAGACGTTCGCGCAATGTGTGAACGCTTCCCAATGCCGCACTAATCAAAGCATTAAGTAAACAGCGAAAAGGCAGAAGCATTCATGCTTCTGCCTTTTTTAATGCATATGCTACCAGTTTTATAGCGTATTTCGTTTTACAGTAATCCGATCTCCCAGCCCTACCTCGAATCGTTTAGCCGCACTTCCTTCTCTAACCGCAATCTCTAGCCGCATGCTCGATCCAATATAAACGATAGCCTCCCCAACCCACACATCCGAGAACGTCCGTTTGATACCGCGAATCATTTCGCCTCCACATACTACTGCGACTTTATCGTCTAATTTTCCAATAGACTGATGCAAATCGTCTTCAGTAATATCACAAAGCAGATTTCCAAAATGATCGATCAAAACCACATGCCCCTCAATGCCTTCATCTTCAATTTTCGGTTCTAATAGTTGAATAGTCTCGATATTGTCGAGTTTATCCCCCATCGCTTCCATCTTAACGCCATTAAGCAAATGTCCCGCAATAGATGCGAAAATATCACGCCCGTGAAACGTGTTGCTATGCCCGTACCAATACTTACTTTTGTTCAACTCAACAGCCCCCTCAAAACCGTAACGCTTGATCGCTGCCGTAAACAATCCATTGTCCGGCCCTATCAGAATTCCTTTTTCTGTCTTGACCGCAATCTCTTTTCTTTTGCTTCCAACACCCGGGTCAACGACAGCGATATGTACTGAAGTGTCGTTAAATACACCCATCGCATCGACCAGCAGATACCCCGCACTGTGGATATTCTGGGCTTCAATATCATGCGTCAGATCTATTATATTTGCATCCTCACATACCCCTGATATTACCCCCTTCATCTGCCCGACATAGGTGTCTTTCAATCCGAAATCTGTCAGCAGTGTTACAATTTTCCCCATTCAAAATACCCTCAGACTATTTGATGGTTAGCCTACTGCTGATCTGCCGACGTAGGCTCAATCCCTAATATTAACTCTCGTGGCTTCGTGTCCGCCATCTCGCGTATTCGTTGCTGTGAATACGTTGCCATTGCGATGTCGATCCCATCAATCCGTGAAAAAATCGAATCCGGCCGATGAGCATCCGTCGCTAAGAACGTATAGTAACCAGCCTCCATCCACCGCCTAATGTTCACATCTGCCGTATATCCCGCTTCGCCTGTAAAACACTGGAAATTACCTTGTAAAAGCACGCCTTCCGCCATAATCGTATCGAGATATTTATCGATTTTTCGCATCTCAGGTAGCCGCTCAGGATGTGCCAAAATCGGCACATACCCTTCTCCCAGCAAATACTCAAATGCCTTATTCACCCATCTCGACCATTTCCCTTCCCAGAAATCAACTAACACATACTTAGACCCCGCCAATGTCATCACCCCGTCCTGTTGCCATTCTTCAATTACTTTCTTATGCAACCGAATCTCACCCCCCGCCCAAAGCTCGTACTGCACCCCTCTCGACGACAGCTCGCCCTTTAATTGCTCCACCCAACGCTCAATATGTCCCGGTCCGTTCATCGGGAACATCTCTCGCCAAATATGTGGCGTACATATCGAACCCACATAACCATGCAGCTTTAATTCTTCAATGATCGCCACGCTCTCATCAACATCCATACAGCCATCATCAACACCCGGAATCAGATGGCAATGGATATCAATCCGACCACGTGGTACTTCCAAAGCTTCACCATTGTTTTGTTCTTCTGACATAGCTTATTCTCTCAAACCACGCGAATCTTCCATCCGTCCACCATGAACAACATTATATCCCCATCATCCTCCCTGCCGTTTTCTTTAACTATGTGCCACCGATAACCGCGACTTCTCTCACCCAGCTCATCTTTTCTATCGGCTCATCAAGCATCACAAAACGTAATGCCTGCAAACAACATTTTGCCGCCCGATCTCGGACCCGCGCCCGATCTCCCCATTGGTTCAATAACGCCGTATAACACCGTATTTCCCCATTTTTTGCTCTCGACGCAATACCGATCCATACCGTTCCCACCGGCTTCTCATCACTGCCACCTCCCGGCCCCGCAATCCCGGTCACGCCCACCCCATAATCCGAACCTGTCTGCTCGATCACACCTTTCGCCATCGCCCCCGCCACCTCTCGACTTACCGCCCCATAAGCTTCTAATACTTCCTTAGGCACTCCCAAACAGGTCATCTTCATCTCATTCGAGTACGTCACATATCCCCCTTTATAGACATCACTCGAACCCGACACATCCGTGATCATTTTCCCAATCAAGCCGCCCGTACAGCTTTCCGCTGTAGCAACAGTTCTATTCGTCCGCTGTAATGCTTGTACCACCGCATCTTGCAGCCGCTCATCATCACATCCAAATACAAACCGTCCCATTTTTTCTTCAATCAGACCAACCGTTTCAGCAATCGCTTTTTCCGCCCCATCCGCGTCCTCATATTCCGCACGGATCCGCACCCCACAAATCCCTTCGCTCACCGTTGTCCCAACGACAGGATTCCGATCTCGCCGCATCAGCTTACCCAATCGCTCGCCAACATCCGATTCACCAAGCCCAAACGTATTCACCTTCTTCGTCAGGATCACACGCCGTAGCGTCCCCATTCCTTCTACCTCATCCTTCTTGCCTATCTCTTGGATAGCCGGCTCGACACAATGCTCATACATCCCCCGCATCTCACTCGGAACCCCCGGCATTACAAACACCGTTGCCCCATCCAACTCCGCCCGAATCCCCGGAGCCGTCCCCCAATCATTCTTAATCATTTCTGTTCCCACCGGCTTCATCGCCTGTACCCGATTCCGTGCCGGCATTTCTCGCCCAATCTTATCTCGAAAATACCCCTCCACACTCGCCAGCATCTCCTCGCTCTGCACAACATCCACACCCATCGCTCTTGCCAATCCTGCTCGCGTCAAATCGTCCTCTGTTGGCCCAAGCCCGCCACTCACCAGAACCACGCACGACCGTTCGCACATCGCCTCAATCACCTCAGCCACAGCACCCAGCTCATCCTCAACCGTGATATGCATCCCGACCTTCACACCAATCGCCGCCAGCCGCTCGCTCAGCCAAGCACTATTCGTATCCACCGTCTGACCGAGAACCAGTTCATCACCAATCGAAATAATTGCAGCATTCATGACAAAAGTTTACCGCCCATCCTCCTTTCCCTCCAATCCCCGCCCCTCCTTCCCACCTGCACAAAACCCCATTTCGCCCTATAATCCACACCATGAGCGATCCAACAATCATTGACGGCAAGAAAGTTTCCAAGCAAGTCCAAGAGCAGGCCGCCCAGCGCGTTGAGAAAATCAAGCAAGCCACAGGCGTCACCCCCTGTCTCGTCACCGTACTTGTCGGTAGCGACCCCGCTTCCATCACCTACACGCAGATGAAGCGGAAACGTTGTGAGGCTGTCGGCATGAAGTCCATGAAAGTGGAACTCCCCACCGAAACCACCACCGATCAACTCCTCGCCAAGATCAAAGAGCTCGGCGACGACCCCGCCATCCACGGTATCCTCCTCCAGCACCCCGTCCCATCACAAATCGACGAGCGTGCTGCATTCGAAGCCATCCCAGCCTCCAAAGACGTTGACGGCGTCACCATCGCCTCATTCGGTGCAATGGCTTTCGACCTCCCAGGCTTCGGCTGTGCAACCCCCGCAGGCATCTGTGACCTTATCGACGCCTACGATATCGACTGCACCGGCAAGCACGCCGTTGTCATCGGCCGCTCACCAATCCTCGGCAAGCCCATGGCCATGATGCTCCTCGCTCGCCACGCCACCGTCACTATCTGCCACTCCCGCACCGTTGATCTCCCCTCCGTTGTGAAGCAAGGCGACATCGTCGTTGCAGCAGTCGGCATCCCCAACTTCGTTAAAGGTGATTGGCTCAAAGAAGGCGCCATCGTCCTCGACGCCGGTTACAACCCCGGCAACGTCGGTGACTGTGATTACGAATCCTGCTTCCCCAAATCCTCAATGATCACCCCTGTCCCCGGCGGCGTTGGCCCAACAACCATCGCAGCCCTGATCAACCAAACCTCCATCGGCGCCGCCCGCCAACTCGGCCTCGACCCCAACAACCTCTAAACCACGCACTTCAGTCATCCAATACATCAAGTCCACCACCGCCGGTGGTGGGGTGTATTGCTAATATCAATCCCTATTTACAACCATTGTTGAACCCGCAATTCAAATAGCTGCGAGCTTACAGCTCGCAGACTCTTGATTGTCCGAACCAACGACACACTATAGTGACACAACTCAAAACTAGCCGCCGATCCAAGATCGGCGCGCCCTCAACCCTCACCACCTCACACCGTTTCTACAAACTGTCTTATATCCTGCAACTCAAAATAGCTGCGACCTGACAGGTCGCAGGAAGCATCAAACCTTAATACTCGCAACCTCATCATCACCCATCCATCACCGCCAAAAACTCGTCCGTCTCATCCGGCGAAATCACATACTTCCGCTTATGCGTTTCGATCAAAATTAGATGCTCTCGATTGTTGCCGTAAGACGAAAAATTCTTAAGTGTCGGATTATAAAACCAACCAAAATATCCAAACAATCCGCCGCATCCAAACGTGCGAATCGTCCTTCTCATATCCTTCTTTTCCAGCTCACGTACTTCTGAAATCTCATCCCGACCAATACGCACATTAGCCCCCCATCGACGGATCACCACCTCATTCGCATCAACCGTGTAATACCGCGGTGCAAACCATGCGCATATCGCCAAGAAAAACCCACCAATAAATAACGCGATCCCAAAATATAACCACGCATTCCCCGACCCCTCATCCAAATGCTTCAACAGCACCAATACTGCGACGCCCAAAACCAGCAACACCACAAACGCCGTGATACCCTTAGTCAGCTTGTCCCACGAACTCCGAAATATCTGCTTTTGCATGCGTCTAACCTCGATAATCAGGATATCTGGTACAAAATCAGTATACCTCACATCGGCGAAGCAATTCTGCGAAAAAGGTTGCCCCATTTCCCATCTGTCACGATATTCGCCCACCAATCCCCATTACCCAATAACCTCTCGGTTTGCCCAAGCAAAATCCGCCCAAATCCCCTAAAATAATGCATCAGGTTTTATTGACAGTTGGATCTGAAATCGCTGGATAATCTATTGACGCAAGCAGGTCGCTTGCGTCTTATCTAGCACTAGCACTAGCACTACTCACTAGCACGAAACATGAGCCAGTTCAATACACAACAATACGACATCGAACGCCCCACCGGCCACTGCGCCTTCTCAAGCCGTCAACTCCAGCCCGGTGAATCCTACTACGCCACACTCGTTGAACTCACACCCGAGGAGATGGAGCAACTCGCCAAAACAGACAAAACCAAATCCGCTCTCGGCCTCAAACGCCTCGACGTCTCCGCAGAAATCTGGGATGCAGGCAACCGTCCCAACAACCTCTTCGGCTACTGGAAAACCGTCGTCCCTGAACCCAACGCAAAGAAACGCCAATTCGTCGACGACACCGTCCTCATGGACATGCTCAAAAAACTCGCCCTTACCGATGACGCTGACAAGCTCGCCTTCCGCTACGTCCTCGCCCTCATCCTCATGCGCAAACGCCTTCTCCGCTACGACTCATCCACCAAACAGGAAATGGAATTCGAAGACGGCACCACCGAACTGCAAGAAGTCTGGACACTCACCCCAAAGCTCAACGTCAAGAAAGGCCCCATGTCCAAATGGGACGAAGACAGCAAACTCGAACTTTTCGATCCCAAACTCGATGCCGAGAAAATCGAGCAAGTCACCATCCAACTCGGCGACATCCTCAACGCTGATTTTTAGGTCGTCTTATCCAGCTTCCATACCCACCCCTTCCGGGGTGAGTTGCGGCGCATTTAAATAGCTTGGAACTCAAAATAGCCGCCGCGACACTTCGCGGCGCGACCGCAAGCCCTCACGACCTCATTTGCTCATCAAGCCCACGACCGCCGGTCGTGGGGTGTATGCAAGAAAAACAAAATTCCTGCAACTCAAAATAGCCGGCGAGCGACACTCGCCGTACCCACCACCTCACTCCTCACTCAAGCTTCGCTTGTCTCACGATTGAATTGAGATTGCTCGACATTAGTACGTGTATACCAACTGTTGATCGCCGTATCGCAGATAGCACGAAATGCATAACTCAAGCCATACGTAATTAAACCACCAACCAACATGGTTATGCTAAACATAATAATTAACGTTTCGGTATTAGTTATTGTCGGAGTCCGTTCGCCTGAATAAACGCCTGCATACGGTGGGGCAAACAGAGTTACAATGCCGCTAATAATCATAGCTGACCCAAGTAACTTGCTGAGGTAAATCAAGATAATAAGACGTAAGTAACGTGGAATTCGGTATGCAGTGGGCATTGAATTAATCCTTTTGACCCAAAAAGAAGACGCATTCATTGTAATGCACACTTAAATATATGAAAGTAATCTCTCTCCAATCCGGATCTAACGGCAATTGCATCTTCGTCGAAGCAGACGGCCTTCGTCTACTCTTCGACGCCGGTATCTCAGGCAAGCAAGCCCAACTCCGTCTCGCCGAACATAACATCGACATCAACACCGTCGACGCACTCATCATCTCCCATGAACACATCGACCACGTCAAATCCGCAGGCATCTTTCAACGCAAATTCAATCTCCCCATCTACATCACCCCAAAAACATGGGCCACTGCATACAAACAACACAACCTCGGCCCTATCCACACGATCAATCACTTCGCTCCTGACTCCACCTTCTATCTTCCTAATAGACCCGATGTCGCCATCACCGCCATCCCCACCCACCATGACTGCATCGACGGCTCATGCTTCGTCGTTCAGCACAACCAAAAAAGACTCGGCCTCTGCACCGACCTCGGCCACGCATTCCCTGAACTAACCACCCTCATCCCAACCCTTGACGCGCTCATTATCGAATCAAATTTTGACCCCGACATGCTCTCATTTTCCTCATACCCCATCCACACGCAGCGCCGCATCGCCGGCCCGCATGGCCACCTCTCAAACCACGAAGCCGCATCCTCGCTTCAATCCTACGCCGACCACACCAGCCTCCAATGGGTCCTCCTCGCCCACCTCTCAGAAAACAACAACACCCCCGATGTTGCCGCCAACACTCACCTCGACCACCATACCCTCACCACCCACATCGCCTCCCGCCATCAGGTTTCCCCTGCCTATCACATCGACTAATCTCACACCTCATAAACCCCATCCTTCGACCCAAGCGTCTATACCTATACTTACTTCGCTGCCTCAGCCGATATACCCATACATAAAGCCTCCTCGTCATACGGAACATCAGCATGCAACGATCCAAACCCCACATCCTCCCACTCCTTCTCTTCTGCCTCCTCACCCTCTCCGCATGCCAACAAACCACCATCATTCCCCAGCAGGACAAGCTTCTCCCGCCACCCATTAACACCACCTCTTCCCTCTCCACCTTGGAACTCGTCAACAAGTACAACACCAACCTTCGAGAGCTCGATTACCTTCGTTCTAACGTCACTTTCGATCTCAAATACCTCGACGAGGACGGCGACGCCAATCACGAAAACGGCTCCGGTAACTTCTATTTTCAGCCTCCTCGCGACATAACCCTCGTCCTTAAAAAAGCAGGCATCGAAATCTTCTGGGCCGGTGCTAACCCCGAATACTATTGGCTTTTCGATCTCCACAGCGACAAACTCTTCTATGGCCAGCACAAGTTCGCATCCAACCCGCAAACCCTTCAACTCGCCATCCCCATTCAGCCCCAAGACGTCGCCCAACTCCTCGGCCTCCAGCCCCTCGAACCCACAAACGGCGCAAACGTCGACACTATCCGCGGCTACACCGTCCTGCAATTCGTCAACACCAACTTCCGCTACTTCATCAACCCCGACACTGGCCTCCCCGCACGCATCGACTACCTCGACCCTATCACCAGCACGCCCCTCATCACCACGCTCCTCACGCACGACAAAGCCTACACAGATCATTCCCCTTCACCCAACTTCCCCGCTGTCGCCGATATCTACGCCATCGATTCCGACGCCTACCTCAAGCTCCGTCTTCACGACTACACCCATCGCAAACCTAATCCACGTCTCTTTGATCTAAACGCCATGATCAAAGTCCATAAACCCAAAGAAATTCTTCAGCTCGATGCTGATGTCCCCGGCTCTGATCCTATAACTAACTAATAGTTAGTCCGACCACCTCCAAAAATAAAACCCCGCAGATTAAATCGACGGGGTTCTGTTTTTTATTGTCGGGCACGTCAACGATCACCCACAACCACACCCATTATTACCGTTACCTTTACCGCACGATTCCTGCAATACCCTCAAACTCCGCGGCAAGTTGAAATGCACATCCTCTTCCACAATATGCGATTCATCCACAAGCCCTTCATACTTTTCAATCAATTCTTTAACGATCTCTTCAACCAGATGCTCCGGTGCACTCGCACCCGCTGTGATTAACACACTCTCCACCCCATTAAACCACACATGATCAATCTCTGAAACATCATCCACCAGATAGGCTCGCGTCCCCGCATTCTCACTAATCTCCGTCAGTCGTACGCTATTCGACGAGTTTTTCGATCCCACCACCAACACCAAATCCGACTCCTCAGCCAGTGCTCTGACAGCTAACTGACGGTTAGTCGTTGCATAACAAATATCCTCACTTGGTGGCTGCTTAATCCCCGGATACCTTCGTTTGATCGCATCAATAATCACATTCGCATCATCCATGCTCAGCGTCGTCTGCGTCAGGTAAACCAACTGTCCCTGTTCTTCTTCCGAGAATGGCAACTTCTCAACATCTTCCGGACTCTCAACGATTGAAAACGCATCCGGCGCCTCGCCCACCGTACCCACCACCTCATCATGCCCCGCATGCCCTACCAATAGCAACTTATACCCCTGCTTCGCATACCGAATCGCTTCCATATGCACCTTCGTCACCAGCGGGCACGTCGCATCAATCATCGTGCAGTTACGCGCCTTGGCCGCACCCCGCACCTCAGGCGACACGCCATGCGCACTGAAGATCACCGTCGAATCGTTTGGCACCTCTTCTATCGAATCGACAAACACGACACCCTGCTTCTTAAAGCTCTCAACGACATGCCTGTTATGCACGATCTCGTGATACACATAAAGCGGTGTACCCACAATCTTAAGCGCCTCGTCGACCGTCTCGATCGCCATGTTTACGCCCGCACAAAACCCTCTTGGATTCGCTAGTATGATCTTCATAGACAACATCTTACATCCCATCACCCTCACCAGCCACTCCTGCATTTTCCCCATAAAACCCTTACAAACCTCACACAAGACACCACCCACCTCTGTTCCCCTTGTGCGCTCTATAACGATCCCATACGCCCCTTTTTCCCCCCCATCCCGACCATCCCGCACAATCCTCGCCCCCGATAAGCAACTTTCCCCTAACACTGCAAAGCCCATTAAGCACGCAACACAACTTCCCGATCCATTACCCAGATACAAACGCCCATGCTCGTATGCAGGGCGACAAAGTGGAGCAGGAACCGATCCAGGCCGCGCATCAACGTCTTTCCCGATGTCGCGCCTCTCGCTCATGTTCATACAACAACATGCGCAATCGGTGACGATGGGAAAATACAATGGCTAAAGGTCAATTGAAAAGCGATCTCGCCCTATATCTCAAGCAAATCGATGAGTCACCTCTCCTAACCGCCGATCAGGAGAAAGATCTCTGTCGTAAAATCATCCATCAAAACTGCCCCGCAGCACGCGAGCACATGATCCGCTCCAACCTGCGCCTCGTCGTCTCAGTTGCCAAAAAATACAATCGGCGAGGACTCCCACTTCAAGACCTCATCGAAGAAGGTAACCTCGGCCTACTCCGCGCCGTCGAAGGCTTTGACCCTGAAATGGGCGCGCGATTCTCAACCTATGCCTGCTGGTGGATCAAGCAAGCCATCAAACGCGCACTCATCAACGCCGTTCAGCCCATCCACATCCCAGCCTACATGGTTGAACTCATCGCCAAGTGGAAACGCGCCTCACGCGATCTCGAAGAAACCCTCGGCCGCCAACCCAACGTCAACGAGCTCGCTGAACACATGGAACTCCCAGCCAAGAAAATTAAAATCATTCACAAAGCCGTCCGTGCCGCTCAACGCCCCTCACAAAACGGCTCAGGCGATGATGGCGAAGCGCCAACACTCTCCGAACTCATCTCTGATACCCGCACACTCGCACCAGACCAACAACTCGCACTCAATGACGATCTGGACACAATCTCGCAGCTTCTCGAAGTCATCGACGATCGCGAAGCAACCATCCTCCGTCTCCGCTACGGCCTCGATGACCACGAGCCTATGACGCTCAAAGAAATCGGCCAGCACATCGGCCTCACCCGTGAACGCGTTCGTCAAATCGAAATCGAAGCTCTCAAAAAACTCAACGCCCGCATGTCCTCCAATCGCCCCCTCGCCGCCATCAAGGCTCGGCAACAATACCTCCAAAAACAAACCGCCTAATCCCCCCCCCTCATCCCCTCCTCATCAACCCCACACACCTCAGAAATACTATAAAAACGAATCGTACTCCGCAGCACGTCTAATCATGACATAGACGTGCTGTTTTTTTATCGCAACTATCCTCCTCCCACACATACCATTCTCTACAACATCCATCCACAAGCCCCGCACCGCCGGTGCGGGGGTGTCGCCCCAACCGCGTTTATAAAAACAATTCGCAACTAGCCGCCGCGACACTTCGCTGCGCGTTCTTCGCCCGCCACCCCTCGCATTCTTCCTAGCATCCCCACACTTTAAAACAGCAACATCTCGCTCCGCCTATCTGAGAAGGTACACCCATTCACTCATCAAGCCCCAAAAAATCCTCACGCATATCCCTTAGCGCCGGAAACCTCCCCCGATACTCATCCAAAACATCCAGATCAATATCCCACATCACTAACCCCTCATCTTCGCCGCCGTCCGCCCGGATTTCGCCCAGCGCATCAATCACGAGACTCCGCCCGTTGTACGCCAAAAACGGGTCATCACCCACCCGATTCACCGCCACCACAATCGCCTGATTCTCAATCGCCCGCGCCTGATTCAGTGTCACCCAATGCGCAATCCGCTTCTCAGGAAAATTCGCAATTACCGTGATCACCTCCGCACCCTTCGCCGCTCCATGCCTGAATATTTCCGGGAACCTGACGTCATAACAAACAAACGGAGCCACCGTCAGCTCACCCCATTTAAACGTCACCACCTCATCACCACTGTTATAAAAATCCGTCTCCTGCCCATACGAAAACGGATGGATCTTTGTATACCTGCAAACTTCTTCCCCCTCAGGATTCATTACCACACACAAATTAAGCCCCTTCCGATTACCATTCGGCCTAGGATCCCGCTCCACCAACCCACCCATCATGTAGACCTCATACTTCCTCGCCAGCCGTTTCATAAACTTTTCAGTCACGACCTCATCACCCTCTGCCGTCTTATTCACCTTCAGCGAAAACCCCGTACTAAACATCTCAGGCAAGCACACCATTGCACCCTTCTTGATCTCCCCACACCGTTCATCCAGCAGCGCCTCCACCCTCTCATAATTCATCTCACGATCTTCCCACGCGATATCAAACTGCACCCCAATAACCTGCTGCGTACGATGTTCTTTGGTCTTACTCATTCCCATATTCTACAGCCATCCCCCCCCATCCAGCCACCTTTCCACTGACTTCAATCAACCTCCCTATCCCTCAAGCCCGCCACCGCTGGTGGCGGGGTGTCTATCCAACTCACTTTCAAATCGCCAATTCGAGTCCCGCGCATACGTCCTCTACGCAAACCCCATACCAAACCACCAACAAAAAATTCTGTGCGCAAAATCGCAAAAATACCCTTTAAAACAACTCCAAAACAGATTCATTTCTCGCAATAGCTTCTCAGAATCGCACTGTTTCTAACCAGAACACACACAAATCAACACCAAACCGATAAGGGTAAATCACGAAAAATCAAAACCTGTGCGCACAAACGCGCCGCGCATTTCCCGGCAGTATTCATAACCTCATATTTTTCACTTCAATTTCACATTTTCAATCTCATTCGCCCCAATCCCGCTCATCTCAAATCCCATATTTCAAGCACACACAAAACCACTCATTCAACATTTCATGCGCACAAACAAAAAAAGCGGTAACTTACGTCACCGCTTTCTCAATCTTGATTTCAATTAAGCTTACTTTTTCACAGTTTTATAAAACGGCAAGCTCACAACTTCTGCTTCAATCTCCGCACTCCCCAAATCAACCGTCACCTTATCGCCCACATTCACACTTCCCGGCTTCACATACGCCATCGCGATCGGACAACCCAGCGTTGGCGACGAACAACCGCTCGTCACAATTCCCAAATCCCCAACACCATTCTTCACAACCATCCCCTGACGTGGTGTGCGTTTGCCATCAACCTTCAACCCGATCAACGTTTTCTGTAATCCCGCTTCCTTAACCTTTTTCAATGCATCCTGACCGATGAACTTTTCGCCCATCTCGTCTTCGTCTTTGTCCAAACTCACCGCGAAATCCAAACCCGCCTCAAACGGATTCGTGTCTTCATCCAATTCATGCCCATATAACGGCATGCCCGCTTCCATACGCAGTGTATCACGCGCACCCAAGCCGCAAGGTTTTACATCAGCATCTGCGCTCTTGTCTTTTAGCAACAGCTTCACCGCCATGCTGGCCATGTTTGCACCGAGAATCACTTCGACCCCGTCTTCGCCCGTATACCCTGTGCGGCTAATTGTCATTTTCAAAATCAATAAATTTTTCTGACAAAAACCGTATTTTTTGAGGCTTGGAACCTCTTTTGAAAATTGTCCGATCATATCCATGACCTTCGGG
Source organism: Poriferisphaera corsica (assembly GCF_007747445.1). NCBI lineage: Bacteria > Pseudomonadati > Planctomycetota > Phycisphaerae > Phycisphaerales > Phycisphaeraceae > Poriferisphaera > Poriferisphaera corsica. The sequence goes on from NZ_CP036425.1 coordinate 1,375,360, forward strand.
CCTTGCACCGCAACCATCGCGGTTGATTCGGTCTGGTCATCGATCTTAACCACAAAATCACCCTTCACATCTTCAAAATGCTTGAGCAGTTTTTCGCGGTTGGATGCGTTCACAACCAGCATCCAATGATCTTCGAATTTATAAATGATCACATCGTCAAGCACGCCGCCGTCTTCGTTGCAAACCATCGCATATCGGCATTGCCCTTCTTGCATGTTCGACACGCGGCGCGTGAGGATGCGTTCGAGGAATCGTCGGGCGTGCCTGCCGCTGAATTTGATGCGGCCCATGTGCGAGACATCAAAGAGTCCGCCACTGTTTCGCACTTGGTTGTGCTCTTCGATGATGGAACCAAAACTAATCGGCATTTCCCACCCTGCGAAGTCGACAAACTTCGCGCCATTGTCCTGCATGAACTTATAAAATGGTGTTTTCTTCAACACGAATTTCCTTAATGGTTACAGGCGTATTCACTACATATTTGCCGACTGCGTCACTTGCACCTGATTCGGTTGATTCGAGCGGTGAACTAAAAAATGCGGATCGATACGTGTTCGCTCGACAATCTCATCGTAGGGCGCATGCATGCGCGGCTATCTTTTCAAAACACACTCCTTGCCTTATCTCGCATCTGGTTAACATTCTCAACAGGCGAGTAAGGCATAGCATATCTTACCCGCTTTCGAGCGGGCAGGGGGTAAAAACCATGAATTTACCTTGCCCAGGCGCTTTAGTTTGGGTTGTCATCTATAGATAACATCGTGTGACGAATTGTTTAAACCTGTGCGGAGATGTGGGTAGATGCCGGGGCGATTGGATGTTGTGGCGGCAGGGTTGAGATGTAAAAACACCCCTCTGCTAGCGCCCATGAAGCAGAGAGGTGCACGATGTAAATAAGAAGGACTGACTTCTATTTATGCTGTTTGCTTGATCACGCTGGGGTGATCTTTATGTCACGCGAGCTTGTTGCGTAGCGATGTGGTTAATGAGGACGCGTCTGCGTGTTGCTTAACGAGTTCGAGCTCTTTTGAAACCTGTTTGACCCATTCGATGATACGCTCTTCGGTTTTATCGCTTTCACCTTCTTCATCGAGGGCGAGGCCGCAGAATTTGTTGCCATCAATGACGGCGCGGCTGTCGTCGTAGATGTAGTTTTCGGTGGGCCAATAGCCGATGGCTTTGGCGCCGCGTTCAAGTAATTTGTCGTGGAGGATGCCCATCGCGTCCTGATAGGTGTCTGAGTAGGCTCCCGCATCTCCAAGGCCAAAAAGTGCGAAGGTTGAGCCGGAGAGATCGGTATCGTCCAATTGCTCGTATGCATCGAACCAATCGCATTGGAGCTCGCCGATGTCCCAGGTCGAGATGCCTGCGATGAGCAGGTTGGGTTGGTTGAATTGTTCGGGGGTTGCGTCACACACGTCGAGGACTTCCACTTGGTAATCTGCGTTTAGGTTGGTGAGTTCATCGGCAATGATTTCGGCTGCATTCTGGGTATTTCCGGTGCTGCTGCCGTAGATGATGGTGATTTTCATAGTGTGTTGATCCTTGGTGGTACGGATGATGAAAACGTTGTGGGCGTGGTGTGATGAGCGGTGATGAGGGGGGGAGAGATTGTGGGGGGATGGGATTTAGTTGCGGCCGAATGGGTCGTTGAGTGATGCGGGGTGTGGTTCGTTCATCGCATCGGCGGCGAGTTGCTCGGTGTAGTCTAGGGCAGCCTGATTGACGAGCTTCTGGAGCTTTTTGACTTCGCCGGGCCCGAGTTCGAGGCTGGCGCAGCCGATTTTTAGCTCATATTTACCCATCCCGCGGCGGGAAAACTGCATGAGTTTCGAGGTTTCAGGCGTAAAGAACATGATTTTGATCCTGTAAATAATATTGAGAATCAGTTTCAATAACGTTGAGGCATAGTTTACCGCGCCGATTTGGATCGTCAAGGGTAGGTGTGGAAAAGTTGGAAATCGTTAGAGAGAGTCGGATAAGGAGAGGAAGCAGGGGGAAGTGGAGTGGGGAAGGGTTGAGGGTGGAAGTGGGGGGATAGCGTTAGAAACGCTGATGATCTGCAATGTGAGAGTGTGGTGGTTGGTCGCTCGTGAGCATGGCTTAGATTTGGGTTTTTCTTGAGTGTCGTTGAAGAGCTGCAGTCTGTCAGGACGCTGCTGCCGTAGTTGGTGGTATAGGTATTGGTTATGAATATTGATTGTGGGTTGTAGCACACCCCACGACCGGCGGTCGTGGGCTTGATGGAATCATGAGATGAATTGGCGTGAGAGGTAATTGCGGCAATCATTGATTGATCGTGTGAATGGCTTTTGTTGTTTGTTTAAGCATGTCGTGAATGGTTGGGGTATGTAGATGGGAAAATATCGGGAGTGGGTTGGCGGTTTGGATGTTGGCTATCGATATTGATTGTGATTTGTAACATAACCCACGATCGGTGGTCGTGGGTTTGATGGCGTGTTGAGATGATTGATACGAGGGATCGATGGCTGGTTAGGTTGGTTGAAAATGCGTGTCAATAATAATACTGCACGTCTATTAGTTAGATAGACGTGCAGTATTCGTTTGTTGGATTGTATTTAGTAAGGGGGGGATGGGTTATGCGTGTTTGCGGCGAAGGAGTGCGAGGGAGCCGAGTGCGAGGAATGAGAGTGATGCGGGCTCTGGTACGAAGTTGTACTGGATGGCGGAGCCATCGGTTAGCTCAACGGTAAGGCCAGAGATAGAGCCGTCGTATGCCCAGCCTGCACCGGTGTCGCCAGCGTTGATGGAAAGGGCGAGAATGGATTCGGAGCCATAGGAGGATTTGAGAGCGGCAAGGTCATTGCCGGCGGCGTTGAATGTGTTGTTGGTGCTTTGGAAGATGAGTTTGGTGTTGGCATCGGTGCTGCTCGTGTCCCAATGAGTCCAAGTGTTGTCGACGGCGGAGCCGTTGGCTTGTGAGATGTAACCAACTTCAGCGGTGAAGCGGTTGCGGTACCATGAGAAGTCGCCGCCATCATCTTGCTTGGCGGTGTAGATCTGGATATACCAATCGAGTGCATCGGAGACGTTGGCGTCTTTGGTGTTGTAGGTGATGCGAGCGATGTCGTTGATGGTTTTGCTTGCGAGTGGGCCACCGTCAGGTGTCCACGCGAGGTATTGCTTGATGTTGTTGTTGCCTGCGGGGATAGAGGCATTCCAAGTGTTTGAGGCTGGGCCGTCGGTTGTGTGTGTGACGGAGAGGGTGCCGGTATAGGTTGGGAGTGGTACGTTGATTTCAGTGGTTGCAGCAGAAGCTGTCGCGGTGAGGCCGAGTGCGATAGTGGCTGAATAGAATAGTGATCTCATCTTTCTTCTCCTTGATAAAAATGGTTATGAGCCAGCGTAAAGAGCCGAAGCAAATAATCGCAGTAACTGTTAGCAATTACTAACAGCGCAGGCGATATTCACATTGTGTCAATTAAAACTAGAAGAGGGGGGCTCTTCTCTCATTCCTACAATTGTTAATATATAATTAAGTGTGTTCAGATTGCAAGTGTTATTGTACAGATATGCAATAAACACTTGTTTTGTGGTTTATTTGTTAATGTAGGTAATAATAGATGTCTCGAATAACAATCTAATCAGAAGATAGTTTTGTTTTCTAGAAGGGTGTTTGTGATGGCTTGTGCGTTGATATTGAGTGAGTTTGTTGAAGAAATTGGGCGGCGTGGGCTTGGGGTGAAGCATGTGAATGTGAGGGTTAAGGGTGAGATGGTGGGGGAGTATGATTTTGAGGAGGTGAAGCCACGACTTTTGTGGTCGGTGAGTAAAGCGGTGACGGCATTGGGAGTTGGGATAGCGATCGATGAGGGGCTGTTTGGGTTGAAGGATTGTGTGGTTGAGTTTTTTGAGGGGTATGAGATTGTGGACGAGCGGAAAAAGCGGGTGACGGTTCGAGATCTTTTGGTGATGGCGACAGGGCATCGAAAGTGTGGGCTGTCAACGGTGCCATGGGAAGAGGGTGTGGATGTTGATTTTGCAGAATACTTTTTTGATATGCCTATGGTGATAGAGCCGGGTGAGAAATTTGTGTATGACAACTCGGCAACGTATATGTTGTCGCGGATTATGGAAGTGGTGACGGGTGAGTTGTTGGAGGATTTTGTGTATGAGCGCATTTTGAGGAAGTTGGGGATCGAGAAGCCGTATTGGGAAAGATGTCCGAAGGGGCATACGTTTGGATTCTCGGGGTTGCACTTAACGGCGCGTGATTTATCGAAGGTTGGGCAATTGATGTTAGATGGGGGAGCGTGGGAAGGTGAAGAGGTTGTGCCAAGTTGGTTTATCGAGGAGATGGGGAAATGCCAGATTGATAACACGACGCATGAGAAAGAGAAGGGAATCGTGGAGCATCATGCGGGGTATGGGTATCAGGTTTGGTTGAATTCTCGTGTGCCAGGTTCGTATCGGATGGATGGGGCGCGGGGGCAGTATTGTATTGTGTTGCCTGATGAGGAAGCGGTGGTGACGGTGTTGTCGGATCAGGAGGATGAGCCGCTGGATATTTTGGTTGTTGTGTGGGAGACATTACTCGATAAGATTCGAGAGTAGATAGGGGGGGGTAACTAAGCGATAGATCGGCTGGCTAGTTGGTTGTATAGAGATCGATACATGTTTGTGCGATATGTCGCCATTGGTATTGAGCGTTGACGAGATTATAGGCATTTGCTTGAAGTGTTTGCGCTAGTTGTGGGTCATTGAAGAAATTGACGAGGGCTTGAGCGATGATGTCGGTATCAAGGGGTACACAGATGCCGGCGTTATGTTGTTCGAGTTCGGGGAAGTGGCAGTCGTGGGAGACGATGACAGGTGTTTTGCAGGTTAAAGCTTCGAGGATTGCTACGGAGAAACCTTCTTGGCGCGAGGTGAGGGCGAAGCATGAGGCTTTGCGGATGAGTTCGAACTTAGCTGAGCCATAGACAGGGCCTATGAGGTGTATGTGCGGTTTGGCGTTTAGTGAATTGATGATTGTGTTGAGTTCGTTGAGGTAGTTGCTACCCGGTCCGGCGATAATGAGATTGGTGCCTGAAGGTAGGTTGGGTAGTGCTTTGTCGAAACTATTGACGAGGTAGTCGAGACCTTTCTTGTAGTGTATGCGTGAAAGAAAGAGGATGGTGGGGCCTGAATTGAGTAGGTGGCTGATGCTTTGGTCGAGTGTGCCAGTAATGTTCTCGATTTCGTCGTATGTGAGGTCGATGCCATTGGGAATGGTTTTGAGTGGTGCGGTGATTTGGTTTTTGGCTACCTCGATGGTTTCGTGTTTGTTAAGGCAATGGATAAACGCTGATTTATTGAGTATGTTGCGAAGGCCTAGTTTGAGTGAGATAGATTTTTTGAGTTTCTTTTGTTGCATGCACCAATGATCAAGCATGCCGTGTGGGGCGATGGTGTAGGGGATGTTGGCTTTACGGGCGGAGCGACACGTAGCGATGACGAGTGGGTACCAGTTGCCGTGGCCGTGGATGAACTCGGTGTTGGATGGGAAATATTTATGGAGATCAGAAGTGAAGAAGAGGTCGATGGGAGCTTTGCGGGTTTGTGGGACGTCGATGAACTGAAGTTTGTCCGAGCCTTTGATGTGCGCGTATTTAGGGAGGAACTGGACGGGGTTATTGAAGGACATGATATGTACACGATGGCCAAGGAGTGCTTGTGCGGAAGCGAGTTGGACAACAACTGAGGGGGGGCCGCCGTCGGCTGGATTGAGGCTATCGATGACGTGGAGGATGTTCACTGTGGATCTCTGTGAGGTTTTAATGTGGGGTAGAGGTTATAGTTTACCTAAAGGGTAGAGGGGAGGCTACGTTAAGAAGAGATGTGATTGCCGTTGGGTGGGGTTTGCGAGGGTTGTAATGATTATTCTTGAGGCTGTGCTTTGGGCCAATCTTTTTCGGCTTTGTAGATTTCATCAGTCGTTTTAGGGGGGATGCCGAGGTATTGGAGCGAGGCTTCCATGACTTCACGGACGGCTGGGGTGGCGACTTGGCCGCCGTAGTGTGCGACGGATTTGTCTGGATCTTTGACGAAGCAGCCGATGACGAGTTGTGGGTCGTCGAGCGGGGCGCCAGCGACGAAGGAGGAGAAGTATCTATCTTGGAAATAGCCTTTGCCGGGGTTGACGAGTTGTGCGGTGCCTGTTTTGCCGAAGAATTCGTATTTGTTTGAGATGGCGTTGCGGCCGCCGCCTTCGAGGATTTGTCGTCGCATGACTTCGCGTGTGAACTGGGCAACGGGCGTTGAGAGGACACGTTTTTCGACGTACATGGGTGCGAAGGGGTCGCGGGCTTCAATGGTGGGTTGGATGAGGATGCCGTCGTTTGCGATGGCGGCAATGGCGGTGGTGATTTGTAAGGCGGTGACGGATATTTGCTGGCCAAATGGGATGGAGTGTTTGGTGTAGTTTTTCCAGCCTTTTTCGGTGGATCTACGGTTCCATACTTGCCAAGATGGGAAGAGTCCGGAGACTTCGCCGGGGAGATTGGAGCCGGTTTTTTTGCCGAAGCCGAAGGCGGAGACGATTTCGTGTAGTTGCTGGAGTGTGATGCGATTGGTGGCTTTGCCCATGCCGATGTTTGAGGAGTTGACAAGGACTTCTTCCCAAGTGTATTTCGATTTTTTGGGTGTTGTGGCGTCACGGATAAGGCGGCCATAGGAGGTTGTCCAACGGCCTTGTTCGGTGGTGAATGTTTCGCCGGGTTTGACTTTACCGAGCTGTGTGATGCCGGACCAGATGATGGGTTTGAAGATTGATCCGGGTTCGAAAACGTCGGTCACGCAACGGTTTTTTTGGAGTTCGAGGTTTGCGGTACGAAAGGTTCGCGGGTCGAAGCTGGGGGTTGAGGCCATGGCGAGGATTTCGCCTGTGCGTGGGTTGATGACGACCATCATGGCGAGTGGTGAGTTGAAGTGTTTGGTGAGGCGGTCGAGGACGTCTTCAGCCATGCTTTGAATGACTGAGTCGATGGAGAGCCGGATGTTTTCGCCGTTTTGGTTGGGTTGGAAGCGTTCGGAGTCGATGCCGATGGCGCGGCCGCGTGAGTCACGCATGTAAACGAATTTACCTTTTTGGCCGGTGAGTCGTTTGTCGAGGGCGAGTTCCAGGCCGGAGAGGCCGACACCTTCGTCGCCGACAAAGCCGATGATCGCGCCGGCGGTTTTACCTTGCGGGTAATCTCGGACTGGCGCGTCGTCGAGAGCGAGGCCGGAGAGTTTGAGACGTTTGAAGGTTTCGAGCCGCTCATCTGTGAGGGCTTTGTCGATGACGACGTAGCGAGATTTGGGGTTGCGCGACATGAGCTTGTCGATCCAGAGCGGGTCGTATCCGAACTCGTGTGTAATGATGTCGGTGAAGATGCCGCGATCGGCGATGAGTTTGGGGTCGATGAAGAGTTTCTTTTTGATGCGAGAGACGGCGAGCGGTCGGCCTTTTCGGTCGGTGATGGTGCCGCGACGTTCGAGAAGTGGGACTTTGGCGTAGTTGCGGCCGAGCTGTTTAACGAGCCGTTCTTCGGGGTTGGTTTGGAGTTGAGCAACGCGGTAGATGAGTACTGAGAAGAGTAGTGTGATGATGATGGCCATGAAGATGCCGAAGCGGAGGACGCGGTTGGCGCCTGCGGTTTCGTCGCCTTTTTCGAAGGCTTTCATGGGGGGAGCGCTAATGTGTCGCATATTTTTGCCGGCGCCGCCGCGGATGGAGAAGAGACCGCCTTCGCCTAACTCACGGTTAGGCAATTCGTTTGGGTCTGTTGTGTCAGTTGCGCCTGATGTGGGTTGGTTTTGTGCGGGATCATTGTGGTCAGCAGAAGAGGGTGTGGGGGAGGGTGTGCTGCCATGGTCATCGGGGAGATGATCGAACAATCCGTCTTGCATGATGGGGAACCAACTCTTTCAATCGCGTGATGGTTTTAGGTGTGTGAGTCTGGAGAGGCAGGCGGGGAGATCGGGCGAAGTTATGGGCTTATGGGTTGTGGAGGTTCGGCTTGTGCGGTGCGTTGATCTTGGGGTTGAGCGATAGGCTCGAGAACGAGCTTGGCGTTGCTTGTGACGCGTTGCACTTCCTGGGGTTTGGTTCGTTCGGCGATGCGGACTTGGATGTCCCAGATTTCTTTGCGTGTGCGGTCGACTTTACGGTGTTCGGCTGTGATCTCGTTCATGATTTCGAGACGTTGCTGGCGGAGGGAGAGTAGGCCGACCCCGATACCGGCTGCGAGGATGATCGCTACGAGTATTTTTGGAAACATGTTGGGGGGCCTTTTCTGGTGTGCTTGGAGGGTGTGGCGGTTAGGGGAGTTTGAGTGTTTGTCCGACCTTGATGGCATCGGGTGATTTGAGTGTGGCTTTGTTGAGGTCAAAGATTTCCTGCCAACGTGAGCCGTCACCTAACTCGCGCTTAGCGATGCGGATGAGGCTGTCGCCAGATCTGACGGTGTAGGTTTTTGATGAGGAAGTGGGTTGTGTGTTGCGGGGTGTGGTTGCCCTTGTGGCGGAAGATGTTTGTTGGGTTGAAGGAGCGGGGGTGTTGTCGAGGGTTGGGAGTTTGAGTTTCATGCCTGCGCGGAGTTCGGAGGCATCTTTCATGTTGTTGTGGGCGAGGATTTTCTTCCAGTGCTTTGAGGAGCCGAGGTATCTGAGTGAGAGTTCGGAGAGAGTGTCGCCGGGCTTGACGGTGATTTCGTTTGAAGATTGTGTGGGTGTGCGGGTTGCTGAGGCAGTGGATGTTTGGGTGTTTGTTTCGAGTTCTTTGAGGAGTTTGGGGTCGAATGGGATGGTGAGTTTGGCGCCAGCGATGATTGAGCCGTTGTCGGAGACGCGGGTTGGGTTGGCGTTTTTGATGAGATTCCATTTGTCGCCGTTGCCGTAGTACTTGAGGGCGATGCCGTAGAGTGATTCGTTGGGTTTGACGATGTGGATGCGAGCGTCGCGGTTGCCGGGGGTGATGGATGTGGAAGGAGTTGTGGGGATGGCGGTGCCGATGATGCGGTTTGCGGGTGGGCGGTTTGTGGTTGAGGTTGGCCGATCAAAGATCGATGGGCGGCGTGCTGCAGGTGTCGTTGGTTGTTGAGCGGCTGTGCGGTCTTGGTCGTTTTGAACCGAGCGTTCGTAACTGGTGAGTGGGCGCGTGGGCGATTGGTTTTGCGGAGTCGTGTTTTGAGCTGCTCGGTTGAGGAGCGCAGCGGCTCGTGATGAGGTGTTGTTACGGCGCGTCGCGGGTGGTGTTGTATTATTTTGATCGGTGTTGGTGTCGGTGGCCATGGCGCGAACGAATTGTGGTCGTTGCGGTGTGGTTGTGCGAGGGGGGAGTGTGTTGGGGGAGGGGAGTGCGCGTCGGAGTGGTTGCGGGGCGGGGTTGGTGTTGGGGTTGTTGAGGGAGGGGGCTTGTCGACGGGACATGCGCGACTCGTCGGCGGCGCGGTCGACGTATTCGAGAACGTTTGCGTCGGCGCTTGGGGTGTTCTTGGTGCTTGCGAGATGATCGGCGGCGATGATGCCGATGAGCATCACGACGGCAACACCGAAGAGTAGACCTACTTTTGTTTCACGTGTCATAACGCCCTGCCATCCGTGTCAGAGGTTTTAACTGAACTGCTGTTACAAAGTGGCTGCTGGTGGTTGGGTTAGCGGCCAGTGTGTCATCATCCTGATGACGAATTTGAAGGTTTTCTCGCCTCTTGGTGCGTGTGCCTTTGTTAAAAGGCTGTGGTATTCAAGCATAACAAAAAGTGCTTGGTTTTGCCTTGAAAAAGATGTTTCAGGGCGTTGAAATCAGTCTGCTAACAGGCTTTACACAAGTTGTGTGTGCTTGTGAGTTTTTGAGGAGGAAATGGGAATGCGTGTTATGTGAGTTTTTGGATGACACGCATTTTTGCACTGCGTGATCGAGGGTTGCGGTCGGCTTCGTCGAGTTGGGCAGTGAGGACGCGGCGTGTAATGCGTTTGTATATTGGTGAGTCGCCTGAGGAGTGGTCGCGGAAGTTAAATTTCACGCGGCGGTCTTCGAGTGAGTGGAAGCTAATGATTCCGGCTCGGCCGTTGGGTTGTAAAAGCCTTGGCAACTCATTTAAGAGATGGTCCAACGCATCGAGTTCACCATTGACGGCGATACGCAAAGCCATGAAGGTGCGTGTCGCGGGGTCAATCATCCCACCACCCCCCCTATTTTTTCCACCCTTTTTGCCTTTGGCTCGACCCTTGTTGCCAAATCTAAGAGCGGGGCGTTTGCCACCGATCCAAGCTTTGCCGCCGGGATAGCAGCCTCGGATGAGATCGGCGAGTTCTTCAGTATTTTCTATCGGACGTTCGGTACGAGTTTCGATAATTTTTCGTGCAATTCGGCGTGAGAGGCGTTCTTCGCCGAGCTGATAGATGAGATCGGCGAGTTCTCGCTCGGGGAGTTGATGGATGAGTTCGTGGGCGGTGATGCCTTGCGAGGGGTCGAGTCGCATGTCGAGTGGGCCTGCGCCTTTGAAAGAGAGACCTCGGGAAGGGTCATCCATTTGGTTTGAGGCGAAGCCGAGGTCGGCGAGGAGGACGTCGACGGCGGGGATGGGGGGCTTGAGGCTGTTGATCGCGTCGTGTGCTGCGGTGAAGTTGGTGTGGATGATGTCGAGTTTGACGTTGTGTTTTTCGGCGATGGGTGTGAGGCGCTGGCGGGCGAAGTTGGCGTTTTGGGCGTCGGTGTCGAGGCCGATGTAGTGTCCGCCGGTGAGCTGTGGGATGATGAGGGTGGCGTGTCCGCCGCGGCCGATGGTGCAGTCGAGCACGGTTTTGTTGGGCTGAACGTCGAGTAGTTCGAGGATTTCACGCCAAAGCACGGGGATGTGGCCGACGGTGTGCTCGACCTGACCCCAGGTGTAGATTTCGTTGGCGAGATCATCGGGGGATGGTTGGGGGGAGGTCTTTGGGGGGATCTGGGGGGGGATGTTGTCGGGTGTGGAATCCATGTGATTATGATACTGAGATTGTGTGGATGCGTCCTGATAATAGATTGTCGGTGCTAAGGCATAAATTAGATGTGATGGATTGGGAGATGGGTCGTACAATAGGTGTATGAGCAAATTGAAGATCAGATCAACGACGGTGCTGTCAGTGCGGCGTGGCCAAGAGGTTGCGATCGCAGGTGATGGGCAGGTAACGATGGGGAATACGGTGGCGAAGGCGGACGCGACGAAAGTGCGTAAGCTCAAGGGTGTCGGTGCGGAAAAGGCAGGGGTGTTGGTTGGGTTTGCAGGATCTGCCGCGGATGCATTTGCGCTGATGGAAAGATTTGAGGAGCATTTGAAGGATTCGCCTGCGAATATCAAACGGGCGAGCGTGGAGTTGGCGAAGCAGTGGCGAACAGATCGAGCGATGCGCAAGTTGGAAGCATTATTGTCTGTGGCTGATCGAGAGTGCTCGCTGTTGGTTTCGGGGACGGGTGATGTGATCGAGCCTTCGGATGGTGTGTTGGGGATTGGGTCGGGTGGAGATTACGCAAGGTCTGCGGCTCGGGCATTGCTGACGCACACGGATCAATCAGCTGAGGAGATCGTGAAAAATTCGATGGCGATTGCTGGCGACTTGTGTATTTACTCGAACACGAATGTGACGGTTGAGGTGCTTTAGGGCTTATTGTTTAACATGTATATATTTGAAAAGCTTGCTGGTACTCAGTGAGCTTTTTTGTTGAGATATGCGTGGTTATTATGAGAGTCGACGGCGGCGTTGAAGGTATGCGAGTGAGGCGAAAATCTGTCGCAATAGACATTTTCTTAATGGGTGTGTTTGACTTTGATATGGCATAAGCGGTGTGGATATGTTGATTGTATGAGGTTTATCCACAGGTTGGAATGGGTGTGCGAAGTGGCTGAGCCGGTTTGAATGGGTGGGTTTTTAGGCTACAATGCCCCTTCGCAATTGAAAAGAGCCCGTGTGGCGGAATTGGCAGACGCGCCGTCTTCAGGTGGCGGTCCCGGCAACGGGGTAGAGGTTCGAGTCCTCTCACGGGCATTTTTGTGACAACGCTTTACGATGTAGAGCGTTGTTTTTTTATGCGCTTATTGGAGAGAAAAGAGCTGGGGCGTGGAGGGTTATGAGGATGGGATGGTGATGGCGACGGCACCCTTGGTGTGGCCTTGCTCGACATAGGTGTGGGCGTCGGCGATTCGACCCAGTGTGAAGGTTTGGTCGATGAAGGGCGAGATGTGCCCAGCTTCGATGTGAGTGCGGAGAGTGATGAGGTCTTGTTGGCGATCGGGATTGATGGCGCAGATGACGCGCTGTTTGGATGTGAGTTTGGTGAGAAGCATGTGGAGGAGTTCACGTGAGCCGAAGGTTGTGGTGAGGTAGGTGCCGGTTGGTGTGAGGATGTGTTTGATGGCTGGGTAAGAAGATTTGCCGACGGTGTCGAAGATGACGTCGTAGGTTTGGTTGAGCGTGTCGAGTGATTGGGATTGATAGTCGATGGTATGAGTTGCGCCGAGTGATTTTGCAAATGGGTGATTGGATTGGGAGCAGACTGCGGTAACAGTTGCGCCGCTGTGTTTGGCGAGTTGGGTCGCGAAGGAACCAACGGCTCCCGTAGCGCCGATGATGAGGATGTTTTGATTGGGTTTGAGGTTTGCAAGTGAGAGGAAGTAGAGTGCGGTGATGCCGCCGAACGGGACGATGGCGGCTTGTTCGTGCGTGAGGTTGCTGGGTTTGATGGCGATATTTTTTTCGGGGAGACAAATATATTGTGCGTTTGCGCCGAAGCCTGTGCCGGTGAAGCCGAAGACATGATCGCCGGTTTTGAATTGCGATGTGTTGTTGCCAGCGGATTCGATGATGCCAGAAAATTGGTTACCGAGGATTTGTTTGCGGGGTTTGGTGATGCCGAACATGAAGCGGGCAGGGATGTAGAAGAGCAGGGGGATTTTTTTGAAGGCGCGGATGGTGGTATCGCCGGTGGTGACAGAGGAGGCGATGATGCGTATGAGGCATTGATTGGGTTTAGGTGTTGGTTGTGGTACGTCCTGAACGGAGAGAACGCTGGGCGGGCCGTAGGATTTGTAGATAGCAGCTTTCAATTTTGATCCCTCCCTGTATGGCATACACGGGTGAAATAAGTAGGCAGAGTATCATGTGATCGCAATCGTATAAGTTATGGGAAGCACGTTGAATTGCAATGGTAGGGACTAAAGAAAAAGCTCTTTGCGATGGCAAAGAGCTTGTATCTGTTTTGAATGTTTGGATTGCTATGCGGTACGGCGGCGACGAGAGAGTGGGATGAGAAGTGAGCTCAGCAGGAAGAGTGAGGTTGGTTCTGGGATGGTGATGAGCTCGAGTAGTTCGTCTGCGGTTTTGCCGAAGTTAATCGCGATAACGTTGAGGTCGAGCGCATCGACGATGTTGTCGCCATTGAAGTCGCCGGTATTCCATTGCTGATTAAAAGATTGAGGTGATTTATTGAAGTTGACTGCAATGATATTGAGGTCAGACGCGTCGACAAGGCCGTCGAGGTTAGCGTCACCGAGGAGGGCTACTTTGCCAAGAACGGCGGCGCCTTCTTGGTGAATGTTGAAGCCGAGTGATTCGTTGATGATTGTGTTTTCAACGGAAGTGAAGCCGGAGCCGGTGAATGGATCGGTCGTCCAGATGAGGGAAACGATGTCGCCTTCGTTGGCGGAGAAGTCTTCATCGAGGTTAAGGCGGAGTGTGCCGTTGAGAGATGCGCCTTCGGAGAGTGTGAGGATATATTCGGTTGTAGGTTCGGTGACGTTGAGGGTGAGGCCGGCATTGCCTGTGAGGGAGAGGTAGTCGGCGGAGAAGTTTTCGTTGATGTGGAGGAAGCCTTTATGGACGATGGCGCGGTCAACGTGGTTGCGTTGCGTATCATCAGTGAGTGCTTCAGAAGCGAGGTTGAGTTGCCATGTTTGGTCGGGGGTGTCAGCGACGACGAAGAGTGAGTCGACGCCGTAGAGATCGTGGTTGAATGAGCCAGCGCCGGTGAGTTTGAGGATGTCGCCGTATGTGTTTTCAACGAGATTTTCGCCAGCGAGTCGGATGTCGCCGATGATGTTTGCGCCAGTGTTGAGGTTGACGAAGTCGTTGCCGTCGAATTGTGATTCCCAATCGCCGTTGCCGTTGATGAATTGTGTCGTGATCGCGGCGGATTGACCGTTTTGGTCTATGCTGCTGGCTTTGATCGTGCCGGTGATGTTGTTTGCGTTAATTGTGCGAGCCATGACACCGTAGGCTCTGTTGTTGGCTGTGACGTCGATGGTGCCGTGCATCCCATCGGTGATGGTGAGGCCGATGCCACCTGAGATGCCCCAAGCGTATTGATCGCCGCTGACTTTGATGATCGCGGAATCGGTGAAGGTGTTGAATGCGGTGCCTTGGTACCCTGCGATGCCGCGAGCATAAAATGGTTGCATGATGAGTTCGTTGCCGTTTTCGTCTTGCGTGACACCAACAAAGACTTTGCCTGCAAAATCATTGGTGATTGTGAGTTTACCGTGTGAGAGGATGCCGGTGTGGAGGTCACCGCCGATAGTTGCAGATTCATTAAAGGAGCCGATGTTGATATCACTCATGGCTTGGACTGCGGTGCCGTGAGGTCGGATGAAGTCAAGGTTTGGTACTTCGTCGATGGGTGTGAATCGGCCTTGTATATTGATGTCCCCAGAGAATTGATCGATATTGATTTGGTGGGCGGCGACGAGGCCGTAGATTCCGAGTTGAGAGCTGCCGTAGTCGGCGAATTCAGTGGTGACATTGATGCTGGCAGGCTCTGCGAAGTTGTTGATATCGATGTTGTTGGCAGATTTGATCGCGGCGATGTTACGTGTACCCGTGACGTTGATTTGGCCGGCGAATGTATCGGTGATCACGATGTTTTGATCGGGGGAGCCGGATGAATCGTCGGGTTCGCCGGTGATGAGGCCGTAGACATGGTTGCCGTAGATGTAAGGTTTCTCGTATTCGGGCTCATCGTTGTAGTCGGGGTTCACGCCGCGGCCTATGACGTTGATCTGAGCATCTTCACCGATGGATCCGATTTGGATGGTGCCTTGTTCAGCTTTCATGCCGTATGCGTTTGCATTGTAGCTGCTGTCGATCCCGCTGATGACGTTGATTTGGCTGTTGATTTGGGCGATCTGGATACTGTTGTCATTATTAACAGTGTCATCATCATGGATGTAGTTGTCGGCTTTGATTGCAGCGGTTTCGCTATTGTTTGAGATAACATTGATGGCGCCGGTGATACCGTTGCCGCCGATCTTGATGCCACCGTTTTCGGTATACATCGCGTAGGTCTTGGTGCCGTTATTATCTTTGTCGTAATTTTTTTGTTGAACAGAGATGTTACCGCTGATGCCTCCGCCGATTTGGATGCCAAAGCTGTCGTTGGCATATAGAGCGATCGTATTTCGGTCGTTGTATTCGTCTTCAATGTATCGTGCGTTTGCGATGATGTCGCCGGAGATGTCACCACCGATGTTGATGCTTTGGGAGTAGATACCGTAGGCAGAGTTGTTGCCGTTGTATATTTCAGCTTTGATGGTGCCGGTCACATCGCCATCAATCCTGACATTGTCAGTACTGTAAATACCGATTGCGTTCCCACTGAAGCTTGTCGCTTCGATATAGCTGGAAACATCACCTTTGACGTGAAATTTGTAGGGGCTGTAGTAGAGACCGTAAGCGATGCCGATGGCACCGTGTTCGAAATTGTTGTAGCCCTTGACCAGTCGTTTGGCGATGATTTTACCACCCAAATTTTCATTGAATGCCAGATATGTGCTGCGAATACCAAGGGCCATACCATCGTCATTGTCGCTGAGTGCGAAGATGTTGGCATCGAAGTCGATGTTTGAAATAACGGATCCCCAGATGCCGGTTGCATCACGTCCTTTGGCGGTGATTGAGCCATTAAATTCACCAGCGTATGGGCCGACAGGATATCCATCGTCGTATTCGACTGCTTCACCCAAGACGATTCGCCCGTTCATGCCGATTGCTTTCGTACCTTCGACGGTGATGTTGCCGGTGAAATTGTCATACTGCGCGCGAGCGGCGCTGATGCCATATGCCTGATCTGCGATTACAGTGAGATCACCTGCCATATTTTTGAGTGTAGCAGTACCGCGTGTGTAGATACCGTGTGATGTGCCAGTACTGAAGATATTCAGCAGGCTGTTATCTGCAAATGTGAAGGTTAGGTTGTCATCGTGATTGAAGCTTTGGTTAGGGTTGCTGAATGCTTTGAGCGAGCCGCTAATATCGGTGAGGTTAATGCGGCTTGCGTAGTTGATAGTTGCTGTTCCACTTTCGATAGCCAACCAACTACCATCGTCTTCGTTTCCATTGCCATCAAGATTAGGGTACAAGACGACATCGTGTGCGTTGTTGTAGCCTGGGCCATCAATCGATGCGTCAAAATTGATGGTAGGGTTATCCTCGGTCCCTAAATCTATGAACAGTCGTTCTGCGCCGCCTTCTTTTTGGAATAGGTAGACACCGTTGTCGTTTTCTGTGAAGCCTGCAAAGCTTGGGCTCACGAATGTTAATGTGCAAAATGCGCTGAGAAGTGTTGCAGTACGATAGCGATTTCGGATTGTCATCTCTTTGTCCCTCGGTATCCACTTGTCTACATATCGGCCTTGCCCAGCATGTTGGTTGGGTGAGAATTTTTTAGATATGTAACAAGCTTTGCCCTTAAATGGTAGTTTAATAGTCTTGATTCGCGGATGTCATTGGTTCGTTCAATCTTTGTATAGATATATGCCCATGCTATAGATTTTTTCATACGATTTCTACTGACATATTGCTAAAACATGGGTAATCTTCTTAATTGCGTGATATTTTGACTTAAGTACGCTTGGTTTAGGTTTGGAAAATTCGTGTTGAAATGACGTATTTTGCCTGTATTACCTAATTTGGCGAAATGTATTTGCAATGTATTGACGTGATATTAACTGAAAATTTGAACGAAAGTGACCCGCGTGCAGACCTTTGTGCGATATAAATTGGCCTATTACATAACAGATCGCTCAAGATCTATAACCGTAGGAAGAGAGAGATAATATGCATCACATCATGAAAGTTGCTGTCATTGCGCTTGTAACAATGCTTGGCTTGCAGGTTACTCTATTCGCACAAACAGACACGCTGCGTGTCGTTAATTACAACGTGCTTCATGGCCCGAGTGGTTCGCAAGAGATCAATGATTTCTCAAACATCATGCAGGCAATCGGTTCGCAGAATTACAATGGTATTACAAGAGCAGTCGATGTTTTATCCTTGCAGGAAACAAGTAATAGCTCGATTACTGCAGCTCGGAACGCACTTAACAGTGTTTATGGGTCAGGAACATACGGTTCATACATCACGCCGCAGGGGAAGTCAGGCCTATGGAACGGCGTAATCTATAATACGCAAACCTTAAACCTGCTTTCATCAACTCAAATAACTTCAAGTCAATTGACACGCAATGTGGCACGAGTTCATTTTGATCCGATCAACAGTGTTTCAAATGATGATTTTTATCTGTATTCGATGCACCTAAAAGCTGGAAATAGCTCTTCAGATAGAAGTCGCCGCAATGATGAAGTGAATGTTATCCGCAGCAATGCAGATGCTCTTGGTAGTGATGCGAATGTCATCTTTTCGGGAGATTTTAACGTATATCGTTCTAGTGAGGCAGCCTATCAGCGTTTCCTTTCATCAGGCAATGCCAAGGCAAACGACCCAATCAATCGTCCCGGCAATTGGCACGATAATAACTCGTTCTCAGATATACACACGCAAGATCCATCCAATACCATGGATGATCGTTTTGACTTCCAACTGCTGACCGATGAATTTTTTGATGGTGAAGGTATTGATTACATTCAGGATTCATACCGAGCGTTCGGCAACATTGATTCCCATACCTTTAATAATACTATCCTCACAGGTTACTCTCCTTCTCATCCGTTTTACGATGTTGCAGAATCTCTTTTCAATTTTTCCGATCATTTGCCTGTGATTGCAGACTATTCAATAGAAATTCCAGAGCCAGGCACTATGCTAGCCTTGTTGCTGCCAAGCATTGGATTGGTCATTAGACGTCAACGTATCTAATACCTGATCTAATAGTCTTTTGTTTTCACGAGGGCCGTTCTTTATGAGCGGCCTTCTTTATTACCATGTACTTAATTAAGCGGGGTTTTAAAAAAAGATTATCTCTGTTAAGATAATTACTGAATTCTATTCAACGAATACATTAGAAATGTTTAGAAAGCGACGGGGCAACGAGTGTCGCAACAACTGACAAATTCTCTTCCGAATACTTGGTGGGTCGCGCCGGGCAGTGTTATAGCTGGTTGTCATGACCCATCAATTGATCGTAACCAATTGAACGAGCGTTTTAACGCGTTGTTTGATCACGATATCACATTGGGTATCAATCTCGCACCAACCTCACATTACGCTTATAAGAATATTCTCCAGCAGATAGCGGGTCATCGCGAGCAGTGTATCCGTTATATGGTTGTTGATCTTCCTCATCATTCAACTGCTTCAATAGGCGTTGTTAAACAAGCTTTAGATGTGATTGATGAGGAACGTCGTAACCGCGGCCGCGTCTACATACACGCAACACCGGAAATGAATTATGCCGGCCTGCTTGCTGCATGCTATCTGATTAGGCACGGGTATCCATCTGAACAAGCACTTCGTCACCTTGCAGAGATCCAAAAACACATTCCCGAACGTTATAAATCACTACCCACAACCTACACGCATATGAACTTTATCCGTAAATGGAAAAGTTACGACCCGCCGCGACAGCCATCGCCATTTCAAGACATCCCCGACGCAAGTATCTAGTTTCAAACCTCTTCAGGTGTCTGTTCAAGCATACGCTCAATGTAACGCAGGGAATTCAGATGCAGACGGATTTGCTTACCTTGTTCCTCAGTGACTTGATCTTTCCCGATCTTCGCAAACAGTTGACCTAGCATTCCCAAATATTCTTCCCGCTCTTCGATCGCCCATTGCCGCAGCTTTTGCACCACGTCATTGTTCTTCTGTTCAACCGCTTCTTCCATCTCTTCTCGTACCTCCATCATTTCCATCAACAATGTCGGTGGCAGGCTTTTGTCCTGCTCCTTCGTCGGCCCACCCATCAGTTCAAGCAAGACATTCGCCCGTAATTCATCATCTTTCAGCGATTGAAATGCCGTATTGATTGAAGAACTCATTTCTGCCGCATCCATCTGCTCGATCGGGTCCACAAACTTGTCCGGATGATGCTGCGCCGACAATGCCACATACCGCTTCTGTAGCAGATCTGGGTCAATCTCAAACGTTCGCTCAATGCCAAGTAGCTCATATGGGTCTTGCTTCATAGTCATCAATCTTACCTCTAATGTTCTTTCCTCTCATCTAACCCGTCAGGTTCGCGAATTCATCCCCAAATCTCACGTCCCAACCCTGATCGCGTGGCGACAACCAGATTCTTGCAGTATAATTGCCCGGCACAAAACTGCCTGTGCATACCAACACCACGCGGGTGTGGCGAAACTGGCAGACGCGCCAGATTTAGGTTCTGGTGGTAGAAATACCGTGTAGGTTCGAGTCCTATCACCCGCATTCAACGACCCCGTCTCACGATCGGGTCGTTTTTCTTTCGTCTCTTCCCAGCCAGTCAATTCAGTCAGATATGACGGCCCCACACGCGCACGAAAAAACGACGACCAAGCAGCCGTCGTTTCTTTCAAGCGGAGAGGGAGGGATTCGAACCCTCGAGGGGATTGCTCCCCCACACGAATTCCAATCGTGCGCCTTAAACCGCTCAGCCACCTCTCCTGTGTGGATATCGCGAAGCGATTTCAGATCAGATATCCTATTGTTTTTACGTGATTTGTAAAGGCTAGCCCCCAGGAACCCCACGCTGTGAATAACCAAAACGGCATCAAAAGAGGTATTAGTGGCATCATTCTTGTCGACAAGCCACTCGGTCTCTCCTCCATGGACATCTGTCGCAAAGTCCGCCGCGCCGTCCCTCGCATCGTCGTCCAGGGCAAGAACGGCCGACTCAAAGAAAAATGGGCCCGCGTCGGTCACTGCGGCACCCTCGACCCCCTCGCCACCGGCCTTGTCATCGTCTGCATCGGCAAAGCCACCAAATCCGTCTCCCAAATCATGGGTCAGCCTAAAACCTACATCGCTGACATCGACCTATCTGCCTTCACCATCACCGACGACGCTGAAGGCGATCCCGAGCCTGTCATCATTACCCAGCCCCCCACGCAAGCCGATATCCAGTCGGCTCTCGACACCCACTTTGCTGGCATTATTCAGCAAACCCCACCCGCTTATTCCGCCATCCATATCAATGGCCAGCGCGCCTACAAGCTTGCCCGTTCTGGTCAAGATGTTGAACTCAAACCCCGCCCCGTTCAGATCTACAACATCACCATCAATCAGTATGCCTTCCCTCACCTTCAACTCACCATCGACTGTGGCAAAGGCACCTACATCCGCTCCATCGCCCGCGACCTCGGCAAACACTTAGGCACTGGCGGCTACCTTACCGCTCTCCGCCGCACACAAGTCGGCCCATACAACGTCCAAGACGCCGTCTCTATTCAGCGCTTCGATCAGCCGGTAGAGCAGAGAGATTTGATGGAAGCAATCAAAGAGTAATCAGCATTTTTCGGAGAACGATTATGAACAAGATCGATACACAATGGCTTATTGATCAGATCCGACAAGAATTTAAGC
This sequence comes from Poriferisphaera corsica, assembly GCF_007747445.1. Lineage (NCBI taxonomy): Bacteria > Pseudomonadati > Planctomycetota > Phycisphaerae > Phycisphaerales > Phycisphaeraceae > Poriferisphaera > Poriferisphaera corsica. Next base: position 1,396,114 of record NZ_CP036425.1, read on the forward strand.
ACATCCTTCTAGGTGACGGCATTTCGCTTCATCAAACCGATGTTGTAGATGATTATTTACAAGATGACGAAGAATTAATGGCAAAAGCTAAGGCAAATGACACTGACACACGTTGGTGGGACGTGTCAATTGAAAATATCGAAAAGCAAAATTGGGGCTGGCCGTTTTTTGATATTAAAGGCTACCGCTATTATCTGCCAGCATTTATGACCTACTATCTCAAACATGCTCACCGTCATGATAGTGACAATGCAATAGATTCAATGATGTATATTCTAGATTCTGATGATTATTATCAATCATATCACGCCACGTTTAATGAACTACAATCTAGGTGTATTGCCATGTTTCTTTGGCAATATTGTGAGTTGAATAATTGGCAAGATTGTGATCAGGCAAAAAACGCATTAGTCAATTATTGGGATCGATTTCTTAGCTGGTGTGATAATGAAACAGACTTTCAAGGGGATAAAGAATATGGTGATGGTGATACAAAAAATCACAAGTTTGCCGAGCCGTGGTTGTTAAAAGAAATCCGTGCTGCTTTTGATAAAGTTCGTCTAGAGGATGGTGAAACGATACATCAGGCTGATACTGAAGGTGGTGTCGGGCTGACGAAAGAGCAGTTTAAGACTCTACGAAAGAATGATCCGGAGGAATTTTGGTGGGATATCCCATTGGAAAGATTTCATGCTTTTTCAAGCATTTGGTCTTTTCTTGATCCAAAGGGTTTTAGGTTTTACTTGCCCGCGTGTATGTCAGCTATTATTACCGATCCTCATAGATGTATTCATGAAGAGTGGTTAATTTATGCGTTAGAAAATATTTCGCATTATAAACAGCACCCCAGTTTTTTAACATCGGATCGAGTCGATATATTAGACGATAAACAAAAAAGAGTCGTTGCCCTATTCCTTTGGCAATATACTCTGGCCAACAATTGGCAGGGTGATATGCAAGAAGAAGTGAGTAACGCATTAGAGAATTATTGGTTTCAGTTTATTCAGAATGAAGTGTGAATGTCACTTGCATCTGTTTTCACTCCGGCAAATCCGCCTCGTTCTCAGGCGGCGAATCAACCATCTTCATCAGCAATAAACCAAACTCAAACAGCCCGTAAAGCGGAATCGCCAGCAGCAACATACTAAAAATATCTGCAGGCGTTAAAATCGCGCCCGCTGCGAAACAAGCGAAAAACGCATACTTTCGCACCGACGCAATCCGTGTCGGATCAACCAGATGTGTATACCCCACCAGCAGCATCACCACCGGCAACTGGAACCCCACGCACGCACCAAACGTCAGCAAAGATGTAAACGAGATGTAATCATTCACGTCATAAAGCGGATTGATAATTCGATCGTTTGAGAAATAGGTTGTCGCTTCAAGCCGCGATCCTGTCCACAATTTTCTTCGACGTTCGGTTGCGTTATACCACTCCGCACCAGTCGGCGGATTCTTTGGGTCTTCCAATACCACCGGGATCGTCGGGTACGTCACCGCATTCGTATCTAACTGAATATTAGACTCATCATTCCCAGATTGATCTGTCGATCCCGCAACCGCTGTTGTCTTAATAAACACTGAGATCAGTGGGTTCGAGTAACTCGTATTGATCTTTGGATACGTACTCAAGAATGACAAAAAGAAAATCAAACACACCGGCAGCAATATGAAATATGTAAACGCCAACCCCAGCGCCGTCATCACCGTCGAGAACGGCGCCAGAATATAAACAAACTTCTTCTCATTCTCATAGAGCCCCTCCGACGTGAATCGCCACAGCTGATACACAATCCAAGGCGAAGCAATAATCAATGCAGAAATAATCGATACCTTCAAATACGTCGAAACAAACCCGCCCGTCGGATCCGTCACAATCGCCTGCGGCGGATACCCCAGCGCCGCCTGCACCTGATTTAAAGGTGACGTCAACAACGCCACGATATCCTGCCCAAAGTACAACGTCCCAATCAACGCCACTACCAAACCCAAAAGCGCACGAATAATACAGGATCGCAACTCTTCAAGATGCTCTCCAAATGTCATCCGCATATCTTCCGTTCGCTGTTCAATCGGTGACTTTGGCTCTGGATTTTGATCTAATGGCATGAGCAAATTGTAATCGCCTCGTCATAGAAGCGAAAGTAATACGCATCCCTTCCCCTCACCTCCCCCACCTCCGCATCCCCATACCTCTTCCTACATTCCCCAATGTGATTAAACATGAATACCATTTGCGCGCAGGCTCAAGGACGGGCATGCAAGAAAATTGATACGACCTAAAAAATACGACCTAAAAAATAAGCATCGCATCGCCATATGAATAAAACCGGTATCCCTTGCTGATCGCAATCGCATACCACTCCAGTAGCCGCTCCAGACCAACCCCCGGCAACGATGCCACCAATGCCAGCAACGTCGATGATGGTAAATGAAAATTCGTCATCAGCACATCCGTAAACCGAAACTCAAACCCGCTATCCGGCGTGATAAACAGCTTCGTCGCCGTCCTGTAAATCCCCCCCGCATCATCCCCCCTATCCCCCCCATTCCCCATCTCATCTAATCCCATCATCTGCATCGGGAATTCCGGGGGCAACGATTCAATCGCTCGCACCGTCGTCGTCCCCACCACAAAACATTTATTTCCCCGTGCCTTCGCATTCTTTATCGCCATCAACGTATCCTGATGGATCGAAAACGTCTCCGTGTGAATCTCATGATCCTTCAGATCGCCCACACGCACCGGCGCAAATGTCCCCAAACCAATATCCAGCGTCACCGCCTTCCGAATCATCCCCTGCTGCTCCAACTTCCCAAGCAATTCCGGCGTAAAATGCAGCCCAGCCGTCGGCGCAGCCACCGACGTTGCACGATCCGCATACACCGTGTTGTATCGCGTCTTATCGTAATCCGTCACTTCCGCCTCATCATGATGCTTCCGCGCTTTCCGAATATACGGCGGCAGCGGCGTCGAACCCAGCCGCTCCAGCACCTCCTCCGTCGATCTCGCCGACAGCAACTCCGCCTCCCATTCCCCCGCCATCGTCGTACGTTTCACTAATCTCAGCGACGCATCCTCTGCCAGCACGATCTCCTCGTTCGGCTGCAACTTCCCTCGCGTCTCAATCAAAGTCAGCCAATTCACACCATCCGCCGCAGGCTGCAAATACAGCCCTCTCACTTTCCCGCCCGTCCCTTTTCTCACGCCATGCCACCACGCCTGAATCACACGCGACTGATTCACCAGCATCAAATCCCCTGCACCAAACACACCCAAATCGGCCAGATCACGCACCCGTAGATGCTCCACTTTTCCGCTCGCACGATCACACACCATCAGCTTCGCCGCATCCCGCGGCTCAGCCGCCTGCGTCGCAATCAATTCATCCGGCAAATCAAAATGCAAATCATCAGTACGCATGCAAATTCCCGTCTTACTCTTCCCCCTTTTTCTAGTCTTACCGTATCTCGTCTCCCCACCTCACCGGGCGAATCATCATAGCGAATCGCCCATCTGTCAGCGAATAGCAACACCCCCGCTAACCACGTGTTGTTTCCAAGCAACATTCATTCTAATCCGCATCGTGTCGCATTCTTCGGGACTGTCTCAAACCATTATGAAGAAACAACTTAAACCAGATAATTTGTTGCCCCCAAGCTCGGCACACTTCCTGCATCTCCCCTTCACATGAAGATCGAACCAACGCCCCACAATCTCCCCTCATCCCCTGCATCCAGCAAATACAGCCCTGTCGCTAAATTTGATGACCGTGGCCAGCTCCATAATCTCAATCCCGATGAAAACTCGTGGGATGAAGGTTTTGTGCGCCATGACAGCGCTCAGCTCAGCGTCGTTCGCATCGAACTTGACGCGAGCACGCACCCCGCTTGCGGTACTGACAACAAAATCGGCCCCTCCGATGAAGGCTACCCAGTTATCCCCACCGATTCCGTCAAAGCCGGCGTCGCAAACATTCCCACCTCTCTCGGCGGCTACGGCGCAACACTCGGCAACCTCCTCGATATCTTCGCATAACCTTCTTATCTGACCGCTGTTCACCATCTGCCTCATAATCTTCATGTCTTTCAATGTAAGCTCACGTTAAAATGAGTCCTCAAATGACTCAAGCAGCATCATCACTATGAAACGTGGGCAACCCAATACATCCAGCATCACCTTCAACGCCTATATGCGCAAACGCCGTTATCGCCGCAACCTTATCCTCATACTTTCGTTTGTCATCATTGCAGCGCTCTCATACCTCGATCACCAAGGTTATCTCCTCTACCAACCCGATCGATCATCCAAATGGGACGGCGCCACAGGCACCGTTATCAAAATCATTGACGGCGACACCATCGACATCCGTTTTGATCACATTAAAAACAAACAAAACCAGCCCGTCGTTGAACGCCTCCGCTTCTGGGGCATTGATACACCAGAAACTGAAAAACGTCGCAACAATATCATCATCCAGCAAGCCGAGCCTTATGCAGATCAAGCCACACATCTCACCACTCAACTGTGTATGAACCAACCTATCACCATCCGTACGCAACCTTTCCGTCTCCGCGGACGCTTTGGCCGTCTTCTCGCTTACGTCATCCTAAAAGACAAAACCGTACTAAATGAGCACCTCCTGTCTCAAGGCCTCGCCACTGCAGATGACCGGTGGGATCATGAGCATCTCCATCGCTACCAACAACTCCAGCTTGGCGCTCAAAAAGAAAAACGTGGTTTATGGTCCAGCGATTAATCCTGTACACGCTATAAATCCATATCAGCCCGTGAAGATGGGCAACCAATACCTGTTAGCATCATTTTTGCGCAAATTTCCGCTCTTTCTCTGTTTGAATCCGGGGCTCGCACTTGAAATTCTGTGCGTTGCGCAGACAATGCATAGGCATAACAATCGAAGAACATAGAAGTTATGGCCATTTGGCTTAGCCTACCAAGGTGCTGCCATGTTGCCGCTTAGCGAATAATCACAGTTGACGACATCTCTTGTCGTCTATGCATAAATTAGGAAATCCGATGCCCGTTACCGCCAACATCCGATCCAGTTACCGCACCCGCTATGGCATCATCGCCCTTGTCCTGCTCGGCTTCATGGCCTGGTGCCTAAACGACGGCTTCTTCTCATACCCACAACAAAAACGCATCTACGATACCTACATCCAAATCCGCTATCCCCAAGGGCAGGGCAACCTCGAAAACGAAAACTACCTCTCTGATTGGCGCAAGCGAATCGATCAGTTTAAAGCCGAAGACGGCATCGTCATCGACAGCGTTACCCAGCCCGAAGAAAAAACCCAGATGGACATCAACACGCAGTTCGTCATGGCAGGCATCACAGGTCTCCTCGGCTTCGCCGCCGCAGCTTACTTCATCTCCATCGGCGGCGCATACGTCAAAGCCGACAAAGAGACAGGCCTTACAACTAAAAAATTCGAAAGTATTGCATGGGACAGCATTACTTCCGTCGATATCTCTCGTTGGGAATCCAAAGGCATTGCCGTCGTTCACTTCGACACACCTACAAGCAAGGGTGTGGTGACCCTCGACGATTGGAAATTCGATCGCGAAGAGACTGTGGAGATCTACGAACTCGTTAAGCAAAACACCAACCTGATCCCCGACAATGAATCAGGTGATGACGATGAAGAAATGGATGAGATCGCCTAACAGCTAAATAGACATTAACAAAAAGGCCGCAAATCGCGGCCTTTTTTCTTGCGCAATTATTCCATTCAACACTATTCCTTATTCACCGAACTCGTCTTCTCAATCGGCTTCTTCTCTACCCCGCTCACCTGCACCTTCCGCATCTTAACCCGTGTGTGCTTCACTCCGGATGACATTGTCACACCTCGCCCGCCGCTTTTCCCAACTCGGCTCACCACAGGCCCGCGTGTCGACGCAATCCCAATTTGCTCATGCACATATGCTGGCGCATTAACCACTAAATTCCCCTTGAAATATCGCACCGACGACTGTCCACCATTCGCATCCCATATCCCCGGCTCAACCGTTCTCATAATCAATTCGACAATTTCATTGCCACGTTCTGATTTGCTCTTCGCCCTTTCCCCCTCTCGATCATCATCAAATAATTTCCCACGATTCCCACCGCTTCCCCCGCTTGATGTATTAGATAACGCATCATTCAAATCAAACGACGGCGCATTCTTAAACGATGGCACTGTCATCACTAACTCACCAATATGATACGTCCTCAGCACCCGCCGCTTATTCGCTTGTCGCTTCGTCAAGATCGCCACGTAATAATCCGTATCATTTCGGATCAACTTCTCTTCAGGCGAAATCTGCCGCAAAATAAAATCCAACAACTTCCCCGCCTTGATCGCTTTGAACCGCATCGTGATCCGCTGATCGCGATCCACCAAACCCACACCATCATCTTCAAGCCGATCCCATTTCATAATCAGCTTAATACCTGTCTTCGCCGACCAATCACGCAGCACTTCCTCACCACGTACATCCTCATAAACCACATCTGTCAGCACCTGCTCCAACCTTGCTCGAACTGATGTACTCACCTTCCCCTTTTTTGCTTTCGCACGCATTCGCTCTGAGCGCACCTTCTGTACCGCATCCCTAATATCCTGCCCCCCGCTCGTCCCCGGCCAAACCAAAAGCACACCCAACCCTAAACATCCAATCAAACATCCGCGCATAATATCTCTGGCAGGCTTCTTCATACCCACCATTCTAATCCCACCCGCTAAAATCCAAAGATTAATTTTCCTTCGCGATCTCTCTCAGCTTCGGCAGCAAGATCTCCGATGACACAATTTTCACGCACGCCGCTACCGGGATTGCGATCAACATCCCCAAAATCCCCAAGATCGCCGCACCAAGCAATACTACAATCATCACCGTAAGCGGGTCCAGATTGGTTGCCTTCCCTTGTACCAAAGGTTCCACCACCCAACCATCCAACGACTGTGCCACAAAATACACAACCGATGGCCACACAAACACCGCAACGTAATTCAACGTTCCCGCATCCGTCAATAACCCCGGTGCGTCACCCGACAATGCCGTGATGTACGTCACCGAAATAACCGCCGGCCAGATCAATACCGGTGCATATGGAATCAAGTTCAAAACCCCGCCAATGATCGCCAACAACAACCAGAACGGCACGCCGCTCACCGACCAGCCCACCGCCAACACGACTGTAATGACCGACATCTGAATCAAGCGCCCCCGGATAAATGCTGCAATCGAAGCGTCCATCTTCTTCAGCATCTCATACGTCTGCGCTTGATAACTCGCCGGGATAAACGGCTCAAACCATTCCAACATCGCCTGAAACTTCCAGGTGAAAAAGAAAAACGCAAAAGCAATAATACCCAAACTAAGCGCCAGATAGGATGCAAACCCCAGCGTCGACGCAATCGCACCAAACGAAGTCGTCAGAAATTTTGTCGCAGATTTTGTGATCGTGCTCAGCAAGTCAGAAGAAATTCCACCACCCTTCTTCTCACCCTTATCTCCAGCCGATGACGCCGTCCCTTCTCTCGCCGCCTGTTCGCCCTGTAATTCATCTTGCCCTGTTCCGCTTTGCCCATCCGTGATGACCGCTTGCCCGCCATCACCCTCACTTTCATCAGCCCCATCAAAATATCCCAAGATCATCTCTCGTAAATCAAACGATCGATTCGACGAGATCTCATTGATTTTCTTCTCAACTGTCTCGTAGTAAGCTGGCGCTGAATTGATCAGCTTAACCGATTGCGAAACCAGCGGCGGAACCACATATACAACTAATGCCAAGATAGAGATTGCTACCAGCGACATCAGCCCCACCGCGCTAATCGGCCGCGATATCTTCACTCGCCTTTCCAAAATCGTCACCAGCGGATTCACGATATACGCCAGCGTAAACGCGATCGCCAACGGAATCAGTACCCCGCTCACCAGATTCAATAACCCAAACAGCGGCGGCAGCACAATTGTCAGCACCGTCAAACCAACCAGTGTTCCAATCAAAACCTGAAACCATAACCGCCGCCACACCGCAATCCGCGGCGTCGAATGAATATTCTTGCTCTTACCCTCGCCCGACTTCTCATTCCCATGCCCAGATTTGTCTTCGCTCATCTTGCGCTCCAATGCCCTTCATGAAATGCATACCCATCCCCAACCCTTTCACCTCCCCCGAAACTGACCCGCCCATTGTATCAATTCCCCCTTATCATCGTGTCGCAACATTAACAATAACATCACCACGAATCTCATCTTTGCACAGCACAATATCCGCGCACAAAAAAAAGCTGCCCTGAAGAGCAGCCTTGTCATTCATTATTTCATCCAACATTTACCCATTAGCACCAACTGAGGCAAGAAGACATCATCGGCCTCATCACTTCACCACCAACTTCCTAGGAGAGTTGGAGTTCTGGGGTGAATGCATCACGGAAGTCGAAGGTATCGATAAAGTCTTCAAGACAATCTTCATCCGTCTTGTGCATGAGGCCCGCATCAATCATCTCAAAGACAATGTTCCCAAAATCTTCACAGGATGTGATGTACCAGTGTTTAAGCACTGTACGTGCCATCAGCCCATACTCCGCAATCGCGTAATCACGCAGCCCAAGACACAGATCTGAACCCGACACATGCCGAGACTCAATCTCTTCATGGGAAAGATCAGGTTCTTCCGCAGCAAGCGCACCATGGATCTCACGCACCGTGTGCTCCAGTCCTCGCTGAACGAAGACGAACGCATCAAGGGCGTATCTTGACTCACGTGCTATGGCTAATAAATCTTTAGCTGCCATCACATTTACCTACTTGAAGTAACCACTCATATCATGTTGCCCAGACCACAGGCAATCACTGATCTACTAAGTATTATACCCTATGCTCGCGTAAGGCAAGCATCGTCTCGCTTTAATTATCACACCTGAATGTATTTAGTTCAGTTAGTGACAACTGCCATCTGCGCGACAGTATAACCCAAATTTTAAAAGTCACATGAGGGAATTTATAGGGAAAATAGTCTCCCGCCAAACATGTCCCTCATCCTTTCCCCCGTCATTGCTCACAATCCGTAGCAAATACATGACTTGCGACTCATAACAAATTTTCGGTAATTCGGCCCTACGACCAATAAAAAAAGCAGCGAAACTCGCTGCTTCCCATTTATTGGCTAGTTATCGCCCCATCATCCCCCCCCTAATCTCTCCACCCCCTCCGATCCCCCCTCCCAGACCGAACTAAAAGCTATCGCTTGCGTCTTGCCTCACACTAGCACTAGCCACTAGCACTATTTAAGATCCGCCCATCCGCATGTCATCCAGCGAATCTGGGAACGGATACGTCGGATAAACCGCCGTCGGCGCCGACTGCCACATCCAAGGCGACGGATAAACATCACCGCTGAATCCCGACTCATGCATGATTCGAAGCACCGTCTCAAAGGACGGCTCTGAATTCGGATTATCAATATCAATCAACTTGTTCGCCTTCGCGCCAAGGAACGATACAGAAGCCACAGGTCGGCGAATCGGCTTTTGCTTGATCATCTCTGAGACAAACCTGAAACCATACCGCAGATCCGACAGCGTCAGGTGTTCATGATTCTTCGGCCGCAGCAGTCCCAAAACCTCCACCGCATCCATATCAAACTTAATCACCGACAGCGATTCGCGATGTGCAAACCAGCTCGCGTACTCCGTAATCGACTGTGCATCCCACTGCGAAGTCGGCAGCAAATGCGCCAACTGCGCGATAATCCCATGCGAGTTATCTTCTGTATTCACCGCACAAACCAATGAGTGATACCGGCCCGACAGCAAATCATCCAGCAGATTCTGTCCCCATAGCAACCGAATCTTCTGATTCTTCATCGCATTGGGTTCGGATTTCGTGTTCGGCAAAATGACCAGACGCTCATGCAGCTTCTGATCTTCCATGAGAATGTCGCCGTCGCCATCATATATACGTGATCGATTGGGATTCAATGACATGTCGCTGTCCTTGCAGTAAAAAACAAATGAAACATGATTTGCTGAGATGATTGTATCAAAGGTTGCACCAGAGGTCTGCAATGCTAAGGTAGGATTTGTCAGGAAAATGCGACGTTGTTTGGGAGAGCAACAGCCTGGCACTTGGAGAAGAACAGCGTTAATTGTCGCGTTTCCCGCATTGAATCATTAACAGTACGTTTATGCACAGTCTAACGCTGTGCATAACGACACACTGCTCAATGTGTGAAGCCAACCCAAACGCTTTCAAACATAAACGCGAGAATCATCTCATGAGCAATTTCGATCATCTACCCGCCATCGATCCAGCTGTATTGCGGGAACGACGCGAACGTGTTTTCCTCATCATGGCCGGCCTGTTCCTCGGCACGCTCACCATGCTGAATATCCTCGGCATCACACGCTTTATCAAATTCTATGAATTGAATCTCGGCGAGGGAGACGACACATGGTCGCTGGTTTTTGCTGTCGCAGTAGGTGTGCTTCCTTACCCCATGACTTTTATGTGCACCGACCTGATCAGCGAATTCTACGGAAAACGTCGCGCCAATTTTGTCGTTCTCATCGGCCTGCTCCTCAACGCTTGGGTCGTTTTCATTCTCTGGCTCGGCGGTGTTCTTCCCGGCTGGGAAGCCATCGACGCCGAAACCGGCAGGCTTGTTGTTGACGCTGCCGGCCGCAAGCCGCTTTACTTTGAACTTAAAGCGCTCGCATTCGGCGCCGTGGGCGCATCCATGATCGCCTACCTCGCAGCACAACTTTGCGATGTTTGGCTTTTTCACTTCTGGAAAAACCTCACCAAAGGCAAACACCTCTGGTTACGTAACAACGGGTCAACACTCATCAGTCAAATCGTTGACACGGTCGCGGTGATTCTCATCACGTATTACTTCACCGAACCGAGTTTGCCGATCCCTGACGGGACAAGCGTTTGGTTCCAATTGTTGGTGGGTTATATTGCTGCGGGTTATGTGTTCAAGATGGTGGCTGCGTTGGTGGATACGCCCATCATTTATGGAGCGGTTTATGTGCTGAAAGATTACCTGCGCATCGACCCGACCCACATGCACGAACACGGCGAACTTGATGATTAATTTGAATCGGACGCGAGATGAATAAGACGGGCAATGTTTAGGTGAAGCAGGGGGTTTGCTTATGAAAATGAGGCAAATTGGCGCACAGATGTGAGATGTGTTTGAACATGGAAATGCGCACAAAATCGCTTCGATTTGCTGTAAGTGTATTGAATGTTGGAGATTAAGTTCTGATCTCGTGAGATGTGTCAATACTGAGAAAATGGTCTGTGATGTACAAACTTTGGTCAGTAGCCATCCAAGAATCTCAAATTTTGGTGAGAAAAGGGTCAACTTTTCGCGTTTTGAAAAGATTGTGTGCGCCGCGTTGCACGGTTACTGAGCAAAACATGCGCACATCGGTATGATGCATGCTGTCGACTGGGATTGTTCACGGCGATTGCTTTGGGGAGGTGGGCAATCGTATTGGGTGAGAAAAAACTTTTCAGGCAATCCAGATCGCGGATTGAAGCACGCTGAGCGATGTATTAGGTTTTCTGATATCTCATTGGGTTGGTTCTGTATGTCGATGAAATGCGTTACGAAGCAGGGCTGTGGGGCAAAATGTCGGTTACTGTGGGCTGAGGGGTGATGAGGCGAAACAGGAGTGGTTAGTTGGTTATTCTTCTAATGTTGTAAAGTTATAAAATTAAAAAAATTAATACTAAAAACGTCGAAATCGGCGTTCACGCCTTTGATTCAAAGGTTTTTACCTGATACGCTTTGGCGGTTGAGAGCGGATTGGTGGTATCAGTGTGTGTGAGGATTTAATTGGACAACAAGCCCGATGATGGTTCATCGGCTGCGTAAGATTAGCAGCAAGCATCGCTGCATAAGGATTTAAGAACATGTTTAAGTCAATCGAAATGGCTCCAGCGGACCCGATTCTTGGTTTATCCGAAGCTTTTAAGGCTGACACCAATGCGGACAAGATCAATCTTGGCGTGGGTGTGTATAAGGATGAAGCGGGCGCGACCCCGGTTTTGAAGTGCATCAAGTCAGCGGAAGCAAAGCTTGTCGACACGGAAACCACCAAGGGGTACCTGCCGATTGACGGCAATCCGGCTTATGGGCAGGCGGTACGTGAGTTGTTGTTTGGTTCTAATAGTGAGATAGTTGCATCTGCTCGTGCGGCCACGAGTCACACGCCGGGCGGTACTGGGGCGCTGCGTGTTGCGGGTGAGTTTATTAAAAACGTGCTGGGCGTGAAGTCGATTTGGTTGAGCGACCCGAGTTGGGCGAACCATGCGGCCGTGTTTGGCGCGGTCGGTCTTGAAGTGAAGAAGTATCCATACTTTGATAAGGCTTCGAACGGGCTAGACTTTCAAGGCATGATTGAGGGATTGAAAAGTGTTGGTAAAGGTGAAGTCGTTTTGCTTCACGGCTGTTGCCATAACCCGACGGGTGTTGATCCGACTGTCGAGCAGTGGGAGAAGATTGCCAGCGTTGTAGCTGAGCGTGGGGGATTGCCTTTGGTTGACTTTGCTTACCAAGGTTTTGGTGTCGGTCTTGAAGAAGACGCAGCGGGTCTTCGTGCGGTTGCTGCGAAGAATAAAGAACTTTTAGTGTGTTCAAGCTTCAGCAAGAACTTTGGTTTGTACAACGAACGTGTTGGCGCGTTTACCGTTGTGGCGGAAGATGCTGAAGCTGTGAAGAAAGCGCAGAGCCAGGTGAAGACGTTGATTAGACGTATTTACTCGAACCCGCCTGCTCATGGTGGTGCGGCAGTTGCGACGGTCTTGGCTGATGATGCTTTGACGAAGCAGTGGCATGACGAACTTGCTGAGATGCGTGAGCGTATTGCCAAGATGCGTCAGTTGTTTGTTGATGAGCTTAATCAGCGCGGCGTGAAGCTGAGTGATGCGGGCAACCAGTTTATTGTTGATCAGTGCGGGATGTTTAGCTTCTCGGGCTTGACCAAAGAGCAGGTTGATGTGCTTAAGAAGGAACACTCGATTTACATCGTGGGTTCGGGTCGCATTAACGTGGCTGGCATTAGTGAAAAGAATGTTGGCAAGCTTTGTGATGCGATCGCGGTGGTTGCAGGTGCGGCGGTGTAATGTTTTTTACAGTGTTCATGCCAACACGCCATGGCCAGCTCCGGAAGGTCATAGTCTTATATAGAAAAATAAATAATAAAAGCTCGGCTGTGAGGCTGAGCTTTTTTAATGGGTGTGTTTTTCGCTGCTATTGAATATCCCATAAGGAATCTTTAACAGATTTTGATCCGGCTTGTTTGGCTTCAAACCAATGGATGTACCAGTCGCCAACACCGTCTTCGGCGTAGATTGAATCGTTTAGGTTCGCGGGGATGCCGTCGGTTGCGAGGCGGACTGGGCCTGATACGGCTTCTGCGTGTGCGTCAGCAAAAGCGACGTTTACACTTGAACCATTATGCCTTGGGTGGAGTAGCCAGCGTTCACGGCTTTGCCGGCCGTTTAGCCATTCGTCACGTATGGTGCATTGTCCTTGATCGATGCCTTTAATGCATTTGTTTGGGCTATAGGAATCGCCAAATGTTAAAGTAGCTGATGGATTTCGAACCATGCCCAGGCGATTTGTGATGGGTTCTTTGCCGCGGTTGCCGGAGGTCCAGAAGTCTGAGCCGTAGTATTCACCGATTGAGCTTTTGTGTTCCAAACCAAGTGCGCGGGCGCGGGTGCCGATGTTCATATAGTTGTAGCCATAGTCGGTGGTTTTCCATCGCCCGTCGAGGTCGTTTTTCATGTCTTGAATTTCTAAGAATTCACTGTTGTCAGAATCAAAGCTGGGGCAGTCGAAGAACTTGGGAGCAGAAAGGGTACCGTGCTTCGCCAAAATTCCGGGCCAAAGGCGATGCGGTGTGTCTGTGCTGCCGCTGACTCGCCAAGGGAATGCGCAGACAGGGATAAAAAACTGTTTGTAATCTTCAGAGTAAACTGCGGAAGCCAGTGAGATTTGACGTACATTGCTAAGGCAAACAGCAGAAAGAGCTGTTTTTCTGGCTGCCCCTAGAGCTGGCAAGAGAATACCAATTAATAAAGCAATAATAGAAATAACAACAAGTAATTCAATCAGCGTAAACGCTTTTTGATAACGATTGCGGAAGAATAGAAGCATGATCCAAAATTCCTAAATATTGTGTGTGGGATAAAACATCCTGCGGCAAGTGTAATGTTTTTCATTTATGCAACAATTGGCAATAATAAGATAATTAACTCTTATATAACGATAGCTGTACGAAAACCATTTTTAAGATTTCACAAACGGTATTGAGTCCATTCGAATATTTTCGGAAATACTAAATACAAACAGAATCTGAATATTTGGCTGCAAGATATCCACAAGAATATTTTGTTGGGTTGAGGGATGTTGGTTGGTTTTTGTGAGTTGATAAATCACGATGCTGTAAAGGATAAATGTGAAAATGGGGAGGAGGGGAACGCTGCTAAGTTTATCGAGATGAAGTCAGGTGTCATGATCGTGGGTATTACAGTTGCTTTGGATGAAATTTTGGTTTTGGCGGTTATATACACCCCATAGCTGGCAGTCATGGTCTTGATACCTTTAGAAATAGACAAAGCTCGACGGCGGCGTCGAGCTTTGTTAGTGGGTGATGCTGAGGGGGGATTGGGTTATTGAGCGGTTTTGATGAGTTCGTCGACTTTTGTGTAGCTGAAGAAGTCGAGGCGGGTGAGGTTGTATTTGTCGTAGTCACGCTCTGTGGAGAGGATGTTGGGGCGGGCGGTGGTGAAGGTGAAGCCACATTCTCGGGCGATTTGTTCGGCGGTGTCGTTGACGACGCCATTGGGGTATGCGAAGAGGTAGGGTTTGTTGCCTACGTTTTGGTAGATGAGGTCGTTGAGTTTGGTGAAGTCTGTGCGAAGGCGGGTTTTGTAATCTTCGAGAGATTCACCTTCAAATTGGCCGACGCCTGAGCCATCGATTTTGTGAAGGTCGTATGAGTGGTTTTGGATGGAGATGAGGCCTGAGTCGACCATTTCGCGAGCTTGTTGCCACGAGAAGTGTGGGGTGATGTTTTCGTGGACACCGACGCTGACGCCAATGATGCAGATGGCGACTTTGGCGTTGTATTTTTTGATGATTGGGAAGGCGAGTGTGTAGTTGGAGAGGTAGCCGTCGTCGAAGCGGATGGCGTATGGTTTTTCGGGGAGCGGTGCGCCTTTGTCGAAGTGATCTATGATTTGTTTGTGTGTGACGTTGTTGTAGCCTTGAGCCTTGAGGTATTGCAGGTCGGCTTCGAATTTGTGTATGTCACGTGTTACGGCTGAGGCTTTGACGTTTTCGTTTTCTTTGAAGTGGTGGTATGTGAACTCGAAGATTTGTGGTTTTTCTTTTGTCGTGAGAGAAGAGTGTGATGGGGGAGAGGCTTGGGTTGATGCTTGTTTTGTGGTCATAGCTGGTGGTTGCTGCGTGCATGCGGTGATTAGGAGTATGGAGAGAAGTAGGCAAATCGTGTTAAGGATTGGATGGTGGTTGGACATTGCTATGTATCCGTTTTATTTCTGATTCAGTTTGAATTCAAATCGGTTACGGCGAGGTGGTGAGAGAGCGATTCGCTTGTAAAGTAATTTTCATGTTTTGCTTTAATTAAGCAGGTCGCTGAGTTTTGAGTTGCTGTAGATCGAGTAGCGTTTGAGGTTGTATTTTTGGTTGGATGTTTGTTGCGGGATGGTTTCTGGGCGAGCGGTGGTGAAGGTGTAGCCACAGTCTTGGGCGACTTGTTGGGCGATGGGGTTGCAGACGCGATTTGGGAAGGCGAGGAGGTAAGGCTTGTAGCCGAGGTTATATTCGATGAGGGTATTGATTTTGAGGAAGTCTTTTCGGAGGCGAAATTTGTATTCTTGAGTTGATTCGTTTTCGAATCGAGTGACGCCTTGAGGGTCGGGTTTGTGTAGGTCGTAGGTGTGGCTTTGGATGGAGACGAGGCCGGTGTTGATCATTTCGCGGGCTTGGGCCCAGGTGAAGCGTGGGATGACGTTTTTGGATTTGCCGACGTGGACGCCGATGACGCAGATGGTTGCTTTGGCGTTGTACTGTTGCATGACGGGGAAGGCGAGGGTGTAGTTGGAGAGGTAGCCATCGTCGAAACGCATGACGTATGGTTTGGGGGGGAGGGGTGTGCCTTGGTCGTAGTGGTTCATGACGTCTTGATATGAGACGGCGGTGTAGCCTTGCTCTTTGAGGTACTGCATGTCGATCTTGAAGTTGGCGATGGTGCGGGTTGCGCCGGAGACAACGCCTGCTTCTGTTTCGCAGAAATGGTGGTAGACGAGCAGGGGGATTGGGTCTTGGTGCTTGGGTGCGTAGGTGGTGGGCTTTTGGATTTGTGTTGAGGGTGAGGCGGGTTGCGTTGATTGGCAGCTGAGGAGGGGGAGTAGGGTTATTGATAGCAGCAGGATACAAATGCAAGGCGTGTATTTTAGCATGATATTATAATCCTCATGGAACAATATAAGTCTTCATGATACAAAATTGGTGGCGGATGGGTAGATGAAATGGCTGATGAAAGGGAAAAGGGGGGGTGATGTCGCTTTTAAGTCTCCAAGCGGGGTTTGGGGTTGGATGTTATAATGATGGGCTGAATGGGGCGGAGGTGCGGTCATCTGGATGATGATTGCGATGACACTCCCGAGAAGATCTCCGGCACCGGCGGTGCGGGGTTTGGAAGATGTGTCTGAACTGATTCGAATTACTGCTAACGCTTTGGAGACGAGCCTTGAAGCACGAAAATATTGCTGGTTTGCTCAAGGATATGGAGGCGCGAATTTTAACGACTCGCGACTCTCTTTAACTACGATGCACAAAAAGAGCGCTTCAATGAGTGCGAAGAAAAGATGGGGGCGATGGATTTCTGGGATAATCAGGAGAAGGCGAATGAGATCGTTGCGACGCTGAAGGGGATTAAGGCGAAGCTGGGGCCGTTCGATGAGATTGCGCAGAAGGTTGAGGATGCGGTGGTGTTGTGGGATATGGCGGAGGAGATGGACGATCAGGATAGCCGGGATGAAGTGGACGGCATGATTGATGATCTGCATCAGGAGTTGGATCGTTTGGATACGATGCTGCTGCTGTCTGGTAAGTATGATGACAGGAATTGTTATCTGTCGCTGTACTCGCGCGAAGGCGGGACGGAGGCGCAGGACTGGACAGAGATGATGATGCGGATGTACTTGTATTACTTTGAAAAGATGGGTTGGGATGTCACGGAAGTGAATAAGACGCCCGGCGAAGAGGCGGGGTTGAAGGATGTGACGTTGTATGTGAAGGGCGGGATGGCGTATGGGTATTTGAGTGCAGAGCGCGGGACGCACAGGCTTGCGCGCGTGAGTCCATTTAATGCACAGGGGAAACGGCAGACGAGTTTTGCGGCGGTGGATGTGATTCCGGAATTTCCTGATACGGGCGGGTTGGAGATCCCGGATGGTGAGCTGGAGATCACGCCGTTTGCGAGGTCGAGTGGGCCTGGCGGGCAGAACGTGAATAAGTTATCGACAGCGATCCGGTTGGTGCATAAGCCAACGGGGATCATGATCGTGTGTTCGGCTGAGCGTAAGCTGGAGCAGAACAAGAAGCGTGCGATGTCGATCTTGAAGGGTAAGCTTGAACTGCTTGAGGAAGAAAAGCGTCAGGCTGAGCTGAATAGTGCGACAGGCGGGAAGATGGAAATGGGCTGGGGATCACAGATCCGCAGTTATGTTTTCTACGATAACCGTGTGAAGGATCACCGTACGAACTACGAGCAATCAAATCCACAGAATGTGATGGATGGTGACCTGCAAGGGTTTATCGATGCGGAATTGCAGCGGAGAGCGAAGGCTGCCCCCGGAGTGTAGTCTCAGAATTCACATCGGGAATTTCCTTGGAGTCTTCGTTGTCAATTAGTTGAAGATTGAGCAGCCCGGCTGAGAGGTCGGATTTTTTGGTGGGGGCTACCACCGAAATATAGTGATTCAATTGTCAACAGCGGTGTATATGATTGAGGGACTTGCCGCTTTTGATTTTTTCTCTCAGAATTTATTTCTGAAATTTATATGATCTATCAGATTTTTGGCAGATTGTACCTGTACGGCTCCACTGAAGAACACTCTAAGAGTTAGCGCTTTATCGTTGTAAAATGCGTACACGCACTCTTGGCCGTTGTTAAACGATCCTAATTCCCATCGCATATTGTATTCACTGATGTAACTTTCCTGGTCACCGTCAAATAAAGAAATATATGCGTCATTACCTTCCAAATTCCCTAAAAAGACTTCTGCATACCCGTTTAGAAGTTTGATTTTGTAATAATCCTGAATTTTTGTAATCTTATATGAAGATTTAATATTGAATGCATCGAAGATCTGGTTGGTCTGTGGGGATCTGGAATATAGATATAATAATGAAATTACGAAAAGCGCACTGCATATCGTTGCGCCTAATCGTTTTATGCCGATTGTCTTTAAGACTCCATTCATATGAAACTCATCATTATTCCTGGTTATTTGTCGCATTGCTAATAATTACATAGATCGAAATTGCGCGTACTACCTTTTTCTTTCTTCAGCACTGATAATTGCCTCAATTACCTTTCGCAGTTCGTCATAATCCGAGTCTGAAAGTTTATAATTCTCACCGCCATCTGGATTGGAATAGCTACAACTACACCTTGTTCCTTGATTAGGTCTACTGAAATTTTTATTAATGACTATGCCATATGTATACTTGGTATTAGTTACCCGCGATCTGTTTTCCGGGAAATTCTTGAATACGCCTGTGACTCGATTTTTCCAGCAACACCCTCGCCTTGAATATTTTGTTTTTTCCCATTTGCAGCGGCATCTGTAGTAAGTTCCATAAAGTAGATCGCTCATAATTTTGTTTGGTGATATTCCACCTGGCATTCTCCGCCAATCTATATACTCTAAGTCCAGATCTACGCGCTATATCAGTGTACAGGAAAATCACTTCGTGTAATGATGCTGATCTGCAGTTGGTGTACAGCGATTTGCCAAGCTGTGGCTGCTTGATAAGCACGGTTGAGGGGTTGGGATCTTATTGTGTGGCGGTGAATGAGGTGGGTGGGGGTTAGGTTCGGAATCAGCTGAAACCCGGTTACTGAAGTTGCGATGGTTCCAACCTAATGCACTGCGAAAGGGGCGGTGTGACTGGATACTTTTAAATGCTTCCGGAGCTAGGCTACTGGGTAAGAGCTTCCGGGGGGGGCGCAGGTCCAGATAATTTCAGGGTTTGTGGTTTTTTGTTAAAGGAATTATTGGCCCTTTGTCGATATGTAAAACATCAAACAGGGTTCAGCATGCGCGATCGGTGGATTTGTTACACGCACCGGGCTTGTTTGGAGAAGCTGGCGGGGTGGGATGATAGGGGGGAGGGTGAGGGGCTGAAGGCAATGGATTGCCTTTGGTTTGAAATTGGAAGTGGTCATTGGCTTCCGGGGGAATGGAATGGATTCCGAAATGTTGAGGTGCTCAGAATGAGTATGGTTGCAAACATAAAGCTCCCGCCTAAGAGGTATAAGGTCGGTGAGCTTGTTGCGTTTACAGGGTTGACGCGGCAGACAATACATAATTACACACGGTGGGGTTTGATCGATGAGGTGGCGTGGACGGAGGGTGGTCATCGTTTATATGACGAGGCGGTATTTGAGCGGCTTGCACGGATTGTTGAATTGCGTGAGGTGCATGGCGTGGATGAGATGCGTGAGATACTGACACGTGAGTACGTCAATCAGGTCGTGAAGGAAGGATAGGTTCTGTGGCAAGAGAGCAGGAACAATCTGGATTGCCTGAAGATATTGATGGCGATATCGAGGGGGTTGAAGAGGATATTGCGCCGGCGCGCGTGGTGTCGTTTAATGAGTTGCACTGGTCGCAGGTGTGGCAGTTGCCGCTGTTGTTGCTGGGGATGGGGTTGTTTTTTGTGGGGATATGGTCGGTGTGGCCGGAGAAGCCGAACCATGATTTTGATGGGAAGCTTGAGGGGGCGGCACAGTATTTGGCGGCAAAGAATCTGGAAGAAGCGGGACGTGAGTTGGATGAGGTGAAAGATGTGCTTTTTGCAGAGGATCAGGGCGGGAAGGTCGAGCAGCAGGGGCGGTATTATCACTTGCTTGGGGATTTGCTTTATCTGAAATATGAGGATGATCGTGGGGCGAAATCGACGCAGACGTTGGAGAATAATCGCGCGGTTGTGACGATGTATGATGAGGCGGTGGATCGTGGTGAGAAGCTTGGGCCGATCTCTGTGCAGCGAAAGGCTGAGACGCTATTGGCGATGGGGAAAGTGGAACGGGTTTATGATGAGCTTAAGGCGCTTGGGGATGTGGATGCGGGGACGAAACGTAAGATTTACAAGCGGCTAGTGGAGTATCAATATGGGCGGCGGTTTGATGCGGATATTAATGAGTTGTTGGGCTTGATTTCGCGGTATGGCGAGATGCTTGAGGGGATGGGCAAGGCCGAACGTTTGGGTGAGGAGATCTGGATCGCGGAGCTTAGTGCGCAGTTGATGCTGGAATCTGAAGATGGTGAAGGCGCGATTGATTACTTGAATAAGAAGATTATTCGTTTTGGTCGTGGGGCAGGGGCTGATGCCTTAGCGGGGCTGAAGGTGAAGTTGGCGAAGGCGTATGATTTGGTGGGGGAATTGGGGAAGGCGAAGCATTATTATGAAGTGGTTCAACAGCTGATTAAGCCGAATGATGCGTTGAATGCGGATGTGTACGCTGGGCTGGGGATGATTAAGTTGTCGGAAGGCGACAATCAGAGTATTGCGGTGGCGCGTGAGTATTTCACGGTCGTGACGAAGCAATTCCCGGATGTTGGCAGCAATGCATATGTGCAGTCGTTGATTGGTTTGGCTGATTGCGAGGCGCGGCTGGGTGAGTATCCGGCGAGTATGGATCACTTCCGGCAGGCTGTGGCGTTGTTGTTGAGTCAGAGTGGTGATGGGGGAATGGTGGATCGCAGGAAAGAGCGGCTGAAAGAGATTATTCAGGCGCATATTCGTTATGCGATGGAGCGCAGGGCGTATGAGCAGGGGTTGGAATATTTGCAGACGATGTTGCCGCTGTTTGGGCAGGATGTGCCGGCAGATGTGTTGCTGTCGTTTGCGATGACGCATGAGAGGATTGCGGAAGTCTATGATGTGAAGGCTCAAGAGATTGATCCGAAGCTGACGAATGATTTTCGGCCAGAGAAAGAGAAGGCGTGGCGGTATCGAAATCAGCAAAGTGTGATTCATTATGGCAAGGCGGCGGGGCGGTATTTGGAGCATGCGCGTGCGGTGACCATTTCGAATAACAAGCTGCATGGTGAGAGTTTATGGGCAGCGGCGCAGAATTTTGACAAAGCGAATTTGTGGCAGAAATCCGTGAATGTCTATGCGGAGTTTATGGAGACACGTGAGAGTGATCCGAGGCGGCTGCGTGCGATTGTAAATCATGGGAAGGCGCTGTTTGCGTTGGGGCAATATGATGCGGCGGGTGAAGATTTCAGGTTAGTGGTGAAGGATCATCCGCGTACGCTTGAGGCGTACGAGTCGAGGGTGATGTTGGCGAGAACATTTGAAAAGCAGGGCGAGATTGATAAAGCGCTGCGAGGACTGGAGCAGGTCATTGAAGATGACCCGGTGATTACGCCGGACAGTAAGCAGTATCGTGAATCGCTGATTGAGCTGGGCCGGTTGTATTACCAGCAGGTGGCGAAAGATGTAGAGCGATCAGAGAATGCGATCGAAGTATTGACGAAAGCGGTGGAGCGATATGGTGATCGCGGTGAGGGTGGAAAGCTGCGGTATTGGTTGGCGGATTCGTATCGTCAATCTGTGAAAGCAATTGATGATGAGATGGCGAGGCAGTTGTCACATAAGCGGCAGTTAGAATTGAGCAGCGAGCGTAATAGGAGGCTGCAGAAGGCGCAGGAGTTTTTCCAGTCGGCTAAGCGTCAGTTAGAGTTGCGGGATTATGAATCGTTGTCGCCGCTGGAGAAGATGTACCTCAGAAATAGTTATTTTTACAGGGCTGATTGTGCATTTGATATGCAGCATTATGGGCAAGCGATCGCGTTGTACGATGAGGCTGCGAGGCGGTGGGAAAAGGATCCAGCATCGATGGTGGCCTTGATTCAGATTGTGAATTCTTATTGTGAGTTGGGGCAGTTTCGTGAGGCGAAGATTGCGCATGACAACGCGTATTTGCAGTTGAAACGCATTCCGGATGAAGAATTTGAGAAGCCGGGGCTGCCGATGACACGGAAACTGTGGGAGGATTGGTTGCGATGGGAGAGTGAATTGCAGTTGTTTGAAACCTCTGATGAAATGGCGGAGGCTGGTGGGTGATATCGGAGGAGGGAGAGCGGATTCGTTTTTGATTCGCACTGGTAGAAAATGATACGGCAGCGTGGATCGTTGCTGCTTGCAGGGAAGACTGCAAGGGAAAGGGTCAGGATGACCATAGGCATGAAGACTGTTGTGAACGCGAAGCCGGCTGGCGATATACCGATGGTGTTGAAGCTGCTGGTGAGGCAACGTGATCTCTATAAGCTGATGGGTGAGTTCAGTGTGCAGCAGGCGGAGTGTGTTGAGAAGGGGGAGACGGAAGAGCTGCTGAAGGTGTTGTCACAACGGCAGTACCTGGTTGATTCGTTGATGGAGACGAATGCAGAGTTGACGCCCTATCGTGAGCGGTGGGATTCGATCGTGGCGAATATGACAGAGGGGATTAAGACGCAGGTGAATAGTTTGGTGGATGAGGTAGAGGGGCAATTGCGTGAGATCTTGAAGCGGGATGATGTGACACAGAAAAATTTGCAGGCGGCCAAGGCTGAGGTTGGACAGCAATTGCAACAGTCCCGGCATACAGGTGCTGCGATGGGCGCGTATCGTGGTGCGGCTGCGGGCGCCTATGCTGCGAATCAGGTGGCGGCTCGTTATATGGATAACCGTGGATAAATGAGTGCTAGTGCTAGATATTGGTGCTAGAGAAGATGTAAGCGGATGAGATTGATTCGGGTTTCATGCCGATTAATGTTGGAGCTTAGATGTCGGGATTAGAGGGACAACTTGAAGTGGGCGGGCAGGGCGAGCAAGCGGTTGCTGGGCAGGACGATCCGCGGATGGCGGAGCTTGCGCAGATTATCAATGCGTATAACGAGGTGACGGATAAACTGCAGCAGAGTCATGAGAAGCTGCAAGATGAGGTGTTGCGGCTGCGAGAGGAACTCGCGAGCACAAATGCACAGTTGCAACGATCGAAGCGGCTGTCGGCTTTGGGGGAGATGGCGGCGGGGATTGCTCATGAGATTCGAAATCCGCTGGCGGCGATTCAGTTGTATGCGTCGATGGTTGAAGAGGATTTGGGGGGTGATGATGGTGATGTTTCTAACCGTGAGTTAGCGGTGGATAATACGCGAAAGATTGCGAGTGCTGTGCGTGGTTTGAATGGGATTGTGAATGATGTGCTGACGTTTGCAAGAGGGATAGAGTTGGAACGCCGGGAGGTCTATGTTTGTGATTTGTTTGATCGGGTGATGGAGACACATCGACCGGCAATTCGTGAATCGGGGATTGTGGTTGAGCGAGATGATGTGGCGTGTGCGGATCTACGGATTAATGTTGATGAAGGGATGATGGGGCAGGTGTTGTTGAATTTGGTTCGTAACGCGGTGGATGCGATGGGGGATGTTGAGGGGGAGATGCGGATTATGAGAACAGATGTGATGGTGAAGGAGGAGGATCGGATGGTGGTGTTGGTGGTGAAAGATAGTGGGCCGGGGATTGGTGAAGCGGATGTGGATCGTATTTTTAATCCGTTTTTTACGACACGAAATGCGGGTACTGGATTGGGGTTGGCGATTGTGCACCGAATCGTAGATGCGCATGGGGGCGCGATTGTGGTGAGGAATGAGGGAGAAGCAGGGGGGGGAGCGGTGTTTGAGATTAGCTTACCGATGGAATTGAATTCGGTGAGTTTTAGTGAAGAAGATCAAAGCGTCGGCGGAGCTGACGAAGTCATCATGGAAGATGGAGTTAGGGATGAGTAATAAAATTCTGGTTGTCGATGATAAGCAGATGATGCGTGACAGTGTGGGCGCGACGTTACAGCGTGGCGGTTTTACGGTTGTGGTGGCGAGTAATGGGAAGGTGGCGTTGGATATGGTGGCGAAGCATCGTCCGGCTGCGGTGATTACGGATTTGAAGATGCCGGAGATGGACGGGTTGGCGTTATTGAAGGCGCTTAAGCAAGCGGATGATCAGTTGCCGGTGGTTTTGATGACGGCGTATGGAAAGATCAATGATGCTGTGGCTGCGATGAAGGAGGGCGCGTTTGATTTTATACAGAAGCCGTTTGAAGGTGATCAGTTGGTGGTGGTGATGAAGCGTGCGGTGAAGCATCGGCAGCTGGTACAGGAGAATACCGCGTTGAAAACGGCGTCAACGATGCTGGAAAATTCGCCGACGATGATTGGTACGAGTGCTGGGATGAGGCGGGTTGCGCAGCAGATTCATCAGATCGCAAATTCATCGGGAACGGTTTTGATCTGTGGTGAGAGTGGCACGGGTAAAGAGGTTGTTGCGAGGACGTTGCATGCCCATAGTGCGCGGCGGAATCGACTGATGTTATGTTTGAACTGCGCGGCGCTATCGAGCAGTTTGCTTGAGTCGGAATTGTTCGGGCATGAGCGTGGCGCGTTTACAGGCGCGGATCAGTTGAGGAAGGGGCGGTTCGAATTGTCGGATGGCGGAACGCTCTTGCTTGATGAGATCAGTGAGATCAGTCCGCAATTGCAAGCGAAGCTGTTGCGTGTGTTGCAAGAGGGTCAGTTTGAGCGTGTGGGTTCGAGCTTGACGATGAATGTGGATGTGCGTGTGGTGGCGACGACGAACCGAGATTTGGCGCAGAGTGTTATGGCTGGAGAATTTCGGCAGGACTTGTATTACAGGTTGAATGTGTTGCCCGTTTATCTGCCGCCGTTGCGGGAACGAGAGAAGGATATTCCGCTTTTAGCTGAACATTTTCTGAATCGTGTTGCGCTACGAGAGGGTAAAGAGTCGAAACGTTTCGATGATGAAGCGATTGGTGTGTTGAAGAGCTATGCGTGGCCGGGGAATGTGCGTGAACTGCAGAATATTTGTGAGCGAGCGAGTGTGCTGAGTCGTAGCCAGGTGATTGATGCTGGGTTGATCCAGCCGTGGTTGATGACGCCGTCGATGCCGGTGGGTGGATTTTATACGCCGGCGCCAAACGCGATGAATGGGGGGCATGTGAATGGCGGTGGCGTCCAGGCAAGAGGCGGGCATGGCGGAGTGCCGCCGCAGATGGGTGGATATAACGGCGCGGTGGTAAATGGTGCGGGAGTGGGACAAGCTGCAGTTCAACCTCAAGCGATGACAAATGTTCAGGAAGTGCCGATGGCACATTCGTCGGCGGGGAATACGGGTGGATTGACACCTGAGGTGCGGTCGTTGGAAGAAATTGAACGCGAGCAAATCATTAAAACGCTGGGGCATTTTGGTGGGAATCGGCAGCAAACAGCGGAGGCGTTGGGAATCGGGGTGCGAACGCTTGGGCTGAAACTGAAGAAGTGGAAGGAATTGAATTTAGTGGCTCAGACGATTTAGGGGGCCGAGCGGTTTTTGCTGAACATTGGCAGGAATTGCGCGTGTTTAAAAGTCGTTTGTTTAGAAATCAGGGCTAGGGGGTTGCCAGCGGGGGATTAAGGTTCGGCACGGCATTTGCTGCGTATTGGTGCTGGATTGTTTTTTAGAATTTTTTGGGAGTTTTCGTTTGATCGCAGGTTTGTTAGATAGTGGTGCATTGCCAACTTTGGAACGCTTCGTGCAGTTCGCGGGTGAGCGTCATCGTGTGCTGACAAACAATATTGCGAACTTGGATACGCCGTACTTTAAGCCACGTGATTTGAGTGTGAATTCGTTTCAGGCAGAGCTAAGTAAAGCGATCGGCGATCGGCGTGAGCAAAAAAATCCACTTCGGGGTGAGTTGAACCTTATGGAAACGGATCAGATTCGATTTGGAAAAGATCGTATTGAGACGAAGCCTGAGGCGATGAATGAGGGAATCATGTTTCATGATCGGAATAATCGTGATTTAGAAGTCACGATGAAAGATCTGGCTGAGAACGCGATTGCTCACAATGCGGGGGTTGAATTGCTGAAGAATCAGTTCGAGATGTTGAAGATGGCGATTCGAGGTCAGGTGAGTTAAGCCAGGCCGGTGAACATTGTTCGTGATAGATTTTAAATAAGGCAAGAAATAGACATGTTTGGATCTTTGGATATTTCAACTTCGGCTTTGGTCGCACAGCGGACGCGCATGGAGACGATTTCCGCAAACTTAGCGAACAAAGACACGATTCTGAATCCAAAGAACGAATATGAGCCTTATCGTAGGCGAATGGTTGTGTTTGGTGAGGGAGATGCGCGGACTGGTAAGGATGGTGGGGTACACGTACAAGAGATTTTGCTGGACGATGCACCGTTTAAAAAGTTCCTTGATCCAAGCAATAAGTTTGCGGATGAGGAAGGATATATTTATAAGCCGAACATTGATTCTGCGATTGAGCAAATCAATGCATTGGAAGCGGCAAGATCTTACGAAGCAAATATTACTGCTGCAGAGGCAACCAAGTCGATGTTACAAACAAGCTTGCGCTTGTTGGCATAATTGATACAATACATATATACGCTCAAGTGTGTGTGAACACTTGGGTTTAGAGCGTTTAGCGAAAAGATTTCTTCGTTGGTCAGCAGGCCGACAATGTGATTACAGATTCTCAAACAGTTTTGAGATTAGAGAGTCAAAAACATTCTGAGGAAGTCTTGACGCAAACGGCTGTAGAGCAAGTAGGACATTGAAATGTCAGATCCATTAGGACTCATTAACAGCACACAAAATCTTGGCGGCATACAGCCGGGCAAGATTGCGAAGCCAGCAGGGCCGGAGGTTCCGGGTGCGCCGGAAGGGCCTAGCTTCAAAGATGTGCTGATGAAGAATATTGAGCAGGTGAATCGCATGCAGCAGGACGCTGAGATGGCGATTGAAGACCTGGCAAGTGGGAAGCGGGATGATATGGATGCTGTTTTGATGGCGAAACAGAAAGCAGATATTGCTTTCCAAACGCTGCTTCAGGTACGCAATAAGTTGATGACTGCGTTCGAAGAAGTGAAACAGATCCGTGTCTGATGTTGAAAGATGGGGGATAAAGGGGCGATGGAGCACTGGTTTTTGTCTTGCATTGGAAATGCTGGACATGGGCTGGTGAAAGGAGAAAATTGCTCGTAGGAAAATAAGCGGAGCTTAATGTAGCAATATAAGACGGCATGGAGGCCGGCACGACATGGAAGTCTTGAAAAGAAGTTGGGCGCAGATTGCAGCACTGTTTGGCGGCTTGAATAAAGCTGAACGGGCGCTGATTATTGCGTTGTTGGTGATTGTGGTCGGCTTCTTATGGGGAATCGTCATCTGGTCGGGGCAAACGGATCAGGTACGGTTGACAGGGATTCCTTTGGGAACCACATCTCAAGCGGCTCAGCAGCTCAAACGCTTCGGAGTCCAGTACGAAATCAAAAACGACATGATCTATGTCAGTCAGGCCAAGTATCTTGATGCGTTGGCTTATTTAAGTATGTCCGAAGTCATGCAGGTGGATTTGGATGCCGCATTGCTGGAGATGCAGGCAAATCAGAATGCGTGGATGACCGAAGCGCAGATCAAAAATAACTATCGCATTGCGGTGCAGCGGGTTTGTGCGGCTGTGATTTCGAAAATGACGGGGATTAAGTCAGCGACCGTACAGGTAGGTGAGCCAACGAAGGAAGGGTTTGGGGCGGCAAATATTCAGCCGACAGCTTCGGTAAGTGTGATTCTGGATAGTGCAAACGATCGCTTGAATAAGAAGCAGGTTGAGTCGATTGCAGGCGTGGTGAGTGGGCCGTTTGCGAAGATGGATAGCACGAATGTGTCTGTGATCGATCTAACGAATGGTGAGACGCATCGTGTGGGTGGTGTAGATGAGATTGATACAAATGAAATTCTTGCACAGCGCCGTCGTGGTGAGACAGAATTGCGGAATAAGATTTTGAATCTGGTCTCTGAGTTTCGAGGTGCAAAAGTTGAGGTCTCGATTCAGACCGACAATATCGCGAAAAAAGAAACAAATATTTATACATATGATAAAGATCCGCTGAGTACACAAGAGAAGCGAACGAATCGTGAGCGGCAAAATATTGCGGATTCAGGTGAGCCGGGCGTGACATCGAATACCGGATTGAGTATTGCGGGGTCGCAGCAGGCGGGGATGAAGGAAACAGAAGAAACATCTGACACGGTTAACGGTGAGCGGCCGATCACTGAAGTGAGCCATGTGGTGAAGGGGGCTCCGGAAGTTGTCCGCGTATCGGCAACGGTGAAGCTGCCACGCAGTTTCTTTGCGACCAAGTGGAAGATTGAAAATCCGGATAATGAGGATGAGCCGAAGGATGCGGATTTGTTGCCGCTGGTTGGACCGAAGTTGACTGAGATTGAAGAAGATGTGCTGAATCTATTGAATATGGCTGATCAGCAATCGGCGAATGTTCGCGTATCGATGATGGATGACACGATGGTGTTAGCAGCAGCGAATGCTGGATCAGGCATGGGCGGGCCGGTCGGCACATTGGTTGAGTTGGGTGTGATGAAGCATGCGGGTAGTATCGCTTTGGGCGTTGTGGCTGTTGGATTGATGTTATGGATGGTGAGAAGCGCGACCAAGCCAGAGAAATTGCCGACAGTAGAGGAGCTTGCAGGCATCCCACCAGAATTGCCATCTGAGGAAGATCTGGTTGGCGAAGTTGATGAACAAGAAACAACAATGGCTGGCTATGAGCTTGATGAAGGCGAATTGCAGTCACGGCGTATCGCGGAACAGATCAGTGATTTGATTAAGAATAATCCAAACGAGGCGGCGAACATTTTTGGCCGCTGGGTGAGGACAGACGACTAATCGTTGGTTAGTTGTTTGAATACGAGGTAAACGAACAAGATGACAGTAGCAGGCGCACCTGTGACAGAATCGGTGAATGAGATGCCGGGCATCCGCAAAGCGGCGATCCTGTTGCTTGCGCTTGATCCTGAAGCGTCAGCCAATGTGTTGAGTTCGATGCCGGGCAAAGCAGTTGAATCAGTGACGCGTGAGCTAGCAAGTTTGGGAGATATCCCGAAAGGCACACGAGATTCAGTGCTGCAGGAGTTTTATGATCTTGCGGTCGCACAGTCGTGGGCAAGTGAGGGAGGGCTGGATTATGCACGTTCTTTGCTGATGAAATCACTTGATCCGAAGGAAGCCGAGCGGATTATTCAGCAGATCAGCCAGCAGGTTCGCAAGACGCCATTCTCGTTTTTGCAGAAGGCGGAAGCGGGCAACCTGTTGACGTTTATTCAAGATGAGCATCCACAAACAATCGCGCTGATTGTCTCGCACCTTTCGTTCCACAAGGCATCCGAAATTTTAGCGGGTTTGCCAACGCCGAAGCAGATTGAGGTGGTCAAACGTGTTGCGAATATGGAGCAGACCAACCCTGAGGTGATTAGTGAAGTGGAGAAGGGTTTGGAATCACGTTTGGCAAACATGCTGAATCAGTCATTCGAAAAGATTGGCGGCGTAGAAACCGTGGCCGAGATGCTCAACTTGGTCGATCGTACGACAGAAAAGTCGATCATGGAAGGCCTCGAAGCAGAAGATCCGGATCTGGTCGAAGAAATTCGCAGGCTCATGTTCGTCTTCGAAGACATTCTGCTTGTCGACGACAAGGGGATTCAGGCGGTTCTCAAAGAAGTGGACAACGACGAACTCGCACTTGCACTCAAGACAGCGTCGCAAGAACTCAAAGACAAGATCTTTGGGAATATGTCCGAACGTGCTGCGACACTCATTGGCGAAGATATGGAATTCATGGGCCCTGTACGTGTCAGCGATGTCGAGGCTGCTCAGCAGCGTATCGTGGATATCGTGCGGCGGCTTGAAGATGCGGGCGAGATTATCGTCAGCGGTCGTGGCGGCGATTCGGATGTTGTGGTCTGATCTGCTGTGCATGAACTGATAAACGGAACATATATATAGTTCCAGACGGGTAAGAGCATATGGGCGTTCTAAAACATGAATCCGCGATTTCGGCTTTGAAGCAGGCTGTCGTGCTTGATCTGAGTGACATCAACAAGCAGGCTGCAAAATTGCGTATGCGCGCCGAGGCAAAAGCCGCTGAGATTATTGCTAAAGCCGAAACCGATGCTCGGCAGATGGTTCAGGATGCGAAGGAAGCTTTTGAACGTGGGCAGCAAGAAGGTTTTGAAGATGGGCAATCACGCGGCATGCAAGCTGGCATGAAGCAAGGGTATGACCAAGGTTTACAGCAAGGTTATGACGAAGCATTTCAGCAGAAGTTTGAATCACTTCAGCAAGTGCAAACCGCTTGGGCGGATGTGATTCATCAATGGGATGCGTATCGCACACGTATGGAAGTCGAATCCAGCGAAGCGGTGACTGAGTTTGCACTCAAATTAGCAGAACGATTGGTGCACCGTGTGATCGAGGTGGATCACACGGTGATTGTTGATCAGGTTGCGAATGCGTTTTCATATATTTTGCGTCCGATGGATGTGGCGGTTCAGATCAATCCGGATGATAAACCGATTCTTGAAGAAGCAATTCCTAATTTAATGGGTGAATTCCGAAATCTGAAGCATATTGAGTTAGTAGAAAATAAGGATGTGACGCGAGGTGGTTGCGTGGTGGTATATGGTCGAGGCGAAGTCGATGCTCAGATCGAAACGCAGATTGAGCGAGTGATCGACATGATCTTGCCGGAAGAGCCGATTGGCGCGTTTGATAATTCTGGAGTTTCCGAGATGGAAACTGAGCAAGCAGCGCCATCTCCAGACGAATCACTTCAGGCCGCAATGCCGACTGAGATGACGGAAGTCAGCGATGTAAGCAATATTTCAGGCATAGTTGAGAATCATATCACACCAGAAGAATTGGTTATGCCGGATCTATCTGAAGATACGGTCTATCTGAATGAGCAAATGATGGCTCAATCAGAAGATTTAGATGCAGACCATCAAGAGCAGCCCGTGGTTGAGCCAGTTGAAGATGAGTCTGCAACTGATCCATTGCAAGGGTAGGGCGGATCGATCGAATTATTTGTGAAACGAATTTTTTGCGCATTTAATTGGTGCAATTAGGTTGTTTGGCGCGCCATTTGCTAGAAGTACCAAGTATGACGGTTTTATCTCAGCAAATCGAGATGTTGGAGGCTGCTGCCCCGCTAGAATTGCGCGGCACAGTTGTCGAAGTGCGCGGACTTGCGCTTCGTGTTGCTGATTTACCCGTCCCGATTGGCTCGATGGTTCGTATAACACCACGTGGAGGTCGTCAACAATCATCATTCGTGCTGGAAGGTGAAGTTGTCGGATTTGATGAAGATGTCACGATTGTGATGCCGTTTGGTGAGCTGACAGGTGTGAAACGTGGTGATCGTGTGATTGCGACACAGTTTGCTCAGTATGTGCGTGTTGGTGAAGCTTTATTAGGTCGTGTCTTGGATGGCTTAGGCCGTCCAATCGATCATCTCGGTCCTGTCGGTGATACGGTCGCTCGGCCTCTGAATCCCAAACCGGTCGATCCACTTGATCGTCCTCGTATTGACGAACCTCTCGCGACTGGCGTTCGAGCTGTCGATACCATGATGTCGGTTGGTCGTGGCCAGCGTGTGGGTGTTTTTGCCGGACCGGGTATGGGTAAATCAACTTTGCTCGGCATGATGGCAAAGCATACCGCAGCAGACGTGAGTGTGATCGCACTCGTTGGTGAACGTGGCCGTGAGGTAAAAGATTTTGTTGAAGGGATTCTTGGGGCTGAAGGTTTAGCACGATCAGTCGTTGTTGTCGCCACCAGTGACGAGCCTGCGCTTGTTCGCATTCGCTCAGCTTTGGTCGCCACAGCGATTGCTGAATTCTTCCGTGATCAAGGTTTAGACGTGCTAATGATTATGGATTCTGTCACACGCTTCTGCCAAGCCCAAAGGCAAGTCGGCCTCGCAGCCGGTGAACCACCAACCACCAAAGGCTTTCCGCCAAGCGTATTCGCGATGTTGCCTCGTCTGCTCGAACGATCAGGCCGCACAAATAAAGGCTCCATCACTGGCCTATATTCGATCCTCGTTGAAGGTGAAGATATGACCGAGCCAGTTGCCGATGCATGCCGAGGTATTCTTGACGGTCATATTCAGCTTTCTCGCAAACTTGCCGAGCAAGGCCATTATCCCGCTATTGATGTGCTTGGTTCTGTTAGCCGTGTGATGGATGATGTGACCATGCTCGATCACCAGAAAGCTCGCCGCGAGATCATCAAGCTCCTGTCGTCATACGCACAGGTCGAGGATCTCCTCAATATCGGCGCCTACACACCTGGTTCAAACCCCGACTTTGATCTTGCAATCGCCTGCAAGCCGGCCATCGATCGTGTGCTTCAACAAACACGTGATTTTGATCCGGAACTCAGCAACTTTGAAAGAACACGTGCAATGCTCTTAGCGCTGAATAGTAATATGGATTCAGCCCGCCAACAGCTTGCACAACAACAGCTTGGCATGCAAACGAACATGCAGATGCCAAGCTAATCAGTGAGGACGCTTCAGAGGTGAGAGCCTGAAGCATTGATGAAAGAATCGGTAGTCGGAGGATCCGGCCACCACAGAAAGAGGAATTGGGCAATGCCCCGTTTTCGTTTCAAACTTGATGTACTACTTAAGCACCGTGCTTCGGAAGAAGAACTGTGTCAGAGAGATCTCGCGCGTCTTCTACGATCACGGATGATCTTCGAAGATGAACTCCGCAGGATGCAGCAAACTATTTCACAGTCCAAGCATCAGCTTGGTCAAAGTCTTCTTGGTAAAGTTGAAATCAGCCGTGTTGCTGAGTTTGCAAGTTATAGCGGCCAAACCACGATGCGTGGCCATCAGATCGTTAACAAGATGGCTGAGTTGGAACAACACATTCTGATCGCCCGCGAAAAATTGCTCGAAGCAACCAAAAAGCGCAAAGCGCTTGAGTTACTCCGAGATAAACAGAAAGCGGAATGGATTGCGGCAGAAAATAAGCGCGAAACAGCTGAACTCGATGAGATTGCCACCCAGAAATACGCACGCGTTATGGCGATGGGAGGTAATGTATGATTCGATCAATCCGCTTCATTGTTGTCGCGCTTCTACTGGCTCATATGGTTCTTTTGTTGGCAGGTATGGGCTGGCTGGCAGCATCCGGTCGTCTTAATCGTGAACGTTTTGATAATGCTGTTGAGATCTTCAAGCTCACCATCGAAGATCAAGCGAATCAAGAAGAGACACAGTTTGCCGAGGCGCAAAAAGCAGACGAACAATTACAGGAAGCGCTGCGTCTGCAGAGTGCTTCCAATGGCTCTCAATCTTTTGATCAGTATCTCGGCCGTTCCCAAGCATCAGCTGAAGTGGCGATGGAACAATACGCTCGATTGACCCGTGAAATCAAAGATCTTGAACGACGTATCCAGGTTGATAAACAGATTATTGAGCAGCAAAAAAAGAAGCTTAAAGAAGATCGCGACACACTCGAACAAGATCGTATTCGTTATGCAAACGGCAATAGTGACGAAGATTTCCAACGTACTGTTACGA
The DNA here is from genome assembly GCF_007747445.1 of Poriferisphaera corsica. Classification (NCBI taxonomy): domain Bacteria; kingdom Pseudomonadati; phylum Planctomycetota; class Phycisphaerae; order Phycisphaerales; family Phycisphaeraceae; genus Poriferisphaera; species Poriferisphaera corsica. The sequence goes on from NZ_CP036425.1 coordinate 1,429,917, forward strand.
TGTTTACAAAGATCCCTTCAAAGCAAGCCAAACAGATCATGCAGCAGATGCTTATGGAAGACAAGCTCAACGATATTGTTGACTATCTCAACGCGATGGGTAGCACAAAATCTGCAGGCGTTCTTAGAGAATTTAAATCACCAGCAGAAATCGATCAGGCTAAGCAGATTATTGAACGCATCCGCACACGCGGTCAATTAGCACAAGGGCAATAAAGGGCACGGATCATGAAAACACTACTTCAAACACTTGATACCCCACGCGTCGCTATGAAAGATGCACCACGTACTTCTTCTCGAAAGAATGCGGATAATGCTGATACGACCAATTTTAAACAATCACTCAGCAGTGCAACAAAAGAATCAAGGCCTAGTGAGTCAACGGCTAATAAAGCCGAAGCAGAATCAAATACGCGTGATGCTATAGAGACTGTTGAAAAGCCTCAACACGAATCTCAAACGCAAAACACGGAT